>JAGVTU010000024.1 GCA_019136655.1 Bacteroidota bacterium
CGTACATGCAGTGAGACCGGTGTTACCTCCAACACAAGTGTTACAAGAATCTATAAATGCTGTTCCGCCCCATACTCCATTACAATCCTGCGTACATGCAGTGAGACCGGTGTTTCCACCAACGCAGGTACCGCAACTGTCTATGAATGCAGTACCATTAAAATCTCCATTGCAATCAGTTCCACAATTAGGATAGACACTTTTTTCATCATAACCACTGAGCCCTCCATCATCCGTTACTGTTAATCTGATACGGTAATAATATATTTCACCATCACAGCCCACCGGTAACAGCGTTGCCGTAGTAACTTTATTAGTGTCTGCAGGTTCAGGGTGGTTATGTTGGTTGTGATGAAAATAAACATTCCATGAGTAATACAACTGTGATGGACCATGTTCAGTATCCGTAACGTTTGCCTGTAACGGAAGAATTGTACTTTGAAGCATAGAATACAAATCTCCATCGTTGAAACTGGTGATGTTTACAACAGGAGGTGTATTATTAATGGAAATCAACACAGAGTCTTTAGCACTGTTACCTGCAGTATCAGTCACAGTAAGAACAGCCCAATAACTTTGAACTACACCACCGGGAACAATATATGTATGCTGAGGGCTTATTAACGTAGAGGTAAAACCATCACCAAAATCCCATGAATATGTTAATGGATCACCATCCGGATCGTATGATTGGCTACCATCAAACTGTACTGTCAGAGGAGAAGCGCCATAGTTAGTATCAGACAATGCTACTGCATATGGTATATTGTTGACATATACGCTATAACAAATTTTCCGAATCTGGTCAGGATAACGCACATAATAAATACATCCATCTTCGTCATTCTCTTTCATAAATACCACTGCACCCATTCCGTCACCAAAATTTCTTACGAGTGTTGCAGTATCATTACTGTTAAAATCAAAACGCTTAATCCACTCACCAGCATAATCACCATGAAAATAACTTCCCTGCATTTCAACGGGAAACTTATTTCCCTGATAAAACAGGCCACTCACTGAAGAGTAACCACCAAATGCAATACCATCCACAGGGGATAAAGCATCACTAATATCAATTTGCGATGCGTTGTTTCCAACAAATATTCCTGTCCTTGCTTCAATTCCATGAAAATAATCAATTACAGGTCGTGCATGCACAAATGTCAGAACAGATGATGGAATTGATATTGAATTATTACATGGATTATCAAAAGGTACAATTCCGTTTTTAGTTGGATTCTGAATTAAATCATGAAAAGTAAAATAAGCTTGCGTGCAGCCGCCAACTCCATAAAGTGGATTAGGAGCATAAAAATTATATTGTTTAGCTGCAAAATAATTCGGGTCTAAATCAAAGCCCTGATAAACGGGCCAACCGAAATTCATACCCGGTGTATTGCACACATTAATATCTTCCCAAAACTGCCAACCAACATCACCAATATAAAAAGTGCCAGGATTCCCTGCTGAAGGATCTGACTCACCTGTCCCTGGTTTTAAAGTGATTCGGAAAGGGTTTCTTAAACCAAGTGCCCATACTCTTGATTGAGGAGAGCGAGGATTTGAAGCATCATAAAAAGGATTAGTAGGCATTCCATCACCTGTAGCAGGATCAAGTCTTAATAGTTTACCATTGTGTGATTGTATCATCTGTGAGCGGTAAGCACCCACATTCTCTTCGGGTGTAATGATACTGTCGGCAAGTGCTTGTGACCAGTAACTCAATGCCGGAGCAATCCTCCCACTGTCGGCAGTTGCAGGCGAAGCTCCATCACCTGCAGAAACAAATAATGTTCCGTCAGTGGCAAAAACTAAAGACCCTGCACTGTGAGTATCATACAATACTGGAATTCCAGTTTTTGCAGACTCTCCCAGTAATATTAGTCTACTTCCGGGAATAGTAGTAGCAAAGTTTGTAGCCGAATTAGCAGTATATCTTGTGACTCTTGCAATGGTAGCAGCATTATACTGATTTGAACTTGGATTATAAAAAGGCGTACCATAGTAAAGCAAATAGTGCAAATCCACCACATAATAAAGATAAAAATATCCATTGCTTCTGAAATGAGGGTCGAGTGCAAAACCATTTAATCCGTGATCACGCCAGTTTCCTACTTCTTCGCTGATATCAATAAGTGGCTGTGCGAGCTTATTTCCATTGGTATCAACCACCCACACAACACCTGCTTTTTCCCAAACATAATTCTGTCCGGTTGAATCGGTAGCAAAGCCTTCTACATCATTCCATCCTGAACTTACTAACTGATCAAGAAACAACGGGGGTAGTGTTTGCGCAGTAACTTTCAGTGAAACAAACAAAAATAACACTGAGAGAAGTAAATTTTTTTTCATGTTTTGAATATCTTAGTTTTCTTTTATTGCTAACAAAGCTAAGATTATTCTGCCAAATATGTCTATCTACTTTTCAACACTTTAACCA
The DNA here is from genome assembly GCA_019136655.1 of Bacteroidota bacterium. Lineage (GTDB taxonomy): Bacteria > Bacteroidota > Bacteroidia > AKYH767-A > OLB10 > OLB10. The sequence goes on from JAGVTU010000024.1 coordinate 2,444, forward strand.
ATTCAATTTCAAACATAAGTGGAGTAAAAGGCGGCACAGGGCCATAACCTTCCTCACCATAGGCGGTTGATGAAGGTAATACTACTGTTACTTTACCTCCTTCATTCATGCGTTGCAATGCTTCATTCCATCCGTCAATTAATCCTTTACTACCCACTTTGCATTGCAAAGGCTTCTTACCCACATTGCTGTCAACAGGACGACCATCTAAAAAATATCCACTGTAATATACTAAAACTTCATCTTCATAATTAGCCTGCACTCCCTTACCCTTCAATTGCTCGGAAAAAAATGTACCTGTATAAAGAAAATCACCTTTTAGTCTATGCTGATTTATATAGTCTTTTATTGCCTGTGCTTCCTGTTCTACCCTTAATTTTCTGGCATCAGATAACTCTTTTTCATATTCTTTCAATTGCGTAATTCTTAAAAGCCTGACATCAAAAATTATTTGAGATTCTTTTGTCAGATAGTCCGGCATTGGTTGCTTCAAAGTATTAATATAAAAATTTTCAGCATGGAGTTTAAACCGCGCACTGTCACCTGTTTTAAGCATTGCAAATGCTTCATTAATATCTCCTTTATATTGTGGTTTTTTAAGTATAAGTCTGAATGTATCAGAAATCATTCTTGAATCAAACAACAAACAATCTTTATCGGTGTGGTAAGTCATACGCAGATTAAGTATATCTCCGGGCTTGGCCTTTGTTCCATTTTTATTTTCCTGAACAAATAAATAACTAAACCCTGAAGGAGTTTCCTGAAATCCAGGCTTACAGCCTGCAACAAAAATTAAAATTAATACTGTACCTCTGAAAAATCTCTTCATTTCTGATATTATTTTTTTACTACTGCAAGCAATTTAACATTATAAAAAAGCACTGCATTGGGCGGAATTTCTGCACCATCACCTGTAAGACCATAACCTAATTTAGATGGTGTTATAAAGATAGCTTGCTCACCAGTTCTCATTAACTGCATTCCTTCCTGCAAACCTACAGGCAAATCTGTCTTACCTATTTGAAATTCCAATACTCCTGTACTGTCAGACGAATAACAAACTGTTCCGTCAAGTAATTTTACCGTGTAATCAATTTTCACGATGCTGTGTTCCCCGGGTTGTACTCCTTCAGTTTTTTTATAAATATAATACCTCAACCCTGTATCTGTAGTTTTAACAGGATACTTATATCTTTCGAGAAAATCCTGAATCTGGCTTTCTTCATTATAAGTCTGAACCTTATTCACCCTCACCATTTGTTCTTTTATCTGCTGACGGCTAGGCTCTGCCTGTTGCTGTGTTTGCTTGTCATTGCCACAAGCTACTGATACAAATAATACTGAGTAAAGGAATACTTTTGCTGACATGCCGGCTAAATTACAACTTCTTACTGCAACGTATTGCAATGGTTTGCGCTGCTGCCATTGCTGTTGACCACGCAGCCTGAAAATTAAATCCACCGGTAATGCCGTCTATATCCAAAACTTCTCCTGCGAAGAAGAGATTATTTACAAGTTTGCTTTCCATGTTTTGCATATTTACCTCCTTTAACGACACTCCTCCACTGGTAACAAACTCTTCTTTGAAAGTGGTTTTTCCTTTCATCAGTAACTCAAAAGACGTTAGTTTATTTGCCAATACATTTATCTGTGAGTTTGAAACATTTCCCAATGAATTATGCAGTTTGATGTTCACCAGGTCACAAATACGTTGACGCAGCCGTTGCGGAAGCGAATGCAACAGTTGCTGAACTGTCAGTTGTGGCGAGTGAGTACGCTCACTGATGAATTTTTGTTTTAATGTTTCAGCATTTTCTTCAGGGAAAAAATTTATTCGTACTACACAATTATAACCAAGCTCAAAAAGCTCACGTGCAGCCAATGCTGAAAGCCTTATTACGGCAGGACCACTCACTCCCCAATGCGTAATCAGTACTGGGCCTGTTGCGATTTGCTTAATTCCGCTTAAGCTCACTTTTGCATGAGTTACAGAAACACCTTCAAGTCCTTTCAGTGGTGAATCAGGAATATTAAAAGTAAAGAGTGACGGCAAAGGTGCTATAATTTTATGGCTACAACTTTGGGTAATCCATTCATAATTTTTCGGTGCGGCACTTCCTCCTGTTGTTATCAGTAAATAATCGCAGGTCAGTGTTGTTTTATCCGTCAGCGACAAAACAAATTTATCATGTTTTTCAAAGGATGAAATTCCAACACCGGTTCGTATTTCCACATTATATTTTTCAGCTTCGCTGAGGTAACACTGTATGATTGTTTCACTGGTGTTGGTTGAAGGAAACATTCGTCCATCTTCCTCTGTTTTAAGTTTGATATTTCGCTGTGCAAACCACTCCGTCATTTGCTGTGGTCCAAAATTCTGCAATACACTGCGCAATTCCCTTCTGCCTCGCGGATAGTTTTCTGACAATAATTTATTGTCGTAACAGGCATGTGTTACATTACATCTTCCTCCTCCTGAAACACGCACTTTTGAAAGCAACTTATGTGTTTTCTCCAGAATAATAACTTTCAACTCCGGACATAACGCTGCTGCATTAATGGCTCCGAAAAATCCTGCTGCACCACCTCCGGCTACTGCCAGCACTTTATTTCCTGTCATGCTCTCGGATGGTGTTTCATAATTTCCTGACGAAGATAATCTCTGTCGAGGTGAGTATATATTTCTGTAGTGGTAATGCTTTCATGTCCGAGCATTTCCTGCACTGCACGCAGGTCGGCACCTCCTTCAATGAGATGTGTGGCAAAACTGTGTCTGAACGTATGCGGACTGATTTGTTTTTTTAACTGAATTTTTTCAGCTAATTGTTTGATGATGGTAAACACCATTACTCTTGTCAGCTTAGCACCTCTCCTGTTCAGAAATAAAATATCTTCATTACCCGGTTTTATTTTCAGATGATTGCGATAAGAAGTTTCATACAATTCAATATGTTTATTGGCAGAGCTTCCTAACGGAACCAATCGCTCCTTATTTCCTTTACCGGTTATTTTCAGAAATCCAATATCAGAATATGTATCCGATTTACGAAGTGTAACAAGCTCACTTACGCGCAAACCCGAACTGTATAAAGTTTCGAGCATGGCACGGTTACGCTGTCCTTCAGGAAGACTTAAATCTATTGCACCCAGCAGTGCATCCACTTCTTCAATGGTAAGAAAGGAAGGCAGTTTACGACCGAGCTTTGGTGTTTCAAGTAATGTTGTTGGGTCATCGTTTATGGTATTTTCCAACAACAGATACTTATAAAACGCTTTAATTCCTGAAATTACTCTTGCCTGTGTGCGCGCACTTAATCCTGTTTCATTCACCCATTGAATAAATCCCTGCAAATCTTCCAATGTAACTGACAGCAAACCTTTGGCAACGTTGTTCTGCTCAAGATACCGGCTGAGTAAGTCCACATCATGCACATAAGCTTCGTTGGAGTTTGCCGACAGTGAACGCTCTAATTTAATATATGCAGAAAAACCTTTTATGTATGACTGGTCGCTCATTGATACAAAAGTAAATGTTCTTTGTAAGCACAAACAAATTCTTATAATAAGAATAAAAACTACCTCTTATTTATAATGTTTTGAATATATAAAAACATACTCCAAGCATTATTTTTATTATCATTGCTTTTTGTTGAGCTGAAACAGGAAGAGATGAAATTATCGAAAGAAATAAATGATTTTTTAGATGAAACCGGTAAGGTAATGTCATTTACTATTCGTTTTTTTAAAGAAGGCTTCCGTCCCAGGTACGAATGGCACGAATTTCTTCGGCAATCCTATATCAATGGCTATAAATCATTGCCACTTGTTGGCATAACTGCTTTTATTATGGGGCTTGTGCTTACTGTTCAGTCGCGACCAACTCTCGCTGAATTTGGTGCTACTTCCTGGCTACCGGCTATGGTGGCTATCTCTATTGTTAGAGAAATCGGCCCGGTAATTACTGCTTTAATCTGTGCAGGAAAAATTGGATCAAGCATTGGTGCAGAGTTAGGCTCCATGCGTGTGACAGAACAAATAGATGCTATGGAAGTTTCAGGAACCAATCCGTTTAAATATCTTGTTGTAACGCGTGTGTTCAGCATATCACTGATGTTGCCAATACTGGTATTACTGGCAGATTTTATTGCCATCTATGCATGTTACATTGGTGTCAATCTGAAAGATGTAGTCAGCTGGGATTTGTTTTTTAATAAAGTATTCCGCTCTTTAAAATTCAGCGATTTCATTCCTTCCGTTATCAAATCAGTTTTCTTCGGATTTGCTATTGGTATTATTGGGTGTTACAAGGGATATAACTCACAAAAAGGAACTGAAGGAGTGGGTCACGCAGCCAACTCAGCAGTTGTAGTTGCATCACTTATTGTATTTGTTATGGATTTAATAGCCGTTCAGATTACGGATATGTTAGGACTAAACGCATGAAAGATTTCGAAAATGTAGTGTTGAAAATTAGTGGTCTGCATAAATCATTTGGCAGCAAACATATCCTTGTTGATTTTAATCTTGAATTACTGAGAGGAGAAAACATTGTAGTCATCGGTAAGTCTGGATCAGGAAAATCTGTATTAATAAAATGTGTAGTAGGATTGCTGAAACCCGATAAAGGAACCATCCGTGTTTTCGGAACCGATATGCAGAGCCTGAATCAGGATGAAATGGATCGCTTAAGAGTAAGAATAGGATTTTTATTTCAGAACAGTGCATTATATGATTCGATGACTGTACGTGAGAATCTTTTGTTTCCGATGCGAAGACACTGGATGGATATCAGTCGCGATGAAGAAGAACAGTTGGTTGACGAAGCTCTTGAAAATGTCGGATTGTCACACACCAAAGAAATGATGCCCGCAGAACTTTCAGGTGGTATGCGCAAGCGTGTAGCCATTGCACGCACACTCATAATGAAGCCCGAACTGGTGCTTTATGATGAACCTACAACAGGGCTTGATCCTATCACAGGAAGAGAAATTGTGCAACTGATGCTCGACCTTCAGAAAAAATATCATATTTCATCCATCATGATTTCGCATGATATGACTGTGGCAAAACTTACTGCCAATAAAATAATTGTATTATACGATGGCACCAATTATGCAACAGGCACCTATGAGGAATTAAAGAATTCTACCGATAAAAATGTTCAACAATTTTTTGAATTTGCAACATGAGTGATAACAAAATGAACAATGTAAAATTGGGCGCATTTGTATTAGCCGGAGTGCTGGTGCTGATAATTGCACTCTATATGATAGGCAGTAAAAGAAATGTCTTCGGCAATACAATTGAGATAAGTGCCATCTTTTATAATGTAAACGGACTGATGCCCGGCAACAATGTCAGATACGGAGGTATTGATATTGGCACAGTCAAGAAAGTTGAATTCCAAAATGACAATACCATCATTGTGAAGATGGTGATTGAAAAGAAAATGATTCCGTATATCAAAAAAAATGCAATAGCCAGTATTGGTACCGATGGATTGATGGGAAATAAATTAGTCAGCATTAATTCTATTTCCGAACCTGCCGATCCTATTAAAGCCGGTGATATACTCATGTCTGTCCGGCCTGTTGAAAGTGATGAAATGATTCGCACCCTCAGTCAAACCAATGATAATTTATTTGATATTACAACTGACCTGAAGAAATTAACCGGCAGGCTTGATAAAAATGATAATCTGTTCAGCCTTATTTCTGATACCAATGTCACTGAAAATTTACGGCAGGCTGTTCAGTCCATTCGCGAAGCTTCAGACAATGCCAATGCAGTCACTCATAAACTTAATCAGCTGCTCAGCGAAGTTGATAAAGGAGAAGGTGTTCTTGGAAAACTTATTTCTGACACTGCTGCTGCACGTAAAGTTGACCTACTGGTAAGCAACCTGCAGATTTTTTCTGACACACTGAATACAGCTGTTGACAAAATAAATGTATTTGCAAACAAACTGAACAATGAAAACGGAACCGTACATGCTGTTTTAACCGATACGGTAATGAAAAATAATTTACAGGAAGTAATGCAACAACTGAAAGTAAGTTCTTATACACTGGAAGAAGACTTAAAAGCATTGCAGAAAAATTTCCTGTTCAGAAAATACTTCCGTCAGAAAGAAAGAAAAGAGAAAAAATAAACAGCAAATTCAGCATTACTTTATTTCATCCCAAAACTCAGCAGCTCTGCGTGTGTGAGGTATTACGATGGTACCTCCTACTATGTTGGCAACTGCAAAAACTTCGTAAATCTGCTCAGTGGTTATTCCACTGCTTTTACATTGAATAAGATGATAACGTATGCAATCATCGCAGCGCAACACCATGCTGGCTACCAAACCCAGTAATTCCTTGGTCTGTGCAGAAAGTGCTCCATCAGTATAAGTATTGGTGTCGAGATTAAACAGACGCTTCAGTACCAGATTGTCAGAGTCGAGAATGCGTTTATTCATTCGCTCGCGATAGGCATTAAATTCTTCAACCGGATTACTCATGTTTTTTATTCTGATTTTAATTTCTCTTCTTTTTTTGCCACAACCACCGACACAAATATGCTAAACTCATAGAGTAAGAACAAAGGTATCGCTACCAGTATTTGACTGGTGACATCCGGTGAAGGTGTTATAAGTGCCGCAATTATCAGGTTGACAATAAATGCATGCTTGCGGTAGGTACGCATAAACTTTGGAGTTATGATTCCAATCTTGGTAAGGAAGAATACAAGTATCGGTAACTCAAAAACTACTCCGCAAGCAATTGTCATAAGTGTAACAATACTGATATAAGAATCAATAGTGATTGCATTTTTAACTTCTTCACTCACCTGATAACTTCCCAGAAAATTTATTGACAACGGTGAAAGAATAAAATATCCAAATGCCACTCCGCAGAAAAATAAAAGAGATGCTGATAAAACAATCCCTCTGGTATATCCTCTTTCTTTATCGGTTAGAGCGGGCTTAACAAATCGCCATATTTCCCACAACAAATATGGAAAACCGAGAATGAGACCTGCCACTCCTGCAGCTACCATGTGGGTAGTAAACTGTCCTGCCATGGTAGTGTTGATAAGAGTAAATGGGATATCAGTAATACACATGTCAATGGAAAGTTTTTCGGAAAGTTTACACAGGATGCGATAGGTAATAAAATCAGGTTGTTTAGGTCCGAAAATAATCACATCAAAAAGAATCTCTTTATAAATAAAAGCAGCTACAGCAAAAACAAAAATCACCAGTGTTCCCCTTACTAAATGCCAGCGCAAAGCCTCCAGATGATCAAGAAAATTCATCTCTGAATTAGGGTCCGGGCTTTTTCTGAAAAACTTCACCTTCTGTTGATTTTCTGATTAAAATATTCCTTCTTTCAGCAAGTCGTGAAGATGCACAAAACCAAGATACTTTCCTTTTTCAGCCACAATTACCTGAGTAATATTATTGGACTTCATCATGTGAAATGCATCCACTGCCATCGTTTCGGGTGAAACAGTCTTTGGCGTTTTGCTCATGATGTCTTTAGCTTTCACATGATTGTCAATTCCCTTCTTTTCAAGCATTCTTCTCAAATCACCATCAGTTATAATTCCTTTGAGTTTGCCTTTTTCAACTACGGCAGTAGCTCCCAATCTGTTAGCTGAAATTGTCAGAATTATTTCTTTGACAGAATCTGTAAGTTTAACTTCAGGCTTTGTATTATTCACATATACATCTGCTATTTTCAGATACAATCTTTTTCCGAGCGAACCTCCAGGATGATATCGTGCGAAATCCTGCTTGGTAAAACCTCGGTATTCCAACAAACAAACTGCAAGTGCATCGCCCATGGCCAGTTGTGCAGTGGAGCTGCTGGTAGGTGCAAGATTATGAGGGCAAGCTTCTTTCTCTACTGTAGTGTTCAGTATATAATCGGCATGTGCTGCCAGAAATGATTTTGTATCACCAACTATGGCAACAAGTTTATTACCGGCCGCTTTTAACAAAGGAGCAAGCACCTTTATTTCAGGAGTATTTCCACTTTTAGAAATACATATCACCACATCATCTTTTTGAATAATACCCAAATCGCCATGTATGGCATCGGCAGCGTGCATATACACAGCCGGTGTACCTGTACTGTTAAAAGTAGCAGTTATCTTCTGGGCGATGATTGCACTTTTGCCAATTCCCGTACACACTACCCTTCCTTTCGAAAAAAACACTAATTTTACAGTCTCAAAAAAATCGCCTGTTATCTGATTTTTTAGTCCGGCTATAGCGGATGATTCAATATCAAGCGTATTTTTAGCCAGTTTAATAATTTTTTGCGCTGATTTCAAAGTGAATTATTTCTGTATTAAATTTGAAAAAAAATTACCATATTTGAATTGGGCAAAAATACCTATTTTAGTTAACTGAAATTTTTAAAGTTTTTATCATATAAAATGTTAGCAGAAGCAAAGAAAAAGAAAGCAGGAAAGTCGAAAAAGACAGAAACCAAAACTAAGCCTGCCGCAAAAGCCTCCAGGAATGGTGCTGAAGAGAAGAAAAAAGTTGCTCCTACGGAGAAAAAGCTCAAGAATGCTCTTGTTACAAAAAAGCCTACCGACTTACGGTTGAAAGACGCCTTGTATAAGTATTTCGGTTTTGATAGTTTTAAAGGCGATCAGGAAGAAATTATTCAAACCGTACTTAAGGGTGAAAACACATTTGTGATTATGCCTACCGGTGGTGGCAAGTCCATGTGTTACCAGTTGCCTGCACTTATGATGGAGGGAACAGCAATTGTAGTATCTCCGCTTATTGCTCTGATGAAAAATCAGGTTGATGCTCTTAGAGGATTTAATACAGATGAAGCAGTAGCTCACTTTTTAAATTCATCACTTAACAAAACTGAAATTGCTCAGGTAAAAAAAGATATTAAATCAGGTAAAACTAAATTATTGTATGTAGCCCCTGAATCTCTCACCAAAGAAGAGAATGTTGCCTTTTTTAAAGAAATAAAAGTTTCGTTCCTGGCAATTGACGAGGCGCACTGTATTTCAGAATGGGGGCACGATTTCAGACCTGAATACAGACGTTTACGCCCAATAGTGGAAGCATTAGGAAATATTCCTGTAATTGCACTCACTGCTACTGCCACTGAAAAAGTTTCGCTCGACATACAGAAGAACCTCGGAATGATGGATGCCAAATTATTTAAGGCATCATTCAACCGTCCTAATCTTTATTATGAAGTACGTCCTAAAGTTGAGGTACTGAAAGAAATTATCAAGTTTGTAAAAAATCATTCCGGAAAATCAGGAATCATCTATTGCCTCAGCCGCAAAAAAGTGGAAGAAGTTGCCAGTACGCTAAATGTAAACGGCATTAAAGCTCTTCCCTATCATGCAGGACTGGATGCTGCCGTACGTGCAGAAACTCAGGATAAATTTCTGATGGAAAAAATTGATGTCATTGTTGCTACCATTGCTTTTGGTATGGGCATTGACAAACCCGATGTGCGTTTTGTGATACACCACGACATTCCTAAATCGCTTGAGGGTTACTATCAGGAAACCGGACGTTCAGGTCGTGATGGCCGTGAAGGTCGTTGTATAACTTTCTATTCGTATAAAGATATTGAGAAGCTCGAAAAATTTATGAAAGGAAAACCTGTTGCCGAGCAGGAAATAGGTAAACAGATGCTTCTCGAAACAGTTTCGTTTGCCGAAACTTCGGTGTGCCGCAGAAAATATCTGCTCCACTATTTTGGCGAACGTTACGAAGAAGAAAACTGTGGTAATTGCGATAACTGTCTGCATCCTAAAACACAAATAGAAGCACAGGATGAAGTGCAACTTGTACTTGAAACTGTTTTGGCAGTAAAAGAAAAATTTGCAGCAGAACATATAATTAATGTGCTTATCGGAAAAGATGATAAAGCCATTAAAGATTATCAGCACAACAAACTTGACATGTTTGGCGAAGGAATGGATCAGGATGCAAAATTCTGGATGGCCGTTATCCGTCAGGCATTGTTAGCAGGGTTGATGTTTAAAGATGTGGATAATTATGGCTTGCTTAAGCTTACTGAAGAAGGAAAAGCATTTATTGAAAAACCTCACAGCTTTAAAGTAACTCAGGATCATACTTACGAAAATGCCGACAGCGATGATGATGACGAGCCGGATGGCGGTGGTGGTGGCGCTGCTGCTGACGAAACTCTTTTTGCCATGCTTAAAGATTTGTGCAAGCAGATAGCCAAACAAAAAAATCTTCCTCCGTTTGTTATTTTCCAGGAGCCTTCACTCGAAGAGATGGCTATACAGTATCCCATCAACATGGAAGAGATGAAAAACATCACCGGTGTGGGTGCAGGTAAGGCTGCCAAATACGGCAAACCTTTTATTGATTTGATAAAAAAATACGTGGAAGAAAATGAAATTGAAAGACCACAGGACTTTATTGTCAAATCAGTAGTCAACAAATCAGGTTTAAAGGTTTATCTCATTCAGAATATTGACAGAAAAATTTCTCTTGATGACATGGCTGAAGCCAAAGCTATCCCCCTGGCAGATTTAATCACCGAGTTGGAAAGTATAGTTGCATCAGGAACTAAAATTGATTTGAATTATTACATCAACGAAGTAATTGACAGCGACCGTCAGAAAGAGGTGTTCGACTTTTTCAGAACTGCGGAGTCTGACAGTGCCGAAGATGCATTGATTGAGCTTGGCGAAAACGACTACACACTCGAAGAAATACGACTCATGCGGGTGAAGTTTATGAGTGAATTGGGTAATTAATTTTAAAGCCGGCTTAAGCCGGCTTTTTTATTTCTTAGCTATATATATCCAGGCCTTTCTTCCTGATTCAAAAGTTTCGAGCACTCTTTGATAGTCGCTAACTTCATACTTATCAGTTTCCTGAAGTTCTTGTTCAGTTATTTCAAAGATCATTCCTTCAATCACGTCATTTTTATCATTTGACTTAACAGCTATCGGATGGTCATCAGCATTACTCTTAGCGAGCACAGTTGCATCAGTAATCTTTAGTCGTTCAATTTTATATCCTGCAAGTTTATCTTTCGAGCCTTTAAGGAGCCGGCCATAGTTAGCCATCTGAACACTTTCAAGCTGCAAAGTGCCATAGGAAAACAACAGATGTGAATTGGGCATAAACGTGAAATTATGTTAATCTATTCCGTTTAAAAATCCTTTTTAAAATTGAGCCTTATTGGAATTGCGTTATGAGTGTTAATTTAACTCACCTTCTTCTTCAATTTCAATATTGAAAAATCTGATTGCACTTTTCTGATTGTATTTTTCAGAACTCCCAATCCTGTAATTTCCATTTCTACCACATCTCCATCTTTTAGCCACTGTGGTTTATAATCAGGATTATTCAAAAGCCCGGTTCCGTTAAGCTCCAAAAAACAACCCGTGCCCACGGTGCCGCTGCCAATCACATCCCCGGGTAATATATTTACTCCATACGCGCAGCGTTCGATAATTTCAGCAAATGTCCAGTCCATATCACCCATATTTCCCTCTGACACCTGCACTCCGTTTACTTTACATGTCATCTTCAGGTTATAATTGTTTCCTGTATGGTTGGCCTTGGGAGCAATTTTATATGGTTCCAACTCATCAGGTGTTACCAGATACGGACCGATAACGGTAGAAAAATCTTTTCCTTTAGCAGGTCCCAGATTCAGCTTCATTTCTTCCATCTGCAATGTGCGCGCACTCATATCATTCATGATCATATACCCAGCTATATATTTATCAGCATCTGCTGCCTTAATGTTTATTCCCTTCTTACCAATTACCACTGCCACTTCCAGTTCAAAATCCAGTTTTTCAAAATGATCGGGCATGCAAAAAATATCACCAGGACCCTGTATAGCATTGTGGTTGGTGAAATAAAAAATAGGATACTCATCAAACTCCGGTATCATCTCCACTCTGCGGTTGCGTCTTGCTGCAGCTACATGTTGCCTGAATGCATAACCATCGCGACATGAAGTAGGATGAGGCACCGGTGCTGCAAGAGAAGTGCTGCTGAGAGCATTGCCATTTACCTTTAGTTTTCCCTCTGAAATTTGTTGCTGCAGTAGTGTTGCAGTTTTCATATTGGATTCAAATTCTTTGAGAAATGCTGCCATGGTATCAGGAAAATTTTGAATCCCTGCTGCCTCTGCCGCTTCGCTTAAATCATATACCTTTTCACTTACAATTATTCCCAGTTTGGTGTTATCACCTTTTAATATGCTTACTAATTTCATTTACGATGTAATATTTTGATGTGCGCAAAGTTAATGATACAGGAGCAAATGGTTTATTAATGTTGATAATGTTGAAAAAATGGTGGTATTATTTATAAAAACCTCATTTGACAGGAGATGTAAAAAAATTACTTTTGAAAAAATAATATTAAATTCTCGAATGATGAAAAAAATAATTCTTAGCGGAATATTTTTCCTTGGTGTGATGCAACTTTCTGCACAGCATACTTTAATTTTAAAGAGTGGCGAAAAAATGAATGGCACCTTGCAACAGGTGGTGGATAATAAAGTGAGTTTTAAATTCAAAGGAAATGTGATGAGTTTCCCTCTGAACGAGGTAAGCAGTATTTCTTTTTCAGATGCTTCTAATGAAATGAAGGTGCAGGATTCAGAGATAAAAAATACTGAAGTGAGAGGCGTGAAATATGAAATGGCAGGGCGCACACTTACCAAGCAACCAAAAATTGAAAACCTTACAATGGAAAAAGGCATTGTAGTTGTTGAAATTACTATTGACAAATATGGTCACGTAACCAAAGCAACTCCGGGAGCTGAAGGCACTACCACCACAAGCAACTACCTTCTTACCAAAGCCAAACAGGCTGCCGAAAGTGTTTTGTTCGACAACTGTCCTAAATGTCCTCTCGAATCAAAAGGCACAATCACCATTCCATTCTGACAGTGTAGCATCGCTACATTTGTGTAACTTTGAGTGTGCGTAATAACAAAAAACTCATTGTAATAGCAGGGCCTACAGCAGCCGGAAAAACAAATCTGGCTGTTCAGCTTGCTCAAAAACTGAAAACAGAAATTGTTTCATTCGATTCACGGCAATTATATCGTGAAATGCACATCGGAACTGCCGTACCATCAGCAGCCGAACTTTCAGAGGTAAAACATCATTTCATTCAGTCGCACTCCATTCATGACGAAATGAATGCAGGGGTTTACGAAGTGCAGGCTCTCGAAAAAATAAATTCTCTCTTCAGTGATTATGATATACTGATTTTTACCGGTGGAACAGGATTATACATGGATGCCGTTTTATTTGGCGTAGATGATCTTCCTGTTGCAGACCTCAACATTCGAAAAAAATTAGCTGATGAACTGGAGCAATCAGGACTGGAGTCACTTACTTCAAAACTGAAACTTGTAGATGCCGAATCATACAAAACCATTGATTTGAAAAATCCACGCAGAGTGATGCGTGCGCTCGAAGTTTTTTATGTTACCGGCAAAACTTTTCCTTCACTCAAGCAAAACAAACCTAAGAAACGTGACTTTGATTTCAATATTTTTATTGTTTCGAAAGAACGTAAACTGCTTTATGAACACATCAACCAGCGAGTGGATAATATGATTGAACAGGGGCTCGAAGAAGAAGCAAAACAATTAATGCCACATCGCTCGCTGAAAGCACTTCAAACGGTTGGCTACTCAGAATTTTTTGATTATTTCGACAATAAAAATTCCTATGAAAACACTGTTGAGAAAATCAAGCAAAACTCTCGCAACTATGCCAAACGGCAACTCACATGGTTCAGAAAATATCCAGAAGCCGTATGGGTTGATGCTGATGTGAACAGCATCATGCAACATCTGAAAAAATAATCAGTAGGAGCCACTGCGCTTACGCAGAAACCATTCAAGCGACAGCAATAAAAGCAATATCACCATTATCCATTTCAGATTGAGTAATTCCGAAAGTGTAGTGTGATAATAAGACACAGGTTTCACCGATTCATCTGCCTGAATGGCTTTGACCAGTGGACTTATATCCGGTATTGAAGACATTACTCCCTTGGTGGACGAAGCAATGGAATAAAGCAATCCATAGTCTGCAGTAGTTTCAGTTGTTTCCAGCATCAGTTTGCTCACTGCAAACTCTCCCCTCTCTGTATAAACTTTGTCTCCTGATTTTACCTCTGCACGAAAGCCGTACTTCCCGGGTGAAAGATAACCTGCATTAAGATGGTAGGTATTGGAAACACGTGAAAAAATAAAACTATATTCCTTACCGGCTTCATTGGTAATAACCATTTTTACTTCAGGCTCATTGGTAAGTTCGCCTGCAGGGTTGAGCAATTCAGCATCAAACATTGCCTGCTCATTTTCGTTGAGAGATTTTTTATATCTCACTCTGAAAGGAACCTTGCTCTCTTTTACAATAAGGTATTGAATGATTTTTCCGAAAAGCTCATCCATGTTTGTGGTTGATTCCTTCTGAGCATATTCATTGAGCCTCCACCGCCAGATGCCTTCACCTGCAAGCACTGCTTTGCGAATGTTGTCTGCATTTGAAAAATATAACAATGGCTGACCGGTTTCTACTGCGCCAATACGCTGTGTGAGTAAGGTGTAAATTTCTTTATCTGCTCGATAAGTGCCAAACGGAGAACTCAATGGCGGAAATGTTGCAATCATCTTCTTCATATCATCCGTCACCGAAAAAAGAGAAAACTCACTATTGACGGATGCATAAACATCACTGTTCTTTGAAATGGGCTGACTGATGCTCACACCTGTACCCAGCTTGTTGAATTCGGCTACTGAAGATTGTGCACCCAAAACCACCAGATAAGGCAATTGTGCAACCTGAAGTTTTTTTATTATTTCAGATGATTTGACAGAGGGTAGCTGATGAAGTATAACCAGATTGTAAAGTGCAAGATTATCCTGAAACTGATCAGCGTAAGCTACTGTTAACTGATACTGGCTGGTTTTATCGAGCATGCTTCGTATGGCTGCAATATCAGGATGTGGCGATTGTGCAATGAGCAAGACTTTCAGTTTGCTGTCAGTAACTTCAATAAAAATTTCAGTACTGTTGTTCTGAATATTTTTCTCTCCATCAATTGAGCTTAAACTGATTTTGTAACTATGCACACCCTTTGTTTTCGCTGTCAGAAATACAGGCACTGTTGTAAAAAAATTATTTCCTGTAATGCTTAAAGGTTTTGTAAACAACACTTCATTTTTTTCGAAAACAGTCAACACTGATGATGCTCCTGCCGATTGTTTTGCAGCAACACGTATTTCGAGAGGAAAATTATTTCCAATGTTTACAGTCTTGTTATAAGAAATTCCTGCCAGTGATAAATCACGATGCACAGTAGTGTCGCCAACAGCTAAAATATTTACAGGCACTTTAAGCTCCGTAGCTTTATAAACAGGATTACTGCCTGAGTTGTAAATACCATCTGACACCAGAATAACGGAACCCAAATTGCGTCCGGCATAGAGCGACTGTATATAATCCATTGCTCCTGAAATATCCGTTGATTTTTCAGAAAAATTCAAATCATTTCCTGCATGCGTTTCCGAACCGAAGGTGTATAATTTAACATCATAATTTTTTTGCAACTCTTCAGAAAGTTCATTCACCGCCTTAACTATTTCTGCAGTGGAATGATGTGCAGAATCCATACGCATAGACTCTGAATTGTCAACAGCAATGGCAATAACCGGTTTTTCTACTTCGCGAAAATTGGTTTTGACGAACGGAGATAACAACAAAAAACAGAGAAACGACACTGAAATAAACCGCACTGCTGCCATCAGCCGCTTCAGCCAGGGTCTCACCTCTTCCCATTCAGAGGTGCGGGCATAAAGCAGCCATGCGAATACCAGCCCCGTCAAAATACAAAATATCAGAAACCAGTAAGGAGTTGAGAGTAATATTTCCAATGTTTTAACTTATCGGGCAAAGATAAAATATTGAAGGTATTAGTATTTTAGCGGCATGAGTATATTCATTGAAAACATACGCAAGTCGTATGATGAGCTGCAGGTGCTGAAAGGCATTACGCTAAACATTGCCGAAGGTGAAGTGGTGGCTATAGTGGGTCCATCCGGTGCAGGAAAATCTACCTTGCTGCATATTATGGGCACCATAGACAAACCCAACTCCGGTACTGTTCAGCTGCTGAATCAGAATGTCTTGAAATTACCTGAAAAAAAACTGGCTGATTTCAGAAATAAAAATATTGGTTTTGTGTTTCAGTTCCATCACCTGCTGCCCGAATTTACTGCTCTTGAAAATACCATCATTCCTGCACTCATTCAGGGAGTAAAAGAAGATGAGGCGCAAAAAAAAGCAAAAGAATGGTTTGAATATCTGAACTTAAAACATCGTTTACATCACAAACCTTCTGAACTTTCAGGAGGAGAACAACAAAGAGTGGCAGTTGCACGTGCACTCATCAACAACCCTCCTCTTCTGCTGGCAGATGAACCTTCAGGTAATCTGGATTCAGCAAATGCAAGTGAACTGCATCAGCTGTTTTTCGACCTGAGAAATAAATTTAATAAAACTGTTGTCATTGTAACACACAACAACGAACTGGCTCAGATGGCCGACCGCAAAGTTGTGATTCGTGACGGGCTGATTGACAACTAAACCTAATTTAAGTTTGGGTCGTCAGGGAAATTGGCAAGCAATGAATATTTGTTTTTCATACTGCGCAATACCTGGCTCCACAATACTTCAGGCTCAGGGTAAAATGTAAATTGCTGATTGGCGGTGCCAAGCATCCATGCATTCACCTGGAGTTCTTCTTCGAGCTGTTGTGGACTCCATCCTGAATAACCAGCATAAAAACGTATCTGTCCGGGTTTGATTTGTTTTGTATCAATCAAAAATTTCAATCTGTCATAATCGCCACCAAGATAAACTCCATCAATAATTTCTTTGGAATCAGGCAATAAATCACCTACAGTGTGTATATAAAACAAAGTGTCGGTATCAACTGGTCCGCCAAAAAACAAAGGCGCATCGAACTGAGGAAAATCTTCTACGGCATCATTGATTTTTATATCTGTAATTTTATTCAATATAAACCCAAGCGTTCCTTTGGTATCGTGTTCGCTTAGCAGAATTACAGATCTTTTAAAAAAGTTATCGCTAAGTTGTGGTTCGGAAATAAGTAACGAGCCGGTTGTTGCGTTTAATTCAGTGCGTGCCATAGTTCCAAATTTTAAAAGTTTATATTATTTTACGTTCTCTGTCCAAAAAGTTACTCTATTCTTATTTTTTTCTTTTACTAAATGAGTTGCTAAAAATATGCCATGCAGAATAATTTTTGACTAATGAACATGAGTATTTGCTAATTTTGGTAAATAATTGATGAATTTGTTCGAAAAACTTACAACACTTGTCAATGGTTTAATAAAAATAAAAAATGAATAAGATAAAAGAGTTGTTACATACTGTCAGAGAAGATTATGCAAAGGATAAATTTGACATTTCCATTGCAAATGATAATCCATTTGATCAGTTTGAAAATTGGTTTTCGTTAGCAGTTTCTGCTCATATTCCTGACGTAAATGCAATGAATCTTGCAACAGCCGACAAGAATGGCCGCCCTTCAAGTAGAATTGTTTTGTTGCGCGATGCCAATGAAGATGGATTCACCTTTTTTACCAACTACAACAGTCGCAAAGGCAGCCAGTTAATGGAAAATCCTTTTGCAGCTCTTAATTTTTACTGGCCACAATTAGAAAAGCAAATTCGTGTGGAAGGAAATATAAGTAAAGTAAGCGATCAGGTTTCGGATGAATACTTTGCATCACGACCGGTTGACAGCCAGATTGGTGCATGGGCTTCAGACCAAAGTCATACAATTGCATCGCGCAAAGAGTTGGAAGAAAAATATGCCGCTCTAAAAGAAAAATATAAGAGCACTGTGCCTCGCCCACCACATTGGGGTGGCTTTGTATTAAAGCCTGTTTACTTCGAATTCTGGCAGGGACGAGAAAGCAGATTGCACGACAGAGTAGTTTATCATCTTGAGGGAAATGCATGGCATAAATCTATGCTGGCTCCCTGAGATGAAAGATTAAATATTTTATTCTTTGGAGTGAGTTTTCCTGTCTTTTTTCTCCTCATCAGCCATCACTAAGTCTATCAGTTTGCATTTGGTTTTATAAATACCAAAAACAACTGTTGCATTGCTGCCGTCAATACTTTCAACTTTGCCTTTTACTTTTCCATTATATAACTTCACTTCC
The DNA here is from genome assembly GCA_019136655.1 of Bacteroidota bacterium. GTDB lineage: Bacteria > Bacteroidota > Bacteroidia > AKYH767-A > OLB10 > OLB10. The sequence goes on from JAGVTU010000024.1 coordinate 20,707, forward strand.
GAACCGGCTACTATTGCAGGGTTGATGGTGCGTTCAGGCTCTTTCAGTTTTTTCTCGCGTTTAAGTCCCAGTTCATTCAGAAATTTATCAATCACCTGTTTCTTGTTCTTGGCTTCTTTCAGATCTTTGGCCACACGTTTCATCCTGTTCTCGTAACGCGCAACAATTTTCTCTTCTTCTTTTCTGAGAAATGTTTCCATTGCAGCTTTTATTTTCTCATTCTCCACTATCAGATTCTCACTTGTATGCATGAGCTTTTTCAATTTCTTTTCTTTTTCTTCAAGTTCATTCAGCTTTTTCTGAACAAGATTTTTATCTCTCTCAAGTTTTGTAAGCAATTTTTCTAATGCCAAATGATTTTGTGTCACCTTATTTCTTGCTTTGCTGATGAGCGACTGCGACAATCCGCTCCTTGCTGCAACCACAAATGTGTAAGAGCTTCCTGGTTTTCCTACCTGCAACTGAAAAAGTGGTTTCAGATTTTTAGAATCAAACATCATACTTCCATTGATCAATCCGGGAGTTTTATCAGCAAGTGTTTTCAGATTCATAAAATGTGTGGTGATGATACCCGTTGACTTGCGCGCATTGAGTTCTTCGAGCAAGGCTTCTGCAAGTGCTCCTCCAAGGTCAGGGTCGGTGCCACTGCCAAACTCGTCAATCAGAAAGAGGCTTTTGTCATCAGCCTGCTCGAGAAAAACTTTCATGTTTTGCAACCTTGAACTGTAGGTGCTAAGCTCATACGCTATGGATTGTGAGTCGCCAATATCTACAAACAGTTTATTAAATATTGTCATCTGAGATCCTTCGGCCACAGGCACCAGCATACCCGACTGAAGCATCATCTGTAGCAGTCCTACAGTTTTCATGCAAACTGTTTTGCCACCCGCATTAGGTCCGCTGATGACTAAAATATGATTACGAGAATCGAGCCTCAGCGAAAACGGAACAGTAATTTTCTTTAATGCTTTGTTATGCAGGAAAAGCAAAGGATGTTGTGCCTTAACGAGATTAAAAGAAATGGATGATGATAAAGTTGGAAGCACTGCATGGATTGTCTGTGCATAGAGTGCCTTGGCTCTGCATGTATCCAATTCAACTATGGCTGAAAAATAGGCTTCAATCAAAGGAAGATATTGTCTTAGAAATTTCGTCAGTTCGCGAAGTATCCTTGCAATTTCCATCCTTTCCTCCTGCTCCAGTTGCCAAACGGAAGTATTTATGTCAACTACTTCTTCAGGTTCTATGAATGCTGTTTTACCTGTAGCTGATAAGTCATGTACAATTCCTCTAAGCGTACGTTTTTGTTCGGCTACAATTGACAACACTCTTCTTCCGTTGCGTGATGTTTCTTCATTGTCGGCAAGCCATCCGTTTTTGCGGTATTTGCTTAACACACTCTGATAAATCCTATCTGCTTCGGCACGTTGCCTTTGAAGTGTTCTGCGGATGTGCATCAACTCAGGCGATGCAGAAGAGCGAACTACGCCATACTCATCCAAAACTTTATCAACTGCTTCAACGATGGCTTTCTCAAATTTCAATTCACTTACCAAAGATGTAAGCAAGGGAAATCTGTCGTTGCGGTTATTAAAAAAAGAAATAATTTCTCCTGTGGATTGAGTCAGCTTTGCAATGTTCAGTGCATGTTCAGGTTGCAGCATACTGTTTTCAATACGCAATAGGCCCAACTCTTTTGAAACATCCTTAAATCCGGTCAGACTAAAACTTTCGCCATCAGCAATAAGCTGAGAAAATTCCTTGGTCTTACCTGTTTCCTGAACAATCCGTTCTCTTTCTGCAACAGGCTGCAATTGCAGAACAATGTTCTTACAGGAAGATGTAAGCGCAAATTCCGAAATCTGTTTTTTTATTTCATCAAACTCAGCAGTGAGCAGTGAAGCTGATGGAAAAACAAGCATTAGTAATGAATGGTCAGATATAAAACCGCGAATGATGAAATTGGATATGCAATTGCTGTGCTTTCCAAAATTATTTTCCTTTAAAGGCAGGCGCTCTTTTCTCTTTAAAAGCAGCCACACCTTCTTTGTTATCTTCCGTAGTAAAACAGTATCCAAACACTTTCACCTCCGACTGAAATCCGTCCTTGCCATTAGCATAATCATTCACACACTGTATCACACCGGCCACGGCAAGTGGTGCCTGAGCCATAATTTTTGAAGCAATTTCTTTACATTTATTCATCAGTTCAGCCTGTGCAACCACGTAATTCAGCAATCCCAACTCCAGTGCCTGCTGTGCATTAATCATATCGGTAGTAATCATCAGTTCCAAAGCTTTGGTGCGACCAATGAGTCGGGTCATACGTTGTGTGCCACCATAGGCAGGTATCAAACCCAATTTCACTTCAGGTTGACCGAAACGGGCATTGTCAGAAGCAATACGAAGGTGGCATGCCATAGCCAGCTCGCATCCTCCTCCCAAAGCAAAACCATTAACAGCAGCAATTACAGGTTTTGTAGAATTCTCAACAAACTTAAAAACTTCCTGACCATTGGCAGCGAGTGTCATAGCCTGTTGCTCTGAAAGCCCCTCAAACTCACTGATATCGGCACCGGCAACGAAAGACTTTTCGCCTGCACCGGTTATAATTATCACTTTTACTGACGAATCAGCATTGGCAGCTGCCACAGCCTTACCAATTTCCTGTACAGTTAAAGCGTTCAATGCGTTCAACTTATCAGGTCTGTTGATCATAATTGTGGCTAATCCATCATGCACTGAATACAATAAGTTCTGAAAATTCATTCTTGTTTGATTTTAAGGATGCAAAAGTACATAAAACAGCAGTTTGTCTGCTGTTTTTCAGGTGGCTAATACCTTTATTTTATTATGGTTATGACAGAGAAATAATACTATCTTTGCCGCCCATAAATAATTAAATCATAAAATTTTGCAATGAAATTTCAGGCAAAAAGTAGGTTAATCCCATTGATTATCACGCTGTTTTTAATAAGCGCCTGTATTCCCTCCAAGGAATATTCTTATTTTCAAAGGGATGTTACCAAGATTGACAGTTCATTAACCTTTAAAAACTATACGCATCAAATTCGTGCAAATGATATTTTATCCATTGTCGTCACTAGCGTGAGCCCTGAAGCAAGCAGTTATTTTAATCCGCCATTTGTAAAAGACAATAGCACCGACACTGAGACTCAAAAAGTAATTCAGGGTTATTTAGTGGACAGTAATGGAGATATTAGCATTCCCTTTTTAGGAAAAGTACAGGTTAAAGGTCTTACATTATCGGAGACACAGGACTTGCTAAAGAAAGAGCTAGAAAAATATTTGGTTAATCCATCCATTCAGGTACGCCTTGAAAATTTTAAAATTATTATTTTAGGTGAAGTTTCAAGACCGGGAGTGTATTACCTAAGCAATGAAAATGTTTCATTAACAGAAGCATTGGCTATGGCCGGTGATATGACAGTCTATGGGAAGAGAACCAATATTTTGGTAGTAAGAGAATCGCAAACCGGCAAACCAGAATATGGAATGTTGGATATAACTCGTCCTGAAGTTTTCAGTTCTTCTTACTATTTTCTTCACCCTAACGACATCGTATATGTAAATGCCCGTAAAACCAAAATTTCATCAGGAGATATGTTTTTCAGATTAGCACCTGTCATTGTTAGCATAGGTACTCTTCTAACGTTAATCCTTATACGAGCTAAAGTCATTTAAAGTCCAGTAAGAAAGAATGCAAGACGAATTTCAGCAAATAGACAATAGAGAACCAAGTTTTAACCTCAAACAATTTCTTTATGAAAAAGTAATTGCGTACTGGGTTATTTATGTTGCTTTCTTAGTCATAGCACTGGTAGCAGCGCGATATTATCTGTGGTATTCTACACCCGTTTATACATCCACAACATCGCTTATGCTAGGAATGGATGATAAAAAATTTGGAGAACAGGATTTGTTGGCTAAACTGGCCTCAATGGATAACAATGGAAGTATTGAAAGCCAGATGCAGATTATTAAATCACGCAACATAGTAAGCAGAACAATAGAGCAACTGGATTTTAGGTTTACATATTGGCTGGAAGGCGATATCAAAACTTCAGAACTTTATAAAAACAGTGCTATTGAATTAATCACTGATTCTTCGGCAAGCATAGAGAGTATTCCTGAAATAACAGTTAAAGTTGTAAGCCCAGAAAATTTTGAATTAACTTATAAAAATATTCATACGAATGCTGTTGAAGTTAAAAAAGCAAGTTTTAATGAAACCATTAAAACTGATTTCGGAAACATACAGCTTTTGTTAAGGGACCCTAATAGATTAAAGATTTATAAAAACCTGATTAATGAAAAAAATTTATACCGTATTACTCCAAATACAACAGAATATTTGGTAAACTCCTATAGTCAGCGTTTGAGTGTTACTCAGGTCAAAGGTACCCGGTTGGTCTTGGTAGCTGTGGATGATCCGGTACCGCAAAAAGGTTGCGATTTCCTGAATAAACTCACAGAGGTATACTTAGCATATGGAGTAGAACAAAAAAATGAAGACACACAAAATTCTCTTCGTTTTATTGATCAGCAACTTAGTGTTATTACTAATGAGTTACTTAATTCCGAAGGCAAACTCGAAAAATTTAAAACAGAGAATGGGATTATTGATATTATGGGTACTGCCAGTCTTTCACAGGGCGAAGCTACACGGATTGAAGGAGAACTTAGCGGTATTAACTTGCAACAAACTTTTTTGAAGTATCTGGATGACTATATCAGAAAAGGAAATAATGTAAAATATCTGGCTCCAGCCTATGTAAGTGTTACTGAACCTATCTTGCAAATGCTTTTAACCAACTTAAGTGCATTGCAAACAGAACGTGAAAACGCACTGAAATTTACTACCGAAGATAATCCACTTATTCAAAAGAAAAATATTCAGATTGAAAATACTAAAGCAGAAATATTAGAAAAAATAAAAAGCCTCAGAGATGTAAGTAATATTTCAAAGTTGCAAACCTTAGATCAACTCAATAAGGTGAAAGCAAAAATCCGTGAATTGCCCAGGGAAGAAAAAGAATTATCCAGTATAGTAAGACAGGCTACTATTACAGAAAATCTTTACACATACCTTCTTCAAAAACGTGCTGAAACTGCAATCATTTTGGCATCAAGTATATCTGACTGCAAGGTTATTGATAATGCAAGAACTATATTAAATCCAATAAAACCGGTAAAAGGAATTACATATACTTTGGCTGTGCTTCTTGGGCTTGTACTTCCATCAACAATTGTGTATTTTAAAGAAACACTTGATGACAGAATTAAGAATCGCCAAATACTGGAGAAAAGTACATCTATTCCTGTATTAGGGTTAATAGGATATACTGATATTGAAAATAATATTGTTGTTAATTTCAAACCGCATTCACAAACGACTGAAGCATTTCGATCTGTAAGAAGTAATCTCCAGTATTTTCATGGAAACAAATCAAACAACGTAATACTTATATCATCCTCGATTAGTGCCGAAGGAAAGAGTTTTTGTGCAATCAATCTGGCTGCTATTTTAGCATCAGGAGGAAAAAAGGTTGTTATGGTGGGTTGCGACTTACGCAAACCTCAACAACCCGCAACATACAATCTGACTTCTAATTTAGGTTTGAGTAACTACCTGATTGGTTCTGCGACTTTAGATGAAATTATTCAAACAACTCCGGAATTAGGTTTGGATCTTGTGCTTTCCGGCCCCAAACCACCTAATCCTTCAGAGATTCTGCTTAATGACAGGATGACTAACTTAATTACATCATTAAAAGAGAAGTATGATTATGTGATAATGGATTCGCCTCCAATAGGCCTCATCAGCGATGGGCTTGAACTCGCACGTTTTGCCGATGTAACAATTTATATTGTTAGGCAGAATTATACGAGAAAACATCATCTCGATTTTATCAATAAACTATACAGGGATGGAAAAATCAAAAATATCTGTATCATATTTAATGGAGTAAGAGCCGGAACTACTGCATATGGATATGGATACGGTTATGGATATGGATACGGTTATGGGTATGGGTATGGGTATGGATATTACGATGAGGATAATAAACCAAAAACAATCGTTGGAAAAGCACTAAATAAATTCAAGCGTAAAAATTAAATGTAATATGCCCTTGCTTTTGTGCTGTTGATATGAAAGATAACTCGAAATACGAATTCTGGAATTACTTTAAATACTATTTCAGTATTTTAAGAGGGCAATTTATTATTAGTATTATACTTAGTACGGGCGTAAGTCTTTTTGATGGAATAGGAATGGCTATGTTTATGCCATTACTGCAATCTGTTAGCGATGATGGAAATACTGTTGTTTCATCATCTAACTCGCTGGGTAAATTACATTATTTTACAGATGCTTTGGAAATGGTCGGACTAAAATTAAATTTGATCAGCATATTAGCTATACTGTCATTTCTTTTTATATCCAAAGGGTTTTTAAAGTTTCTTCAAATGTATCATCAGGTGAAGATGCGGCAGTATTTTATGAAAACTGTACAACTCAATCTGACCAATAAAATTCACAACATGAGTTATGAAGGGTTTCTGACTTTTGATGCGGGTAAAATTCAGAATAGCCTTAATACCGAAGTTGCACTGATGCGAAACGGAATTATGCATTATCTCAATTCGTTTCAGTCAATCATCATGCTTCTGATTTATATGTTGCTTGCATTTACTACCAACTGGCAATTTGCTTTATTAGTATCAGCCGGAGCAGTTATTTCAAATTTTGTATTTAAAAAAATATTCAGCCTTACTAAGCAAGCATCGTCTTCATTATCACGAAAAGGAGATCAGTTTAATTCTTATATTCTGCAGGCTGTTCATTACTTCAAATACTTAAAGTCAACCAACTATTTTGCTTTTTACACTGTTAAGTTGAAAAAAACAATTAATGAAACTGAACATTTGAACAAAAAAATTGGGTTATATCAAAGTATTACTTCAAGTGTAAGAGAGCCTGTGCTTATTATTATAGTATCGCTGGTTATTTTGATTCAGGTGAAGTTAATTGGAACCGGACTGAATACCATAATTCTAAGTTTGTTGTTGTTTTACAGAGCACTTGTATTTTTGCTATCGCTTCAGGCATCATGGCAAAGCTATTTGCAAAATATTGGATCATTTAAATCTATCAATGCTACTCTTGATAAAATGGAATTATATCAGGAGAAAAACAAGGGAAACCTTCCATTTACTTTCTCTGATAAAATTAAACTAAATCATGTAACTCTCCAATACGGTCCAAAAGTTATTATCAATGATATAAGTCTTCAGATACCAAAGAATAAGACCGTTGCATTTGTTGGCGAAAGTGGATCAGGAAAAACTACTTTGGCGAATTTGGTATCCTCTTTACTCACGCCTACCTCTGGCGATATCGAAATGGATAACAAACCTCTTGCTGATTTTGATATTGAAAGCTATCGCAATAAAATAGGATATATTTCGCAGGAACCTGTAATTTTTAATGATACCATTTTCAACAATATTACTTTCTGGGCTGAGCCTACTCCTGAGACTATTGAACGATTTAATAAAACAATTGCACTCACACATCTGACTGAATTTATTAATAATTTACCCGAAAAAGCCAACACTCAGTTAGGAGATCATGGCATTCTAATTTCAGGTGGTCAAAGACAAAGAATTTCCATAGCAAGGGAACTTTACAAAAATGTTGAAATTCTCATACTTGATGAGGCGACATCATCACTTGATTCTGAAACAGAAACAATAATTCAAAGAAATATTGATTCATTACATGGTAATTTCACCATAATCATTATTGCTCACCGATTGTCTACCATTAAAAATGCTGATATAATTTATCTTATAGAAAAAGGAAAACTTAAAGATTTTGGGAAGTTTGATGACCTGATTGAACGCTCACAACGTTTTAAGCACATGGTAGAATTACAAGAGTTCTGACAATTACTGTCTTTACCTATCACTTATTTTACTTTCCTGCCACTTCATCATAATCTTGATATGTAAACATACCAGTTTAGCTTTCTATAGGCTTATTTTACTATTTTTGGCATTCTACATTTTATACACCATTTTAATCTTTAATGAACATTTCAATAGCCGGTGGAGGAGCATTTGGAACGGCACTTGCTAATGCCCTGATAAAGGAAAACAGTATTACTATCCATACCAGGAACAAACAGGTAATTTCAGAAATCAATACTTCCAGAAAGAACCCTTTTTACTTCCCAAATAAAATCTTAAGTAAAGCAATTAAGGCAACTGATGATTTACAGTCCATCCGTAATGCCGACTATTTGTTCCTATGCATTCCTTCAAATGCAATCATTGATTTCATGAAACAGCTTCAATTAAATCCCCAATGTGTGGTTATCAACGGAGCTAAAGGATTTGGGAATAAAGGCAAATTTATTCCTGATGCTGTTTCAGAATTTATCTCTAACCGTATAGCATCTCTTAAAGGACCATCATTTGCAAATGAATTTATTTTCGAAATTCCTACATCTTTTACTATTGCAACTCATGATAAAGCTGATTTCGTAAAAATAAAATCATTGTTCAGAACCAATCTTGCAGTGTTTGATTATACTGATGACATTCGTGGAGTAGAGCTTTTAAGCATTTTAAAAAACATATATGCCATCATCGTTGGAATCGTTGATGCTTATTATAATTCTTCTAATGTTCGTTTTCTTGTTTTTACAAAAGCATTGAATGAGATCAAAAGAATTTTGGAAATATTTTCAGTGAAGAGCGATACAATATTCCGATATGCCGGTATTGGTGATTTCGGGTTGACTTCACTCAATGACTTAAGCCGTAACCGTACATTAGGTTTATTAATTGGCAAAGGTTTCTTTGGTCAAAACCCAGGCAATCCAATTGTATTGGAAGGAGTAAATGCTATTGATCATATATCAGGAAGGCTTGGTAAACAAGAATTAGAAGAATTAAAGTATTTCTCGCAGTTACAAAACTTATTCAACAACAAAATAAATGTCAAAGACTTTGTAACTAATGTAATTTATAACTGAGTGTTTTGACAAACCAATATTTAATCCATACTTATTAATATTTAAACTTATATATAGTCCTCAATAATAATATGTACAAAAGAATACTTGACAAACTTATATGTCCTAACACCGGAGTCGGTGATTTAAAAATATACAGTGTGGAATTATCCCGCCAAAATAAATCTGAAAGAAATTTATCCGGAGAAAATATTGGTTCGGAAGATGATATAAAAGCAGGAATTCTCTTTACTTCAGATAAAAAAAATGTCTATGTCATTCATGAATACATTCCTGTATTACTAAATGATGCCGATCAGGACTTACCTCATCTGACAAGCATTGCAACACCTTTAATCAATCAACTGCCTAATGATTTGGCAGATGCTTTGCAACAAACACTCAACAGAGTTTCTGCCCAACACAAATCAGCAGATGGAGACTGGAACAGAGAAGAAATGAAATATTATGATGCTGACGTGGATACAGAAACACAAAGGCATGATATGTTGAAATCCATTAAAACAGATAATCTTTGGAGGTTATTTATTCCTAGAAAACAAAATATGACAAAATTTCTGGAGAAAAACTGCAAAGGCAAATGGATTTTTGAAATTGGTTGTGGCAATGCCAGAACAGTTTCTCGCATTTTTAACCCTGCTGAATATAACTATAATTATATTGGTACTGATATCTCTTTCAAAAGACTGATGGTAGCCAAAATGGCAATACCCGGGTCAGATTTTATTCAGGCAAGCGCACTCAATATTCCAGTTAAGAATAATTTTTTTGATGCAGCTATCAGTTTCGGAATGCTTCATCATCTCCCCCGCCCTACCGATGCTTTTAGCGAAGTTGATAAAAAACTTAAACAGGATGGTATCTTTACATTGCATGAACCGGTATATACAACAAGGCAATTTTCTGAAAAACAAACCGCAATGGTTCGAAAATTATTTCGAACTTATGAGCATAGTGACCATGACAATAAAATTAACCTGAAGGAGACAATTGATGCATTAAACAAATTAAATTATAAGATTGTTACCATAGTTCCATATAATTCGCTTTTCAGAGTCGTTTACGAAGCTGTTATGAACCGAATTTATAAACCCTGGCATAAGAATAAGGGCATCATGAAAACAGTCTTGTTCTTGGACAATATCCTGCTTAACACTGTTGTTAAACTATCCAACAAATTAGGACCTCAGGCTATTGTTATTACATCTGCAAAAAAATAAATTGCTCAGTAACCTTTATGAACAACAGACATAAATCTGAGCTAATCAGAAGATACTTTAAAACTGGATGCCTGAGTAGTATAGACAAACTCTTGGGTTTTTTACATTACTCAATACCTTACTACAAAAATTCAAAAAAAATTTACTCGATTTACAGAAGTATCTCTGAAGAACCTTTCAAGACTGAAACTTCTGTTGAAATATTAAACTATCAATATGCAAATAGCCATGCACTTGAGATGAAACAATTTTTAGAAAAAAATCTCAATGCAAGAATCATCGGTGCATATACGCATGGGAGTCTTGGTACCGATGAACTAATCAACTACAGCGACTTTGATGGGCTTGTTATACTTAATCATTCTGCATTTCAATCTCCAGTGACAGTTTATAAGACAGCCATTAAACTGCATAAGTCAGAGCGCATCATGAGAAAAATGGACCCCCTTCAGCATCATGGCTGGTTTCTGATTACAGAAAAAGAGCTGATTCAGTATCCTGTAGATTATTTTCCGGTAATGTTGTTTTCTTATGCCAAATGCCTGACCGGAAAAAATAATTTATTCATCAAATACAGCCTAACTTCTGATGCTGAATTACAAAAACATTTTGAAGGATTTTGCAATCACCTAAAACGGAATATTCAAAAGAACATAACTACTTCCAATTACTATGATTTAAAAAGTATGTTAAGCGGATTCATGCTTTTACCTGCAATATACATTCAACTTCGTCATCCTGAAGGTGTATTTAAAAAAGAAAGTTTTAATTTGTTAAGAAAAGAGATGTCTCCAAATGATTATAAGGTAATGGACAGTGTTTCACAGATTCGAAATGAATGGAATTATACATCTCCTGGTCGTTTTCATTGGTTGCAGCAGATAGACAATGCATTCCTGAATCATTACTTTTATAAGAAATGGTCAGGCAACATAGATCCAGCTTTGGCAAAAAAGATAAATGAAATTAAACCGGAAATGCTAAAGTTTATTGACATTTTGATAAAAAATGCCTGACATGAGATATAATCTGATTGATTATCCAAGATCGGTTAATCGGGAAACATACCAACTCTATTCTGAAAAACTTTATTCATCAATTAAAAATTTTAGTGAAGTTGTTACCATTTATTCCATAGGCCATGTATCCAATCCTGGTATTTCTGATATTGACTTATTAATTCTTGTCAAAGACAATACATCACTTCTAAAAAATTTCAGAGCAGAAATGAGTGCTGAAGAAAAATATCTGTTTCTGCATCAGCCTTACGCATGCTCTGTAAGCGATTTTAAGCAGACTGAAATGTTTACATTTCTGCACAATTATAATCTGGTGCATGGCACTGAAATGCGAACAGGTAACCAACTTGCTGAAACCGACAGAGAAATATTGAAAAAACAAACAGCGTTAGAATATCTGTTAAAGATGTACATTCAACTTTATGTACAGAAAAAATACAGAACTATTCGTGTTCGTGATTTATTGCTTCATGGCAAAGCACTGATTTACGACCTTGAATTTCTAAATATTAAAAATGGTAAGCTATATGACCTAATTCTTGAAATAATAGATTGGAGAAATAATTGGTTTAAAAGCACTCCGTCTTCAATTGAAATCATCAATTGGGTTGAGAATTTATTTATTGAATTACATTCGGCATTCACAACAAATAGTTTGTTTAAGGAGATGTTTTTCCCTGAACAAAAAACTTATCAGTTGTCTAAAAACATTCGTTTGAAAGCGGGAAGTCAGCAGTTCCAAGTTACTCAACAGGGGCTTATCCTCCCATTTTTCCATTTAGTCAAATCCAAGAAAGCAGTCAAGCTTCAAAATCGTTTTTGCAGTTTTCAGTTCGACATACCGACATCCAAATCTGAAATGCCAACAATTATTGAAGAACGATTCCGAATTGAAAGGCAAATTCGTGAGAATGGCAATAAATATCTCCCATTCTTCCTTTCTATGACATCAAGCCTCAATTTGAGGTAATGATTTGTATATCAGAAGCTTATTGAGGAGTGAAGAATGGTAGAAATGACTAAATTTGCAAATTCAAAATGCAAAGAGTCAAAACATCAACTTTTCTTAATGTCGGCTAAAATCGTGTGGCAAACAAAAGCACCTATTGTTGTTGAGAATTTTCTTCAAAAAAGAATTACATCTGTCACTAAAGGAGGTAACACATATAACCATTATGCTTTAATGGCCTTAGCTGAAAAATATGATGTGTCCATTGATAAGAATACAGTAAAGCACAGTAGCCAATCTTTTCTAGATTATTTTATAAGAAATCAGTTCACTGCCCCCAATGCTGATGTGACTATTAAGGAAATTTACCCTGCTGCTATTTCAAAAATTAACAGAAGATCAAAAAATATAGCAATCATACATCATATTGATGAGCAGTTTTCTGGTCAGACATTTGCACATAAAATGTTTTTCAAAATGCTTGCTAAAAAGTTACCTGAGATGGATTTGGTAATTGTTGTTTCTGAATACTGGAAAGAACAAATGCAGAAAATGGGATGTAAGAACGTTCAAATAATTTATAATTCTTTCAATCTTTCAGAATATAATTCTTCAGAAAATGAAATCGCATCATTTCGTAAGAAATATGAACTTGGTGAACGACCAATTGTGTACATAGGCAATGCACACCGTCAAAAAGGAGTATTTGATGTTTATAATTCTTTGAAAGATTTAAATGTGGAATTAATAATGACCGGAGCAAAAAATAAAGCAAGAGAATTACCGGTTCGATTTCTTTCTTTGGAAAAAAAAGAGTTCATTACTTTATTACACGCATCCTCTGTTGTAGTGCTTATGAGTAAACTTTGCGAGGGATGGAACCGTGTTGCCCATGAAGCTCTTTTATGCCAAACTCCTGTTATAGGTTCGGGGATAGGAGGCATGAGTGAATTACTTGCAAAATCAGGTCAGGTTATTTCATCCCAAGAAAACCTGAGAGAACATGTATCAGAAATAATTCTGAAAGGAAAAAAAATTGGCCAAACCGGTTTTCAATTTGTAAAACAATTCGACATGAATTATTTCAATAATGCTTGGCAAACAACAATAAGAAACTTACTTGTTAATTAAATGTGCGGAATAAACGGAATTTTCAATTATAATCAAGTTGGCATTGGTGACGAAAAGTCCTTAATTGATTCAATGAATGACACCATCCGTCACAGAGGTCCTGACGATAGTGGTATTTCCATTGTTGGAGGAGGTAAAATATTTTTCGGACACCGAAGACTCAGCATTATTGATTTGTCATCAGCCGGGCATCAGCCAATGAGAAATGATGCTGGGTATGAAATAGTTTTCAATGGAGAGATATATAACTTCAATGAATTAAAAAAACTTGTTGAAGGTTATCCTTTCAAGTCCGACAGCGACACCGAGGTCTTGCTTGCACTTTATGAAAAATTTGGAGAAAAATGCCTCGGATTACTTAATGGCATGTTTGCATTTGCTATATGGGATCCGAAAAAAGAAATTCTTTTTCTGGCAAGAGACAGAGTTGGGAAAAAGCCTCTTTACTATTCTTTTCAAAATGGCGTATTCGCATTTTCATCTGAAATAAAAGCGTTACTAAAACTTCCATTTATAAAAAACGAGCTTGATGAAGAGGCGTTTTATCATTTTCTGACTTTTAACGTACTTTCTCCTCCATCAACAATGTTCAGAGGTATTAAGAAATTTCACCCCGGATATTGTATGACAGTTAATAAAAACGGGGAACATTCATATTCACAATATTGGCAAATTGAATACACAGACCTTCGTGACAAAAGTGAAGATGAACTTAGAACCCAAACACTTGAACTTCTGAAAAAATCAGTAAACTATCGAATGGTTTCCAATGTGCCTGTAGGAGCCTTTTTAAGTGGAGGTGTTGACTCAAGTGCATTAGTAGCACTTATGTCAACAATGACTGATCAGCCGGTAAAAACTTATTCTATTGGATTTGAAGACCAACCTGATTTTGATGAACTGGAACATGCAAGAAAAGTTTCTCAATTGTTCGGCACACAACATTTTGAAAAAACTGTAAACCCTGATGAGTTTAAGAATTTTCTGCCACATGTAGTTGATATTTTTGATGAACCGTTAGCTGATCCAACTTGCGTTCCCATATATTTTATTTCTCAAAAAGCACGACAGGAAGGAACTATTGTAGTGCTTACAGGAGATGGAAGTGATGAGATTTTTGCAGGATATAGAAATCATCTAAGATATATCCACAACTATGATAGGTTTAACAAACTAAAACAATTGCCTTCTCCCATTAAGAAATTAATCTCCGCTGCTTATTCCCTCTATGATTCAAATTCACCTTTAAGTGAAATGCTTAACAGAGCAGCTATGAATCAGGAATTCTTTTGGGGCAGTGCCCGAAGTTTTAAAGAATCTGTAAAAAACAAATTTTTGAATGCAGAATTCAGAAACAGACATCGTCATTTAAACTCCTATACCGTTGTTGAGGCATTTAAGCAAGAATATGATAAAATAAAACAGCCCTATCATCAGCCTATAGACTGGATGTGTTTTATGGGATTCAAACTAACTGACCCCAACTGGTATTTATACAGGGCAGACAGGTTAGGAATGGCACATTCAATTGAACTGAGATCTCCATTTCTTGATTATGAGCTGGTAAATTTTGCGCTTTCCATACCGGGAAAATATAAAGTCAAGAATAATGAGCCTAAATACATTTTGAAAAAAGCACTTGAACCCATTCTGCCCAAAGAAGTATTATACAGAAAAAAAATGGGGTTTTGTTTACCCTTGAAAAAATGGGGTAGTGAAATTATGGTTGACTATGTTGAATCTAATTATATCGAATTTTGTTCTAATTTTCCATTCCTGAAAGAAGAAGGAATAAAGTTTATATTGAAAGAAGTAAAAAGTGGTAGCGAAAAGGCAGTAAACGACTTATGGACTGCTTATTTTCTTATTTCATGGTTTAAAAAGTGGATGCATGCCTGAGATTAAAAACGTACTTATAATTACGAATGTCCCACAGGATTATCGTATTGCAATGCTAAACAAATTGGATGAGATGCTCAAAGAACAAAACATCCGGCTTAAAGTGTTGTTTGCTGCAACCGGATATAAGAGAAGAAAAGGTAAAATTGATTTTTCGAGAATGAAGTTTGATTACTCATTTTTGAAATCCCCAAAATTTAATCTTGGTTCAGTTGAAAATACAATGTTTACTTATCCCGGCATCATCAGATATCACTTAAAATACAAACCTGATTTAACATTTGTGATTGGCTATAGCCCTGCTACCATTAAACTATGGTTGTTTTCATTCTTTATGAAAATAAATTATTTTATATGGTCAGGATCAGTTAAATTTAAAGGCAGAAAAGATTCATCTCTACGTGTATTGATGAGAAAAATATTAGTACGCAGAGCCAAAGGCTTTGTTGCTTATGGCACAATGGCAAAAAAATATTTAATTTCTATAGGTGCTCCTGCTGAAAAAATATCTGTTGCAATCAATACCGTTGATACTGATTTTTTTAGTCATGTAGCTGAAAGTCGAGAAAACCGTAAGGCATCTACAACTAAACAGTTACTTTATCTGGGCTATCTTACTCATGGAAAAAAAATTGATGACCTGATTCATACAATATATGAGTTAAAATCATTAAGAACTGATTTTAAACTCACCATTGTTGGAGATGGCCCGGCAAGAGAGTTACTTTTTAATCTAGTAAATGAATTACACCTTAATGATTATGTTTCGTTCGAAGGATTCATTCAGAAAAAGGACCTCCCTCCCTATTTAATAAATGCAGACATCTTTCTATTTCAGACAGGATGTGACATTTGGGGATTGGTATTGAACGAAGCAATGGCTTCTGGACTTCCCTGTGTAGTTTCGCCTAATGCAGGAGCAGCAGTAGATCTTATTCAGGAAAATGAAAATGGGTTAATTCTGGATTTCAATAATTATGAAAATGCAGCTCAAAAATTGAATGCCTTATTAAAAAATGATTCTCTATTGATAAAATTGGGTAAAAACGCCAACAGATTTATTCGTGAGAATGTAACCCCTGAAAAGAGTGCTCAGGGATTTATTGATGCTATAAATATATTTAAGCAAAATGCTTGATTTTATTCTTGCAATAGTAGCGTATGTTGGATTGGCGGTGCTGATTGTTGTTGGTATATTCTTCAACAGAAGGTTTCTTTTTACACTTTTTTTGATAAAGCCATTTATTGATATGACGGTTAACATTAATATCATTAATGAAATTAATGCACTTGAAATATCAGGTATATTCATTTTTCTTATTTTTATTATTAAATACCTTAATAAACCTGTATTCTATCCTACCACAAATGAAGTTCTTATCTGGATTTTTCTTGGGCTACAAATTCTAACATTCTTTCTTAATATTTCGACAGATAGCCGAGCTTTCATTGACAGTATAAAAACATATCCACGCCTTATTGGATCGTACCTCCTTTACTTCATTGCCGCTAGAGAAATAATGGAAAACTATCAACAAAGGACAAAACTGGTTAAAGCCATCTGGATCACGTCATTAATTGCAGGAATTATTACCATTATTGTTTTTGTTTTTGGATTATCAAATTTTGATACAACAAGAGGTGTTGTGAGGTACAATGGCTTATATAATGACCCGGGAACTCCTTCCTATTTATCAGTAATTTGTTTATTATTCTGCAATTTATACTTCAGTATCTCTGCTAAAGAACCAAATGATTTCCTGAAATTTCTCAGAGTGATTACATTGGTTGTAACAGCAATAATTCTGGTTATTACAATGACCAAAAGCGCCTTAATCATGTTTCTGGTTTATATAATTATGTGGTATGGAATTTTTGAGAAGCGATTATTTCTAATCATTCCTGCTTTAGCCATCTCTATTTATATATCTTTCTCACTTTCCGAAGACTTAAATACCCGATTTGAAACAGAATTAAATTACATTGACTCTGGTGGTGATGCAGATGTTGCTAAATCTATGGGAACAGGACGCGTGAATCGTTGGGAGAATTTGATAAACATGTATTTTCAGGAATTCCCATTATATAAACAGGTATTGGGCTCCTCCAGAAACTTTATTGCTCACAACCAATATCTGGCCTATTTACTTCAAGTAGGTGCTTTAGGGTTATCAGTTTTTCTTATATTTATTATTCGGTTTTTAACCAGACTTACCAAAATTTATTATCGTACACGTAATCCTTCTATTTTTGCAGCATTAACATTATTAGTAATGTATGTCACTTATGCATTTACAGGTCATCCTTTTGACTATACTACATTATTATGGTATCTGATGATTTTACTTTCAATGGTAAATGTTTATGATTCCATTCGTGAGAAAAAAGAACGTAATAAAAATTTAGAAAGAATTCAGTTTAATCAGTTAGCAGGACAAAAAATCAATTAATTAATCAACCATTTAATCAATGAAAAACGTTTTAGTTACCGGTGCCGCAGGGTTTATAGGATCTCATCTTACAGAACGTTGTGTGGAATCAGGTTATAAAGTAAAAGCTTTTGTACGTTATAATTCCAAAGGAAATTACGGATGGCTTGAATCTTCCCCTTATAAAAATGATATTGAGTTTATCACAGGTGATATTCGTGATTACGACAGTGTGTACAATGCTGTTAAAGGATGCGATACCGTCTTTCATCTCGCAGCACTCATTGGTATTCCATACAGTTATGTTTCGCCAATGGCATATATCAAAACTAATGTTGAAGGTACTTATAACATAGTTCAGTCATGTCGCGAACAGGGTACTGAAAATATTCTGGTAACTTCCACGAGTGAAACTTATGGCACAGCTCAATATGTTCCTATTGACGAAAAACATCCTTTGGTGGGTCAGTCACCTTACTCTGCATCAAAAATAGGAGCCGACCAGATGGCACTGAGCTATTATCTCTCTTTTAACTCACCTGTTAAAATTGTTCGTCCTTTTAACACGTATGGACCACGCCAAAGTGCCCGTGCGGTAATTCCTACAATCATCACACAATTACTTTCTGGAAAAACTGAAATTAAATTAGGGCACACCACTCCTACCCGCGACCTTACATTCGTAAAAGATACAGCAAACGGTTTTCTTGCCATTGCGCAAAATCCTTCTTTCAATGGCACTGTTACCAATATTGGAGTGAAAGACGAAATTTCTGTGGGTGACCTTGCACTGATGATTGCCAAACTGATGAATAAAAATATTTCAATCATTACCGACTCACAACGTGTAAGACCTGATAAGAGTGAAGTAGAAAGATTGTTTTGCGATAACACAAAAATTATCAGCAACACAAACTGGAGACCACAACATACCCTTGAAGAAGGTTTAAAGCAAACAATTAAATTTTTAGAATCTAACTTGCATCTGTACAAACCGGATGTGTATAATGTTTAAAACAAGATTATGATAGCAGTATTATTAGCAGGAGGAAAAGGTACACGATTAGCACCGTTTACTATCAGTTTACCTAAACCACTCATGCCGGTAGGCAACAGACCTATTCTCGAAATACTAATCCGACAACTGAAAGATGCAGGTGTAAAAAAAGTTATCATCTGCGTAGGTTATCTTGAATCGTTAATCCGTTCTTATTTTGGTGACGGGAAAAAATTCGGAGTAGAAATAGTTTATTCCAGCGAAGATGAGCCACTGGGTACTGCCGGTCCAATGAAACTGATTGCAGAACATCTGACCGATACATTCTTCTTTATGAATGGTGATTTATTTACCGATATCAATCTGGATGAAATGGTTAATTACCATAAAAAGAATAAAGCAACTGCTACCATAGGATTAACACGTAAAATGGTAAACATTGATTTTGGTGTTATCAAAATAAATGATAAAAAAGAATTTACCGAGTGGAAAGAAAAACCAACTCTCGAATACTTAGTGAGTATGGGTATTTATGTTTTTGAACCATCAGTACTCAAATATTTGCCTGACGGATTTTATAATGTCCCTGATTTGATTGTTAAATTGCATGAGGTGAATGAAAAAGTAATAGGATACCAGTACAATGGCAACTGGCTCGACATAGGTCGTTTGGAAGATTATCAGCGTGCATGCCAGCAGATGGAGGAACTGGAAAATAAAAATAATGGCAAGTAAAAGAATTGCTGTCACCGGCTCATCCGGATTTTTGGGTTCGGCAGTTGTGAAGCTGCTTCATTCAAAAAATATTACCGTAATTCCAATATCACGAAAAAATGGTTTCGACATCTGCAAACCTGATACGCTTAAAAGCATTGAACCTTTTGATGTGCTGATTCATCTTGCAGCTCACACCTTTGTTCCCGACTCTTACAATCGTACTGCAGAATTTTTTACCATCAACATTAACGGAACATTGAATGCTCTTGAGCTTTGCAAGAAACATAAAGCCAAAATGATTTTTGCAAGCTCGTATGTTTATGGTCCGCCATCTTATCTGCCTGTTGATGAGCAACACCCGGTGAACATGTGGAACCCTTATGCATCCAGCAAAATCATCAGCGAACAACTGTGCCATGTTTATCACCGTGAGTTTGAAGTGCCGGTTGATATACTGAGGATATTTAATATTTACGGACCGGGACAAAATGAGTCATTTCTGATTCCGAAAGTAATCAAAGGCGTTTTCGAAGGGCAACTCAACTTAGAAACCTTGGCACCCAAACGCGACTTTGTGCACGTGGAAGATGTTGCTGATGCTTTTCTCAAATGTGCTGAAAACAATGTTGCAGGATATGCTACTTACAACATAGGCAGCGGAGCGAGTTACAGTGTGCAGCAGATTATAGATAAAACAGAACATATAACTCAGCGAAAAGCAAACATAACGTGCTCAGAAAAACGCAGAGCTAATGAAGTGCTTGATGTTGTTGCAGATTATTCAAAAATAAAACATGAAAAACACTGGCAACCTCATATCACTCTTGAGCAAGGTTTGAGAGGAATGATTGAAGATTACAAACAGAAAAATTCAATTTAATTTTTTGCTGCTGCCACCCACTCTGTGAATGAGAAATCATAAGCATTTTTCTCATCAGCAAAGTGATCTTCCCTTGAAATCATTTTCCATTTTTCAAAATCAATTTCAGGAAAATAAACATCACCTTTGAAGGCGTGATGAATCAGCGTTATATACATTTTATCAGCGCGGTGAAGAAATTGCGAAAACAATTCCCCTCCTCCTATTACAAACAATTCTTTTTCGCCTGCTTTACGTGCCTGCTCCACTGCTGCATCAATTTCTGAAAAACAAGTTGCACCCGGGTAATTACAATTCTTGCTGCGCGACACAATAAAATTTATTCTCCCTGGCAGAGGTCTGTACTTTTCAGGAATACTTTCATAATTTTTTCTTCCGGTGAGTATGTGATGCCCCAGTGTTTTTTCTTTAAAATACTTCATATCAGCAGGCAGATGCCATGGCAAACCATTGTCAGCACCAATCAGCCTGTTCTGATCCATTGCAGCTATCAGTGAAATTTTCATACTTCGGCTATACCGCTACCGGTGCTTTAATTGCAGGATGCGACTGATAATTGGAGATGTAAAAATCTTCGTACTTAAAACTGAAAATATCTTTCACCAAAGGATTGATTTGCAATGTAGGTAAATCAAATGGTGTTCGCGACAGTTGCAGTTCTACCTGCTCAAAATGATTGGAGTAAATATGTGCATCTCCAAGTGTGTGAATAAATTCTCCGGCCTTAAGATTGCAAACCTGTGCAATCATATGCGTAAGCAATGCATAAGAAGCAATATTGAAAGGAACTCCCAGAAAAATATCTGCACTTCGCTGATACAACTGACATGACAGTTTGCCGTTGGCAACATAAAACTGAAACATGATGTGGCAGGGTGGCAATGCCATATTTGGAACATCAGACACATTCCAAGCACTTACCAACATCCTCCTTGAATCAGGATTTTCTTTTATCGTCTTAATTAATTGTGAAATCTGATCAGTAACACTACCGTCAGGATTGGACCAAGAACGCCACTGTTTGCCATATACAGGCCCGAGATTTCCCTCGGCATCTGCCCACTCATCCCAAATGCTTACACCGTTTTCTTTGAGATATTTAATGTTGGTATCCCCTTTTAAAAACCAGAGCAACTCATGAATGATGGATTTGGTATGCAGTTTTTTGGTAGTCATCAACGGAAATCCTTCCTGCAAATCAAAACGCATTTGATAACCAAAAACACTTCGTGTGCCGGTTCCTGTTCTGTCCGACTTATCTGTACCATGCTGCATGACATGCTTCAGCAGATTGTGATATTGTTTCATTATTTGAACTAAGAAAATAATTCGCCTTCAAAAATACCTTAACCAATAACACAAACAATGTATTTATCCGAAAAGTTATTGACTTTTTAAGGGTTCTGCTGAACAGGTTGATGTTTCAGGTCGGGGAGTTTCCAGGTGATGAGTCCTATTAAAGGGAGAAAAGCACACACATGATAAACGAAATAAATATCAGTTGCATCGGCAAGAATACCTAACAATGCAGACCCTAAACCTCCCATTCCGAATGCAAATCCGAAGAACAATCCCGATATCATTCCTATTTTACCCGGCATAAGCTCCTGCGCATAAACGATAATTGCCGGAAATGCTGAAGAAATAATAAAACCAATAATAATACTCAGAACAGCTGTCCAGAATAAGTTTACATAAGGCAACAGCAGTGTAAATGGTGCTACTCCAAGAATAGAGAACCAGATTACATACTTCCTTCCGTATCTGTCGCCAATCGGGCCGCCAAAATAAGTACCCAGTGCAGATGCAGCAAGAAATGCGAATAAAAAAAACTGAGAGTCTCTGATGCTTACGTGGAATTTTTCAATCAGATAAAAAGTATAATAGCTTCCAATGCTTGATAAATAAAAGTATTTTGAAAAAATAAGTATTAATAAAATGGCAACAGATGTATGAACTTGTTTTTTTGTCAGATTGGAATGATATTCCATAAGCTTACCTTTTGCTTTTTGCGCTCTTAGCCGCAACATTTTTGGTTTGGCCCAACGCCCAACATAAATTAAAATTGCTATTGCCAACAATGCAAGTATTCCGAAATAGCCTGCATGACTTCTGCCAAATTTGACAATAACCAAAGCCGCTAACAAAGGGCCGATGGCAGTGCCGATATTACCACCAACCTGAAAAACGGACTGCGCAAAACCTCGCCTGCCACCGGATGCAAGAAAAGCAATTTTAGACGACTCAGGATGGAATATGGAAGAACCTGTTCCGATTAATGCAACTGATACTAAAATGCCTGCATAACTTGATGTAAATGAAATAAAAATCAATCCAATCAGTGTAAAACACATTCCTATAGCCAAAGAGTATGGCTGTGGCCTTTTGTCTGTAAAAGCACCAACTACAGGTTGCAGAATACTGGCAGTAAGTTGAAAGGTCAGTTGTATAAGACCTATTTGTGCAAAATTTAAACTGAAAGAACTTTTTAATAAAGGATAGATGGAAGGAATTAAACTTTGCATAGTATCATTCAGCATGTGCGAAAAACTTATACTGAACAATATACTGTAGGCTGTTATTTGCAATGCTCCTTTGGAAACATCATCTTTAAAAGCAGTGCTACTCATATCAGGCTGCGAAATTAGCAAAGCTATGCTTCATACTTAGTTTTCAGAAATAATTCTGTAGAATTATTCATTCTTAATTTATTTAGCAAAATATGTTATAGCCGTAAAACATCCGTTATGTTAATGTTGTTATAACGATTCTATTTTACTCATCAGGTCATCTTGCTTTAACTTAAATTTGTACTCTTTTCAAATAAAACTCATCTGTGCGCATCTTACTAAAATACCTTAAACAACACTGGAAGCTGGTTGTATTAGCCTTGTTGCTTGCAACCATCAATCAATGTTTCTCATTACTTGATCCATTGATTGCTGGAAAAATGTTAGACAAATTTGCCATGCATGTTTCGGTGTTCGGAAAAGATTTCTCTCTCTTTTTCAGCGAAATTATCTGGTATCTGCTGGCATTGGTCGGTGTAGCTCTTGTATCGCGAATTGCAAAAAATCTGCAAGACTATTTTGTCAACGTGATTGTGCAGAGAACAGGTGCTCAAATGTACAGTGATGGAATTAAACATTCGCTTGAATTGCCTTATCAGATGTTTGAAGATCAGAGAAGCGGTGAAACACTGGGCAAATTGCAAAAGGTAAGAATTGACTGTGAGAAGTTTATTAATTCTTTTATCAGTATCCTGTTTCAGTCGCTGGTTGGGATTGTATTTGTAATGGTTTACGCCATCAGAATTCACTGGGCCATTGCACCTGTATTCATATTAACAGTACCTGTACTTGCATTGGTGAGCAATATGCTGAGTAAAAAAATCAAAAGAATTTCCAAAACGATACTTGGTGAGACAACATCATTAGCCGGTGCTACAACTGAATCACTTCGAAATATTGAACTGGTGAAAAGTTTAGGCCTTGCCCGCCAGGAGGAAAACCGGTTGAATTCGGTGACTGATAAAATTCTGAATCTTGAACTGAAGAAAGTAAAATTTATTCGTAGCCTCAGCTTTATCCAGGGTACTACTGTTAATTTTCTTCGTACTGCTTTTGTGTTTCTGTTGTATTATCTGATTTTCAAAGATGAAATTTCACCGGGCAACATGATGACACTGATGTTTTATTCCTTCTTTATTTTCGGTCCTTTGCAGGAACTGGGCAACGTGATTGCTGTTTACCGCGAAGCCGAAGCATCACTCAATAATTTTAAAGAATTAATGGAAATGCCACAGGAGTATAAGCCATCCTCCCCCCTGCGCCTTAACGAAGTTAAGCATCTCGAGTTTCAGGATGTTTCATTTAAACATTTGTCTGCACCCACACATGCCTTGTCTGACATCAGTTTTAAAGTTCAGCAGGGTGAAACCATTGCCTTTGTTGGACCTTCAGGAAGTGGTAAAAGTACTCTGGTAAAATTACTGGTAGGATTATACACTCCATTGTCAGGCAGCATCCGTTATAACGGAACTTCTTCCACAGAAATAAACCTTGATGATTTGCGCAAACAAATAGGTTTCGTTACTCAGGATACACAATTGTTTGCCGGAACTATCAGAGAAAATTTGCTCTTCGTAAAACCAGAAGCAACAGACGAACAGATTCTGGATGTGTTACACAAAGCTGCTTGCCATACACTTCTTGCACGTGCAGATAAAGGTATCAATACCATGATTGGCGAAGGAGGCGTAAAAGTTTCAGGTGGTGAAAAACAAAGGATTTCAATAGCACGTGCATTGCTGCGAAATCCAAAACTGCTCGTATTAGACGAAGCTACATCAGCACTCGATTCCATAACCGAAGAAGAAATTACTTCAACAATAAAAAACATTAACAGCGATAAAAATATTATCACCATTCTTATTGCTCACAGGTTATCTACAGTGATGCATGCGGACAGGATTTTTGTTTTGGAAAAAGGCCACATTGCTGAACAGGGAAAACATCTGTCGCTGATAGATGAAAAAGGGCTTTATTATGCCATGTGGAGACAACAAATAGGTGAACGGAAAATTTCGGACTATGCAGTTGCAACATGATTTTAAAAGTTTAAAAAGTTTTCTTGTTGACAGACTGCAAATAGCCCTCCCTGGACAACAAGCACAGCTCAGGATGGTTCCTCCCTACCGTTCTATTCATTTACCTGAAAGTGGATTTAAAAAGAGTTCTGTATGCGTACTAATAAAGTCTATAAATAATAATCCACACATTGTAATGATAGAGCGTACTGATGACGGAAAAGTTCACAGTGGGCAGATTGCTTTTCCGGGAGGTAAAATGGAAGTTGATGAAACTATTAATCAAACTGCTTTGCGCGAACTAGAAGAAGAAACAGGCATATCTTCTGCATTTCCGGAAATTGCAGGTTCACTGACTCCTTTGTATATTCCTCCAAGCAATTTCATGGTTTACCCTATAGTAAGTTTTCTCAGTACTGAATCAAAATTTTCACCCAATATTTCTGAAGTGAAACGCATTTTAGAGATACCTCTCTCATCCTTTTTTGAACCTGGAATAATTGATGTCCATGCAAAACACACCTCTGTGAGAGGATTGGTTACTTCACCGGCATACCGCGTAGGCGGAGTTGTTATTTGGGGCGCTTCTGCTATGATTCTTTCTGAATTTCTGGCTCTGTTTGAAAAAAATTAAAATTATTAAGGCCATTACTCTTATTTGTATTATTTTTACACTTATAAAACCATATAAGATATGAATAGATATTTACTTTCACTCACATCCGCAGCTTTATTATCTGTTGGTACTACCAACGTAAATGCTCAGCGCTTTCTTACCGAAGTATTTCCTTCAGTAAATGTAACCACCAATGTGGTTTACGCTCAAAACTATGAAGTTCTAACAGGAACACCTGTGCTCAAAGATTTAAAAATGGACATTTATGAACCGGCAGGTGCACCCGATCCAATGACTACACGTCCTTTGGTAATTTATCTGCATACCGGAAGTTATATTCCTGTAATCATCAATGGAAATGCCACAGGATCACGCAACGACAGTGCCTCTGTTGAAATTTGTAAACAAATGGCACGCAGAGGATATGTAGCTGCCAATATTGATTATCGTTTGGGATGGGATCCTACCAACAGCAACCTCGACATTCGCAGAGGAACATTGCTGAATGCAGTATATCGTTCCATTCAGGATGCAAAAGCCTGTGTTCGATATTTCAGAAAAGATGTTGCTACAAATAACAATGCTTATGGCATTGATGAAAACAATATTTTCCTTATTGGTCAGGGAACCGGAGGTTATATTGCTTTAAACTATGCTGTGTTGAACAACTCTTCAGAAATTACATTACCGAAATTTATCAGCAGTACTGATGCTCCTGCTTACGGAATCTTTGCAGGACAACCATACGTAAATCAGACTGCGCTTGGTGATTTTGATGGCTTTGGCGGTGTGGCTCCTTTTAATAATGAAAATCATCCCGGATACTCCAGCAATGTACAGTTTGCAGTAAATCTTGGTGGTGCTATGGGCGACAGTTCATGGATTGCTGCAGGAGATATTCCAATGATTGGAATTCATTGTGTGGATGACCCATTTGCTCCGTTTGGTGTGGGTATAGTTTACGTACCTACAACACCACCTCAATCAGTTGTTGATGTTATCGGATCCGGTGAAGTAATTAAATGGGCAAACCAACTTGGAAATAACAACTGTTTTATCAATGCCGGATTTACAGATCCTTATACTCTGCGTGCAAACAGCATCAATAATGGTTTGGACGGATTGTTTCCATTGCAACAAGGTATCAATCCTATCAATCCTCAATTAGGTCATGCAGGACCTTGGGAATGGTACGATTTGCAGGCTACACGCGATCTTGCAGTTGCTATGGGTTATCAGCCAACACGCGGTGATACCTGTTATGGAAATTCAATGTTGACCAATCCTGCCATGAGCAAGGCTTATGCTTTAGCCTACATTGATACAATTATGAATTACATCAATCCACGTTTGGTATATTGCCGCAGCCTCCCAACAGGAATCAATGAAACTTCAACACACAGCAGCAGCATAACTATCTACAACAGTCCTTCCAAAAATTATTTCACTGTGGCTTCAACAAGCAATGAACCAATGAGAAGTATTGAAGTATATGATGTAAAAGGCGCACTTTTATCTCGTATTTCAAATATCAATTCATACAATCAGAGAGTTGAAAAGTCTTCGGTAAATATGAATAAGGGTATGGTATTGGTGAAAATCATTTTTGACAATAATGTAGTAACCAAAAAGGTATTATTAGATTGATAAAACCATTTTTCTGAAAAAAAGCTGTCGGTAAGGCAGCTTTTTTTATTTTTAACATCTGATGTTTCAGTTTGAACAAGGTTAGAAATTTGCAACAGAAATACTAATTGAAAAAATAACACACAAAATGATTTTTGAATTTAATGGATTTCGTCCTGTTGTGCATGAGAGTGCCTATGTGCATGAACAAGCTACCGTAACCGGTGATGTCATCATTGGCAAGGACGTTTATATAGCTCCCGGTGCTGCCATCCGTGGCGATTGGGGAACGATCATTATTGAAGATGGTTGCAATGTTCAGGAGAATTGTACCATTCATATGTTTCCTGGAGTAACTGTTTTATTGAAAGAAGGCGCCCACATCGGACATGGTGCTGTTATTCATGGTGCTACCATAGGTCGCAACTCACTCATTGGAATGAATGCTGTAGTTATGGATAATGTTGTAGTTGGCGAAGGTTGTATAATTGGAGCACTCTGTTTTGTTCCGGATGGAATGGTTATTCCCGACAGAAAAATTGTAGTTGGCAATCCTGCAAAAATTATCAAAGACGTAAGTGATGAAATGTTGCAATGGAAAACAAAAGGCACTCAGTTGTATCAGCAATTGCCTTCACAATTATACCATACACTCAAACCCTGTGCGCCTTTACGCAGTCCTGAACCTGATAGAAAAAAGCAGGAATCTTTCTTCAGTACATGGAAGAAGAAATAATAAAACTGAAAATTTTTTTTGGATTGAAGAATTGAATATAAACAAAAGAAAAACTTTTTCTCAAAAATCGGTTTCTTCTCTTATTTGCCCATCACGCATTTTACCCAGAATCTTAAACTCTGTACGTCTGTTGAGTTGTCGTCCTTTCGGATTATCTCTTCCATCAGGTTTGGTATTGGGAGCCACAGGCTTTGTTTCTCCAAAACCTTTTGCACGCAGTCTGTTGGGGTCAATACCTTTCTCCACAAGATAATTCACTACACTTTCTGCACGTTTTTGCGACAGAATCATATTAGACTCATCACTTCCAATCGCATCTGTATGCGAATGGATTTCTACACCGAGGTCTGCATTCTTCTCAAGAAAAACAACCAGTGTGGTGTCCAGTGCATTTCTTGCTTTTTGAGTAAGCAGCGGACTGGCAAACTCATAATAGATATTTGTAAGCAACAAAGGAGCTTCAGGAATAGCGCGAATGTGAATATCAATAGAAATATCTCCTGAACGTGTTTTACCCATTGTGCTCAGTGCAATTACTTCATTAAGGTAACCTTCTTTGCGAGCCGTTATACGATATTGATTATTGGGCGACAGTTCAATATTAAAACGTCCCTGATCGTCAGAACTTGTTCTGCCAAGCGGTATATAGGTTGAATCTTCCTTATTCTGCATTTCAACAAGTATGCTGGCTCTTCTCACAGGAATCATTGAAGCTTTCTTTCTTTTTATTGAAGGATCTATTTCATACAAAAAGCCTTTACCGCTCAGATGAATGGCATCAAGATATATAAACTCAAAAATATCATCACAACATGAGCCGCGGTTTACACCATTTTCTATTACATGTCTGTTGGAAACCAAAAGTCCATTATCCTGATTGGACGGTG
This sequence comes from Bacteroidota bacterium, assembly GCA_019136655.1. Taxonomy (GTDB): domain Bacteria; phylum Bacteroidota; class Bacteroidia; order AKYH767-A; family OLB10; genus OLB10. The sequence continues at coordinate 49,469 of JAGVTU010000024.1, forward strand.
CAACTACAAAATACAAATCGTCATAGTTTGAATTTATTGGTACCCCCATATTCACAGGTTGTGTCCACTTTTTCATCTCACCATTGGTCTTAAAAATATCCAACCCTCCTATTCCCTGCCATCCATCAGAACTGAAATAAAGTGTTTGTGTTTTAGGATCAATAAACGGAGATACTTCATCACCTGATGTGTTTATTTTCGAACCTGCATTAACCGGCACTTTATAAGTTTTCGTTTTATTATCAAAAGAAGTGTACCAAATATCCATTCCACCTTTTCCACCATCTCTGTCGCTTACAAAATAAATAATCTCTTCTCCTCTTTTCTTTGAATTCATTCCAATTGCAGGTTGTGTGGATGTATATTTAGGATCATTCACTTCTGCTCCTAATGACACAGGTTCTGTCCATGTTCCATTGTTAAAGAAACTCACATAAATTGCGCAGATGACTTTATTGCGGTTATTTCTCTTACATCGTGTGAAATAAAATCTCAGTTTATCCTGAGAATACACTCCATTAAGTGTATGCTGGCCGGGTACATTATAAAATCCGGGCAGTTCGCCTTCATCTTTCCACTCATTGCTATCTCTTACGGCAACAAAAATCTTTCGCATTGGCTCGTCAGATGTAGAGTCCTTTGCGTTAAAATCAAAGGTAGTCTGATCCGTTTTGAGCGAACCATAAATGATTGTTGTATCATTGATAAAGAACGGTGATGATTCAACGTGTGACGTGTTGATGCCGTCAGGCAAATGTTCTATCGCTATCTTTTGAGCATTACGGCTAAGGCTGTCAGCAAACTGTGCAGCTATTCCATAATTCTTAATTCTTTTGGTGAAATCACTTTTATCAGCACCCTGATACTCTTTTTTAAACTTGGCGAAATATTCATCTGCCTTTTTATAGTTACCCAATGATTTCTGAACTTCAGCATAATAAAAAAGTGCCAGTGCATTTTTTTTTGGGTTAAGGTTATAAGCTTTCAGGTATGCATCCTGTGCGCTCCTGTATTCCTTTGCCAAACGATAGCTTTCTGCCAACTGATAACTAACTTTATAATCTGTTGGTTTGCGTTTACAGAATTCCTCATAGTACATTGCAGCACTGCTGAAGTCGTTCAACTCTGCAGATCGTTTACCCAACCGTTTCAACTGATCGAGACTATACTTTTGCAAAACATTATTTTCTGTTTGCCCTGCAACAGTTCCACACATGGCCATTAACACCAACAACCAAACCCATGAAATTCTAATACCGCTCACAAGGAATCTTTATTTTAAATAATTTAGAACTTAATGCTGTGTAAATAATACTAATTTCAAATCCTCCTCTGCTTGCTGTGGCTGTATGCAAACCTGAAATATTTACATCGTAACTCACGGCCACATCAAACAGATCGTACTTCACTGCCAACACAGGTATAATGGCATCGGTTCCGCTGCCTCTCGAGGTGCGCACATAAAGCCCTGCGCTCACTTCTTTAAACTTCGAATTTTCAATATCCAGTTTTCGTGTTGCAGTTACTCCCGGAACCCACTCATTGGCCTTTACCTGTTCCATAAAAAGTAACTGGCCTGTTAATGTAATATTATCATTCAGCAGAAATGCATCAGAAAGAGTAACACATTTTCTCCATGGTAATTTATTGTTTGTATTAAAAAAAGTATCCTTTGGTTTGTTCAGATGAAAAATGGCAAAACCGACCTTAGCTGTATGTCTGTCAAGACTCAGCTGATAACCTATGCCTGCGTTAAAATCGCCATAAGTTCTTTTATCGTCCAGCACACTTTCGTTATTGGGCATGCCGGGATCAAAATATCCTAAGTTCTGATTAAACTGCTCCGGAAGTGTTATCTTACTTCTGTCAATAGATTTAAAAATAAAATTTTCCTGAATGCCTATTGTGATACTGTGTATATCAAACTGTTTATTCCAGGCCAATGACAAACCTGCCCGCGCTGATTTTAAATAATTGATACCGGAGCGGTCATAAACAAACAATAATCCTCCGCTGAACTGCTGTGTTCCTATGTTGAACTGTTTATCGAAAGAAAATGCATTGGTAATGTAACCGGGATCAAGTCTTGACCACTGACTGCGATACGTGTTAGCCACTCTGAAATCGCCTTCATACCATCCTGTAAATCCGGGATTGAGTGTAAGTGGTGAATTATAATATTGCGAAAAATGAATATCCTGACCTTTTAAGTTCAGGCTGAAGAAAAAAGCCATCAATAACCAGAATACTCTCATTGATTTTGGTACGGTTTTAAAAATCGGTTAAAAGTACTTCTTCTCCTTTAAATGCCCAAGTGAAAAGTGTATAACCTCTGCAATATGTTAATTAATTTTTATCCCGACAAAAAAAATATTCATTTCAATACTGTGTCCGAAAAATGATTCAGATTCTTAGACCGTTCAATCCTGTCCCATTGAGTCTAATTTTTACTTTTGCACTCATGAATGATCATTCAAATGCACAAAAAGTAGTGGAACACATGATGCATCACGACCGCTTCAGCCAGTGGTTAGGCATCGAATGTCTGGTGATGCAAGCAGGTAAAAGTGTTATCCGTTTAAAAGTAAGAGACGAAATGGTAAATGGTTTTGGCATTGCACATGGTGGCATAGCTTTTTCGCTTGCAGACAGTGCCCTTGCATTTGCATCCAATGCTTATGGAAGGCTTTCGGTAGCACTGGAGTGTTCTGTTTCCTATCCTGCTCCTGTGCATGTAGGTGATGAACTAACAGCTACTGCTGAAGAATTGTCAATGACCAACAAAATTGGAGTTTATCATATAACCGTTACCAACCAGAAAAACGAGAAGGTGGCCTTTTTCAGAGGTACCGTTTACAGAACCAGTAAAGAATATTTTAAATAACATGAGCGAAGCATACATTGTTGATGGCATACGTACCCCTGTAGGAAATTATGGCGGTGCACTTTCATCGGTAAGACCTGATGATATGGCAGCACTCACCATTAAAACTCTGCTCGACAGAAATCCTAATCTAAATCCAAAAATGATTGGTGATGTTATTTTGGGATGTGCAAATCAGGCCGGTGAAGACAACAGAGATGTTGCAAGAATGGCATTGCTGCTGGCAGGTCTTCCTGTTGATGTTCCTGGCGAAACAGTAAATCGTTTATGTGCTTCGGGAATGTCGGCAGCCATACAGGCTGCACGTGCACTTAAAACAGGTGATGCAGAAATTATGATTGCAGGAGGTGTTGAAAGTATGAGCCGTGCTCCTTATGTACTTTCAAAATCTGAAACACCTTTTGCACGAAATGTACAGATATTCGATACAAGTATTGGTTGGCGTTTTGTAAATCCAAAAATGAAAGAGCAGTATGGCACCGATTCAATGGGCGAAACTGCTGAAAATGTTGCTATGCAATTTTCAGTAAACAGAAATGATCAGGATGCCTTTGCTGTATTTTCTCAGCAGAAAGCAGCACGTGCACAACAAAACGGAAGACTGGCAAAAGAAATAGTTCCTGTAATTATTCCTCAGAAAAAAGGAGAACCAAAACAGGTTACCGCTGATGAATTTATTAAACCTTCTACCACGATTGAAACGCTTGCCAAATTGAAACCCACTTTCAGAAAAGATGGAACTGTTACGGCAGGAAATGCTTCAGGAGTAAATGACGGTGCATGCAGTCTGTTGATGGCTTCTGATATTGGTTTGAAAAATCATTCACTTAAACCTGTTGCACGAATTGTTGCATCGGCAGTTGTTGGTGTAGAACCTCGTATCATGGGCATTGGCCCTGTAAAAGCTGCACAAGCTGCGCTTCAAAAAGCAGGTTTGCAGTGGAAGGATATGGATATGATAGAACTGAATGAAGCGTTTGCTGCACAAAGTTTAGCCTGCATAAGAGAATGGAAACTTGACGATAAAGATGAAAGGATAAACATCAACGGAGGAGCTATTGCTCTGGGTCATCCGTTAGGCATGTCGGGAGCGCGACTGTTGCTTACTGCTGCACTGGAGTTGCAGTTAACCGGTAAACGTTATGCTTTATGTACGATGTGTATTGGTGTCGGTCAGGGTTATGCAACCATCATTGAACGTTGCTGAAAAGTTACTTGCTTTTTTTTCTGAACAGCACTACCCTGCTTTCTGTTCTCTTTAAAAGTCTTTCAATATTTTTCTGATGTGTAACCAATACAAGTATTGGTACAGCCACAGCAAAAACGTTCATACTCGTCACCGTTTCATTTAATCCCAGCATCACTACAACCGGAAATGCCAGTGAAGCAGCTATCGAACCAAGAGAAACATATCTTGTAGTAAAGAATACAATTAGAAAAACAACCAAACAAACAACAGCGGCCGGAGGGTTTACTCCCCAAAGAATTCCAAGCAAGGTAGCCACCCCTTTGCCTCCGCGAAAACCGGCAAATACCGGAAAAATATGACCCAATAATGCAGCAACACCAAGTGTAAGTTTGAAATTGATAAACTGCTGTGTGGCAGGCATATAATCTCCGAAAAAAGTAGCTAACTGAACAGCAAGCCATCCCTTTGTAATGTCCATAATCAAAACCGGCACTCCTGCCTTAGGGCCTAATACCCTGAATGTGTTGGTAGCACCAGCATTTCCACTGCCATATTCACGGACGTCTATGCCAAAAAACACCTTGCCTACCCACACTGCTGATGGCACCGAACCTAACAAATATGCACATAACAGCAGGGTAATATTTTCCGCATTAATCATCCGTTACCAATTCAATTGATGCGCAAAGATATTTTTAATTCTGTAAAAATTTTAGAAGTGAGGTTTTCAACCACCTCTGTGCACTGACGAAGTATATGTGCGCCATTTTTCAAGCATCTGCTGAAAATTATCAGGCAATGTTGCTTCAAAATATTGTGGAACAGAATTATCAGGATGCAAAAAGCCCAGCGATTTGGCGTGCAAAGCCTGATAGGGCATCAGTTCAAAACAATTCTGAATAAATGACTTGTACTTGCTGCTGGTAGTTCCCTTAAGAATTTTATCTCCACCATATTCAAAATCACCAAATAAAGGATGACCGATGTGCTGCATATGTACACGAATCTGATGTGTGCGACCGGTTTCCAGTTTTAATTTAATAAGGGTAACATAACCAAACCTTTCAATCACTTCATAATGTGTCACGGCATATTTTCCATGACTGCCATCCGTATATACATCCATCACTTTTCTATTCACAAGATTGCGACCTACATTACCTGTAATGGTTCCTTTCTCCTCTTTAAGATCGCCCCATGCAAGTGCAATATAATTGCGTTCAATGGTGCGCTCATAAAATTGCATGGCCAGATAGTTTAATGCATCCTCACCTTTTGCTATCACCAAAAGGCCTGAAGTATTTTTATCAATGCGATGAGGCAACCCCGGTTTAAAGTATTCCGATGGCAAAGCCTGACCTAAAAATTGAGGGTAAAAATGACCCGCCAATGCATTTGCCAGTGTACCTGTATAATTTCCGTAAGCAGGATGCACTACCATACCAGCAGGTTTATTTACAACTATAAGCTGATCATCTTCATGGATAATATTTAAAGGAATATCCTCACAAATTAAATCTAAGTCGCGGGCCGGATACGGCAGAACTATGCGAATTAAATCACCGGGCTTTATCTTATAATTTGCCTTTGTGGGCTGATCGTTAACTAAAATATTTCCATTATCAATAGCTAACTGCAGTCTGTTGCGGGTAACATTTGCCATTTTAGCAGTCAGATATTTATCAATACGCAACTGCGCCTGCCCCTGATCTACCACCATCTTATAATGCTCGAACAGGTCGTCCTGCTCCTGATTATCCTTTAAACTGTCTTCTCTTTCTAATTCAGGTTTCATTTCATCTGCAAAATTAAAAAAACATCATCTGTTGTACTTGAAATTGCAAATTCATTACATCATTCTTTCATTTTATAAACCATTTGCAGGCTATTTTTTGACTCCCACCTCCTGAATATATGAGGCGATTTCAGAGTGAGAGGTAATTCTATAACGAAAGTTTTGTAAGACTTATGCAAGTTAAGTAAAAAAACTATATCATAAATAACCCTGATTTCTTACAAAAGTTCATACACATTAAAGTGTAACCCACAAAATTATTCTGCCGTTATAGGCCATATACAAAATCATTAAGGAGAGATAGAATGCGTCAGCTGAAAATTACCAAACAAGTCACCAACCGCGAAACTTATTCATTAGATAAATATCTAAGTGAAATAGGCAAACTGCCTTTGCTAACGGCAGAGCAGGAAGTGATTTATGCAAGACGCATAAAAGAAGGAGATCATGCGGCACTTGAAATGCTTACCAAATCCAACCTTCGTTTTGTGGTTTCTGTAGCAAAGCAATATCAGAATCAGGGACTCACACTTGGCGATTTGATTAACGAGGGCAATCTTGGATTAATTAAAGCTGCTTACCGTTTTGACGAAACCCGCGGATTCAAGTTCATATCTTATGCAGTATGGTGGATTCGCCAAAGTATTTTGCAGGCAATTTCAGAGCAGGCACGTATTGTCCGTCTGCCGGTAAATAAACTTGGTTTTATAAATAAAATCAACAAAACATACGCTCAGCTCGAACAGGATTTTGAACGCGAACCTTCCAACGAGGAAATTGCACTGGTATTAAAACTGAATATTGATGAGATAAACGACACCATGCGCTCAGCAGGAAAACATATTTCTATGGATGCTCCACTGTTGCAAGGTGAAGACGGCAGTTTGCTGGACCTCATCCCTACAGAAGAGAATCAAAGCCCGGAAAACACATTGATGAGTGAATCGCTTAAAAGAGAAATTGAAAGGGCGCTCACAACTCTTACTCCACGTGAGGCTGATGTTATACGCCTCTATTTTGGTCTTACTCCTGAACCTGCTATGACGCTGGAAGAAATTGGCGAACGTTTTGAACTTACACGCGAGCGTGTGCGCCAGATTAAAGAAAAAGCAATCAGAAGACTTAAACATACTTCGAGAAGTAAAATTCTCAAAGCTTACTTAGGATGATTTTTTTCATGGTATATGGTTAGCGACTAACTGCCCGGAATCCGGGCAGTTTCGTTTTTATACATCCCTTCAATCCATAAGAACCGTAAGGCAACAGAATTTAAAATCATACAACTTTGATATGATATTTTTTTTCTATTTTGGCGACCTTAACTTTCAATACTTAATCAACTAAATCATACTGAATTATGGCTTACGAATTTTACGATGCAACCATTATTGATATCATAGACGAGAATGATGTGGTAAAACGGTTTTTTATAAAAGTTCCTGATGAAAGACCTTTTTCATTTAAAGCCGGACAATTTGTGATGGTTGATTTACCCATTGACTCAAAATATACTAACCGCAGCTACTCTATTGCCTCTGCACCAAGTAATGATAATATTTTTGAATTATGTATTGTTCTTAACCCTAAAGGTTTGGGAACACCATATATGTGGGAAAATTATAAAGTAGGCACTACTGTAAAGCTGTCACGTGTATTAGGCAAATTTCAGGTACAGGAGCCTATAGAAACCGATTTGTGTTTCATCTGCACCGGAACAGGAATTGCACCTTTACGTTCTCAGGTAGTAGATATATTGAAAAGAGGTATTCCTCATAAAAACTTATACATGGTATTCGGCAACCGCTGGATAAAGGATATTCTTTATCGTGAGGAAATGGAGCAACTGGAGCGAGATCATCCCGAATTTAAATTTATACCTGTTTTGTCGCGTGACAACGAAGGATGGACAGGCCGTAAAGGTTACGTACATGCCATTTACGAAGAAATTTTTGCAGACAAACGCCCGGCCAAATTCTACTTATGCGGCTGGACCGACATGCTTAAAGAAGCACGCCAACGCATTGAGGCTATGGGCTATGATAAAAAGTCAATTAAGTTTGAACTTTACGATTAATAATTAGCAGATAGCTTTTGCTATTTATCTACTTATCTGCTAAGTATCAATTTCCTTTTCTTTCATTATTGATTCATAACGAGGTGGTTATTTTAGCCCGCCTCTACAAAATAACTATTTTTTATATTTGCACCTCCTAAAAAATTGAAGTCAATTATCATGAACAAAAGACTATTATGCGCAGTGCTTATAACAGGCATGTTTTTGAATGCATGGGCGCAACCGAAAAACCAAAAAAATACAAAGGCTGTAAAAACAACAACCACTACCGAAAATAGTATGGTTAATGATCCTGTTTTGGTAACCATTGCAGGCATGTCTGTAACCAAATCAGAATTCGAAAGAGTTTATTATAAAAACAACAACAAGGCTACTGCTGATGATGAAAAATCCATTCGTGATTACATGGAACTTTTTATCAATTATAAATTAAAAGTAAAAGAGGCAGAGGCTTTGAAGATGGACACTTCCAAAGCTTTTACTGATGAATTAGTTGGTTACCGTAAGCAATTAGCTCAACCCTATCTTACCGATCAGAATGTAAATGACAACCTCATCCGCGAAGCATACGACCGTTTGCAGAAAGATGTGAGAGCAAGTCATATTCTGATAAAAGTTAGTCAGGATGCATTACCTAAGGATACGCTTGCTGCATACAACCGCACCATGAAAATCAGAGAGCGACTGATGAAAGGAGCTGACTTTGCTACAATGGCCCGCGACAGTTCAGAGGATCCTTCTGCCAAAGAGAATGGAGGCGATTTGGGTTATTTCACCGGACTGCAAATGGTATATCCTTTTGAAACTGCAGCATACAATACCAAACCGGGCCAAATTTCAATGCCTGTAAGAACACGGTTCGGATATCATTTGATTAAAGTTGCTGATGTACGAAATGCTGTTGGTGAAATTCAGACAGCACATATTATGATCCGTTTAAATGTCAATGATTCAGACTCAGCAAAAAATGAAGCAAAGAGAAAAGCATTTGAGATTTATAGCAAACTGAAAGCCGGAGAAAAATTTGAAGATCTTGCCAAACAATATTCTGAAGACAAAGGTACTGCCATGAATGGTGGTGTACTTCCATGGTTTGGTACAGGAAAAATGGTACCTGAATTTGAAAGAGCTGCATTTGCCTTAGCTAAAGATGGCGATTATACTGAGCCTGTTCAAACTCCTTATGGATGGCATATCATCAAGCGACTGGAGAAACGCGGAATTCCTTCTTTTGAAGATAAAAAGAATGAAATTAAAAATCAGATAATGCGCGACAGCCGAAGCGAATTGGGAAAAGCTTCACTTGTTGCACGCATTAAGAGTGAAAATGGCTTCAAAGAAAATATAGCTGCAAAGGATGAGTTTATTAAATCACTCGATTCAACCCTTGCCAATGGCACTTTCAACGACTCAGTGGCACTGAAGAAAAACAAAACACTGTTTACACTTGGTGGCAAAAATTATACAACATTTGATTTCGCAGAGTTTCTTGCTAAACATCAGACCAAACGTACCGGAATTTCTTCTCAGGCAATTGCTCATTCTCAATACGACCATTTTGTTGATGAAACAAGCATTAATCTTGAAGAATCAATGTTGGACAAGAAATATCCTGAATTTCATTCCCTCATGAATGAATATCGTGATGGCATTTTATTATTCGACCTGACTGATAAAATGGTTTGGAGCAAAGCAGTTAAAGACACCACAGGACTTGAAAATTTTTATGAGAAGAATAAAAACAACTACATGTGGGGTGAGCGTCTTGATGCTGTAATTTATTCCTGCAAAAACAGTGATGTGGCATCTCAGGCAAGAAAGCTTATTAAAAAGAAAAAATCAGACAGTGAAATAGCTGCAACACTCAATAAAGATTCTTCTCTGAATATCAATATCAAAGACGGTAAGTTTTCAAAAGGTGATAATGAATATATTGATGAAATTGCATGGGTTCCCGGCTTATGTAATGACATCACTAAAAACAATCAGGTAGTATTTGTTAAAGTAAATACAAAACTGGATCCGCAGGCAAAAAAATTAGATGAAGCACGCGGACTTATAACTGCTGATTACCAAAACTTCCTTGAGAAAACCTGGATTAATGAATTGCGAAGTAAATACTCTTTTAAAGTGAATGAAGACGTATTGAAAACGCTATTCCAAAAATAATGAGCTGAAGTTGAAATCTCTGAAAATAAAAAGTAATTCCGGAATGCTGCTGGCATTAGCCGGAATTGCTTTTTTATGCAGTTGCAATAACATCAATCTGGACTTTGAAAGCAGGAGCAAAAAAAAGAATGTAGTTGCAAGAGTTTATGATAAATATCTTTATACAACAGATATTCAAGGCCTGGTTTCAAAAGATGCATCACCTCAGGATAGTGCCTTAATAGTTAAAAGCTACATTGACGACTGGATTAAGCAGAATATCATATTGCATTTAGCAGAAATCAATTTGCCTGAAGAACAAAAAAACGTAGAGAGGCAATTGCAGGAATACCGCAACTCACTCATTACATTTGCTTACGAACAAGAATTGGTGCGTCAACGACTGGACACCACAGTAACAGATGAGGAAATTGAAAAATATTATAATGAAAACAGTAGAAATTTCGTTCTTAAAAGTAATATTATCAAAGGAATATTTGTAAAAGCTGCGAAGAAAACTCCTAAGGTGGATAAGGTGAAAGGATGGTTGCGTTCATCAAAAGAAAAAGACCGGCAGCAATTAGAGGATTTTTGCTATCAGTATGCCCTGGATTACTCGCTTAACGATAATGACTGGATGCAGTTTGATGATCTGCTGAAAAGGGTTCCCATAAAAACGTATGATAAAGAAGAGTTTCTGCGCAACAATCGTTTTATAGAAATTACTGACTCTGTCAATGTTTATTATGTGTCCATATTAGGATTTCAGACCAGTGAGAGCAATTCTCCTTTGAATTTTGTAAAGGAAACTATTCGCGAATTAATAATAAACAAACGAAAACTAATGCTGATAGAAGAAATGCAGAAATCAGCATTTAAGCAAGCACAACAAAACAATGAATTTGAAATATATCAATAAAACCATCCTTACCATAACATTAGCCATTAGCTGCTTTATGTCAAATGCACAGCAGTCAGGCGCTGTAATTGATCAGGTAATTGGAGTCATAGGAAATAAGATAGTAACACTCTCTGACCTTGAAACGCAGTATGAGCAATTTCTTGCACAGGGAAACTATGCCAGCGAAAGTGCCCGATGCGATGCAATGGATCAACTTATGCTGACTCGCTTGTTGGTGCACTATGCCATTATTGACAGTGTAATGGTGAGTGATGCTCAGGTTGAAGGTGAAATTGAAAAACGCATAGCGTACTTTACAGAACAGTTTGGCGGTTCAACAGAAAAACTGGAAGCGTACTATCAAAAATCCATCCCTGAAATCAAAGACGAATTTAAGCCCCTGATTAAAGAGCAAATGCAGGCACAGGCTATGCAACAGAAAATTGTTGGTAAAGCTTCTGCCTCCCCTGCTGATGTAAGAGATTATTTCAACAGCATACCCAAAGACAGTTTGCCTTTTATCAACTCCGAAATAGAATACGCAGAAATTGCTTTTAAAATTAAAATTTCAGAGGAGGAAAAAAACAGCGTAAAGGCACGTTTGGAAGAAATTCGTAACCGGTTGCTTAAAGGAGAAGACTTTGCAACATTAGCCATCTTGTACTCGCAGGATGCAGGCTCGGCCAAGCAAGGTGGAGAACTGGGATTTGTGCCACGAGGACAACTGGTGCCCGAGTTTGAAGCCATTGCTTATAAACTTAAGAAAGGTGAAATATCACAGGTGTTTGAATCCAAATATGGATTTCATATTGTACAACTCATAGACCGCAGAGGAGAGTCAATTAATGTTAGACACATTTTATTAAAACCTGAAGTAAATAATGAAGACCTTTTGCGCACCAAAGCACTTTCTGACAGCGTAGCTTTCATGATTCGTGACAATCAAATCAGCTTTGAGGATGCTGCCATTAAATATTCAGATGCTGAAGACACACGAAGCAACGGAGGAAATGTAATGAACAATGCAACCGGCAACACACGCTTTGAAGCCAATCAGATTGATGCAATGGTGTTTTTTCAGTTAGACAAAATTCAGGAAGGAGAAATCAGTAATCCTGCACTGATAACAACAAGAGATGGTTCGCAGTACTACAAAATATTTTTACTCAAACGCAGAACAAAACCTCATGTGGCCAACCTGACCGATGACTATCAACGCATACAGCTGGCTACCATGCAACACAAACAGGCAAAACTGATGGATGAATGGATTGTGCGTAAGAAAAAATCAACCTACATTCGTCTCAATCCGGAGTACATGTCGTGTGATGAGTTAAAAAAATGGGTGAATTAGTCTCTAATAAATCAGAATAAGAAATCAGGAATTATGAATCAAAATTTTTCATCAGATGTAGAAGCTGTTCAGAGTTTAGTGAGCAGCTATAGCAAACTTCGTAAAGAAATTGGAAAAGTAATTGTCGGTCAGGATGAAGTAGTTCGTGATGTACTTATTTCCATTTTCAGCCGCGGACATTGTTTGCTGGTAGGTGTTCCGGGACTTGCAAAAACACTTTTGGTAAATACCATATCACAAGTGCTTGGATTAACGTTCAGCCGAATCCAGTTTACTCCCGATCTGATGCCAAGTGATATTACCGGTATTGAAATTTTAGATGAAAACCGTCATTTTAAGTTTATAAAAGGACCGATATTCGCACATATCATTTTAGCTGACGAAATAAACCGCACTCCTCCTAAAACACAGGCTGCTCTGCTTGAAGCCATGCAGGAACGTTCGGTTACAGTTTCAGGCAAAAGATATGCGCTCGACAATCCATTCTTTGTACTTGCAACTCAAAACCCAATAGAACAGGAAGGAACCTATCCCCTGCCTGAAGCACAGCTCGACCGATTTATGTTTAACGTGTTTCTCGACTATCCTTCTTTTGAAGAAGAAATAATGGTGGTAAAAAACACAACAGGAGAAATAACCGGTGTGGCAGAAAAAGTGCTTGACGAAAAAGAAATTATCAACTATCAGCAACTGATACGTAAAATACCTGTTCCGGATAACGTATTGAATTATGCAGTAGGACTTACTGCCAAAACACGTCCGGGCACTAACAACAAAACTGCTGTTGTGAACGATTACATTGCATGGGGCGCAGGACCTCGTGCATCACAATTTCTTGTTATCGGAGCCAAATGCCATGCAGCAATAAATGGTAAATTTTCGCCTGACATTGAAGATGTAAAAGCAGTAGCTGTGCCTATACTTCGACATCGCCTGGTACGTAACTACAAGGCAGAAGCCGATGGTGTTCCTATTGAAAAAATTATAGGTGAGTTACTATAATTATTTTTTACGATAGATTATTTACACCAACTTATTTATGCTCTGCAACTACACTTATAAACCTGAATAAATCACAATGTTTAAAAAAATATTTTTTGGATTACTGCTCATCATACTCCTGCTTGGAATAGGATCACTGTTTATTTCCAATACACACCACATTGAAAGATCAACCTATATTAAGGCATCACCCAAAATAATTTTTAATGAGTTGAATACTCTGAGCAGTTGGGAAAAATGGAATACGTGGTTAAAAATGGATACCACTATGAAAATTTCTTATAACGAAATTAAGTCAGGATTAGGGTCTGAGTTGTTATGGACTTCATCAAATCAGAATGTAGGCAACGGAACCATGACCATAACCAAGAGTGAACCCGATAATTTGGTGGAAACAGAATTGAATTTTAATGGCAAGGGAAAAGGAATAAATGGTTTCAGGCTTGAGCCTGCCGGTGACAGTTCCAAACTTACCACCTATTTTACGAGTGATATGGGATGGAATCCGGTATTCAAATATCTTTCATTAATGTCGAAAAAAGCGATGATAGAAATGACGGATAACGGACTGAAGTCTATCAAAGACTACATTGAACAAATGACGCTGAGTGCAACTCCTGAAACCAAGATTGACCATGTGGGAAATAAGGAATAGGTACCCTGTCTTGCAGTTCACGTTATTGCATCTGCTGATAAGATGTGCGGTATTCTTGGTTCTGCCAACAAACTAAGGAATATATAAGAAATAATAAATTAGTGATTGCCGGGCCTCCTGTGGAAGTTTTTGTTACCAACCCTACTGTTGAAAAGGATGTTTCGAAGTGGGAAACAGATATTTATTATCCTATCCAATAAGCTTATTGTCAGTCCGAAATTCATTAAGGCTGATAAAAAACTGACTACCTAACCTACAAATACAGGTTTAGCAGCAATTGTTGAAGGAAAAAACCTCCAAATATTTTGAAAATGAAAGCATTTCATTATCTTTGCACCCCCATTTTAAGGGAGTAGAAATATTTAATAATCAACATATAGTCTAACAATTCAACATTCAAAAAACAAACAAATTAAATGAGTGAAGTAAAACACATTACCCCATCAGCCGATTTCGATTGGGATAACACCGGTAAATCTACCGACATTTACAAAACAGAAGACCGTGAGCGTATGGAAGCCATGTACGACCAAACGCTGAACACACTGACCGAACATGAAGTAAAAATGGGTACTGTTATCAGTATCACCGACAAAGAAGTTGTCATCAACATCGGATTCAAATCTGATGGTATGGTGCCATTGAATGAATTCCGCCACATGCCCGACCTTAAAGTGGGCGATCAGGTGGAAGTGTATGTAGAAACCCGTGAAGACAAAAACGGACAGTTAATCCTGTCACATAAGAAAGCCCGTGCTTTGCAATCATGGGAACGCGTGAATAAAGCATTGGAAAGCGATGAAATTATTCAGGGCTATGTGAAATGCCGTACAAAAGGAGGATTGATTGTTGATGTATTCGGCATTGAAGCATTCTTACCCGGTTCACAAATTGACGTTAAACCAATCCGCGACTATGATGTGTTTGTAGGAAAAACAATGGAATTCAAAGTGGTTAAGATTAACGCTGAATTCAAAAATGTTGTGGTTTCTCACAAAGTTCTTATCGAAGAAGAACTTGAAAGTCAGAAGTCAGAAATCATGTCTAAACTTGAAAAAGGACAAGTGCTTGAAGGAACCGTTAAGAACATCACTTCTTATGGAGTGTTTATGGATCTTGGCGGTGTGGACGGATTGCTGCACATAACAGATATTTCCTGGGGAAGAATCAATCATCCTGAAGAAGTTCTTAAAATGGATGATAAAATCAATGTGGTTATTCTCGACTTTGACGAAGACAAAAAACGTATTGCTCTTGGCTTGAAACAACTTACCCCTCAGCCTTGGGAAGCACTTGATGTCAATCTGCAGGTAGGTGATAAAGTAAAAGGTAAAGTAGTTGTACTTACTGATTATGGTGCATTCATTGAAATTATTCCTGGTGTAGAAGGACTTATTCACGTATCGGAAATGTCATGGTCGCAGCACCTGCGCAGCCCACAAGACTTTATGAAAGTGGGTGATGAAATTGAAACTGTAATTCTTACACTTGACCGCGAAGAGCGTAAAATGTCCTTAGGATTAAAACAACTGATGCCTGATCCATGGGTGAATATTATGGATAAATATCCTGTTGGATCCAAGCATACAGCCAAGGTAAGAAGCCTTACCAACTTTGGTGTATTTGTAGAACTCGAAGAAGGTATTGACGGATTGATTCATATTTCAGACCTGAGCTGGTCCAAGAAAATCAAACATCCTGCTGAGTTTACCAAGGTAGGTGAGAATATTGAAGTGGTAGTCCTTGAAGTTGATACTGAACATCGCAGACTTAGCTTAGGTCATAAGCAACTTGAAGATAATCCATGGGATACTTATGAAACCATCTTCAAAGTAGATTCTGTTCATCAGGGTGTTGTAGGAAAAGTTACTGATAAAGGAGCAATCATCAACTTCACAACCTACGGTGTGGAAGGTTTTGCACCTTACCGTCATCTGATGAAAGAAAACGGTACTCCTGCTAAGACTGATGAAACACTTGATTTCAAAGTTATAGAGTTCAGCAAAGAGAACAAGAAGCTGGTGGTATCTCATACCCGCCTGTTTGAAGAAGCAAAAGCTTCTGAAAAACAAGCTCGCGAAAACGAACGTTCACGCGAAGAGAGCGAAGCTTCACGCAATGTGAAAAAGATCAAAGATTCTCAGGAGAAAACTACACTCGGTGACCTGAGTGTGCTGTCTGCTCTGAAAGATGAAATGATCAATTCAGAAAAAAAAGATGATCAGGATTCTAAATAATCCGGTTAAATGATAACGAAAAACCGCCTTCAAAAGAGGCGGTTTTTTTATTCTATCAGGTTTTCAATATTCAAGAAGATTTTTCGTTTAAGATCAGACTGTTATTTTTGTTGCATGACCTCTAAGAACTTTTTCGGGCTGTTGCTGATAATCTATATTGCAGTTTCAGTATCCTGCCGTAAAGATAATCTGCTTACAGACTCTTCAGCAAAGCTTGATTTTTCTGAAGACACAATCATGTTTGATACCGTTTTTGCCAGCATTGGCAGTACTACTCAATACCTGATGTTATACAACAACCATAACAGGCCAATAAATATTTCAAGTATTAAACTTGCAGGTGGTTCGGCATCCTCATTCAGAATAAATGTAGATGGGCACTCCGGCAATGAATTTAAGGATATTGAAATCAGGGCGAAGGACAGCCTATGGGTGTTTATTGAAGTAACTGTTGACCCAAACAGCAGCCTTACACCTTATTTGGTTACTGACTCTATTGTATTTGAAACAAACGGAAACATTCAGGATGTAAAACTGGTTGCCTATGGAAAGAATGCACATTTCATCACACCAAAATATGCAATTACTTTTTCAGATGGAAGCGGACTCCCCTACTCTATTATTGGCGATGGAGAGCCTTGCGGAACAGTAGTTGAATGGGATAGCCTGATGCCTTATGTAGTGTATGGTTATGCAGTAGTTGACAGTTGCATCACATTACGAATAAAGGAAGGCACTAAGGTTTATTTTTACAATAATTCAGGTTTGTGGGTTTATCGTTTCGGCAATCTGCATGTAGAAGGCAGCAAAGAACATCCCGTTGAATTTGGAGGCACTCGTCTTGAAAACAGATATTCAGAAGTTCCGAATCAGTGGGACAGAATATGGATTAACGAAGGAGGAGTAAATGTGATAGATCATGCCATTATTAAAAATGCATTTTTCGGAATACAGGCCGAAGATGTTACCCTTGACGGAGTGATTGGTGATGTACCCACACAACTTACAGTAAGCAACAGCATCATCCGCAACATGTCAATAGGTATGCTTGCAAGAAGTTTTAATATCTCAATGTACAACACAATTATCAGCGATTGCAAAAGCTATTGTGCAGCTTTTACACAGGGAGGAAGTTACACACTAAAACAAAATACGTTTGCTAATTACTGGCGTTATTCTCAGCGCAGCACACCGGCATTTTTTATGAATGATTTTGTTCCAACACAAAATGGCAATGAGCATATTCCTCTGAACATAGAAACTGATAACTGTATTATCTACGGTAATATTGACAATGAAATTGAAAAAGATTTGGTGGACAGCACTGCCGACACTTACGCATTCAGAAATTGCATGTTAAAGGTTGATGAGAAAGTTACACCGGTAAGTGTAATTCCGGGTTTCTATAATATTCTTAAAAACCAGAATCCTGAATTTGAAGATGTAAACAAGTACGACTATCACCTCAAAGATGTTTCGCCATGTATTGATGCAGGAGATGCAACATTGCTCAATTTCCCTCAGTTAAATTTTGATTTGGATGGCAATGCACGTCCACAGGGTGCAGCTCCTGATTTAGGAGCGTATGAGAAGAAATAATAAATACAGAATTTTGTTAAAACGGATTGAGCAATTCTGTAGTTTTATTACTCATCCACATCAACACCAAATTAATAATCAATTATAAATACCCGAGCAGATAATCATTACTTGGTTAATCGTTCGCCAATAATTTGTGAAAAAATTTCTGCTCCTTTGTAATTCAGATGGTTTTTATCAGTAAAGAGATTAAAATTATTTATAAATTTTGAGTCTTCGGAATAGTTAAGAAATTCAATACCATTTTCTTTTGCAATTTTTTGTCCTGTAAGCAGTGAAACTCCTGAGCCTTCCGCCTTATAAGCATAAGGTGAACATACAACAGTTAATTTGATATTTGATTCCTTACACAATAAAAGAAACTCCCTGTAAGCATTAACTTTTAAACTATCCAGTCCTGCCTCTTTCTCCTCTTTTAAAACACCTTTGCCTAAGCTGTCCATTGTTGTTTTCAGAGGCACATAGCCTTTAAAATCTTCTTTTCGCTTTTTATTGAATGTCATATTTCCAACTATAATTGAGAATATAGTGGAGTTATAAGGGTAAATTTCCGAAAGCAACTTAATTCTTTCATACTTACTTCTTAATTCAATAATAGAACGAATCTCCGGGTGATCCTTATAATAGGGTAACAAAGCTGCCATTCTTTCATAACTGCTTGCCCTTTCTTCCAATTCAATTCTTGTAAAATCTAGGATTATAGCTTCCGGAGTATATCGTTTTAAAATTGATTTGAGGACAGCTAAATGATAAAATACTGAAGCTCCATTACGACCTACATTATAACATGAACTATTAGAATATTTTTCAAGTGTATCCGGAATGTAATGATGATTTGCTCTGGATGAACCAAACACCAAAAGCTTTGCTTCCGTTTGTTCCATGGAATATGTTGTAAGATATTGGAAGCCGCTTTTCTGAGTAAAATAGAAATGTCTCAATAAGCTTCCAATGCCATAGTCCAACATAAAAATCAATACTGCGAACAGAAATAGTTTAAACAGGAAATATACTACCGGATATTTTTTTACTCTGCTTAAGGTTCTTGAAAACATAATTTTTTAAAATTGGAAATAAATAAACTGTCCTCCATCAAATACACCCATAAGCAATAAGATAATTATCAAAGTAGCATAGGACATATACCTTACTATAACATTCCTGTTATTGAAAAATGAAAACTTGCCTTTATAATACTCCATCTTTAATTCAACTAATAATAACATAACCACACATAAAACAGTAAATGAAATAACAGAAATTGAATCATAAAAAACAGGACCGTTGAACTTTGCGATTTCGCTCACAATATGAAATGCTTCTGATACATTATTAGCCCTGAAGAATATCCATGCAAAACAGGTAAGCACAAAAGCAGTCAGAATCTGAAACGTTTGATTGAGCCAGGGCACACGGTCAATACCGGAAAGTTTGTTTAGTTTATCTCTGAATTTTCTTGTGGCAATGGCAAATACAAGATAAAATCCATTCAGTGCTCCCCATATGATAAAAGTCCAGTTCGCGCCATGCCATAGGCCGCTAATCAGAAAAACAATAAACAAATTAAAATACCATCGGGGTATAGAAACTTTATTACCTCCCAGAGATATGTACAGATAATCTTTAAACCATGTCGAAAGTGAAATATGCCATCTTTTCCAGAATTCAGAAATATTCCTTGAAAAATATGGTCTGTTAAAGTTGGTCATCAACTTAAAACCCATCACCCTGGCAGCTCCGATAGCTATATCAGAATACCCTGAAAAATCACAATATATCTGAAAAGCAAAGAAAAACGTAGCAAGAGCAAATGATATTCCATGATGTTGATATGGATTGTTATAAACAGAATCAACATATATTGCCAGTCGGTCTGCTATAACAACTTTCTTAAACATTCCCCAAAGCATCAGTTTCAATCCATCAACTACCCTGTCATAATCAAAATCAAATTTCTTTCGAAACTGATACAATAAGTTCTGAGGTCGCTCAATAGGTCCTGCAACCAACTGAGGATAAAACATTACGTACAATGAATAAATGCCAAAATTTCTTTCTGCAGCCTGATGCCCGCGGTAAACTTCTATCGTATAACTCATAGCCTGAAAGGTATGAAATGACAAACCTATAGGAAGCAAAATGGATAAATATGGAATAGGATTGTCTATTCCAAACTCCTGAAGTAAAAACGTTAAGTTATCATTGATGAAATTGTAATATTTAAAGACTGCCAGCACTCCTATATTAGCAATCAGGCTAATTATTAAATAGAACTTTCGTTTCCGACCTTCACTCTTCTCTATTAGAATACCGGCAAAATAATCAATAACAATTGTAAAACCCAGTATCAAAATATAAACCGGAACAAATGCCATGTAGAAATAGCAACTGCTTACCAGCAATAAAAACCAACGGAGCCTATAAGGTAAAACAAAATACAGAGTAGTGACAATGACGAAGAAAAATATAAAATGGATAGAGTTAAAAAGCATAATTTCAAAAAGGAATATTAATACATCATTTTACTACTGTTTTTCAATTAACCATCTTGCTATGGCAATAAGATTTTTCAGTGCCTAAAAGTCGTAAAAAGCTTCTAAATCTCACTATCATGCTCTTATTTTTTATTTTATAATATTCCCACCCTTTTTTTCGCACCTGACGTAAACAAGCCGAAGAACCGTGTTTACTTATCCAATCTTTTTGAACACTACACAAGCCAACTATTTACCTAAATACAATAGATGTAAGAAGAAAAAACTTTAATTAATCAAGCTAAAGTATCAGTTCTATATTTTTACATTACAAATACACTATCAAATAATCACCTTATAAAACCCGACAATTTTGCCTAATAAATAAGATACAAAATTATATTAGGTGTTGCGTACAAAATTCATAATATTAGAACAAGACATATTTGACTAAAGTAACAGCATCTGTACTTTGCTTCAATTGGTTTTACTAGCTTTCCTGTTCGTTAATATCAAAACTCACAATTTCTCGTTTCTGCTTTCTTAGTACCGATGCCAACATTCCTACTGACAAAGCAAGTACTATAATACCCAATGACAACCAGTCCGGAATATCTACATGATGAGCAATAAGCATCTTTGTACCTACAAAAGCCAAAATTACAATCAAACTGTAACTTATATACCTGAATTTATCCAGCATACCTACTATCAGGAAGAACATGGAGCGTAAGCCCATTACAGCCAAAATATTTGAGCTGAAAATGATAAACGGATCGGCTGTTATTGCGAAAATAGCAGGGATGCTGTCCAATGCAAAAACAATATCGGTAAGTTCAATTATGATGAGCGCTACAAAAAGCGGTGTGGCAAATTTTACTCTCCCTTTTTTAACAAAAAATCTATCCTCATACAATGTATTAGAAACCGGATAAACTTTTTTTATCCATTTATATATTTTAGATTTTTTTGGATTCTTCGGTTTATCATGACTGATCAGCATTTTGATGGCTGTAAAAATGAGAAATGCACCGAATACATAAATTATCCAACTGAACTTATTGATTAATGCAACACCAAACACAATCATGATGGCTCTGAAAACTATAGCACCCAGAACACCATAAAATAATACTTCATGCTGATACTTTTTTGGAATGGCAAAGGATGAAAAAATAAGAGCAATCAAAAAAATGTTATCAACGCTTAATGAAAGTTCTATAAGATAACCGGTAACATATTTTATTACTGCATTCGTTGGCGTTAGCTTGGTAGGGTTCTCAATCCAGTTATTTTGAAAAGCCAGATAAATTACTCCTGAAAACAAAACAGCGATTGTCACCCAAACACCTGTCCAAATGGCAGCCTCTTTTGTCTTAATAACATGTGGAGAACGGTTGAAAATACCTAAGTCTAAGACTAATGCGACAATGATTAATGCAATAAATGCAATCCAAAGAATCATAATACTAATATCTTTCTATTATTTACTTTATCTGGTAATCTCTGCTTTAATATTTAATGAGAACAAACATAAACCACTATTCAAACGACTGAATTCTTGAGAATAATAACATCAAAAATCAATTGACCTAATCCACAAACTTTTCAAAGTCATTTCATAAATCAATGAGAGCTAATTTGTAATCTTAAAAATCGAATAAATCATCCAACAAACCTTTCTTCCTCTTATGACGATAGTCGTATTCCTTGGAATAGCCTTGTCTTTCGTTGTATGAGTCTGATCTTTTAGATTCAATACTCTGAGAGGAACGCTCTATTATTTTATCAAGTTCGCCCCTGTCTAGCCATACACCGCGGCATTCCGGGCAATAGTCTATTTCAATACCGCTGCGCTCCGTCATAGTGAGGTTTACGTTACAATTTGGACATTTCATCACTTGTCTTGTTTACTAATTATTTGAACAAAAATCAGCATTTAATGCATACCATTAATGCTTTTGATACTAAAATTTATACTGCAAGCGAAGTGTAAACACATTATCAGCCATGTCTTTATCGTAACCGCTTAGCTTATCTGATTGCTCATTCATCACAAAATCATAATAACCGGTCAGTTTCAGACCGTTTTGCAATTGCCATAACAAACCTGTACCTATGGTATTATATCTGACATCAGCCTTTGTTGTACCTCCTAAACCAATTGCATTCTTCTTTACATCTATGTTTGGATCATAGAAATCGTATTTAGTTAAAAAAGAAATACTGTTGCTCCCTAATTCCTGGACAAATGTGATATACCCTCCAGTAAAATTTCTTATATAAGTATCATCATCAGGCAGTGATGTATAGTCAGGGCTTTTAGTTGTACTCTCTCCTCCCGGTTGTGAACCAAAAATATACTCACCATAAAATTGTGATGCTCCAAATTTTGTTTTAAATGTCAATTGCAAGTCTGCTCCAAAATATCTTCTTAGCGCAAAATCTCCGGCATTTTTAACATTGCTGTTTAGAACAAATGTACTGTTTTCCATTGTGTAAACATTGGCGTTGCCCTGATAAACACCACCCGAATAATAGGAAAAACCACCTCCCAACTCAAATCTGTCGCTAAACAGATTGTGGTAAGTAAGATGGGCAGCAAAATCTTTATGATTATCTAACTCTAAATTGGTACTGTTGCCACTGACTACTGCCAACTCCAGGTTAAAATTTCTCCATATGGACTTTTCAGGACCTTGTAAACTTAACATGGCACCCATATCACGCTCTTCAGGAAAAAGTGTGGTTATAACTTTTGCTCTTTCAGGAGATGCCCTTCTTGAAGAGGAATAAGAAACTTCGTACCCAAACGGCAAATTGAATACTCCTGCTTTTAAATTTCCGATTCCCTTCCATGGATCCATTACCGACATATAAATGTCTTTAATTCCAAATCCTCTCTCAGTTATATTTACCTGAAACACCCCCGTAACAAGTCCTTTCTCATATTGCAACTTTACTCTTCCTCGTCTTATGCCTATACGATTGAAGTGCTTGTTGTTGTCAGAATTGGGCCCTCCTACTTTCATGGTTGCATATCTTTCGCCATACTGATATTGTGTTTGTATATATCCTGAAAACCGGAGTGGATTATTTTTCTCGCTCTTACCATTGGTAATGATTGAATCCTTTTCTGCTTTTACATCAGTCAACTGCTGCTGACCAAATGTTGAAGCTGCGCTGAGTACAAAAACCAAAATCGCAAAGAATTTTTCTTTCATCCTGTGAAATGATTCAGTTAAACAGATAAGATATTCCAAAGGTGCCAAAATAGCGATTTTCTTTTGCAAATAATGATCGACCTCCTGCAATGTCCACCTGTAACAATGGATGTATTAAATACAAAACACCCACATCAATGTTATGTGCTGTTTCATCCTTGCTCAATGTTGAAAAATATTCAATAAACGTAGCCCACTTTTCATCAGGCGAATATCCAAGATTAAGACTTAAATCAAAATTCCTGAACTCGTCAGAAGTACCAGCATTGTAACTCAAAGTAAATTTTTGTGATAGCTCATTCTCAAAAGCCAGCTTCAATGAAAAAGGCCACTGTTCCGAATGATAATCGTAGCTTGCCAACTGACCGAATGATAAATCACCTATGAAAGTAACTGCAGGTAAAATTTTATGCTGACGAATAATTTTTTGTTTAACACTTAATGTCAAAGGCTGCAATCCTTCCAGAAAATTTTCTTTTCCTGCGTCAGCCAGCAAACGTACTTCAGTAGAATTGGTCAACCCATACCGCAACATCAGATTATTTACAATAGTTTTCTCAGCACATGTCAATCCTTCTTCTATCTGAAATTTTCTGAAAGGAACTGTTGCAACGCCATCACTTTGGTCAGGACGATCTGTATTGATGGTAACTTCCTGTGCTTTTACGAAACAAGGCATCAGCAACAGATAAAAAATGATGAATGATTTACACCATCTGAGAATATCTGTTCTGAGTTTTATTACCACGCTCATCCACCCTTGATTGCAGAAAATATTTTCTTACCTGAAGCCACTAATGCGAATGTAATCAAACCAACAACAATACCAATGATTATACTTGAAAATATTTCAGGTACTTTTTCAAACAAATGGTGCAGATAACTCACATTGTGAAGGAACAACCCTCCTGCTACCATTAACAATGCAATGGTACCAATAACGCTTAGCATCCTGATAATTACAGGCAATGAATTTACAAGTAAGCGACCAATCGTACCCCCTAAACCTTTTCCTTTACTTTGTTTTATAAGTTTAAAGCCTGCGTCATCCATTCTTACAATAAGTGCCACAACTCCATATACACCCACTGTGGCTATAATTGCAACAGCTGATACAGTTGCAATACGTAACCACAAACCCTGATTGAGAACAGTACTAAGTGCTATGATGACTATTTCAAGTGAGAGTATAAAATCTGTTTTTATAGCGTCTTTGATCTTTTTCTTCTCCTGTTCAACACTCTCTGTTCCTGAATCTGCAATATTCTCAATGTGCTTGTCGGCCTCATCATGCTTTTTATGAAATAAGTATTCAATAATTTTTTCAACCCCTTCATAAGCAAGATAAGCACCTCCCACCATCAATATGATGATGATGGCTATTGGCAGATAAACATTGAGTAAAAATACCAGCGGAATGATGATTACTTTATTCAGAAAAGACCCCTTGGTTATTTCCCATAATACCGGCAATTCTCTTGAAGAAACAAAACCTGTAGATTTTTCAGCGTTAACAGCAAGATCATCACCCAGAATTCCGGCAGTTTTTTGTGAAGCCACCTTGGTAGCCATTGCCACGTCATCCATCAATGCGCTGATGTCATCTAATAAAGCAAAAAATCCTGAAGCCATAATATTATTATCAGGCGGCAAATTTATTCAAAAGAGCTTTGTTACGTTACCAACTTTTCAGATTCCTGATGACGAAAATTTAATTACAAAATATTTACAAAACAATCTGCTTTATATACCAATATATCATCATCAGGCACCAAATCAATTTTATTCCGGTACTGAGTAAAAATCCTACAAATGAACTGAGTGCTATTCGCATTGCATCATCAAATTTTCCTCCGTTTGCAATCCACTCGCCAATGAACGCACCAACGAAAGGCCCAATGATAATTCCAAAAGGTCCCATAAACATACCTATGATTCCTCCGGCTAATGCGCCCCTCTCACCATATTGAGTACCACCCTTTTTCTTTACTGCCAATCCAGGTAAGATATAATCGAATACTGTTAAGACCAGAGTGATGATGGCTGTTATTATTAAAAAAGTAGTACTGAAATTTACTTGGGTTGTAAAAGAAGCTATAAGCAATCCTACCCATGACAGAGGTGGCCCGGGTAATACAGGCAAAAAACTACCTAATAATCCTGCGAGTAACAGAACAGCGGCTAAAATCAATAATGCAATATCCATGTACCAACTAAGTTTCTATTTATATAACTTGAGTAAAAGCAAACTCTTGAATGAACCACCTTAATATTCAAATTATTTATCTGATTTTTTTATAGCTCTAATAGCGTAAATCATAGGGATTTTATTTCCAAAATGTTCTATTCTGAACTTACCCGATTCAAACTCTATTGTTTTATTAAAACAGTTGTACGGAGAATAATCATACTCTTCAAAAGTATCTATCTGCATTCCGTTTTTTATCAGACTGTTCATCACTTCACTCAAACTATGATTCCAGGTTATCGAATCTAAATGTATATCAGCAGAAGTATCTGCATAGGTTCCGTCCTCGGTTTCAACAATTGCCTCTGCTTTAAAATAGCTGTAAGCAATATGTTCAAAGTTGTTATCATACATCCAAACAACAGGATGAAACTCTGCAATTATAAACCTTCCGTTGGGTTTTAAAAAGTGTGCAACAACCTTTGCCCATCTGTCCAAATCAGGCAACCATCCAATGGTGCCATAACTCGTGAAAACAATATCAAATTTTTCATTCAGGTGGTTTGGCAGGTCGTAAATATCGCAACACACAAACCCGGCATCCGATTGAGTTTCCTTTGCCATTTGTCTTGCACTTTCAATAGCTTTGTCAGATAAATCTACTCCTGCAACTTTTGCACCAAGTCTGCTCAACGAAATACTGTCCTGCCCGAAATGACATTGCAAATGCAGAATTGATTTTCCATTAATATCGCCCAGCAATTTAAGTTCAATTTCGTTTAATGAGGATTTGCCTTTCAGAAACCCTTCGACATCATAAAATTCAGATTTCAGATGTATTTCAGTTCTGCTGTTCCACAGTTGTCGGTTTTTTTCGAGATAGTTTTCTTCTGAACTCATTTAAAAAAGATTTGATTCATCAAAGTAAGTTTAAATTATGATACCACTTTCAAATCACCTACAAATACTTCTGACAAAAATCATGCATTTTAACAAATGTATAAGACTATCACCTGTTTAAATCGTACCCATATTTTCTAATACTTATTTTTCGTTTCTTAGCATCTTAAATTTAATTTTTTATGGTAAATATACTTGCAAATGATGGTATTGATGCTGCAGGAAAAAAAATATTTGAAGCAGCAGGTTTTCAGGTTTCCACTGATAAAGTAGCACAGGAACAATTGGCCGATGCATTGAAAAATTTTGATGCCATTCTGGTGCGGAGTGCAACCACAGTTCGTCAGAATGTGATTGATGCCTGTCCCAATCTGAAAGTGATAGGTCGTGCCGGTGTGGGTATGGATAACATTGATGTAAAATATGCACGCGACAAAGGTCTGGCAGTAATAAATACACCAGCAGCCTCATCACAATCGGTTGCCGAACTGGTGTTTGCTCACCTGTTTACAGGAGTACGAATGCTGTATGATGCCAACCGCAACATGCCATCGTCAGAGACAAAAGAAACATTTGACAAACTGAAGAAAAAATATTCTGCCGGTATTGAACTTCGCGGAAAAACTATAGGTATTATAGGTGCAGGACAAATTGGAAAATGTGTGGCAGCCATTGCAATGGGACTTGGAATGAACGTGATGTTTCACAGGTTGAACAACGAAGATGTTTCGGTTGACTTAAACCTCCATCCTTCACTCGGACAACATAAAATTTCGGTTACATTTAAGTGTGTGTCGTTTACCAAACTGATTACTGAAAGTGATTTTATTACCTTGCACATGCCGTTTGCCAAAGGCAGCGAACCTGTTATAGCCAAAAAAGAATTTGATTTGATGAAACAGGGAGTAGGCATTGTGAACACAGCCCGTGGCGGAGTGATTTCTGAGAACGACTTAATTGATGCATTGAACAGTGGCAAAGTTGCTTTTGCAGGAATTGACGTTTTCGAAGGAGAACCGCTGATAAAGGAATCGCTGCGCAAAAATGAAAAAATTTCTCTCAGCCCACATATAGGAGGCAGTACCAAAGAAGCTCAGGAACGAATCGGTATTGAACTTGCTCAAAAAGTGGTTGAATATTTCACTAAAAAATAAACTTAAAAATCTAATTTTGCACCCCTGAACTGAACAAATAAAATTATGGCTATTTTAAAACCTTTTAAAGGAATACGTCCCAAAAAAGAACTGGTAAAAAGTATTGCATGCCGCCCGTATGATGTGCTGGATGAGAAAGAAGCCCGCATTGAAACCAAAGGTGATCCCAACTCATTCTATCACGTAATAAAACCGGAGATAGATTTCCCTGACGATTTTGATCATTATTCACCTGAGATTTATAAAAAAGGAAAAGAGAATTTTGAGCGAATGTTTCGCGAAGGAGTGCTTTTTCAGGATGGAAAAGACTGTTATTACATTTACGCACAAACCATGGATGGCCGCAAACAGTACGGAATAGTAGGTTGCGCTGCTGTAGATGATTATATCAATGGTGTGATTAAAAAACATGAGCTTACACGTCCTGATAAAGAAGAAGACCGTAAGAATCACGTTCGCGTTTCAGGGTTAAATTATGAGCCTGTGTTTTTTGCTTATCGTCAGGTGCATAAACTGGATGAGCTGGTGAGCCATATCACTACAGCTACTCCGGAATATGATTTTGTTTCGGATGATGGCATTGGTCATCAGTTCTGGATTGTGGATAATGATAATGACATACGCATCATTACCGAAGAGTTTGCAAAACTTAAAAACACCTATGTGGCTGACGGACATCACCGCACAGCTGCAGCAGCTTTGGTAGGCAAAGAGCGCAGAGACAACAATAAAAATCATACAGGAAAAGAAGAATATAATTTTTTCCTTGCAGTGCATTTTCCGGATAATCAACTAAAGATTATGGACTATAACCGTGTGATAAAAGACTTAAACGGTTTAAGTGCAAATCAACTGATTGATAAATTGAAAGAAAACTTTACGGTTGAAGAAAAAGGTACACAGGAATACCGCCCGGCAGCGCTGCACGAATTCAGCATGTATCTTGAGGGAAAATGGTATAAACTCACTGCCAAAGCAGGAACTTATAAAGACAATGACCCGATTGGTGTGCTTGACGTAACTATTCTTTCTGAAAAAGTGTTGGCTCCATTGTTCAACATTGTGGATTTGCGCAAAGACAAAAGGATTGATTTTGTGGGCGGACTTCGTGGCCTTGGCGAACTTAAAAGAAGGGTTGACAGTGGTGAAATGAAGGTGGCATTTGCATTATATCCTGTTACGATGAAGCAATTGATGGACATTGCAGACAATGACCTCATCATGCCTCCCAAGGTTACCTGGTTTGAACCAAAATTGCGCAGCGGCCTTGTACTTCACGCTTTAGATTAAACCACCTTACTTATTCATTATTAAACATTTACATAGTTCATTAATCAATGGTCAACATTCATTGGTTGATAAACAATGCCCGTTCATTGGCAAAAAACATTTATTTTTGCACTACGTTTACGGGAACCAAACAGAGAGCGTATGATGCAAGACGATGAATTTGAAAGCCATGAAGAACCGGAAGAAAGTATTACCAAATCCATACTGCGTTTTGAAGAAATGCTTCGCAACAAGAAAAGCTATTTCTTTGATGCAGATACACTACTCAGGATAACAGAGTTCTACATTGAGAACTTTGAATTTGAGAAAGCACTTGACGTAGTAAAATATGCCGAAAACATCAACCCGGCCATGGAGGTATTTCAGATCAAGGAGGCTTATATTTCCTATCTGATGGGAAATAACGAAGAGGCACTGGAAATGCTTGAACGCCTTCAGGATATTTACCCTCTTAACGAAGAAATTTACCTGATTAAAGGTGCTATTCTCAATAACCTTCAGCAACACAAAGCTGCTCTCGAAGTGTTTAAGCACCTGCTTACTTTCACTGAGTTTAAGGAAGAAGCCTATTATCAGATGGCTCAAACCTATAATTACATGCAAGATCTGCATGGAGCTATACATTACCTGAAAAACTGCTTATTCGAAAACAAGAAAAACACCAGCGCACTGGAAGAACTTTGCGAATGTTTTCTGAATACCAGCAGAACGGAGGAGGCATTGACGTACTTCCAGACCTTGATAGACAATGACCCATACAACACACTATACTGGTATTACAAAGGACAGGTATATCAATATATCAGTCAGTTTGAAGAAGCGCTTAACTGTTATAGCTATTGCCACATCACCAATGAATCATTTGTAGATGCCTACATTGAAACAGGCCATTGCCTGATGATGATGGGTGACTATGAAAAAGCTATTGCTTCTTACAAACAAAGTTTTGAGTTTGGAATTCCGGACACACTTATTTACGAAGACATTGCCAAGTGCTACGACTATCTTGAAAACTATGAAGAAGCACGTAACTACTACAAGAAAGCTATAAAAAGTAATCCTGAATTACATTCGGCATGGTATGGTGTTGCCTCTACCCTTGCTGACGAAGAACGCTGGTATGAATCCATTCACTATGTGAAAAAAGCTATTGAAGTGGATTCAACAGTGAGTGATTACTGGTTTCTGCTGGCAGACTGCGAGCGCGAACTTGGAAACATTGACCTTGCTGATGAAGCGTACAGAAAAGTGATGGAGATGGATCCGGATTATGCAGAAATTTGGATTGAATATCCTGAATTTCTTTATGAAAATAATCAGTTTGATGCTGCTTTGGAATATGCCAAAATTGGTGTGAAATATTTTCCTTATCAGCCTGAGATAACACTTAAACTTGCATCCTTACATTACCGGGCAGGCAACCTGAAAGAATCTTACAACATTCTTGAAGAAGCTGTCGGATCATTCAACAACCTCACCTCCATTATACAGGAGCATTATCCTGAATTACTGGATGATGTGAACATTCTTAAAATTTTAGAACAAACCGGTAACCAATGAATTTTGAATTGAGCCAGGTTCCTTCCCGTTCCTCTAAACCACGAGATAACGGGCTTACAATGGTAATGGACAAAGGAATCAGTGTAAGAGAAACAGAAGATTTTATTTCAGCCTCCGGACCATATGTTGATTTGGTAAAATTAGGATTCGGGAGCAGCATGATTACTCCTAACCTCGACAAAAAGATAGCAATCTACAAAGAAGCCGGCATACCGGTTTATTTTGGAGGAACTTTGCTGGAAGCATTTCTTATTCGCAACGAGTTTAAAAACTACCTAAAAGTTTTGACAAAATACAAAATGGAGTATGCAGAAATTTCTGATGGCTCCATTATTTTACCTCACGACAAAAAGTGTGAGTATATCAAACAACTTGCAAAACAGGTTACTGTCATTTCAGAGGTAGGCTCCAAGGAAGAAGGTATCATCATACGACCAAATGTTTGGATTCAGATGATGGAACGCGAACTGGAGGCCGGTGTGTGGAAAGTAATTGCAGAAGCACGCGAAAGCGGAACAGTAGGTATTTACCGACCCAATGGTAAAGCACACGTTGTGCTCATCAATAAAATCACAGCACGGGTTCCTCATGATAAAATTATTTGGGAAGCTCCTCAGAAATCGCAACAGGTATATTTCATCAAGCAGTTTGGCGCCAATGTAAATTTAGGAAATATAGCTCCTACAGAAGTGGTGGCCGTAGAATCTTTACGACTCGGTTTGCGCAGTGATACTTTTTTTCAGTATTTGGATAAAAAATCTATCAATACTTTCAAGGATTAGTCTGCAGGAATGACTGAGGTTTCATGATTAAAGTGTATTTTTGCGGCCTTTAATATAGCCTGCTTTCAGGCTGCATTTTTGTAATATTTGTTATCACGTGTCCGCATTTTCCGAACAGTCTTTACGCAAACTTTTTCTGGTAGTTTTAATTGCCGGCTTTGTCGTAAAAATTTTTGCAGGATACCAGATTAAAGATTCTTTTACTAAACGTGGTAATTCCAAAACCTACCTCAATGCACTTGCATGCAACATGTATCTGCATCACGAATACAGCCTTACCACCGGAACTCCATCAGTAGATTACGAACCCCTCTACCCTGCCTTGATGAGTGCAGGTTATGCGCTTAGCGGATTCAACTGGCTTGGCATTACCATTATTCAGGCATTGCTGCATCTGCTTACTTCTTTTCTTTTGTTCAAAATTGTGACCTCTTTGTTCAACTCACTTGCAGGTTTTTTTGCAGCGCTGTATCATGTCTGTTATCCTTATCTGTTTACGTACTCACTTTCTATTTACGATCATACATTGTTTGTTTTTCTGTTGGTTTTTCTCGTATATCTTATTGTTTCAAAACCACTGAACACATCACATCTGATTCTTGCAGGAATTATTACCGGACTTGCTTTTCTTACAAGAGCAACAATACTCACTTTCATTCCTCCTGTTCTGCTGTTTATTTTTTACATCAGGCGAAAAGAAAAAAATTTCAACCATGCATTCACAGGCGTTGTACTTTATCTGTCAGCTACAGCACTTACGCTTACTCCATGGCTGATGCGAAACTATTCTTACACCGACAGGTTTCTGATAAGCACACACGGATCATTTGGAATGTGGCAGGGCAATAACGATTACTCAGAAGAATATCTGCGCAACGACCGCTCACTTGACCAGATTTACAGACTCAATCCTCCTCCTGAAATTTATCGTCAGTATCCGCTGGCTGCGCGTTCTCCTAAAGATGCAGTCATAGCTGCTGATGCTTATAAAAAAGAATCAGTGCAATGGATAGAAAATCATTTCGTACAGTTTGTGCGGATGAGCTTTCTGAAAGCACAGAAACTATGGTCATGGAACAGAAATCCCCAAACCGTTAATCTGAAATTCGGAAGCAATGAAGGACGACAGTGGGTTTATTTTGTTTCATATTTTCCTTTGCTGTTATTGGCTCCATTTGGATTTGTTATTCTCTATCGCAAAAATAAATCCGTTGCATTGTTGCTTGCAGGCATTCTTCTTTGCTTCACCGGTGCACACATGATTGCCATGGGATTTACCCGAGCGCGTATTCCCATTGATTTTATACTGATGATGTGCAGCGGAATTGCACTGGCATTTGTGCTGACAAAATTTTTTCCATCTTTAAAATTATCATTGAATGACCGATAAGAAAAAATATACCGTCATATTTCTTGGAAAACTTCCTCCACCCTACATAGGTCCTTCAGTTGCATGCGAGCTTATTCTCAACTCCAAACTGAAAGACGAATTTAATCTTGTACATCTCGACTTATCCGATAAACGTGATATCAATACGCTTGCTAAATTAGACTTCACCAATTTCTATTTAGCATTTAAACAATATGCACAGTTGTTCTGGTATTGCATAAAATACCGCCCTGATTTGGTTTATGTTCCTGCAGGGCAAACTACTGTTGGCTACACCCGCGATGCAGGATATATTCTGATTGCAAAATTATTCGGACGAAAAGTACTTACACATCTTCGTGGCGGATATTTCCTCAACTGGTACAATGAATCAGGTAAAACGATGAAAGCTTTTATTCGTTTTGTACACAGAAAGGTGAATGGACAAATTGTACTTGGAAATAATCTGCGCAAACTTTTCAACTGGATTGTTCCTGAAAAAGATATTTATGTAATTCCCAATGGAGGAAATTTTCCGGTGAATTACAATGAACGTAACCATGAAAAAACGACTGTTCTTTTTCTTGGAAATTATGTGCGCACCAAGGGTGTGATGGAAGCTTTGTATGCCGCCCCGCTGGTTTATGCACAAAACAAAAATGTGCAGTTTGCTTTTGCAGGCGAATGGCGCGATGCTGATGTAAAAACCGACTTCGAAAAATTTGTTTCAGAACATCCTGAACTGCCAATCATCAATCACGGACCTGTGAAAGGCGACAGGAAATTTCAGATTCTCAACGATGCCGACATATTTGTTTTTCCAACTTATTACCGCAACGAAGGTCATCCATGGGTAACGGTAGAAGCTATGGCTGCAGGACTACCTGTAATTTCTACCGATCATGCTGCCATTCCTGAGAGTGTGCATGATGGCGTGAACGGCTATCTGGTTGAAAAAAGAAATATCAATCAACTCGCTGAAAAAATTATTATCTTGGCGAACGACAAAGCACTTCGAAATAAAATGGGTGCCGAGAGCAGAAGAATTTATCTTGAAAATCTTACGGAAGAAAAAATGGTTGAGCGAATGGGCAATGCCTTCCGTTCTGTAATTGAACAAAAATGAGTACAACCTTAAAAAATATTTTAGTAACAGGAGGAGCGGGTTTTATAGGAAGCCATCTTTGCGATTTGTTGCTTGCAGAAAAACAATGGAGAGTACATTGTATTGACAGTTTCGATAATTTTTATAACCCTGAAACGAAAAGACAAAATATCAACGCTGCATTGAATAACGAAAATTTCATTCTTCATCAGGGTGATATTCGTGATACAGCATTTTTAGAAAAAGTATTTCAGCAGTCATTTGATGTGATTGTACACCTGGCAGCACGTGCAGGAGTAAGACCCAGCATTGAACAACCTTTGTTGTATGAGGACGTCAACATTAAAGGCACTTTGAACCTGCTTGAAAAAGCCCGCGAAAAAAATATCAGACAGTTTGTGTTTGCAGGCAGCAGCAGTGTATATGGTGTAAATCCAAATACTCCCTGGAGCGAAGATGACTTTGTGCTGAAACCTATTTCTCCTTATGCTTCAACAAAAGTTGCAGGAGAACTTACAGGGCATACTTACACACATTTATATGGCATTCGTTTTATATCACTGAGGTTTTTCACAGTGTTTGGTCCACGCCAACGCCCCGATTTAGCCATTCATAAGTTTTATAAACTGATGTCGGAAAATAAAAGCATTCCGTTTTATGGCAATGGCGAAACAAGCCGCGATTATACCTATGTGGGAGATATTGTAAAAGGTATTCGTGCAGCCATAGACTACGACAAGTCGCCATACGAAATCATCAATTTAGGAAACAGCCGCACCATAACTTTGAACCAGCTTATCTCTCTTATAGAAAATGTTTCAGGCAATAAAGCAAAGCTTGAAAAACTTCCGGAGCAACCCGGTGATGTACCTCACACCTATGCCAACATCAGCAAAGCACAAAGGTTGTTAAATTATAAACCTGAAACTTCTCTTGAAGAAGGATTGAAAGAATTTAAAAAGTGGTTTGATACCGTTCATTCAACGGTTAAATAACAGACTGAATACCGCAATAAAAATATCATGGAGCAACTGACGCAAAATTTAAAAGACGGTAAAATGCAACTTCTCGAAGTGCCGTTTCCGGTATTATCATCAGGACAAGTATTGGTGCGTAATCATTACTCACTGATAAGTGCAGGCACAGAGGGTAAAACAGTGAAAGATGCAAGGCTAAGTTATATCGGAAAAGCACGTGCACGCAAAGAGGAAGTGAAAAAAGTGATTGATGCTGCAAAAACTTTCGGCATTATGAACACCTATAAAATGGTGATGAATAAACTGGATGCACCTTCTGCATTAGGTTACAGCACAGCAGGTGAAGTGATTGCAGTGGCTGATGATGTAGTTGACTTCAGAGTGGGCGACATTGTTGCCTGCGGAGGCAACAGTGCAGTACATGCAGAAGTAGTTGCCGTTCCTGTAAACCTGTGTGTGAAAGTTGACAAATCGGTTAATCTGCAACATGCATGTTTTACTACGCTCGGCAGTATTGCATTGCAGGGAATTCGTCAGGCTGATTTGCGCCTTGGCGAAAACTGTGTGGTGATTGGTCTTGGACTGGTTGGACAGCTTACACTTCAGATGTTGCATGCAAGTGGTGTCAAAACCATTGGTGTTGATATTGACCAGCGCATGGTGGATCTGGCAATTGCTACAGGTACAACACATGCTTACAGCCGCAAACGCGATGATCTGGAGCATGTCATCAACGAGCTGACTGACGGTTACGGCACTGACGCAGTTATCATCACTGCAGGTACTGATTCAACAGACCCTATTGACCTGGCAGGTGCATTGTGCAGAAAAAAAGGTAAAGTAATTATTGTAGGTGCTGTGCCCACAGGATTCAAACGTCCTAATTATTTCAAAAAGGAACTCGACCTGAGAATGAGTTGTTCTTACGGACCGGGGCGTTATGATTCAGAATACGAAGAAGGCGGACTCGATTATCCTTATGGCTATGTTCGCTGGACAGAAAACCGCAACATGCAGGCTTTTGTTGAAATGCTTGCTACAGGTAAAATATCTCTTGAAAAATTACTCACTCATACATTCAGCTTTAGCGATGCTCCAAAAGCATACGACTTAATCATGAACAAAACTGAACCTTTTGTTGGCATGGTGCTGAAGTATGACGTTTCAAAAATATTAAAACAAAAAGTAAACATCACTTCACAAAGTTACGTGCAAGGTGATGTTACGGTTGGTTTGGTAGGTGCAGGATCATTCGGTCAGAACTTTTTGATACCCGCATTAAAAAACACTCCTGCCAAACTGGTAACTGTGGTAACTGCACGTCCTAACAATGCACGCAACATAGCCGACAAAAATCAGTTTGCAGCAGCATCGGGTGATGCACAGGATATTTTTAACGACAGCAACATCAACACTGTTTTTATTGCAACACGTCATGATACGCATGCCCCTTATGTGCTTTCCGGCATCAGCAAGGGAAAGAATATTTTCGTAGAAAAACCATTGTGCCTTACCGAAACAGAACTTGATCAAATTGTGGAGGCACACAACAGGCAACCTGCCAGAGTAATGGTTGGCTTCAACAGACGTTTTGCTCCATTGATACAACAAATGAAAA
Source organism: Bacteroidota bacterium (assembly GCA_019136655.1). Lineage (GTDB taxonomy): Bacteria > Bacteroidota > Bacteroidia > AKYH767-A > OLB10 > OLB10. Next base: position 85,948 of record JAGVTU010000024.1, read on the forward strand.
AACACTTCACTCCTGGAATGCCTGTATCAGTAAACTATCGCATCAATGCAGGAGTTATTCCTGCCGATCACTGGGTGCACGATTTGAAAACAGGTGGAGGAAGAATCATTGGCGAAGCCTGTCACTTTATTGACCTTTGTATGTATATTGCAGGATCACCTATTACATCAGTGAGTGCAACTGCACTGAATGATGCATCCAAACTGAATGATACCGTCACCATTTCGTTGACATTCGAAAACGGAAGTGTTGCTTCAGTAAATTATTTCAGCAATGGCAACAAACAAGTGAGCAAGGAATATCTCGAAGTATTCGGGTCGGGAATAGTGGCTCAGTTAGATGATTTCAAAACATTGCATGTGTTTGGAAAAACAGAAAAGAAAATTTCAGGCACTCAGGATAAAGGTCATCAGGAAGAAATAAAAACTTTTGTTGATTGTATCAAGAATGGAAAGCCTGCCCCTATTCCATTTGAAGAAACAGTAATGTCAACACGTGCTACTTTCAAAGCATTACAGAGTATTGCCACCAGCGGACAAAGAATAACTCTGTAATTATGAGTGAGCAGCAAATTCTTTCATCATCACTTGAAAGGCTGCAGGCTTTTATTGAGCGCGAACAGTATAAAGGTTATGATCCTTACGATGCGCTGAAATCTCCATTATTCAGATTGCCGTTTTTCAAAAGCAATAAGCTCATCCGTTTTGGTGCACAACAATTGGTAAAACGCTCTTCTCTGAATCTGCGCCCGTTTTTATTTGTTCCCAAAGGATTGAATCCCGTCACACTGGGTTTGTGCGTTCAGGCATACAGTGAATTGTGCGGAGTTTATCCTGACAAAAAAAATGAGTATCTCACAAAAATCAATCAGCTCATTTCAGAATTGAAAAAATTAATCCCACAGGGATTTAAAGGAGCATGCTGGGGATATGATTTTGACTGGGAAGCACGTTATGCAAAAATTCCTGCCTATCAGCCAACAGTGGTGGCAACAGGTATCATCACCAACAGTCTTTACATCGCATGGAAGCTCACAGGTAATGAAGAAGCATTATCACTTTGTAAAAGTGCCGGTGAGTTTGTGTTGAAAGATTTGAACAGAACGCATGATGCAGATAATAATTTTTGTTTTTCGTATTCACCTTTCGATAAGCAGGTAGTATTTAATGCAAGTATGAAAGGTGCAAGGCTGCTGGCACAACTTTATGAAGCTACAGGAAAAGAAGATTATAAAAACATTGCTAGCAGTGCTGTTGCTTTTGTGATGAATCATCAGCGTGAAGATGGTGCATGGATTTATTCTACCAGCGATGCAGGCACTTGGGTTGACAATTATCACACCGGCTATGTGCTCGATTGCCTTCACGAATATCAACTGTGCTGCAACGACCCTCAGTGGAACAAACAATTGGAAAAAGGTGTTGGCTACTACTTACATAATTTTTTTGAAGATGACGGATTGCCGAAGTTCTATGATAAAAAAGCTTTTCCAGTGGATTGCACAGCTGCAGGACAATCATTGCTTACGCTGACTCGATTCGGTCACACTGAAAAAGCTTTAGCTGTTGCAGGCTATATGGCAAAAAATATGCAGAATGAAAAAGGTGGTTTTTATTTCAGAAAATACAAAAATCATACAGAGAAAATTTCATTCATGCGCTGGAGCAATGCATGGATGTTTGCAGGGATGGCTACTCTTCTAAAAAAGTTTGTTCAGTGATGAGCCTTGCTTGAAAAAGAAAAACAGCAACAACGGAAGTCCGAGATTAAGATTTATCAGATATAAAATTTCATTAGTGCCTGTAAGCTTCCAGAAGCGTGCAATATACTGCGTAGGAAACCATTCAGTTACCTGAAACACCGGAACATATCCATCCTGCTCGGTATAACCTACCTTCACTACTTTGCCTGATAAAACAAAATCATAAGAAAACATTAAAGCACTTTTGGATTTACGGAATGGCGATTCTCCTACTATCAACGCCACATCTTTGTTCAGTTCAGGGTATAATTGCTTGATGCTGTCAGGAATAACCAACACACCTCTCTTGATTCTTATATCTGCACATTTGGGGTCGCAAAACTGCTGAGTAGCCAAGATGGTATTAGGTTCACTGTCGCTTCTGAATGTTTTGGGTTTCTTCAGTGGCAATAACCAATAACCTGTAAAGATTACCCAAATAACCACAATCAGATTCAATCCCCAATTCCTCATAATTACAAAAATACTAAAACTGATATCTTACCTGTAATTTTATTTCGCTTCGCTTATTACCATTGATCTCATCCTGTCCTGACCCAAAAGTTTTTTGATTGGTGTAAACAGTTTGGGCAAACCTTGCCCACACATCTATATTCTTATACACTTTATAACGCAGTGTAACATAATATCTGTATCCTTTGTTATAAAATGCCGGAATAGAATATGAATAAAGAATATCATTCTCATAAGTATATATTCGAGAATCATAACTGTCTGTATCAAACAATCCGTAACGCACTGCACCCGACAATGGCGAGCTGAGCGGTTTGAACACAATATCCTGATAAACCATCAATCCGTTTTCATCAGCGCTTTCTTCATTGTTCACCTTCACCCACTCTACCCTGCTGTGAATGGTTACTGCCTGTGATATTTTATAAGCAATATTCAGCCTGTAATTATCCTGAATGTGATTCACCAGATAGTCAGACACCACAGCTTCTCCCGTATTCACTTCTTTTTGCTTTCTGCGTACTCGGCCATAAACACTGAACTGCCTTGTTGGTGCCCATGTAAGTTGCCCCAAATACTCATAACCCTTAGAGGGAGCATCAGCGCCAAAACGCAACCATGGGAAAGTAAAATAATCTACATAGCCCGCCAGTGTCCAGAATCTGTTTGGTCTGAAAACCATACCTGCATATGTTCCTTTTTCATTGCGGGTAGTACTGCTTTCACCAAAACCACTTGCATAAAGATAATTGAATGCACGCGGATAATTTCTGTCAACTACAGAAATAGTCATTGCAGAACCAAGACTGATAATTGCTCCGTTGACATAGGCAATTGCTCCATTCTCACTTCTTGAAAATTCTCCAAACAAATTGATGTTTCGATACAACCAGCTATAATCAATTCCTGCTTTGAAAAATGCATCACCACTGAAATCAAAACGGTTATAAAGTTGTGTAGCTCTGTTCAGGTTTTTATCGTAATTTACATTTACTGCTGTGGCACCAATCTGAAAATTTCTCCATCTGTAACCGCCATTCACTCCTACCATTTGCTCACGGATGGTATTCTTATTTTCCAATTCACTTTGTGTGCGGTGATATCCCGATTCAATAAACGAAGTAAAAATATCTTCCTGCTCCAATGAGTCTTCAGAAAAATCAAGATTGGCATCCAGTTTTTTGTTACTGTAAAAAACATCTGCATTCCAGTTTCTGCGACCTAACGACACAGCTACACCTCTCTTAAAACTGGTTTCATTGAGTGATGTATATGGTTTAACACCTCTTGACAGTTTGCGCACTGCCGCTGCATCAGGAGTTTTGCCATACGAAAGTCCGGTAATCAATGTAAGACCTTGTCCATACAACAAATCGTAATCGCCAATCACTGCTGTTCTGATTATGCCTATATCGCGAATGGCAAGATGTGCTGAATAAAAATCAAAACCATTTTTCTGTGAGCCTTTAAAAAATTCTTCTCCCTGATCTTTTTCTGCAGTAATATTAAAACTCATATTTTGTTTAAAGCGATACTGATACTGCGTATATAATTTCCAGGGGCTTCCGGGATATGCAGGATTTATTTTGTCGGAAGCAGTTCCATCTCTGAAACCTTTTTGTTTTTCGAGATAACGCTGTCCTCTTACAATAAGTCTGCTGTTGCCATTTGTAATCATCTTTTTCAGCGTTTCCGTAACATTCAATGAACTGCCCACCGTTACATAAGGAAGAATATCCCTGATATCCTGAATAGAAAAATAATCCACTACCTGCAATTCGTAAAGCGACTGAAAATTTCCGGTTTTTTCGCGGTAATCTATAATGGCCTGTGCCTGCATTTCGGTAAAAAGTCCTGTTTGCATCAGCTCATCTCTTGTTGCAGTGTTGAGGTTGATGGGATTTGCTGAAAGATATTGCAACTGTTCTGTAAGCTCTGTCAAATCTACCGACTCATCCGAATTACTTGCTGCATCTTCAATCTTTTCTTCAGTGCGGTCATCATTTCCGGGAGGCGTAACAACCTGAGAAAAAACATCAGCAGTGATGCAAAAAAATATCAGGAAGAAAATGACTGCAACCTTTCTCATATTCTTAAAATGTATATCGCAATGAACCTGCTGGACTGTATCCTAAAGGCTGCATATATCCCGAAGAAATATCGAAATGAAAATCGCCAAACGCTGCACCAATACCAAATGTAAACTGCACCGGCTCGCTGCTTATACCACCGCGTACATACAACGCCTTCACCGGATGATACTCGATACCTGCTTTTACAATTCCTTTGTTGTTGATGTTTTTAAACACTTCGGCTGCGGCAATTACTTTTTCTGAAACGGCATAACTTACTCCTGCCTTCACCATTATGGGAATGCGTTCATCATCATAGTCGGCAAGCTTTACATTCACAGGGTTGAAAAAATGGACTCCTGCTTTTAATTTATCGAATGTTGCAAGCACACCGCCTTCAACAGTGAATGACGACCTGCTGCCATAACCGTCTGCAAGATGCGTGTTCAGATAATCCAGTTGAATACCTGCACTGAACACACGGCTCAGTTGCCTCGAATAACTCAGTCCTACTTTATTCTGATTGTATAAACTATAACCATAGCGACTCAAGTTCACACTAAAAACGCCTCTGTTTTCACTCAGTGGAAGTGCAAAAGCAGCATAGAGTGTATTCATCTCTTTCACTGCAAAGCGAGTGTTGACGGCAATACCTGCTTCGGATTTGGTGAGGTTAGCCAGAGCAGCCTGATTATTGAATGATGCAAACACATCACTGAATGTTACAGACACATCGCTCATGGCCTGGCTGCGTGCACCACCATACATCAGCATGTTTTGTGAAAACGTTTCTGAGCAAAGCAGTATAAATGTCAGAGTAAAGAAAAAGTATCTCATATATGTTTGAAGAGAACTCAAACGTAATCAAAAAAATAATTCAAAAGGCTACTTTATAAAATTCTGTTTTGTTATATTTGTACAAGTCATTCTATGAAGCGCATAATTACAATATTTCTTTTTGTGCTTACCGGCTTTCAATTAAAGGCCCAAAATTGCGATTTAGTTTGCAATGGTGATTTTGACAATTCTTTTATAACCAATTCTATGGCATTGATTGATAGTAATGTTTTATCATGTTGGCATACTACAGCTCAGGATGGATTAATGGAAATCTGGCATAGTGGTTATAATGGAGTTCCAGCTTATTCAGGAGATCAGTTTCTTGAAATCAATGCAAACTATACGGGAACTGTTTATCAGAACCTAATTCTCAAACCTGGTTCACACATCAATATCTCATTTGCACACAGAGGCCGGGCTGGAACGGATGTGATGGAAGTTTCTATTGGTGAAACAGGTGGATCAATGACTTCATTAGGTTTCTTTTCAGACAATGATGTTACATGGGGATTTTACAACATAGGTTATAATGTACCGTCTGTACAAAACACCAACGTCTTTCAATTAAGATTCACGTCTATTTCTGCTGCAATGAATCTTCCCAGCGTTGGAAATTTTATTGATGCTGTTAATATTTGCTATGAAACTGTAGGAATTAATAATACCGAGCCAAAGGAAAGTTCCATCTCCTATAGTAGCAACTATCATTTATTGAATGTTGAATTAAACAAACCGGGATTCGGTGAGCTCTTTGTTTACAATTTAGCAGGAGAAAAGATGATGCACACTCAGGTCACGAATAATCACTCTCAGTTTTCGTTATCACATTTAACCAAAGGAATGTATGTGGCAGTTTTGTTTATAAACGGACAAACCATTCACAAAAAATTTTTGATTGCTGAATAATTATTTCGTTGCAGAAATAATCACTGAACCCGCTATTTCCCTTGCCACAGGAATCCTTTCAATGATTTTACCTGTTCCGTTTACCAGTGATATCAAAAAGGAAGGAACGACAGGATGCAGAAAATCATACGGTATGATGATTACATTCTTAAATCCGTTTTCTTCTAAGAGTTTTTTAAACTTCCATCGCACTATTGCGGTTTCATCAGGTGAGTCGCCCAACCATTTTTTTATAAACGGAATATTTTTTTGAATAAATATTTGTGGGTTAATCATATTTGGTTCTGCAAAAACCATTTTTCCACCAGGCTTCAACACACGGTAAATTTGTTTTAGTGACTTTTGAAAATCCAAATGATGCAAGACAGAGCTACCGAATACAACCTGAAAGCTGTTATCTTCAAAACTTAAATTCATTGCATCTTCAAGTTTGAATTCAATGCCTGTATATTTCTGTCGTGCCACTTCCAGTAGTTCAGGCGATAAATCTGTTGCCACAACTTTGGCCTGAGTGAGATTACGGAATTTATTAGAGAACAATCCTGTACCACAACCTATCTCCAGTGCAGTTTCACCGGGTTTGATGTTTGAAAATTTAGCCAACAATTCCGCACGTCTGTCCGCTCTTACACGTCCTGCGGGACTGTCCCAGTTCCAAACTGCTTCTGCACCTTCGGCAAGAAGTTTCTTGCCGTGTTCAAGCTCATTATTAATTCTGTTATCCATTAATATTTTATCTCATATAAATAAGCAGGCTCTGAATTGCCAATTTGTTTAATCAGCACAAGCTTCTGAGGATATTTTTGTGCAATTGGCATAAAAATACGGTGAAGTGTATTTATCACAAAACCATCATTCTTTTTTGGATTTCTTCTGAGGCTCGCAATAAGAACATGAGTAACTTTTTCCTTCTTCAAAATTGCCAATGAACTGTCGGGGTCAGAACTTATAACTGTGTAAATCGGATAAAATTCTTTACCTCTTCCATAAATAAACGACATAGGTGCTTTGCGCGAAGCCACCAGTGAATTAGGTGGAAGACTGTCTGCACAATACCTGCTTAACTTCAAAAAGTTTGACCAATCCTCTGTATATCCGTAATAAATATCTCCTGCTATATTTTTCTCAAGCACATGAACATTATTACCTGCCTTACCCATCGTTTTGAACAAACCACCGAATGTAAACAGAATGAAAAACAGAGGAAATATAATGTTACGCGCAGCCCGTTGCTTCCCAAAAATATGATAAAGTCCATAAAATATGATAAGAAGTGTTAACGGCACATACACCAATATCATTCGTGGCTGATCCCAATTTGTCTGGAGCACAAAAAATGTCATCCCCATCATGATGACTACATAGAACAATGTAAATAACAGTATCCTGTTTTTCTGTTTCAGAACAGCTATCAGAGCTACTATCATCAATACGATGAAAATAAATACCAGACCGTTATTGAAAGTTGTTTTATCCTCACTTACCAAACCTAAAATCTGATAATATCTTTTGCCAATATAAATAGAAGTATTGTCGGCAAGTCTTCCTAAGAATCCAAAAAAATCATCAGTGCCCTTTGAAGCATCGTATGCATCTTTTTGTATGAGTATCTGATATTGATTTGAGAATTGATTTTCACTTCCCCAAATGGATGATTTTAATATTTCAAATGGCACACGCAATACTGCAAATGATCCCAGTATAAAAAGTAACTTCTTATACTCCTTTATCACAATAAAAAACAACAACACAGCAAGTATTGCACCTATTGAAATATTCTTTGTAAGCGTAAGTAAGAACAAGATAGTACCAGCCAAAAAATAATTCCTGTCGAATCCTTTATAAACTGTGTTTATTGTTCGGACTATAAACAGAAAAAACGTTGCCTGAAGCATACAGAAAAAAGCTTCAGTATAAGTCTGACTCGCATAATACTGAAAGTAACTATTAGTTGCAGTGAATATCAATACACCAAATAAAATAGTAAATGGAATTGTTTTTCTGAATGCTAGATAAAGCACAACTATCTGAAGCAGATTGAACAGCACTGAAAAAGATTTTAATAATGGTACATTAATTCCCCAAATGGAAACAGGAATACTCAGCAACATGGGATAGAGAGGGGCCTTTGTGTTGTAATAACTGCCCGCATCTTTTGAGAACTTAAAAGCTCCTTCAATATAATCTGAATCGTCATTGCCTTCACTCATCTTCACATCAAACATCAAAAACGACAACAACAGTGTTAAAGCTAAAATGACAAAAAGAAAAACTCTTTCATGTTGGGAAATATAATCTTCCAACTTCGAAAGCCAGTCTTTGTCATCTTGCTTAGCCGACTTCTTTGGAGGTGTTGCTTTTTTCTTTATCTCTTTTGCCATAAATTACTCACGCAAACTTCTTGGCATCGGCTAAAAATTTTTCCAGGCCAATGTCGGTAAGTGGATGTTTAAGCAAGTCGGTGATGGCACTTAGCGGGCATGTAGCCACATCGGCACCAAGTTTAGCGCAGTTGATGATGTGCATGGCATGACGTATGCTTGCTGCAAGTATCTGCGTTTTGAAATTGTAGTTGTCATAAATCTCTCTGATTTCAGCAATCAGTTGCAATCCATCGGTACTCACATCGTCAAGTCTTCCGATAAATGGCGACACATACGTGGCTCCTGCTTTGGCAGCAAGCAATGCCTGCCCTGGCGAAAATACCAGTGTGCAGTTGGTACGTATTCCTTTAGAAGTGAAATAATGTATAGCTTTCACTCCGTCTTTAATCATTGGCACCTTCACTACAATTTGTTTATGCAGTTTGGCAAGTTCTTCACCTTCTGCAACAATACCTTTAAAATCTGTAGCAATAACTTCTGCACTCACATCACCTGAAACAATGTTGCAGATATCAATATAATGCTGCATGACGGCATCGCGTCCTTTAATACCTTCTTTGGCCATCAGTGTGGGGTTGGTAGTTACGCCATCCAGTACACCCAGTTCATTAGCTTCCTTTATCTGTGCAAGGTTTGCTGTATCAATAAAAAATTTCATTTTTTTAAATTAATTCGTTTGTCTGATTTTATTTCACGCAGTCATCAATACTGCGGCAAAGGTTTCCAAAAATTTCTTCGATGGAACCTATTCCGTTCACTCCTTTAAATTTGTTTTGCGACTTATAATATTCGGCAACAACTGCTGTCTTACTGTTATACTCATCAATTCTTTTTTTGATAATATCGGTATTTTGATCATCTGCTCTGCCTGAATCTTTTCCTCTTAACAACAATCGTTTGGTAAGTTCTTCCTCGCTCACTTCAAGTGCAAGCATCAGCGTAATTGAGGTATTTCTTTTTGCGAGCAGTGCATCCAGAGCTTCGGCCTGTGCTTTGGTTCGTGGGAATCCGTCAAAGATAAAACCTTTGGCATCAGGGTTAGCATCCAGTTTTGAATTTATCATTCCTATCACCACTTCATCGGGAACAAGTATTCCCTGGTCCATCAGCTTTTTTGCTTCCATACCCAGAGCAGTTTGTGCTGCAATTTCGCTTCGCAGAATATCGCCTGTGCTGAGATGCACCAGCTGATAATGATGAATAAGTTTTTCGGATTGAGTTCCTTTGCCTGCACCCGGAGGGCCAAATAATACAAGGTTGAGCATTCTTTAATATTGTTGATCAGTAAAAAAATATTTTAAGTTAACGAAAGTAGTGTTTTTAGAGGAGAAAACTCTCATCCCGGCTCTGTTAACCCTTTTTAAGCACATAAATATCCTGAAGATTACGTCCGTAGCCATCGTAATCGAGTCCGTAGCCAACAACAAATTCAGGATCAATTTCAAAACCACAGTAGTCAACTTTTACAGGTTTCTGCAGTGCCTTTGGTTTAAACAACAGTGTAACAAGTTTAACCGAAGCAGGCTGATGCTGCGCAATTTCTTTCATCAGAAATGTAAGTGTTTCTCCGGTGTCAACGATATCTTCAATAAGAATTATATGCCGTCCTTTCAGGTTACCCGACAACCCTACTACCTGCTTCATGGCGCCTGTGGAAGTGGTGCCACTGTATGATGACACACGAATGAATGAAACCTCGCAGGGAGTTTCAATGTTGCGGAACAAATCTGCCATAAACAGAAAAGCTCCGTTGAGCACACCAATAAAAACCGGATTCTTGTCCTTGTATTCAGCATTCAGCTGCGATGCAATTTCTTTTACGCGGTTTTCAATCTGCTTCCGCGAAATCATCACCTCAAAATTTTTGTCTAATATGGTAACTTCCTGCATATGCTTTTTTGGGAGCCGCTAAAGTAGGAGTTTTTTAGTTGTGTGCCTTATTAAATATTAGTGCCGATTATTAAAACACGTAAGCTACTTTTGTGTTATATTTTCTGAAGTTTATGCATCATCTTAAAACAAATACCATTCTCGGAATATTGGGCGGAGGCCAGCTTGGCAAAATGCTTCTGCAAAAAGCTGCCGATTTCAATATGAATACACACGTGCTCGACCCTGATGAAAATGCTCCGTGCAGGCATTTGTGTAAAGTGTTTAATCATGGCGATTTCAGAGATTATGATGCGGTGATGGCTTTTGGAAATGAATGTGATATTCTCACCATTGAAATCGAACACGTAAATATTGACGCATTATATGAATTGGAAAAACTGGGTAAAAAAGTTTTTCCTCAGCCACACATTATTGCCATGGCGCAGGACAAAGGAAAGCAGAAACAGTTTTACTCCGAACATCAGCTTCCCACTGCTCCTTTTTATACTGTGAATAATAAAGATCAAATTAAGAAAGACCGCTTTCCTGTGGTGCAAAAACTTTGCAAAGGCGGATATGATGGCAAAGGTGTGAAAATACTCCGCTCTGAAAATGATTTGGCAGATGCATTCAACGAGCCAAGCATTATTGAAAATTGTATTGACATTGACGAAGAAGTTGCAGTGATAACTGCACGTAATGCCAACGGTGAAGTAAAAACCTTTCCGGTGGTTGATATGCTTTTCAACAAAGAAGCCAATCTGGTTGAGTTGCTCTACAGTCCTTCTGCACTGTCTGCTGTTCAGCAGCAGCGCGCTGTTGAAATAGCAGAGAATTTAATTAAAGACCTTGGCATGGTAGGATTGCTTGCCGTGGAAATGTTTGTTACCACAAAAGGCGAAATTCTGATCAATGAAATTGCTCCGCGTCCCCACAACAGTGGTCATCATACCATTGAAGCCAATGCCGTTTCGCAATTCGAACAACATCTGCGAGCTATTTACAATCTGCCTTTAGCCGATACTACTTCACGCTCGGCTGCAGCCATGATCAACCTTCTTGGTGAAAAAAATTATACTGGTGATGCTATTTATGAGGGACTGGATAAAGCTTTGCAGTCAGGTCATGTGCATATACATTTATATGGAAAAAAAACCACACGTCCTTATCGCAAAATGGGTCATGCCACTATTACGGCACCTACAGTAGAAGAAGCGATACACCATGCACGTCAAGTGCAGCAGGTGCTTAAAATTATCAGTTGAAATAAAGTGTACGGTTGCCTAATTCCTGACCGGTTATGGATTTGTACTGTTGCAATAATTCCTGATGTACTGCTGAGTCGGCTTCATGTCCTTCAATAAACAGAGCCTCGGTGCTGAGTTTAACTGTTGCAAGATTATTTTCAATAAGCCCTTTCTTTTTCAGAGTAGAAAACAAATACTCCACAAACTTACGGCTTGCTGTATTTTCTTTATCAACACCCATTTTGCTCATGGCACCTTTGGCTTCGGCAATCACATCCTCATACTCTGACCATTCACTCTCATTCAACTCATTGTTGTTGAGTGTAACCTTATCTACCTGACCTCCTCTGAAAAACACTTTAAACTGTCCCTCATCGTTTTGGATGTTCACTGTTTGATTTTCTACAATATAACCACTTGATTTTTTCTCTACATGAGTGATTTTGTTTTTCAGCGGTGCGGGTTCAGCAGCTTTTTCATTGGCTACAGGTGCAGATGCTTCTTCTGCCGCTGAAGCAGAATTGGCAACATCAGCCTCTGTTGCTGCAGGCTGTTCAGCAGTGGGAGTGGTTGTTTCATTCACAGGTGTTGTGCTCTCTTGCTGAGGCTGTGGTGTGGTTTCTACAGCATTGTTGTTAAGCACAAGATAGGCTCCTCCTCCCAAAACCAAAGCAGCAAAAACAGCAAGGATGGCATACTTCCATTGTGCTGATCGCTTTGCCGAAGTTTTGATTCCAGCAGCCTTTATGTTAAACTGTTCGCTGGCTTCTTCAAAAGTAACCATTGGCTCAGTGTTTCTTGCTGAGTCAAAAAGTTGATCTAACCTGTTATTCTCCATGGTGATAAATTATTGCAATTATACAATTTGTTCTTCTAATATTTTCTTTAACGCTTCACGTGCCCTCGAAACACGGCTTTTCACTGCAGAGAGGCTGTCGCCCTGTATCTGCTGTATTTCATTTAATGTCAAACCTGATATTTCAAATAACACGATGGCTTCTTTTTGTTTCAATGGCAACTGATCCAGTGCACGGTACAAATCTTTCACTTCCAGCTTAACTTCTGCTCCTGCACTGTCATCCATCACCTGCTCACTTTGTTCTGTATCATACACATGGCTCATCCTCTTTTTTCTGTCCTGCATGCGGTAAACCAACCGGCTGGCAACAGTAAACAGATAACTCAAAAGGGCTTCGTGATGACGGATGGTTTCAAATTTCTGATATGCTATCAGCATCGTCTCACTCACTACATCCTTTACGTCTTCACGGTTATAAACCATGGTTTGTACAAACCGTACAAGCCTGTCGTGCAAAGGTTTGTATGCCTCTGTGAAAACTTTCTGTTTTCCTGTTACTTGTTCCGCAGCAGACATTCTTTCAGTTATTCAGTAAGAGCAACTTAGGTGCATAAAGTTGCAGATGCTTGTTTTTTATTTTTCGGAAGTAAATTTAAGAATAATTTTACAGCCTGAAATCTCGTATCATGCAGGCTTTATCAACAACAAATTTCAAATTCAAAGGCCAGACTGCTTTTTACAAAGGCAAGGTCAGAGACGTTTATACCATTGAAGATAAGTGGCTTGTAATGGTAGTTACCGATCGAGTTTCGGCATTTGATGTGGTATTGCCCAGAGCTATTCCTTACAAAGGCGCTGTGCTCAATCAGATTGCCGCTCATTTTATGGAAGCCACATCGCAAATAGTGCCCAACTGGATAGCGGATGTTCCAGACCAACAGGTAACCATTGGTATTCCCTGCCAACCATTGAAAGTTGAAATGGTGATAAGAGGTTATCTTTCAGGTCATGCCTGGCGCGAATACCGGAGTGGCAAGCGTATGCTGTGCGGAGTAAAACTTCCTGAAGGGCTGCATGAAAGCGATCCTCTGCCCTCGCCCATAATTACACCAACCACCAAGGCATCGCAGGGGCATGATCAGGATATCAGCAAAGACGAAATCATAAAACAAAACATTGTACCGGAAGCCATCTATGAGCAGGTGGAACAATATACACATCAGCTCTATAAAAAAGGTTCTGAAATGGCTGCTGCCCGCGGATTGATTTTGGTGGATACCAAATATGAATTCGGCCTGCACGATGGAAAGGTGTATCTCATTGATGAAATACACACACCCGACTCATCACGTTATTTTTATGCGGATGGATATGAGCAGAGACAACAAAACAAAGAACCCCAGAAACAACTTTCGAAAGAGTTTTTAAGACAATGGCTGATTGAAAATAATTTTCAGGGATTGCCCGGACAATCCGTTCCTGTGATGACGGACGAAGTAGTACAGATGGTATCTGAAAGATATATTGAACTTTTTGAGCATATCACAGGGAAACAATTCAACAAAACCGAACCGGCAAATATCGAACAACGAATTTTTGAAAATATTAATCGGGCGCTGGAAAAACTTTCATCAAAACAGTAAACATTGTTTTAAAATAATTCTGTACGAAATATTTCAGTGTGTTTACACTCTTGTATTCCAGTAAAATTGGAGCACTTTAGCATCTGTTCAAATTATGGAGGAGATGTGACCAATAAACCAAAACTTGAAGTAACCTTATATTGATCCAAACACTCCATCAACTGACGAGAATCACCTTAAAATATAAAATCAATGATAGGTGTTTTTAATACCTTCGCCTCCCACATTATATCTCTCCATTACATTGAAAAATTTCACTCCCCATAGTTTTCACATACCTGTATTAGGTTTGAGTTTCAGCGTTGACTCTCCTGCAAAGGTAGCTCGTTATGGCATTTCTTCTGTTATGTCCATTATGGATGATGGCCTTCTCGAAAATTTACGTGCTTTCTATTGTCATCAGCATAAATTTCCTTTTCATCATATCACAAAAAAAGAATACGACTCACGCGCAAAACGCATCACTGCTTATCTCAACACCATTAAACGTATGGTGGATAAGCAGTTTGCCGAATTGCAACAATTGGATTTTAAAGAAGGTACCGACCTCTGGAAATATTTTGAAATGCTTCCCGACCATTCACCTTTGAAAATATCCTTTGAATGTATGTGCGCAGAACAAGACGCTGCTGTAAAAGAGCAGATGCAAAATCAATTGCGCCAACAAATTAAACCGGGAAGTATTGATGTCAATATCATGGCAAAGGTGGATAACCCAACATATAACCAAAAAGGAGAGCCCATGCCTGATGAGTTTTCTGATGCACTGAGTGCTTTGCGTGGTTATGCACAAAGTGATTTGGTGTCTTCCATCATTTTTTCTGCAGGATATAATCCAAGGCTATACAGCTATATCGAACAATTTGAAGACTTCTATCCTGATAAAGATTTTCTGCGTAAAAAAATCATTTTAAAAGTTAGCGATTTTCGCTCTGCTATGGTGCAGGGAAAAATTCTTGCTAAAAAAGGACTCTGGGTTTCTGATTTCAGAATAGAATCAGGACTCAACTGCGGTGGCCATACTTTTGCTACTGATGGGATTCTGTTAGGACCTATACTGGAAGAGTTCAGAAAGAACAAAAAAGCCTTGCAGGCCGAGCTTTTTGAAATGTGCAATCAGGGATTGAAAGCCAAAGGAAGACAGGAATTCACTTCCATGCCTGTACAAAAAGTTACTGCTCAGGGTGGAGTGGGTAATAACGAAGAACATGAGTTTCTGTTGTCGTATTTTGAACTGGATAGCGTAGGTTGGGGCAGCCCGTTTCTGTTGGTACCCGAAGCTACCAATGTAGATGATGAAACACTCCAAAAACTGGCAACAGCGGTTAAAGAAGATTATTATTTAAGTTATGCATCACCATTGGGAGTACCATTTAACAACTTCAGGAAAAGCAGTGGCGAAACACAACGCAAAGAGCGTATTGTCAAGAATCGCCCCGGAAGCCCTTGCTATAAAAAAATGTTGTCGAGCAATACTGAGTTTACCGAAAAAATAATCTGTACATCATCAAGGCAGTATCAAAATTTAAAAATTAAACAAATAAAATCTCAACCTATTTCTGAAGAAGAAAAACAACAACTCATAGACAAGATTGAAGAAAAAGATTGCCTGTGCGAAGGACTTACTACTTCTGTACTTCTGAAATACAAAATTCCTGTACCTCATAACATCAAAGCTGTAACCATTTGCCCGGGGCCAAATCTGGCATATTTTTCAGGAGTTCATTCTTTAAAGGAAATGATCAGTCATATTTATGGTCGTGTTCATTTAAATAATAAACTTGAAAGACCCAATATGTTCATTAACGAATTGCAGCTTTATGTTGATTATCTGCAGCGGCAGATAACTGAATTTGGTGATTCAATAAGCGAAAAACAGAAAAAGTATGTGGATAAATTCAAGACCAATCTGCAGTCCGGTATTGATTATTACAAGAACCTGCTACCACGTTTTGCAAATTTTTCATTCAACTCAATGCAACTGTGCTCACTCGAATTGAAACTGGCACATACAGGAATTTTCGAGGAAGTTTAGAGTTGGTAAATGCGATTACACTCTTCATAGACACACGTGTACGGAAGAAATTATCTGAACTTATTGTTCAATTAAAATCTTTTTCATGACAACGCATCTGTTTGGCCACAAAAGAGTTTTTTCACTTACTTTGAAACTTCAATTCCAATCTTAAATGAAGTCTTTGCTAAAAAGCATATATCATCATCTTCCTTTCAAAAAACAATTGTTTTCAGTGATAAGGCCGTTCCATCTGCCTGAAAATATTTATCGTCATTTACATTTTAAAGGAGTCATCCATGTGAAAGTGGATGAACATTCATCGTTCAAAACCATGCACTACGGCTATCAGGTAGAGAATGAAATTTTTTGGTCGGGGCTAACAGGCAACTGGGAAAAAGAATCCTTGAAACTGTGGATTACCCTGTGCAGACATAGCAAATGTATTCTCGACATTGGCGCCAACACCGGAATATATTCCCTTATTGCAAAATCAATAAGCAGCAACAACACCATTGTAGCTATTGAACCGGTGTCTCGTGTTTTTAAAAAACTGAAACACAACATGGAGTTAAATAAGTACAATGTTTTATGCCTTGATGTTGCCGCATCTGACAAAGATGGAGAAGCTATTATCTATGATACCGATGATGAGCATACTTATTCAGTTACCGTAAACGAAGACAGGAGTTTGCCCGGAGTAGTTACCAAACCGGTAACCATCAAAACAGCACGTTTGGATACGCTGATTGAAAAGCACCAAATTCCAAAAGTGGACTTGATGAAAATAGATGTGGAGACACATGAACCGCAGGTGCTTGAAGGTTATAAAAAATATTTAAAAGAGCATCAGCCCACCATGCTGATAGAAATACTGAATGATGAAGTAGCGCAAAAGGTGGAAAATATACTCAATGAATGTACATCCGGTTATCTTTATTTCAACATTGACGAACGCGGAGGCATTCGCAAAACAGAACATCTTTCGCGCAGCGACTACTTTAATTTTCTGATTTGTAAAAAACCTGTTGCCGACATGCTGAAATTGCCTATGGCTTAAAATGTAATTGAATGGAAGTGTTAGACTTCAATTCAGGGCATTTCAACAAAATTGTATTGGTAACTTTTTTATGAAAAAAATTTTAAATCATTTCATATCACAATATTTTTTTCGTTATTTGAAACTTAAATACTTAATTAAAATCAAAATGATAAAACGTCTCACATCACTGCTCATAATTGCAGCGATTGCCGGAACAGCATCGGCACAAAAAATCAAAATTCAGGAAGGAAGCCTGAAAGACCTTAAAGGACAAACCAAATTGAATGTGGTTTATGACTACAGCGACATGCGCGTTGGAAAATTTGCTAAAGAAGAAGACTATATTGCTAAGAAAACATCAGAGTATAATGCAAAAGAGCCGGGCCGTGGTGACGACTGGGCTAAGAAATGGCAAGCTGACCGTCAAAGCCGTTTTGAACCAAATTTTGTTGAACTGTTCAATAAAAAAACTGATGTTCAGATAGGCAATTTTGAAGATGCAAAATACACTATGAAGGTGCACACTACATTTACTGAACCGGGATATAACATTTATGTAAGCCGCAAAAATGCATCCATCAATTTGGAAATTACAGTTTATGAAACTGCTTCTCCTGACAAACCTGTTTGCAATATTACCGGAATGGGTTTCCCCGGTCGTACTTTCGGAGGATACGATTATGATACAGGTCTGCGTATTTCAGAAGCATATGCAAAAGCCGGTAAAGACCTGAGTGGTTTCTTTGCCAAAAACATGAAAAAATAATAGCACTGAACACTAAAAAAAGCTGCCTCAAAAGGGCAGCTTTTTTTATTTTGATAATACAGGACACCAATTGTACTTCTTTAATTTTTTAAACCCAAACTTATCAAACTTCCTTTTTAAGTTTTTCAATAACAGCTGCCACAGCAGGACATATCAGCGAATTGCGATAAGTTAAATCCATAATCTGATATATGTTTTTTCGGATGGTATGAGGATACTCTCTGCATGCCTGCGGCCTGACTGAATAAACAGAGCAGCGATTATCTTCAAGAAGAAATGGGCATGGCGATTTTTGCAAAACATAATGTCCGTCCTCATCAAGATGCAGATATTTTTCAACCAGTTCTCCGGGTTTTATATGTAAATGTTGGGCAATGCGGCCAATATCCACATCGCGAAAAATGGGGCTGGTTGTTTTGCAGCAGTTGGCACAATCAAGACAACTGTGTTTTTCAAAAAAAGCATTCGTTTCATTCTCAAATTTTCTGTCAAGAGTGGAATCTTTCTGCTGACCTGCTTTTTTCAGAAATAATTTGTTTTCTTTTCGCTTACTTTGTGCTGTCGCAAGTATTTTCTTCAGTTCATCATTCATCCCGACACAAAATAAAAGAATAAATCTATCTGCATTAAGCAGATTCTATTAAAAATAATATGAGTAAAAAAATCATCAATTCTACGAAAGCACCCGCTCCTATCGGACCTTACAGTCAGGCTGTACAAAGCGGTAATCTTCTGTTTCTATCCGGTCAAATTGCTATTGATCCCTCAACCGGTCAGCTCAAAACTGCAAGCATTGAAGAGCAAGCTATACAGGTAATGGAAAACCTGAAAGCCGTGTTGGCCGAAGCAGGATTAAACTTCTCACATATTATCAAAACAACCATCTTCCTTACTTCGATGAGCGATTTTGATGCTGTGAACAAGGTTTATGGGTCATACTTTACCGACAATTTTCCTGCTCGCGAAACAGTTGCTGTAGCAGGTTTACCCAAAAATGTAAATGTGGAAATTTCTGTTATTGCCTCGGCAAACTGAATTTTTTCTAAATGAATTCAATGCAACATCATATTTAAACTCCCTTATATGGAGATTCTTGTATAGATTTGCAGCGAACAAATTTTGTCTATCTATTAAATCAAACTGTTATGGGATTTTTAAAAGAATTTAAAGATTTCGCAATGCGCGGAAATCTTGTTGATTTTGCCGTAGGTGTAATTATTGGTGCAGCCTTTGGCAAAGTAACCTCCTCATTTGTAGATGGAATTGTGATGCCAATTGTCGGAAAAATTATTGGTGGAACCGATTTTTCAGAAATGAAATATAAAATTCAGGAAGGAAGCAAAGAAGTGTTGGATGCCTCAGGAAATGTAATAACTAAAGCTACGCCCGAAGTATATATTAAATATGGAGAGTTTATCACAGTATGTCTTGATTTTTTAATTGTAGCTTTTGTGATGTTTCTTCTCATCAAAGCAATGAACAATCTCAAAAAAGCAGAACCTGCACCACCACCTCCAGGTCCTACAAAAGATCAGGAACTTTTAAGTGAAATCAGAGACTTACTTAAAAAGTAAATATTACAGGGGGGATTGAAAAACAATCCCTTCTTTTTTAACAGAAATAATCAATTAAATTTATTCAAAATATGAAACGTTTTTTTACAACGCTTGCTGTTGCAGCAATGGTGTTACCTTCATTCGCACAAACTGAAACTCCTGTAGATACTTCATGGAAAAAAGGCGGAATGGGGTCTGTAAATTTTAATCAGGTAGCTTTTAGCAACTGGGCTGCCGGTGGCGAAAATTCAGTGTCCGGTGCTGCATTCCTAACCTTATTTGCCAATTACGCAAAGAACCGTTTAGCTTGGGACAACCAGTTGGACCTTGCATACGGATTATTAAAATCAGGTACTGCCAAAGTGGTGAAGAGTGAAGACAAAATTGACCTCAACTCTAAAGTTGGATACAAGGTGTCTGATGTAAGTAAGTTTTATTATACCTTCCTGTTTAATTTTAAAAGTCAGTTTGCCAACGGCTACGACTATAAAAATGACACTTTGCGCGAGCATCCTATTTCAAGATTTCTTGCTCCTGCTTATTTGTTATATTCAATTGGTGTGGACTATAAACCGAATGATAATTTCAGTTTATACCTTTCTCCACTCACAGGTCGTACAATTATTGTGAACGATGATGATTTATCACAGGCCGGTGCCTTTGGTGTTGATCCGGGTAAAAAATCACTGACACAACTCGGAGCATACCTGAGAGCAACTTATAAGAAAGATGTGTTTACCAATGTGAATTTCCAGACCAAACTTGAATTATTCAGTAACTATCTGAAGAATCCTCAAAACATTGCAGTCAATCATGAAATATTGATTGCTATGAAAATTAACAAGTTTTTGAGTGCAAATATTGGTACACAAATGATTTATGACGACATAGTGCCGGTGACCGTTATTAAAGAAACCAGTGGTGTAAAAGAAACCAAAACAGGTCCAAGACTTCAGTTTAAGGAAGTTTTTGGTATAGGATTATCTTACAAGTTTTAGGATTAAACACTGAATATCAACACAATAAAAAGCCATTTCCATTGCAGAAGGGGCTTTTTAGTTAAAATTAAAAAAGCTTATCTTTCAGTGCATTTCGTATAAAATAAATTGTATCTTTGCACACTTTATTTTTTAAAAGACAAGAAATACAATGATATTAACATCAGAAAAGAAAAAGGAAATTTTCACAAAATTTGGTGGTAACGAAAAAAATACCGGTAATGCTGAAGCACAGATTGCTATGTTTACTGATCGTATCAATCATCTGACCAATCACCTGAAAAGTCAGCCGAAAGATTATTCAACTCAGCAATCGCTAATCAGACTTGTAGGTAAACGCAGAAGTTTGCTAGACTATTTAAACAAGACTGATATACAACGTTACCGTAAAATAGTAGCTGATTTAGGCTTAAGGAAATAATTAAATTGAATAATACAACACATCAAAAAGGCAATGTTAAAAGATTGCCTTTTTGTTTTTAAACACGTTTATAGAAGATGAATTTAGGAGTAAAACACACATTTTCTTTGCCTGACGGCAGAGAAATTACCATGGAAACAGGAAAATTAGCAAAACAGGCAGATGGCTCAGTGATGATAAGAATGGGCGATTGCATGATTCTGGCAACAGCCTGTGCCAAACAGGATGCTATGCCCGGAGTTGACTTTATGCCACTGACTGTAGATTATCAGGAAAAATATGCCTCTGTAGGTCGTTTCCCCGGAGGATTTTTTAAACGCGAAGCACGTCCTTCTGAATATGAAATTTTAATCAGCCGTTTGATAGACCGTGCACTGCGACCTATGTTTCCTGAAAACTTTCATGCCGACACTCAGGTATTGGTTACCCTTCACTCAGGAGATAAAAAAGTATTGCCTGATGCACTTGCTGCATTAGCAGCTTCAACTGCACTTACCATTAGCGACATTCCATTTAACGGACCAATTTCAGAAGTGCGTGTAGCACAGATTGACGGAAAGATGGTCATCAACCCTTACACTGAAGATTTATCACGTGCAACTCTTGATTTGATTGTTGCAGGTTCTTCAGAAAATATTGTGATGGTAGAGGGTGAAATGAATGAAGTATCAGAAGCTACCATGCTCGAAGCAATTCGCACTGCACATGAGGCCATCAAAGTTCAGTGTCAGGCACAACTTGACCTGCTGGCTAAAATCGGAGGCAAAACAAAACGCGAATACAATCACGAAGAACACGATGAGGAACTTCGTAAACTCGTAAGAGACGAAACATTCAAAAAAGTGTATGAAACTGCATTGCTTGGCAATCCTAATAAAAGCGAACGCCAAAAAGCATTTGAAGCCATACTCGAAGAATTTAATACCCGATTTACCGAAGAAGAACTGGAAGAAAAAATTGGTCTCATCAAACATTATTATCACGAAGTGGAGTATGATGCAGTACGAGAAGCATTGCTTGCTGAGAAAAAACGACTTGACGGACGTGGCCTTTCCGACATACGACCTATTTGGAGTGAAGTAAATTATATTCCTACTGCCCATGGATCTTCAGTGTTTACACGTGGCGAAACACAGTCGCTTACCACAGTAACCTTAGGTGGTAAAATGGAAGAACAGATTATAGACGGTGCCATGATTGAAGGAACAAAAAAGTTTATTCTCCATTACAACTTCCCTCCTTTCTCTACAGGTGAAGTTCGCCCTATGAGAGGCACAGGAAGACGCGAAGTAGGACATGGAAATCTTGCATTACGTGCTCTAACAAAAGCACTACCTCCTGAAACAGAAAACCCTTATACCATCCGCGTTGTATCTGATATTCTTGAGTCCAATGGTTCAAGTTCTATGGCAACGGTATGTGCAGGAAGTCTGGCTTTGATGGATGCAGGTATCAAAATGAAATCAACTGTTGCAGGTATTGCAATGGGACTTATCAGCGATGGTAAAGGACGTTATGCTATTCTGAGTGACATATTAGGAGATGAAGATCATTTAGGTGATATGGACTTTAAAGTAGCAGGTACTGCCAAAGGAATTACAGCCACTCAAATGGATTTGAAAGTTACCGGATTGCCTTATGAAGTAATGGCACAGGCACTGGAACAGGCACGTCAGGGACGCATGCACATCATTGGCGAAATGGAGAAAACAATTTCTCAGGCACGTGCTGACTACAAACCACACGCTCCACGTATTGTTGAGTTTACCATTGAAGTGGATCAGATTGGTGCTGTGATTGGGCCCGGTGGCAAAATCATTCAGGAAATTCAACGCGAAAGCGGTGCAACTATCACAATTGAAGAGAAAGACAACAAAGGTTATGTGCAGATTGCTGCCGTTGGAAAAGAAAGTCTTGACAAAGCTCTTGAACGGGTAAAAGCAATTGTAGCAGTGCCTGAAGTAGGAACTGTTTACAAAGGCAAAGTAAAAAACATCACCACCTTTGGTGCATTCGTTGAAATATTACCTGGAAAAGATGGACTTCTGCATATTTCAGAAATCAGTCATGAGCGTTTAGCCAACATGGATGGTGTGTTCAAAGAAGGAGATTTAGTGGAAGTGAAACTGATTGGTGTAGAAGAAAAATCAGGTAAACTTAAATTGTCGAGAAAAGTATTGCTGCCTAAACCGGAAAGACCGGCAGGTGAAGGCAACAAACCTCACGAGGGTAAACATCGTGAACGCAGATTACCGAAAGAAAATCAGAATACTGAATCATAAAAAAAAGCTGCTCTTCGAGCAGCTTTTTTATTTCAACAACCATTATTTCTTAAGCAACTCCCCCATCTCCCGCTGTATTTCTGCTCCTTTATTTTCGTTATACCAGTTCTGTATTTCAAGTTTCAGTTTATCGGTTTCCAACCCTTTTTCCTTTAGTTCCAAATACATTTTCTGACAGGCAACAGGTCTTGGTCCCCATACTGCCAAATCTTTACCTTCACTATTTCTCACAATCAATTTGGGAATAGACTTGGTATTATTGGTCAGATAGTCATTAATTCTGAATGGTTCGCTGTCGCGCAACTCATACGAAACTGAGATGTTTTGACTCTGCCTGCTTATCATTTCAATAAAAGGTACAATATGGGCTGCATCGCCACACCAGGGTTCAGTAATCACTATCCAATGCTGCTTGGCGCTGATGCTTTTCATAACAGCAACCATTTCATCAGTGAGTTTTCCGGTTTTAAGCCACCTGTTAAGCCGCGACCAGTTCAGTTTGGTGTATTCGGCATACTCTGCATCGTCATAGGGGGAAGTTCGTTCGGAGGGGTGTTGGTTTATTATTTTTTCGAAATAATCAAGGTATTCTTTAAAAGTCATATCAATGAAAAATGGTTTATTGCGCAAAATTACCGTTAAGATTTTCATCCACTCACCCGAAAAGTGACAATAACAGCAGAATGATGTTGATATTTACAATTTACGGATATTTCCCATAAGTTTTGGCTGAATGCATGCTCTGAGCCACTTTAATACAAGAAAAATTATTTAGGAATATGCAGTGAATTTAAATAGTTTTTTTACATTTGCAGCCTCAAAAAATTATGGCCCGTTCGTCTAGGGGTTAGGACATCTCCCTTTCACGGAGGAAACACGAGTTCGATTCTCGTACGGGCTACAAAAAAAGAAACAGGTTAAAAACTGTCATTAAAAAATTAAATCAGAAAGATATGGCAAATCACAAGTCAGCCGAAAAACGTATCCGTTCTAACGGAGCTAAGAGAACCAGAAACCGTTATCAGGCCAAAACAACACGTAATGTTCTGAAAGATATCCGCACTACAAAAGATAAAAAAGAAGCTGAAAAAATGCTTCCTGAAGTAAATGCCTTGCTTGATAAAATGGCAAAGAAGAATATCATTCACAAAAACAAAGCTGCCAACCTTAAGTCAAGTGTTGCAAAGCATATAAATACCTTAAAATAAGTTTTCATTAAATATTATGAAAGCCTGCCTGAAAGGGTGGGCTTTTTTATTTAACAACCTACTGCTATTTTTACATGATGGAAAAAGAACCCGGAAATTCAATAAAATCATGGTCGGAAAGCGACAGACCGAGAGAAAAACTCGAAGCAAAAGGCCATGGCTCACTTACCGACAGCGAGTTGCTTGCCATCCTGTTACGCTCCGGCAGCCGCGAAGAATCTGCTGTTGACCTTGCCAAACGACTTTTAAAAAATGTAGGCAACGACCTCACATCCTTATCACGTTTATCAGTAAAAGACCTGGCAAAATATAAAGGCATCGGGAAAGTAAAAGCCATAACCATAGTGGCTGCACTCGAACTTGGACGAAGACGTGCAAGTGCTCCTGTGCTGGAAAGGAAAAAAATCGGTAGCAGCAAAGATGCTGTGGAGTTGTTTGCCGGACATCTTTCGGACCTTACTCACGAAGAGTTCTGGATTCTGATGCTCGACCGCTCCAATAATATTATCGAACGCCAGAACATCAGCAAAGGTGGTGTATCAGGAACAGTAGTTGATGCACGGCTTATTTTTAAGAGTGCAATTGAGAACCTGGCATCAGGAATAATTTTATGTCATAACCACCCCAGTGGCAACAACAAACCCAGTCAGAATGATATTGACCTGACACGCAAATTAAACGATGCAGGCAAACTGGTTGACGTAAAAGTTATTGACCATATCATCATTTCAGGAGGTAAATATTTCAGTTTTGCAGACGAAGGTATGTTGTAAATTTATCAACACTGCTTCATACCGGAGAAAAACCATTCTGATTTAATGGTATCTTTGTAAAACTTTTTTTTTAATGAAGTACGCTCATAAATCTCCCGCCATTTTGTTACTGCAGGACGGAACCGTTTTCTATGGTAAGTCGGCAGGGAAAATAGGTACTGCCACCGGAGAAATTTGTTTCAACACCGGAATGACAGGTTATCAGGAAATTTTTACTGACCCCAGTTACAAATCACAGATAATGGTGATGACAGCAGTACATATTGGAAACTATGGTGTAAAAAACGCTGAATCTGAATCCTCATCCGTAAAAATTTCAGGACTGGTTTGCCGCAACTTCAGTGAACATTATTCACGAAAGCAAGCCAATCAAAGTTTACAGGACTATTTTATTGAAAATAACATGGTGGTAATTTCTGATGTTGACACCAGAGCAATTGTTCAGCATATACGCAACAAAGGAGCTATGAACGCAATTATTTCTTCAGAAATTTCTGACATCGAATTATTGAAGCAACAGTTGAGTAAGGTTCCTTCTATGGAAGGTCTTGAATTATCAAGCAGTGTTTCCACCCAACAACCATATACTTTAGGCAATCCGGAAGCTGCATTGCGTGTTGCCGTAGTGGATTTAGGAGTGAAAGAAAATACCCTAAGATGTCTTGCCGACCGCAACTGTTATGTGAAGGTATTTCCTATTGCAACATCATTTGAAGAAATGGAAAAATTCAAACCGCAGGGTTATCTTATTTCCAATGGTCCTGGCGACCCGGCAGTAATGCCTCAAACAGTTACGCTCATAAGCCAAATTCTTAATTCAGACAAAGCGCTGATGGGGATATGCCTCGGACATCAGATGCTTGCCGAAGCATGTGGAATTAAAACTTTTAAAATGTTTAATGGACACAGAGGTATCAACCATCCGGTAAAAAATCTCAATACCGGCCATGCTGAAGTTACATCGCAAAATCATGGTTTTGGTGTAGTGCCTGATGATGTTTACAAAAACTCAAAGGTAGAAGTTACACACGTTAATTTAAACGACAACAGTATTGAAGGTATTAAAGTTAAAGACAAGAGAGCCTTTTCAGTACAATATCATCCTGAGGCTGCTCCTGGCCCCAATGATGCCCGTTATCTGTTTGACGATTTTGTAAAATCAGTTCAGGAGGTAAAAGAACTGGTTGCTGTTGGGTGACAACCACTCATCACTTCCGGAACAAATTATCTTAAGACTTTTCTATTGCGATAAGGTGAGACGGATAGTAATACCAAATGCAGTGTTGGAATTTGGATACGATGTGGACACCACAGGAGTGTTGATTGTCTTCTCGAAGAACAATCTTACATTCAATCGCTCATTAACTGTGTAATCCGAAGCCAACTTAATCGAAATAATCGTAAGGCCTGAAGTAGGCTGATTGGTACCCTCTACGAGTTTACGCAGTATGGTTGTGTTCTTTCTGATAGAGAAATCAAGAGTTGTGTTCAAGTCGTTTGATGTACGCGACTGTACACTCTTAAACAATCCAAACGGAAACTTAAAGTTAGGCACTCGGTAACCTGCACCAAATGTAAGTTCATTTCCTTTTACTTCTGTCACCTGAATTCCTGCTAATGTGAGAGAAATATTTCTGTCGCGTTTGTACTCAATACGTGTTGTAAAATTACCACCTGACGAACGGCCACCTCTGTCAATCGCAGATTTGCTTCCTGATGATTTGTCGTTCTTATTCTTCCAGGTAATATCAATACCGATCAACGGACTAAACTGTTCGCTCAGGCTCACCTGCCCTATTTGTCGTTTTGGAATGAAGTCATCATTGATGTCGCGCGCATTTCCTCCCGGCACATACGATACATCTGTTGTGAAACTATTCACATTGTATGTTGAGCGATAACCATGATTCAGGTTGATACTCTGAAACAGATTCTTGACAAAAGGCAGTCGTGATAAACCATCATAACGAATTGTCCAGTTAGGCAATGGAATTTGGGGAAACAGGTCAAGTCCCATTTTTGATGGATTCTTCTTAGAGTATGCCGAAAGGAATGAAAGTATCACTACTTCCTGCGAGGTACCACTGTATCCGTCACTGTATCCATCAGATCCCACGCCTGCTGAATTACCGTTCTTTTCACCAAGTCGTTGAGAGAATATACGCCTGTTTTCAGCAAACCGCTCGAAAATACTTGATGAATAATCTTTACGGTCATTCATAAACGAAGTACCCCACATCAGATAACTCATACTAAAATTACCTCCTTCTGTTCGCGCCAAAGACTCATAGTAGCTTCCATCAGCTCTCGGATTGCGGTACGCTCTGTAATTTTCTGTTGTATTCAGCGAGTAATTTCTGCTGAAATTCACATCAATATTAAATCCGTTCAAGGGCTCTAATGTTGCTCTGCCGGTAATATTCTGCGTATAAGTAGCCATGAACTGACTGTTAAACGTAGAGTCTGTTGTCAGCCACCCGTTCTTTGCTGCTTTCTCACGTATATCCTGATTCTGACTTCCGAGTACAAAGGCAAATCCCGGAGCACTGGTTCCATCTCCCCAGTTTTGACCTAACCACTCACTCTGCCTGTTGAATCCGGGCATCAGCAATCCATTGGTCTCATTCCAGTTGAAAGAAATATTTTTCAAGCTGAACACAACCTTAGCTAATGCTTTTATTGCAGGATTTATTTCCTGTTCTTTCTTTTTCTCTGCCGGCTTGACAGGTTTGGTTTTTAAACTGTCTGAAGCAGCATCATTTACTTTCTTATCCTCCTTCTCTTCTTTCTTTTTTGGTGTCTTGGGAGCAGGTGGTGCAGTAAGTTTTTTATACAACTTCCACTTATTATACAGCGAAACAAAATTGAAACTGTTATTAACCTGAATTGAATTAGAGTTTTGAATGGTATTGCCAATTGCAGGATTAGTATAATATTTACCGGTATTCTGATTTACAATAAGTGGAGATGCAGTCCAGTGATATGTGGTATTATATCGAGTGTTCACGCTAATCCAGTCTGTAATCGGGAATTTGTTCAATGGTAGATTATACGATAATGACATATTGTGCATGTAATCTGTATTTCTTCCAAGGTTGAAGAAATTTTTACGTACGGAATCTCGTTTTTCCGAAGTATTCAAAGCACCTTCAGGCTCATCAACCTTACTTTGGTTATTGGCATTAAATTCAAACTTCAGCGCACGTGTAATATCCCAACTGGTGGCATACTGCCTGTTCATCATAAAGTTTTTGTCATATAATACCGGTATAGAGTTATCCGATACACCTGAGTTGAGCAAGGCATTAACATCACGTACTTTCAACTCGCCATAATGCCTGTTTACATCCCACCTGAAATTAAAAGTAGAAGGCATATAATTAAAGTTGAAATCCTTTACCGCACGCAGATATTTCGACTTTGATTTTAGACTCTTAAAAGGAGTAACCGGTTTTGGATTTGCATTATAGTTGTATCCGATGGCTCCCAGATAGTCCTTCTGGATTTCGTATTCAGTATTGATATTTCTGCGATACACTTCCGTATATCCATAGGTGAAATTCAAATTTTCAATATCATAAAAATGTGACTTCGAAGCGTTCTTTCCTGTCTTGTTCTTTTTAACGTTGGTAAAGTTCAGACTCTTTCTTCGCGTATAATCCTGAGAAAATTTCTTCCTTGAAATTTTTCTTTGCGAGTCATCAATATTGCTGATTGATCTGTTGAATTCAATATCAGGATCCAACGGATCGTATTGCGGATTGCTGAATACTTCACCATAGCCAAAATACATTGGCACGGTAAGCCCTGTACTTGTCGGGAAAAATCTGCCTAACTCCAGAGTCGTTGCCACATCATAGTTGGTAACATCTTCCTTGCTTCTGTCGCCTACCTTGCTTTCCAGACTGCCAAAACCGTGTGTTGAGTGTCCTCCTGAAATAGATACATTACCAAGGTCAGCCAATTTTATTTGTGCACGTCCTACTGTTGCCCATCCACCCTTGTCATTAAATTCTGACATCCTGAATTCATTAAACCAAATCTCTGCGCACTTAGGTTGTCCATCATCTGTTGGCCGAGGTGGAAAGGTTGGATTCTCACCACTTGGATTCCAGACTCCAAGCATCATCACTTTAACTTCGCTGAGTGTAGGATTTCCTTTTATGAAAATAACGTTGTTGCCGTCTAACTTTGAATACTCATCTGTCAAAGGTACCCCTGCATTATTACGCTCTAATTTTGCATCTGTAAGCTTAGTCAGATCAATGTCAAAATCATTTTCCTTTGGCCATATCTGCTGAGGGTCGGTTGTATAAAATGGTGTTATCTTTAAAGGAATGCGATAATCGTAATAGTTATCGGTAAAGTCAGATC
This sequence comes from Bacteroidota bacterium, assembly GCA_019136655.1. GTDB lineage: Bacteria > Bacteroidota > Bacteroidia > AKYH767-A > OLB10 > OLB10. The sequence goes on from JAGVTU010000024.1 coordinate 115,360, forward strand.
CCAATCGTACTACGGCATATAACTCACCATCGTTGGTAGGTGCTGCCGGAGGCAAAAACGACTCGGCATGAATTACCATTTTCACATGCTTGTAATTACGCATGTCCAGATTACTGTTCTTATAACATACTTTTAAATCGCCATCTGCAAGTGAGCAAACCTTCAGCGATAGTGACTGCTCATTCAACTGACGCTGGTTGGTTGAGGTAACATCTATCTCTCTTTCAAAATCCGGTGGCAGCACATAGTTAATTGGATCGCGATTGGAGTTTTCTTCCAGTGAAACTGCACCTAAATCGAATATTGCCGGTGGTGTAGTTATACCTGTCAGGTTATAGTCATACTTCCTCCACTCTCCTCTCAAAAATTCAAAGTTGGCAAGTCGCATTACCACAGGGCTAGTAAATCCTTTGGCAAATACACGGATAAACTTCACCGATTTCAAATCTGATATCTGACCAAACTGTTGACGGTTTTGGTCGTTAACCGGAATTTTTATGAGATACCAGGTAATTGTTTTTCCTGAACCATCAGGCAAATTAAGTGCAGGCACATTCTCCATCACATCTGCTACATAGTTTTGCCCAACGGTTAGTTGTGCGGGATCTATTTCAACTTTGTATTGGAAATAGTTTTCATCCACTTCCATACCGTTGATGCGGCTGCAATCTTCTGCATCAGGAGTTTGTGTACTCGAAGGCACAAAGGTACCGCTGCCTGCCACAGGCGAATTGTTTTCAGTGCCGTTGAAGTTTTTATAACGCACAAGAATACCATCATTGTTGGTATAGGCATCACCACGGAAATAACTGAAGTCGTCTGATGATGGGTCGTTATTCAGCGCATCCTTCACTGCCTGATTGGTAACATTTGCATTGATGAAATCCAGAAAATTACTGGAGAAATGATTTTTTTCATCGTCATTACCCAAACCATCCAGTCCCACATCTTGTTGTGTACGTGTTGATTCATCACGGTCAAAAGCATACAATACATTTTGTGCTACCGGTGTACGTCCCCATGCATTCTGTCTGTATGCTGCAGGAGTAGCTGTGGTTGGCAATCCATTTTCATAACTTTCAAAACCATCACGCAACACATCTTCCGACACATCACCCAGATTGAAATAAAGTGTTCCTGTATTGCCAAGACTTGTATCCGGTGCATCTCCGTTAAACGGATTCATCAGCCAGAACTGAATGTACTGTATGTTCGATTCTTCAAAGTTGCTGGTTTCTACCTTGCGCATGAAACCACCCCAGCGTGTTTGAGGATTTAACAATTTTCCGTTGGCATCAATACCTGACGAGAAACCAGGACGCGCAGAAGTTTCATAGTTATATGGCCCGCGCTCATCAGGATAAAAAGCAATATCAAATGTATTTACATATGGAATGATACCGTTGCTATACTGACGTTTTGGGAATAATTCTTTTTCGCTGATTTGCCTTACGTTGTGGTTACTTCTCTCTGCAGCCGACAACGATACCGTGCTGTTGCTTCTGTAAAATGCAGTAGGGTCCACATTGTACCATGCAATTTTTGCTCTGTTGTATCCATAGCCCAGTGTATCATGTGTGCTGGCTACATAATCAAACTCAGGAAATAAAGTGGATTGAAAACGCGGAACTGATGCAATTGACCACTGACCCGCAATGTTCAGTGGAATGGTGCTCTGTGTTCCTTCAAAATTATCAATGTATGCATTTCCTTTTTTACCAATTGCCTTACTGTGGCCGGGGATTAAGTAAGCAAACTCTCCGTTGAGAGAAACTGATGACATCTCCTTGGTATTGATAAAAGGAATTTTGTCAATCATCTTAGTAATAAAGCGCGACTTGGTTCTATACGTTCCGTCAAAACCCAACATGGTGTTAGAAATTGGCTCGTCACCAATGTTCACTTTTCGTGTGATGGGTCTTTCGTTGAGGTGAAGCACAGTTCCACCAATGGCAAAATCTTTACTTATCTTATAATCAAATCGTGAGCCCATCAAAGTTTTAGACTGAACAGAAAACAGTGAATTACTCTCCAATGAAACTCTAATCGGTGTTGCTGAATTTAAAACAGAAGTGTTAATGATTTTTACACGACCCAGATTATAATCCACCGTGTAGTCCTGGTTTTCTACCAACTCCGTTCCTCCTGCTGTTACTTTAACAGAGCCTTGCGGAATGTTCACAGCATTGAGAGATATCTCCGAACCCGATGAACTTTGATACGAACCTTTCAGCTTAAACTTATTCTTTCCCTGTGCAAGAGCCACCGTCTTGGTAGAGTCGTACAACTCTTTAAACACATACTTGGATGCCGTGGCAGCACTCTGAAACTTCGACTCCAGATAACGACCAAACGGCTCCACCGAGGGCAGTATAATTCTTCCTGTCTGACTGTTCACGGTTATGCCTTCAACATAATCAAAAATACCATCGCCATAAGGAGTGGCATCACCTGAAGTGTTCAGGTTGTCGGCATTTAATACACGGATAAGACTTTTGTTTGCAATGTTTGGTTCGTTGGGTTCGGCAAGCTGACGCACATAACTTCCTGCTGAATTGTCAAAATACAAAACATCCAGTCTGAATTTATCTTTTGAAATCTGAAATGCGTTCAGGTTATACACGTTTTTCATCATCAACTTCCATGAGGGAAGTGCTGTGTTGAAATTTCGTCCTCGAACAAGTTTTACAATCAGCGGCTTCGATGGGTCAATACCTGAAGTGGTAAGCTCTCCTACTCTGTAAACCTTTCCATTCATGGTGTATTCAAATGCTACTGCCAGTGCCTGATCGTTGCGCAGTTCTGAGTTGAGCGAAATAAATCCAAGCCTTTCGTTAAAGGTATATTCATTGCTGCTGAGTTTCTTTGCATTGGTAATTAACTCATAATCCTGCTGTGGCGAAAAATTATAAATGGATGCCAATGGGTCGAGTATGGCAGATGCATTCTGAAAATCGCGGATACCGCTGTAGGTGGTAGTAAGTTTCTGATAGAGGTTGTTCGAGAGTTCGTCTGACGGATATACCGATGTGCCCTGTCCCACAAAATTACTTGCATAGGCATTGTACTCTCCCAAATCCTGCATGGCCACGAGGTTCCGCGTCTGATCCTGCGAATTGAAATTCACCTGTGTTATCCACACTTCAATTTTGTTGATGGTGATGGGCGAAAGTATGGTGGGCAACTGACTTACTGCCTGGTCGTAATGCTCGCGAAAATATTGTGAGATGAAAAAGTGGCGATTGGCTTCGTACTGATCACCCGGAATATCGAAGTTGGTAATTTGTCCTCCGCCCGGTGGCACATCAATGGTACTTGCCTGGCCTTTTTGCTGAGAGAAAATAGAAGTTACTCCCAATCGTCCAAACTGCAGTTGTGTTTTTATACCAAACAAACTTTGGCTTCCTTTTATCAGCGTTCCTGTGAGCGGAAGGGTAACGTTTCCTGCTTCTATTTTGCGGATAATTTCATCTTCATTGCCGGTATATTCCAGTTTCATCTGATTTTCGAAATCGAAACTTGCTTCGGTGTTGTAGTTCACACTCAGCTTCATCTTCTCACCGATGTTGCCAATCACGTTCATCTGAATTTTTTCGTTGAAATCAAATGAAGTGAGCCTGCGTTGCTTTTCAGGAATCTGTGGATTATCCGTACGGTTAATGTTCACACCAAAGGTCAGCTCTGCCGAACCCTGCGGACGAATGTCAATGGTATTGCCTCCGAATATGCGGTCGAAAGCTTCGCCAGCTACATAAATTTTTGGGATGAGAGGTTTGCGGGCAATCACATCTTCGCCACCGGCACGCTCTTTCCAGTACTGGCTGGTAGTTTTCTTAAACTGATCTTCTTTAAACTCTTCAAAAGTCATGTAGGAAGGATTGCGGAAAAACTCATTTCCTACTTTTTCGTTGATGTCGTATTCTCTTGTTTCGGGATTATACTCTACAGAAGTGTTGATATTGGACGGTGTGGTTCCATACAGCGGACTATGCGGATATGGATTGGAATAAGGGTCGGTAAACCTGTCGTCAAAAGGATAAGGCAACGGAGTCACCGGACTGTCGGGAGGCATAGGTATGTTTATGGCTCCCTGTGGGTCGTTGAAATCTGAAACTGAAGCAGGACTGCTGCCACCATTCACATATAACAATGGAAAGGCAAACAAACCCAATGCTGAATATCTTAAAAACTTTAATCCTGGCAAAATGATTCTCTTTTTAGGGAATTGTATCTCAAAAAATTTTCCGGCTAAAAATATAACTTTTAGTTAAACCAACCGTGGCCTTGGCAAGGTAGTTACAGACAATTTTTTGAGCATTCCTTTTGTTAAAAAAACAACGGTTTAAATGAGTTATAAATTTTTTAAAGCTGCTTTTATCAGTTCTTCCACGGTGAAAGTGTGACTGCTTTGATGAATTATTTTATGAAGTTCCTTCTCGGCAGCGTTGCGGTTGAAGCCCAATGCAAGCAATGCACTTAACGCCTCATCTTTGGCTGTATTGTATGATGAAGGAATTATTGCAGATGAAATTTCTGACTTTCCGAGTTTGTCTTTCAGGTCAATCACAATGCGCTGGGCTGTTTTGTCGCCAATACCTTTAATGCGTTTGATGGCCGCCACCTGTCCTGTTGTTATTGACTGATGTAACTCCACAGCGGTCATAGACGACAGCATCATGCGTGCCGTACCCGGCCCCACACCCGATACAGAAATAAGATGCCTGAAGAGGGTACGCTCTTCTTCATCAGCAAACCCATAGAGCACGTGTGCATCTTCTTTAATGGCTAAGTGCGTAAACACTTTGGCGCGGGTTTCGTCCTTGAGGCGCGTGTAGGTTTGCAACGAAATGTTGAGCTGATAACCCACTCCACCAGCCTCCACCACAATGTAGGTTGCCGATTTAAAAGTTATGTTTCCTGAAATGTAATCGTACATGAATATCCAAACTAGATGCGCAAAAATAGTGAATGAAAGCAGAGGAAAATATTATACTGATTTAATCACGAAAGCCCTGCTGAGCTATTGCACATAACTCTCTGCCATAAATGGTGGAGTTATTCTTTTGGGGAGATGTTGCATTTCCTCCGCGCACCCGTAGCCCTAAAGGGTGCAGACGCACATCAAATACGTTGTGTGTAGTCATCACTTCAAGGGTAGGGGGTGAGTATAGCAGTGTGTCTGTAACATATAAGTTAGGCTTTAAACTTTTGAATACGAAAATCAATCACCGGCCTTATAAAAACATCCGCCCGGAAAATACAAAGCGATTCGTAGCGGAAGCATGTGTAAGCAATCCCGAGCAACGTTTCGTAGCATTACGAAACGTTGCGACATTCGATTGCGCAGAAGAATCGGTTTGAATTTTTAGGATGTTTTTATACAGCCTTGAACTTTTGGTTCTTTTGGTTCAAGCCAAAAGAACATATAATTATATCGCCACCAAAAAGTCCTTCTGAATTGTGGGATTGTGTCAATACAATATACAACTCTGCAAAACGCAATCTCTTCTTGAGTCGCAACTATAAATTCAACAATTATTGTTTGCGGCTTTGCGCATCAATAACTGCAATAGTCACCATGTTCACAATATCGCGCACGCTGCTGCCAAGCTGCAACACATGCACCGGTTTTTTCATACCAAGCAACACAGGCCCTATAGCCTCAGCAGCCTCCATTGACTGCATCAGCTTATAAGCAATGTTTCCTGCATCAAGGTTAGGAAATATAAGTGTGTTCACACCACCGTCAATCAACTCGCAAAACGGATAATTGTCGTGCAGCAGTTGCATGTTCAGAGCAAAATTTGCCTGCATCTCGCCATCCACCACCATTCCGGGAAATTTCTCGTGAAGTATTTCCACTGCCTTGCGCACCTTTATTGCCGATGGATCGTTTGACGTTCCGAAATTAGAAAACGAAAGCAGCGATATACGTGGTTTAATGTTGAACTGCTGAACTGCTTTGGCAGTAAGCAAAGTTATCTCCACCAAATCTTCGGCAGTAGGATTTACGTTGATGGTAGTATCTGCAAAAAACAACGGGCCTTTTTTGGTAATCATAATATACATACCTGCCACACGTGTACCATGCTCCTGCACACCAATAATGCGCAGCGCAGGCCTTATGGTGTCGGCATAGTTGCGCGTAAGTCCTGAGATGAGTGCATCGGCCTGTCCTGTTTCAATCATCATAGCACCATAGTAGTTGCGCTCACGCATCACCTTCTTCGACTCGTAAACAGAAAAACCTCTGCGTTTGGCTTTTTCAAAAAACAACTGACTGAAAGTATTCAGATGATCATGATCAACACGCGGATCAATAATTGGTATTCCATCAATATTGAGATGGCTCTCCTCTACTATCTGTGCAATGCGCTCTTTGTTGCCAAGCAAAATAGGTTTGGCAATACCTTCTTCTTTTACCTGTTGTGCAGCTTTCAGAATTTTATAATTATCAGCTTCGGCAAACACCACACGTTGCGGATTTTGCTTTGCACGCGTCACAATAGCGCGAATAAGTTTATTGTCGAGGTTAAGACGTTTTTTCAAATCCTCAACATATCGCTCCCAGTTGGTAATTTTTACCTGCGCCACTCCCGACTCCATGGCTGCACGTGCCACAGCAGGAGCTACGGTATATATCAGTCTTGGGTCAAGTGGTTTAGGAATAATATACTCCGGACCAAACTGAAGGTTCTTGGTATTGTAAGCAAGGTTCACCATTTCGGGAACAGGCTGCCGTGCCAACTGCGCAATGGCGTGCACCGCTGCCAGTTTCATCTCCTCATTAATTTGTGTAGCTCTTACATCCAGCGCTCCTCTGAAAATAAAAGGAAAGCCAATGACGTTGTTCACCTGATTCGGAAAATCACTTCTTCCTGTAGCCATTATCACATCTTCTCTTGCATTTTTGGCATCGGTATAAGTTATTTCAGGATCGGGGTTGGCCATAGCAAACACCACAGGGTTGGCCGCCATAGACTTGAGCATAGCACCACTCAGTATATTGCCCTTGCTCAATCCAATAAACACATCTGCATCTTTAATCGCTTCTTCAAGCGTACTTATCTTTCGTGTGGTCGCAAATATTTTTTTATTGGTGTCGAGATTTTCGCGATCGGCAGTTATCACTCCTGAACTGTCTAACATCACAATATTTTTTTTGTCAGCTCCCAGCGAAACAAACAATTTGGTACACGATATAGCCGAAGCTCCCGCACCGTTGACAACAATTTTTACCTTATCAATTTTTTTGCCCACCAGTTCAAGTGCATTTATCAGTGCTGCACCGCTGATGATGGCAGTGCCATGCTGGTCGTCATGCATCACAGGAATTTTAAGTTCTTCCTTGAGGCGCTTTTCAATTTCAAAACATTCAGGAGCTTTAATGTCTTCGAGGTTGATGCCACCGAATGTTGGCGAAATCGCTTTAACCGTTTTTACAAAATCATCTACATTGGTCTGATTTATTTCAATGTCGAATACATCAATGTCTGCAAAAATTTTAAACAACAATCCTTTTCCTTCCATCACAGGTTTGGAAGCTTCGGGGCCAATGTTGCCTAATCCGAGCACAGCAGTTCCGTTAGAAATTACGGCAACCAGATTTCCTTTGGTGGTATATTTATAAACATTGTCAATATCCTTCTCTATCTCGAGGCAAGGTTCAGCCACACCGGGCGAGTATGCCAATGACAAATCGCGTTGCGAGCTGTAGGGCTTGCAGGGTATAACTTCAATTTTGCCGGGTCTGCCTGATGAATGGTAATCGAGCGCTTCTTGTTTAACTCCCATAGTCTTAAAAAATTGAGCCAGCTAAATTACTAATTTATCATGTCGCACAAGTGACGATGACGAACATCACTCAGCTAAAGAATTACTGTAATATGACTTTGTGTTTTCATTAACTCTATCCGCTAAACATTTATTTTATCCATCATAACAATCTTATTAAGGTTCAGCAAACAGGTTGGATGAAAAACCATTCAAAAAAATCGCCCGCATAAGCAGGCGATTATTATTTTAAGAAAAAGAATTTACCTGACGACAATATTTTTCACCACTTTACCTTCGTCAGAAGAAAGTGTGAGTGAATAGATGCCTGCAGCCCACTTTTGCACAGGAATTTGTTTGAGATGATGTCCTGCATTCATTCTGATGTTATCCTGATAAACTACAGCACCCAATGCATCAGTAACCATCAGATTCAACTCCTGTGATTTGATGCTGTTTATTTCAACGTTGATATAATCTGTAGCAGGGTTAGGCATTATCTGCACCGAAGTGTTTGACGATAACTGAGCAATGCCCACATTGTTGCGCACTGAGTCGCGATATGCTATGTCAGTTACCACTTCAAGTCCTGTCATATCCATAGTTGTGATTTGCAGCAATGGTATCAGTTGATTTTGTCCGAACCATTTGTATTCTGTAACCACAGGGCGGTCCATACCATAACCAAAACCAAGCGTGTCGGCATAGAGCGAATCATGTGCAGCCAACACCGTGCGAATACGCAAAGCACTGAAAGTGCCATAAGGTGTGATGAGTGTACCCCAGCCATCAACATGGTTCACGCGTTTTTGAGTAAAGCCATAGTAGCCCAGATTAGGAATGGAAATATCCCATGCTGCATTGCAGGAATCAGCATTGTTATAATCAACAGGAAAAGTGTAAAGAATATCTTTACTTGAATAAGCAATAGGGGTTTGCAATCCGCTTATGGTAATGCCCAATCCCTGCTGACGGTAATCGGATGAGCTTTTGTAATAAAAGCTGTAAGGATCACTCAGCGTAATCGGCAGGTTTGGAATAGTTGGAATATCACCTCCTGAAACTGCAATGTTGGAGCGGTTGCTGTTGAAACCAACATTTGCATAATACAATGAATAAGTACCACCTGTGCTGCCAATACTCAAGAAGGATGCTGTGTCCTGACTTGTGGGAACGAGCGAGCTGTAATCCCAAGTTTGGTTGGCACCGGTAGTGGTAATGTCAACAGGTGTATTCACATCGGCATGGCTGACCACAATGTCGTCACCGGCACCTGCAAAATCATTTTGTGTAAGAGTAATTTGCGCCTCACTGCCTGCAAAGGCAAAGCATAACGCTGCAATCATGTAAAGATGTTTCATTATGTGTTTTGTTTTTTTTAGCGTGTCAAAAATAAATTTTATCATCCATGTTCAATCCATGATTTATAATAATCAGGAATATTAATTCTCAAAGCTTCTTCAGTAAGCCACAGAGGCTTGAATGTGTCAACCATCACGGCAAGTTCTTTGGTTTCTTTTGCTCCAAGTGATTTTTCTACCAGTCCCGGATGCGGCCCATGAGGAATACCTCCCGGGTGCAAAGTAATCTGACCCCTGCTCACATTTTTGCGACTCATAAAATTTCCATCCACATAGTAGAGCACTTCATCAGAATCAATATTTGAATGGTTGTAAGGAACTGGAATAGATAAAGGATGATAATCGTACATGCGTGGCACAAACGAACACACTACAAAGTTATGTCCTTCGAAAGTCTGATGTATGGGTGGCGGCAGGTGAATGCGTCCGGTGATGGGTTCAAAATCGTGAATAGAAAAAATATAAGGATAACAGAAACCGTCCCAGCCAATGGCATCAAAAGGATGTGTGGCATAGATAAAAGGATAAACAATGTTTTCCTTTTTAATCATCACCGTAAATTCTCCGCTTTCATCATGCGTTTGCAGGTTTTGAGGTTTGCGGAAATCGCGCTCGCAGTAAGGGCTGTGTTCTTCAAACTGGCCAAACTCATTGCGGTAGCGCTTAGGTGTTTGAATAGCGCTGAAAGAGTCAACTACCAGCAAACGGTTTTCAGAAGTGTTGAAATGCAACTGAAAAATAGTGCCTCTCGGAATAACAATATAATCGCCATAACCAAAATCCATGCTGCCATAGATGGAATGAAATGTTCCGCTTCCTTCGTGAACAAAAATCAATTCATCGGCATCGGCATTTTTCAAAAAATAATCGGTAGTGGATTTGCGTGGTGCAGCCAGCGAAATATGCAAATCGTTATTTACGAGAACAGGTTTTTTACTTTTGATATAATCATCTTCAGGTTCTACTTTAAATCCCTGAAAACTCTGATGCAACAAAGAGCGCTTCATTGCTATTTTAGGTTCGCGTGAAAAAGGTTCACCGGCACTCTTAATCATTGTAGGCGGATGACAATGATAAATCAATGAATAAACATTACTGAAACCATGCGTTGAAAACAACTCTTCGGCATAAAGGCTGCCATCGGGTTTACGCATTTGGGTATGACGTTTGTGAGGTATTTTTCCGAGCGAATGATAATGTGACATAGCAAAACAATTAAAGCACAAATTTAACTTTATTTTTCTGACAGTGAAAGGGCACTTAATATAATGTATGCAGGCATCAAAGGTTTGCTAATTTGATTCAATTCACTATTTTTGAGCGCTGAGACATAAAACCATAGAATCAATATGAGCAATTCTAAACGATTGGTCAAAGGCGAGAAAAAAATTTTTGGAGTATGCAGCGGACTCGCCAATTATTTTGACACTGACCCTACCCTCATCCGCGTAATTTTTCTGATTGCCTTACTTGGCTTCGGAACCGGCCTGTTGCTATATATAGTATTAGCGATTATTATGCCTGATAATTAAGTTAAATAAGCGATATTTGCTTTTATATAATACTTAAACCAAACAATATTACGTTTTAAAAAATAATACAGAAGGTGGCAATTCATGAGTTTTTATTATACTTGCCCACCATTTTTTATGGAAAACACAATAAATTAAAATCAAATAACTACTAAATTTAAAACTTAAATTTTAAACGAACATGAGTTCATCAGGTAAATCAGGAGGAGGCTTTAAGTCCATCTTTGCAGCAATAGTTATTCCTGTTGCTTTATTAATTGCAAGCGGTATTTACGTATTTATTTTAGGTAATCCGGCAAACTTTTTAGAAAACAATCCTGCAAACAACCCAAGCAACTATTTGGGAACAATTCACAAAGGAGGTATCATTGTACCAATCCTGTTGAGTTTGCTTATTATTGTTATTACATTTTCAATCGAACGCTTTATTACCATCAGCAGTTCTAAAGGATCGGGTTCTGTAGAAGGGTTTATCTCAAGACTTCGCAGTAACTTAGCTAAGGGCGATATTAATGCTGCCAATGCTGAATGTGAGAAACAAAAAGGTTCAATTGCTAATGTTGTAAAAGCCGGCTTAAAAGCATACCGTCAGATGGAAAGCGATAGTTCTTTGGATAAAGAGCGTAAAATTGCTGCTATTCAGAAAGAACTCGAAGAAGCAACTACACTGGAGTTGCCAATGTTATCAAAAAACCTGATGATTATATCAACCATTGCATCTATTGCAACTTTGATGGGTCTGCTCGGAACCGTAATTGGAATGATCAGGGCTTTTCATGCATTAGCACAGGCAGGTGCCCCTGACGCAGTGGCATTGTCAACCGGTATTTCAGAAGCGCTTATCAATACCGCTCTGGGAATCGGCACTTCAGCAATTGCAATTGTAATGTATAATTATTTTACTAATAAAATTGATTCATTGACTTACGGAATTGATGAAGCAGGTTACAGTATCGTTCAAACGTTTACTGCAAACACTAAATAATTCATAAGGTAAAGAATTAAAAAGCATTCTCAGATGCCAAAAATTAAAGTTCCAAAGAAGAGTCCTTCATTAGACATGACACCGATGGTGGATCTGGCCTTTTTGCTGGTAACATTCTTTATGTTGACCACCAAATTCAGACCGGAAGAGCCCGTAGTTGTGGATATGCCTTCATCTGTATCGTCAAAAATTTTACCTGAAAATACATTGACGATAACGGTAGATTCAGCAGGAAGGACATTTTTTAATATAGACGGACAAAGTGTAAGAAGAAATCTGCTTACACGCATAGGAGAAAAATACAAAATTGAGTTTACAGAAGATGAGCTCAAAAAATTCTCTGTGATGACAACCATAGGAATGCCGGCAGAAAAACTAAAGGCTTACCTGAGTGCGCCCGACTCCGAACGTAAGAAGATGGATAAGGCTACAGGAGGTATTCCTATTGATACTCTCAACAATCAACTTGCCGACTGGATAGTTTACGGTTGGACTGCTGCCATCACTGACGAGGCTTATGCCAAGAAAAAAGAATCAGGGAATGAGTTGCGTTTTGCCATTAAAGGTGATGGCGGAGTTGATTACACGTACATTAAACGGATTATTGAAATATTTCAACAAAATAAAGTCAACCGTTTTAATCTGATTACAAATTTACAGGCAACTCCAACAACAGAATAAAACAACAAGGAAATGGCTGAAGTAAATACAGACCAGGGTGGCAGTGCCAAAGGCGGAAAACATGGAAAAGTCCGTGCCAAGAAAGCCTCTACCCATATAGATATGACACCGATGGTGGACTTGGCATTTTTGCTGCTCACCTTTTTTATGCTTACTACTACATTCAGTAAGCCAAAAACAATTGAGATCAACATGCCGGTGAAAGACGGAGAGCCTACCAAGGTAAACAATGCGGTAACAATTCTTTTGAGCGATAAAGACAGAGTGTTTTGGTATTTCGGAGAATTTAAGCCCGGAGAAACACAACTGAATAAGACTGATTTCTCTGACAATGGCGTCCGTAAAGTATTATTAGACAAGAATGCAGTAGCTCATGCAGAAGTGATGAAGTTGGAAGAGCAGTTGGCTAAAAGACAAATTGCTGATTCTACTTTTAAGCGACTCTCAGTTGAAGCCAAGTCACAAAAAAGCGCTCTGATGGTGCTGATTAAAACTGATGACAAGGCTAAATATAGAAATGTGATTGATATACTTGATGAATTGAGTATTGCCAGTGTAGGCAAATATGCTATCGTTGATATCATGAAAGATGAATATGATTTAATTCAAAACGCGAATTAAAATGGCAAATGATTTTTTAACAGGCTGGGACGATCCGACTTACGATGCTCGTAATGAGATTGTGTTTGACGGGCGCAATAAAGAATATGGCGCCTATTTGCTAAGAAAATTATATAATACACGTGTAAACTTAGCTTTCATTATTGCCGCAGTGGGAATCGCCCTTTTGGTAAGCCTTCCATTGATTATGGAACTCTTGGGTGATAGTAATACAGAAGCAGTTCATCAGCAGGAAGTGGAAGTAACTCTTACCGAACCACCACCTGTTGACCCTGCAGAACCTCCTCCACCCCCTCCACCTCCTCCACCTCCTGTGGTGCAAACTATTAAGTTTACACCTCCTGTAGTTGTTGATAAACCGGTAGAGGAAGAACAACCACCCCCACAGGAAAAATTATCAGAAACCAATGTGGGTGTTACAACTCAGGAAGGTGATCCCAATGCAACAGAGTTACCTCCTGAACCTGTAGTGGCTGATCCCAACGAAGGCAAAGTGTTTACCATCGTAGAAGAAATGCCTCAGTTCCCCGGTGGTGGCGAAGCTGCATTGATAAAATATTTGCAAAGCAACATCAAGTATCCGGCAATGGCACGTGAGAATGGTATTGAAGGTATCGTGTATGTAACTTTTGTGGTTGACAAAGACGGTAAGGTGAAGGATGCAAAAATATTGCGTGGCAAAGGAGCAGGACTGGATGAAGAGGCATTGCGTGTGGTTCGCTCTATGCCCGACTGGAAACCCGGAAAACAAAATGGCCGTTCAGTAGCGGTTCAATATAACCTTCCGGTAAATTTCAAACTGCAATAAAAACCTGCTCATTAGCTGATGAGCAAACTATATTTCTATTTTAATGTGCTCATGATTGCCATCTATGCTATCATGAGCATTTTTTTGATATTTGCAAAGCAAATCGAATTGCTTCCTCAGCCTCAACAAAAATGGCTGGGAGGTGTTTTATTCATATATGCAGTATTCAGAGCAGTAGTTTTATACAGAAAGAAAAATATTAAAAGTGAGGAATAACATCTTTCATAAAGTTTATATCAAACCATTTGCATGGGCATTCATCATTGCTATGAGCATGAGTTGTGGCGATGCCCTCAAACCCGATCTGAGTGACACACCTACTTCGGGAAATCTGAATGTGAGTGCTGATGAAAGTTTTGCTCCGCTGATGACTGCCGAGGCAGAAACTTTTATGGCTCTGTATAAGAATGCAAAAATCAATATGCATTATAAAACAGAAACCGAAGCCATCAATGATCTTATGAATGACTCGGTGAAAGTGATTATCTCCGGCAAAGACATTACACCTGAACAGGAAGCGTTTTTCAAAGAGAAAAAAGCACGGGCGCGTTCTGTAAAAGTGGCAATTGATGCGCTGGCTCTCATCACGGGACGAGATAATCCTGATTCACTGATTACGATGACACAGCTCAAAGAAATTTTTCACGGAAACATCACCAACTGGAATCAGATATCATCAAGTAATAAGAATGGCGACATTGCAGTTGTATTTGATCGCTCAGGGTCAAGCAATGTGCGTTATCTGAAAGAAAAATTTCTTCCTGCAGGTCAATTCCCTGCCAATTGTTTTGCACTCAATTCCAACAAGGAAGTAATGGAATATGTAAAAAACAAACCCAATGCCATTGGAATAATCGGAGTGGGATGGATAAGCGACAGCAACGACACTACAGCAATGAGTTTCTTAAATGATATCAGAGTAATGTTGGTAAAAAACGAAGAGTCGTCAGAATATACAGATTACTACAAACCTTTTCAGGCATACATTGCATTGAAACAGTATCCGCTTACGCGAGATGTATTTTTGATTAACCGCGAGTCGAGAAACGGACTTGGCACCGGCTTTGCATCTTTTGTAGCAGGTGATCAGGGGCAGCGACTGGTAAGGTTAAAAGGATTGTTGCCTGCAACGATGCCCGTAAGAATAGTTAAAACCGGAAATTGAAATTTTTAAATAGTGAAATTAAAAGAGATGAAAAAAAAGTTGTTTTTATTTGGTGCAATGGGATTAGCATTGTCTGTAAATGGACAAACACTCAAAGATGCACTTACGCTTACCGACAATGAACAATATGAGTTTGCACAGGATGCTTACAAAAGTTTGTTGCAGAAAGAACCTAATAACGGTACTTATTGGTTTTATCTGGGAGAAAATTACTGGAAAAGCGATAAGCAAGACTCTGCACGTTATGCTTATGAAAAAGGTTTGCAGGTGGAGCCCTCCAACCCTATTAACTATGTAGGAACAGGAAAAGTAAAATTAGAGAAAGGGCTTAATGCTGATGCAAGAAAAGATTTTGATAAAGCACTTACCATGTCAGGACCTAAAACATCTCTTACTCAAAGTAAGGTTGCCGAAAGTTTTATTCATACCAAGAATAAAGATTTAGGTTATGCCATTAAACTGCTGAATAATGCCATTGCAGTTGATAAGAAAAATCCTGAACTCTATATTGATTTGGGTGATGCTTATGCTGAACAAAATAATGGTTCACTTGCTGCAGAGAATTACAACAAAGCTTTGGATTTAGACAAAGCATCAGTTAAAGCTATTGTGAGAAAAGGACAACTTTATAAACGTTCGACAAACTATGAGGGTGCTGCTGCCGAATTTAATTCGGCAATAAAAATGAATCCTGATTATGCACCCGCCTATCGCGAACTTGCTGAAGCTGATTTTAAAATGCGTAAACTGGAAGATGCTAAAGCTGCCTACAAAAAATATCTGGAGCTGAGTAAGAACAACACTACTGCCAGAATGCGCTATGCCTCCTTCCTGTTTATGAGTGGCGACTATGCCGATGCACAAACTGAAATTGATATGATTTCGAAGCTTGATTCTTCGAATATTGGCATGCTTCGTTTATCAGCATATACAGCATACGAAACCAACGACCTTCCAAAAGCAAAAATGCTTATTGATAAAGTATTTAATAACACCATAGAGAGTCAGCGCACAACTATGGATTATGAATACAATGGCAAAATTTTATTGAAAGAAGGCAATGATTCATTAGCTGCTGAGAATTTTGAAAAGTCATATCAACTGGATACTGCACGTGCTGATGTGCTTTCAGATCTTGGTGGTATGTATATGAAACTGAAAAAATTTCCGGAAGCAGTAAGTGCATATGAACGAAGAGTAGATAATGGCAGAGGATTAAAATCAACAGACTATTTCAATCTTGCACGCGCGTATTACTTCAACAAAGATTTTGTGCATGCAGATACCATGTTTGCCAAGGTGATTGAGTTGTTACCCACCTGGCCAAACGGTATTTTGTGGAGAGCACAAACCAATGCACAGTTAGATCCTGATTCAAAAGAAGGAAAAGCAAAACCATATTACGAACAATACATCACTGTAGCTTCAGCAGATACTGCCAATGCCGACAAATACAAAAGCGGACTTATTGAATCGTATAAATATCTTGGAGGATATTATTATCTGATTGATAAAAATACTGAGTTGAGCAAAAGCTACTGGCGAAAAGTGCTTGACCTTGCTCCTGATGACAAACAAGCCAAACAGGTGATGGAAGGTTTAAATCAGAAAAAATAACACTGAAGTAATCATAAAAAAGCCCGGATGAACCGGGCTTTTTTTATTTGGCTACCACAAATTTTCCATTGTAGGTTTGATGCTCGGATTTAATTTCAAAGAAATAAATTCCCGGATTCAAAGTTTGATTCACTGAAATAATCTTGCTTTTGTCAACAGCAATATTTTTTTGCTCATAAACACAAGCTCCCAACACATTTCTTATTAATAGAGATTTGATGTTGCCGGAGTTAACTTTAAAATTGATGGCGGTTGAAACAGGATTAGGGAAAACATACATTGCATTGTCGCTATTCAACTCTTCAAGTGATACCGGTGATGGACGCAGATAGATATGCTTTTTGCCTTCGATACTGTCGCCCACATTATTTTTTACAACAAGTCGCAGCAAATAATCACCCGATTGCAATCCGTTTGTATTCCAGTTAGCAAGGGTTCCGTTATGTACTTCGTTTACAGAATCTGTAACAATGGCATGCCACACTGTATCACCAAATTGCTGATACGTCAAACTGTAGCTCTGAAAATCCATCCAGTTTCCCAAAGGCCCCTGATCAATCCATGCATCGCCAGTAACTGCAAACACCGACTGAACATAGTTGGTGTCAGGTGATGCAATATTCTGTAGCCATGCCACAGCGCCATCGTAAGGTATGGGATCCATCTGTAAATTATTCTGCACACAAATCATCACACTGTTGCCAATAGCTTGTGGCATCATAAACGGAACCCAACTGTAGGCAAGTAAAAAAATTCCGTTTCGTTCACTGCGTGGAAGAGTGTAAACGGTGACTCCTGTTGCAAAAATAAATGTTGAATCGTTAGCCCAGAAATATCCTCCACTGCCATCTAAGAGAAAATTGGAAGTTATAGCAGAAGATGACTGCTGACATCCTACTTCACCTAACTGACAACTGTCAATAAAAATTTGTGATGAATCAAAAACATATAAACTCCAGGTTTGCACATACGAATTGATGAGATGCAGATTTCTGTCGGAAAGTGGAGTGACATAATTGGTGTAAGATGAGTTATTAAAAATGCCTGTTGCCAGAGCTGTATCTCCTCTCTGAAACCAAACACCAATGGCTCTTAATGTTGAATTCGTCAGTGTAACGTCAGAGCCATTTACCGGCATAATGCCCCACCAAACCGTGTGGCATGAATCCACTTCAACAGAAAAGTTGATGCCGCTGACTCCTGCAACAGTATTGTTGAAGGAATAATTATAAACCGTATCGCCCAGAGGATAAGAATAATTGATAACTGAACTGTCAGGAAAATTATACCACAGCAGCAATGTGTCGCAGTTGGTAAACGATGCCTGGCTTTCCGACATCAGAATATATTCACCCGTGAGGTTGCATTGATTGATCTGCAGCGATGATGCGCCCCATAAACCGCAAGTCGTAAAATCATTCTGATGGATGTTATTCATCACAACACTTGCCGAATCGCCCACAACCAAATTGTGCGACATGCCGCTGTAATTGAAACTGCAGTGATTAAACTCTCCTGTTGCATTTTGAATAAACATTAGTGCGCGCTGATAAAAATATTCCTGCGGAAAAAAGAAATCACTTGAGTCAGCCAACAACTTGCCATTGCCCACCACATACACATCACCGGTATCAATTACCTGTGCATTTTTAAAAATAAGCACTCCGTCATTCATCACAAATATGAGCCCTGTATGTGTGAAAGCACCTGTGATTACAAGTGTATCGTTAGGCACTGCTCCCACTACAATGGTATCAGCAGAAGCAATGGCATTGTTGCCTGAGAATGTATGTTTCAGGTGATCGTATTTATTGAGTAGTTGAAAAGGATGGCTACGTTCATCTGTTTTTTTGTTGTTTAAGTGGCTGATTTCGGTTTCAAATTTCTTAATGTCCCGGAATTGCTCCAGCACGGAGTTGATTTCTTGTTGCGGAATTGCGCGTTGTGCATGCAAACTTCCGGCTATGAATATCATGCACAATAACCATTGTATTCTCATATTTTCAGATTTTGAATAAAAGTAATCAGAGAAAGTTCAGATTACGCAACAATGTTCAATTGTTTTTTCACATTCCTAAAAAGAATTCATTGAATAACTGTTTTTGACGTCTAATCGGTTTCAGCAATTGTGTTCTTGCAGTTGCTGTTTCACACATTCAGTCAAAAAAAAATCGCCCGGTATATTCCGGACGATTCTCTTGCTAAAAAAATATATTTTTACTTCTCTGCAGGCTTAGCAGCTTTCTTAGATGCCACTGCCTTGGCAGCACGGTTACGGAATTTATCCACACGTCCTGCTGTGTCAATAAGTTTCATCTTACCGGTGTAGTATGGGTGTGACTGATTGGAGATTTCAAGTTTTACCAATGGATATTCATTTCCATCTTCCCACTTAATGGTGTCCTTCGTCTCTACACATGAACGTGTAAGAAAAGCATAGTCGCAGCTGATATCTTTGAATACTACTAAACGATAGTTTTTTGGATGTATTTCACTTTTCATCTTTAAAAGAATTATGTCAAACGGGCTGCAAAGATAATATTTATTTCTTTCGCGACAAGAAAATTATTGGAATATGTTTTCCGCAGCAATACAACTTTTGCCGCCTCAAAATGAATAAGTTAGAGCAATAATTCATCAAAATTGCCGGCAGATGCCAGGCTTCACCATTCTCATGTCTTCATTTCCTGCCTTTAAGGTGAATAATTGATTATTAAATGATATGAGACTGCCATATAGGTGCAAAAGCATTAATTTCGCGCGTTTATAAAAACAAAACTGAAGGCCATTAAGTAAAATGCATCTGTTTAACCGAACAGCTCCTAGGTGGGTAGTTTTAATCATTGACATGGTACTCTGTACTTTCTCGGTGTATCTGTCTTACGATTTAAGGTTCAACTTTTCTATTCCCGAAACAGAGGTTAAAATGATGCCTCTGGCATTGGGGTCATTGCTTACGGTGAGACTCATTAGTTTTCTCATTTCCCGAACCTACACAGGCATTATCCGCTACACAAGTTATAAAGATTCGCAGCGTATTTTTATCACCCTTGCCAGCGGCACACTGTTGTTGTTTGTTATCAACCTTATTGCATTCCGTATTGCCGGAAAATATGTAGCCCCCTACTCTATTCTCATGATAGATTTTCTCATCAGCATGCTGGCCATGTCGGCAATGAGGGTTATTGTGAAAAGTGCCTACATGGAATGGACACATAAAACAGACAACCGCACCGATGTACTGATTATGGGAGCCGGTGAAGAAGGGCTGGTAGTGAAACATGCTTTGGAGCAGGATGCAGGAATTCATTTCCGTGTGCTTGGTTTTGTTGATGAAAATCCTAAACTTCGAAAACGGAAACTGGAAGGCAAACCTGTTTTTCATGTTGATTCCGACCTCGAAGATTTGTTGCGTGCCAATCAGATTTCAAGTCTCATTATTGCCGATAAAGAAGTAAACACCAAACGTATTAATGAACTCATTGAAATATGTGTTAAGTTTAATACCAAGGTGCAGCGTGCGCCAAGTGCAGGCAACTGGGCTAATGGCAAACTGAGTTTTGCGCAAATCAAAGAAGTAAACATTGAAGACTTGCTCGAACGCGACCCTATTAATCTTGATGTAAAAGAAATACGCAATCAGCTTCAGGGCAAGCTGGTGCTTATTACGGGTGCTGCCGGATCAATTGGTTCTGAAATTGCACGACAGGTTATTTTGTATAATCCAAGCAAGGTGGTATTGTTGGACATTGCCGAATCGCCACTCTACGAGCTTGAACTTTTTATCACCGAAAATAATCCGAATGCCGTTTGCGAAAGTGTGATTGCCGACATACGCAATGCCGACCGTATGAAACGTGTGTTTGACTATTTCAGACCTGATGTGGTTTTTCATGCAGCAGCTTACAAACATGTGCCTGTGATGGAAGTGAATCCTTCCGAAGCAATTCTCACCAATGTTAAAGGCACAAAAATACTGGCAGACCTTTCGGTGAAATATGGTGTAGAAAAATTTGTAATGATTTCTACCGACAAAGCGGTGAACCCTACCAATGTGATGGGTGCTTCCAAACGAATTGCAGAAATTTATATTCAGTCGCTCAACAAAATTTCAGATACACAGTTTATCACAACACGTTTTGGCAATGTGCTGGGTTCGGCAGGCTCTGTGATACCACGTTTCAAAAAACAAATTGAAAAAGGATTGCCTGTAACCGTAACTGATGAAAACATTACACGTTTTTTTATGACCATACCTGAAGCATGTCAGCTCGTGCTGGAAGCGTGTAAAATGGGACGTGGCGGTGAGATTTTTATTTTCGACATGGGCAAACCCGTAAAGATTGCCGAGCTTGCAAGAAAAATGATCAGGCTCAGCGGACTGGAACCCGACAAAGACATCAGAATAGTTTATACCGGTTTACGCCCAGGTGAAAAACTTTATGAGGAACTGCTCAACAAACAGGAAGACACACTTGCCACACATCATTCTAAAATTTTAATTGCTAAAGTCAGAGAATATCATTTTGAAGAGATAAGCCGTGAGATTGATGAGTTGACTGAACTTTTCAAAACTCAGGACAACATTGCACTCGTATCGAAAATGAAAGCCATCGTTCCTGAATATATCAGCAATAACAGCGAGTTTGAAAAATTAGACAGGAGAAGCATCTGACAAAGTCAGGAAATTGCATTTCTCCATTTTTAATCACAAAAAATTACAATAATGTATCTGCGCTCTTTAGGGCTACGGGTGCGCGGAGGGAATGCAACTGAACTTAAAAACTAAACATCAAACCTCTTCAAGACAAATCTCATTTCTTCAATTCGAACTGCATCATCTCTGTATGCACCATTAGTTTAGTATTTTTGCCGAATGCTTGTTTTAAATTCCATCAGCTTCGATTTTGGAGGCCGTTATCTATACCGCGATGCATCCTGGCACATCAAACCCAATCAAAAAATTGGACTGGTAGGCGCCAATGGCACCGGAAAATCAACACTGCTGCGCATTATCCACGGTGAATATAGTCTTACCGGAGGAGAAATCACCGGAAGACGTGACCTTACCATAGGTTTTCTTAATCAGGATTTACTTTCGTATGAGTCGGATAAAAGTATTCTTGATGTAGCACTTGAAGTTTTTGAACGTGAAAACATCCTCCACGAAAAAATAGAGAAAATTCTTAAACAACTCGAAACTGAGCATGGCGAAGATTTACTGAATGAACTTTATTTTCTCCAAAGTGAATTCGAATCGCTTGACGGATACACCATCACCCATCGTGCCGAAGCCATACTGGAAGGTCTTGGATTCTCGACAGCAGATCTGAGTCGTCCGCTCAAAGAATTTTCGGGAGGATGGCGTATGCGTGTAATGCTGGCGCGTATGCTTCTGAAAAAACCTGACCTGCTGATGCTTGACGAGCCTACCAATCACCTGGATCTTCCATCCATACAATGGCTCGAAAAATATCTTCAGGACTATGACGGAACATTTATTCTTGTTTCGCACGACCGCTATTTCTTAGACCGCACTGTGAACACCATTGCCGAAATTGCCAACGAAAAAATTACGATTTATACAGGGAATTTTTCAGATTATCTTGAACAAAAGACATTGCGTGACGAATTGCAGCAGCGGCAGTTCGACAATCAGGAGAAATATATCAAAGAACAACAAAAGCTGATAGACCGTTTCAGGGCTAAGGCAAGCAAAGCCAAAATGGCTCAGTCGCGAATGAAAATGCTCGACCGCATGGACAAAGTGGAGGCTGTGGCAGGACCTGCTTCCACCATGAGGCTGTCGCTGAATATTGACTCACAACCCGGAAAAGTTGTTTACGAAGGTCATCACATCACCAAGAAATATGATGCACTTGAAATCTTCGACAACACCCATTTTCAGATTGAACGCGGTGATAAAATTGCACTCATAGGCGCGAATGGAAAAGGTAAATCAACACTGCTGAAAATAATTGCAGGCACTGAAACAGCACAGGGCGAACTGAAAGAAGGATACAATGTAAAAACTTCTTTCTATGCGCAGCATCAGCTCGAAAGTCTGAACATCAACAACGACCTGATGACGGAGTTGCAGCTGTTTGCACCGCTTGAAACAGATCAGCGCATACGAAGTATTCTCGGAGCATTTCTGTTTAACAAGGATGATGTGTTCAAGAAAATAAAAGTGCTTTCGGGAGGAGAAAAAGCCCGTGTGGCCTTAGGAAAATTAATTCTGAGCAAAGCCAATTTTCTGTTGTTGGACGAGCCTACCAACCACCTCGACATGCAGTCGGTGGAAATCCTCACAGAAGTTTTGCAGAATTACGAAGGCACGTTTGTAGTGGTTTCGCACGACCGCTTTTTTGTGGAACAAATTGCCAATAAAATATGGTTTATCGAAAATCATCAGCTCAAAGAATATCCCGGCAACTACGAAGAATATGAACACTGGGCAGCAAGAAAACAGCAGGAGAAAAAATCGGAAGAGAAAACTGCAGTTAAAAAACCGGTAAAAGAAAAAAATGAAACACCTGTTGAAGCAGATGTAAAAAAACAAGCTGCACTGCTCGAAAAACAAGTAAAAAAATTAGAGGCAGAACTGAATGAAGCACGCAGAAAAAAAGATGACCTGCTGGAGCAATTAGGCAAGGAAGAAAACTACAGCGACAAAGAAAAAAGTGCACAACTGCAGGCCGCTTACGAGCAATCAGAAAAAGAATGTAACGAACTGCAAAGCCGCTGGGAAGATGGTTATATGCAATGGATGGAATTAAGCGAATAAATGATGAAAAAATTTGTAATTACAATCGTATGCCTGATGTTATACATAACATCGTCAGCACAAAATTCTTCAGAGTATTTCAGTCAGAATTATTTCAGATATGATAATTACATCTATCGCCCCAACATTAAAACAGTAATACTTGAAAATGCCCAGCTGCCTCTGAGCGAACCAACCATTGAGCTGAACTCAGGCATGCAACTGCTGCTGAAATTTGATGACCTGGATGGCGACTACAAAGATTACTGGTACACCATCATTCATTGCGATGCACAGTGGAAACCTTCAGACATCACACGCTCTACTTATCTGTACAGTTTTTACGAAGACAGAATCATGGATTACAGTTTTTCATTCAACACACTTCAGCCTTATACCAACTATCAGCTTAAATTTCCGAATGAACAAATCAAACCTATGATTTCAGGAAATTATCTGCTGAAAGTTTATCTCGACAACAACCCTGACAGTGTGGCTTTTACCAGAAGATTTTTGGTGTACGAAAATTTAGTGGATATACAGGCATCTGTGCATGCAGCTACGTCAGCAGAATTCCGTCAGCAGAAACAGGAAGTGGATTTCAGCATTGGCACCAGCAGATATCCCATTACCAATCCGTTTGGCGATTTGAAAGTAAAAATTTTGCAGAACTTCAGATGGGATAATGCACTCGATAACCTGAAACCTATTTTCATCAAGGATGATTTATTAGACTACAATTACGATGAGGAAAATACTTTCAACGGAGGCAATGAATTCAGAAGGTTCGACATACGCTCGCTGAAATACGAAACAGAATTTGTTCAGCGCATAGTGCTGCACGATGACGGAACAGATGTTTATCTGATGCTGGACAAAGTAAGATACTACACACGCTACTCTTCCGATAACGACATTAACGGAAAATACGAAATAAAAAACTACAGCGGCAGCCATCCCGACAGAGATGCGGATTATGCCGAAGTGCACTTTCAGCTCAATTACAAAGATCCCGTGCAGGATGGAAACATTTACATTGCAGGCGACCTTACCGACTGGCAGTATAACAACAACACCATGATGAAATATGACGAAGAACTGAAAGCCTATACAGGAACATTATTTCTAAAACAGGGATATTACAACTATGAATATATGTTTGTGAAAGACGGAACAAACTATGGCGATGAAAGCTGGCTTGAAGGAAACCATTACGAAACTGAAAACAATTACTGGATTCTGGTTTATTACCGTCCGCAGACAGTGCGTTACGATAAACTGATTGCCTGCAGAAAATTTGCTGCCAACCGCTGAAAATAAAAAGGGTAAGCTACTTATATCGCACCGCTACAACCCCTTATCCTTGCTGCATTCCTGCCCTGGGGAGGTTCGGGGGAGCTGGTCGTATAAGACTTACCCGGGCACAAAGATAGAAAAACATCGTTTACAAATTGTTGTAATCTGACAATAGCACTTCTGAAAGTTTCGTTAAAAGACTGATTTTTCACTGTGTGAACAATAAAATTTATGACACCGGAAATTGATATAAAGTTTCACCGTCAGGTTTAGTACATTTGCGCGTTTAACAACAGTTTATGACACGTTACGCCATACATTATGGAGGAATTACAGGCGCCTCGGTTTTTGCAGTGTTTCTCATCTTGTATTTAGCGGGTTTCAACCCGCTGGGAAATGCTTCGTGGATAGGAGCCTGGATACCCATTGTGATGATTGCACGTTCAGTAAAAATGTATCGCGATCATGAGTGCGAAGGTTTTATCACTTATGGCAGTGCATTTCGTATGGGATTAACCACTGCCATATTAGGCGGATTGTTGTCGGCATTGCTGATTTTTATATTCTGTACTTTAATTGACAACACTGTGGTGGATCAGTTTAAATCGGATGCGCTTGCACAACTTGAACAGATGGAAACTCAGTTTAAAGGATTGCTGAGCGAAGCCACTTATGACAAACTGGTGGTAGACTACAACAGCATTGATGTAAAAACCATTGCAATGAGTGAGTTTATGAGCAAGAGCTTTTCGGGATTTATATTGTCACTCATCATTGCTGCCATTTATAAAAAAAATCATTCTAACTTTCCATCAGAGTAAACATGAGCACAAACGTTCAGGACATATCGGTAATCATTCCATTATACAACGAGGAAGAGTCGCTGCCCGAACTGGTATCATGGATTGAAAGAGTGATGCAGCAACATCATTACAGCTACGAAATCATCATGATAGATGACGGAAGCAAGGACGATTCGTGGAAAGTGATTGCTTCGCTTGCAGAAAAAAATCCTCTGGTGCGAGGCTATAAATTCAAACGAAATTATGGTAAGTCTGCTGCACTGCACAAAGGATTTGAAGCAGCAAACGGAAAAGTAGTGATTACCATGGATGCCGATTTGCAGGACAGTCCTGATGAAATTCCGGGACTTTATAAAATGATTACTGAAGATAAATATGATTTGGTAAGCGGTTGGAAAAAGAAAAGACATGATCCGATTTCAAAAACATTGCCAAGTAAATTCTTCAACAGTGTTACACGCAAGGTATCAGGCATACATAATCTGCACGACTTCAACTGCGGACTGAAAGCTTACAACATCAATGTGGTAAAAAATATTGAAGTCTATGGCGAAATGCATCGCTACATTCCTGTTATAGCCAAGTGGGTAGGTTTTACCAGAATCGGAGAAAAAGAAGTTGAACACCGCGCAAGGAAGTATGGTAAAACCAAGTTCGGACTTGAACGTTTTGTCAACGGTTTTCTCGACTTGCTTTCGATAACCTTTGTTTCACGTTTCGGCAAAAAACCGATGCACCTGTTTGGCACCTTAGGAACGCTGATGTTTACACTTGGATTATTGGGGGCTGCATATCTTGGCATTTCAAAAATTTATTGTGTGTATAACGATATTCCAGCCACACGACTCACACAGCGTCCGTCATTTTATCTGTTGCTCACATCCATGATCATTGGCACGCAGTTATTTTTAGCAGGATTTTTAGCTGAAATGATTTCGCGAAACGATAAAGACAGAAACCGCTACATCATTGAAAAAGAAATTAACCAATCAGGAAACTGAGAGGGAAAAATAACATCGTATTGAAGCTATCAGTAATAATTGTTAACTACAATGTAAAATATTTTCTGGAGCAGTGCCTGCTTTCGGTGCAGAAGGCTTCAAAAAATATGGCTGTGGAAGTATTTGTGGTTGACAACAATTCTGTTGACGGGTCATGCGACATGGTCAGAGAAAAATTTCCTGAAGTAAAACTGATTGAAAATAAAATCAACACAGGATTTTCGCGAGCCAACAACCAGGCCATTCAGCAGAGCAGTGGTGAGTATGTGTTGCTGCTGAACCCCGACACAGTGGTTGAAGAAGATACGTTCAACAAAGTTGTGTCATTCATGGATGCGCATCCTGATGCCGGAGGACTGGGCGTTCACATGATTGACGGAAAAGGCAATTATCTGCCTGAATCAAAAAGAGGATTGCCTACTCCTGCTGTAGCTTTCTATAAAATATTCGGACTGTCGGCACTGTTTCCGAAGTCAAAAATTTTCGGGCGTTATCATCTCGGATATTTAGACAAAAACAAGACGCATGAAATAGAAGTGCTCAGTGGAGCATTTATGCTGATGCGGAGAGCTGCACTTGACAAAACCGGACTGCTTGACGAAACCTTTTTCATGTATGGCGAAGACATTGACCTCTCCTACCGCATCACACAGGCCGGATATAAAAATTATTATTTCCCCGAAACAAAAATCATCCATTACAAAGGCGAAAGCACCAAGAAAAGCAGTGTAAATTATGTGGTGGTGTTTTACAAAGCCATGAGCATATTTGCCAAAAAACATTTTTCGCAAAGCAATGCAGCTTTATTTTCTTTTCTGATACATATTGCCATTTATCTGCGTGCAGGCGCAGCCATCGTCAGCAGGTTTTTAAGCCGTATGTTTCTGCCGCTGCTGGATGCAGTGACAATTTACGGAGGTTATTACATTATCAAAACTTATTGGGAACTTTATGTAAAACAACTGCATTATCCTGATGAGTACATGATGTATGTTGTTCCTGGCTATGTGTTGATTTGGATTATATCATCTTACCTTACCGGTGGATATGACAAGCCTATCAGAATTTCGAAAACCATCAGAGGAATTTTATCGGGAACGATTTTTATTCTTGTAGTATATGCATTGCTCAGCGAGCAATATCGTTTTTCTCGTGCACTGATTATCATGAACACTGCATGGGCATGTCTCATCACTGCACTTATCCGTTATGCACTCAATGCATCAGGAATGAAAGGATATGCACTGGCAGCAGATGTGCGCAAGCGACTGATTATTGTTGCTGATACTGCAAATGCAAAACGTATTCTTTCACTGCTGCAGCTGTCAGGTTCGAGCACACAGTTTATCGGATATATTGACACAGGAAACACAGAAGATCAGGAGCTGAAGCAATTCAGGCTTGGCAATATTGCCCAACTCAGTGAGGTGATAGAAATTTATCGTATTGACGAAGTAATTTTCAGTTCGCAGTCGTTAAGCTCGCACGATATTATTGAACAAATGCTTGCACCAAGGCAGCGCGATGTGGAATATAAAATTGCTCCTGCCGAAAGTTTATTCATCATAGGCAGCAATTCCATCAACGACAATGGTGATTTGTATCTGGTAGATGTGAATGCACTGAACAATCCCGTAAACAAACGCAAGAAACGTGTTTTTGATGTAGTGGTATCACTTTTGTTTCTGCTCTTTTCTCCTGTGTTGGTATTTGTATTGAAAAGTAAATCGGCACTTATCTCCAACAGCATTGCAGTGCTGCGAGGTAAAAAAACATGGGTTGCTCCTGATATTAAAAAACCGGTGAATGATGTTTCGAAAATCAAACAGGGAATTTACAGCCCTGCTGACGGGTTACAAATTCCGGAAGGGAATCTGCAAATGCGCGACCGGCTGAATGTGCTTTACACAAGAGAGTACAAACTTTGGCTCGACTGGGAGATTCTGAGAAGAAATGTTTAACTGATTTTGCCAGAGGCAACAGAAAACATTTCTGCAATCTGTATTTACTTCAGAAAATTTTATTGTCAGTGTATGCTGACGTTACAGCTTTTATCTTTTCAGGTAAAGGTCAATTGCTTCTCCCTGATTGATGGTGGCTTCTTCGTCAGCTTCCGGTCGCTGGTCATAGATTACTGCATTCAGCGTGTCGCGCGCAACACCATCGAAAAAAACAGAACCTACATTGAGTGATGATCCTTTAAGTACAAAAAGTGCTTCGTCATAAGTGAGGCCGATGAGATTAGGCACGGTGACAAGGGTATTGCCCAGTCCGTCACCAACAATCAAATCAATGGCTGAACCTTTGGGCACTTCGTTACCTGCTTTCAGTTCTCTGCCATTCATCATCATGGAGAGCACTGCATTCTTTGCAAGATCAGGTTTGAAAATCTGCTCGCCCATGCGCAAGCCTGATGCAGTAAGTATAGCTTCAGCCTGTCGCAGTGAAACATCTTTGAGCGCAGGAACTTTTACCATAGGTGCTTCGCTGCGTGTGATGGTGAGATAAATGGTTCGCCCTTCTTTTACTTTCTCATCAGGTGCAGGATCCTGCTCAACTACCGTTCCGGGTTTCATATCAAGATTGTAAGCAGATGAGTCAGCAATTTTGAAAGTAAGATTTTTAGCTCTTAAAAACTGTTCTATTTTTTTGATGTTCATCCCATGCAGGTCGGGAACAGAAACTGAATTGCCATGATCGGTGTAACTGTCGAGCCATTTATACACCAGGCCAACAGATGAAATTATCAGGGTGAAAATGATTAATAAATTAATCCAGAAAAATCTGGATTTAAGAAAACGAATCAGGTCCTTCATACATCAATTACTCATCATAAAATTATTTCGTGCAACACCAAATTCGAGAATTTTCTCTATAAACTCATAAGGCTTGTAATGGTTGAGTGCAGCCTGATGGAAAATGCATGTTGCAGGAGTCATTCCCGGAAGAGAGTTGACTTCAATAAAAATTACTTCCACTTTGTTGTCAGCCTTCACACGTACAAAAGCATCAATGCGCGCATATCCTTCTATGTGGAGCAAACGGGCCGCACGCTGCAATTCTTTTTTTACTATGTCGGAAAGGAGTCTGTTCTCCATAGTGTTTTTGCTGTAACGTGCAGGAGTGATGTTCTGTCCTTCACCGGCAAGAAATTTTTCTTCGAGAGACAACACATCACCCTCGTAAAGTGTTTCGCTGGGCTCAAACATTTCATACTGCACATTTCCTGCTTCGTCATAATGGGTGAGCATCCCTCCTGTTATTTCAAGAAAATGTTTGCATCCTTCACCGGTGATCAGCGACTCTATCAGGAAATACTTCTTCCTCGGAAATTCTTCTTTGTGTTTTATCTTCAACTGTCCTGCAGCCTGACTGTTCAGTTCATCGCTGCTGCGAAACATCAGTTCTGCAAATGCGTGCAACTGATTTTCGTTACGGATTATTTTTACTGCGCTGCTGCATCCATCGTCCACAGGTTTTGCAACAACAGGAAAACCAAACTCACTCTGTATTTTTTCTTCCAGTGCAGCAGGGTTGCTTCTCCACTCTTCTTCACTCACCTTGTAGTGCTTAGCCGTCTTGAAACCATTTTGCGAAAGAATTTCGTTGGTGTGATACTTATCAATGGTAATTTGCGATGACTCTACTCTGGAACCGTTGAATGGCAATCCTTCCTTGATGAGTTGTTTCTGCAACTCGCCATCTTCACCGGGGCGACCATGAAGCGCAATGAATACTATCTGCACCTGCGAAGCCAGCTGACTGAAAGAAATTTTTTCAGGTGGGTTGAGATTGTCTGCACTGGCAAATTTTTCAATAATACTTCTACACTGAGCAATAATTTTCTGAGTGATGGGATGCTGATTGAAGTTCAATATTTTTTCCCGAATATCGTCAGCATTGTCTTTCAGCATCAGGTTGATTGGAATGCGATAAAGAGAATAAGACTGTTCATTGCCTGCAAGAAAGTAAGGCACAGGCTCATACTTCTCGCTCGAGGAAAGTTTTTCATAAACGTTACGTCCGCTCTCTACACTGATATGTCTTTCGCTGGAATAGCCACCCATGATGACACCAACGCGTGTGCGCTGTGCTGATGATTTGTTTTTTTCTTTCAGTAACGTATCAAGTCTGCGTTTCAGTTCAGGAAGTGACTTAAACGATTTCATATCATTCGCTCTGGCAGAAATGGAAGTGTGAATGATGTAAGAAATAAACTGAGAAGGATTCATTCCTATTTCTGCAGCCTGATGAAAGAAGAAACTGCTTGGCATCATCCCCGAAGTAGTGTTGGGATCATTCAGAAAAATAGTTCCGTTCTCAGTGATGAAACCATCAATGCGTGCATACACATTGAAGTGCAGCGACTGATACAAACGCTCACATTCGCGTCTGATGGTTTCTATCTGCACTTCAGGAAGGTGAATAGGTGTTACCTTACGCGACAATCCCGGAAGATATTTGGAACGGTAATCAAACACTTCTTTGCCTTTGCGAATTTCTGTCGGAGGCAATGCAACAGGTTTGCCCTCTGCATCTTCAATAACGATACATGAAAATTCTTTTCCTTCAATAAATGATTCTATCAGCACTTCGGTTTCACCTTCAACAGCAGTGATGGTTACCACTTCTTCCATTTCGCCAAAGAGTTGCATCAACACTCCAAGCAATTCTTCGGGATGATAAATGATGCGTTCGCCAATGCGCGCTGGTAATCCAATTCCTTCACGTATATCAGCAGTGGTCTTCACCCATTCCACCTTGGCACCAAAGGTGAGTGCATTCCATTCGGCCCGGCTTATTTCAGCAATAAACAATGAGCGGTTCACTGCCCTTGTGAAGGCATTCAAATCAGCAGACTGCAATACGCTGATACCAATACTTGAACCCTGATTTGCAGCTTTCACCACGCAGGGAAATCCTGTTTCGCTCAGTCTTTTCAGGAAAATATTTTTATCGTCAGTGTTCAGCCATTCATCTCTTTGAAGGGTGAGATATGCAGGCGTGTTGAATCCTGCCTTACGCATAAACTCTTTCTGCACTGCTTTATTCATCCCTATTGCTGACGAAATAATTCCGGAACCTGAATATGGAATACGGTAATATTCCAGTATTCCCTGTATGCGGCCATCTTCGCCATCGGCACCATGCAGACATAAAAATGCAAAATCAATAAGGTCGTTCAACTGCGAAAATTCAATGCGTGTTCCGAGTTTTATGGTAAGACGAATTTGCTCCTGCAAAGTGAGGCTGCCCAGATTCTCAGCATAAATCTGAAAACCGCGTGGCGACTCAGGCAAAAATTCAGAAGCAGGATAAAAATCGCGGATGCTACCCTTGTAAATGTATTGCCAGTCGAGGATAATGAGATTCCCGAAGCTGTCCACAAAAAGTGGAACCGGTTCAAAAAGTGATTTGTCGAGATTATCATAAACAGTGCGTCCTCCTGCAAACGATACTTCACGTTCGCGCGAAGAGCCACCAAACACAATTCCTATCTTAATCTTATTCATGAAAACAGTTGTTGGTTTATTTTTAACAAAAGTAATTTAAATAACAGGCCTGAGGGCTGCACCTTACAGAAGTATTAACGGCTTTTTTAACAAAAATGATATTACTTCCACCCGCTGACGCCAAGCCCAAACAGCGCAAAATCATACTTTACAGGGTCGTCAGCATCGAGCAATCTCAGGTTTGCAGTCAGCTCTTCAACCGCTTTCCAGTCGTCCTGCCTGCGCTGCAGCAATCCAAGTTGCCTGGCCACCCTTCCTGAATGTACATCGAGTGGACAATACAGCAACGAAGGAGAAATTTTCCAGATGCCAAAGTCCACATCCTGTGCATCGTTGCGAATCATCCATCGCATAAACATCATCAGCCGCTTGCATGCTGAGTTTTTCAGCGGGTCGCCAATGTGTTTCATGGTGCGCGGTTCTGCTTTTTTCTTAAACACTTCCTTTCGGAAATGATGAATGGCTTCAGGAAAAGAATATTTGCGTGCAAGTTCTTTCATCAGTTCACCCATGGAGCCATGCTGCGTGTAAAGATTTTGAAGTGATTTTAAAAAATACACTGCATCATCTCCATTAAAAGTGCGATGCACAAATGATCTGAAAATTTTTATATCGGCAGGTTTCGCATGCATAATAAATTCATGCGGTGCATATTCCATTGCACTCATAAGCTTTGCTGCATTTTTTAAAATCACAGGACGCTGCCCCCATGAAATCATTGCAGTAAGAAAGCCGCTTATCTCAATATCTTCGGGCTTACTGAATAAATGCGGAATGGAAATGGGATCGTTGTCAATGAAATCAATGGTGTTAAACTCTTTTACCTTTTGGTCGAGAAAGGGTTTGAGTTCATAAAGTGTTTTCATGTATTACACTTCCTTTCCGCTGTCTTTGCTCCGGAAAGAAATAGCAATGGGCACTCCTGAAAAATTAAAATGCTCACGCAATTTATTCTCAAGAAAACGCCTGTATGCAGTTTGAATATACTGAGGGTTGCTGCTGAAAAAAACAAACCGTGGATAAGGCCCGGGCACCTGAGTAATGTATTTAATGTTGATAAACTTACCTTTCACCGAAGGCGGAGGATAGTTTTCGATATAAGGAAGAATCATTTTATTAAGCTGCGAAGTGGGTATATGCTGAATTCTGTTCTTATATACTTCGATAGCAGTTTCAAGTGATTTAAAAATACGTTGCTTATTCAGTACGGAAGTAAAAATGATGGGTACATCAGTAAACGGAGCAATAGAAGCTTTAATTTCCTCTGTAAATTGCTTGGTAGAGTTTTTTTCTTTGTCAATGAGGTCCCACTTATTTACTACAATTACAACACCCTTGTGATTGGTTTGTGTGAGGTGAAAAATATTTGCATCCTGAGCGGTAAAGCCTTTTTCAGCATCAATCATCAAAATACACACATCACTTTTTTCAATTGCACGGATACTGCGCATCACTGAATAAAACTCCAGGTCTTCCCTCACCTTTGCTTTCTTGCGAAGTCCGGCAGTGTCCACCAGAATAAAATCAAAACCAAAGTTAGAATAGCGAATGTTGATGCTGTCGCGGGTGGTTCCTGCTACAGGAGTAACAATGCTTCTGTCGGTACCGGTGAGCATATTAATAAGAGATGATTTGCCCACATTCGGTTGGCCGATAATGGTGATATGAGGCAACACCTCTTCGTCTTCCTTTTCAGGTTTAAACTCTTTGACAATCGCATCGAGAAGTTCGCCAGTGCCACTACCGTTGGCTGCAGAAATACAGTGAAAATCGCCCAGACCAAGAGAATAAAATTCTACTGAATCATCAATCTGTTTGGGCGTATCTACTTTGTTCACCACCAGAAAAACTTTCTTTTTTGAGTTTCGCAGCAGAGAAGCAATGTCTTTATCATAATCGCTCACTCCTTCTCTGCCATCAGTCAGGAAGATGATAAAATCAGCTTCTTCAACTGCAAGTTCCACCTGCTTGCGGATTTCTTTTTCAAAAACATCATCTGAGCCATACACATAACCACCGGTGTCAATGACAGAAAAATTTTTACCGGTCCACTCTCCAGTTCCATAATGACGGTCGCGGGTAACTCCTGCTTCATCATGCACAATGGCATCCATACTTTCCGTCAGCCTGTTAAAGAGTGTTGACTTTCCCACATTGGGCCTTCCTACTATAGCGATAATATTACTCATTCAGGTTTTATGTTATTCGGTATATCCAAAATTTGTCAGTTGTTGTTCGTTGTTGCGCCAGTCGTCACGAATCTTAACGGTAAGCTCCAGAAAAACTTTTTTGCCTACCATGGCTTCAATTTTTTTTCTTGCTGCCATGCCAAGTTTTTTTATTGCAGCACCGTTTTTCCCAAGCAGTATTGCTTTTTGTGATTCACGTTCAACAAAAATATAACTGCGTATGCGCACAATGTTGGGAAGGTCTTTAAACTCTTCTATAGCAACTTCAATGCTGTAAGGAATTTCTTTGTCGTATTGCAGAAATATTTTTTCGCGGATAATTTCAGAAGCAAAGAACCTTTCATTGCGATCGGTAAGCATGTCTTTGTCGAAGTAAGGTGGCGCTTCAGGAATAAACTTCAACAGTGCGGTTACGAGCATTTCTCCGCCAAATTTTTCTTTTGCCGATATGGGCACAATGGCATCAGGGTGCAATGTATTGTTAAGATTCTCAATAATCTTCTCAACTTCTTCCTGCGAACTTAAATCTATTTTATTGAGCGCTACCACCAGTTTTCTGTTGGTAGTATTGAGTTTTAGAAAACGTTCAGCATCAAAATGATTGTCGGCAGCATCGAGCACAAGCAAAATTACATCAGCATCTGCAAAAGCACTCTGCACAAACGACATCATTCTTTCATGGAGTTTATAGCCGGGAGTGATGATGCCCGGTGTATCTGAAAAAATCAACTGATAATTTTCAGCAGTAAGCACTCCGCGGATACGATGGCGAGTAGTCTGAGCTTTGGGAGTAACAATGCTCAGATCCTGACCCAAAAGTGTATTGAGCAGTGTGGACTTGCCCGCATTGGGTTTCCCTACAATAGCAACGAATCCTGATTGATGCACAGTTGTTTAATTTGGCGCGAAGTTAGTCAAACCGAACCATTTTACAGAGTAAAAATAAAGCGAAACAGGAAGTTTTAATCTTCATTGCCGTTTCTGCGCTTTTGCATTTCTGCAGCAATCTGTTGCGCATTTTTCTCTTCGCTCAGGCTCAGTTGTTTTACTATTTCAAAATAATCTTTGTTATTTCTGTTCTGAGATAATTTATCAATGGCTTCTATCCTGCTCACCTCAATTTCGAAACCTACAATGCCTCCGAAATTTTCCCGGATAACATGTGCAGGTATTTTGTCGAATGTTTTCGGATGCTGAACTTTTGCTTCGTAAAAATCAGTCATCAGCTGCAGGCTTTCCATCAGCTCGAGTTCTGTCTGTACTTTTATTTTACCATAGCAATGTACTGCCTGATAATTCCATGTGGATACATTCTCATGGCTATACCAGCTTGAAGAAACGTAGGCATTGCTGCCCTGAAAAATCACAAGCGCATCGGTATCGTTATAAAATGTTTCAGCCTGAGGATTGGGTTTGGCAATGTGTCCGTACAAAATGAGTTTGTTGTTTTTTACATGACTTAAAACAGGAATGTGTGTTGCAATGGGGCTTTGTTTTCCTGTTGTCACCAATACAGCAAAAGTGTGTTGCCTGACAAACTCCACTTGTTTCTCAAAATCGGTATTCTTAAATTCATCAGGTATGTACATAATTTGTTATTTTATGAATGTGTCAACTCGTTTTCAATCGAAGTATTGTACAATGTTTTGTAATCGGAAACTACACCGAAAGATTCCTGATCAATGAGAATAGACCCTGAAGTTACCTGACCAATATTGGTAAATTCAACATCCATTGCAGTAACTGCATTCAGAAAATCATCAAGCTGTTCTTCGTTCACTGTTACCACAATTCTGCTCTGCGACTCACCAAAAAGAAATGCATCTTTTCGTATTTCTTCGTCAGTAATAATATCAAAACCTAAATCGCGGTGCATAGCTGATTCAAGCAGTGAAATAAAAAGTCCTCCGTCAGAAACATCATGTACCGACTGCACCAACTGTTGTGCAATAAGATCTTTCACCACCTGCTGAACATTATACTCTTCGTCCAAATCGAACTGAGGGGCAGGGCTGTTGGCAACACCATGCACATGCACGAGATACTGTGATGAAGCAATGTCATTTGCTGATGCCCCGATTAAGAATATATGATCACCTTCATTCTTAAAATCAAGGGTTGCAATTTTATTTTTATTCTCTACCAAGCCTATCATTCCAATGGTTGGTGTTGGATACACAGGTACTTCCTCATTTCCTGTTTTGGACTGATTGTAGAAACTCACATTCCCTCCCGTTACGGGAGTTTGAAATTTCTCACAAGCTTTTCCCATTCCTTTTATGCTGTGTACAAACTGCCAATATACTTCAGGATTATAGGGGTTGCCGAAATTGAGACAATTGGTTACTGCCGAAGGAACACCACCTGAACAAACAATATTTCTGGCTGCTTCTGCAACAGCAATGGCACAGCCTGTTTCAGGATCAGCATATACATATCTTGCATTACAGTCAACAGTTACTGCAATGGCTTTTTTCGAATTTTTAATGTTTACAATTGCAGCATCAGAAGGACGGTTGGTACTCATATTCACAGTGCCCACCATGCTGTCGTACTGAGTGTAAACCCAGCGTCTGCTGCAAATATTCGGATGACCTGCAAGTTGCATGGCCACTTCTTTCAAATCTGAAGGAACTGCAATCTTATTGATGTCGAAAGATTTGTTAGCCTTAATATATGCAGGCTCTTTGTAATCTCTTTTATACACAGGTGCTCCGCCTCCCAATACAAGCGAATCAGCATTTACATCTGCAACCAGTGTTCCATTCATATAAAATTTCAACTGTCCACCGGTGGTTACTTCGCCAATGTGTGTACAGTTAAGATCCCATTTTTCGAAAACTTTATAAATTTCATCTTCGCGTCCTTTAATTCCCACAATGAGCATGCGCTCCTGCGACTCTGACAAAAGAATTTCCCATGGCTCCATGTTGGCCTGGCGTGTAGGCACTTTGTCGAGGTGAATAACCATACCATGTTCGCCCTTTGCCGACATTTCGGAAGTGGAACAGATGATACCTGCTGCTCCCATGTCCTGCATTCCAACTACTGCACCTGTTTCAATCACTTCGAGAGTAGCTTCTAATAACAGTTTCTCCTGAAAAGGATCGCCCACCTGTACCGATGGCAAATCCTCATGTGATGATTCATGCAAATCGCCCGAAGCAAATGTGGCACCATGAATTCCGTCCTTGCCGGTTGCTGAACCCACAATGAAAACAGGATTGCCTTCTCCATAAGAAATTGCCTTAACGGTTTTTCCATGAGGTACCACACCCACACTCATTGCATTCACCAGAATGTTGGTATTATAACAATCTTCAAAATAAACTTCACCTCCCACGGTAGGAACACCAAAGGCATTGCCGTAGTCGCCAATTCCTTTCACCACACCTTTCATCAGCATTTTGGTGCGCTCATTCTTTATATTTCCAAAACGTAATGAGTTGAGTTGGGCAACAGGTCTTGCGCCCATGGTAAAAATATCTCTGTTGATACCCCCAACTCCTGTAGCTGCTCCCTGATATGGCTCGATAGCTGAAGGGTGATTGTGCGACTCGATTTTAAATGCACATGCCAGTTTATCGCCTATGTCAACCAGCCCTGCATTTTCTTCACCCGCCTTAGCCATCATGTGAGGTCCTTCACGAGGAAGTGTTTTAAGCCAGGTGATTGAATTTTTGTAGGAGCAATGTTCACTCCACATCACTGAATAAATGCTTATTTCATTGAAATTAGGTTTTCTGCCAAGCAGATTTTTGATCTTTTCATACTCTTCAGGAAGCAAACCCAGTTTTTCAGCAGTGTCAACATTGGTTTCTTTCAGACTATCCATGTATTAAATATTTCTGTAATAAAAATTTGATTGAAGCGGTTTTTTGTTTCTTTGTGCAAAGGTAACTCTTTGCTGTCAATTGCCGGTGTTAACCTGTAAATATTATACCAATTCACAGAGTGGAACTGATACTTAGCTTAGCATACGCATCCCTGTTTTTTTTCATCATCGGAAAAGCTTCCTTTTTCCGTATTGAAGGTATAAGTTACAGAATGTTGTCGTTTGCTTTTGCGGTTAAACTGGTTTTTGCAGTTTTATTATCGCTGGTATTCACTCACTTTTATACCAACAGACTTACCGCTGACACTTTTAAGTTTTTTGACGACAGCAAAATCATGTTTTCAGTTTTGCATGAACATCCTTCCTGGTTTTTAAGAATGCTTACCGGAATTGATGACAAAGCACCCTACCTCCTGCCCTATTATGACGAAATGCATAACTGGTATAACAAAGCCGTAATTTTTAATGATTATCGTTTTCAAATCCGACTCAATGCATTTTTAAGATTTTTCTCTTTAGGCCATTATTATGTGCATGCAGTCATTTATTGTTTTCTGTCTTTCATTGGGCTTACTGCACTGCTGAAATTATTCATTCTTCACCTGCCGCAATTTAAACGGGCACTTTATGCAGGCACTTATTTTCTGCCATCAGTATTATTTTGGGGTTCCGGTTTACTCAAAGATTCGCTCATATTTTTTGCAACCGGTTTATCTCTCTATTGCCTCCACCGTTTCATCCACGACAGGAAATTCCGTTCGCTGATTTGCTTCGTCATTTTTCTTTTGTTTCTGATGCTGATAAAATTTCATAATTTTATTTTGCTGGTTCCTTTGTATGCTGCTTTTGCTTTCAGTTCATTTATAAAACGTTATTATATTGCAATTTTCGGAATCATTACCATCGTTTATTATTTAGCTTTGCTGAAGATGAATGTAGTTCTTCCCGGTTATGGACTGATGGAATTGTTATCCAAAAAGCAAGCAGAATTTGTTGACCTTGCACA
This sequence comes from Bacteroidota bacterium, assembly GCA_019136655.1. Lineage (GTDB taxonomy): Bacteria > Bacteroidota > Bacteroidia > AKYH767-A > OLB10 > OLB10. Next base: position 154,312 of record JAGVTU010000024.1, read on the forward strand.
GGATTATCGTGCACAAAGCGCAATTCCTATCAACATACTTGAAGACTCGGAATGGAGTGCTGTAAGAAATACACCTCAGGCACTTTCGCATGTGTTTTTACGGCCTTATGTGTGGGAAGCAAAAAATCCATTTATCCTGATGGCAGCAATTGAAAATGTTTTATTAATCGTATTAACGCTGCTCAGCATCTTCAGCTTCAGCAGAAGAAATTTCACCATTACTGCGCTGATGCTTTTATCGTTCATTTATACATTGTCGCTCTTCGAAATGATTGGCCTGGTAACACCTGTGATGGGTGCTATTGTGCGTTATAAAATTCAGGCATTGCCATTCTTCTTCTTCTTCCTTGCATGTCTTTCCGATAAAAATTTATTGCAGCAACGTTTCCCATTTCTGAAAAAATTAACCTGACCTATGGACTTATTTGTACTACCGCTTATTTACATCCTACTGTTGTGTCTGTTTATCAGCTACAAGAGTTTTTTTAATTTACAGGGAATGTCACGTGCATTTGTGTGCTCCATGTTTATTGTAAAAGCATTTGCAGGTATCATCATCACTTTTAATGCTGAAAGAATTTACAGTGGCGATGACGGTATGTTTTTTTATGAAGCCGGAAAAACATTGTATGAGTATGCACTGCAACATCCAATGTCGTATCTCAAACTGATGTTGGGTATTTACAACGACAGCAATCATCATGAATATTATACGTTGCTCAACTGGAAAGGACTACCTTACTGGAACGACAATGAAACCATGATAAAAATTTCGTCACTGATACATTTTATTGCCTTTTCAAACATGCTTGTTCATTCAGTGCTGTTCAGTTTTCTTTCGTTTTGCGGACTTACAGGAATTTACAAAGCCACCATCTCCATTACAAAATCCAATGGCTTTGTTCTTTATCTCATTCTGATGCTTTTTCCATCAGTGGTGTTTTTCAGTTCAGGTGTACTTAAAGAAACTTTGTTGTTAGCTGCTGCAGGATTGTTTGTTTATGCACTTACACAATTCAAACAGTCCACACGAATGAAGGTTTATACTATTTTACTGTATCTTTTTCTGTGGCTTATCAAACCTCATTTCGTTTTATTTCTCACACCTGCGCTGGTAGGATATCTGATTGCAAAAAAATATTTCAGCAAAAATTTATGGGCTTCATATGCTGTTGTCATTGCAGTTACGATTGCTTTTTACACGGCAGGCACATTTGTTTTTAATCAAATACTGCATCGCAATGCTGCAGGCACCATTGCACTGGTGCAGCAAAGCACCATGAAAAATTCTATTTATGAAAAAGCGGAGAGCTACATTCAGCCTCCGGTGATTGCACCAAACATGATTAGCGTGATTAAAAATTCGCCAAAAGCTTTTCTTCAAACTGTACTTACTCCTGCATTTCATTTCGACAAAGCAGGATTGAGATGGAAAGGTGCTGCAGCTGAAAACCTGTTGGTGATGGTGTTTGTTTTGATAAATATTGTAGCTGCATTCAGTTGGCGCAACGAATATGCGTCCTTACATTTTGCATTACTACTTTTTATATTTTCGTTCTATGCATTGGTAGGGTACACCTGCGCTTTAGAGGCTGCAATACTCCGTTTCAAAGCGCCCGTTTTGCCTTTTCTGATTGCAGGACTTTATATCTTTATGCTGCAATACAAAAAATATTTTATACGCAATGATTCTCCGAACGATTGATACCGGTTTTTTTAAATTAGATGGTGGAGCCATGTTTGGCGTTGTACCAAAATCTATTTGGAATAAACTCAACCCTGCCGATGACAACAACATGTGCACCTGGGCTATGCGATGTATGCTGATTGAAGATGGTAAACGACTTATTTTGGTTGACAATGGCATTGGTGACAAACAGAATGAAAAATTCTTCTCGTATTATTATTTACATGGCGATGCCACTCTTGAAAAATCATTGAACAATCTCGGATTTACTTCTGATGATATTACAGATGTTTTTCTCACTCACCTCCACTTCGATCATTGCGGAGGCAGCATCAAACATAATGCAGACAAAACAGGTTTTGTTCCTGCATTCAAAAATGCCACTTACTGGAGTCATCAGGACCACTGGAAATGGGCAACTGAACCCAATGCCAGAGAGAAAGCAAGTTTTCTGAAAGAGAATATTCTTCCCATTCAGGAAAGCGGACAGCTTAAATTTGTAGAAGGAAAAACACCCTCCGATTCAAAATTGGAAATCTTAAACAACAACAATTTTCACTCTGAAATTTCTGTAATCATAGCACGCGGCCATACCGATGCCATGATGTTGCCCGTTATTCCTTACAAAGGAAAACAAGTTGTTTTTATGGCTGATTTATTACCTTCAGTCGGACATATTCCTCTCCCTTATGTGATGGCTTATGACACACGGCCACTGCTGACACTGAAGGAAAAAGAATCATTTTTAAATGCTGCTGTTCAGAACAACTGGCAATTGTTTTTTGAACATGATCCGGTAAATGAATGTTGCAATCTCCAGCATTCTGAAAGAGGAATCAGAATGAATGAAGCATTTCGGCTGAGCGATTTAGCTTAAGAAATTATTGAAGATTTATTTCACTTACAGCAGTAGAAAAATTTTGCCTGGCATCACCCACTGTAAGTTCAAGTTTGATGACTCCCTTGAACGGTTGAGTCAGATAGATTAATATTTTATCGTTTTTGTAATCGTATTCACTCAAATACCAATTGCCGTTAATTTTTGCAGCATAAGTTTTTATTCCTGATAAATTATCTTTCACACTGATAGCAATCACCGGGCAATTATAAACGGAATCAACACTCACTGTATAGTCTCCAATCTGAGGTGGAACTGTGTCCATAGTGACTGTATAGGTTCCAAAAGTGCTGATGCCTCCACTCACGAATCCATTTTTATAAAAGCTGCTCTCAGCTGACAAAATTCCTTTGTCAGAAATTTTCACCAACAGCAATTTATTGGTAAATGTTGTATCTCTGTATCCCGTTCTGACAGCCAGTTTTAAATTTTTCTTTAAAGGTTCACCATAGTCATACAAAGTATATTTCGGAGAGAAAAATCCTTTTCCTCCTTTCTTCACACTGTCGTGATAAAATATATTCCTGAATAAAGCTCCTTCGGGAATGGTGAGTATGTATCCTGCTCTTTTTATTTCCGCTTTTTTGTCAAAAACAATTTTTTGTACACCTTCCGTGTGCATTGGCTTAAGTTTGATTTGCGAATCATACTTTAAAGGTATCAAACATGTTGAGCTATTGCCTGCAGCATCTTTCAATACCAGTTTCAGAGTAACAGTTTTAAGGCTGTCCATTCTGATGATGCCGTTATTCAAAACCTGTCTGTACTGACTGAATGTATTGCCCGGCAGCCGAAAACAGCATTCAGTGACATTGCCTTTGTGTTGCTTTTTTGAATAATCAATATGCCCGTTAATATTTCTGGTTTCATCGAATGAAAAATCATCCATTCTGTAACTGTACATCAGCTGTTCGTCTGCATACATTTCCATTTCGTAAACGCCCAACACAGCACTGTCGTCATTGGCAACATCCACTGCGCAATAGCCCAAACCGGTAAGTGCTGTTGTGGCAACAGGATTTTCAACTACATACTCAGTAATTGATTTTCGCAGTGGAATGATTTCTTTGATTTCTTCTGTTTCAGTAAAATTCATATTGACACCATATACAGAAACTGTTTTTATTAACGGAGGAATGGTATCCTTTACATTTTTTATAAAACGCAATGGATTCAATGGTATTTCAGATTTTGTATTGCGTATTTCATAATGCAGATGCGGACCTGCAGAACTTCCTGAATTGCCCGACCATGCAATGGTGTCGCCTTCTCTCACAATCAACTGATTTTTTTCAGGAAATAACTCCACACTGAACCTGTTTTGTTTGTATTGTTCTTCGTTTACCAATTTTTCAATTGCCGGTGCCAGGCGATGCAGATGACCATAAACCGTTGTATAACCATTGGGATGATCAATGTAAACTGCTTTACCGTATCCGTACTCACTGATTTTAATTCGCGATACATAACCATCTGCCGATGCACGCACAGGCTGCCCGATTTTACCTTCAGTACTCAAATCTATTCCTGAGTGAAAATGGTTAGTCCTCAGCTCACCGTAATTCCCCTTCAGCACAGGCTGCAACGACATTGGAGGAAACGGAACCCATGTATTTTGTGCATGGGTAATCACACTTAACAATGTCAGAACAACGGCTCCTGCAATTCTCATATCCTTAAAAATAAAACAGACCGAACAACGGGTTCAGTCTGCTCTTAATCATGCAAAAATTTTATCAGTTGCTAAGTTTCAGTTTCGTTCCCGGCTGAACAACTGTTCCGGGTTCAATCTGATTTTTCTTATACAAACTGCTGAGTTTAATGGCATACATCTGTGAAATATCGCGCATACTTTCGCCCGGCATCACCACATGAAATTTTTGCTGAGCTGAATGACGTTTTGGTTTGATGTACACAATAGTTCCTTCACGCAATTCATCATCACGTAATGCATCGTTATACTTCAATACCTGCCACACCATCATATCGTTTTCTTTAGCAATGCTCACCCAGGTGTCACCCTTTTTTGAAACTACATACTTCACATTATTTTGCTCGGCATAATACGTAGGCGGAGTAATATTAATGACGGTAGTAACATTGCGATCGGATTTGGCTGAAACATTTTTATCTTTCACACTCACCTGACGCACCAGCGTTGCAGCTGCATTAGCCGGTGCACCGTTCATCCGTGCAATTGCTTCGTTGTTGATGGCTTCAAGATTGTATCGCTCAATTAAGTCAATCAGTTTATGTGCATAGTTAGGATTGGTTGCATAACCGGCCTTCTTCAAACCATGTGCCCAGCCTTTATAGTCGGTTACATCCAGTTCAAACAAAAATGCATAGCGGCTGCGGGTTTTCAAAAATTCCGAATGGTCATCAAATGATTCAAGCACGGTTGAATACTTGCGAAAACATTCATCTCTTGCATCATCATCCTGATGAAAAGTTTTTCCTTCCCACTCTTTATGGCATTTTATACCGAAATGGTTATTGGCTTCCTGTGCCAGTTTGCTGTTTCCGCTTTCGCTTTCCAGTATTCCCTGTGCAAGTGTGATGCAGGCAGGAACACCTGTTTTCACCATATCTTTAATTGCATCTTCCCTGTATTTTGCAATATACTCTTCTGTTGTCATTCGCTGCGCCATTGTCAATACAGGCACTGCAAGCAGCATCAATACGGCTGTTAAACTTTGGATTTTCGGCATATTGTTTTTCTTTAAACTGAAAATAATGATGGTTATTGTACAAAATTAACTCTGAAAAGCCCTCCTTTGGCCAACCTGTACCCCTAACAATAAACAAGGCAATGTGGAAAACATCCGGCCTATTGCGTTTAATCACAAATCAGTATCACTCACCTAATAATGAACTTATCTTATTTGTAATTTTTCTGAATTGAAAATAATTATTAAAATTGTAGCAGTAAAAAAATTTTATATTTATGAAAAAGACTGTTTCGCTGACTGCTATAGCAGCATTTTGTGGCTTGATAGCCCTGCAGACAACCACTTTAACTTCCTGCAAGAGTTCTCAGAAAACGAGTACTGCTGCTCCTGTGGTAATTCCTGACAACCCTACTTACACAGCTAATGTAAAACCTATCATAGATGCAGCTTGCGGAACAAAGTGCCACAGCGCAGTGAAAAAAGCGCATGATATTGATTTGAGTAATTATGAATCCGTAAAAGATGCCTGCATCAATCACAAACTGCTTGCATCCGTAAAACATGAAAGTGGAGTTAAGTCTATGCCACGAATGGCTCCAAAGCTGAGTGCTCAGTCTATCGCTATAATCGAAAAATGGATCAATCAGGGTTACGCTCAGTAATCGGTTGTTCCTATAAATATTTTTTACGTTGAGTTTCATCAGTGAGACTGCTTTATTAGTTGATTTTATTCAGGCAACAGGAATCAGCAAAAACCAGTTGCAAAACACGTTACAACTGTTTGAAAGTGGTGCCACCGTTCCTTTTATTGCACGTTATCGCAAAGAAAAAACAGGAGGACTTACGGATGAACAGCTTTTCGATTTGAAGAAAAGAATCCGTGAAGCTGAAAAGTTTGTTGAACGTAAGAAATATATTTTGCAAAAACTTTCTGAGAAAGGAGTTGCTGCTGAACTGCTGAAAGCTGTTGAAAATGCTTCGGCAACAGAAGTGCTCGAAGATTTATTTCTGCCTTATAAAGAAAAGAAAAAAAGCAGAGCACAGAAAGCCCGTGATGCAGGTCTTCAACCTCTTGCCGAAATGCTGCTGAAAAATGAAAAGCAGGCATTAGGAAGATTAAAGGATTTTAAGTCGGAACATTTTCCTGATGACGAATCAGTGTTGCAGGGTGCAAAAGATATTCTTGCAGAAACATTCAGCGAAAATGCAGAGGTACGACATCAGTTAAGAAATTTGTTTTTGCAGGAATCTGTTCTCACTTCCAAAGTGGTGAAGACAAAAATGGAAGAAGCTGTAAAATACAAAGACTATTTCGACTATAAAGAAAAAATAAAAACCTGTGCTGCTCACCGTTTATTGGCAATTCTGAGAGGAGAAAAAGAAAAATTTCTGCGCATATCTGCTGTACCTGATGAAAAAACAGCGTTACACAAAATAAAACAGGTGCTTTCCTCATTGTATAATCTTTCGGGAAAAGAAACATCATCAGCACTTGCTGATGCTTACGACAGGCTCCTTCTGCCCTCTCTGGAAAATGAAACGCTTCGTTTTTACAAACAAAACGCTGACGTAGCATCTTCAAAAATTTTTGCTGTAAATCTGCAGCAACTGCTGCTTGCACCTCCCTTAGGTCAGAAAAATGTGCTGGCCATTGACCCCGGTTTTCGAACAGGATGTAAACTGGTTTGCCTAAACAAGTATGGAAACCTTTTGCATAATGAAACCATTTATCCTCATCCACCGCATGAACAGCATAAGCAAGCTGCACAAAAAATTACTACGCTGGTAAGTCAATATCAGATTGAAGCCATTGCCGTAGGCAACGGAACTGCAGGTCGCGAAACTGAGCAGTTTATTCAACGATTGCACTTCGACCGTAAAATTCAGCTGTTTAGCGTGAATGAGGATGGTGCCTCTGTTTATTCAGCATCGTCAGAAGCACGACAGGAATTTCCCGGATATGATGTTACGGTAAGAGGTGCTGTCTCCATAGGAAGAAGACTGATGGACCCACTGGCCGAACTTATAAAAATTGATCCCCGTTCCATGGGAATCGGACAATATCAGCATGATGTGGACGAAAGTTTATTGGAAGAAGAACTGAACCATACGATAGAACACTGCGTAAATGCCGTAGGCGTTAATCTGAATACAGCAAGTGAAAAACTGCTCACCTGTGTTTCAGGATTAGGATCTACACTTGCCAAAAAAATTGTTGAACATCGCAGCAGTCATGGGTTTCAGTCGCGCAATGACTTGCTGAAGATAAAAGGATTCGGGCATGCAGCTTTCCAGCAGAGTTCAGGTTTTCTGAGAATACCAAAAGCTGAAAATCCGCTTGACAACAGTGCTGTGCATCCGGAACATTATAGCATCGTAGAGCAAATGGCTGCCGACCTTAAAATGAATGTTGCTCAAATGATAGGAAATGAACAGGCCATACAAAAAATCCGTGCTGAAAAATATGTGACTGAAGAAACAGGACTACCTACGCTGAACGACATACTTGAAGAACTTCGCAAACCCGGAAGAGATGTGCGTGGCATCATCAAAGTATTTGAGTTCGACAAATCAATTCGCAGCATCACAGACCTGAAAGAAGGAATGATATTACCGGGAGTAATCAATAACATTACCCATTTTGGTGCATTTGTGGATATGGGAATCAAGCAAGGTGGGCTGATCCATAAATCACAGCTTACTGAAGAATTTACCAGCGATGTTGCTTCAGTCGTAAAACTGAATCAGCATGTAAGAGTAAAAGTGATTTCAGTGGATGTAACTACCAAACGCATTCAGCTAAGCATGAAAGGAGTTGCACAGCAATGAAAGCTGCACCCGAAAAAATGAGAATAGACAAATGGCTGTGGGCTGTGCGTATTTTTAAAACGCGTTCACTTGCTGCCGATGCCTGTGAGAAAGGTAAAATTCTGATGGACGATGTACCTGTAAAAGCATCACGCATGATCAAAGGCGGTGAAACCATTGAGGTGCGCAAAGGTGCTTTTCGTTTAAGTTTTAAAATACTTCAGCTGAGTGAAAACAGAATGGCAGCCAAACAGGTTCCTGAGTTTTGCAGTAACTGCACACCTGCTGAAGAGTTGGAAAAAATGAAACTGCATGCACTTGCCGTAAGAACTTATCGAAGTCATGGTGAAGGACGGCCCACAAAAAAAGAAAGACGTGCTCTGGATGATTTTCTCGACTGGTAATTTTTTTCAGAATGGATAACCTATACCAAAGTTTGAAATCAGACTTCTGAATTTAAGATTACCAATCACTACATTCTCTCCTTTGCCATACTGCGGATCAACCAAAGGAACTCCCAAATCGAAACGGAAAATAAAAAACGTAAAGTCGAAACGAAAACCTACTCCGCTGCCTACTGCTAATTGCTTATAAAAACGGTTGATGTCAAACTCTGCATTGGGTCGTGATGCATCTTTTCTTCGCAGCCAAATATTTCCGGCATCCACAAAAAATGCACCTTTCAAAATCTTAAGAATATCGAACCTGTATTCAACGTTGCCGTTTAATTTAATATCACCTGTCCGCTCAAAGTTATTTACACTGTTAAAATTTCCCGGGCCAACATTTCGTGCTCTGAATGCTCTTAAATCATTGGAACCTCCTGCATAGAAACTTTTTTCAAAAGGCATGATAGTTGAGTTGCCATAAGCAATGCCAATACCTCCTGCAATACGATAAACAATGGTGTTATGTTCGTTCAGTGTCTGATAAAGTCTGAAATCAACATCAGGTCTGAAGTATTGCGCAAAATTCTTTTTCAGCACCTGATATCTGCCCTGATCGTCCTTAGGTGATTTATTGATACTGCTGAATAACTGCAACGTATTACCTGCAAACTCCACATTACCTCTGAAGAAAACAAAATTCTTAATCTCGTTCAGTCTTTGATTATTAAATATAAAACTATAGCGGCCATTGGTGATAAGGTGATTCTGATAACTGCTGAACAAAACAGGATCGTTCAGGTTACGCAATGCTGTTTCAAAACCAGGACTGAGTTTTACATTTACAAAATTTATCTGAAACGGTGTGGCTATTTGCTTAATATATCTGCCATTACGCCACTCTACACCTGCCGAAAATTCAAGTATCGAACGGTTGAATTCAGGGCGATTCTGAATATTATAATTGGTTGAAAAAACCGTAATTGGATTTGCTGCTTTTTGTTTGAACAACCGCTGCAGCGCTCCAATTGCTTTCGGCAGATGTATTGAACTCTCTACTCCCAGCTCATACGTATTAAACAGTACCAGTATTGGTCTTTCATCTTCAGTAGTGAAGTTTTTCTGTGACTCAAGTGCACCTCTGATTTTAAACTCAAACATTTCTGCTCCTCTGAAAACATTTCTGTTTCTGTAAGCAAAGTTTCCTGCTACTCCAAGGTTGCCTCCATTGTTAGTACCTTCAAACTCAGTTACGTATTCTTGCTTGGATGATGCGCCAAGATTCACAAAGCAGTCCAACAAATTGCTGTCGGGATAAGTAAGCTCGTAATTTATATTTACAAAACGGTATAAGCCGAGTAAGTTGAGACTTTTGTATGTATAATCTGAACCTATCTGTCTGAACAAACTTCCCTGTCTGAAAAAAGTGTGGTTGACAATAACTTCAGGCCTTACAGGAAGTTTGCCATTTCTTTCTTTAAGAAAAGTATATCCTTTGTAATAAACACTGTCGAAATTTTGCACAACTGATTCAACCCTCATCGGATCGTAATCAGGATTGAAAACTATTCTGTTCAGATAAAACTTTCTGTGAGGAATAAAATCAGGGTTTTCCCCTGTTGAGTCCGGATTTTCTGCCATACTCACATCCTGAAATACTGCAAGGTTCTGTGTGGTGTCAGATGTATAAACTCTGTAGCTGATATATTGCGGTGAAAACTGATAGTATCCTCTGTTTCTTAAAAGCTGAGATAACCGCTCTCTGTCGCCCTGCAAAATACTTTCACGGTAAATGATACCTGTTTTAAGTTTTGTTCCGCTCGTATCCAACCTTACCAGCGAATCCAGATTACTGTCAGCACTCTCACGCACAACCTTTGTGATGTAAGAAGGTTCATTGGCTTTGATGATATATTTCACAGTAGCTTTCTTCTTACGATAAATGGTGGTATCGTTAACCTCTGCCCTGAAATAACCATTCTTCGCCATAAACTGCTTGATCTGTGATGACGATTTATTGGTAAACAATGTGTCGAGCAATACGGGTTCTTCGCCAACAGTATTCTTCAGCCAGTTTTTAAATTTATTGGGCTTACCTCTGTTGCCAATGCTGTAAACAGTAAGATGAAATCTGAATATTCCTAATATTCTTCTGTTTGCTTTTTGTTTAATGATTGATTTGATACCGTCTTTGAGTTCAGGTTTGTCTGTAATCACTACGTTTCTGTCCAATAAATATTGATCTTTGTCCAGTTGCTTGTAAGGACTACATGCACTGAAAATAAGAATGAATAAAATGATTAAGAGATGTCCTGCTTTTGAGTTATTCATTACCTTTCGAGCGGGGTTAAAAATAAGACTTCTGCACCATTTAATCAGTTGTTAAATTATCAAAGACAAGAATGTTATCAGCAGCGCACATCAAACAGGTAAAGGCATTAAAAGAACGCAACATACGCAGAGAGCGATATCAGTTTGTTGTGGAAGGTGAGAAAATGTTTCATGAACTCATACAGTCGTCATTTGAGGCAGAGGCTGTTTACGCACTGGAGCAGTGGGCCGGCAGTTTATCATCAGAAATACGTCAGTCATTAGGCAATAAACTCATCCTCATCAGTGAAAAAGAGCTGGAAAGAATATCATCATTAAAACAACCCAACAAAGTATTAGCTGTTGTCAATATGCCGCGTCTGCAGGTGTCGGAAATAACATTCAACGATGTTATTCTTGCTTTTGAAGACATCAGCGATCCGGGAAATCTGGGCAGTATCATTCGCATTGCCGACTGGTTTGGCATCCGGCAAATTGTATGTTCCACACACTCTGTTGATTGTTACAATCCCAAAACCATTCAGGCCACCATGGGCTCGGTATTCAGGGTAAAAGTATTTTATACTGATTTAAAGCAATGGATTCAACAACATCAGTCGCAAGCCACTTTTTATGCTACACATCTTTCAGGAAAATCTGTTTACACGGTATCCAAAAAAATTCCTGCTGTTTTACTTTTCGGTAATGAGTCGAGAGGAGTATCGGATGAGTTGAATAATCTTATTCAAAATATTGTTTCAATTCCTTCATTTCAACAGGCAGACGAAAGCCGTGCAGAGTCGCTGAACATTGCCATGTCAGCAGCCATTTTCTGCAATGAATGGCGCAGACCCTGAAATTAAAAGTTTGGCTTTAGCAGATATTTGCTGTAGAAAGCATCAATATGTTCAGTAGCTTCTTCTGCTTTGTCTGCAATTTTAAACAGCGATAAATCTTCGGGCGAAATATTTCCTTCTTCAACCATTACGGTTTGTATCCATTCAAACAGTTTTCCCCAATAATTTTTTCCCATCAGCACAATTGGAAAGCGACCAATTTTTTTTGTCTGAATGAGTGTAAGCGCTTCAAAAAATTCGTCTAATGTTCCAAAACCTCCGGGCAGAACCACAAAACCCTGTGCATATTTCATAAACATTACTTTACGCACAAAAAAGTAGTTGAAGATGATATTTTTGTCATTGTCAACATAAGGGTTGGATGTTTGCTCAAAAGGAAGTCTGATGTTGAGGCCTACAGATTTTCCTCCTGCACGCTGTGCTCCTTTATTTCCTGCTTCCATTATTCCGGGTCCTCCTCCGGTGATGATGCCATAACCCGATTGCGTAAGCTGATAGGCAATTTCTTCGGCAAGTTTGTAATATGGCGAATCAGGTTTGGTACGTGCAGAACCAAATATGGAAACACAGGGACCAATGCGACCCATTTTTTCAAAGCCTTCTACAAACTCACTCATAATTTTAAATATCTGCCAGGTGTCCTGTGTTTTAATTTCCTGCCAGTCTTTATCGGTAAAGGCTTTTCTGATTTTTGCTTCTTCAGATGCTGTCATTCAAATAAATTTAACTGCCTGATGCTATGCAAAGCACCACATGCAATATTAGTACGGTTGAATATTTTTACGGAAAAGGTTTATAAAAGTTTTACAGTACAAAAGTTTATTTTCAGAATACTTCTGTACCCACTTTTCTGTTTCTCAAAGCAGGAGCTTTGATGAATAAAAAACAATAATTACTTAGCTATTTTAGCAGAGAGATATTCCCTGTTCAGACGGGCTATATTCTCTACAGAAATATTTTTAGGACATTCGGCTTCGCAAGCTCCCGTATTGGTACAACTTCCAAAACCTTCTTCGTCCATCTGGTTCACCATTTTAATAACACGCTCGTGACGTTCAACCTGGCCCTGAGGAAGCAGTGCCAATTGCGAAACCTTGGCTGATACGAACAACATTGCCGATGAATTTTTGCATGCTGCCACACATGCACCACAACCTATACATGCTGCTGCTTCAAAAGCCAAATCCGCATCTGTTTTTGGAATCAAAATACTGTTGGCATCCTGTGCATTTCCGGTATTCACAGAAACAAAGCCTCCTGCCGCCATGATTCGGTCAAACGATGTTCGGTCAACAGCCAGGTCTTTTATTACGGGGAAAGCTGCTGCCCTCCAGGGTTCCACCACAATGGTGTCGCCATCTTTGAATGATCGCATGTGCAACTGACAGGTAGTAACTCCCTGCAACGGTCCATGCGGACGGCCATTGATATACATACTGCACATTCCACAAATACCTTCGCGACAATCGTGATCGAATGCAATAGGCTCCTTACCTTCTGTTATCAGATCTTCGTTCAGCACGTCAAACATTTCAAGAAATGACATATCCGGTGACACATCTTTTACTTGATATGTTTCAAATCTTCCGCGTTCGTTATTATTTTTCTGTCTCCAGACTTTGAGCGTTATATTCATGATTCAGAATTTTATCAGTTCAATACTTATTTTTATTTATAGCTGCGCTGAGCTATTTTGATGTATTCAAATTTCAACTCTTCTTTATGCATTGTCCACTGGTTATCACCTGTTCTCTCCCATGCCGACACGAATGCAAAGTTTTCATCATCGCGCATAGCTTCGCCTTCTTCTGTCTGATATTCCTCACGGAAGTGCCCTCCGCATGATTCGTTTCTCTGCAGTGCATCCATACACATCAGTTCTCCAAGTTCAAGAAAATCTGCTACACGACCTGCTTTTTCAAGTTCAGGATTAAACTCGTTAAGACCACCGGGTATGCGCACATCAGCCCAGAATTGTTTTCTGAGTTCCTGAATTTCAGTGATGGCTTCTTTCAATCCTGCTGCATTACGTGCCATACCGCATTTCTCCCACATAATTTTTCCAAGCTTTTTATGGAAGTGATCAACCGATTTTGTTCCTTTCACATTCATCAGTTGATTCAACTTTTCTTTCACACCATTTTCTGCTTCAACAAACGCTTCGTGGTCGGTACTGATGGCTTTGGTACCAATCTCATGGCTTAAGTAATCACCAATGGTATAAGGTATCACAAAATATCCGTCAGCCAGTCCCTGCATCAGTGCTGATGCTCCAAGTCTGTTGGCGCCATGGTCACTGAAATTGGCTTCGCCAAGTGCGTAAAGGCCCGGTACGGTGGTCATCAGATTATAGTCAACCCACAGGCCGCCCATGGTATAGTGCACTGCCGGATAAATCATCATCGGATTATAGTAAGGATCTACTCCCGTAATCTGTTTGTACATGTCGAACAGGTTACCATATTTTTCCTTCACTACTTCTTTCCCAAAATCAAACAATTGTTGTTCTGTTGGGTTTTCAATACCCTGTTTGGTTGCTTCCACTTTACCATAGCGATATTTCATGTTATAAGCAAAGTCAAGAAACACCGCTTCACCTGTGGCATTTACGCCATAACCTGCATCACATCTTTCTTTGGCTGCACGTGAGGCTACATCACGCGGAACCAAATTTCCAAAGGCAGGATATCTGCGTTCCAAATAGTAATCTCTGTCTTCTGGTTTTAAGTCATTTGGATTTAATTTTCCTGCTCTGATTGCCTCAGCATCTTCTTTTTTCTTGGGCACCCATATACGTCCGTCATTGCGCAGCGACTCACTCATGAGTGTAAGTTTAGACTGATGATCTCCTGAAACAGGAATACAGGTAGGATGTATTTGTGTGTAACATGGATTTCCGAAGAAGGCTCCTTTTTTATGTGCTTTCCATGCAGCAGTAACATTGCTTCCCATGGCATTGGTTGATAAGAAAAATACGTTTCCATAACCACCGCTGCACAACAATACTGCATGTCCGAAGTGACGTTCCAGTTCTCCTGTGATAAGATTACGTGCAATAATTCCGCGGCATTTGCCATCAATGTTTACAATATCGAGCATTTCGTGGCGAGCATACATGGTTACTGTACCCATTCCTACCTGCCGCATCAAAGCACTGTAAGCACCTAACAATAACTGCTGACCTGTTTGTCCGGCTGCATAAAAAGTACGCTGCACCTGTGTTCCTCCGAAAGAACGGTTGCTCAGCAACCCTCCATATTCACGTGCAAAAGGAACACCCTGTGCCACGCACTGGTCTATTATGTTACCACTTACTTCTGAAAGGCGATGTACATTTGCTTCACGCGAACGGTAATCGCCACCTTTTACGGTATCATAAAACAGGCGGTAAACAGAATCTCCATCATTCTGATAATTCTTAGCAGCGTTGATTCCTCCCTGAGCAGCTATGCTGTGTGCCCTGCGTGCCGAATCCTGAAAACAAAATACTTTTACCTTATATCCCAACTCGGCAAGTGAAGATGCTGCCGATGCTCCTGCCAGCCCTGACCCAACAACAATCACTTCAAGATGTCTTTTGTTAGCAGGGTTTACAAGATGTACTGTTGAACGATATTTCGACCATTTTTCTGCCATATGCCCTTCGGGGATACGTGCGTCAAGTTTGGATGATGTCATATTCTTTAAACGAATTATTGATTAAAATAAAAATAAAGTGGCATGGCTGCAAAACTTGCAGGAATGATAATTGCAAATATCCATGTGCCTATGCTCTGGAAAATATTGTTGTATTTTCTGTTGTTCAAACCGAGCGACTGAAATCCACTGCGGAAACCATGATACAGGTGAAAAGAAACTGCTCCCATACACACTACATAAAACAACACCAACCACAGTTGTTTGAATTCTTCTTTCACTTCTTTATACAGATCTTTAACAATCACATATTTATAGTCGCCTGCAAGCATTTCTTCCATTTTGCTACCCATTTTAAAATCAGGCCCCATATCTTTTGCTTCAGTCATTTTACCTGTAGCTAATTCGGTTTTGTAAAGTGTGTAAGGTATGTGACCGAATTTGTAGTTGTACCAGAAGTCGTGCATGTGAACTACAATAAACACCAGCAGAATAGTTCCTAATATGCCCATATTGCGCGATGCCCATTTGCTGTTGGCATTTCCGTTATACTTAGCATATTTCACCGGACGTGCTTTGCGGTTTTCAAATTCAATCATAATACCTCTGATGGCATGAATAATAATGGTGAGATACAAAACATAAGAAACTGTTTTTATCAGCGGATTGGTTGTCATCAGCACGGCATATTTATTAAATGCCAAACCGCTGTCAGCTTTAAACAACTGAAAATTTCCGGCAACATGTACTACCAGAAACACGCAGATAAACAGCCCCGTCACTGCCATAATCACCTTTTTGCCGATAGATGAATTAAACAGGCTTAGAAAATTATTTGAAGACATATCAAATCTTTTTATAAAGTTTTAATGAATGCACAAAAGTATATTTTACAATTACCAATTCCAATTTGACTGTTATCATATCTTTTCAACATGATTTAAATAAGAAAAAACTCTTCTCCATTTTTAGAATTTAATTACCTATTTATATATTTGTGCGAAATTTCAGACAATTATGAGTCACGGACACGAGCATCACGAAGAAAAAGGTCAAACATTTTTCTACAAAGGAGCAACAGGGGTTTTTACTGCCTTCTGGATACTTATGGTTCTCACTTTTATTACGCTCCTGATTTCCTTAGGATAATATCAGCGTAATCCATTCTTTTAACTGAACGTATGCTGCGCATTTCTTGCGTGTAACTTATTATTATCAGAATTTTAAATAACCCGAACAGGTTATTTTTTTTATTTCCGCTTTTATTTCACATTTCTTATTGTTAAAAACTTCATTGCTGAGGCTGCAGGCTTTTTAACGACTTTTGGAGCTTGAAAAAATAATTATGACAACCGATCAGCTTCAGAAAATTACAACACAGGTAAGACGTGATATAGTGCGAATGGTACATGCACATCAAAGTGGTCATCCGGGAGGTTCTTTGGGATGTGCCGATTTTGTTACCACATTATATTTTAATGTTATGCATCACCAGCCTTCCCCGTTTTCGATGGATGGAAATGAAGAAGATTTATTTTTTCTCTCAAACGGACATATTTCACCATTATGGTACAGCGTGCTTGCGCGAAGTGGTTATTTTCCGGTGAGTGAGCTGGCAACTTTCAGAGCTATCAATTCAAGATTACAGGGCCACCCTACTACACACGAAGGGTTGCCCGGAGTTAGAATGTCTTCAGGCTCATTGGGTCAGGGGCTGAGTGTGGCCGTAGGTGCTGCACTTACCAAAAAACTTAATGGCGATAAGTCCATCGTATATTCTCTGCATGGTGACGGTGAGTTGCAGGAAGGTCAAAACTGGGAAGCCATTATGTTTGCCGCTGCTAAAAAAGTGGACAACCTCATTGCAACCGTTGATCATAACAACCAGCAGATTGACGGAACCGTTCAGGATGTGCTTAGCCTTGGTGATTTGCGTGCCAAGTGGGAAGCTTTCGGATGGGATGTGCTGCAGATGAATGGCAACAACACCGAAGAAATTATTCAGACACTGAAAAAAGCAAAAGAACATACAGGAAAAGGCAAACCTGTCGTTATTCTGATGACAACGGTTATGGGTTATGGTGTTGACTTTATGATGAACTCACACAAATGGCATGGTGTGGCACCTAATGATGAACAACTGAAAAAAGCATTGGAGCAATTGCCTGAAACATTAGGCGACTATTAAACAACACACAAATTCTCAGCAATGATTTTAAAAAGAAACTGTTTTTCAATTGTTGTTATCACTCTGATAAGTTTCATCAGCCTTTCGGCCTATGCTCAAAAACCCGAACCACGTCCGCTTACACGTATTGAATTTTTATTTGATGCATCTCAAAGTATGTATGCACAGTGGCAGTCGGACACTCGGTTTGAGATTGCCAAAAAACTGTTAAGCGAAATGGTTGACAGCCTTGATAAAATCACCAATGTTGAAATGGCTTTACGTGTGTATGGGCATACCAAAAAATTTCCTCCGCAGGATTGTGACGACACACGACTTGAAGTTCCTTTCGGAAAAAATACAGCTTATCAGATCAAGAAAAGATTATCTGAAATAAAACCCAGCGGTACTACTCCAATTGCACAGTCACTCGACCAGTGTGGCAAAGATTTTCCTGAAGACCCGGCACGCAATATTATTATTCTCATCACTGATGGTATTGAAGAGTGTAATGGCGACCCCTGTGCCGTATCGCTCATGCTGCAGAAAAAAGGAATTGTGCTCAAGCCTTTTGTTATCGGCCTCGGACTTTCAAAAGATTATAAAGATGTTTTTAACTGCGTAGGAAATTATTTCGATGCTACTGATGAAGCTACTTTCCGTACGGTTTTCAGTGTTGTTATTTCGCAGGCACTTAACAACACTACCGTGCAGGTAAATTTGCTTGACGAAAAACACCGACCTACTGAAACCAATGTCAACATGACTTTTTATGATACCTATTCAGGTGCCATCCGTTATAACTTTATTCATACCATGAACAGCCGCGGTTTGCCCGACACTTTGCTGATAGACCCGCTTGGTACTTACGATATTGTGGTGCACACCATTCCTCCGGTGAGAAAAGACAGCAATAAAATTGTTGCAGGAAAACATAATACCATCGGTATTGATTGCCCGCAGGGAGATTTGTATCTGAAATTTGACGGCATAAGCGATTATAAAAATCTGCAATGTATAGTTCGCAAAAAAGGACAGTGCCAGACTTTGCACGTTCAGCCATTCAACACTACTACACGATACCTCACAGGAAATTATGATTTGGAAGTGCTTTGCCTGCCACGCATGATTATTGAAGATGTGAATATTGCTCAGAGCAAAACCACCACCGTCCAAATTCCCAATCCGGGCATGGCCAACTTTATGATGGTATCACCGGGTTATGGAAGCATCTATCAGGAAAAAGACAATAAACTTACATGGATTTATAATCTTGACGAAAATGCCACACGCGATAATGTGTTGCTGCAACCTGGAAATTACAGAGTGGTATTCAGACCAAAAAATTCTAAAGAAGCTATTTACACCATCGAAAAATCATTCCGTATTGCATCAGGTTCAGGCACCACCATCAACATCAACAAATAGAAGAAAAGAGAAATGAAAAAATATACTTTTTCCGAAAAGAAAGATACCCGTTCGGGGTTTGGAGCAGGACTGCTCGAATTAGGCAAAACCAATCCCAATGTGGTGGCACTGTGTGCCGACCTCACAGGCTCACTCAAGATGGATGCTTTTCAGAAAGCATTTCCTGAAAGGTTTTTTCAGTGTGGTATTGCCGAAGCCAACATGATGGGCATTGCAGCAGGTATGACCATTGGCGGAAAAATTCCATTCACAGGAACGTTTGCCAATTTTTCTACAGGCAGAGTGTATGATCAGATACGCCAGTCTATTGCCTATTCAGGAAAGAATGTAAAAATATGTGCATCACATGCAGGCCTCACATTGGGCGAAGATGGTGCCACTCATCAGATACTGGAAGATATTGGTTTGATGAAAATGCTTCCGGGCATGGTTGTCATCAACCCATGCGACTATAATCAGACAAAAGCCGCCACCATTGCCATAGCCCAACACAAAGGGCCGGTGTATCTTCGTTTTGGCCGCCCGTCATGGCCGGTATTTATTCCTGAAAATATGCCTTTTGAAATTGGCAAAGCCATTGTGCTCAGCGAAGGTGCCGATGTAAGCATTTTTGCAACAGGCCACCTCGTGTGGAAAGCCATTCAGGCAGGAGAACAGTTAGCCGAAATGGGCATCAGTGCCGAAATAATAAATATTCATACCATTAAACCATTGGACGAAAAAGCAGTCATACAGTCAGTGTCGAAAACCGGATGTGTGGTAACTGCAGAAGAACATCAGCTGAACGGAGGTTTGGGCGACAGCATTTGTCAGTTGCTGAGTCGCCATCTTCCTACACCTGTTGAAATGGTGGGCGTGAATGACAGCTTTGGAGAAAGCGGAACACCTGAAGCACTGCTGGTAAAATACGGTCTCGACAGTAAAAATATTGTTGAAGCAGTAACCCGGGTTATGCAACGCAAAAAAGCACTGGTATAATTTACCGCTGCCTGCTTGCTGAACTTTAGGTTTGAGCATAATTTTAAAAAAACTTTGTTACCTCTTGGAACATCAGGCAGACAACGAACTTCTACAGCTTTTCAATAATGGCAGCAGCCATTATGCTTTTAATTTAATCATAAAAAAATATCAGCAGCGCGTTTATACCCATGTCAGACGAATGGTGATTGACCATGACGATGCCAGCGATCTTACTCAAAATACTTTTATCAAAGTATGGCATAACCTGCCTAAGTTCAGAGAAGACTCACAACTGTTTACCTGGATATACCGAATAGCTACCAACGAGTGTTTGAATTTTCTTAAAAACAAACGCAAAAGATTTTTTCTTCCAATTGGTGATGTAGAGGGCGAACTCTCCGACAAACTGGCTCATGAACCCTCGTTAAAAGGCGATGCCATTGAAATGAAACTTCAAAAAGCACTGTTGCTGCTGCCTGAGAAACAACGCCTGGTATTCAACATGCGCTACTATAATGAAATGAAATACGAAGAAATGAGCGAAGTACTTGGCACCTCTGTGGGAGCGCTCAAAGCATCCTACCACCATGCAGTGCAGAAAATTGAAAATTATTTGACCTCCGATTAAACTTTTTTTAAAACCAAACATCAAATGAATATGAATCAGGAAAACGATAACGAATTAAAAAAGAGTGCGCCTTATCTGGCTTCGCTGGAAAAGAAAAACAGTTTTCAGGCTCCTGAAGGATTTTTTGAAGATTTGTCTTCAAAAATTGAGGACAAAATTCAGGCAGCAACCACTGGAAAAAAGCATACTTACCTGTCATTGCACTACGTGAAATATGCAGCAGCGGCAGTGGTGCTGCTGGTTGCAGGTTATTTCTTTTATCCTTCAAAAACAGTCCTGCAAAAAAATACTTTAACAGCATGGAATGTGGACTCGCTCACTGATGATGAGTTGCTGGATGAATGGGGCGATTTCCCGATTGAATACGAAACTGAAACAGTAGTTTCGAATGATGATGCAGATATGATAAACTATCTGATAGATAACAAAGTTGATGTAACTGAAATAAATGGAATATAAAATATGAAAAAGTTAAAACTGTTTATTGTGATGGCATTCACTGCTGTCGCGTTCGTAGCAAAAGCACAGCCCGGTGACCGTGCAGGCAACCGTTCAGAAAGATTGGAAACCATGAAAATCGGATTTCTGACCCAACAGCTTCACCTCACCAGTGACGAAGCAAAAAGATTTTGGCCGGTATATAACCAGTACCAGGACGAGCTGCAGGCATTGCGCAAAAACCGTAAGGATGACAAACAGGATGCAAAAGACAACTTCGCCAACATGAGCGACAAAGAAGCTGAAAAAGTGGTGGACGATGAAATTGCATTCCGCCAAAACGAACTCGATATTCTTAAAAAATATCATGCACAGTTTAAGCAGGTGTTGCCGATAAAAAAAGTAGCCTTGCTTTACCGCAGCGAAGAAGCATTTAAGCGTGAGCTTTTGCAGCGGCTGCGCGATGGCCGCAACGGAGGCGCTAAAAGACAACCTTAAGAATATGGCTGCCGCAACAGCACAGTTGTGGCAGCATTAAACCTTAAACTTCAAGCCTGCCGGACCCTTTTCCTGCAAACAGAAATAAACCAAACTTATGCAGCAAGTGTGAGCAACGTTTAAGATACATTAAATACAGGATTTAACCCTGAGTGAAAAAGGCATTGCAGGTACAACCTGCCCTATCATTCGGGAAATAACAGCCTAAAAGGTGCTCACTCCAAATCCCTGATTTTTTTAAACCTTCACCCTACAAAAACGGCCATTTGTCAAAAAGTCCTTTTTCTTAGCAGGTATGAGGTTACTTTTACTTCCATTAAGAACAACAAACCTACCATGTTTAATATGTCAACTGAAGTAACAGCAGGGATAAAAGTAACTGTAGAGACATTTTACCAGCCGACACATTCCAATCCCGGTCAGAATTATTATGTGTTTTCCTACCGCATTACCATTGCCAACGAAAGCGAAGAAGTAATTAAACTGAAACGAAGACACTGGTATATTATTGACAGCGACAATGCCAGACGCGAAGTAGAAGGCAAAGGCGTAGTGGGCGAACAACCTGTAATACATCCGGGCGAACAGTACCGCTATGTTTCGGGATGCAACCTCAATACCGAAATAGGTAAAATGTATGGAACCTATCTGATGGAACGCGAAAGCGACAACAAACTTTTCTATGTGAAAATACCGGAATTTAAAATGATAGTTCCTTCAAAATTGAATTGATTTTTTAAATAATTATTTGGTTTGAATTTTATAAAAAAGGGACGTCAAGTCCCTTTTTTGTTGGGGGTAATTTCTTTGTTGCAATTTGCTGTATCAACACATATTAATCAATAAGAAATTATTCGTTTTTTTTGAATTAATAATTCGATATAACATTTCAAATTATTTAGTTAATGATAAATCTGTGAAACAGAATTTGCAATTTAGAAATAGAAAATTAAACAATCACTAAATCACTGAGCAAAACGCGTTATACTTGATTCCGCGTTTCATTCTTACAATAAATTTTTCAAAAAGCAACATATGCAATTAATTCCTGTTTTACCTAATCTTTTAAATCGCTTTAACTTAGCAATTATTAAACAATAAACTTCTCAGTCTTCAAAACTCAAATAAAGAATTTTATACTGCTACTGAAATTACCGACAAATCCATAGTTTTGCTTCAAATATTTTTGAAATGCATCTGGTAGCTCCTTCGGTTTTGTCGGCAGATTTTTCCAATCTGCAAAAAGATATTGAACTCATCAACAACAGTGAGGCCGACTGGTTTCATGTGGATGTGATGGACGGAGTTTTTGTGCCAAACATTTCCTTTGGTTTTCCGGTGATAAAAGCCATAAAAAAATTTGCGCGCAAACCCCTTGATGTGCATCTGATGATTGTGCAGCCCGAGCGTTATGTAAAAGCATTTCGCGAAGCAGGTGCCGATAATCTTTCAGTACATATTGAAGCTTCTGTGCATCTGCACCGCACCATTCAGATGATAAAAGCCGAAGGCATGAAAGCCGGTGTGGCCATTAATCCGCATACGCCCGTAGCATCATTGGCCGACATCATCACCGAAATTGATCTGGTTTGCATTATGAGTGTGAATCCCGGATTTGGCGGACAAAAATTTATTGAACATACTTATACCAAAATTCAGCAGCTGAAAGAGCTGATTGAAAAAAGCAATGCAAAAACACTGATAGAAATTGACGGTGGTGTTGACCTGAACAACTACCGCAAACTGATTGACACCGGTGCCGATGTGCTGGTGGCAGGCAATACCGTTTTCAGCTCCTCTGATCCATCAGGAACTATTGCCGTACTCAAAAAATAATTTTCTTAATTAGCTGATGTAATCTGTCAGGTATGCAAAACGCGGAGTCAGTTCTCCGTTTTGTGCAATGGTAGCGCGGTAAATGACCTTGCCTTTATCTTCGACCAACAACAACGGCAACACCCGTTCGAGCAAATGTTTGCCAAAACCTTCTGATGCATCGCGCGGAAGCTCGCAAGGCAGGTTGTCAACAGACATTACCGTAATGGTATTGGGGCTGAAAGCTTCGTCTTCTTTTTCAGTTACGGGATTATAACCGTAAAACTTATCTTCAATAGTTGTGGCGCGATGTGTGGAAGGAATACTGCCGTCAATATCGCAGGTGATGTCGGCAATAACACTGATGCGGAATGAAGGGTCGCGCATATCCTGTTTGGTAAACAATACAGGAGCCTGCGGATTCCAGTAAGCGCAATGAATCAGCAAATCACAAAATGATGCAAACGATCCCGGATCGCAAAAGGTGCATCGGTAGTTTTCGGGATGATGATAAAAATCGGATTTGGTAAAATCAGTTCCGTCTTTTCTCTCGTGATACGACTCAGAATGTAACTGCACATATACAGGTTCGCGGAAAGAATAATTCAGAAATTCGAACGGAGTAACTTTTCTTATGTTCAGCATACCCATTGTTTCGATGGCACCATTTGCAACACGACCACCACCGGTAATGACTATTTTCATATTGGGCAGGTTAATTTTGTCAAGTCCTTCGTGCAGCTCCTTCAGTCCGAAACACTGATGCGCAGGCTTCAGTTTGAACAAACCATACTTAAGACCATAAGCCATGATGCCGTTGTAAGCACCTACAATGCCTGCATATCTTCCAAAACCTATTATTCTGTTTTCATGGTCGTCCACCAGACATTCGTAATCAATGAGTGCAATTTTATCGCGTATAATTCTTTTCAGCATTTCGCGGTTGTGAGGTTGCTTTTTGATGGTATGCGAAAAAAACATGTATCTTTTTCCGGGAATCAGTTTGTCCTTAGGCACTTCTTTAATGCCTATGAGCAAATCGCAGTCAGACAAATCTTCCTGCAATACCACACCTTCACGTCTGTATTCATCATTTTTTATGGAGCGATAATCACATGGCTGTATCACCAAATCCACATTGGGATAGGTTTCTTTAATCTGTTTGCATTGTTCGGGCGTAAATGGTACGCGCATATCATGCGGCACTTTCTCCTCTCTGAGTATTCCTATTTTCATCTTCTCTGAATAAAAAGTGCAAATTTACCTCTTTTGGTTCAAACAGAAAGGTTCATAACATCAACAAAAATAATTGAATATCAAATAATATAACAGTATATTTGAAACACAAAAGCCAAGGGGATTTATAACGTAACTCTGAGCAGCATAATAAAAAGTTATAACGGAAGAATTGTATTTGAATAATGCACATTCATCTGCCTGATGCGGCTTAGAGCTAAACCTGCTCTACCAGCATAAGACTGTGCTGCAAAAATTTGTAATGGTTATAAATCAAACACTGCCGGTGACGGTATTGTCGCAGTGATGCGATAAAGTGCTCAGGAATATCTGCATCTTTTTGCACAAACTGTGTTGCCAGCCACAGTGCCACAGCACTTGCCGTAGGATACTCTCCCGTAAAATGTTTAAACCGTGCCAGTGTAACATCACTCAGCAGGGCTTCTATATTTTCAGTGCTTTCTGCAAAACGCACATCACCATTATGTCCTGATAAAAAAACCAAAGCATCCCTGTCAGCTATGTTTTCACTGATAAAATCACTGACCCATTGCATCACTTCATTGCCGTTGTGGGTAGTAAGTGTTTGCAGTGCAGTAATTTTTGCAACAGCATTTGATGCATTGTTGCTCAGCAAATATGCAGCTACTCCTTCACCAGCAAGGCTTCCTGTGGTGCGACTGCTATACAGATCATCAGGCAAATCTTTATACCATCCTCCCAGCCTTTCGATATTGAAATTGTAATCTGAAATTTCGTCAACTCCTGCCAGCAGCACCTGAGCATGGCTGTTCTCTCTGAGAAAAAGCTGCGCATCCAACAGTGCATTTTCAAAAGCATTGCCGCGGTGCACATGTGTAATGTTGTAGTTGTGATTTCTGCCGTTGAGTCCGATGGTGGCAGCAATGGCATTGGGTGTGCTTTGCACAAAATTGGTGGGTGTGAGTGTGCCTTCGTTATACTCCATAATCTGATTAAGAAAACGGATGCAGTCCTGCATACCACCGTTGGCTGTGCCCACAATAATGGCATCGGGCTGAGGGCACTGTTCAAGCAAACCGGTAACGGCACCTACCGTCATACGAACAGCCTTGCCCATTCTGCGCAATACGGCATTGGGAATTTGTGTATAGGATGGTTCTCTGGCAGTATGCCTGCCATTCACAAATGGCTGAACTTTCTGTAAGTCAATATTGCCGTAGGTAGCCTGCGCACCGATGCAGCTTGTTTTCTGAATATACACGATGCAAATTTAAACTACTTCCTTCAATCTGTCAGGCAACTTTTACAGCACGCACAGGCATAGCTTCCGCTAAAATCAGATACTATTCATAAGAAAACACACGCTGTAATGCACTGAAACGTTATTTTTGGCGGTCTTAAATGTTTGCTTTGCGATGTACGCACTTTTTGTAAAAGAGATAAACAGTTTTCTCAATTCTTTAATCGGCTATATTTCCATAGCTGTTTTTCTGATTGCCATAGGTCTTTTTCTGTGGATATTTCCTGGCAACGACCTTAACATTGCCGAAAGCGGTTATGCCTCCATTGATGGTTTGTTCAACATCACTCCCTGGGTGTATATGTTTCTGATTCCTGCCATCACCATGCGCATGTTTTCCGAAGAAAAAAGAACAGGCACCATTGAACTGTTGCTTACAAGGCCTCTTACCGAATTTCAGATTGTATTTGCGAAATATCTTTCCGGAGTAATACTGGTACTTTTCTCGCTGCTGCCAACGCTGGTGTATGCCATTACTGTTTATGTGTATGCTGCCCCTGTGGGCAATGTGGATATCGGAGGAATGGCAGGCAGTTATCTCGGATTATTTTTTTTAGCGGCAGGATTTGTTGCCATAGGAGTTTTTTCGTCTGCCACAACCGACAATCAGCTGGTAGCTTTTATAGTGGCCATGTTTTTATGTATGCTCTGCTACACAGGGTTTCAGTCGCTGGCAGGCATCATGCCCGTAGGAACTGCAGCCAATGTGGTGTATCAGTTAGGCATTGCCGCACATTACGACTCTATGAGCCGCGGTGTGATTGATACACGTGATGTAATTTATTTTCTCAGTGTCATCAGCCTGTTTCTGATGATGACTAAATTAACTCTTGAAAGCAGAAAGTGGTGATATGAAAAAAAGAAATCTGCGTTCGTCCAATATCATTCAGTTTATACTGCTGCTAATAATCATACTTTCTCTCAACCTGTCGGGAATGTATGTTTTCAAACGTTTGGATCTTACTTCCGAAAAACGGTTTACACTTTCGGAAACCACACGAGAGAAGTTGCGCAACCTGAAAGATATCGTTTACATAAAAGTATATCTTACCGGTGATTTGCCTGCAGGATTTCAGAAACTCAGCTCAGCCACTCACGACATGCTGATGGAGATGAAAAGTTATGCAGGCAGCAATCTCGAATTTGATTTTATAGATCCTTCGGCACTTACTGACAGCAAACAACGCAATGAACTCTACAATCAGCTTGCCGATAAAGGTCTGCAGCCTACCAATCTTTCAGAAAGAACCAAGGAAGGAACTTCGCAGCGGATTATTTTTCCGGGAGCTATTTTAAATTATCTTTCAAAAGAACAACCGCTGTTGCTGCTCAAAGACCGCATGGGTGCTTCGGCAGAAGAGATGGTGAATACTTCCATTCAGAATCTGGAATATGAAATCATCAATGCTATTTCGAAAATTTCTACCGTTAAACCACCGGTGATAGGAATACTGCATGGCCAGGGCGAAGTGGACAAACCTCATCTTGCCGATTTTTATAAATCTGTTTCGGCCTCCTATCCTACCCGCTATGTAGAAATAAAAAATCAGCTGAATGCGCTGGAAGATATTTCCTGTCTGGTAATAGCCAAACCCGATTCAGCATTTGAAGAAAAAGATAAATTTATCATTGACCAGTTTGTGATGCGTGGCGGCAAAGTGCTGTGGCTGCTCGACATGATGAATGCCGATATGGACAGCCTTGCCAAAAAGAATGAGTTTGTTTCCATCCCGACAGAACTTAATCTGGACGATATGTTGTTTCGTTATGGGGTGAGGCTGAACAAAGATCTGGTGATGGACCTGCAGGCTGCACCCATTCCGATTCTTACAGGTTATGTGGGCAACCGTCCTCAGAACTCATTGCTGCCCTGGTATTTTTTCCCTCTGGTAACACCTGAATCCAAACACCCCATTGTAAAAAATCTAAATGCTATACGTTTTGATTTTGTGGGAAGCATTGACACCATTATTTCTGCAAAGGTGAATAAGACAGTGTTGCTGAAGAGTTCGGAATATACGCGCATACTAAGTTCACCGGCAGTAGTTGACTTAAACCTTCTCCGAAAAGATCCTGATGAAAAGGAATACCGTAAACCTCCTGCTATTTTATCGGTGTTGATGGAAGGGCGCTTCCGCTCCAATTATGCCAACCGCATTCCCTATCAGATTGCCTCAGATTCTGCTATTGGTTTCAAAGAAGAAAGTGTGCCCACACAAATGATTGTGGTTGCTGATGGTGATGTGATAAAGAACGATTACCGCAGAGCTAACAATACGGTTTACCCTCTGGGATTTGATAAATATACCGGGCAGTTCTATGGCAATAAAAATTTTCTGATGAACTGTGTGGACTACCTTTGTGATAATTCAGGGCTGATGACACTGCGCTCCAAAGAATTTAAACTCAGGCTGCTCGACACTACGCGGTTTACTCCTGCCGAACAGTATATAAAAACCACCAACGTTGCTCTGCCTGTATTGATTGTATTTTTGTTTGCTGCGATAAAACTTTTTATCAGACGAAAAAAATTTAACTGACGAAGCACATGAACCAGAATAGAATTTTATTGCTTATTGCCGTATTGCTGATTTCGGTTGCAGGATATTTTTATTTTAATTCAACCAACGGAACCATTAAAAAAGAATTGCGCGATTTTGCAGTAAAAGACACTGCTGCCATTACCAAAATATTTATTGCCGACAAAAAAGGAAATCAGGCTACACTCGAGAGAAAATCACCGGCCTTGTGGACCATCAACGGAAAATATCCTGCACGTCAGGATGCCATCAATACACTGCTCACTACCATGAAACTTATTGAAGTGAGAAGCCCTGTTGGCAAAGCTGCACTGAACAACATCATCAAAGAGCTGAGCGCCACTGGTACCAAGGTTGAAATTTATGAGGGTGAGAAAAAAATAAAAACATATTATGTTGGCGGACCAACACAGGACATGCTTGGCACCTACATGTATCTCGAAAATTCAACAGTTCCTTTTGTAATACACATTCCGGGATTCAACGGATATCTATCCACACGTTATTTTGCTGATGCTACTGACTGGCGCAGCCGTGTGATATTTAATTATGGCGAAAGTCAGATTCAATTTGTGAAAGTGACCAACAATGACGAACCTGACAACTCATTCAGAATTACAAAACAGGGCGACAGTTATGTATATTATCCGGGTATGAATTCCGAAAAGCCACAGGAAATATATCAGTCGCAAATTGTGGCTTATCTTGCCAAATACCAGTTAATTGGTTTTGAAAGACCCACTTACGACCTCGACAAAACCTATAAAGACTCACTGCTGGCAACTACCCCTACACGTGTACTTGAAGTTAAAGGCGTTGACGGAAAAGATGACATCATCCGCATGTATAAAAAACCTGCTGATACGGGAACGCTCACCAGCACTGACCCTGTAACCGGTGAAACCAGAACAATAGACCCTGACCGCATGTATGCACAATGGAATAACGACACCAATATGATTGTGGTACAATACTATGTGATGGACAAACTCTTCAACAAACCTGACAAAATCAAAGGCTTCGGAGGTTTATAATTTTTATGCCGAAAAGAGGCTTAAAACCACAGGTCTTTTTATATTTGCCGCTTAACTCATTTTCATTATGAAGCTAATAGTTTCCAGTTTTACCCTATTAAAACAGTTGCAATCCATCAGTGGTGTACTCACCACCAATGCTACCATACCTATTCTTGAGAATTTTTTGTTTCAACTGAACAACAACGAACTAACCATCACTGCCTCTGACCTTGAAACCACCATCACAACCAGACTGAAAGTGGAATCAAAAGACAAAGGCACCATTGCTATTCCGGGTAAAATATTGCTTGAAATATTAAAAACCTTTAATGAGCAGCCACTCACCTTTTCCATCAACGATAAAAATAACATCATTGAAATAAGTTCCGACTACGGAAAATATAAACTCAATGGCGAAAAGGGCGAAGATTATCCAAGAGTTCCTGTGATTGACAAAAGCAATCATATTGAATTGCCTTCGGCAGTATTGCATGAGGCCATCAACAAAACCATATTTGCAACAGGCAATGATGATTTACGTCCGGTAATGTCAGGAGTATTCTGTCAGCTATCGGATGACAGCACTGTATTTGTTGCAACAGATGCACACCGTTTGGTTCGCTATCGCAGAACAGATATTAAATCAAAACAGGCAGGTTCTTTTATTCTTCCAAAGAAACCACTTACCCTTTTAAAAAATATTCTGCCTTCAGAAGAAACAAGAGTTAAAGTGGATTACAATGAAGCCAATGCATTTTTCAGTTTCGAAAACTATGAACTGATATGCCGTCTGATTGATGGACGTTATCCGAATTATGAGGCTGTTATTCCTGTTGACAATCCGAATGTATTGACCATTGACCGAGTTGCATTTTTAAATTCCATCAAGCGTGTTTCTATTTTCGCCAATAAAACAACGTATCAGGTAAAATTATCTATCAAAGGAAGTGAGCTTTCAGTGTCGGCAGAAGATGTGGACTTTGCAAATGAGGCCAATGAAAGACTTACCTGCTCCTATGAAGGTGCTGATATGGATATTGCTTTCAATGCACGTTTTTTAGCGGATATGGTTGCCAATTTAGATACTGAAGAAATTTTAGTACACATGTCGCTGCCCAACAGAGCAGGTATTCTTACTCCGGGCAAAGACCATGCTACCAAAGGAGAAGACATTCTGATGCTGGTGATGCCGGTGATGATTGGATAAAATTTTTTGAGAATGTGTTGTAAAAAGAGAGCGAGGGCTGAATCAGCCCTCGCTCTCTTTTTATACCTGTACTTTATTGCAGATACCAATCAAAGAGTTTTCTGTAATTCAACTTCAAAACTATTACCAATAAAAAAACCAACAAAGAATATGATATCATACTCCTTATTGGTTTGATAAATAAAACAGCAATTACAATTTTACAAAACGCACAGGACGCACTTTACTTTCTGATGATTTCAGGAAATAAACTCCCTTAGGCAGAGCGGCTACATCAATGCTCAGTGCATTGGCAGAAGAACCCTGAGCAGTTGTTTGCATCACTACTTTACCTAACATGTTGATGATCTCAACATCAACTGATGACGCTGACGCATTGCCGTTCAGATGTAAAACATCTTTAACCGGATTTGGATAAATGCTCCATGCAGTATTGTTTACCAAATCAGGTATGCCGGTTGCAACAACATTTATCTGTCCTTTCATGCCCATGCTTGCATGTGGTTTGCATACATACCAAATAGTACCGGCAGATGAGCACACAATAAATGATGTGCCGTTAGAGGTGTTGGCAGGAGTAAAATCGAAACCACCCGGAAGTGGTGTACTGCCATTGGCATTCCAGGTAGCCTGGCTTACCTGAGTAGCAGTATGCGAGCTTGTTACATTCCATGTTACTGTATCGCCAACAGCGGCATTAACAGTAGCAGGACTAAATGAGAGACCTGAAATGTTGATCAGGTGATTGGTGGCGAAACAACATGTTGTTGCACCAACGAGCAAAAGTGTAAGTAAATGTTTATTCATATAATTTGATTTTTACCAAAAATAAAAGACTATACAATTGTAAAAGTCGAATCAGATGTTTCTTCATTTCGTAAACAATAACTAAAATCAATATCTACGTATTATTTTCCCTCTAACAAAACAGTATAAACGTGAAAATTTCCCGCGTTACAGGGTGCAGTAAATTAACACTCTTTAACTTAATGAAGGAGTTTCTTCGAGATGTCAGCTAACTTAATTTCAGAATATTTTTCCTGAACAACACCACTGCAAGTGAGTTGAGAATGGTTCCAATCAGAAGTAAAACCAATATGCGTGATAAGAAAGTGCCACTGGTAATGGGTAAGTTTCTCCAAAAAATATCATAAAAACTTTGAATGCTCCAGAAGTTGACAGATATCACAGCAATTTTCTGCATAAATGCAGGCATAAAAAATATAGGCATCATACTTCCTCCGATGGCACTCATCACCAAAATAATCAGTGTGGACAATCCCTGCACCTGCTGACGTGATTTTGCAAACGAAGCCAGAAAAACACCAAATGCAGAGCAGGCAAATGCAGTAGCAATTATGGTAATGACCAATGGTGTAAAATGCGAATAAATATCAAGTCCGAAAACTAAACTTGCAAAAAGAAACATGACTACCAGTTGAAATATTGAAATCACATTTGCAGAAATCATTTTCCCGAATAAAATTTTTATTGGGTTCATGGGTGTGTACAACAATCTTTTTAAAGTTCCTTCCTGTTTCTCATCCAAAATACCTGCGCCAATTCCCACCACTGAAAACAACAACATCATCACGGCAGTGCCTGCCACTGCCTGCACAAGTCCGAGACTGTTATCTTTCTTTGCTGCTACAAGTTTGGTCATTTTAATATCTCCGCCAAAAAGCCCTGCTCCTGTATCATCACTACCATCACTTTGCATTTCACCCATTGAAATTGCATCAAACAAACCATCGGATTTATGCTGGATACTTTGTTTAACGGTATCGCTTGCTCCCGGCACCATACTGTCGAATCGGTTTCGCATCGCAGCTTTTGGATTACCAATATTAAATGGAAGCATGGCTATGGTTGGTATCAGCGATTGTTGCAACAAACCAACCTGCATTTCCTGTGCTTCATCATATTGCAATTCGAGAGGCAGCTCCTTACCTGTATTCAACGAATCAGAAAATCCTTTGTGAATAACAAGCACACAGGCTTCATCACCTTTCTTAATGTTTTCCTGCGCTTTTTCCAACGGCACTTTCAGCAGTTCTACATTCTTGAGCGAATCGAGTACCTGCATGGCTGATGCCGAAGACGGTGACTGATCCAAATCACTCACCTGCATGGAAATTTTAGTGTCCTTTTTTCCTTTGCCTACACCTCCAAAAGCCAGTGCAAACAAGGTGATAAGAGCAATGGGTAATGCAAAAGAAAGCAGCATGGAGCGCTTGTCTTTGAAAAATAATTTCAGATCTTTTATCGCAAGCTTTATCATGATTCAGTCTCTTAATTGTTTGCCTGTTAAACTTAAAAATACCGTTTCAAGATTTACTTTCTTTATTTCAATGTTGTGGATTTCGGCACCTGCATCATTGCACTGCGAAATGATTTTAGAAAGCTCCGTTTTCAAATCAGACGTGTAGAAATAAATTTTATCCTCCGCATGATTGCAGTCTTTCCAGAACGACTGAATTTTCTGAACCTTGTCATCATTCAGGTTGTTAAACGTAATGACAATGGTTTCTTTTGCGTTGCTGCTCTTCTTGAGTTCGTCCAGTGTGCCTTCTGCAATGATTTGTCCGTTGTCAATAATTCCGATTCTGTCGCAGAAACGTTCTGCTTCTTCCATGTAATGCGTTGTATAAACGATAGTCATCTCTTTGCTGTGCAGTTTTTCAATCACTTCGAAAATGAGATTTCTGCTCTGCGGATCTATGCCAACAGTAGGCTCATCCATAAAAACAATACGTGGCTGATGCAACAGTGCTGCAGCAATATTTATTCTGCGTTTCATACCACCGGAATAGGCACCAACTTTATCTTTTCTTCTCTCGAAAAGTCCGAACAACGTTAACACTTCGTCTATCCGGTTTTTCAGTTCCGTTTTCGGAACGTCATACAATCCTCCCCAAAACCACAGATTCTCTTCGGCAGTCAAATCGTTATACAGAGCAATTTCCTGCGGCACCACACCAATAATTTTTTTACTCTCATTGGGATGGGTGTAAATATTATTTCCGTTTATAAGCACTTCGCCTGAGTCGGGAGTTAAGATAGAACTCATGATGGAAATGGTAGTAATTTTGCCTGCACCATTTGGTCCAAGCAAACCATAAAACTCACCTTCTTTAATATTGAATGAAATACCTTTTAAGGCTTCGTGGCTGTTGTACGATTTTCTTAATTCCCTGATTGCAATCATTGCATTATTTTAATTTTAACTACAGCAGAATAATGTGGTATGGTGATGGATTTTTTCGCACAAACAATTTACAACAGAAAATTCTCTCTGAATTTACTCAGAGAGAAAACACTGTTATCCCTCCTGCACCACGCCCATTGCACTGAACTTGTCTATCCTGTTTTTCACTCTGTCGGAAGCATTTACTTTCTGTAATGCACCAAGTTCAGTTACGATAACTTTTTTTACCGATTGATAAATTTCTTCAGGGTTGCTGTGTGCACCTCCCGGAGGCTCATTGATAATTCCGTCAATGAGTTTTTGTTTGAGCATATCGTCAGCAGTAAGTTTGAGTGCATTGGCTGCTTTCTCTTTATTGTCCCAGTTGCGCCACAAAATACTTGAACATGATTCCGGAGAAATCACCGAATACCATGTGTTTTCAAGCATATAAACTTTATCGCCAATGCCAATACCAAGTGCACCACCGGAAGCTCCTTCGCCAATGATAATGCATATAACAGGTACTTTAAGAATAGACATTTCATACAGGTTGCGCGCAATTGCTTCGCCCTGTCCGCGCTCTTCGGCTTCGAGGCCCGGATATGCACCGGGAGTATCAATAAAAGTGACAACAGGTTTGTTGAATTTTTCAGCAAGTTTCATCAGTCGCAACGCTTTGCGATATCCTTCGGGATTGGGCATTCCAAAGTTGCGATACTGCCGCGATTTGGTGTTGTGCCCTTTCTGCTGACCGATAAACATAACAGACATTGAATCAACCATACCAAATCCGCCAATCATTGCTTTGTCGTCCTTCACGGTGCGGTCGCCATGCAACTCCATAAAAGTATTGTCGGTGATGGCGTTGATATAATTGAGCGAATAAGGTCTGTCGGGGTGGCGGCTCAGCTGAACGCGCTGCCATGGTGTGAGGTTGCTGTAAAGCTGTTTTTTAACGACTTCTATTTTATCTTCTATCTCAGCGAGAAGTTTGGTAACGTCAATTTTTCCTTTAACACCAATTTGTTTTGTTTTCTCCAATTGCTCGTACAACTCTTCAATTGGTTTTTCAAAATCAAGATAATTTGGCATGTTGCTATGGTTTGAAAGGCAAAAATAACATAAAATAAATACGGACAAAGCCCAAATGTTTTTGTATGATTAACAGCAAGGGGTTTATCTTCGCAGCCGGATGATTTGTTTTCCCAATGCTAAAATAAATGTAGGCCTGTTTATCACTTCGCGCCTGCCAGACGGGTATCACACGCTTGAAACACTCTTCTACCCTGTTCCGTGGAGAGATATTCTTGAAATTATTCCTGTTGAAAAAAATATTTCAGGAAAGAAAGCTGCCATCACCGTTACAGGTAAAATTCCTGAAGGACATGCGGCTGATAATCTGTGTATCAAAGCCTATCATCTGCTCGACAAAATTTATTCATTGCCACCGGTTGAAATGTATCTGCATAAACAAATTCCTTCAGGTGCTGGACTTGGCGGTGGATCATCAGATGCTGCACATACACTTAAAATGCTGAACCATTTGTTTGAACTGAAACTGGATAATGATTCATTGAAAAAATTTGCACTTTCATTGGGTGCAGACTGTCCTTTTTTTATTGACAACAAACCTGCATTTGCACATTCCAAAGGTGAACTGCTTACACCGGCATCCGATATTTTAGAAGGAAATTATCTTGTGTTGGTAAAACCTCCTGTGAACATTTCTACAGCGTATGCCTATAGTCTTGTTAAGCCAAAGCCCAATCCTGTTGCACTGAACGAGCTGGTTCAGTTGCCGAAAGAATCATGGAAAGAACATATCAATAATGATTTTGAAGAAAAAATATTCGAACAATATCCGTTACTCTCTGAAATAAAAAATAAATTTTATCAATCAGGAGCATGGTATGCTTCCATGAGTGGCAGCGGCTCGTGCATGTACGGATTGTTTGAGAAAAAACCAGATGTTACTTTTGACGATTACCCTGAGCAAATGCTCTGCAGGTTATAAAAATTATTTTTTTCGTCCTAACATAAAGGTGGCATACAAATTAAAAAACACCTGTTTGTTTTTTGTAAATGCCATAATCGGAATTTCTTTTGCATAGGCATCAACCATGGCTCCTGCTTCAATAGCAGTGATGCCATCATTGAGGATGTTGTATTCAAACATCAGTCCTGATTTTAGATGGAGTCCGGGATAGAGTTTCAGTTCGTTCAGTCCTTTTGTAAATTCAGCTTTACCATACACATTATCCCTGTCATGTGCAGGGTTGTTGGGGTCGTATTTTTCAACTACCTGAAGGCCGTTGCCCGAAGCGAAAATCAGATATACAGGTTTGGTAATTCCAAACGACAATCCTCCTGTTGAATTCCATCGTATTTCAAAATTTTTTCTTTCAGCTTTTGTGAACAATACTTTTTCAAAACAATATCCGCCATGCACCACCAGCAGCGAATTCATTTTCCCGAATACAAAAGTCTTTGGCCGTTCTGAAAGATAACTTACAGTTTTATATTCCTTAGGATGTTTCATGCTCACTGCTTCCACTTCAAACATCCGCTTTTTGCTTACAGTTAGGTTTTTCCCTTTACGAAACATAAAACCCCAACCGCTGGTATGCAGTGTAGCTCCTATCGAAAATTCATTGGTATATCTCAATGGTGTTTCTTCAACATAATCATAACGCACATCCTGTGCACGACTTTGCAGCAAAAACAAACAGAATATAGCAGTGATGAAGTGCTTCATTGCGTTACAAATGTAATTTATTTTAAAATGAAAAAAAGCAAGCGGCTGGTTTTCTGTTATTCTATTGTTATCAACAAAATCAAATTACAACCGATGCTGTATTAATTTTGCTGCATGATCAGAAAGTCGAATGAAGAGAGCTTAAAAGAAGTGATTGACCAGTTGATTGACACTTATCGCCTGCGCGATAAACTCAATCAGGTAAAACTCATACGTAGCTGGGATAAAATTATGGGAGAAGGAATCAGCAAACGAACAGAAAAAATTCAGTTCAGAAACGATACACTTTTTATTTACCTCAACTCAGCCCCTCTGAAGGAAGAGTTGAACTATGGCCGTGAAAAAATTGTCAAACTGATGAATGAAGAATTGGGTGGTGATTACATCAAAGAAGTAATCATACGCTGATTATTATAGAATAGCTAAAATTAATTTTCTACAAGGCCACGGCCTGTTTTCACGATTTTATTTTCGCTGCGCAGGTCTTCTACAATTTTATCGAGTACTCCGTTGATAAATACTTTGCTTTGAGGAGTGCTGTAATCTTTAGAAATATCAATGTATTCGTTCATGGTTACCTTGAGCGGAATCTGAGTGAACTGCATAAACTCGGTAATAGCCATTTTAAGCATGATGATATCAGTAAGTGCAATGCGTTCCACATCCCAGTTTTTGGTACGTGCAGCAATAATAGCTGTCCATTCTTTATCGTTCTTGATGGTTTCATTCAGCAAGTCCACCATAAATTTGCGATCGTCCTCCTCATCTCTGAACAATGGCAGAATATTTTTTTCCTGTGATGTGTAAAACATACGAATGGTTTTAACCACCATACTTTGAGCAAGACTCAAACTTTCTGCCCACCAAATATTTTTTTCTTCCAGTACAGAATTAACAAACTCCGAACCTTCAATCTCGTCTTTATAAATTTTTTGAATCCATTCCTGTTCATTGATGGCTTCATCAGTCATAGTAAGAGTTCGGTAGGCTGTGGTTTGGCGCAGTTTGTAAAAACATTTTCCAACAGCTTCCATATCGGCCTGCCAGCTGATTTTACTCTTCTTAACTGCATCTTTAAAAGGTTTAAACTCCTGCAACCAACTGACAAATGCAAGTTGAGAAAATGAACGTTTAAACTCTCTTTTGTTGACAATAAATTTGGAAGCTACATCTATTCGGTAGAGGTTTTCCTGCTCAGCAAGTTCAAGCATAAGCTGAAGCAGGGTAAGGTAAAGGTCGTAAACACGCTCTGTACCTTCTACCAGATCTTTTTCGGCTTTTGCCCGGCTATAACCTTCGTATTGGTAGTAAGTGTAAAGTGTTTGTAAAACACGAATTCGCAGGTGACGCCTGGCTAACATAGTTTTAAAAATTAATTAAGAACGAAAAAAAATCAGCTTAATGCTTTAAAATTATTTGCCGTAGATTCTCTTTTCAGCAATCTGCATTGCAGCTTGTTGTGTAGTAATATTTTCAGCCTTTGATTTCTTGAAGATATCAAGTGTTACATCATAAATGTGCTCTGTTTGTTTCATTGCATCAGCATGATTGTAGCCTTTCAGTTCGCTATAAACATTGATAAGTCCTCCCGCATTGATTAAGAAATCAGGTGCATAAAGAATTCCTTTTTCCATCAGCATCTTGCCATGAATATCTTCGTCAGCAAGCTGGTTATTGGCCGAGCCGGCAACGATTGCACATTTCAGCTGCTTGATGGTTGCTGTGTTGAGTGTTGCTCCAAGTGCACAGGGCGCATACACATCCACATCCATAGAATATATGCTGTCAGGATTTACAATTTCTGCTTTAAACTCTGAAGCAACATGATTTAATGCATCCTGATTGATGTCGGTTACATACACTTTTGCTCCTTCATCAGTAAGAAACTTCACCAAACTTTCGCCAACATGACCAACTCCCTGCACAACTACTTTTTTTCCTTTCATGCTGTCATTTCCCCAACATTCTTTGGCAGAGGCTTTCATGCCCATATATACGCCATAAGCTGTCACCGGTGAAGGGTCGCCACTGCCGCCCATTGCAGCAGGCAATCCTGTAACATGTTTGGTTTCTTTGGCAATGTATTCCATATCTTTTGTAGATGTTCCCACATCTTCGGCAGTGATGTATCTTCCACTGAGTGAATTTACATACTTTCCGAAACTTCTGAACAGAGCCTCGCTTTTGTCTTTTTTGCTGTCGCCAATAATTACTGCTTTTCCGCCTCCCAGATTAAGACCTGAAATAGCAGCTTTGTAAGTCATACCGCGTGAAAGACGCAATACATCAGTAAGTGCATCATTTTCATTGTCGTACTTCCACATACGTGTACCTCCGAGTGAAGGTCCTAAGTTGGTGTTATGAATGGCGATTATAGCTTTTAAGCCGGTTTCATGATCGTAGCAAAATACTACCTGCTCATGTTTCATAGAGGTTATTTGCGAAAAAATGGAGT
The DNA here is from genome assembly GCA_019136655.1 of Bacteroidota bacterium. Classification (GTDB taxonomy): domain Bacteria; phylum Bacteroidota; class Bacteroidia; order AKYH767-A; family OLB10; genus OLB10. Next base: position 193,181 of record JAGVTU010000024.1, read on the forward strand.
TGGCAGTAGCTTCGGTTTGTTTAATCTCTTTAACTTCAATCATTTTAATGTTTTTATCTGATGTTTAATTCTGCTTACTTTGCATTACCAATTATGGCAGAATTATCCGTGCGCAAAAGTATCATTTTTTTACTCTGCTCAAAATAAAAATTACGAATGAAAGACCTCCTTACGCTCAACCGGTATTTTTATAAGTATCGGAAAAGAGCCTTTCTTGGTATTCTGTTCGTACTGGCAGCCAATTACTTCGGCCTTTTGCCCGCTCAAATTACCCGAAAAGCACTCGATTTTGTTACCCAACATCAACATTCTGACATTTCAGATTCCATGCAAACCATCACTTTTTATGCACTGGCCATATTAGGTGTAGTATTTATTCGGGGTGTGCTCATGTTTTTTATGCGCCAAACCATCATCGTCATGTCGCGCCATATTGAATATGACATGAAAAATGAAATTTATGATCAGTATCAAAAACTGAGTGCGCGGTTTTATTCCAATGCCAACACAGGCGACCTGATGAATCGTATCAGCGAAGATGTGAGTCGGGTGCGTATGTACACCGGACCTGCAATCATGTACACGGTCAATATTGTGGTGATGTTTATTCTGGTGTTTGTGGCGATGATACGTATTCACCCGGGCCTGACATTTGTGGTATTACTGCCCCTGCCTGTTTTGGTGATGATGATTTATTATGTGGAGAACATCATCAACCGCCAGAGCGAAAAAGTACAGGAAGCGTTGAGCGATCTTTCTACAGTGACGCAGGAAACATTTTCAGGAATTCGGATTATAAAGTCGTTTGCCAAAGAAGCCCTGTTCGGTTCGCTTTTCGAAAAAAGGGTACGTAGTTATTTTAATCATAGCATGAAACTGGCAAGAGTAAATGCTCTGTTTATGCCCGCAATTGTGTTGCTGGCAGGCATCAGCTCCATTGCAGTGATTTATTATGGTGGAATACTCGTGAACAGACATCAGATTACCTATGGGAATATTGCTGAGTTTGTCATTTATCTGAATATGCTCATGTGGCCTGTAGGTATGTTGGGATGGATTATCACCATAGTACAACGCTCTGACGCCAGCCAGCGTAGAATAAATGAATTCTTAAAAATTGAGCCGGAGATTATTGAAGATCCTTCAGCCATAACTGTTCATCAGCTTGAAAACATTCGTTTCAAAAATGTTGACTTTGAATATCACAATACCGATAAAAAAGTTCTTCAGGACATCAATCTCAATTTTCAGAAAGGAAAAATTACAGCCATTGTTGGAAGCACGGGTTCGGGAAAAACTACATTAGCTAATCTGCTGGTTCGGCTGTATGATGTAACCTCAGGAACCATTTATGTGAACAACACACCCATACAACAAATTAATCTGAACGAGTGGCGCAAATCAACAGGATATATTACACAGGATGTTTTGCTTTTTTCTGATACCATTGCCAACAACATTTCTTTTGGTATGCAGGATGCCTCGCGTGACGAAATTGAAGCTGCTGCCAAAGATGCAATGGTCTATCAGGAAATAATCCATTTCAGGAACGGATTTGAAACTGTGTTGGGCGAAAGAGGTATTTCGCTCAGTGGCGGACAAAAACAAAGAGTTGCCATAGCACGTGCCATTATAAAAAAACCTCAGCTTCTTATTCTTGACGATTGCCTTTCGGCATTAGACACACATACAGAAGAGCAGATCATGCAAAACCTTTTGCCACAACTTAAACAGAGTATGACTCTTATTATCGGTCATCGTATCTCATCGGTGAAGTATGCAAATGAAATTTATGTGCTTGATGAAGGAAGAATCATTGAGAGTGGCACTCATGAATCATTAATGGCATCTAAAGGATATTATGCCGGTCTTGCACAAATGCAAGCTGAACAGAAATAACAAAAAGAGAATTATCATAAGATAAAATTTGCCGGAGTTAATCTGATTCTGTTTTTTTGTTGCTGCTATGTCTGTTTATATTGCCATACGTTGCAAGGTCATCCCCGTAAATCCTTTTGCAGAGATTCTTATTGCTCAGTTAGCTGACATAGGATTTGAAATGTTTGAAGAAAACGACAATGGTTTTGACGGATACATTCTCAAAGAACATTTTCACAAAGAACAATTAAATGAAATTGACTATTTGCACGAAAACGATTTCTGCAATGTGATTTGGCAACTGGAAGAAATTGAAAGCATCAACTGGAACGAAGAATGGGAGCGAAATTTTACTCCGGTAGAGGTTAAAGGTGTTTACATACGCGCACCGTTTCATCCTGAAAAAAAAGACATCAAAATGGAAATTATCATTCAGCCAAAGATGTCGTTCGGTACAGGGCACCATGCTACCACTGCCATGATGATAGAGCAAATGCTTGAAATAGATTTTAAGAAAAAAGAAGTTTTGGATATGGGTTGCGGTTCGGGCATTCTGAGTATTGCTGCTTCAAAAATGGGTGCAGAGAATGTAACTGCCATTGACAATGATCCGAATTGTGTATTGAACTCCATTGAAAATATTGAAACCAACAAAACAAAAAACATACATGTAACAGAAGGTGATGCCGATTCGCTTTCAGGAATGAAGTTCGATATTATTCTGGCAAACATCAACAGAAATATTTTGCTGAGAGATATTGAGCAATATGTGAAAGCTATGAAACCCGATGCCATACTGCTGGTTAGCGGATTTTTAAAAGGGGACGAAGCTGTCATTACATCTTCCTTCAGTAAATTGAATTTGCAAAAAGTAAAACAACTTTACAAAGGCGACTGGAGTGCTGTTCTTTACAAACGCTGATAGGTATGGAGAGTAAAAGTCAAGGCATAAAAAACCCTTTAAATATTATTGTTGTTGTTGCCGCCTTAGGTTATTTTGTTGACATCTACGACTTACTTTTATTTGGAATAGTTCGCACACCCAGCCTGAACGGATTAGGAATTACCGACCCTGAACTGGTGACTGAATATGGACTGAAGTTGATGAGTTACCAGATGATAGGTATGCTTATAGGTGGTTTGCTCTGGGGAATTATGGGCGATAAAAAAGGAAGGGTGTCTGTGTTGTTCGGTTCCATTGTTGTTTATTCATTGGCCAACATTGCCAATGCTTTTGTAAAAGAACTTGCTGATATATTTTCAATGCACATAATTGATATGTATTCAGCACTGAGGTTTATGGCAGGCCTTGGGCTTGCAGGTGAGTTGGGTGCAGGAATAACATTAGTAAATGAAACCATGACAAAAGAACAACGTGGCTACGGAACTATGATTGTTGTTGCATTCGGATTGTTAGGTGCAGTATTTGCCAATATACTCGGTCATTTTATTCAGTGGCAAACATCCTATATTATCGGTGGCATCATGGGTTTGATTTTGTTATTTCTTCGGCTTGGTGTTTATGAAAGTGGAATGTTTAAAGACTTGCAGACAAGCAAGCAAAGTCGTGGAAATCTCTTGCTGTTATTTAACAACAAAAAGCGATTTGTGAAATATATGAGCAGCATTGCAGTTGGCGTTCCAATTTGGTATATGGTGGGTATTCTGGTGGTATTTTCGCCCGAAGTAGCAACATACTATGGCATCAGCGGTGTGAAAGCAGGTGATGCTATCATGTATTGTTATATTGCTTTATCATTAGGTGATTTTGCCAGTGCATATCTGAGTCAGATTTGGAAAAGCAGAAAAAAAGCATTGTTGTTATTTTTAATAATCGCCTCAATCATTACTCCTCTCTATCTCTTTTTTCTTAAAGGTGCTTCTACTGAATTATTCTATTTTGTTTGTGGGCTGATAGGATTTGCTTCGGGATACTGGGCTGTATTTGTTACCTCAGCATCAGAACAGTTTGGGACAAACCTCAGAGCTACTGTCACCACTACCGTACCCAATATGGTAAGAGGTTCGCTGGCTATACTCACTGCAATGGTAACCTTTTTAAGAGAACAGATGTCTATGAATATGATTCATGCTATCTTTGTAGTTGGAATATTTGCATTTGCAATTGCTTTTCTGTCTTTATATGGTATTAAAGAGTCGTATGCAAACGACCTTGATTTTATAGAAAATTAAAAAAGATGTCTAAAAAAACATTAGTGATAGGAGCTTCAGAAAATCCTGCACGTTATTCAAATAAAGCAATTCACAAACTTCGATTTTTCGAACATCCTGTAGTTGCCTTAGGTGCCAAAGCAGGAAAAGTGGAGGATGTGATTATTGAAACTGAACACAAAGATTTTAAGGATATTGATACCGTTTCAATTTATCTGAATGCACAGAATCAAAAATCTTTGGAGGACTATATTCTTTCCTTAAAACCCAAACGGATTATTTTTAATCCCGGTGCTGAAAATCCGGAATTTAAATCACGTGCAGAAAAACTTAATATTGAATGTGAAGAGGCATGCACGCTGGTGATGCTTACCGTGGGAGGTTATTGATTATCGTTGCTGCCAACAGGTTCTTTGAGCTCTTTCTTTTTGCTTTCGCTGTTTGGAGCTGAACCTACCCGTTTAATACATCTTGGGTTTTTTGAAGGTGAAGGCGACAACTGATTTCTTTCAGAATGTGTTTCGGATTTTGGAATATAAATAACAGGGGTGTTGTTAATCTGTTTCACTTCAACAGATTTGTTGCTGGTTTGTACCGAACGTACCTGTGATTGTCCGAATGATTCAGAAATCACAAACTGTAAAGCCAAAAATAATATAATCGTAAAAACCTTCATTTCCTTCCTCTTTTCAGTGAACAAAGATACAATTTAGCAGTGAAATTACTATGAATGATATTCGTCAGGAAACTCAATACTAAAAACGGTACCCTTATGTTCTTCAGATTCTACTGTAATGTTTATACGGTGATAATCAGAAATAGTTTTAACAATTGCAAGACCTAATCCGTAACTGGATTCTGTAGTCTTTTTAAACTTCTTAAACCTGTCAAATACATACGGAATATTTTCTTTTGCTATGCCCACTCCCGAATCTTTAATTTCAACCACATATTTGTTATTGCGAAACGAACTTCCGATTTCAATTTTACCATTCTCTACATTATACTTGATTGCATTGTTGATGATGTTATTGAAAAGGGTATAAAGTAAATCTTTATTGGCTTTGTGAAAAGTAAATTCATCAAGATGATGTACATACAACTTCAGATTTTTTGATCCCAGGCGCTCCTGCATTTCTTCGGCAATTTCCTCCAACAGGCTTTTGATATTGACGGATTCATTACGCAAAAACTGTTCATTATCAATTCTCGAAATCATCAGCAACGACCGAATAACTTTACTCATACGGTTTAGTTTACGAATAGAATCTTCAATTTTGTCAGCAACTTCATCGGTCAGGTTATCATCCATCAGCATATTCTCAAATCTTGATTTAAGAATAGAAATGGGTGTCTGAAGTTCGTGAGAAACATTGGTAATAAATTCTTTTTCATTGAGGAATGCATCTTTGATGCGTTTCATCAGTGCTGTAAGACTTTCATCCAGTGATTTAAACTCAGTAGTGGAAGTCTTTACAGGTGCATCATTAAAATGAACAGGGTCTTTTGTCCCTTTCAGTTTATTCTCCACAATATTATTCAGCGGACGAAGCAGTAATTGTACATAGCCAATATCCACAAAAATCGAAATTAGCACTGTGAGTATTGTTGCCCACAATGCCACCTTGGTGATAGTAGCTTTAAGTTTATCAAGTGAATCTATCCCCTCTCCTATTTGCAGACTGTAAATCTGATTATCATAAATAAATGGTTGCCTGATGATTCGGTGGTTTAATTTTTCACCATCAATATCCCATTGTTCATTGGCAATGATTGTAGGTTTAATATCTATCATTCCTGAAAGTGGTTCTATCAGAATAAACTCTTCTTTAAGGATATTATAACTTTCAAACGTACAGTCTGACTCACGTACGATATCATTCAGACCACCCTTCTCGATAATGCGCAGCACTTTGGCAGTACGCGCTTTGAGGCGATGATCAATATGATTATACACCACACGCTCTACCAGAAAAGGCATCAACGCTCCGAATGCAAGCAATACCAGTGCTTTACTCAGAGCGTTGTAAATAGCAAGCTTTAACTTTAACTTCATTCCCGCATGGGCATTTTATTTACTGAATATTGAGGCGGTAACCAATTCCGCGAACTGTTTCAAACCAATCAATTGGGCTGTGTGCAGCAAGTTTTTTCCGAAGGTTCTTCACATGCACATCAATATAATTTGAATCGTAATCATCATCCATTACATCACCCCAGATATGTTCTGTAAGCTGTGAACGTGAAAGCACTCTGTTTTTATGCATGGCAAGGTAATGCAACAGATCAAACTCTTTTTTTGTTAGAACCACAGGAGTGCCATCATAGTGTAGTGTGCGGTTCTGATAGTCCATAACAAAACCATTGATGTCAATAGTCTGAACTTTCAATCCATGTTTACGTCTGAGAATGGCCTGCATACGTGCATGCAATTCGGGCAATGAGAATGGTTTGGCCAAATAATCATCAGCACCTAAATCGAGTCCGTGAATTTTGTCATCGGTTTCGCTGCGTGCCGTGAGGACGATAAATGCACTGTCCACATTATTGTTTTTTGCTTCTTTCAGGATTTCAAATCCGTTGGTATCGGGCAAACCGATGTCTAATAAAACAAAGTCGTAAGAGTTTACTGCTACCATTTCTGAAGCCTTTGAACCTGTAAAAGCTACATCGCAATGAAAACCTTGCTTGGTGAGATAAATTTCGATTTCGTGTGACAGACTGCGTTCGTCTTCAATGATTAATACGTTCATAATTCTGATGTGTTAAGATGTTAAAATTATAAAATTCATAAACATGAAGACAAATATATTGCCGTTTTATTCCGGTTGAATTAATTGTTCAGGCCGTTCAGTATTATTTCACATGAATGTTGAATGATGTCGTCAGGAATATTGAGTGGAGGTGCTATGCGCATACTCTGTGGAGCAAACAAAAACCAGTCGGTAAAAACTCCTTCCTTTACAAAAGCATCAATATTTTTTTTGCATGATTGAGCGGTATCAAATTCAACGGCAAGGAGCAGTCCTTTTCCCGAAATGGAAAGAATTTTCTCATGTTGAAGCATTTTTCGGAAAAGTTTTTCTTTCTCTTTGGCCTTCAGATAAATTTTGCTTTCAGCAATTTCTTTTAAAGAAGCATAAGCTGCGGCACAACTCACCGGATGTCCGCCAAAAGTTGTGAGGTGACCGAGAACAGGATTTTTGGTCAGGACACTCATTATTTCTTTGGAAGAAACAAATGCACCTAAAGGCATTCCTCCACCAAGTGCTTTGCCCAGAATAATTACATCAGGTTGTATGGCATATTCTTCAAAGGCAAATAAACTTCCTGTGCGTCCGATTCCTGTCTGACATTCATCAATAATAAGAAGAGCACCGGTTTCTCTGCAACGTTTTGCAACAGACTGCACCAGCTCCTGCGGCAACACCTTGCATCCCTCCTCACCTTTTACAAGTTCCAAAATCACACAAGCTGTCTGAGGTGATATTAAGTTCAAATCCGGCTTTTGTCTGTCAATAAATTTTATCCCCGGAAGAAGTGGTCTGAAAGCCGAGGTAAAATACTCATCACTCATAAGACTCAAAGCTCCCTGTGTGCTGCCATGATATGCATTCTTAAATGCAATTATCTCATTTCTTCCCGTAAAGCGTTTTGCAAGTTTCATGGCACCTTCCACAGCTTCGGCTCCGGAATTTACGAAGTAGGTACAGTTCAACTGAGGTGGCAATAACTCATCAAGCAGTTTTGCCAGTTGCGTTTGCGGACTTTCTATCAGCTCGCCATAAACCATAATGTGCATGTATTTATCGAGTTGATTTTTTATGGCTTCCTTCACCAAAGGATGGTTATGTCCCAGATTGCAAACCGATATCCCTGAAATTAAATCAATATATTTTTTCCCGTCACTGTCATATAAAAAACAACCCTCCGCTTTTTCTATATGCAAAGCAAGCGGGCTGGGGCTGGTTTGCGCAACATGCTGAAGAAATAGTTGACGTTGGCTTATCATATTAGTGGTTGAAACATTTTTTGATGACTTCCATAAACTCATTATAAACCGAGAAATTGGTAGCAACCAATTCGGCACCGAATAAAAAATTATTCTGCCCTGAAAAATCAGACACCCTACCTCCTGCTTCCTTTACCAGCAAAGCCCCTCCTGCCACATCCCATGCATTGAGTCCGTACTCGAAGAAACCATCCAATCGTCCACATGCTGTGTAAGCAAGGTCGGCTGCTGCTGAGCCCAACCTTCTTATTCCTCTGGTATTTCGCATGCAATAATCAAACACTTTCATGTATTCTTCCATATGTGAGTAATCAGTGTAAGGGAAACCGGTAGCAAGCAAGGTATGCTGCAACGAAGGTGTAGAAGTAACAGCAATGCGTTTGCCATTCATATAAGCTCCTCCTTTATGCCATCCGTAAAAACATTCGTTGAAATTAATTTCAAGTACCACACCTATCTCTAATTTCTCAGCTGACATAAGTGCAATGCTTACGCAATAACAAGGAAGCCCATGAATGAAATTAGTAGTGCCATCCAATGGGTCAATAATCCAGTTATACTCTTTATCACTTCTTGCTACGGTTGATTCTTCAGTAATAAACCCTGCCTCAGGGAAAATTTTTCCGAGTCTGTCAACAAGAATTTTTTCAGAAGTTTTATCTACGTAACTCACCAGGTCATGCAATCCTTTATGTTCAACTTTTGATTTGTCGAACGTCAAACTTTCTTTTCTGATAAAATCAGAGGCTTCCTGTGCTGCTTCGCAGGTTTGCTTTGTAATAAGTCCGAAATTCATTTCTCAACTTAAATATGTTTACAAAAGAAAAGAAAATATGCTCTCAAATAACTAAGGTGATACAACATTATTGCACTGATGCTGAAATGAAATTGTGCAGATTAAAAAATTTCAATTCTTTTGAAAGCGGAAGAAGCACTGATGGTCAGCGTTTTCTCACGCAATCTTTTGGGCAATGCTATTTCCATATTATCCACTTTAACTTTATGTGGGCGGAAAGGTAATCCATGAATAACTATTCTGTATTCGGGATTAGCCGATTTAAAATTACCATACGTATCGCAAATAATTCTCATTTGTCTGCGATTTCCGAAGACAGTAAATTTTTTAACCGAAAAATTGCCTTTGCGATAAGTATAATTTTCGCCATCGTCCTCGTAATAATGACTTACTTTTCTGTTTACCGAATAATATACATGCAGTGTAATCTGAGCTGATTTATTTTCGCCCGTATGTTGCATTACCGGTTGATGTGGAATTACTGAACCTTCTCTTACAAAGAATGGAAATCTGTCGAGAGGAGCTTCAATTTCATACTCATGTCCACCTCTGTAATTTTTATCGTTCCAGTAATAATACCAGTTACCTTCAGGTAAATATACCAACCGCTCACTTGAAGCACTTTGATTTATGGGACAAATAAGTAAATGATCACCAAAACCAAACTCATCCATTCGCATGTGTGTTTCTACATCGTCCTGCGCCATAAAAACAAGAGGTTTAATCATGGGCGTACCTTTGCTGATATATTGCCAGAAGGTTGTATAGATGTAAGGTAACAACTGATAACGCAATTCAATAGCTTTACGAATGAGTGCTTCATAAGCAGCGCCAAATGCCCAGGGTTCTTTATCGCCCTGGTCGCTGCTGGAGTGACCTCTGAAAAAAGGATGGAATACGGCCATCTGAATGTAACGCACAAACAATTCGCCATCAGGCTCACCGATAAAACCTCCGATGTCGGTTCCGCAAAAAGATATTCCTGAAATACTCAGTCGCTGGCATTGCATATTGGCAACCCAGATATGTTCCCATGAAGCAACATTGTCGCCCGTCCACACAGCAGCATAGCGCTGCACTCCTGAAAAACCTGAACGCGTAAGTACAAATGGTCTTATGTCGGGGTTGAAATGTTTTATTCCTTCATAGGTTGCACGTGCCATCTGCATTCCATAAACGTTGTGAGCCATCCGGTGGCTTACATTTAATCCATCGTAGCTATGTCTCACATCATCAGGAAATGTACCCATCTCAAAAACTGCAGGCTCATTCATATCATTCCAAACACCGCTTACCCCTTGCGCCATGAGTTCTTTATACAGTCCGCTCCACCACTTGCGCACATCAGGATTTGTAAAGTCAGGAAAATAACAATCGCCCGGCCACACTTTTCCTTCCATATAATCGCCATCCTGTCTGCGGCAGAAATAATCATTCTCCAATGCCTGACGGAAAACCCAATAGTCTTTATCTTTTTTTATTCCAGGGTCAATGATGACAATAATTCTGAAACCATGTTCACGCAACTGACTGATCATTCGTTTAGGGTCAGGAAAACGCTCTTCGTCCCAGGTGAAACATCTGAAACCTTTCATGTAATCTATATCGAGGTGGATGACATCACAAGGGATAGCTTTACTGCGAAAATCCCCAGCCAGTTCCCACACTTTAGATTCGGGATAATAGCTCCACTTGCTCTGATGGTATCCTAATGCCCATTTGGGAGGCAGCTCCGGCAGACCTGTGAGTTTGCAATATTCCTCTGCTACTCCGAGTAATGTAGGCGCGTAAACAAAATAATAACACATCTGTCCGCCTTCGGCCCAGAAGCTTGCACTTGTAGCGTCCTCTTTACCAAAATCAAAAAAAGTCTGAAAGCTGTTGTCAAAGAAAATTCCATAGCACAGGTTATTGTGCAACCCGTAGTAAAAGGGAATATTTCGATAAAGTGGGTCTTGCTCTTTGGCAAACCCGTAGGTATCGGTACCCCAGTTAAGAAAACGTTTACCTCTGATGTTTTGAGAAGTAGCTTTATCGCCAAGTCCGAAAAAATTTTCGTTATTTTGAATTTGTTTGGTGCAATATACATAATTGCCACCAAAGCCCGGATTAGGTTCCCAGTGAAAACCTCCTGCATCAACATTCAGCAAATCGCCATTATGATTGAAAAGTGAAACGGTAAGTTTGTTTTTATCAATATGACAGTTTACCTCCTGAGTTGAAATACGAATTTGAGTTTCGCTTTCTGTCCATTCGGTAATGACGGCATTGCTTTTCAACTCAGGATTAACAGCATAGGAAAAATCTTTTGCAAAAAAATCAACTGCATAGCGAAATCGGATAATGCGATCCGTAAGTACAATAATTTCGAGTGCGCTATTGGTGGTTTCAATCAAAAACTTGTTTTCGGTACGTGAGACACGTAAAAACTGATCAGGATAATTTTTTTTGTTTACATTAACTTCCATAAATCGTCCGCCTGAATTTTAATCGTATAGTGTGATTGCAAATAAAAAGAAATAAAGCCTTCTTACGCAAAGCGGGATGGAATAGTTTTCAAATAAGTTGATTTAAAAACGGAAATTATATATCCCTCCAAAACATTACGATAACTATCATGATGAGTAAATTCAAGAAGGTGGCCGGTTGCTGTGGGTAGGTTGCAGTATTCAAATTTTGAAAATTATCGGGATGCGACAGGAAGTGTTGTCTTTCTTTTTTCTTACGTTCTTTTGTCTTGATACAAAAGAACCAAAAAATCAAGCCTGTTGGAGACCTCACCCCCGACCCCTCTCCGAAGGAGAGGGGAGTGACAGATTCTTCAATTGAGAAGTGCGCTCCGGATTGCTAACCTACCCTGCCCCTTTGAAATGTGCTGCTATTTCTTTACGCTTATTTTCCAAAGGGCGGGGACTCACTGTCGTGAGTTTGGGTTGATGTTATGTTTTCTGACATTTCAACCCAGCAGGAACTCCGTAACCACGAGGCAGGCTCGCGGTTACTTCGTAACCTGCCGGGATGAAATAGAATTTATTTTTTTAATGATAGGTTGGCACAAGTCAAATAAGACTTGCGCCAGAGGGTTAAACCTTTCTATATGGCAGTTTTGTTGTGGGCTTGCTTTGGGTATTTTACTCCAGCTTATATCATTATTTTCTAACCACAATTGAAATTGTTTAGAGATGAATTCCGGGCCGTTATCGCAACGAATGGCCTTAGGTTTACCATATATCTCAATGGCCGTTGTCAGATACTCTATCACTCGTATAGCCGGAATAGAATAGGCTAAAAACATGCCTTTGCATTGCCTGTTATAAGGGTCAATAATATTCAAAGAGCGTATCCTCCGTCCATTATACAGTGTGTCTTGCATAAAATCTATAGCCCATTCTTCATTGGCTTGCAGGGGTACATAAGCTGCATTGGATGGGTTTTGAATTCTTTTTCTTTTCATACGTTTACTTAATGCAAATCCACTTTGTTTATACACTCTTCTTATTTTATATTTGCTGTACTGTGCATTTTCTTTTTGAACAAGCGTAATCACTTTTTTACGCCCTTTTTTACTCTTCCCTATCACTTTTATAATTAATGCCTTAACAGGCTCGTCTTTTAAGGGCATCTGTTTTTGATAGTAGTGTCTTCCTCTGGAACAATGAAGTAGTTTACACGCCCGCGAATGCGTAATGCTGAAGTTTGATTTTACATAGTTTACGCATTGTTCCTTATCCGCAGACGTTACCACTTTTTTGAGTTCACATCTTTTAATATCTGGACATCTAATGTCAAATCGGCAACAGCGCGTTTTAACCTGCTATTCTCTTGCTCCAACTCCCTAACTCTGCGAAGCTCCTTTACACTCATGCCTTCATACTTCTTCTTCCAGTTATGAAATGTTTGATCGGATATGCCATGCTTACGGCATATCTCCATAACCTTTAAGCCTTGTTCCTGCTCTTTTAAAATGGCAATAATTTGCTCTTCACTAAATTTTGATCTTTTCATTTTTTATTGATTTTTTTTTGAAAGTTAATACTTTTTATCCATTTTTAACTTGTTCAAAAAAGTCAGCCACGTACCAGATTATGAAAGTACGGAAGGTTTTAAATTTTAAATTTGATGATATCGTTGCGGGACTAAAATTGCCGAGATTTACCGCGATTGCGCTTTTGCATTAACTACAAATTGTTTTGTTGCACCCTCTGGCGCAAGTCTTATTTGACTTTTGCCTTCTTGTCATTTAAAAAAGTAAATTATATGTAAGACCCAAGTTTGTCCCGATAGTTTTCGGGTGGAGCTAACCTATCATTTAATATCACCCTATCGCGAATCTCGATAACAATAGGGATATGTGAGATGCAGTGCGTATATTACATTTTCATTCCGATAGATAGACCAATAAAATGATAAGGAATATTGTAACCTATTGCTATTTTCGGTTCATTCGGATTTATAATTCTACTATATGATGAACGCATGTTTTGCATTTTATAATACAGTCCGATTGCGATTGCGAAGTCTTTTGGCAAATTGAACTGAAAACCGCTTCCTCCCTTGAAATAATAACTACCTTTTTCTACTCCATCATATTCGGTCTTGCCTTTATTCCCAAATGCGTATCCACTCGACAATTCAAAATATGGAATATGTTTTTTTTTAGTGAATCCGATTTTATATAAAATACCTAATGGAAATAATAAAGACCCTTTCCATTTATCAACTCCCAGTAGTAATCCAATTTGATGTTTCTTTATTTGAATACCGTTTACGGTTTCAATATTAAATGTAAGCTCTTTGTTTTTAACAACATATTCATAACCATTAAAATATAGAGAAGTGTAATTACCTACACCCATTGCAATACTTACCTTACTCTCATTAAAATAATGAATAGCAATTGTGTCTTGACCAAAGACATTAAATACTTTTAAATATAGCACTATGGTGAATATAAAGGATTTCATTTTTAGTTTAAGATTATTTTGTCTGTTATAGAATCACTTCCGAAAATGCCTTTTAGGAAATATACTCCTTTGGGTAAAGGGGAAATATCAATATCAAGTTTTTTATCTTTAATGTTTTCTTTGGAATACACTTTTTCACCCAGTGAATTAATAAGTTCAATAGCAATTATTTTGTCCGTATATCCAACAAACTCAATAGAGATTTTCCCATCTGTTGGGTTAGGATAAATTTTAGTATAAAGTATCGGTGGATTATTTTCTACTGATTCAGCTTCTCTTCTTTCACTTGAATTACTTAAAGAATCCTGTTCTACTTCTGATAGAATATGTAAAGTAGAAGCAGCAGCTTCACTTGAATCAAGTGCAAATTGTATTTGTGGAACAGGACAGTTAACTATTTTAGCACTAAAGTTACTACCTGCATCGGCTATGAACCCTGGCAAAAGTTCAATGTAATCTGTTGCAATTAAATGTAGATTTTGCTCGTTTTGAACAACTGCATTGCAGTTTGTTCCACCCATTGTAATTTGACTTCCTGTAATCCCGGTAGGATCAGTAGAGGTTTGATTATAATTGCAGATAGTTATTACTTGTTGACAGTCAAGCCGTGTCCATACACGAATAAAATCAATTTCAAAATACGAAGTAGTGGGGGTATTAGCATTAGTTCCTGGACAAAAAGTCGCGGGGCAGCTATTAGCTACAGCCATATTCGCAATGATATTTGCCTGATAATTTAAGTTGCCAAGCCAAATAGCAAACTCACTTCCATTGAGATACCAGAAACTAAAATTTGGTCCCCATTCACCCATTATATCATTAAAGCCATCAGAAAAGTTGCCATTTGCAGTAGCCCAGCCTCCGAAGTTGTTACAATCATTACTCGGACAATGCACATCAATATGTATTTTATTTGGTGTTTCCCCTTTATATTCAAATATGTCAAATTCTTCGTTTGGATTGCCACCATAGAGCCAGTAAGCAGGCCAAAGCCCACTACCAACAGGTGGCTTGAAACGAATTTCAAAGAGTCCATATTTGAATTTTTGCTTTGAAAAAATCATTCCTGATGTCCATGGGAAATATCTATTATTGGGTTGACCATCACTTAAAATATCACTCCCACTATGCCATGGTTCAACAGTATAATATCCAGGCTCATATTTTGTTATTAGTTTTAAAATACCATTGTCAAAAGAAATGTTATCAATTCCAGGTTTATAGTATTGTTGTTCTTGATTTCCTATCAAAGACCTCCCCCAAGGATAACCATCATCCCATTTAGAATAATCCAGTTGAGTACCATTAAATTCATCCCCACCTGAGTATGCCCAACGTATGATTGAACCATCTATTAGTTGCCAAATGGTTTCAGGTTGGGCTGAAACCTTACTATGAATAGCAATTATGCAAACAAATATTATAATTGTTTTTTTCATTTATGATTATAGTTTATTTTTCGCCTTTTAACCCTTCAATTTTTTTATTCAATTCAATTATGTACAGTGTTAATTCTTCTATTTTTTGCATTTGCTTTCTTACTATTTCTCCCAAATCAACACCTTCTTTGTTGATTTTAGTTGCCAATGGTATTTCAGGCAAATGCTTATTTAATTTAATGTAATTTTCTAAGTCGTTTAATTGCATTAATTTGTAACTTTCATTGAATACATAATCGGGAAAATTATTCATATTAATGTTAATACTACGAGCAAAGACATTGCCATCAGATGTAACTTTGAAATTTTCTCTGTAATAACCTGGATTGCTTGGATCTGCACCTCTGTATATCATGGAAAATTTATTTAATTGAAACATTTCATATACAGAATTACCCCCACTCCAATAATGATTATTTGACAAAATATAAAATCCTTCATTATTATGTTGAGAATTTATTAAATCAACAGGATCAGCATCTAAAAATATGGCAAAATGATACTTGGAATAAAATCTAAAAGCATCGTTTTTATACTGTATTCTACCAATTTGGGTATTATCATCACCCTCAAAGGTTAAAAAATCCTTAAACCGTGAATTGCCAATAACATCTAATTTGTATAGTGAGTTAGGATTATTAGTTCCTATGCCTACATTTTTCCCAGAACTTGTAGCCAAAAAAGTATTTCCTCCTGTTTCAACATCGCCTTTCACGGTTCCTGTGTTCAGGTAAATATTTTTACCACTGTAATAATTTAACAAAAGATTATCGGTAGTATTGATGCTTGCATTGGATCCGTCATGCTCCACATCTAAATATTTTGTGTGGTCATTAAAATTAAAAAACCTTGCTCCGCCTTTTATTCCTAAATTTTTCTGCGGATCATCAGTTCCAATACCAACCGTATTCCAACATGTGTATGCAACATTGGGGCTAACATTTGTTTTAATTTGCCATGCAAGAGTAAGCGGGTCATTACAATTTAATGCAGGAAGTAAAACAGGCTTTCTGTTTAAAACACCATTACTGTCAACCATAAGAATACCTGATGAACCGCCACTAAACGAGTTTATTTTTATATTTCCGTTGCTTAATACCCGCAGCCTTTCGTTATTATTAGTTTTAAAAACCAAATCTTTACTATCAATAGTTCCGATAAAATTAAAATTAGGATTGCTTCCTACATTTCCTGTCATGGTCCAATCATCACGCTGCGGCTCTTTTAAGTTAATGGAGTTTCGCACTTCGCACCCATTCAGGTCGGTAACGTTAAGTGTGTTTTCACCGCCACATAAATTTACAGGCGCAAGCAGTGTCTGCTGTCCCGGTTTCCAAAAATAGCTGTAAGGCAAAACACCTCCGGAGACGGTTGTTGTTACCGAGCCGTTGCATGCGCCAAAGGAGCTTACATTAAATCCGTTGACATAGGTGTAAGCATTCAGTTCACTCATGGCCAAAGGCTCAGGTTGAGTAAGGGTAATCTGCAATGTAGTGTCACTGCTAAGACTGTCGGTAATGCGTACGGAATAATAACCGGCAGGAAGATTATTTACTGAAGAAGTTGTGGCACCATTGCTCCATGTAAAAGTGTAAGGCGGTGTTCCACCTGAAACTGAAATACTGACAGAACCATTTTGCATTCCAAAACAAGTGATGTTATATCCGTTGTAGTCGGAAGCGGTTAAAGTAACTTGTAAAGACTGGGCTTGTTGAGTTTGCGCTCTGCCTGTAAATGTAACAAGCAGCAATACCATTATTACAATGGATGAGGGTTGAGTGATGTGTTTTTTCATTGTTGTAAAAGTTTAAGTAAACAAATGAATAATTTAACACACCAAATATAATGTATTTCAGTTGGGAACAAATAAAATTTTATCAACAATAAAATTTAAAGATTCCTGTACTTTCATATCCCCGATTTTCGGAAGACTATGCCCCCCCTCTGGAGCAAGTCTTATTTATGACTTGTGCCTTCTTGTCATTTAAAAAAGCAAATTATATGTAAGACCCAAGTTTGTCCCGATAGTTTTCGGGACGGTTAAAATCCGCCACAAACGCCAAGCTGCAAAAACGTAGACGGCAAGCATTTTAAATCTCGTCACGGGCTGGCAAAAAACCTTTATCTCCCAATGACTTAATGATACTTCTTAGCAAATAGCTGTTATCAAATCTAAGAACATACTTTCTGGTTCCATCTTTTTCCGGAAAAATCATCTTTTTATCAATCAACCGCTTAATTTGCCTTGACACCTCTGCATCTACTTTTCCAACAAAAAACTCCTTTCATGTACTTTCATAGTCTCCCACCATTTTGTGGGGACTCGTATGTTCGCAACAAAATGTTCGACCTCCTTCGAGGTAGGTATTTATGATGATATATCCTTGCTATAAACATTTGACTCCTTCGAAGTCATCGTTCTATAATACATCCAAACACAGTCTCCAGATTTTTTTCGGGTGACTAAGTCAGGGCAAAAGCTGTTTCACTTCTGCATAATGAAAACATTGCTTTCAATTATATTACCTCTTGTGAGTACGAGGGAAGGCTCTGTTAATACAAATAACACATCAGGCATTTCGCTGGCGAAATGCTTCAAATAAAATGACACCGGCAGCAACAGAAACATTCAGTGATGCTACGGTTTGTTTCATAGGTATGGTAATCTGCTCATCGGCACGTTTGAGATATTCAGGCGAAATACCTTCTCCTTCACTGCCCATGATGATACAACACGGGTCTGCAAGATTCGCTTTGTAATAAGGCAAGGAGGCTTTTTCAGTTGCAGCAAAAATTCTGATACCACTACCTTTCATATATTCCATAGCAAGTTTCAGATTTTTTTCGCGACAAACAGGAACAGAGTGAAGTGCACCGGCAGATGTTTTTACGGCATCTGCATTAATTCTTGCAGAACCTTGTTCCGGAATAATAATGGCATGAACACCGGTACACAATGCAGTACGCGCAATGGCTCCAAGGTTTCGCACATCTGTAACTCTGTCGAGCATAATAAAAAGCGGCAACTCACCCTTGTCGAAAATGAGAGGGATGAGGTCTTCCACTTGCTGATACTCTACCAACGATAACCATGCTACTACTCCCTGATGATTTCCTCTGGTTACCTGCTGAATTTTGGGTAGCGGCACCAGCTGAAAAGGAATTTTTCTCTCTACAAGAAGGTCCTTCAATTCAGTTATCAGCGGATTAGACAATCCCTGCTGCAGAATAATTTTTTCAATCTGCTTTCCGGCTTTCACTGCTTCAGCTACTGCACGTGTGCCATAAATATATTCCGTTTTCTTGTCAATCATGTATATCTTCTCCTGAGATTCGTCCCTGCCGCCAGTTGTCAACAGCCATATACCATACAGGCTCATAACTTGCTGACCTTACCAATACAAAATCATTGTCGGTAAAAGGGTTATTTATTTTTTGAAATGAAAAACTGAGTGCGCCATAACCTCTGTACGTTCCATACTCCCAATATTCTGCTTCAGCGGTGCGATACACCGTTTTAGGAGGTCCGAAAACTAAGTATATCATTCCTCTGTCTGTTTTCCATCCTTCCAGATAGGAGGTAAAAAAGCGATTCGCATTTTGCATGCGCGTATAAAACATACGTATTAAAAATCGTGCACGCTCTTTGCTTCCTGAAACTTTTATCCAGAAATCGTCCACTGCAGCTTTTTTATCGTCAGCACTCATCAACTCATCGTATTCCTTTGCAGTAGTCAGATAACGCAAAGCTTCAATTAGCAGATTGGTGTTGGTGACCTCTGGATAAGACTCATCAAAATGAAATAAAGTAGCACCTGATTTTATCATCGTATCAAACTGCAGATGATAAATTCCGTATCTCAAAGGGTTGATATTAAATTTACCGTTGTTGTCTGCACTTACACTGTAACTGCTGTCAGAAGTGTAGCTGAATATCTGCGGAGGTTTGGTGCTGAATGGCGGCAAAGCAACCGGATATTCCCTGAAAAAACATCGAACCCACATTTCAGATGTTCCTTCGTAATCAGAAACAGATAAGTTATTGCTGAATGCATTATTTATTACACTGCTGAACAAAGGAAAATTGTCGTTGTCGGCTCTGATATCAAAATCCTGCCTGCTTTGCTTGCTTACATCCACATCTATAAACGATTCTTTGAAAGAGCCACGGTTCAAATCATTCAGACGTAATGCAAGCAAACAATTTTGTTTTGGATGGCGAAAACCGAACGACTTGATAACAATGGCATTTGAATCGTTGCTATAGGGTGGCGAAAATGAAACCGACAGGCTGTCAATAATTTTTTTGCTTTCATAAGACTGGAAAAATATAAAACGCAAACTAAAGTCTGCTTTCATTTCACCGTCATCGCTGCGTTTGTACAAGATATCAGCCACAGGCAACCGGAGATACAACGTACTGCTGTCGGCAGATTCATGTACGATAGCATATTGAGGTTTCAGCCATGAAGGGTCATTTCGATATTGCCAACTTAAATCGGAATTACTTATCCGGTGTAATCCACTGCATGCTGCCAGAGAGAAAACTAAAAAAGAAAATAATAGTCTATTCACCTGCTCTCTCAATTATGGGTCCCGGTAATGATTTGGCAGCCTTAGCTCCAAGGTCTTTCATTTTTTGTGCACGGCTCACCAGATTGCCTGTTCCGTCAGTCAGTTTTTTCATTGCCTCCACATAGTCTTCTTTTGCTCCGTCCATTTTTTTACCGATTGAAATCAAATCGCTGACAAACGACACAAGTTTGTCATACATCTTCCCTCCTTCTTCGGCAATCTGTAATGCATTTTTCACCTGACGCTCGTGCTTCCAGATGGATGCCACTGTGCGCAAGGTGGCAAGTAAGGTGGTAGGGCTTACAAGAACAATTTTTCGCTCCCATGCATAGCTGTACAAATCTTTATCGAACTGCATGGCAAAACTGAAAGCAGATTCGACAGGCATAAAAAGGATTACAAAATCGGGAGTACTGAACCCGTTGGCAGTATGGTAACTTTTATCACTAAGCTGTTTGATATGATTGCGCACTGACTGTACGTGCTGCGATGCAAACTGTTCCCGCAATGTATCATCTTCAGCCGACAGATACTCGTTGTATGCAACCAGCGAAACTTTGGAATCAATAATCAGATGTTTGTTGTCAGGAAGATAAACAATGACATCAGGTTTTATTCTTTCGCCATCATCATTCATTGTATTAACCTGCGTTTTATATTCCTGGTCTTTGATCAGTCCTGATGATTCAAGAATTTTTTCCAACACCAGTTCGCCCCAGTTGCCCTGCATCTTGTTGTCGCCTTTGAGTGCTGTGGCCAGATTATTGGCTTCGGCACTAAGTTGTTTGTTCAGATCCAACAGGTTGTTGATTTGTGTTTTCAGCGAAATGCGTTCATCCGATTCTGTCTTATATGCTTTCTCAACTTTGTCTTCAAAGTTTTTTATTTTTTCTTTTAGCGGATTGAGAATGATATCAAGATTGACTTTATTCTGCTCAGTAAACTTATGGCTTTTCTCCTCAAGAATTTTATTGGCAAGGTTTTCAAACTCTGTCTTAAGTTTTTGCTGCATCTGTTCCAACTCCAGCTTCTGTTCATTCATCCGTTTAACAGCTTCCTCATATCTTGTTTGTGCTGTAGCAAGGTCGTTGGTGAGTTTTAAAGTATGGTTACGCTCCTCTGACAACATCTGATCAGTTTTTTGCTGAGATAACTGCAACTGACTTACAGATGCTTTAAGTGATTCATTCTGTTTTTCCAGTTCTACAGCTTTCTGATGCGCGTTGTTGAGGTTGGTGGAAAATAAACGCTGTACAACAATATAGGTAATTGCTGCTGTGAGTAAAATGGTTATTAAAATATACACTATCATCATTTGCATTACACAAAGGTAAGGCATTATGATGAATCGGTAAAACCATGAAGCAAAGTGTACTTAACTGACTTCGGTCTGAGACTGAATTATTTTATCAGACAACAATCAAACGATTCCATTTTATCGAACCAGTGTAACGTGGCCAACCATCTTATGCATTTTTCCGAATACGTCTTTTGCAACAACAGTATAGACGTAAACATCCTGTTTGGCCTGAACCGATTTACCTTTTACGCGTCCATCCCATCCATGATTTTCGCCTTCATAAATCAATTCGCCCCAGCGGTCATGTATCATCAGCGTATAGTTGATGATGTTGATTCCTTTGATGTCAAACTCTTCGTTGTGTCCGTCATTATTCGGAGTAAATGCATTAGGAATAAAGAATGTTGTGATTGGTGCAATGTAAACTTTATCATAAGCACTGTCGCGACAACCGAATGAATTAACCACTATGAGGCTCACATCATACCATCCTGTATCGCCATAAGCATGTTGCGGACTAAACTCAAATGATGTATGTCCGTCACCAAAAGTCCAATCCCATGTATTGGCTCCCACACTCTGATTTACAAAATTGATGACAGGGTTGAGAATATTTGTCTCACGCGGATCAGGAGTAAATGCTGCAATCGGACTTGGATAAACTGTAACAGCATTCTCAACGGTGTCGGTATTTACGCAGCCATATTCAGAAGTAACTGTTAACACCACATTATAAACTCCGGTTTGAGAATATATGTTAACAGGATTCTGCAATGTATCTCCGTTGCCATCACCAAAATTCCAGTTCCACTGCACGATGTTGCCATCTGTTCCCTGTGAATAATCATAGAACTGCACTGGCAAAGGTCCGCAACCGGCATGGCTGCTTTGCTGAAACTGTGCAACAGGATTGGCATGAATGGTAACAAATCCCTGTATGGAGTCAATACAACCCTGATCAGAAATGGCAGTGAGTGTTACCAGATAATTTCCTGCAGGAGAATAAGTATGTGAAGGATTCTCTGCCTGTGATGAGGCACTGTCGCCAAAATTCCAGCTATATCCTGTAATAATACCTGAAGGAATGGTGCTGTAGTTCTGGAATTGAACAGGAGCACCTTCGCAACCGGGACCTCCGGTAAATGATGCAACAGGATTAGGGTAAACTTCAACCTGAGCAGAATCGCGTGAAACACAACCATTGGTATCCTGAACTGTGAGCGAAACCCAGTATGTTCCTGCAGTAGTATATGCATGTACAGGAGAAGACTGATTTGAGTAATAACCATCACCAAAACTCCAGAGCCAGATATCATTCATCGCTGCTGAAGGAGAAACATCTGTCATTGATATAGATACATTCTCACAATTATTCATGGTGTAAATCTGTGGTTCAGGCAAGCGGTATATCTCTACTGAATCGCGATATAAATCAGTACAACCATGATTCGACATGATACGCAGTTGCACAGGATATACGCCATCATTTGCATAAGTATGTAACGGGTTTTTACTGGTAGATGTAGCACCGTCACCAAAATCCCAGTTCCATGAAACTATCAATCCGTTGTTGATGGTACTCATATCATGAAATGAAGTCTGTTTCTTTCTGCAAACATCATCAGCAGTAAAATAAGCTGTTGGCGGAGTATAAATCTCAACAGGCTGATTGATAGAAGCAGTACATCCGTTACCGGAAACTATTTGCAGTGATACTGTATAGTTGCCGGGCTGAGCATAAATATGAGAAGGATTTTGCTGACCTGATATAGTGCTGTCGCCAAAATTCCAGAGATAACTCATCATATTTCCTGAAGCAATGGTTGACTGATTCAGGAAGTGTGTAGTATCTCCAAAACATATAGGTGATACTGTAAACTGAGGTACAGGAAGTGGATTAACAGTTACAATAGATTCGAATAATCCGGTACAACCATTAGCATCCGTTACAGTAACAGTGTAGGTTCCCTGAGCGGAAACAGTGATAGTTTGTGAAGTTGCTCCATTAGACCAAAGGAATGATGATCCTGGATTACCTGCATCGAGTAATGTTGATTGTCCATCGCATAACATAACATTGGTGGAGTTGTTCACTATCGAATCGCCACCTACTGTTACCGTTGCTTCGCCATAACCGGTGCAGCCATTGGCTGTGGTAACAATTACACCATAAGTTCCGGCAGTAGAAACCTGAATACTTTGTGTCACTTCGCCATTAGGAGTCCATTGATAAGTTGAACCCGGATAACCTGCATCCAGTGTAGCGCTGTAGCCCATACATACAAATGTATTGCTGAGAGATACAACAGGTGAAGGCATCACATTCACCATGATGGTGTCATTAGATTTGCAGCCATTTAAATCTGTTACTTCAACAAGATATTGGGTGTTTGACTGTGGTGTAACATAAATTATCGCAGTAGTATCTCCTGTTGGATACCAAGTGTAATTACTTCCTCCTGAAGCCTGCAATGCTACAGTCATTCCACTGCAGATGCTGATATCAGGTGTTGACTGAACAACAGGCAAAGGATTCACTGTTACCAGTACAGAATCAGTTGCAGTGCAACCATTGGCACCTGTAACAGTAACAAAGTACCATGTTGAAATAGCAGGTGAAACCGTTATGGATGCAGTCGTTTGTGATCCCGGAGACCACACATAACTTACACCACCTGATGCCTGAAGTGATACATTGCTGCCCTGACAAATTGTTTGATTGTTTCCTGCATCAGCTGCGGGAAGTGGCAATACATTCACACGAACACTGTCGTGCGCAACACAATTGTTTGTATCAGTAACTGTAACATAACAGGTAACAGAAGACTGTGGAGTAAATGTTATTGAACTTGAATTACCTGAAACAGGCGACCACTGATACTGATTGCCACCGGTAGCTGTAAGCGTAACCGGTTCGCCTAGACAAGTATTTTGGTTTATACCTGCATCAGCAACAGGCAATGCATAAACAGTAACAGGTTTTTGAATGGTATCGCTGCAACCATAAGCAGTTTGAACAATTAACTGAGCAACATAATTGCCACTCTGTGCATATTGCATGGTTGGATTTTGTGCATTAGAACTTGTTGCATTTCCGAAATTCCAGTTCCATGAGTTGATATTGTTGCCACTCACTGCAGAAAGGTCACTGAAGGAAGTTTGCTGACCAAGGCATACAGGTTGAACACTGAAATCGGCAACAAGGAGAGGATAAATTGTAAGAGATTTGCGGATGCTGTCCACACAGCCACCTGATGAATTCGCAATTAAAGTTACGGTGTAATTACCATCAAGCGAATAACTATGTGTAGGTGATGTAAGTGATGAAGTATCGCCATCATTAAAATACCATGTGTAAGAAGAAATTATTCCGGCATTTACGGTAGAAGTATTTGTAAATGTTATGTCAGAACCTGCACAGGCATTAGCAGCAGTGAAGTTTACAACAGGCAACGGATACACTGTTATTGACTGCGCAACTGAATCAGTACAACCGGCAGCAGATGTTGCAACCAAACTTATCTGATAAGTTCCCGGAGCAGCAAAGTTGTGAGAAGGATTTTGCTGAAGTGAAGTATTGCCATCACCAAAATTCCATTGCCATGAAGTAATGGTTCCTGAACTTATTGAACTTGCATCAACAAATCCTGCTGACTGGTTTATGCAAATATCCTGAGGAGTAAATGCTGCCTGAGGAAGTGGATTTACAATAACATTTGTCACTAATGCAGCTGTACATCCGTGAATGTTGGTAATCGTTACAGTATATTGTCCTGCAGCAGCTGCCAATATGGTTTGTGTAGTTGCTCCATTCGACCACAAATAAGTATTACCCGGATTACCTGCATCAAGAATAGTGGTTTGTCCCTGGCATAATTCTACATCGGTGTTGTTATTGGTTATGGTACCTCCAAGTGTTACCTGCGCTGTTTGGGTTGCTGTACAACCGTAAGCATTGGTAACAGTGACTGTATAATTTCCGGGCGAAGTAACATCTATTGATTGGGTGATAGCTCCTGTTGACCATTGATATGTTGAACCTGTGTTACCTGCATTGAGAGTAGTGTATGTTCCCGGGCATACAAAGGTTGCAGGAATATTCAGTACAGGATTTGGATTCACTGTTACAACAGATGATGTTACAGCCGAACATCCATTGGCATCCGTTACTGTTACGCTGTAAGTTGTAGTAGATGACGGATTAACTGTTATTGTTGATGTTGAATTACCTGTAGGATTCCAGCTATACGAAGTACCACCGGATGCTGTTAAAGTTGCTGACTGCCCTTGACAAATCACCTGATTAGGTGAAATAACAGCTGTGGGTAACGGATTTACATTTACCATTACCGTATCTGTTGCAGTGCAACCACTGGCATCGGTCACTGTCACGGTGTAAACACCGGATGTTGCGGGACTCACAGTAATTGGATTGGATGTTTGGCCGGTGCTCCACTGATAGGTTTGACCACCTGTGGCAGTAAGTACAACAGATTGACCAAGACAAAGTGATGTATTTGATCCTGCATCAGCAACCGGAGGAGGCGAAATACTGATATTCTGCGAAACGGTACTTGTACATCCATTAGAAGAAGTTACAGTAAGTGTAACTGCGTAAATGCCGGATGAGTTATAAGTGATGGAAGTATCCATTGCTGTGGAAGTAACTCCATTTCCAAAATCCCAGAAATAAGAAATGATATTTCCACTGGAAGTATTATTCAGTGTAAATGTGCTTCCTACGCAGGTTGCCATTCCGTTCAGATTGAATGAAGCAACAGGAGAAGGTTCAATTTCTACCGTATCAGTATAAACACCTACACACCCATTTCCATCTGTAGCTGTGAGGGTTATGACATAGGTTCCTGAATCAGAATAAACAATTACAGGATTCTGCTGGGTTGATGTTTGACCATTGCCAAAGTTCCAATCCCATGATGATATCGTTCCCGGAGTGGTATTGTTGATAGTAACTGCATTTCCTGCACATCCTGGCTGAACGGTGAATAACGGTTCGGGCAATGGCGAAATGGTTACAGGTTGCATGATGGTATCAAGACAACCCAGATTGGTTTCTACAACAAGAGTAACATTATAAGTTCCCTGACCGGGGAAAGTGTGAATGGGGTTTTGATCGAAAGAAGTGGTGCTGTCGCCAAAATCCCAGTACCATCCGATGATGGTGCTACCTGAAACTGTTGACTGATCCTGAAACTGAACCGGTGAGTTGGGACATGCATTGGTATAAGTAAATGCTGCTGTAGGGAATGAGATATAATGCACCTCTACAGTATCCGTAGCCGAACACATTCCATCGCTCACTGTTACTATATATGTTCCCGGTGAAACTGTTTGTGTAGGGTTGGTAAATCCGTTGCTCCACTGATAAGTGTATGGCCCACCTGTACCTCCTGATGCAGTAGCTGTTATTGTTGCAAGGTCGCTGCAGGTAACATACTGGTCAGGTCCAGCATCTACATTTACGCCAACAACTGTCAGACAATAAGAGTAAATCTGGCTGCCCAGCCAGGGGCAGTTATCATCAGTTACTTTAACTGTAAAGCAATGTGGAGTTGCACTGATATCAGAATTATTCGGTGTCCAGCAGAATGTACCCGTTGGATGTGGCGTACCTGCAGAAGTAAATGTTGCTCCTGTTATAGAACTGTCATAGCTTAGTGTTAATGTTTGGCCTGAGTCAGGGTCGTTGGAATAAATATCAAAACAATAAGGTTCATTCGCACAAATTGTAGCAGAGAACTGATTTGTACCGTTTATTCCCGTAAGTGTAGGAAGATTATTGTTACAGTTAATCACAGTAACCTGAATATCGCGCTCTACAGAACCAATCAATACTCCATTGCGATACTCCTGCACCAATACTGCCATCACCGTTACATCAAGTTGTGTTGGGGTCATACAAATATCACCTGTAGAATTATTAAATGAAACCGGTGGACTTGAAGTGAGAGGGTTGGTAGCACTATAAGGCGGAATGTAGTTTACTGTTGTACTTGCATCCTGCATTGGTGTTATTAAAGAATAAACAAGAGAATCACCATCAGCATCATAGGCACCATGATTAAAACACAGTTGCTGACCTAAACAAGCAAAAGGCACAGGCTTGTTGCTGAATACCGGAGAAGTATTGCAAGTAACAACCGTATTATTCAGAGTAGCATAAATGTAAAATGTATTTGTTAGAGGTGTGGTAATGGTATTGATGGCGGCATTTCGACAACACAACTGATAGCTGAATGTCCAGTCAACACATTGCATAGGCAGGTTGACAATGCCTTCGTATATCCATTCCTGAATTCCGGTAAACACACCGCCTCTGCATGTTGAGAGTGCATAGGGGCATAAAGGAGATATTTCTACTCCGGTTCCCGGAATGGGATAGAGTCGTTTGTTAAAACTCTGACCACATGATGCGGAACTTACCTTCACATCAACATAACCTGGAGCGCTGATGCCAATACAATCCCTGTAAAAGGAAACACGGATTTTATAATTATTTCCGCCTACACACTCGTAAGTGAGGTCGGCACCCATGCTGTGTGTGGCCAGGCTTTGCTTGCAAAACATGAGCGTAACCAGCAGCGAAACTAAAATCTTCAGACGTAAACGTGTGCTCATAAGCTAAAAATTTGATGTGATGCACTATGGAATTAATCCATTTGTCTTCAAATTTATCTCCGTCCTGAAGAGAGTCGCTTACTAAGTAAACAAGGTAATGTGTTTGTAAGAAAGTAAGAATATATTACTTTTCTATTGAGAGTTTTTCATGCTTTCAACAGCACTACAGAGTGGAGCTTGAATAAATCAACTAAGCCAATGCTTAAAAAGTGTCTGTAAGAAATTACATTAAAACAGTTTAATCACATGAAAAAATGCGGAAAGTGCAACTTGTTTCACTTCTATTACAAACGTGCCTATCGTTTTACTTCTGTTTTAAAAATCGCTTTAGCAATTCGGCTTGATTAAAAAAAATCAAAATATGCTGATGATTTCTTTAAACCAGAATGTAAACAACTCAGGGTTCGTTTTAATTTCTGATTTAATCTGCGAGACAGGTTGCCATTTGCATGCTTCGGCTTCAGCGGGATCAGGCTTAACATTTCCATCATAAACTGCGGTGAAAATATGGTCGAGTTCATGTTCTGTCAAACCATTTTCAAATTTCGCTTTATATAAAAATGTTTGTTTGAAATTCAACTCACAGGATATGCCCATTTCTTCTTTCAACCTCCTTTTGGCAGCATCCTTTACTTCTTCGCCCGGACGTGGATGACCGCAACAGGTGTTTGTCCATAATCCACTGCTATGATACTTTACTGAGCTGCGTTTCTGAAGCAGTAATTCCTTCTTGCTGTTGAAAATGAAAACTGAAAATGCTCTGTGAAGCATACCCAACTCATGCGCCTGAATTTTCTCCATCTCTCCTATGACTTCGTCCTCCTGATTCACAAGAGTTACATACTCCACCATCAAAAATTATTTCTTTAAAATAACAAACTCTGTTCTTCTGTTCAGAGCTTTTCCTTTTTCAGTTGTATTTGCTGCAACCGGTTTTGTCTGTCCAAATCCTTCGTGTGACAATCGGCTTGCAGCAATTCCTACCGACACCAGATAATCATAAACTGCTTTTGCTCTGTTTTTTGAAAGTGTAAGATTATCTGCAGCACTTCCGGAATTATCAGTATGTCCATAAATGCCCACCTGCAGCCTTGGATTAGCCTTTAGAAACTCAGCAAAATCATTGATTACTTCTTTTGACACTTCAGTAAGGCGATAAGAGTCCGATTCAAACAAAATATCATTCAGGTTATATGCGCTGCCTTCTTTCATTTTTTTCATTTCAAAATCAATCTCCACAGGAGTTGTTTCAATGCTACCGGCACGTATCACACGCGAGTTAAATGCATAATCATCCTTCTTAACAGTAAGAATATAATCAGCATCAGCTTCCAAAACTCCTGCATATTTTCCGCTACCTGCATCATAATCTATCTGCTGCACCTGCTTCGACTTAATATTTTTAATTTCTATTCGTGCACTGTCTGGTACTTCATTGTCTTCGTTCTTAAGATTACCTTTAAAGAGCACCATCTTCTCAGGACGCAAACTGTCAGGCAGGTTAAAGGAATAAATATCATATCCACCTGAACCCAACTGATTACTGGCAAAGTAACCTTTGCTACCGTCAGTGCTTACAAAAAATCCTACTTCATCAGCATCGGTGTTGATGGGATAACCGAGGTTCACAGGTTTTCCCCAGTTACCTTTGTCATCCTTTATTGAATAAAAAATATCATAACCTCCCATTCCGGGTAAACCATCACTGCTGAAGAAAAGTGTTTTGCCATCAGAGTGTATAAATGGTGACTTTTCATTCTTCTTTGTATTGATAACAGATGAAAGAGGTACTGCACTGTTCCATGCACCGTTTGATTTTACAGTTACATAAATATCACACGTCAGGTTCACCGAATCTCTGAAACTTGCAAAATATAATGTTCTGTTATCAGGAGCAATAGAAGGTTGTGAGTCCCATAACTTAGGATCGTTTGCAAGGCCAATACTTCTTGGTTCTGTCCAGCCTTTAAGTGTAGAATCTGAAGTATAAATATCAAAATTTCCTTTATCATTCACTGTAAAAAAGAGGTGAAGGTTATCAAGTGTAATAGAAGCTCCGCCTTCATTTCCGCTGTTTTGTTTATTGAAAGGTAATCCCATCGGCTCACCGATTTCCCATTTCCCATTTAAGTTATGACTTATCATAAACTTTTCTACACTTGTTGGCGTAAGCATATTTCTGCTCTGATATTCGAAACGTCTCGTAAAAAAACACAATTCATTATCTGCAGAAATTATTGGGAGATATTCAGGGTCGGCAGTACTTACACCTTTCAACAGCTCAGGTTTGAACTCAACAGGGTGAGAGTAAGCGTAAGCTCTGAACATTTTAACCTCAGCATCATCAGCAGCAACAGTATCAGAAGGTGACAATTCCAAAAATGCTTTATACACAGGAATTGCTTCTTCGTATTTTTTTGTCTCGTAATAATATGTAGCAAGCCGGTAATATGCTTTTTCAGAAGCATCAGGACAAACTTCAATCAGTTTTTTATAAGCCATTGCCATGGTTCTGAATTCTTTTTTACGAAACGATGCATCACCCATCAAAAGATATGGCCTGGCATACGTACTGTCTTCCTCAATTGCTTCTTTACAAACTTTTAATCCATTTTCATAAGTATTCAGCGACTTAAAGAGTTTTTCAGCTTCATCAGCTTTTCTCTCTGCCTGCTTAGAAGTTGTCTGAGGGCAACGTTTCAAACCCAGCCCCTGAGCAAAAGTTTTATTGGTCTGAAATAATAAAAACATCACTACTACAGCAATGCCTGATACGGTGGTTTTGTAATTCATTACTTTTAAAGATTTTGCTTAAAGTAATCAGTAATTTTATTCATCAGATGTACGCGGTCCTTCCCTCTCACATTATGCGGATGTCCTGGATAGATAAAATAGTCCACCTGTTTATTTACATCCACTGCTTTTTTAAGATATGTTATACTTTGTTGCCACACCACCACATCATCATCCGTTCCGTGAATGAGCATCAGCTTTCCTTTTAAATCTTTTACATAATTGAGCAGATTGCTTTTCTCGAATCCTTCAGGATTGGTTTGTGGTGTATCCATATAACGTTCGGTGTACATAACTTCATACATGCTCCAGTCAATCACGGGGCCTCCGGCAACAGCTACCTTAAATACTCCGGGATTTCGAGTCATCAGTGAAGTAGTCATAAACCCTCCATAGCTCCAACCATCAACTCCTATGCGTGTAGTATCAATGTAGGGAAGTGACTTTAAATATTCAACTCCTGTGAGCTGGTCTTCCATCTCGGCATTGCCGCAGTTGCGGAAAATAGCCTGTTCAAATTTTTTGCCTCTGTTGTAGCTGCCTCTGTTGTCGAGCGAAAAAACAATAAAACCCTGTTGTGCCAAATAATAAAACCAAAGATCGCGCTGACCACCCTGCCATGAATTGGTGATAAGTTGCAGATGAGGTCCTCCATACACATAAACAATTACCGGATATTTACGAGTAGAATCCATATGAGGTGGCAGATACATGCGTGTGTATAACACATCACCTGATTTTCCTTTAAGAGATGATAATCTTAACTCTCCGAGGTCGTATCCGCTTAAAGGATTTTCAGCAGTTAATAATGTTTTTGCATCACTGCCATTGGGCATGATAAGTTTTATTTTTCTGGGAGTTGTTACATTGCTATAAACATCAAGCACTTCATTGTTAAACGGATTATAAAAACAATCATGCACACCACTATCCCCACTCACACGTTTCATTCGTCCGTCTGTCAGTGTCACGTAATACAAGTCTCTGTCGAGAGGGCTTAAAGCCGTACACATGTAATACAACCGCTCGCCTTTTTTATCAAAACCTTTTAATGCTGTCACCACAAATTCTCCTTTGGTAAGCTGACGAATTAATTTGCCATCGGTATTGTACAGGTATAAATGATTATAACCATCACGCTGACTTTGCCAAATAAATTCTTTATCATTACCCGGAACGAAAAGCACAGGATTCAAAGGCTCCACATATTTATCATCCTTTTCTTCAAATAATGTTTTATCCAACTCACCTGTTGTGGCAGAATATCTGTTTAGTTTCATGTGATTCTGATCACGGTTAAGTACTGCCACATAAATATGCTTCTCATCGGGGCTCCAGGAAATATTTGTCAGATACTGTTCCTTTGGCTCACCGGTATTCAGAAAAATTGTTTTTTCTGTTGTCACGTCAAAAACTCCTATTGTTACCTGATGACTTGTACCTCCTGCCATGGGATATTTTATCATTTTCACTGTAGTGGGTTTTGTTTTCCAGTTAACAATCGGATAATCTGTCACCATGGTTTGATCCATACGATAAAAGGCAAGTTTGTTTCCCTGTGGCGACCAAAATGTTCCTTTGGTGATTCCGAATTCATCACGATGTACTGAAGTACCGCACAGGACATTTTCATTTGACTCTTGAGTCACCTGTATATTTTTCCCTTTATCATAAATGTATAAATTGTTGGCAAGCGTATAGGCAATTCGTTTTGTTACAGGGTCTGTATCTTTTCTCTCAGCACTGTCCGGTATTTCAAGAATGCGTGTGTTATATAAACCAAATTTCGTTTTGTCATACTCGTATTCTTTTTTTCCTATGAAAAATGTAAAACTATTTTCCTCTTTCCATTCTATCAATGGAAACTTAGCAAGCGTATCAGCATTTTGTCTTCGAAGTTTTTCATTTATGTCTGATAACGCAATCAGTTTTTCATCATGCACCAACCCATCATCACCTGTGAATAAAGTAGGATCAGACAGTCTTGTATCCACATAATAATAACTGTTGGTATTTTTAATCCATCCTAACTGTGACAAATTATCAGGTGAAAGTTTTGTATTCACATTCAGTATGGCATCTTCCATTGTAAGTTGTTTCAGTTGCGCCTGCACGCCTGAACTCACTGCCAGCAATAAAATTATTCCTCTGAAAAATTTACTCATATTTGATTTTTTAAATTCCCGCAAATTTATGCGTTTAACATTGCAACCGGTTCAATCTGTATTTTGTTAAACAATATTTATTTTACCACATGCAATAATGTTCTGAAAGCTACAAATTTATCTTTGTATCGCTGCGTATGTTCCTCACGCAGTGATGCCGCATGCTGTTTTTCATAGATCTCCATATCGTCCATTGTGTTAAAAAAATACTGAACTGAATATGTTTTGCCTCCGCTTTCTTCATCAGCCATTACTCTAAGAATTTTATGTTCGGTAAAACAACCGGTTTTTAAAACATCAGGAATATGTGTGTCCATCATCCATTGCAGCCATTCTTCTGCCACATCATTGTCAATATTTATGGTAACATTGTAAATATACATTTACTTTAACGTTTTGTTAAGTGACTCAACTGATTTAAGAGATTTTGATTTGCTAATTTTGCATTCATATCAACAAAGGTAAAAAAATGAATAAACTACTTTTATCTGCATTAGCTATTTCAATGTACACAGCATCCTGTCAGCCTGACAATAAAAGTGTTTCACAGGAAAAACTCAAGTATCCTGAAACCAAAAAAGTAGATCAGAAAGATGATTACTTTGGAACCATTGTGGAAGATCCTTATCGCTGGCTTGAATATGATACAGCACAGGATGTAAAAGACTGGGTAACCGAAGAAAATAAAGTTACATTCAGCTATCTTGAAAAAATACCATACCGTGAAAAAATAAAACAACGTTTGACTGAAATCTATAATTATCCCAAATATTCGAGCCCGTTTCGTGCAGGAGACTATTATTTCTTCAACAAAAATGACGGTTTGCAAAATCAAAGTGTCATCTATTATCAGAAAGGCATGGATGGCACTCCTGAAGTTTTTATAGACCCGAACAAACTCAGTGCTGACGGAACTGCAGCGGTATCACTTTTGGGATTTTCTAAAGACAAAAAATATGTGGCTTACGCTGTTAACCAATCGGGAAGCGACTGGCAAACCATACAGATAATGGAAGTAGCCACTAAAAGATTGCTTGATGATAAACTGGAATGGGTGAAGTTTAGTGGTGCCTCATGGAAAAATGATGGGTTCTATTATTCCCGTTATGATGCTCCTCCAAAAGGGAAAGAGTTATCACAGAAAAATGAATATCACAAAATATACTACCATAAGCTTGGCGACCCACAGTCGAATGATCAGTTGATTTATGAAAACAAAAACAAACCACTTCGCTATTACGGTGCAGCTACAACAGAAGACGAACGCTTTTTGTTGATTTATGTTTCGGAAGGAACAGATGGTACAGAAATGTATTGTAAAGATCTTGATGCCGGACAAAAAGATTTCACTTTATTGTTTAAAGGCTTTGATGACAACTTCATGGTGCTGAACAATGATGGAGATAAACTGCTTGTTCAAACTGATGCAGACGCACCCAACCAGCGTGTAATACTTGTTGATCCAAAAAATCCATCAAAAGAAAACTGGACAACTGTTATTCCTGAGAAAAAAGACCTTCTTCAGTCTGCAATGACAGCAGGCGGAAAAATATTTGCATTGTATTTACAGGACGTGGCTACACATGTTCATCAATTTGATTATACAGGAAAAGTTGAACATGAAATAACCCTACCCGCTTTGGGAAGTGCTTATGGATTTGGTGGAGAGAAAGGCGACAAAGAAGTATTTTACACATTTACATCATTTACCTATCCTCCTACCATTTACAAATATGATATTGCAACCGGGAAATCAGAAGTATGGCAGAAGACAGATGTGAAATTCAATCCCGATGATTACGAAACAAAACAAGTATTTTATAACAGCAAGGATGGAACAAGAGTGCCTATGTTCTTAGTGTATAAGAAAGGAGTAAAGCTGGATGGCAACAACCCTACTTTTCTTTATGGATATGGTGGATTTAACATCAGTGTAGAACCGAGTTTCAGTGTTGGAAGACTTATATTACTTGAAAATGGTGGTGTGTATGCTTTGGCTAATATCAGAGGTGGCGGTGAGTACGGTGAAAAATGGCATGAAGCAGGCAAACTGCTCAAAAAACAAAATGTGTTTGATGATTTCATTGCAGCAGCCGAATATCTTATAAAAGAAAAGTACACATCTCCTGCTAAATTAGCTATAGCAGGTGGTTCTAATGGTGGACTGTTGGTTGGAGCCTGTATGCTGCAACGCCCTGACCTTTACGCTGTAGCATTTCCTGCTGTAGGAGTAATGGATATGCTGCGTTATCATAAATTTACTGTTGGTTGGGGCTGGGCTGTTGAATACGGCAGCAGCGACAGTCTGGAAAATTTTAAGAATTTATATTCTTACTCTCCTTTACATAACATAAAAACTGATGTGGAATATCCTGCAACCATGGTTACTACTGCTGACCATGATGACAGAGTAGTACCGGCACACTCATTTAAGTTTATAGCTACGCTACAGGAAAAATACAAAGGCAAACGCCCTCAATTGATAAGAATTGATGTAAAGGCAGGACATGGTGCCGGAAAACCGATTTCTAAAATTATAGAGGAGCAGGCAGATATTTGGTCGTTTATGTTTTACAATACCGGTGTAACGCCAGTCTATAAATAAAGACCTGCAGGAACATTAAAGTACTAATTTCATTTACACAATCAACAGACATAATACTTGTTGAATGTAAACAATATTGAAAATTGTGTTTTTTGTTTGAATGAAGGGATTGCAAATAATCTTTATTCAATTACAAAATCAATTGCTGAGTCAATCTTCAAAAACACTAATTCATTTGATTAAGTTGTAGCAATTATCCGGCATTTAAAAAAAGGTCATCAATCTCAGATGGCCTTTCTTATTTTATGGAGTATCTGATGCAACAGGTATAGTCTTGCCATTGAAATAAACTGCTCCTTCCTTAACAAACCATGCAATCATGTTAGCCATTTCTTCAGAGGTAAGCGAGGCTTTATACCCCGGAAAAGCTTTTGCCAACATAGGTGTTTGCACTGATCCAAGAGCTAATGTATTGACACGGATATTTTCTTCTTTAAATTCTTCAGCAAGACATTCGGTAAGAATGGTCAATGCTCCTTTGGATGAACTGTAGGCTGATAGCCCCGGGAATTTTACACTTCCCTGCACACCGCCCATACTGCTTATATTAACAATGTGAGGCGATTTTGATTTTTTTAAATATGGGAAAGCAATTCTGATTAAATGTGCAACAGCAAAAACATTGGTTTGATACACCTCACTCCAGTCTTCATCTGTAATCTTTAAAAAAGGCTTGTTTATCAGTGAACCGGCATTATTGATTAAAACATCAATATGGGACCATCCTGCCGAACTTAAAAAACTGCTGAACTGTGATTCTGTAATATTACTGATATCAGCAGGAAAAGCTGTGATATTTGTATTTGCTGTTGCCAACTCATGCAATGTTTTGGCAGAACGGGCTATGGCAAGAATACGATGTTCAGAAGCAAGTAAAGTTGCGAGGGCTGCTCCTATTCCTGATGAAGCTCCGGTGATAACAATATTCATCATATAGCGTTTTTTGATGTATTTGAAGTACCTTTGCAGAAGCAAAAATGAAGATAAAATCAATGCGCAGGCTAAAAACAATTTTGTTGACATTAATGGCACTTGTGCCGGTGGCGCTTTTGGCGCAGGAAACAACTACTGAGCCACCAAAAGAAATTAAAACGCCTAAGCAAGAAAAAAATAAAATCCCTTTTAAAGACAGGATATATATTGGTGGTAACCTTGGGTTGCAGTTTGGTAATGAAACCTATATTGACATTTCACCTCTTGTGGGATATAAGTTTACTGAAAAAGTAACTGCAGGTGCCGGCATCACTTACATTTATTACCGATATAAAAGTAATAACTATAACTACAACACCAGTATTTACGGTGGTCGTGTTTTCGGACGTTATTTCATTATTCCAAACCTTTTCGCTCATGCTGAGGTTGAATTGCTGAACATGGAATTATTCAACACCAACAGTGGGGAGTATTATCGCAAAAATATTATCAGCCCATTTGTGGGTGGCGGATATATTCAGCGAATCGGAAGTAATTCCGGCATTTACCTTATGCTGCTTTACAACCTGAATGATTCAGCAGAATCACCCTATAGCAATCCCATCATACGAATAGGTTTTAATGTAGGCTTATAAACATAGTACTTCTCACCTGAAGATTTACTTAAAAAGCGATTGTTATACTGATTAAAATAGTGTCAGGTTCATGCATTTTAATAGTTTTGCGCATTCAAAAAAAAATCATGCAGGAAATAACCGTCCAGGAACTTAAACAATGGCAGGAAGAAGGCCGTAATTTTCAGTTGGTAGATGTAAGAGAAGAGCACGAGTTTGAAATTTGTAACTTAAATGGCTTACTGATACCAATGGGAGAAATTATGACCCGTCATGAAGAAATCAAGAAAGATATCCCCGTAGTTATTCATTGTCGCAGCGGAGCACGAAGTGCCACCATTGTTCAGCTATTAGAAAAGCAATTCGGATATACAAATGTGAATAATCTCAAAGGAGGAATTATTGCATGGTCAAAAGAAATTGACCCCTCTCTTCCTTCTTATTAATACTATTCTTACTGTGGAGCAAATTAAATTTCTTTTCGACTTTATCCTGCATATTGACAAGCATTTGCTGGAACTGGTTCAACGTTACGACACCTGGATTTACCTGATACTTTTTCTGATAGTTTTTGCTGAAACAGGTCTGGTTGTAACACCACTTCTTCCCGGAGATTCATTGCTGTTTGCTGCAGGAGCACTGGCTGCACCACCTGATAATCCGCTGAATGTTGGCATCCTCATGCTGATATTTTTTGTGGCAGCTTTCGGTGGTGACAACACAAATTATTTTATCGGAAATTATATCGGACCAAAGGTGTTTGAAAAAAATTATAAACTGCTGAAGAAAGAATATCTATTCAAAACACAGGACTTTTATGATAAACATGGTGGCAAGGCTGTGATATTTGCACGATTTGTTCCAATTGTACGAACGTTTGCACCATTTGTTGCCGGTGTAGGCAGTATGGCATACAAAAGATTTATCGGATTTAGTTTGTTGGCAAGTGTGCTATGGATAAACATTTGTGTGTGGGCCGGATATTTTTTCGGTAAACTGGAAATCGTAAAAAACAATTTTTCGCTGGTAGTGATAGCGATTATTGGAATTTCACTTGTGCCAATATTAATCGGAGTTATCAAACATCGCCTGCAAAAGAAATGAGGCTTTTCGGACTTATCGGCCATCCACTGTCTCACTCTTTTTCAAAATCTTTTTTCACTGAGAAATTTAAAAAAGAGAATATTTCAGATTGCCGGTATGAAAATTTTGATCTGGAAAAAATTGAACACTTTAAGAGTTTAACGGAAACACACGATGACCTTTGCGGGTTGAACGTAACCATCCCTTATAAGACAGCCATCATTCCCTGGCTCACACAACTTGATGCTGTGGCTGCTGAAACAGGAGCTGTAAATACTGTTTTATTTAAGGACGGAATTACTATCGGATTCAATACTGATGTCATTGGATTCATAGAGACAATTAAAGATTACCTCTCTCACAATAATCCGTGCGTCTTGATACTTGGTACAGGAGGATCAGCCAAAGCAGTTTCCTTTGTTTTGAAAAAGGCAGGTGTTGCCGTTCAGATGGTTTCAAGAAAAACAGATGCTCATGCATTAACCTACTCACAACTGACAAAAGAAATTGTCGAATCACACACTCTAATTATCAACTGCACACCATTGGGCCGCCACCCTGATGTGGATCAGGCTCCCCCCATTCCTTATGACTATTTAACAGACAAACATTTTTTATACGACCTGAATTATAACCCTGCAGAAACACTCTTTTTAAAAGAAGGTTTAAAACACAATGCCAAAGTCAAAAACGGAATGGAAATGCTTATAAAACAAGCAGAAGCATCGTGGCAAATTTGGAATTACTATTCCGGTAAGTGATTCAGCTGAGAACTAACAGCCCTTTTGATTGTTAACCATAGAAAATATATCTTTGCCACACTTAATATCTCAAATAAAATGAATAAGATTTTCAAAGACAATAAAACAAAATTTGTTGCCGTAGCAGTGGTGCTCGCTGCATTAAGCCGTGTTTTACCTCATCCTTATAATTTTACACCTATCGGGGCTATTGCTTTATTTGGAGGAACTTATCTGAGCAATAAAAAAACAGCATTCATAATTCCACTGGCTGTACTATTATTTACTGATTTACTTCTTCAAATGCTGAATCCGGGATATGCATTTTACAAAGGATGGATTTGGGTTTATGGAAGTTTTGCATTAATCATTCCTCTTGGATTTTATCTTCGTAAAAAAGTAACAGGACAGAATATTGCCATTGCATCAATAGCAGGCTCAGTCATATTTTATATTGTAACCAACTTTGGCATGTGGGTGGCAAGCGGTTTTTATCCTTTAACAGCAGCAGGTTTAGCCGATTGTTATATTAAAGCAATTCCATTTTTCGGAGGAACAATGATGGGTGATTTGTTTTACAACGCTGTTCTTTTCGGGGTTTATGCTCTTGCAAAATGGCGTTTCCCTGTGGTATTAAAGGAAACTAATTAAAAATTTTGCGGCAGTGATGCTGCCCGGTTTATTTAAAAAAATTACTGCTGATGTATTGCAAAAATATTCTTGAAACCATTGGGAATACGCCATTGGTGAAACTTAACAAAGTTGTTGAAGGTGTAAATGCCACTGTCCTCGCCAAGGTAGAAACATTTAATCCCGGAAATTCTATAAAAGACCGCATGGCACTTAAGATGATTGAAGATGCTGAGAAGTCAGGAAAACTGAAACCCGGAGGCACCATCATTGAAGGAACCAGCGGAAACACAGGTATGGGACTTGCCATTGCTGCAATTATCAAAGGTTACAAATGTATTTTCACAACTACCGATAAACAAAGCAAAGAAAAAGCAGATGCATTAAGAGCATTTGGTGCAGAAGTAATCATTTGCCCTACCAATGTTGAACCTGAAGACCCTCGCTCCTATTACTCAGTGTCTGCACGGCTTGGCAAAGAAATCCCCAATTCATTTTATGTCAATCAATACGATAATCTGAGCAACCGTCAGGCGCATTACGAACAAACAGGACCTGAAATCTGGGAACAGACTGAAGGTAAAATCACACATCTTGTAGTAGGTGCCGGCACCGGTGGAACCATTACCGGAACAGGAAAATTTCTGAAAGAAAAAAATCCCAATATCAAAGTATGGGGTATTGACACTTATGGCTCTGCACTGAAGAAATATCATGAAACAGGTGTGC
Organism: Bacteroidota bacterium; assembly: GCA_019136655.1. Lineage (GTDB taxonomy): Bacteria > Bacteroidota > Bacteroidia > AKYH767-A > OLB10 > OLB10. The sequence continues at coordinate 233,248 of JAGVTU010000024.1, forward strand.
TTGATAAGAATGAAATTTATCCTTACGTAACTGAAGGTATTGGCGAAGATTTTATTCCTGAGAATTACGACTTTTCAGTAATAGATCATTTTGAAAAAGTTACTGATAAGGACGCAGCGCTGATGACACGCGAAATTGTGCGCAAAGAAGGTATATGGGTGGGCAACAGTGCAGGTTCTGCTGTGGCAGGTTTGCTGCAGATGAAAGACAAGCTAAAGCCGACCGATGTTGTAGTAATAATATTTCATGATCATGGCTCACGTTATCTTGCAAAGATTTTTAATGATGAATGGATGCGTGCCAAAGGATATTTTGATAAAAAAGGTATGACGGCAGCTGATATTGTTGGCAGCAAAAAGAATGTAGAACTTATAACTGCCAGCGTAAACCAGAGTGTTGGAGAAGCACTTTCCATCATACATCAGAATAATTTTTCGCAATTGCCTGTTACTCGTGAAGGACGAATTGTAGGCAACATTACCGAAAATCATATTTACTCAGAGTTGATTAAAAATCCGGAGTTAAAAAACAAACCGGTTGAAACCATCATGGAAGAAGCTATGCCATTTATGGATATACACACTCCAATTGATACACTTTCTGAATCATTGTGCAAACAAAATCAGGCAGTGATAGTAAAAGATTTTAAAGCCGACAGAAATTATATCATAACTCGCCAGGATATGGTGGATGTTTTATGCTAAAAAACTAACACGTGTCATTCGGAATATGCCAGCTAAGCCTGATACCACTACGCAGCGAAACTTCACACCGCAGCGAAATGGTGAGTCAGTTGCTTTTTGGTGAACATTACGAAGTAAAAGAAACCATTCGGGATTGGATAAGGATAAGATCCGCTCATGACGGATATGAAGGATTTATGCCTGTAATTCAGCATACAGAAATGCAGTTTAACGACTATAATTTCCTCCAAAAAACCGGAGCTTTTCTTTCGTACGATATGGTGCAACTGCTGGTACATGACAACAGAATGCAGACTATCTTATTAGGCAGTGTACTCCCATTTTTCGAAAATCAACATTGCAGAATTAATGACAAGCGTTATCGTTATGACGGAGCTGCACGTTTTCCTGAGAAAAACAGCAATCCACAACTGCTTATAGAAAATGCCTACATGTATCTAAATACGCCTTACATGTGGGGAGGACGTTCGCCATTTGGGATAGACTGTTCAGGGTTTACACAAATGGTTTTTCGCCTTTTGGGATACAAACTTTTGCGCGATGCCAATCTGCAGGCAGGTCAGGGCGATACAGTAAATCTTATTGATGAAAGTCAGCCCGGAGATTTAGCTTTTTTTGACAATGAAGAAGGAAATATAATTCACGTTGGAATACTCATCACCAAAGAGAGTATCATACATGCCTCCGGCAAAGTGCGTATAGATTCATTCGATCAGGTTGGAATTTACAACAACGAAACCAGACGTTATACTCATAAACTCAGACTGATAAAAAGATTGCTCTGATTTTCCTTTAAGTAAGAGATAATACCATTCATAACTATTGACCAGGTATGGAAAAACAATTTTTAATAGCTACTGAACCTTTTGCATGCAGCAGTAATGAATTGCGCGACAGCGACAGTGGCGAACTTGTGCTGGTAATATACAACACTGAAGAAGTAGATTTGCCTGAAGGATTGTGGTTATCAACGGAAGGATATTACGAAGCTGTGATAAATAAAACAGACATTATGCCATCAGATGTTGAAGCTTGTCTGGCAGAATTGAGTGAAATTACAGGAGTCAGTTACGAACTTGTTTTGAATTAATTTTTTCAACCATTTACCAAACGTTTTACAAGTGAAGCCAAGCCATTGGATGGAGTGATTGACATAGGCACAATCGCTGAAATTTTTTCCATTGCTTCTGAAACATTAAATGCTGATTGCTTCTGTGCAACAAAATAATTTTTACTACTTAAATAAGTTGCAAGATACTCCTGTTCGGTTTGCCCGGGTGTTGGAACAAGTATGGCTCTGCATCCGGTTTTAACCAAGTCCATAATAGTTGAATATCCTGAACGTGCAATCACTATGGTATCTTTATGCAGCATCGAAGCAATTGTATCACTCGATGCATAATTCAAAAATTCCATATTGCCTCTCTGTGGCATTGGTTGCGGGTCATTAATTCTTCCACGTATTACAAGTGTTCTTGAAAAACTGCGGCTAAGCTGATCAATAATCATCCCTTCAAACATGGAACGTTGCGGCTCAGGGCCTGAGAGCACAGCTATCATATCATATACTTTTTCTTCAGGTTGAAGCTGTGTGTTCATTGCAGATAAAATGCCTGAGAAATACAGTGGGATCTTTATTTTCTCCGACTGTACCAGTTTTCCTGCCAAATTGTTTTCATTTCCGGTATCAGGTATCCAACATTCATCAAAACGATTAATATAGGAAGCCTGCCATTTGTTAATCAATGAATGATACTGACTCATATTTTCGGGCACCTGAATATTGATCTGATGTGAAATAAAAATATTTTTTGTGAAAGAAGTTCTTGCTCCATATCTGTTATCAGAGATAATGCAATCCGCCTTAACTTTTCTGGCAATCTTAACCGTTGCGACTTTTTCTCTTTCTATCAGATAAAGAAACTTAGGGAGTTGCTTTAACATTGCCAGAGTCATTTTTCCATGTGACGGATAAGTTGGATTGAAGCCCGGCAGAATGTATGACTGTAATGCAGGAAACTGCCTTTCAAGTAATGCTAAACTTTGGCCATTGGAAGCAATGACAACTTCCATTCCTTGTTTTAACAATTCATGAACAACAGGTATGCATCGGGTGGCATGTCCCAGTCCCCAGTTGAGCGGAGCTATAATTACTCTCTTAGCCATAAATCGAAAAAACCATTTTAATCAAGTGCAGACCGGTTGAAGAGAATATATCCGAAATGAAACAGCAATGTAAACGAATTCGACCTGCGGTCATAATAGTTAAGTGTTATAGCAAATGGTCCTACAGGACTGTGATATACACCCGACAAGCATGCAATATAATATCGTGCTGATAAAGCATCACCATACTTTGCCTGCCCATATCCATTATCAATTATAGTCTGTAAGGGCTGAAAGACATACCCCTCTAATCTGAAATCAATATTTGACCGAAGGCTGAAAATAGTTTTCAATCCGGTGCCAAAATAATTATGTGCATGAAAGTTTTCAAGAAATAAAGTTCTGCTCTCCTGAGTAGGGAAAAAGCCCGGAGCCTGCAATGTAGTAGCTGTATAATTTTGTGAAAAGGGCTGATTCGAAAAATTAGTTTCAGCATAAAATCCAAACCTGAATGAACCTATACGAGCAAAGTAATTATCATAAGCAAGCCTTACCTGCCACCACTCCATCTTACGTCTGACGCTTACAGTATCTGCATTAAGTGAACCCGGATTGGTTAACTCATTGCCTTTTACATAACGTGAACGTATATACATATAACTTCCTTTGGATGCATACATTCGTCTGTTTAAAGTATTTCTCTCAAAATTCAGGTATGATGAAATTCCTTCAAGTGTTGTTTCATCTGCCTGATCATCTTTGGTAAAATTACGTGTCTGATAATATTTATCTCTTGCCGAAAATATTGTACCTGCAACTGATACCACACCCTTGTTGCGGGCCGGTACTCCTATTTCAATACCTGCATACTTATCTGTTTTCAGCAAAAATGCAGGGCGTACATCTTCTGTAAATGCATTACTGCTTTTATAGTAATCCATCCTGTTGATGGTTGCATGTGGTTCGATATAAAAATCAATAGCCCCGGGAATATCCATACGCAACCGTACTTGCCCTGAATTATAAAGTTTACCAAAATATACATTGCCTTTAATCCCCAGACTTTGTCTTGCCAATACATTATATCTAAAACCAATAAATCCTTCAGAAATTGGACGTGATGAAAAATTACCTCCAACATCCACACGCAGATTGGTTTCAGGCTTCACATAAATCTCGAGGTCATACATTTTCTTTTCGGGTTTATAAACAAGTTTTGGGAAAGCATATCTGATATTATCATCTGCCATCAACCTGAAATACCGAAATTTCAACTGGCGTAACTGTAATGGTTGTTTCAAAGGATTTAGAATTGTAAGAATATACTTTGCCTTGGCTGCATTCACACCGGTAACAACAATACTGTCAATTAACAATGGAGGAAACTTTCTTATAAACTCAAGTCTTTTTTCATTTAACTCTTCTGCACTCACACGTCTTGCAATCACACTTTTTATCTGCTCCATCTTTGCCATTGCAGCATTATAACCACTGTCTATCAGTGCCTGAATATTATTAAAATCAAAAACACCAATATCATCAACATTCGGCAGAATCAGAACATCATTCTCTCCGGGAAGTACAACATGTTGCGACTGAACTATCATATTACGCAACTGAGAAAACATATTCTCTTCGTAGGGTGTATCCTGCCCTTGAGAAACACTTACACCAATCATAATATCCGGATCAAAATCAGTGAGCATTATATCTGACGGAAAGTTGTTATAAATACCACCATCATATAAAAGCTGATTGTCAGCAGTCATAGGAGAAAGATACAAAGGATAAGCAATGGAAGAACGAATAGCCTGCCCCAAATCACCACAATTAAAAATAACCGGCCTCTTATTTTTTATATCTGCTGCCACACATCTGAACGGAACAAATAAATTATTGAAATCATAATCCGCACTTGCACTTGCTGCCGAATGATTTGCCATGAGTGAAAAATCAACCTGTGCACTGTTTATCAGTGAACCATTCAGGTTCATGTGTAATGTGGAGTCATAACTGAGTTTGACAGTTACCCATGAAGCGTCCCAGGGTTTTTCTTTAAAATAATAATTCAGGTCTTCGTTCAGGTTTCCTGTAGCCCAGTCTTTGAAATCATCACTTTTTACAATATTGGTCATTTGCTCAGGGCTGTCGCCAGAAACATACATACCTCCAACAATGGCACCGGCTGAAGTGCCTGTTATGTAATCAATAGGAATGCCGTTTTCCTCAAGCGCTTTTATAACACCAATATGAGCAAATCCTCTTGCTCCACCTCCACTTAATACCAATCCGACTTTCTGGGCACATGCATTAGCCGCAACGAAAAAAGAAAATACAAAAATGACGATTTTTAGTCTGTACATAACTTTGCAAAAGTATTATTCTGCCACATTGAAAACTTCGTTATGCAGGGCAGAAAAATAATCTGATGCCAAACGCATTCTGCTTCCATACCATGAAAAATATTCGCCATCTACTAAAATTATCCTCGCATGCGGGCAAATCTCTTTAAACTCCTGAATATGCTTTTGACTGAACGGATAAGGCTCTGATGACAACAAAATAATTTCCGGATTGAGCTTTTTAATTTTTTCGATGGACAACTCAGGATAACGTGTTTCATAATAAAGTGCATTATCAAATCCGCAACGCGACATCATATCATGAATAAACGTATTACCTGCAACGGCCATGTAGGGTTTGCGCCAGATGAAATACAATGCTCTCAAAGAAGAATTCTTATGTTTTTCTTTCTCCAGTTTTTCGAATCGTTTATTGATGTCTTCAATAATCTTTGAGGCCTTATTTTCAGTACCTGTGAGCTGTCCGATATTGAAAATCATATCGCATGCCTCTTCCATGTTGCTGATATCGCTCACCCACACCTTATATTTCTCCCGCAATTGTTCAATTATCTCCTTGGTATTTTCTTCTTTATTTGCAATTATCAAATCGGGGTTTATGGAGTCAATGCTTTCAATATTTAAAGACTTTGTTCCCCCAACTCGCGGTACAGACATATAAACCTCCGGAGGATAAATACAATAACGGGTGATACCGGCAATCCGTGTACTCAATCCCAAATCTGCAAGTAACTCAGTCTGCGAAGGAACTAAAGAGATTATTCGTTGGGGAGCTTGTTCCAGGTTTATGGTAAATCCCATTTGGTCAATACTGGAATACATAACTGGAAAATTTAATATGATAAAGATAAGAAATAAAAAAGCCGGCAAATGCCGGCTTTCCGATTATTTTTAAACCAGGTTATTTTATGACTTCTCCGAGAAGGTTCATTTTTTGTCCCGACAACAATCTTGTTCCATTAGTTGTTGAGCCATTTTCATCTATAGCAACTCCGTTTTCCAACTTCATCGCCTTTTCTACAGGTGTGTAAATATCATTGGTAACAATATTTAATTTACCATCCTTCATTTCAAAATGTTCTTTTACTGCTCCTGGCATAACATTGCCTTCAAAGGTAAGCAACTCTCCATTCTTTAACTGTTCTGAAGTTCCGTTCGAATAAGTAACCATTCCACTTTGGTCAATTTTTACACCACTATCCAACTCCTGATTAGATGTGAGGTAATGAACATTTCCACTTTTGATGTAATAAACGGCCCCATTTCTAACAAAAAAACCTCCGGAGTTCTCTGCTTTATGCAAATGTTGGGCAAACATAGTGGATACAGAGAATGTCAATAATAAGGCAATAAATGCAATTACTTTCTTATTCATTTTTCAGTTTATTTTTTGATAAAAGTATAATATTCTAATTTAAAAACCAATAATTTTAGTTTTTAGGATCATAAATTACATTATTACCTCTTTGTCTTCCTGAGTATAATTTGTGTCTTGTTGCAGGTTTTTCATTATCAGTTGAGGTTGCAGGTTCTGCTCCTTCTACAGCGGTAGAATCTGTTGCTGTAACTGTTGTTTCATCACCTCCTTCAGCAGGGGTGGCAGATTGTTCCTCCACCGGAGCAGGTGTCTCCTCAGTGGTGGTTTCTGTAGTAGTTGATTGAGCTGATGCAGTTACATGAGCAAACATGAAACCGCATACGATTAAAGCCGATGATACTAACTTTTTCATTGTTATTATTTTTTTCAAAATTAATAATTTTACAAATGAATTTTGGACGAATTTATAAATTTAATTAACCCTCCCTATTCCCGGAAAGCCAATTAACGAATCCCAACAAAAATTGTTGCATCCTGAAATGGGTTTATAACAGAAAAATTGTCTGATTGAAAAGTGCCGTTAGGTCATTATGACCTGAAAAATACAACTTAAACATACATTTTGTCCTGAAAAACCCAGTGGAACTATTGTTGATTGTAACTGAATAAGTTTAACAAATTAAAAATTAAAAACATGACACTCATTAAATTTAAGAACGAACCGGCATCACGTATGATGGACCGCTCACAACATTTCAGCGATTTGTTTAATGACTTCTTTGAAGGAGTTATTAACAGCAATGCATCCAAATCCTTCAATCCTTCAATCAACATCAAGGAGTCTGACACGCAGTTTAAGCTTGAAATAGCTGCTCCGGGTTTGAAGAAGGAAGATTTTAAAATTAACCTCGAAAATGATGTATTAAGCATCAGTGCCGAAAAGAGTGAAGAGAAAAGCGAAAAGAATGAAAAATATACGAGAAAGGAATTTTCGTATGCAAGTTTCAGCCGCTCTTTCACATTACCTGAAGTAGCCGACAATGAGAAAATTGTTGCCAACTATGAGAATGGTGTTATGACTCTTGTAATTCCTAAGAAAGAAGAAGCAAGACCAAAACCTGCACGTGAAATAAAGATTGTGTGATTAGTTTGATTGATATTAGTGACAAATCCCTTCGGTTAGTCCGGAGGGATTTTTTTTATACCAATAACGACAAACCTGCACCGCTGATTATAATACCCAACTTAATGATGTTGAACCGGTGATCACTGTCTGACTCAAACAATATTGTAGTACTGATATGCAGAAAAATACCTATAACCAAAGCCATCACCTTTTCGAACAATCCATTTATCAGCCAATCGCCAAGATAGATTCCGGCAAAAGCTCCTACAGGCGACATTGCGGAGAACAAAAAGAGTGAGAATATCGCCCACTTTTTATCTATTCCTGACTGCATGAGCATACTCATCAGCGCAAATGCAACCGGTATATGGTGCATGGCAATGCCCATCATGAGCGACTGCCTCTGCGAAACGTCTGCCATAGGAATTCCCTCAAAGAATGAATGGATACACAAACTGAACATCATTGTAAAAGGAAAAATTCCGGAATGTTTGCTGTGAACATGAATGTGCCCGTGTTCGATTCCTTCAGAAAAAAATTCGAGCAAAATCTGAAAAATAAATCCTGCAAGAATATAAACGCCTATGTGCTCAGCATCCGATGAATAAACTTCCGGAATAAGGTGCGTAACGGTTATACCTAACAAATACGCTCCGGAAAATGAAAGTGTCAGCTTCAGGATAATGTCATTTCTTTTATTAAACAAAAAGTACAACAATCCTCCTCCAAAAATAACTGCAAAAAGTATGATGAAAGCTCCCACGTTATCTGATTTTTTGAGTAATGAAAATTAAACGAGGACTGTCCTTAGCAGAATATTTATTAAGGTTATAATCACCAAAAACATGGGTAACCTCTAATGATGTCTGCTTAAAATATTCCTGAAATTTTTCAGGAGATATTAGCTGAACCGATTCTTTAAAATTGAACTCCTGTCCTTTATCACTAAAAGAAATTGATTTTACAACTCTGTCGCCAACTGTTTCTTTAACCACAGTAAAATCAATACCGTCAATTGTTTTATGAAAAGTTTTTGGAGTAGCATGATTTACCACAACAGGATTTAAATAATCAAGCACAAAATAACCTCCGGGTCTAAGTGCCAATGCAGCTGAACGCAAAGTACGTAGATTATCATGTTCGCGGTCGAAATATCCGAAACTGGTAAATAAGTTGAGAGCGAGATCATAATCATTGGTACGAAAAATTTCTCGCATATCATGCTCATAAAATTCAAGTCTGTCATTCTCATGCTTGCGGCAACAAATGATGTTTTGTTCCGACAAATCGAGACCCGTAACCCGATAGCCTTTATTAGCAAGGTAAATGCTGTGACGACCTTTCCCACATGCAATATCGAGAATGGAGGCTGACTGAGGTGGTTTCAACAACTGCAATAATTCATCAATAAAGCTTGCAGCCTCTGCATTATCACGGTGTTTATATAGAATATGATAATAAGGAGAATCGAACCAACTCTGAAACCATTCCTTCATACGTACTGAAAAAAATATTGGCAAATTTATCGCTATTTTTGACACTCCTATCAGCAAACAATACATAATGGCAAAACACAGACGTTTAAGTGTTAAACTAAGCAGAAAGAAGAATACACAACCGGGATCGTTGCCCGGCAGTTTTAATATTCCGTCTGATGCACCTGCACCTGTTGCTCATGCTTTTGTATATGATACTGAAACCTGTATTGAAAAGCAAAACTGCACTCTGGAGGATATTGAAAAAATGTATGCCTCGCTAAATGGAAAATCGCTTTGGTTGCATATCAGTGGATTTGGCAACAGAGAATTTTTCGAAAAAATTGCTTCGGTATTTCATTTCCACAGGCTTGAAATGGAAGATGTTTTTAACGTGTATCAGCGTCCGAAACTTGACGAATACGAAGGGCATTTGTTTTTTACCAGTCGAATGTTAAGTATGAACAACGGTGAATTGTTAAACGATCAGCTTAGCCTTATGTTAGGCAAGAATTTCGTAATCACCATTCAGGAGAAAAGACAGGACTTTTTTGAGCCGGTACGTCTGAGATTACGGAACAGTAAAGGAGCTATTCGCTCACTGAAATCAGACCATATGGCTTATGCTCTCATGGATGCCATTGTTGATTTTTATTATCCTGCTCTGGAAGAGATAGGGGTTAAACTGGACGACCTGGAAGAGGAACTTCTCACCAAACCAAGCAGTGAATCCATGAACAAAATTCTTCAGATTAAACGAGAGTTAATAGTTTTTAAACGAACAATATGGCCCGAGCGCGACAAAATAAATGATATCATTCGCTCAACATTTGATGAGATACATGAAGACACAAAAGTTTATTTCAGAGATTCGTATGACCACTGTATTCAGATACTGGATATTGTAGAAAGTTATAAGGAAGTAACCAGCAGCCTTATGGATGTTTATTTGTCGGGGGTGAGCAACAGACTTAATCAGGTAATGAAGGTGCTGACCATCATATCCACCATTTTTATTCCTCTGACATTTATAGTTGGACTCTATGGTATGAATTTTCAGGATACCAATCCAACAACAGGTGAGAAATTACCATTGAACATGCCTGAACTTTATTCTCCTTATGGTTATGTAGGTGTTATTGTAGTGATGGTTTTAATCGTTGTTATTCAGCTGTATATTTTCCATCGTAAAGGCTGGATAAGATTCAGGGAGTAATGAGCGGTTTATGGCTAACTTTTTTATAGAAGTAATTGTACCGGTTCCGCTTCCAAAACTTTTCACTTATTCAGTAGGCGATGAATGGACAGATCAGGTTGCTGTTGGCAAAAGAGTTTTGGTACCTTTTGGCAATCAGAAAATTTATGCAGCCGTAGTTTACCGTACTGATACAGCAGCACCCGAAGGATATACGGCCAAACCTGTGATTTCAGTTCTGGACGAAGTACCTGTGGTCAACGAAAAACAGTTGTTGCTATGGAACTGGATGCAGAACTATTACCTCTGCAATCTTGGGGATGTAATGCAAGCAGCACTTCCTTCTGCTTTAAAACTCAGCAGTGAAACAAAAATGATTCTCAACCCCGATGCAGATATTCATTCCACATCGCTGACTGATGATGAGTTCCTGGTTGTTGAAGCTTTACACTCAGTAAAATCACTTACGTTAAAGGAAATTTCAAAAATTTTAGACAGAAAATATGTATTTCCTGTTGTTAAATCGCTGTTGCGAAAAAACGTTACCCTGTCAGTTGAAGACGTAAAAGAAGATTTTAAAATTCCTTTGGTGCACTACGTAAAATTGTCTTCTAAGACGCAAGATGCCGATTTTATGAAGAAGGAATTTGACAAGCTTGAAAAAAAAGCTCCTAAGCAATTGGACATCATGATGCAGTTAACGCTCATGAGCCCTCATTATCCCGAGGGTAAAGTGCCGCAGCGCGAGTTGCTGAAAAAATCAGGAAGCAATTCAGCAGCACTTCAACAATTAGTAAAAAAAAATCTGCTGGAAATTTTCTTAGAAAAAGCAATTGGAAGAGTTAAAGCAAACAACGAAGACTTTTTTACTTTAAATGCTGCACAACAGCAGGCGTTGAATCACATTCAGGAAGGATTTTCCTCTAAAAAAGTCGGGCTGCTTCACGGTGTTACTTCTTCAGGTAAAACCGAAGTTTATATCCGTCTCATTGATGAATGCATGAAAAGAGGCAAACAGGCATTGTATCTTCTTCCTGAAATTGCACTCACAACACAAATGATACATCGCCTCGAAAAACATTTTGGTGACAGATTGCTGGTGTATCACTCCCGTTTCAGCGACAATGAACGGGCAACTACCTGGACAAAACTTATTGAAGCATCATCTTCTGATAAACCGTTTCTTGTTTTAGGGGCTCGTTCTGCTGTTTTTCTTCCATTCAGTAATCTTGGGTTGGTTATTGTTGACGAAGAACATGAAACTTCTTACAAACAATTTGATCCTGCACCGCGATATCATGCACGCGATACAGCAATAGTGCTTGCCTCACTTTTTGATGCTGATGTGTTGTTAGGCAGTGCCACCCCTTCCATTGAAAGTTATTATAATGCACTTACCGGGAAATATTTTCTAACGGAGCTTTTTGCACGTCATGCTGACATTGCACCACCTTTTATACAACTGGTAAACATCAAAGAGCTTACACTCCGGAGGCAGATGAAATCTCATTTTTCGCCTTTGCTGATACAGGCTATGCAGGAAGAACTGAAAAATGGCAAGCAGGTGATACTTTTTCAGAACAGAAGAGGTTATGCACCGGTCATTCAATGTCATCACTGCAACTGGATACCTCATTGCACCAATTGTGATGTGGCATTAACTTACTATAAACGTGCAGACCTGTTACGATGTCATTATTGCGGTTATACAACACAAATACCTCAGAAGTGTCCTTCTTGCGGTGATACAGATTTGAGACAACATGGTTTCGGTACTGAAAAAATTGAAGATGAGTTGCAGATATTTTTCCCCGATAAAAAAATTGCGCGACTTGATTTGGACAGCACACGAGGTAAAAACAGTTACAAAGAAATTATTTATCGTTTTGAAACAAGAGAGACTGATATTTTGGTAGGCACTCAAATGGTGACCAAAGGTCTCGACTTCGACAATGTGAGTCTTGTTGGAATACTGAATGCAGATAACCTGATTAACTTCCCTGATTTCAGAGCATATGAACGAAGTTTTCAAATGTTGCTGCAGGTGAGTGGCCGGGCAGGGCGCAAAGACAAACAGGGAAAAGTGATAATACAAACATACAATCCTGCACATTCCATACTGGAGTTTGTTGTGAAAAACGATTATAAAGCATTCATTGATTTTGAACTTGCTGAACGACAAAAATTCCATTACCCTCCCTACTACCGCCTGACTGAGATAATTCTTAAAGGCAGACAAGCCGAGGCTACTGAGGCAGCAGCACGATTGTTGGCTACTGAATTGCGTAAATATTTTCCTGATACAATGGGACCTGTTTCGCCTGTAGTGTCGCGAATAAAAAATTATTATCTGCGCACCATCATGATCAAGAATTCCAAAAAAATATCAAACTCAAAAACAAGAGCTGCAATGCAATCTTCCTTTGAAAAGTACAGACTCAGTGACAAATCAAAAGGAATATTAGTGCATATTGATGTAGATCCGGTATAAAGTGCGGAAATGTTTATCCCGGAATTTTTCCTGTGCTTTACTCACCAATTTCCGGTGGAGGTGGTGGCAGTGGAGGCACCGGCATACGAACTGATGGTGGAACAGGTGGTGCAGGTGGTTCCGGAAGTGCGCAAGGTATTGGAGGTGTTATTCCGGCAAAAGGCTCAGGAGGTTCAGGTAACAGAATTTTATTCTTCTTCAAAAACAAATTCAGACTTTCCATATCATTAAAAGTTGTGTCAATGTGTATCTTCTCTCCATTAATATTGGTAGTAATGTTGAGGGAATATTTTCCGTTTTCTTCGGCAGGAACCTGAGCATTTACTTTGTATGCCAACAGCAAAACTGATCCTGCAATCATTATCACTCTTTTCATCATATATTATTTTATATGTTCAGCATAACAAAGCTACTCTCACATTAAAGCAAGTAGCGTTATCAATGAGTTAAGATGGGTTAAAGATTCGTTAAACAGATTATCCGTTCTTAAAGAAGTTTAAATTTGCAATTGTGAACAGAAATAAGATAATCATCATAACCATTCTTATGGCCAGTGCCTTCATTGGAATTGTATCCATGCAGGTCAACTGGATATTGCACGATTATCAGCTGAAAGAACAACAGTTTAATCAAAGAGCAAATGATGCATTGATGGCAGTAGCAGTTAAACTGGAAAAAAAAGAAGCATACAATATCATCAGCAACAGTTTTATTTCTTTCAACAACGATTCTATCTTTTCATTGCTGCGCGAAAAACAAATGCTTGACAAACAATGGATGGAGGACTCACCTGACTCTGAAAATTCTTACGACCAAAAAAATTTAGACAACAATCCCAAGACTCCACCCATACCACCTACCCCACCGGTTCCACCCGAACTGAATGACCCTCCATTGACACCTGATTTCAATAAAGACGAAATAAGAATGGTGATAAGCCACATGGGCGGACGTAAAATTGTCATACATCACAACAGGCAAGTGCTGACCATAGATGATTCGACACAAACTGCAGAGAATAATCTTAAGACAGAAAAGATCAAAGCTGCTATTCTTGAAAAACAAAAATCAAAAATTGAAGCCAAAATAAACAGCTGGAATAAAGTTGTTCAGAATATGGCCTTTGAATTTATCACTGATGAAAAAGATATTGAAAGCCGAATCAATCCTGTGCAATTAGACTCAATCATTCAAACTGAACTTAATGGAAGAGGAATTGAAACACCTTATCACTTCGGTGTTGTAAATGTAGGTGAGAATAATATTATGACCACTGATGCACCTGAGTTTAAGTCAGAAATTTTAGCGAGCCGATATAAAACAGATTTATTCCCGAATGATTTATTGGCAAAACCGGTATTACTTTCAGTTTATTTTCCTGACAGCTTCAAATATGTTCTTTCCACCATGTGGGTTATGCTTATCAGCTCTTCTGTGTTCATCATTATCATGCTTATTGGAACGGCATATACTATTTATGTGGTGTTCAGACAGAAAAAGCTTTCGGATATTAAAACGGATTTTATCAATAACATGACCCATGAATTCAAGACTCCGATAGCTACTATCTCTCTTGCAAGTGATGCTGCGGGCAGCCCTGCCATAGCTCAAAATCCAGAGACTCTTCATCGCTACCTACATATCATCAAAGAAGAAAATCAACGGATGCATAGTCATGTGGAGTCAATATTGCAAATGGCATTACTCGATAAAAAAGGATTAAACCTTCAGCTGGAAAAATTTAATCTGCATGATTTAATACATAAGGCTGCTGAACAATTCAGGTTGCCTGTTGAGAGTAAAGGCGGAAAAATAGAACTTAACCTTAATGCAGCGCAGTCTGTAATAACAGGTGACCAAAACCTGCTGTATAATTCTATTGCCAACTTAATTGATAATGCCAATAAATACAGTCCGCTGCAACCGAATATTAAAATCAATACAACCAACATTCACAACAGTATTCAGATATTGATAAGTGACAATGGTATTGGTATGAGCAAAGAAGTTCAAAAGAATATCTTTGAAAAATTCTACCGAGCAACCACCGGAAACTTGCATGATGTAAAAGGATTTGGACTCGGGTTAAGCTTTGCAAAGGCAATTATTCAGGCACATCATGGTGAAATAAGAATTCTGGAAAGCACTGTGCATGTTGGAACAACCATGGAAGTTTTAATACCCTTACAACAATCTATACGAAAATAAAATACAGATTACTTAGTTTATACATTCAACACAATCCTAAATTATGTCAATACTCACAGGCAGAACCAAAATAATGATAGTAGAAGACGATACTAACTTTGGTATGGTGCTAAAAGATTATCTCGCATTGCATGATTACGATGTACTCTTATATCGTGACGGTCAGCAAGCCATAGAAAAATTCGAACCCGGGAAATTTAACCTGTGCATCCTTGATGTGATGATGCCTGTTATGGATGGGTTTACCCTTGCCGAAAAAATCAAAGAAAAAGATCATCATGTTCCAATTATTTTTCTTACCGCAAAATCCATGAAAACGGATATGGTAAGAGGATTCAAAATAGGAGCTGATGATTATATTACCAAACCATTTGATTCAGAAATATTGTTGCTAAAGATTAAAGCCTTGCTCAACCGAAGCGAAACCATTGTTAAAGCTGCCAACGAACAGGTGGAATTTACAGTAGGTGGTTTTAAGTTTAACAGCAGGTTGCGTACAATTGAGGG
This sequence comes from Bacteroidota bacterium, assembly GCA_019136655.1. Lineage (GTDB taxonomy): Bacteria > Bacteroidota > Bacteroidia > AKYH767-A > OLB10 > OLB10. The sequence goes on from JAGVTU010000024.1 coordinate 248,741, forward strand.
ATTTGGAAAAACTCAGAAATTATCGCCAAAAGAAGCAGCATTGCTTGCCTTGTTATGCCTTTATCTGAACGATATATTACCAAGGGAAGTGGCTCTGCGCAAAATATGGAATGACGACAATTATTTCACTGCCCGCAGTATGGACGTTTTCATTACAAAGATCAGAAAGTATCTTAAAGATGACCCAAAGGTTGAACTGCTGAATGTGCATGGCAACGGCTATCGCTTAGTAGTAATAGAATAATTATTTTCAGAAAAGTCGCCTGTTATATTAAAATAACATATATATTTGGAGGCAACTACCCTGCTTCCCATGGATAACTGTTATCTAAGACGGATTTTTCTTTTATGCATTTTGACATGCATATTTTTCCCCTCCATATCCGTATTTGCACAAACTAATAGTAACAACGACATACAAACTTCTGTTGACAAATATATGAAGCTTCGAAAAGAAGACTCCATTGCTGTTGACATTATAAAAAGCATCATATATAAATATCAGAAAAATGACCGACTGAGTGATACTTGCATGTGGTGGATTGACAGTTTACGCATTGCAGGGTCTAAATTAAAACGTCCTGACCTGATAGCACAAAGTGATATATATACAGCTCAATTTTATATCCGCACTGCGGACGATGCACGTGCTATGGATTATCTATACAAAGCATTGACACAGTTTCGCAAACTAAAAGATGCAAGTGGGGAAGCAAATGCCTTTTTACAAATCGGGCTTATTCATTACTTACAAAAACAGTATAACGATGCTATTGAAAACCTTGGATATTCAGCTGATATATATAAAAGAGAATCCAGAGACAGCAGTTTGTCAACGGTTTATTACCTAATGGGTTTAAGTTATGTTAATCTTAAACAATGGCAAAAAGCAGAAGAAATGCTGAACGCTGCTTTGGCAAAAAACCTAATCACTAATAATGACGACCGTTATTTTGAATATTATGTCGCTCTCGCAGATTTATACACTTTGCAAGAAAAATATGATGAAGCTTCAATTATATTTAAGAAAATATTCTCTACATGGAATGATCCAAATGATAAATATGGAACCTGTATGGTATTGGTGCCATATAGCAGAATGCTCATTGGAAAAGGAGAATTAGACTCTGCATATAACACTTTACAAAATGCTTTGGTAATTGCAAATGAATTCTCCTTAATTGATTTTAAAATAAATATTCTCAATTTACTTTCACAATACCATTCTAAAAAGGGAGAATTTAAAGAAGCCAATAGTTATCTTTTAAAATATTACACACTGCGTGATTCTGTTTTTACTGCCGACAGTCATAAAACAATCAACATGCTGAAAACTAAAATCGGATATGACAGGCAGGAAGACAAGTTAAATTTTTTGACTCAGAAAGAAAAAGTAAGCAAATTACAAAAAATAGTTTTAGCCCTTTGTGTATTTATTCTCTTGGTAATCTCCATTGGATTGTACAGAAGATACAGCTTTAAAACACGAAAAGAAAAAGAACTGAATAAAGCCAATACAGAATTGAATAAAGCTTTGCATAACATAAGGCAAGCACAGAATCAACTTATTCAAACTGAAAAAATGGCCTCACTTGGGCGCATGTCCGTAGGGCTTGCGCATGAATTACGTAATCCATTGAACTTTGTAATCAACTTTGCTAAACTCACGAGTGAACTGACGCATGAAATTGAAAACTCGAAACAAGGTTCAAATTCTGATGAATTATATAACCAAATACATAAAAATCTTGAATTGATTTATCAACACTCTTTGCGTGCGGAGAAAATAATCTTTGACATGGTAAAACATACTCAATTCCCTGACAAAAATAAAACGGTTGATAATCTGAATAAAATTTTAAACGAATTTTCAAACGTTGCATTATACAGCTATAAAAACCATACCCCTGAATTTGATTGTGCAATACATTTAGACGGAGACCCAAATCTTAAAGAAGTTAAAATCAGCCCTCATGAAATGATGACTATTGTGCTGAGCATTTTTAACAACGCTTTTGACAGTATGTATCAGCGAATGCAACTAATAACAGGGTTCAAACCTATTCTGAGAATTACGACCAAAGATGTAGGGCACGCTGCTGAAATAAGCATTATTGATAATGGCAATGGCATAAGCGATGAAATCATGGATCACATTTTTGAGCCTTTCTTCACTACCAAACCTTTAGGCAAAGGAACAGGGCTGGGTTTGAGTATGTCATACGAAATTATCAGATCACACAATGGTACTATTACAGCTAAATCCATTCCCGGATTTCAAACTGAATTTATTCTAACTATTCCTTATGTATCTTAATCACACATATGTATTACTTTAAAAATTAAATTTATGAAAATCAACAATTATGTATTAGCACTTTCAGTTGCGATCAATGTTATGTTCATCTTTAGTCAATGCAGTTCTCCAGGACCTTCTAATGAAATGGCAAAAATGGAGAAAGATACTTCAGTAATAACCTCTGACTGTGATGATGATAGTCGGTATAGTACAGAAGAACAGCCTGGCGGAGGGGAATGTATCACTTCAGATAAAGCCAAAGAAAATATAAAATCATTTCATGAAGAGTTTAAAATTCCAATTAAAGGAGCCTTTTTCAGCAAAAGAGCTATTGATGCTATCTTCTGTTCAAAATCAGATTTAAACGGAATAGTTTGTTATATGGCCAAAACTGAAAGCGACTCCAATAGTGTTACTATTATTATAGAAGGGGCCAAAAGCGACAGTACTAAAATCAAAGAATGTGGTGAGGGTAATCCTGCAATCTTCAGAGCAACTGCTAAATGTCCAAATTTATGTACAGAAATTGCGGATTTTTAATACTGCTTACCACGATAAATCTTTAAAGGAGGCATTGCTTATATTCAAAGGACTAGAGCCGCTTTTAGTACAATTTAGTTGAAATTGTGCTGACATCTTCCTCTCGACTGTATCAAATCGGGTAAAATGTATGAATCCATTTTTACAAATGTATGGAATACCTGTAGCATCTAAAACAGAAGCACTGAAGGAATCACCGGTGGCTACTTTGCCGGTGGTTTCTTTTCCGCTATAAGTGAGAATAACATTATTGACACCGTCAGTGAGCATAATTGCATAGTGCTTTTTATGATCCTGTGTAACGGAAACATTTACATTCCCTGTAAGTGGTTTCCATTTACTGTCATTTACTATTGCATCTGCTTCAATCTCTTTATACTTTAATCCTGTGTCTTTGTTGTTTGCCACCCGTTTCTGCTGCAACGGCTCAGTTTTATTATCGCTTGACTGCTGCGGCCTGCTGCAAGCACTTAGAAATGTTAATATGCTTACGCAACAAAACATTTTCACAAATAATTTCATTGATTTCATACTGCAAATTAAGCAGATTGCAATTAACATTAAGGCTTGTTACCTCAAATTCTCTTCCATGTTGAACAACACAGCAATATTACATCTGCAATTTTTTATTTTTGTGAATTATATATGACAAAGATAATTGCACTTCCTAATAATCTCCGCATTGTTTTTACTCCTTTAAGCAATACCGAAGTTGCCCATTGTGCATTGATGATAAAAGCGGGAACTCGTCATGAAAAAACTGGCAAAGAAGGGCTTGCTCATTTTATTGAGCACATGCTTTTTAAAGGAACACACAAAAGAAAATCATTTCACATTCTGAACAGGCTTGAAGTTGTGGGAGGAGAACTCAACGCTTTTACAAGTAAGGAAGAAACCTGCATTCATGCATCGCTGCCTGCAGTGTTTACTGAGCGTGCACTGGAGCTGATTGCTGATCTGGCTTTTAACAGTTTGTTTCCTTTAAAAGAATTAGAAAAAGAAAAAGAAGTGGTCTGTGATGAGATAAGAACCTATCTGGATACTCCCGGAGAACAGATTTTTGATGACTTTGAGAGTATTTTATTTAAAAATAATTCTTTGGGTAATCCGATTCTTGGTACAGAGAAAACAGTTCGTGGGTTTAAGCAGAAAGATTTATTCGATTTCGTTTCATGTAATTATTCTCCGTCAAATATGGTTGTGGCTATAGCGGCACCCACTGATGAAAAAACAATTATTGAACTCACCAAAAAATACTTTGGTAACAGAAAAAATAAATCTGCCAATCATAAAATAACTTCTTTTAAAAATTATAAACCCGAACGAATTAAGATTTCTCGACATAATGCACAATGCCATTATATGATGGGAAAACCTGCCCCTTCATTACATAGCAAGGACAGACTTACAATGGCTTTGGTCAATAATATTTTGGGAGGGCCAGGCATGAACTCTAAACTGAATTTGGGAATCCGTGAAAAATATGGCTACACCTACACTATAGAATCAGGTTTTAACTCCTACAGCGACACCGGAACATTTCATGTCTATCTGGCGACAGATAAAAAACATCTTGAAAAAAGTATTTCTCTGACTCAGTCTGTTATGGACAAACTGGCTACCCACAAAATGAGCAGTTCATTACTCCATCAATATAAACAGCAGTTTAAGGGACAACTTGCTTTGGCAAGAGAGAACAAAGCAAACATTGTTATTTCAAATGCAAAAAGTCTTCTGAACTTTAATAAAGTAAGATCTCTGGAAGATATTTATAAAAGCATTGATAAAATTACACCGGAAGGATTACTAAAAGTAGCAGGAAACTACCTGAACACACATTCCGGTAAATACTCCAGTTTGTTGTATGAAAGTGAAACAAACAGCAAATAATACAACAACATTTATCTCATCCTTGGCAGATGAAATAGCATCTCTTCGCAATGATTTTAATTATTCGGATTTTACCGTTGTATTTCCAACACGCAGAGCTGCTTTAATATTCAAACTGACATTTGCTGAAAAACTGAAACACGCTTCGCTACTGCCTTCGGTTTTCTCCATCAGTGATTTTATTGCGCATTATACACCTCAGCGCATAGTTGAAAAAAAAGAATTGTTGCTGGAGTTTTATACCATTTACAAAGAGTACTTTAAAGACATTGACTTCCGAACATTTGCTCCATGGGGTGAAATGATTCTTTCTGATTTCGATGAAGTAAATCGCTATCTCATTGATCATACTGCAATTTTTGCAGATCTAAAATCCTACAAAGAGATTGAAACACTCTTTCAGGACGATGAACAGCAAAGAGAGCAGTTATTGAACTTTTATAAAATGTTTTCGGATGGAGACTCTACAAAACTTCAGCAGAAGTTTGCCGAAATATGGAATTTGCTCCCTGTATTGTATGATAAATTATTCACAAAGTTGCATACTTCCAATAAAACCACAGAAGGACATGCACTGAAAACCATTGCCAATTCGCCCGAAATAGTTTTTTCAGGAATGAATGCTTCTGCTACTGTACTTGCCGGATTTTATGCCCTTACTCCGGCTGAGAGAAAATTATTTGAATTCATACAACAGCGTAAAGGCCTTATACGTTGGGATGCCGATGAATACTATGTGGACTCGGCCTATCAGGAAGCAGGATTCTTTTTCAGAAACAATCCTTTAACCCACGATGAGTTTAAATACAAAAACAACAACTTCAGGTCGCTGAAAAAAAATGTACGGGTTACGGGTGTACCGTTGGTTACAGGTCAGGTCAAATATTTGGGACAACAGCTTCAGGATTTGGCAAAAGATACTAAATCAGATATTGATAAAACTGTCATTGTATTACCTGATGAATCATTACTTCCACTCGTACTTCAATCTTTGCCTCCTGAAATTGAAGACCTGAACATCACCATGGGGTACCCTTTTACCAATACAAATACTTACAGGTTTATATATTTTCTGGAAATACTGAAGAAAAAGACTGTTGTTAGTGACAAACAAACACTCCTGCATCATCATTCGTTTGAGCAGATGCTTCGACATCCTTATTCAAATTTTATTTCGGAATGGCAAATTGATACACTTAGTAGCCATGGATTTTATTTTCCTGTTGACGTGTTGCATGACGATGCTCAATCGTTTATTTCTACATGGTTAAATGATGTAAATGTATTTGAAAACCATATTTCCGCATTCAGAAAACTTGTTGCACATCTTGAATCTGTAAAATCAACAGAACACGATATAGCAGCCTTTATGCTTAATGAACTGGAAGAGTTATATATGATGACTCAACCATATCTGAATATACTCGACCAACATGCCGTTGAAATGCTGATTGAAGAGTTATATAATAACACCCGAATACCATTCAGCGGAGAACCGGTTAATGGATTGCAGATTATGGGTTTGCTGGAAACACGGGCACTCGACTTTGAAAATATCTATGTTGTGAATGTCAATGAAGGTTCCTTTCCGAAAATCACCAAACATCATTCATTTATTCCATACACACTTCGCAAATCATTTAATCTGCCAACTTACACTGAGCAGGATGCCATCTCTGCTTATCATTTCTGGCGGTTGCTGCAACGTGCAAAGCATATTGAACTATTGTATAATACCCAAACCGATGATTTTGCAGGAGGCGAACGAAGTCGTTATCTGTTGCAACTATTTTATGAGATTCAATTTGAGCTTAAAAACTGGAGTATCGCACATACCATCATTACTCCCCCGCTGAATCAGATACATTATATTAATCCTAAAATAGAACGCACTCCCAAACTGACAAAAGAATTAGAAAAACTATTTCATTCAGGGGCAGTAAAGTTTTCAGCAACATCACTGCAGACCTTTATCAACTGTTCCCTGCAATATTATTACCGATATATAGAGAAAATAAAAGAAGCTGAAACCAAAAACGAAGAAATAGATATGGCTTTGTTCGGTGAAATGTTGCACCATGCCGTTGAACAGCTTTACAACGAGGTAAAAGACAAAACGTTCTCCAAAAAAATTGCTGCAGCAATAAAGGAAAAATCAGAATCAGTAGTTGCAGATACCATCAAACTGAAATATGATAAATATTATCAGCATAAAGGTTATGCTTTTATTATAGAAAAAATTTTAATAAAATACATTGAGCAAATTGTTGATGCCGACCTTGCGCTTCCACCTTTTGAGATAATAGAAACAGAAAAAAGTCATGAAGTAAAACTTACTCTGAAAGACAATGTCAATGTTACAATTACCGGAAAGTTTGACAGAATAGATAAGACTGAAGAAGGATTCAGAATTGTAGATTATAAAACAGGAAAAGATGAACTGAATTCAAATTATAACATTGAGAAAATCTTTTCTGATCCGAAATATAAAGTCCTTTTGCAACTGATGCTTTACAACTGGCTTGCTGAACGGTCAAATTACAAAGGTATCATCACTTCAGGAATTTATCCGCTGCGAAGAATTTCTTCAAAAGGGCCGGAGTCTGTTTCGTCTTCTGATTGGCGAAATAATTCCGAATTGTTTGATTTATCATTAAAAAAATTGTTGGAAGAAATAATTTTTGAAACTGATTTTGTTCAGACGCAGGATTTGAAAAGGTGTCAATATTGTCCTTATAAGGATATCTGCAACCGCTAATTAAATTTTCTTCCTGAGAAGAGAAACAACATATTTATCTACAGGAAAAGTTACTTCATCTTCTGACAGCATACTTATGGGTTTCCATAAAAAATTTTGCAATTCAGTGTCAGCAGGTTTTTCAAATCCATTTGCATCTACATAGAAATACACACTAATTAATTGTCGTTTTTCATGAAAAGCTGACTCAACAAAAAAATCAGTGGTGTAAAAATGTTCCAGAACTCTTACCTGCTGTCCGGTTTCCTCTAAAAATTCTCTTTCCAGACATTCTCTCAGCCCTTCACCATATTCAAGTCCACCACCCGGGAACTTGGTAAACTCCATTCCAAATTCTTTCTCATGCGAGAGGAGCACTTCGTTTTTATCATTAATCAATATTCCGTAGACACGTACTACAAAATCATTCATGATGCAAAATTAATTTCTTTATAGCCAGATTATAAAATAAAAAAAGAGGCAGAATTTAATTCTGCCTCTGACTAAATCATATTCGGTTGTTACTTAGTTACTACAACAAGGTATTTGGAATTGCTCCAGAACAGTTCCGGATTGGTAATCTTCAGTGAATTAACTTTCTTTTTGTCTTTGTCATACGAATAAGAAGATGCAGGATGCACAGAAGCAATTTTTACACTTTTGGTATTTAACTCAAGTGTGGTAAACTGACGTATATCCACTTTATTGAATTTGGAGTTATCAATATCAGAATTGATGGTCTGACTTCTGCCAATTCCAATGAATCCTCCTTTTTTGCTAAGAATTTTCTTATCGCGAAGTTGCTTGTAGGTTCCAACAACGTAATAAGCGGTATTGATGGTATTCACCTTCTCTTCAATCGTTTTATCTCTCTCACCGATTGTTGAGTTAAGTGTTTCAATATTTGTACGTAAACCTGTGATTTCAATTTTTGCATCACCCAACTGATTATTTAAGTCTGCAATCATAGAATCACGTTCTGCAATTTTCAGATTGAGTCCTTTAATCATTTTCTGAAGCTGAGCACTTTGAATATTGCTGTTCTTCAGTTTGCGTGAAAGTTCTGCAATACGCTGACTGTTTTGATCAAGAATCTGGCTGATACTTTCCATGTTTCTGCGAATACGGTCTTTCACAGTTCCTCCCATTTCAGGATCACTCTTTCTATCGAGGGTAATGGCCGCATGCATTTGATTAATACTGTCCAGACTGGCTTCAATATCGTTGAAGTCGCCAAGGAAAGAATCAATCGTGCTGTCTTTAAGACTTGAACTGTTAATCAGTGAATCGCGTTCGCGGTTTAAGCGGTCAACTTCAGGTTTATAATCCTTACAGGAGAATAATACCATCAGGAGAACATAAGAAAACTTCAGGTAATGTTTCATTGTATAAATAATTAATGGTGGTTGATAAATTGGAAACTATTTGGTTTGACAAAGTTAGGGATGACTATGAATAACCGCGCGATTCATTTGAATGATATAAACAAAGATATTCACACGTCAGCTGTTCTGACAGTTAAAGTCATTCCTGCAACTACTACTTCAACAGATTCACCTTTATTGATCCAACCTGATTCAGCAACAGCATCGTAAACCTTTCCATCAATCATAATTTTTCCTGCGGGGCGTAGGTCAGTGTGTGCCTTGCCCTTCATACCAGCTGAAATTAAACCCAAATTTGCAGGAGCATGAAATCCTTTGTCCGACTGAAGGGTGTTCTGCAAAGCGAGTTTACTTAATCTCTTTGAATCATTTATTCGGCTCAACAGATATAACACCAGCACAATTGACAAGAGCATGGCACTTGCTGAAACTGTAACACTTTGGATTAATTGTGATTTTGTTGTAAAAGTGAAATCCCATCCGATATTATTGAGCATACTCAATGCAAAACCCAAAGTAGTGCAAATAATTCCTGCAATGCCTGTAATGCCAAATCCGGGTATCACAAAAAATTCAACTGCAAGCAATATAACCCCTGTTGCAAAAAGAAGTATTTCCCAATTGGCTGCAAGACCTTCGAGATAAAGTGGAGCAAAATAAAGTATAGCTGCCAACAGCGAAGCAGCAATAGGAAATATTGTTCCCGGTGCCTGAAACTCAAAGTACAAACCTGCCAGCATCACAAGTATAAGTATGCTGCTTATTGCAGGGTGAATCAGAAAGCCAATTGTCTTATCAGTCCATGAAGGTTTAAATTCTTCAATTGTGCAGTTTGTTAAATGTTCTTTCTGCAGCAGCTCACTTTCCGACTCTACAATAGCATCGCAATAATTATTGGCCAATGCTTCAGATGCAGTGAATGTGAGCACACGCCCTGAGTCATTCACTCCGGGAATCACAACACGGGAGTCAACCATTGCCTCTGCAATTTTAGGATCGCGGTTTCTTTTTTCAGCAGTAGCACGCATCATTGCACGCATGTACGACTGATATTTATCCGGTGCAGCCTGTCCATCCTGAGTGACTACAGTTGCCGCACCAATACTTGAACCGCTTCGCATGTAAATACGGTTACAGGCTATTGAAATCAAAGCACCTGCACTTGCAGCATTTCTGTCAATAAAAACTACCACAGGAATATCAGCATTGATAATGGAGTTGCGTATGCTGTCAGCAGCATCCAGCATGCCTCCATAAGTATTCAGGTGTATCAGAAACAAATCAGCTTTTTCATCCTGTGCCTGCTTCATTGCCTTACTAAACATTCGTGCCACACCCCTGTCAACTTCCGACTGAAAATTAAAACGATAAACCAAAGGCTCCTTCGCAAATACGGAAACCGTTAAACAAAAACTTAATATGGTAATCAGATACTTCATCAGCAGTAAATAATATCGCATTCAAAATTGCACAATTCAGCAATATGAATGACGTTATGGTGTTAATTATTTTGTTCAAAACCATATAATATCATCTTATAACAGGCCATTGTTATGATTAGTATTGTAAAAGGAAAATCGTGTATAATGAGACTTAAAATCGCCATATTATTCGTTGCCGGAATGACAGTAGCCGGACTTGCCTACTCACAGCAGGGGCAGAGGGTTATTGCGGGTAAAAAATGTACCTTATACAAAGTGATACCAAAAGATACCTGGACAGGCTTATCACACAAATACAAGCTGAGTATTGATGAATTGAAGTCGGTAAATCCGGGTGTGAATGATTTAAAAATTGGGCAAATCATAAATATTCCTGTTGAGAAATCCAATGATTCCGGTGAAGACATTAAACAATCTGACACTCCTTCTGCACCTGCAAAGCAAACTGAAAAATCTTCAGAAAGTTCCATTCATATTATCGAAAAAGGTGAAACGCTTTTTGGAATTGCCCGAAAATTTAATGTGACAGCCGACCAAATCAGAAAGTGGAACCATCTGGAAAATGATGGAATAAAAGCAGGGCAAAAGCTGATAGTTGCTGAAAAGACAAAACCGGTAATCGAAAAATCTGTTGCTACGCCATCACAAAAAGAAGTAGCTGTTCAGACAATTGATGATAAAAAACTGGAGCAAAAAAATGAACAGGTTCGTAATGATTCAAAACTTATTGCAGAAGCTAACAACAAAATGATTCCTGCTACTCCTTCGCCCAATGAAATGGAGTATAAAGCATCTCGTACTGAAACCAAAAAAGTTAGTGGTAAAAGTGGAACAGTCATAGAGGTGAATGAAACAGGAATGGCTTCATGGATTCATGACAATGATATTAACCAGAGTAAGTTTTATGCATTGCACCGCACAGCTGCACCGGGAACCATCATTAAGGTTACCAACAGGATGAATGGTGACTATGTATTTGTAAAAGTTGTAGGCCAGTTGCCCGACACAGGAGATAACGACAAACAGATAATTAAGATGTCGGAAGCTGCAGCCAAACGTATAGGAGCATTGAACGAAAAATTTCAGGTAGAGCTTAATTACGGCATAACGAATTAAAACAGGAATAAACCCACCATTAACCCGTTAGCAGTAACGCACTGTTGAACAATATTTTGAAAACGCGTTCCCCTCTGATCTGAGTTGGCAATAAACCCTGCCGGAACGCGCTACACTTTCTTTTGTTACTTTTGTGCCTCATCATAAAAATATCAGAAGAATGAAAGAAGTATATATCGTTTCGGCAGTGCGTACTCCAATGGGAAGTTTCGGAGGTTCTCTCTCCCCGATTTCAGCAACACAATTAGGCGCAATAGCTATAAAAGGCGCACTCAGCCGCATTTCATTAGACCCAAAAGAAGTTACAGAAGTATTTATGGGAAATGTGCTGCAGGCAAATGTAGGTCAGGCACCTGCAAGACAAGCAGCAAAATTTGCAGGATTACCGGATAGTGTTCACTGTACTACCATCAACAAAGTGTGTGCTTCAGGAATGAAATCTGTAATGCTGGCTGCACAAAGCATCATGCTTGGCGACAATGATGTAGTGGTTGCAGGAGGTATGGAAAGCATGAGCAATGTACCTTTTTATGCTCCTAACATGCGATGGGGAAATAAATATGGCGATGTGAAAATGGTGGACGGACTTGCTAAAGATGGTTTGGTAGATGTTTATCACAACTATGCAATGGGAAATGCCGCTGAACTTTGCGCCAAGGAATGTGGTTTCAGCAGAGAAGATCAGGATGGATATGCCATTCAATCATATAAACGCAGTGCTGATGCATGGGCAAAAGGAAAATTTAAAGATGAAATTGTTCCTGTAGAAATTCCTCAGCGCAAAGGTGATCCGGTAGTATTTGCTGAAGACGAAGAATATAAAAATGTTAAGTTTGATAAAATTGCCGGACTTAAACCAGCATTCGTAAAAGATGGAACAGTAACTGCTGCAAATGCATCAACCATGAATGATGGCGCTGCTGCACTTGTGCTGATGAGCAAGGAAAAAGCTGATGCATTGGGATTGAAACCTCTTGCAAAAATCAGAAGCTATGCCGATGCAGAACAGGCACCTGAATGGTTTACCACAACTCCTGCCAAAGCTTTGCCAAGAGCAGTTGAAAAAGCCGGATTGAAGATGAGCGATCTGGAATATGTTGAACTGAACGAAGCTTTCTCGGTAGTTGCACTGGCTAATGTTAAAGAAATGGGACTTGACGTTTCAAAAGTAAATGTTAACGGAGGTGCAGTTTCTTTAGGTCATCCGCTGGGATGTTCAGGAGCTCGTATTTTGGTTACGCTGATTCATGTACTCAAACAAAACAATGCACGTATTGGCGGTGCTGCCATTTGCAATGGTGGTGGTGGTGCAAGTGCAATGGTTATAGAAAATATGTAATCAATAACTCCTGACAAACAGGTTAGGAATTATAAAAAGTAAAATGCAAAATCCTTTAAATGGATTTTGCATTTTTTTTTGTGATCATACAAAGTTTATTTTTCTGTTGAATGAAAACTGATCTTTAAGAATTCTTATTCTAAGAATTTCCATTCAATGCATCCTGCTGCATCACAAAATCCAAAGCAGTAATTGCAGCCATAGCACGAACAATGGGAACTGCGCGAGGTACCACACATACATCATGTCGGCCACCGGGATGAAGTACTACTTCATTGCCATCCATATCAATACTTTTTTGCGATTTCATCAGTGTAGAAACAGGTTTAAAAGCAACTCTGAACGTTACATCCATTCCATTGGTTATTCCTCCCTGCACTCCACCGGAATGATTTGTAAGGGTAGTTACTTTTCCATCAGGTGAATAACTGAATACGTCATTCTGTTGTGAGCCTTTTTGAGCAACTCCGTCAAATCCCGAACCTATTTCAAATCCTTTAACTGCGTTAATGCCCAACATGGCGTATCCCAGCCGTGCATGAAATTTATCGAACACAGGCTCACCCAAACCCGGAGGCAGAAACTGTATCAATCCATTAATTACTCCGCCAAGAGTATCGCCCTGTTCTTTACAATCTGCAATGAGTTTTTGCATAGCTGCTGCAGTAGCTTCATGCGGGCAACGCACAGTATTATTCTCAATCAGCGAAAGATTAACCGGATATGCAGCTTCAGGTATTGCTTCATCTCCAATTTTGCTAACGTAAGCATGCACTGCAATGCCACGTGCTTCGAGCAACTGCAATGCAACAGCACCTGCTGCAACACGTGCGGCAGTTTCGCGGGCCGATGCTCTTCCGCTGCCACGGTGGTCACGAATACCGTACTTGGCCTGATACGTAAAGTCTGCATGCGAAGGACGATAAGTATGTTGAAGTGAATTATAATCTGCAGGACGCTGATCTATATTTCTAATCAGTATTGTAAGTGGCGCTCCTGTGGTTTTTCCATCATATAATCCTGATATAATTTCAGGTAAATCATCTTCTTTTCGTGCTGTTGTAAGTTCTGATTGCCCGGGTCTTCTTTTTGATAATTCAAGTGCAATTGCCTCTGTGTTCAACTTCACTCCGGGATAACATCCGTCAATTACCACACCAATATAAGGACCATGCGATTCGCCAAAGGTGGTTATTCTGAATAAGGTTCCAAAACTATTTCCCGCCATGATGTTGGTTTTTAATCATCACAAAATCATTCATAAAAAAGCCATTGCCGATATCAAAATCAGCAGCACGTTCAATGCGAAATCCACTTTTAAAATAAAAATTAATGGCCTTTATATTCTTTCTGTTTACCTGCAATTTTATCTGCTGATCCTCTCCTGTTTGCTCCATCATTTCATTGAGTAAAATGCCTCCTATATTTCTTCCATGCATATCAAGTTTCACATACAGTTTGTCTAAAAAAACTTCTTTCTCATTCACCGGATAAAAAGCAATATAACCTGCAATTTCGTTATCCTCTTCGGCAACCATAAAAATATGTCCCTCGCGCAATTGATTGTGCAGTGCCTGAACGCTGCACATTTTGTCAAGCATAAAATCAATCTGTTCGTGAGTAATGATGGCAGGATAATATGCTTTCCAAATAGCGGTAACCATCTTGCTGATGGCTTCCATATCCTGCTCGTTTGCCATTCTAACTTCCATAATCAGGTTTTTAAAATCCAGTTTCGCATAATGTTCATTCCTTCAGGAGTCATAATACTTTCAGGATGAAACTGCACTCCGTAAACATTCCACTGAGGATGCTTCACCGCCATGATATTTTTATCGTCATCTTCGGCAATCACTTCCAGAATACCCGGATTGTCAATCACCCATGAATGATAGCGTCCTGCTTCAAAACGTTCAGGAATATTGTCAAATAACATATCTGCTTTCAACACTCTCACATTTCTGCTGACACCATGCATAACCGTATCAAGATTTTTAAGAGTACCACCAAAAACTTCAGCCAATGCCTGATGTCCGAGGCATACACCCAGAATACTTTTATGTGATGACCATTGACTTATTACATCCTTGGTGATTCCGGCTTCTGATGGCAAACCGGGGCCGGGTGAAATACATATCTTATCATAAGTTCCGGCTTCCACTGCTTTAATTTCACTGTTTCGTTTTATGTCAGGTTTTACTCCTGTAATATGTTCAATGTAATGCACAAGGTTATAGGTGAAGGAATCAAAATTATCAATGACTAATATTTTCACCCCGAATTTTTTTTAATCTTCCGCATCTGTAAATTTATACCCAATTCCTCTTACTGAAATAAAATATTTCGGATTGGAAGGATCAGGTTCAAAATACTTGCGGAATGTAACTATGAAATTGTCTATTGTTCTTGTTGAAGGATAAATATCATAACCCCATACCGTTTCAAGAATATGTTCGCGGGAGACTACCTCATTACGTTTTTCAATCAACAGTTTCAGCAATAATGCTTCTTTCTTGGTAAGATGTGTTACAGAACCATCCGGTCTTTTAATTTCGAGTTGAGCGAAATTGATATCGTTGCCATTTAAATGATAAACAGTTAATGCAGCTTTTTCTTTAGGTTCAATTGTACGCTTAATCAGATTCTGTACTCTCAGCAACAACTCTTCCAGATTAAATGGTTTAGTCAGGTAATCATCTCCTCCTATTTTCAGTCCGGTAACTCTGTCGCTTGGATGATTTTTTGCACTGAGAAATAAAATAGGTATATCCATGTTTTCGAGCCGGATGGACTCACATACAGTAAATCCACTTATTTCAGGGAGCATTACATCCAGTATAACCAGATTATAACGTCCTTCTTTAAATGCTTTAAGCGCCTTTTTACCGTCACCAACTGCATTCACATAATAGCCTTCCATTTCCAGATTCAACTTAATGGTCTCTGAAAGTGTTTGCTCATCTTCTACTAAAAGAATTCTTTTTACCTGATCGTTCATATATCCTTTGTTGCAAAGCTAATTAACAAATTCGTTTACTTTGTTCCTGTGCAAAATTATTGTTCTGATGTCACAATCGGTTAAATACTGGATTTGGTCGTTTTTTTATGCCTTTTTGTTCCTTGCTGTGTATGGCTATTACTTCAACAGCAGCGACCTCGAAGAACATTTGCCGTTTGTATATAAACTTCAGAATCCATCATTGTATCCCGGAGATTATGTAACAGGTTATCTGTTTAATATTTTTTCTGTCCGCTATTACTATGCGCATACCCTTTTTATTTTGAGTCATCTCATTCCGTTGCCTCAATTATGTTTCGGAATTATGATAACAGCACTTGCTGTTTTTTCATATTACTACATGAATTTGTCATATCTGATATTTAAAGAGGATCTGACAGCTTTGTTTACACCGATGATAGGTTTAATTTTTCTGAACAAAATTACCATTGGCGGAAATTTTGTTTTTGACAACATGCTTACATGCTCTGTATTTGCAAGTGCATTGTGCATGGCGGCATTATTTTATTTCTTTAATGAAAAACTTAAAACCGGCATGTTGCTCTGTGGCATTGCCACACTCTATCAGCCTTTAATTGGGATTCAGGTGATGATGCTGATGATGATAACATCATTTTTTTTGCACCGTTTCAACTTTCGTGAATTGATACTTGGATTGCTGAGCTATTTTGTTGTTGCTGCTTTTATGCTAATCCCTTTATTCAAGCGACAATTTGCAGATACCGCTTCACATGCTGACTATTACTTTTATTATATACTTTATGTGTTTCGTAATCCGCATCATTATATTCCGTCATTTTTTGCTGCAGGCGATTACATAAAAAACTTTTTTCTGATAACAGTAACAGCAGTGTTGTTTTTCAGAAAGCCCACACCTTACAACCGTCATTTAATGATTCTGATGACCTCCATTGTTGTGGGAATGTTGTTTTATTATTTGCTGTTTGAAAAAGCCAATATGATGCAATTAGGTAAATTGCAATGGTTTAAAACAAGTGTCTGGCTTACCCTATTCTGCGGAATTTATATTGCACATTTCATTGCACAGCAAAAATTTATTCAATCCATACTGCCTCAGACTTTTCTGAATTTTATGGTCATGATTTTGACCGTTTTTCTGATTCTTGCCATTACACATTCATCATTATTGCCATTCAAAAAACTTCAGAGCCGTTATCAGATTGGCGATTACGTTAAATCTGATTTAACCCTGATGCATGAATGGATAAAAGATTCCATACCGAAAGAAAAAATTATTCTCAGCTTTCCTGAAGACGATTCATTTTTATGCGAAGCACAGCATCCCATTCCTGTAGCATGGAAAGCCATCATTCATGAACCATGGTTTTTGAAAAAATGGCACCATGATTTTATTACACTTTATCACATTAAGCAACCTGTTGAATGGATTAAAACAGATCAAAAGAAACTTGCAGAAGAAGGTTACAATCATTTCTACAGCAAACAACTTATGGCAAAGTATCATATTGCATATCGTCTTGATGACATTACCAAATCTAAAGTAATTGACTATTCTGCTGTCATACACCAACAAGGCAATTATGTATTATGGAAAACTGAATAATCAGTCGCTGATTGAAATCCGAAATAAACTTATTACAGACTGATTAATAAGACACCTTCAGTACTACTCTTCTGTTTTTTGACCGACCCTCAGGAGTGCTGTTATCGGCAACCGGTTTGCTTTCCCCAAGACCTGTTGCAACAATACGTGATTCGAAAATACCTTTTGAAATGAGATATGCTTTCACTGCATCGCAACGTTTTTGCGACAATTGCATATTATACGTCTCATCACCCAAATTATCAGTATGTCCTTCAACCAACAGGTTGGCTGAATCATATTTCTTCAAAATTTCAGCTAACATATCCAACTGCGGCAACGATACCGGTTTTATTTTATCGCTGTTACTTTCGAAATAGATGGAACTTGCTATCTGAGAAATTTTCAGCAAATCAGTTTTTTCCATTTCAGGGCATCCTTTGTTGATGGCGATTCCTTTTTCTGTAGGGCATCTGTCAATATGATCAGGCACGCCATCTCCATCACTGTCGGGGCATCCATTATAATGTACCGGTCCCTGAATATCAGGACAGGCATCCTCATCATCCACTACACCATCTTTGTCACGGTCAAAAGGACAACCTTCTGCTCCTACTTTAAATCCTTTTGGCGTTTCAGGGCATTTATCATCCTTGTCAGCAACGCCATCCCCATCGTTGTCTGGGCAACCTCGTAACATTGCTATTCCTTTCTCATCAGGACAATCATCATCTTTATCGGCAATACCATCACCATCAGTATCCGGGCAACCTTTTAATTCAACTAATCCAAATTGTTTAGGACATTCATCCAAATAGTCTGCAACTCCATCACCATCTGTATCTGTAGGGCAGCCTACGACATCAACTTTCACACCTCGTGGAGTACCCGGACATAGATCCTTATCATCAGCAATTCCGTCACCATCTGTATCTTTCTTACTGCCAAGGTTAAAAGTAAGACCTGCAGTATGAAACAAAAACGCATCGTTATACTTTGCTATGGTTCTGTCAATATCATCTTTCTGCGACAGCATAAATGATTCCTGTATCAAAATATTCACCACATCATTCAGCCTAATTGCAAATCCTCCTCCAAAAGAAGGAAGTGCCAGATCGTTGCGGGTTTCAATATCTCCAGACAAAGCCCACATACTCCTGTCCCACACCAAAACTCCTCCACCTCCATAAACAAACGGACGAAAACGTGCTTCGGGCCGTGTGGCATAAAACCTCAGATTCAAGGAAGCTGTAGTCATTTTAAGCCTAAAACCGGCAGCATCACTTTCATAACCTGCCTCTCCTGTAGAACCTGATACAAACACATCAACATATTTCCATAAATATCTGCTTACGGACATTGAAGCGAAACCATAATAAGGTTGGTCAATTTTATAAAAACCCTGACCTAAATCGCCATTGTATTGGGTGATGCCTCCGCCAAGCCCCAGATTCCACTTTTTGCCGGACGACTGAGCATAAGTCTCACTTATCACTACAGAAACGAGAATAGCAATAAGAATAAAAGACTTAGTGAATTGAATTTTGTTTCTGAATAACACAGTTGCCATTTGCTGTACAAATAAAAACCTAAGAATGATATTGATTGACATTTCCATGAAATTTAATTAACGAAGGATTGTTTAATTTACACTGACTGCAGTAACTGCTGCTCGCTGACAATTGATTAGTTTTGTTCACTCTACCTACATACAATGATTTTAACTAAAGATGTAATCAGAATTCTTGAAGATTTTGCTCCACCGGTTTGGCAGGAAAGCTATGACAACAGTGGATTGATAACCGGAAATCCTGATGCTGAAGTTACCGGTATCATCCTTTGCCTCGACAGTATTGAAAGCGTTATTGACGAAGCCATTTCTGAAAATTGTAATCTCATAATAGCTCATCACCCCATTGTTTTTTCAGGCATAAAAAAATTAACAGGGAAAAATTATATCGAGCGAACATTGCTGAAAGCCATCAGAAACAATATTTCCATTTATGCCATTCACACTAATCTGGACAATGTACATTCAGGTGTAAATCACCGATTAGGAACGGAGTTGGGTTTAAGAGATTTAAAAATACTTTCGGCAAAAGAACATTTACTAAAAAAGTTAGTCACTTTTTGCCCTGTTGCACAAGCCGAAGAAGTCAAAAATGCATTATTCGCAGCAGGGGCCGGTGGTATAGGAAATTACAGTGAATGTAGTTTTAATGTAGAAGGAACCGGCACTTTTAAACCGGGCGAAAACGCCAATCCTTTCAGTGGCAAAATTGGCGAACGCCAACACGAACATGAAGTGAGGATTGAGACTTTAATTTATTCGCATCAGCAAACAAAAATCTTAAATGCACTATTTAAAGCTCATCCCTATGAAGAAGTGGCCTACTATATCAATACACTTGATAACAGTCTGCAAACAACAGGCTCCGGAATGACAGGAATGCTTGAAAAGCCATTGAACGAAAAAGAATTCCTGCTTGAAGTTAAATCACGTTTGGGTTGCAGTGTATTGAGACACACACCATTCACAGGTAAAAATATCCAAAAGGTAGCAATCTGTGGCGGAGCAGGCTTTTTCCTCCTGAAAGATGCCATAGCCGCTGGCGCTGATGCATTTATTACCTCCGACATAAAATATCATCAGTTTTTTGATGCCGATAGCAGAATTTTGCTGGTAGATGCAGGTCATTTTGAAACCGAACAATTCACTATGAAACTGCTTAAAGATTTGTTAATCAAAAATTTTTCTACATTTGCCATCCGTTTAACAAAAGTGGATACTAATCCGGTAAAATATATCTGATTATGGCAGCAAAAAAACCTGTTAAAGCAGCCGCTAAAAAAGCAGTAAAAGCAAAACCTGCTGCGAAAAAGAAAGCGGCCGCGCCAAAGACCAAGGCTAAAGCACCGGCTAAGAAAAAAGCAGCACCTGCTGTAAAAAAAGTTGCTCCCAAAAAAAAGGCAGCCGTTAAAACCAAAACCGTTAAACCCGCTGTTAAAAAAAGTGTAGCCAAAGCTAAACCAACTGTAAAAACTAAAGCAACTGTAAAAAAAGCAAGTAGTAAAGAAAAAGAAATTAAACAAAAATCATTAGCGGTTAAAAAATCAGGAAAAAGCATGTCAAAGATAGACACCAAAGCCAGAGGTAAAGGCAAAAGTAAAAGTAAAGTTGAAGAACCGGTAATCACCAAGGTCAGCAAACCGGTGGTAAGAAGATTGACCGAGACACGTAATTTAAAAACCGTAGATACAGATACGGCTGCTAAACTCTCCAGCAAATACACCGTTGGAGATATTACCAAATTTCAAATCAAAATGCCTAAGAAAGGTGTTGCAGATGCTTCGGTAGAAGAAAAGTTACAGGCATTGTTTCAGTTACAGCAAATTGATTCTGAAATTGACAGAATAAAAGTTGTACGTGGTGAACTTCCTATCGAAGTGAAAGATTTGGAAGATGATGTTGCACGATTAGAAACACGCATTCATAATATTAGCAATGATATAACTGAATTTGAAAAACTCATTGGCGAAAAGAAAATTGCCATTAAGGATGCTACTGCTCTGATTAAAAAATATGAAGGACAGCAAAATAATGTGAAGAATAACCGTGAGTATGAGTCCATCACTAAAGAAATTGAATTTCAGAAACTCGAAATTGAACTAAGCGAAAAACGTATTAAAGAATATACTTTTGAAATCAATTCTAAGAAACAAATTCTTTCTGAAACTGAGGAAGAACTCGGATTCAGAAAAAATGATTTGGAAGGCAAACGTAAAGAATTAGACACCATCATTGAAGAAACACGTAAAGACGAAGAAAAACTAAAGGAATATTCTGCCAAAGCAGCTTCAATTATTGAAGAGCGTTTATTGGGGGGGTATCATAAAATCCGTGAAAATGCAGCCAATCACCTGGCTGTAGTTTCTGTTCAGCGCGACAGCTGTGGCGGATGTTTTAATAAAGTTCCTCCTCAGCGTCAGTTGGAAATTAAACAGCGCAAAAAGGTTATTGTGTGTGAGCATTGCGGAAGGATTCTTGTTGATGCTGATATTATGACAGATCTTGATGAGGCAAAAGCATAATTTAATTGCATAAACATTAAAAAAGCTGCTTCTTTCGGAGCAGCTTTTTTGTTTCCGGCAAATGGCAGAAAATTTTCTTTCTAAAATTTGGAGAATAACCTACTATACCTATCTTTGCACGCTCATTTAAAAATCCTATGGGAGCATAGCTCAGCTGGTTCAGAGCATCTGCCTTACAAGCAGAGGGTCACAGGTTCGAATCCTGTTGCTCCCACACTAAAGGTCAAGCACTTACAATCGTAAGTGCTTTTTTTGTATTGCAATCAGAAATCCGGTTTTTGGAAATGCAGCATTGCAAAAGGTATCACCTTTTATTGCTCTTTAATCAAATGATTTTTCATGATATTTTTAGAGTAAACAGAAGTAATATTAAACATCCTCAAATGTGCAATTTGCTAATTTTTATCTTTGCACGTTTGTAAATAAATTATGGATAGGAATTCGATAGTTGGAGTAGTGCTGATAATGGCTGTGCTGATAGGGTTTGCATTTCTCAATCAACCCTCAGATGAAGAAATTCAGGCGGCCAAGCAAAAGCAAGACTCTATAGAACAAGCCGAGCAAAAATCGCGTGAGCTTTTAAAAATTAAAAACGACTCCACCCTTCTGGTGCAGGCTGATACACTAAGCAGTGATAGCTTAAATGATAGTCTAAAGGAAGACAAATTAAAGCAACTTTATGGTGATTTTGCACCAGCTGCCAATGGTGAAGACAAAACTGTTACACTGGAAAACAACTTGCTAAAACTTAATATCAGCAGCAAGGGCGGGAAAATTTCATATGTTCAGTTAAAAGACTATAAGACATGGGATGGTAAACCACTTGTGCTGAACAATGGCGACAGTGCAGTATTCAGCTTTAATTTTTTCTCCGACAACAGAGTAGTTCGCACCAATGACTTGTACTGGACTTTACCCTCCAAAAATGTAAATGTTAGTTCTAATGATTCGGGAGAAGTATCAGTGAAACTGGAAGCCGGAGAAGGTCGTTATTTGGAATATGTTTATTCGCTGAAAGATAACGACTATCGCGTAGGACTGAAGATAAACTTCGTCAACCTTAACCAGATGGTTGCTGCCAATACAGGATATATAGAACTTGACTGGAAACAAAAACTGTTGCAGCAGGAAAGGAGTCATAAAAATGAAAGTGCAGTATCTACTGCTTATTATCGTTTTACTGATGAAGAAGTAGATCATCTCAGCGAATCAAAAGATGATGCCAGTGAATTAAAAACAAAAGTTGAGTGGGTTGGCTTTAAACAACAGTACTTTTCGAGTGTACTTATTGCCGAAAAACCATTTGAAAGTCCTACTAAAATCACAAGTAATATTATAAACGATGAGGGTGCGGTTAGATATATGTCAGCCAACTTCACCATTCCTTTTAATCACAGTGCTAAAGAAACAACTGATCTGACATTTTACTTTGGACCTAACCATTACCAAACACTTAAGAAATATCACATTGGTCTTGAAAAATTAGTTCCGTTAGGATGGGGAATATTCGGATGGGTAAACCGTTTTGCAGTGATTCCGGTATTTAACTTTTTAAACGGCTTCAATATCAATTATGGAATAATAATTTTGGTATTAACCATTCTGATAAAGGTAGTTCTGTTACCTCTCACGTATAAGTCGTACCTGAGTACGGCAAAAATGAAAGTACTTCAACCTGAAATTGCAGAGTTGCAGGGCAAGTTTAAAGAAGAGCCAATGAAACTGCAACAGGAAATGATGACGCTTTACAGAAAAGCAGGAGTAAATCCACTGGGAGGATGCCTGCCAATGTTATTACAGATGCCTATCCTTATTGCTATGTTTCATTTTTTCCCTGCATCCATTGAGTTAAGGCAAAAAGGATTTCTCTGGGCTCACGATCTCAGCACCTATGATTCCATCTTGGATTTGCCATTCAACATTCCATTTTATGGCGACCATGTGAGTTTGTTTACTATACTCATGACAGTGTCAACCATTATTTATACGAGGTTGAATCAGCAAATGACAGCAGCAACCAACCCTTCAATGAAGTATGTCATGTATCTTATGCCAATCATGTTCCTGGGTATTTTCAATAATTATTCTGCAGGTTTAAGTTATTATTACTTTTTAGCGAACATGATTACCTTTGGACAAACATACCTCTTCAAGTTGTTCGTTGATGAAAATGCCATACATGCACGTATACAGGAAAACAAGAAGAAACAAATCAAGAAATCCAAGTTTCAGGAACGTCTTGAAAAAATGGCAAAAGAGCGAAGTGTGAAGCGTTGATAAAAAAGTATATTGTTTAATTTGAATAAAAACCAAAATCATGAGTAAGGTAGTTAATAATGTAGATGAAGCAATCCGTGATATAAATGACGGAGCAACCATCATGTTTGGCGGATTCGGTCTTTGTGGAATTCCTGAAAACTGTATTGCAGCATTAGTGCGTAAAGGCGTGAAGGGTTTGACATGTATTTCCAATAATGCAGGTGTGGACGACTTTGGTTTAGGTTTGCTTCTGAGAAATCATCAGATAAAAAAAATGATTGCTTCTTACGTAGGTGAGAACGCTGAATTTGAACGTCAGATGCTGAGTGGCGAAATGGAAGTGGAATTAATACCTCAAGGTACTCTGGCCACCCGCTGCATGGCAGCAGGCTATGGAATGCCTGCAATTTTTACTCCTGCCGGTGTTGGAACAGAAGTGGCACAAGGCAAAGAAGTTCGAAAGTTTACTTTCAATGGTGTAGAAAAAGATTACCTGATGGAATATGCCTTTGATGCAGATTATGCCATTGTAAAAGCATGGAAAGGCGATACTGAAGGAAACCTAATCTATCGTGCTACAGCAAGAAATTTTAATCCCCTAATGGCTATGGCAGGAAAAATTACCATAGCAGAAGTTGAACATCTGGTGCAACCCGGTGAACTCGTTCCTGATTATATTCATACTCCCGGAATTTATGTACACAGAATTTTCCAGGGCGAAAAATTTGAAAAACGTATTGAGCAAAGAACAGTCAGAAAGAAATAAGACTGTAATATAAGCACTTGCAGTTTTATAACAGTAAAATTTCCCACAAAAACATTTAAACTCCTTAGAAAACTTTATTAGCATTTACATTAATAATTAAATACCAAAGAGATGCTTGACAAAAACGGAATTGCAAAACGAATTGCACGCGAAGTAAAAGACGGGATGTATGTAAATCTCGGAATAGGTATTCCTACTTTAGTAGCTAATTATATTCCTGCAGGTATTCACGTTACATTACAATCAGAAAACGGAATTTTAGGTATGGGACCATTTCCTGTAGAAGGAGAAGAAGATGCTGATTTTATAAATGCAGGGAAACAAACCGTAACTCTTCTTCCCGGTTCTTCCATTTTTGACTCTGCCACCAGCTTTGGAATGATACGTGCTCAGAAAGTTGACCTCACCATACTTGGTGCTATGGAAGTAAGCGAACAGGGAGATATTGCAAGTTGGAAAATTCCGGGCAAAATGGTGAAAGGTATGGGAGGAGCCATGGACCTTGTTGCTTCCGCAAAAAATATTATTGTGGCAATGCAGCATGTAAATAAAGCAGGTGAATCTAAGCTCCTAAAACAATGTACACTGCCGCTTACCGGAGTGAAATGCATTAAACGCATCGTGACTGAAATGGCTGTGCTTGATGTTACACCTCAAGGATTTAAACTGCTTGAACTTGCACCAGGAGTTTCTGTTGAACAGGTAAAAAATGCAACGGCAGGAAGATTGATTGCAGAAGGAAATATTCCTGAAATGAAAATAGACTGACCTCGGTGCGCTACCTTGAACACTTTGAAAAAATAGCTCCCAAAAGAGTACGGAAACGCAAAACTCATTCGTATTACTGGGACGACATTACTTATTACTGTAATTATTTCTCACATGAATCTATTTCTGTATTAGAGGTAGGCTGTGGCACTGGCGAACTTTTAAATGATATTCGTGCTGCTAAGAAAACGGGGATTGACTTCAGCCCTGCAATGATTGCTGAAGCTAAAAACCGTTTCCCGGAAATTTCATTTCAGGTGATGAATGCAGAAAATATCACACTGAATGAGAAATTCGATTTGATAATACTTTCAAACCTGATAGGTTATCTGGAAGATGTTCAAACTGTATTTGAACAGTTGAAAAAAGTTTGTCATGAACGAACTAAAATTATAATCAATTATCACAACCATCTCTGGGAGCCTGTCTTACGTTTTGCTGAAACCATCGGACTGAAAACCAAAACACCTCAACTCAACTGGCTTACGCGAATGGATGTGCGTAACCTGCTTACACTTGCCGGTTTTGACTGCTATCGTGAAACACGCAGAATGTTGTTGCCTGTAAACATCCCTCTGCTCTCCCCTGTTATCAATAAAATTTTTGCAAAACTGCCTTTGTTGCGTTTGCTGTGTATCAACACATTTTCATTTGCAAAACCGGTTGGCACCGCAGCAGAAAATGTCAATCACAAATACTCTGTCAGCATTGTAATTCCTGCACGCAACGAAAGCGGAAATATTGAAAACGGATTGCTTCGCATTCCATCCTTTGGCAAATGGCAGGAAATAATTTTTGTTGAAGGCAACAGTACAGATGATACATGGGAGCAAATAAAAACTATTGAAAAAAAATATGCATCCACGCATCGTATCAAAACTGCAAAGCAGGAAGGCAAAGGAAAAAACGATGCCGTTAGAAAAGGATTCGGCATGGCTGAAGGTGATATACTGATGATTCTTGATGCAGATCTAACCATGCCACCTGAAGATTTACCTAAATTTTATAATGCCATTGCCTCGGGCAAAGGTGATTTTATCAATGGTTGTCGTTTGGTTTACCCTATGGAAAAAGAAGCCATGCGTTTTCTGAATATGTTGGGAAATAAATTTTTCAGTTATGCCTTCACATGGCTGCTCGAACAACCTTTTAAAGATACGCTATGCGGAACTAAAGTGATTTTCAGAGATGATTACGATCGTTTAGTTAGCAACCGCAAATTTTTCGGAGAGTTTGATCCTTTTGGTGATTTTGATTTAATCTTCGGTGCATATAAACTCAATCTTAAAATTCAGGAGTTGCCTATTCGTTATCGCGAACGTACCTATGGCAGCACCAATATTTCACGGTTCAGACATGGATTGATTTTGCTGCGCATGTGCGGTTTTGCAGCCAGAAAAATAAAATTTATTTAAACTTCGTCAGTTGTATTTTAAAGTGCAATTTTTCTGATCAGTGCAGAAGAAATTGCTGCAAAATATTCCTTTTCAGTTCAGGAAAAAAATCATCAAAATCTTTCTTAAAATCAGGATAATGTTGTTGCAGAAAATCAACAGCCTCATCCATATTATTATCAAAACTTGCTCTTCGGCTCATGCCTTTCAGCGCCATATCAAGCCCTTGCAGCGAAGCATAATTCTTGAGCCAGTTATCACGCTCCATATACACCATCATGGCTTTGGTACGCTCAGGAAGATATTGCTCATATTGATGCAGTATGGCATAAACCTTTTTGCTGTAGTCATCCATGTCAACATTTGAGTATGCAGGCCATGCTGCAGCAAGAAAATGGTCGTAAAAAATATCGCAGATAACAGGAGAATATTTTTTGAATCCCGGACGAAGTAAAGCTTTACTTCTCTCCACAACAGGATGCGAATCTGTGAAGTCATCAATAAAACGATGCATCCTCACACCTTGCTGAATTGCTTCAGGAAAATTTTTCCATTCATGTCCTTTCAGGTGATCTGCAATAAAATTTCCTACCATCACCTTCTCATCATCACCCGATAAATACAAATGCGCCAGAAAGTTCATGGCGCTAATTTACTCAAAACCTCTATTGATTCTCTTCTGCTTTCAGATTAATCACACCTCTATAAACGGTTACAGGCGCAGAGAACCACCAACTGCGCCTGTGAAAAACAACCAACCATGAAAAGTATCTTTACCTGCCTTTTGTCAATAGTCTGGTGTATGTGTTATTTTTTGTTTCTACTTTCAGAAGATAATTGCCTGGTGCTATTTCTGTAGTGTTCACAGCTATTTCATTGGCATCCTTTGTTGTTGTATTCAGTTCCACATTCTGAATTTGTCTTCCATCTACGCTGTATAGTTTAATTGCCTTAATGTCACCTGCAGTTTCATTGAATTTGATGGTAAATGTGCTGCTGAATGGATTAGGATATACAAGCATATTATCATTCATCATGCTGTTGTCAGCCGATCTCATCACTGCTGCCATCTGATCTTCTGCCGAAATCAATACCTGATGATTCATCACACATCCATTGCCATCCTGAATAGTTACCTGATAAATACCTTGCGAAAGTTGCGTGCGCTCCTGACTTTTTATTCCGTCATTCCAGATGAATGCATAAGGTGGCATACCTCCAATCACCTGCAATGTTATTTGTCCGTCAGCACTGCCATTTCCTGTTTCATCTTTTACAGTAGCCAATACACTCATTACTTCAGGTTGATTTATATGAAATGTATTGCTGTATTTTTTTCCGGCAGCATCATGAATTACTACAGAGTAATTACCTGCTGCTACTTTGGTGATTGCAGATTCTTGGCTTCCATCAGACCATTCATAGCTGTAAGGTTCTTTTCCTCCGGTCACACTCAGTTTTACTGAACCTGTTGCCGCTCCATTGCACAATACATGTTTAACTGTATATGTAACCTGCAAAGGTGATTTTTCATTTATCGTAAAATAATCTGCACCTATACACTGATTACCGTCAGTCACTTTTACAGCATATACTCCTTCTTCTGCATTCTTCAGCACAGATGTTTCTTCCATGTTCGACCACAGAAAACTGTACTTTCCTGTGCCTCCTGTTACCTGCAATGATATTGCTCCGTTGTTTTTATTGAGATCAGCATCTGTAACTACTGCATTAATTTTTATAGGCTCAGGATTAACAAGGCTTACATCTACTGATGCAGAACAACCATTCTTATCACTTACAAGTAATTGATAGTTGCCCGCTTTCAGACCACTGATGTCTTCAGTTGTTGCACCATTCGACCAATGAAAAGTATAAGGTGCGTTTCCTCCTTTCACTTCCACATCAATCAATCCGTTATCATCACCATGACATACAGGATTATATTTTGCAACCGTTATATTCAAAACTTTTGCACGTTCAACCATAATATGCGAGGTCTTAATACAACCATTGCCATCTACTACTTTTACTTCGTAACTTCCTGCTGCAACCTGTTCAAGATTTTGGCTATGTGTATTATTTGACCAGGAATAAGTAAAAGGCTGAGTACCTCCTGTTACACGTATGGTTGCACTGCCATTACCGGCTAAACAACTTTCAGATGTTGTCTGCGAATGAATAGCCAATGGATATGGTTCTGTAATATTTATAGTTTGGGTAGCGGATTTGCCATTTCTATCGGTAACATTCACCACATAATTTCCTGCTTTAATATTTGCCAGATTTTGTTGCGAACTTCCATCAGACCATTGAATTTGGTAAGGTGCCCTTCCTCCTTTTATTTCCATTTGAATGCTTCCGTCTGAAGCACCAAAACATGCAACATTCTTAGCTGTGTAAGAAATTTTAATCTGCTTTCCGGCAGCATATAATTCTTTAGGCTGTCCGATGTAACCAACCATCATTAGAATGATGATTGCTTTTGTTGTGTTTTGAAGTGTTATAATCATTGGTGGTTCAATTAAGATGGCTGCAAGCTATAACTGCACCCATGCGAACTGCGCTGGTTTTAGACTAAACCACCATATTTTTGGGTGAAAATTTGAATTTTCTTGGTTAATAAGGTAACGATACCCTATTCCTTAAAAGGATTTCGAGGAATCCAGTTTTGTTCGGGTATATGCTTAAGTATGGTCTTAGCCATCTTATTCATCACCTTATTTTCCAGACGGAAATAGCAATGCAACGGATAAGATTTTGCTCCTACTGTAGTTTTTATTTCCATGGCTGTACGTCCAAAATACAAATGCTTTGATTTCATTTGTATAGCATCATCAATATAGCTGTATAATATATTCTGATAAAGCTGCAACGAGGTATTCAGCGAATAATCAATACCTATAAAGTGCGCTTCATGATGACCACCTGCTACATGAAAGCCACTTGTGAATGCCACCAACTTATCCTCTTCAAAAAATGCTTTCAGATAAAAATGCTCGGGCATTTCTTTTTTAAGGTTAATGAAATAACTGTCAGAAATTTTTATCAGTTGTATTGCTGCCCGCTTTTGAACATTGTCATACAAATGCATAATCTGTGTTCCATATTCTTTGATTTCTTTTAATGATAAAAATCTTTTTTCTAGATGTGCAGTTTTGCTCAGGCTGTTATTTGCCTTAAGTCTGTACTTGGCAGAAAGTGATGCCAGATAATCCTGAAAACTTTTCCATTCATCACGAACATAGAAAATCATTTCTGGATCCATAGGAAGTTCAAAGAAATTCTGATGACTTAACACCAAATCAACAGGAGCATTGTCAAAAAAATCTTTTATCATGCATCCGCAATAAGTGGCATCAGGGAATGAGTGTTTAATTGACTTTATTATTTCAGGCAGCAATTCCCCTGTTTCAAAAAGAGTTTCTTTTCCATTTGCACAAATACCATACTCACCGCTAACCAGCAAACTTCCGCAACAAATCAAATAATTGGGTTTTTCGCTTCCGCATTTAAACATTAATTGATTCAACGGATTGTGCAGATTATTCAAAAGCCAGCCTTTTTCCTTCAGATTAATTACACCATTTAAATCTTTATCGGCTACGTTCAATATCTGAATTTGCATGGCAGCTATCGGTTCTCCCCTTTTCTCCACTACTACATATCTCATTTGCAAACCGGGTATCTTACTGTTTTCAAGTGCTTTGAAATAGGCTATGCGCATAAGCATTGCATCGTGCGTAATGCTGCTCCATACATCACAAGGCACTGCTTCAATGGTATTGTAAATTATAAAATCGTACAGTCCACTCTGAACAAATGGAGTGTTTTGTGTGTTTTTATTTTTCAAGATGAAAGTTTAAAGTGATGTTAAAATAGTTGATGCAGAAAACCAATTCAATAATTTATTTTAATTTTGAACAGCTAAAAGTATAAATAGTTATGAATATTAAATACACTCCCATTGACAGTCGTTTGTTTATTGACAACCGTCAGAAATTTAAAAGTCGTTTAAAACCTAAATCCATAGCCATTTTCAACTCAAATGATGAGATGCCCCGAAGTGGTGATACCAATTTTACTTTCAGACAAAATGCCGATTTATTTTATTTAAGCGGGATTGATCAGGAAGAAAGTATTTTGATAATATTTCCTGATGCACCGCTGCCGCAATACAAAGAGATTCTTTTTGTTCGCAAAACAAATCCGCATATAGCTGTTTGGGAAGGACATAAATACACCAAAGAAGAAGCACGTGCTACCTCCGGAATTCAATCTGTTTACTGGACGGAAGAGTTCAACAGTATTGTACCTATGCTTATGCACCATGCCGATTATGTTTATTTAAACATCAACGAAAATGACCGCCATTATACTGAAGTGCCTTATCGTGATATGCGTTTTGCAAGAGAATGGAAAAATCGTTTTCCGGCTCATTCAGTAGAAAGGCTTGGTCAGATAATGGCTCAGCTGCGTTCACACAAACATGAGATAGAAGTTAAATTAATTAAAGAAGCAATAAAGCATACAGAAAGTGCTTTGCGAAGAGTTCTTAAATTTATGAAACCCGGAGTGATGGAGTATGAAGTGGAAGCCGAAATTATTCATGAGTTTATCCGCAACCGTTGTTCCGGACACGCTTACAATCCGATTATTGCATCAGGCTATTCTGCCTGTGTGTTGCATTATAACGAAAACAACAAGCCTTGCAAAGATGGCGATTTGGTGCTGATGGATTTTGGTGCTGAATACGCCAATTATGCAGCTGACCTTACCCGTACAATTCCTGTGAATGGAAAATATTCTCCACGTCAAAAGGAAGTTTACAGTGCTGTGTTGCGTGTGATGCGTGCTGCAACTAAGATGCTCGTTGCCGGAAACTTTATTGAAAAATATCATGCTGAAGTAGGCAAGTTAATGGAAGAAGAGTTGATTAAACTAAAACTTATTACAGTTGACGACATCAAAAATCAGGATCCCGACTGGCCTGCTTATAAAAAATATTTTATGCATGGCACTTCTCATTTTCTCGGTCTTGATGTGCACGATGTGGGCGACAAATACATGGCTATGGAAGCAGGAATGATTTTCACCTGCGAACCGGGCATCTATATTCCTGAAGAAAATCTTGGTATTCGTATTGAAAACAACATTTTAATTACCGACCAAGGTCCGGTAGATTTAATGGAAACCATTCCTGTAGAAATTGACGAAATAGAATCAATCATGAATTCATAACAGATAGTTTTAGTGATAACTAAAAGGCTGCAGTTATCTGTCAGCCTTTTTTATTTGAAAAACATTTGATTCTTTAATCAAACATTGACTGTAATCTTTATATTTGTTTTATCTAAACCGGGTAATCACCTCTAAAACGTTTAAAAATGAAAAAATTTACAACCGTATTACCTCTCTTAGCGCTGTTAATGACCATGTCATTTGAAACAAATGCGCAGCAATGGATTGCACAACCATCCAATGTAAATCCAAACAACTATGTACAATTTATTGATGCTGTTGACACCAATGTAGTATGGGGTCTTGCTTCTGATCGCAACTCACAGCTAAATCCTGTGCAGGAATTTACAAGAACTACCAATGGCGGCAACACATGGACAGCGGGTGTTATCACCAATGCTGCCAATCATGGTCCATCGTGCATTATGGCACTAAATGCCGACACTGCATGGGTTGCAATGTTTAATACCAGTGGTGGCGGTGGAAAAATTTTACGCACCAATGATGGCGGACAAACCTGGACGCATCAGTCAACAGCTACTTTTTCAGCTCCTGCCGGGTTTCCTAATGTAGTTCATTTCTTTGATGCAAATGATGGCATCTGTATGGGAGATCCTAATGGAGGATATTTTGAAATTTATACCACCACTGATGGTGGCAACAACTGGATCAGAGTGCCTCAGGCAAACATTCCTGCCAATCAGATTGCAGAATATGGCATTACAGATGTTTATACAACTTATGGCGACAGCACATTATATTTCGGTACCAATCAGGGCCGCGTTTACAAATCTTCTGACAGAGGTAACAACTGGACTGTAAGCAGTACTCCATACACCGGTTATTTGGGAGCTATAGCTTTTCGTGATGCAAATTTTGGTCTGGCATGCGAAGCAGATAATGCAACAACTTCTACCAATCTGATTTATACCAATGATGGCGGAACCACCTGGAATCTGCTGCCTACACAGGCAGGAGGATTTACACTTAAACAATCCATACGTTTTGTTCCGGGCACCGACAGCACTTTTGTCATCACTACACCTTACACCATTTATGGCTCAGCCTTCAGTGTGGATAATGGAAACAACTGGAAAGTAATGGACAACCTTATTCATTCCGACTGCGACTTCGTAAATGCCACTACCGGTTGGAGTGGCGGAGGAGAAATAGGTTCGCCTATATACAAATGGACAGGCCCGATGACCATTGCGGCTAACGATGTTGCCATGAAAAGTATTGATGTAAGAAATGCAACGGGAATCAGCCAGCAAATTCCCAAAGCAACTGTTCTTAATAATGGTTTAACCACACAAACTTTCAACGTTACAATGGAAATTTCAGGCGGATATACTTCTACCAAATCTGTTAGCGCACTAACTTACAATCAGTGGCAACAGGTAAACTTTGACCCCTGGACTCCCGGTACTACAGGAACTTACACGATTACTGTTTATACTCAACTCTCCACCGACAGTGATTTGTCGAATGACACACTTTATTCCGTCACTACAACATATAACGAATTGCCAAATTATGGATGGATCAGCAGGCAACCACTTTCCATTCCAACCTTTGGGCTTGCAACAGGATACATTCGTGTGCCTTCATTACCTGCTGATACCGGTTATTTCTTTGCAACAGGAGGTTCAGATTTTATCAATATACGAACCAAGCACGAACGTTTTGATGTTCATACAGGCAACTGGCTGAGCTATGCACCTGTTCCTTTGGCAATCATTCAATTCTCAATGCAAAATGTAAAAAACACTTTATATGCAGCAGGAGGATATACAAGTGGATTCAGCCCTTCACTGAATAATTTTGCATATCACTACCAAACAGACACATGGAATACTATTACGGCAATGCCACAACCGGTGGGTGATTATGCGAGTGGCGTTTATTCAGATTCACTGATTTATTATATCGGTGGTTATAGTGGCAATTCTGATTTAAATTCTGTACAGATATATAATCCTTCAAACGATAGCTGGTTAAACGGCACACCAAAACCCGGTACAGCATGTGCAGGTTTGCGTGGTGCTATATTTAACAATATGATTCTTGTGACCGGAGGATATAGTCAAACTTCACAAAGCTCTCTTGATGAAGCCTGGCTGGGCACTATTGATGCAAATGATGCAACTGTTATCTCATGGCAGGCACTTCCACCCTATCCCGGAGGTACCATCACACGTTTTGCCGCAGGCAGTGTTTATGCAGATGCACTTCCTTATATCATTTTTACGGGAGGTGATCCAACAGGTCAGGGAATTGAAGTGTCTGATGATGTATGGGCGTATGACCTGGTAAACAATCAGTGGTTGATTGGGCCTCCAAAACCAACAGCTTGCAGTAACATCAGTAACTTCACAAGTGTAATTTATAATGACAGCATTTATATGGCCATTGCCAGTGGCTACAAAGGCAATAATACACTCTCAAACTCTAACGAATGGCTTAACCTTGGTCCATCACCATTTGTTTCGGTAAAAGAAATTCCATCAACATCTTCGCAACTGATGCTATTTCCAAATCCAGCTTACGATAAGTTTTCTTTGGCTTTGCCTAAAGGGATGGATAAGGCACAAATTACTGTTTACAATGCACAGGGAAGCATTGTATTTAACAAGTTGGTTTACCGGAATGAATCTGTTTCTGTCTCAGGTCTAGCCAGCGGAATTTATCAGGTAAAAGCTGAAAGTAGTGGTCAGACTCTTACTTCGCGACTTGCAATTATCAGGTAAGTTAGCCGAATAAACTTCCCGCATCAAAGGAATTGCTTTTGTTGCAGATATTTTTGAAATCGCACGGATAAGGAATATTGCAATGCTCTCCCTGCTCTACGGAGGGCATTTGCTTTTTTTGTATAATCTGCTTGGCAGCTTCTATATGTTCTTTTACAAATGCTTGCTGACTGATACACCAATCTTTTACGCTTTCTTCAATAAACAATGCTTTTACATTGTCTGAGGGCAATTCTTTATAGTCTGGTTTCAGGTGAATGATTGAAAAATCTTCAAGATCATATCCGGCCTGTGTGATGACAAAATATTGCAACGCTGCATCATTCATATTTGTCTGACTGATTTTAACAGAGCTTTTAACTTCAAAAGCATGAAGCATTCCACTTTTGCGTACAAGAATGTCAAGTGCCACTACAACTTCGTTGGCTATAAAAGAAGCCTCGTAAATTACAGATTGTTGTTTGAGCAGCAGCGACTGAGTTTTTCGTGCTGACAAATCATATTCAAATGGTGTAGCCGGTGAAACATCCACTCCTCCGGGAAATAATTGCTGCGCTAACTTTCCAAAAGTGTGTCCACGGTCGAACTTTGCCTGCTGCTCAGGACTTATGGGATCGCGATCTTTATAATTAAACTTATAAAAATACAACGACTTAAGACATTGCAGACTTCGGATGTAACTCGATTTGGATAAGACGTATTTCAACAGTAATTTATTTACTGTAAAAATAATTAATTCAAGGCAGAATAAATCTGTTCACAGATAAATTCAGCAGCATGACCATCACCAAATAAGGGAGGGAAATTCAGATTCTTTGATTTTAACTTATTAAATGCATCAATAATACTTTCGGTGTCAGTTCCACCAATAACAGCAGTACCCTGTTCTACCAACTCAACCCATTCTGTTTCATCTCTCAATATCACACAGGGTTTCTTAAAAAAGTACGATTCCTTTTGTACACCACCTGAATCGGTAATAATCAAATTACATTCTGATTCCAGAACAATCATGTCCATAAATGAAACCGGTTCAATAATCTGAATATCGTAGTTACGCTCTAAGCGTTCTGCAAGTTCAGGTTGCAATTGCTGCGGTAATATTTTAGAAGTACGCGGATGCATTGGAATAACAATTTTCTGCTTATTATTCTCAGCAATATGCAGCAATGCTCTGAAAATTGAATTCAGGTTTTGTGCATCATCTGTATTGCTTTCGCGATGTATCGTGCATAAGGTAAACTCACCTGAGGTTAAATTTAAATCAGAAAGTATGGTTGATTTTTGCCCGGCTTCTGCAGCAAAATAAATTGAATTGTCATACATCACATCTCCACAATGCACTACCAAAGGGTTGTTGATCGAATAAGGTGCTCTTGCATTTTCAGAAAAACCTTCACGACAGAGGTTTTCTGTACCGGTACTAGTTGGCGAAAACAACATGGTTGAAACATGATCGCAACAAATACGGTTTATTTCCTCAGGCATCGTTTTGTTGAAAGAACGCATACCGGCTTCTACATGAATAACAGGTATGTGCATTTTAGCAGCAGTTAATGCAGCAGCCAACGTTGAATTGGTATCACCATATACCAATACGCCCTGCGGTTTTTCTTCTTCCAAAACAGGTTCAAGCAAACGCATGATTTCAGCAGTTTGCACTGCATGACTTGCAGATCCTACATTGAGATTGTAATCCTCTTTCGGAATTTTCAGCTCGTCAAAAAAAACAGCAGACATATTATGGTCGTAATGCTGACCGGTATGCACAATCACTTCTTTTATTCTATCAGAGAAAGAAGTTCTCACTGCCCTGCTGATGGCAGCAGCTTTTATAATCTGCGGACGAGCGCCTATAATGGTTATTATTTTTATCACAACAAAACTATCTGGTGCACAAATTTATCTTTTTACACTTTATACAATCAGTATGCAACAACATTCTCCGGCAATTCCTCATTCATATATCAAATTGCATTCTTTCTAAGTTAACTTACTATTCTGTCCAATACCTGTACAAGTTTTTCTGTTAATGCTCTACGGCTATACTTTTCAACATTTACTGATGAAGTATTTAACCTGTGCTGCAGGTATTGCATATAGTAATCTCTGACTATTTTCTTCAATGAATTTACATCATCATAATCAACAGCTTTTCCGCACTGTGTTTCATTGACAATTTCAGCAGCATCGCCATCCACAGGGCCTATACATATTACAGGTCTTCTTGCAGCCATATATTCAAACAGCTTCCCGGTGAGTACACCTTTGGCATTATGTGTACGGTTAATTACCAATAACAAAATCTGTGATTGTCTCTGTACTTTTACCACATCATCATGATTCAGATAGTCTGTAAACTTTACGTAAGTGTGCAATCCAAATTGCGTTAACGATTCCTGCACTGCAACATCTACCTTCCCTACCAATTTTAAAAGTAAATGACTCTTCAAACCAGACTCTTCTTCCAACAACTCACTTAACGCCTTCCACAATGCCACAGGGTTTCTTGTTTTCACCATTGTACCAACATGTGCAATACTGAATTCTGTATCCGGAACAACATTCTCCTTTGTAATATCATCATCGTCATATCCATTGGTTATGCAATCAATATCACGACTGACAAGAGTTGCAAACTCCTCTTGCATGGTTTTACCTACCGTTACTACAGCATCTGCATAAGATATTACTTCGCGCTCCAAACGTTGGTGCTTTCTGTCGGCACGCGCTGTTAGCTTTAAATCCTTATAATAATCAATCTTTGTCCAAGGATCACGAAAATCAGCAAGCCATGGAATACCTGTCAGCTTTCTAAGTTTCATCGCAATTAAATGACAGCTATGCGGAGGGCCTGTACTCACTAAAGCATCAACCTTATTCTGTGTAAGCCATTTTTGCAATTTGTTTACAGAAGGTTTAATCCACAACATTCGTGCATCAGGGATAAAAAAATTTCCTCTTATCCAAACTGCAATATTTTGCAATAAACTGTTCTTCTTTTTCTCTGTAAGAAAACCTGCATGTATCTTCTCTTTTTTTCCTCGGCCAATAAATAATTTATATAACAGATAAGGCTCTTTGATGGGTTCCCTGATTATTTCAATTCCGTCAGGTACATCTTTCAGCAATGAGTTATCTCTCTCAGGAAATTCACCATCTTCTACTGTGAACACTACAGGCTCCCAGCCATATTGCCGAAGATATTTCACAAACTTCAGCCATCGCTGCACACCTGCACCTCCGCTGGGTGGCCAGTAATACGTAATGACTAAGACCTTTTTCAATAATAATCAGGATGTTTTTTTATCTGAACTTTTTAACTCCATAAAAGTACCTACAGCAAAAAACAATAATACAATCAGTGAGCCTGCAAGAGAGATTTTCTCTCCTGTTGCATATACTTCAGGTTCAAATTTAAACTCTACGGTGTGCTTACCTGCAGGTATCTCCATTGCCCTCAGCACATAATCAGCCCGCACATAATCTGATTTCTTTCCGTCAATATAAGCGTTCCAGCCTTTGTCATAATAGATTTCGGAGAAAACACAGAACTGCGGCAATGCCGTCTGCGTTTCATAAACCAAATGATTGCTTACAATAGATGTAAGTTTTACCGAAGCCGTTGAATCATGTTCAGGCTTAAATCCCTTCAATATGGGTTCAAATCTTTTATCCACAAAGGCAATTGTCTTTGGGTTGAATGAGTCAAGTGATTTCAATTCCTCATCGGCATTAGCCACCACTTTTATCGTGTCAACAAACCATGCAGGTCCTGATGCACCGGGGTTGGTCTGAGCAATGGGTTGGTTGTCATTGCTGCTTACAATAAAATATTTGGTGTTGAGCATATCAAGCACACTCATGTTATTTTTGGCAATACAATTTTCAATCAACTCCTGATAACGCTTCAGTTTGGCACCATGATATCCACCAATGCTGCGATGGAAATAAGATGTAGATGCATCATTGAAAGCACTCACAGTAGTATTCATCACACGATATCCGGGTGTGGTATCCTGCATAATCTGTAAATTAGCCTGTGATGGTTCAAATGGTTTTACCGTTTTGCTTTTGGATGTGAAATGTTGATCATTGAGATAACGTTTATCAACCGTCCACAAATCAATGATAAATAAAGCTGCAAGAATGACAACTGCAAGTGTAGATTTGAGTTTCTCTTTCAGCATAAACCAAATCACTCCAAATGCCAGCGAAATAAATATCAGCGAACGGAGAGCGTCCATGCGCAATGCTGATTCTCTGTCCTGCTTAATAGCATCTATCAGCCAACCATATTGTTTCAACTGCTCATCTGATCCGGAACTAAAGTCATTAAACAATCCGGGAAGAACAACAAACAACAGACAAAAACCTCCGGTGATATAGAAGGACAATTTAAGTGATTTGAATATTTCAGGTTTTGCAATTTTACCGTCATAAATTTGTTTCAGCGCAAGCAGTGCAAGCAATGGCATGGTAAACTGTGCAATAGTCAATATCATACTCACTGCTCTGAATTTATTATATCCAGGGAAGTGATAAAAGAAGAATTCGTTAAATGCCAAAAAGTTGCTTCCCCATGCAAGCATGAAAGAAAGTATAGTTGCAGCAAGCAACCACCATTTCTCTTTGCCCTTGACCAAAAACAATCCTGCAACAAACAAAAAACATACAATGGCACCTGCATAAGGAGGTCCCGAAGTTGAAAGCATATTTCCGAAATAAAGCGGCACGTTCTGAATAAAACTTTTGGCCTGTTGCATTGGCACTCCATTCGATATAAGTGCCTGATAGGTTGCCGATGTTTCACTCAGTGGCTCTACCGAAGCTCCTCCATGAAAACGTGGAATAATGAGTGTGAATGTTTCACTTATACCATAACTGTAACTAAATGCATAATCTTTATCCAATCCGGTTGATTCTTTTTTCTCTGTGAGTTCACTTGGTCCGCGTGTGGAGTACTTGCCATACTCATAGGTGGCAGCAAGACTTGTATAGTTGGGTAAGATTCCTAAAATAGCAGCAACTGCAAGTACTGCTGATCTTTTAATAAAATCCATCCATGTTTTATGAATAACAGCATCTATAAAATATGCTATTATCATCACCATGATGGTAATCATGAGATAGTAAGTAATCTGCAAATGGTTTGCATACAATTCTAATGCAAGCGCTATGGCCGTTAGCGCTCCGCCAAACAACAATCGCCCTCGGTAAGTCATAATAATGCCTGCAAATACAAGCGGAATAAGAGCAATGGCATGTGCCTTCGAATTGTGTCCTGCTGTGATGATGACAAAATTGTAACTTGAAAAAGCAAAGGCTATGGCTCCGGCGATTCCCATTCGGTAATCAAACCGCAACACCAGCATAAGAATATAAAAACTTAGCAAGGCAAGAAAAATATATGAAGCCGGTGAAGGCAGAAAGAAAAACAATACATCATTTACATACTGCATCAGGTTGGCAGGATATAAAGTTGAAATCTGATATGCAGGCATACCACTGAACATGGCATTGGTCCATAAAGGCTCGGTATGATATTTATTTCTGAAATCGGTAAGCTCCTTGCTCATTCCTGTCCACTGAGCAATATCATGTTGTTCGAGTCCCTTTCCCTGAAACAAAGGAAAGAAATAGATGACAGTAATAATCAGAAAAACAGCTATGGCAATACCATGAGGTATCAGTTTTTTGAAATCAATTTTCATATACGAAATTTGTTAGGGTACAAATGTATTTATTCAGCACAATAATACCATTTCCATGCTAAACAATTCCTTGTCCGGTAAAGCTTTAAGAAAAAAATTAAGGAGTAAAAAAACACCTGTTCATCAAACTGCCTCTGACCATCACTCAAGGGTGACAATGCCGAGGTATTTTGATATTGCCTGAATAAATGATTCATAGTTTTTCTGTATGGTGAGCACTTCGTCCAATTCTTCGTCTGAAAGCTGTGGATTGTCCTTTAGCCGTTTGCTGTTTTTTTGTTTGAGTATCAGCGCGCGTCTCAACTTCAGGTGATATATGGGATTAATGACCGTTTCATTCAGATTATCTTCTTCTTTTCTTACATAAATTCCTCTGGATTCCCAGTCATTCAGTTCATACTTACTGACCATCATCTCCAGGGCGATATCTCTGAGTTTTTCCAGTTCGGATGAGGTGTCCGTTTTGAGCATTGTTACAAACTCTGTAGCATTTTGTGCAACGAAATGCGAAAATATACCTGCAAAAATTTCATCATCAAAACCATATCCATCAGGAGCGAGTTCGTTCTGTATAAATTCTCTTACACTTAAGGTTTGCTGCTCCTCACCCGGGAGATGTATGAGCAAGTCGCCATAGTTCAATAGCAGACGAATAATTTCTTTTTCCTGATGCCATGCATTCATCTCAGCAGTTTCTGTTTGCTTTGGAATAAACTGCATTTCCATAAGTTTATCAGTAAGCTCTCCGGTATCTTCATCACTCTGCTTTTTATACAGACTCCTTCTTACCTTATTCATCTCGAATATCAGAACCTGCTCTGTGACCTGCA
This sequence comes from Bacteroidota bacterium, assembly GCA_019136655.1. GTDB lineage: Bacteria > Bacteroidota > Bacteroidia > AKYH767-A > OLB10 > OLB10. The sequence goes on from JAGVTU010000024.1 coordinate 289,886, forward strand.
TCTGTTCTGAACATTGTTTGATGTACATACTGCGCAATATTGCATCAGGAATTTTTGAAATACTTTCTACAATATCCTTTATCAGTCCTGCCTTTCTTATTGGATCATTTGATACTTCTTCCAGCAACAATCCGGTTTTGAAAGCAATAAAATCACGTGCATTATTCTTGATATACTCTTTCAGCTGAACCGTGCCTGTTTTACGTGCAAAGGAATCGGGGTCATCTCCATCAGGAAATAAAACAATGCGAACATTCAACCCTTCTTCAAGAATTAAATCTATTCCGCGCAACGAAGCTTTAATTCCTGCCATATCTCCGTCATAAAGTATGGTTATGTTTTTGGTAAAACGTGCAATCAGTCTAATTTGCTCATGCGTTAAAGATGTTCCTGACGAAGCAACTACATTTTCAACACCTGCCTGATGCAATGAAATGACATCCGTATATCCTTCAACCAAAAAACATTCATCATTCTGCAGAATTGCTTTTCGCGCGAAAGAAATTCCATACAGCGATTTGCTCTTGTAATAAATATCTGTTTCAGGAGAGTTGATATACTTAGGACTCTTAGGATCGTTATGCAACTGCCGTGCACCAAACGCTATTACTCTTCCTGTGAGATTGTGAATTGGAAAAATCACCCTTGCCCTGAAGCGATCATATACTCTCGGGGCACTGCTTTCACTCTGTGCTTCCTTAACTATTGCCAGTCCGCTTTTCTCATAAATCTGCTTGTTGAAACTATTGGAATAAACAGCCTGAGTCAATGCATCCCAACTGTCGGGTGCATAACCTAACTGAAATTTCTGAATGATGGATTCATTGAACCCTCGCTCATTAAAATAGCTTAAACCTATAGCTTTTCCTTCCTCAGTATTAAACAGATTATCTGAATAAAATTTCTGAGCGAAAGAATACATTACAAACAAACTTTCTTTTTCATCCTGCTTTTGCAATTGCTCAGGTGAGGGCTGTTCCTCTTCTATTTCAATACGGTATTTTTCTGCTAAGTACCTTAATGCTTCAGGGTAAGTAAAACTTTCATGCTCCATCACAAAACGAACTGCATCACCTGCCTTGCCACAGCCAAAACATTTATAAATTCCTTTTGCAGGAGAAACCGTAAAAGAAGGTGTTTTCTCAGAGTGAAACGGGCATAATCCAAGCATATTGACACCCCGTTTTTTCAACGACACAAAATCGCCCACCACCTCTTCTATTCGGGCTGTTTCCAATATCAGATCAACCGTTTGCTTTGGAATCATATTTCTGCTATTCTTTTTCTGCTTCTTATCACCGGAGTTTCTGTGGGCAGATTAGAGTTGATAAATGCTGCCATAGCACGATATATATTTTTTTCAGCATCCTCATCGCTTCTGACAAAACTACGTGCATTCTTGGTCCAAATCTTTTTTACTGAAGTTGCTGAACTATCATAAACAGCAATTGCATTCAGCACATCACGGTCTGTTGCACTGTCAGTTAAAGCTATCAGCATTGGTTTGTAAAAATTTTTCAGACTCATATACAAATTTACTGAATCTGCCGACATCCCTGTAGTTTGTTCATATCTTAAATATGCCAATGGTTTGATAAGAAATTTCAAGCCATTCCACTTTTCAGCCACCTGCTGATCAATAATTTCCGTTACAGAGGGGACAGGATTCTGAAGTATCAATACATTTATTCGTTGATCTTGGGCAGCAAGATTTACACCTTCAATACTGCTTAATCCGTAACAAATTACACTTACGGTATTGGTTTCGTACAGGCAGTACAAACTGTCCAATACCAACTTCAGGTTTTCAGTTAGAGCGGAGTTTATCAAAAATTTATCACCGCTGCTTTCGCCATGTGCAGGTAAGTCAATCATGCATACATGAAATCCCAACTGATAAAGTGATTCAGCCATGTTGAGCATACCAATCTTACTCTGATTCCAGTTGTGAAGCAGCAATACTGTTCCGGCTTTGTAATCGTCAGGTTGCTGAATATACCATCCGCTGATTTGAAAAGTAGGAGTAACTTCTACATTAAAATTACGATAGGCAAGATTTAACTGTGAAGGTATAACCACCTGCTCTTTTTTGACCAATACATTTTTTCTTAAAATTTTTGGTGCCTCATCTTCTTCATCGGCCAATGACTGAGCTGTTATTCTCTTGGGATAAACAAGTTCACTGATACTGAATAAAGAGGTAAAATAAATAAGCACTAAAATGCCACCTGATACTACCAGACAAAGTGCTGCAATTCGCTTCCACATCATTATTCAATAACTTCTGTTGGTTGTAAAAGTTATTAAATCTTTCATGGATTGTCTGTAGGTACTGTCTTTAAATTCATTCAGAATGGAAAACGCTTCATCTCTTAATTCAAACATTTTTGTTCTGGCATAATCTATCCCCTTTTTACTGTCAACAAACTTCAGCACTTCATTAACTTTTACAGGGTTTTCGTTTTCATTTTTTATCAGGTTAATGATATGTCTTTTTTCAGAGGAGTTAGACTGATTCAAAGCATAGATGACAGGCAATGTAAGTTTTCGTTCTTTAATATCAATGCCTGAAGGTTTTCCTGTGGAAATACTTTTTTCAAAATCAAACAAATCATCTTTTATCTGAAATGCAAGGCCTATGGTTGATCCAAGCGTGAGCATTCTTTCAATCTGCTCGTCTGTGGCACCTGATGATGCTGCACCGCTTCCGCAACAGGATGAAATCAAAGAGGCAGTTTTTTGTCTGATAATGGTGAAATACACTTCTTCTGTAATATCCAGTTTACGTGCCTTCTCCATCTGCAGCAATTCGCCTTCACTCATTTCTCTCACGGCATTGCTCACTATTTCGAGCAAACGGTATTCTTTATTCTGCACGGCAATAAGCAGACCGCGTGATAAAAGATAGTCGCCTACCAACACTGCAATTTTATTTTTCCATAATGCATTGATTGAAAAAAAACCTCTCCGCATCAATGAGTCATCTACCACATCATCATGCACCAGTGTTGCTGTGTGCAAAAGCTCAATCAGCGATGCTGCAGTATAAGTTGACTCTTTTACGGACCCACAAACTCCTGCTGATAAAAACACAAACATCGGACGCATTTGTTTGCCTTTACGCCTAACGATGTAATGCATGATTTTATCCACGAGTGACACCTTGCTGCGCATGGCTTCGCGAAACTTTAATTCAAAAGTTTCCATTTCATGTGCAATTGGTTTCTTAATTGTCTCGAGAGTGAGTTCCATAAAATTCTTGCAGTGCCAAAGGTAGGGTTTTAGTCTATTGGCATCATATCATGCTACTCTGTTTGTTCTTGTTGGCCAATTGTCCGCAGGCAGCATCAATGTCTTTTCCTCTGCTTCGTCTTACATTTACAACAAGATTCTTCGATTCCAGAAAATTCTTGAATGTTTCCAGTCTGTCTGCTTTTGCTTTTTCAAAAACTCCATCACCGATGGCATTGTATTCTATCAGATTTATTTTGCAAGGAACTGACTTTGCAAACTGAGCAAGGTCTCTGGCATCAGCAAGTGAATCGTTGAAATTGTTGAATACGATAAATTCATATGTCACCCTTGTTCCGGTTTTCTCATAGAAATAAATCAAAGCCTCTTTCAGCACTTCGAGATTGTTGTGCTCATTGATAGGCATTATTTTGTCGCGCTTTAAATCATTGGCCGCATGCAGCGACAATGCAAGATTAAATTTAACCTGATCGTCACCAAGTTTTTTAATCATCTTGGCAATGCCTGCCGTTGACACTGTAATTCGCTGTGGCGACATATTCAGTCCTTCAGGTGAGGTGACGTGCTCTATTGATTTGAGAACATTCTGGTAATTAAGCAACGGTTCGCCCATGCCCATGTAAACAATGTTGCTGAGTGGTGTTGCATAATTTTTTTCACTCTGTTCGCGGATAATGGCAACCTGATCGTAAATTTCATCAGCTGTAAGATTTCGCACTCTGCCTATTTTACCTGTTGCACAAAACTGACAGGCAAGGCTGCATCCCACCTGTGACGACACACAGGCTGTCATACGTGATGTAGTAGGAATTAAAACTCCTTCTACTACATTTCCGTCAAATAATTTAAAACCATATTTAATGGTTCTGTCATGGCTTCGCTGCTCGTTTTCAATTTTTATTGGCGTAAAATCATACTTCTCTGCCAACTTCCCTCTTAACTCTTTGGAGAGGTTGGTCATTTCATCAAACGAACGGGCACTCTTCTTCCAAAACCATTCATACACCTGGCGCGCACGAAAGGGCTTTTCGTTAATGGAAATAAAAAAAGACTCTATATCTTCCTTTGAAACTGCCCTGATATTCTGCTTTCTCACCTTGCAAAAATACGACAGAAAACGATGCTGTCAGCAGCCCATTGCAATCAGCAAATATTTAACCCGAACATGACAAATTACATCATGCCACATTCGTAAATTGACAGGTTTAAAGCGAAAAAATGGGCAATTCAGTCAAACATGAAAAAGCTTCTGCATTTCAATACAAAGGAGGTATCAACAACTACCATTCATCCTTCTTCACCTGAGGCGGGTGCATCATGTACTTTTTCAAATCAGCAATGATTTTTTCAATCTGCTCATCAGAATATTTCAGATTCCAGTCCCATGACTTATTGTAATACTGATTATTGGTGTCCAGCCACTTTTCCGCAGCATAATAGGAAACCTGCTTCCAGTTTATCTCTGTTAATTTATAGCGAAACTTACCGTCTTTAGCCTCCACAGTAAGAGTATATTGCATATTTCCTTCGTCTTTCTGAAAGCCTTTTTTATCAGGCTCACTCATCAGTTTAAAGCGTCCTTTGCAAACCATCTTTCCATCCTCTGCATTCTTCTCACGTATCACATCTGCCGGGTTTTTGTAATACGCATTTGCCCATGCCAGTGCTCTTGAATAAAGATCTGCTTTTGAAGCATTGGGAATTTCAATCACCTTGCTATAGGTAATCAACTTAGTACTTTCATCTATCGGATATTTGTTTTGTGCCTGAATGGAATTACTCACCAACAGCAAAGCCACAACAACAAGTGTTTTAATAGTTCTCATTTTTATTTGATTTGTTTTAATGATTAACCGTCAACGGCAACTTTTATTTTACTGCCGGTTTTTAAATCACGGGCATTCTGAATATTGTTCAGTTTCTTAATTTGTTCTACAGTAGTTCCGGGATATTGCTGAGAAATTTTCCACAATGTATCTCCTGCCTGCACCTGATAATAGATAAATTTATCTACTGAATTGCTCTCAGTTTTTGCAATAGTATTCTTTGCATTCACTGCCTTTGTTTTGGTTTCAGCAGTTGCAGGTGGACTGCAATCCTCAGCGTCATCTTCACAGGCATCGTAATTCTCAACAACATTCACCATCACAGGAACCTGCTTCTTCACATGTGTTCTTACTGCCAATTTCTGATTTGCATAAATTTTGCTTGAACGAAGTCCATTCCATTTCTTCAACTCATTAACTGAACAATTATATCTGGATGCAATATCACTCAGTGTTTGTCCGCTTTTAACAACATGCGTTTTCTTATGGATAGAAGTTACTGTTTTATAAACCACTTCTTGTCTCATTACCGGAGTATTACTGGATGCTATTGCATTGGTAGTTCTTGAATCTGCTTTGACAATCAATGGATCAATCTTTTCGTTACCCATTGGTCCACACCCTAAATGAACATAGTAATTGTTCAACATCTCACCTACAATCTGATTGCGAAGCCATGGATTTGATGCTCCGAGCGCAATAGCAATAAGGCGATGATTATCTTTTTGTGCAGTTGCCACCAGACAAAATTTTGCATTCTTGGTATAACCTGTTTTTAATCCATCCACTTCACCGGGATAATCCATTACCAGATGATTATGGTTTCTGTAAATTACCGAACCTCTTCCGTTTTCAACTTCAGCAAATGCAATATTGGTGATAGCCAGAATTTCAGGATACTTTATTAGTTCTGTTGCAAGTCGTAGCAAGTCATTTGGTGAAGAGCTATTATCCAGATTCCCATATCCTGCCGGCAATCCTGAAGGGTTGGAATAAAAAGTTTGTGTCATTCCCAATTCAGCAGCTCTGGTATTCATCCTCTTCACAAATGTATCAACCGAACCACCAAGATATTTTCCAATCAGCGCACATGCTTCGTTGTTTGAAGGAATCATGGCCATTTTCAGCAGTCCCTCTAAAGTATAAGCCTCCTTCACTTTAATCACCCTTCTCGATCTTCTGCTGGCTCTGTAGCTTCTTTCTGTTTCTATTTTGTCTAACCAGTCAACATTACCGGCTTTTATGTCTTCAATGGTTAACAATGCGACCATCATTTTGGTTAATGAAGCTATGGGATAAGCATATTTCATATCCTTCTCCCAAACGATAGTTTTGGCATTGCAATCATAAATCAAACCTGCCCTGATTTGTGATGCGCTGTTTTCGCTCAGCATATCAGGCTGAATGTTTGTTTTAAATTCCTTAGGATGCACAACGGCTGTTTTAACTGAGTCAGAGCTGAACGTTAATGAATCGTTGCCTGTTGCAAATAAATGGGATGCCCACAGCAAAAAGAAGATGTGTAAAAACATTGCCTTAACCAAAGATTTGAACCTACAATTGAATAAACTATTCATGTATTGCAAGTTTATTGTTTTATGTTTTACACTTATCACTGTTTTGTTTAATCCTTTTACACAGGTTTTTGTTAATTATCTCCTATGCATTTAACATACTTAAACGCTAAAAATATCATTTAAATTTCAAATGCAGAAAATAAGTTAAATACAATGTGAAATCAGCTTTTATAACTGATTTCTTACAAAATTACTCTAAAATTTTCTATTTATTGTTCAGTGCTGATTGCACAAAAATAAAATCCTCAGGAAAAGTAATTTTGATATTTGCACGCTCACCCGTGACTGTTGCAATTTTCAATCCCGATTGTTCCATCAGAGTTGCTTCATCGGTAAATGAAGTAAAATTGCTGTTTTCAAATGCTTTTTTGAGTGCTGATGCATGGAATATCTGAGGTGTCTGTACGATAAAATACTGGTCTCTGTCAACTGATTTGTTTTCATCAGCAGTTATTCTTCTTATCGAATCTTTTACCGGAATCACAGGAATGGCATTCCCTTTTGTTGCAGCTTCATCAAAAATTCTTTCAATGAGTGAAACGGAGATCATTGGCCTTGCAGCATCATGAACTGCGACAAGGGCATCACCGTTCTTAACCATTTTAAGCCCATTATAAACCGATAAACTTCTGGTGGCACCACCAATAGTCACTTGGTGTGGTATCTGCATATTATGCTCACGAATCAGCTTATTCCAGTTTTCCTTTTGATCTTCTGGCAAAACAACTATAATTCCGCTATTGCATTCATGAAATTTTTCAATGGAATAAAAAATTACCGGCTTGCCATTTAAAAGCATAAACTGCTTAGGCATTTTGGCATTCATTCGTTGTCCGCTGCCACCTGCAACTATAACTGCTATTCTTTCAGGAGCAGACATAGTCTTGAATTAGATCCGTTAAATAATCAGCATGGCATCGCCATAGCTGTAAAAGCGGTATTTCTCCTTCATAGCCACTTTATATGCATGCATGGTGAGTTCATATCCTGCAAATGCTGATACCATCATCAGCAACGTAGATTCAGGCATGTGAAAATTTGTAATCATACAGTTGGCTACACTGAAATCATATGGAGGGAAAATAAATTTATTTGTCCATCCCTCAAAAGGTTTTAACTCGCCTAAGGTAGATACCGAAGACTCCATAGCCCTCATAGTTGTGGTTCCTACGGCACAGATACGCTTTTTGCCGGCTTTGGCTTTATTTACTATGTCAACACATTCTGATGGTATTTTAAACCACTCAGAGTCCATTTTATGTTTGGTCAGATCTTCAACCTCTACCGGTCTGAATGTTCCCAAACCAACATGCAAAGTAAGTTCAGCAAGGTTTATTCCTTTAATTTCAAAACGCTTGAGCAATTGCTTGCTGAAGTGCAGCCCTGCTGTTGGAGCAGCTACAGCTCCTTCATTCTTGGCATAAACTGTTTGATATCGTTCTTTGTCTTCAGGCTCAGCTTTGCGCTTAATATATTTAGGCAAAGGTGTGTTTCCAAGTTTTTCAATTACTTCACGAAAATCAGCGCTCGTACCATCAAAGAGAAAACGCAGCGTGCGACCTCTGGAAGTAGTGTTATCAATTACTTCGGCCACGAGCATATCGTCATCGCCAAAGTAAAGTTTATTTCCAATACGTATTTTACGTGCGGGATCAACCAAAACATCCCACAACTTACTTTCAGGATTTAACTCACGAAGTAAAAACACTTCGATCTTAGCTCCTGTTTTTTCTTTGTTGCCGTAAAGTCGGGCAGGAAACACACGGGTGTTGTTCATCACCAGCACATCACCTTCATCAAAATAATTGATGACGTCTTTAAAAATTTTATGCTCTATTTTACCGGTCTTACGGTCAATAACCATCAACCTGCTTTCATCGCGGTTGGCTGTAGGGTGTGTTGCTAAAAGGTTTTCGTTTAGCCCGAATTTAAATTGTGATAACTTCATAACTGTAATCTTACAGGATTATTTTTTTGAAGGGCGCAAATATAAAGCGTTAAATTGCCTATGGCTATTTTCACTGACTATTTATCTGATTCCCAATATTAAAATATTTATTTTTATGTAAATAAAAGCGACAAACACTGAATGTAACAGCAGCATTTGTCGCTTATAAAATATAACGTTAATTACGACTCAATTGTTTCTTCGCTGCTTGATGCTTTTGAAGCCATCAGAAGGTCATACTCTTCCTGTGAACCTACAATCAGTCGTTCATACTCTCTCAGTCCTGTACCGGCAGGAATCAGATGTCCTACAATCACATTCTCTTTCAATCCTGTGAGGTAATCAATCTTACCGTTGATAGATGCTTCATTCAACACCTTGGTAGTTTCCTGGAAGGACGCTGCAGAAATCCAGCTCTTGGTATGCAATGATGCCTGAGTAATACCTTGCAGCAGTGGAGCTGAAGTTGCAGGAATTGCATTACGTGCTTCAATCTCTTTCATATCCTTACGCTTCAATATTGAGTTCTCATCACGCAGTTTACGCAAAGTCACAATCTGACCGGGACGATATTCTGAATCACCCGGATCTGTTACAACCATCTTATCCATAATCCAGTCATTCTCCTCCATAAATTCAATCTTATTTACGGATTCTTTCTCCAGGAATCGGGTATCACCTGCATCTTCTATAACTACCTTACGCATCATCTGACGAACAATTACTTCAAAATGTTTGTCATTGATTTTTACACCCTGCAAACGATATACCTCCTGTACTTCATTTACCAGATACTCCTGCACCTGTGATGGCCCTTTGATGGCAAGGATATCGGATGGACTGATAGCACCATCTGACAACGGAGCTCCTGCACGAATGAAGTCATTATCCTGAACCAGTATATGCTTGGATAACGGAACGAGATATTTCTTCACATCACCTTCTTTGGATGTTATGATAATCTCACGGTTACCTCTCTTAATTCCACCATAAGCAACCACACCGTCAATCTCACTTACCACAGCAGGGTTTGATGGATTACGTGCTTCGAACAATTCAGTAACACGTGGCAGACCGCCTGTGATATCGCCTGATTTTCCACTTGCACGTGTAATTTTCACCAACACTTCTCCTGCTTTAATTTTCTGACCTTCGTTAACTGCAATGTGAGCACCAACAGGGATGTTATATGCTTTAACAACTTCTTTCTTGTCGTTTACTATTTTAATTACCGGATTCTTTGTCTTGTCGCGGCTGTCAATAACAACTTTCTCTTTATACCCTGTCAACTCATCTGACTCTTCGCGGAAAGTAACTCCTTCTTCGAGATTTTCATAAACAATTTTACCATCAGCTTCGCAAATAATAACAGCGTTGTATGGATCCCATTCGCAAATAATATCACCTTTTTTCAGGGTAGCACCACTCTTTACATACAAATGAGCTCCGTAAGGGATATTGTTGGTTGCAAGTATGGCTTTGGTATTCGGGTCAATGATTTTGAATTCACCTGAACGGCCTACTACAACATCAACTTTCTTATCACCATCTTTGAATGGAATTGTTCTCATTTCTTCGAGTTCAACAACACCACCGAATTTTGCTTCGTGACGAGATTCAGAAGCTCCTTTGGAAGCAACACCACCCACGTGGAACGTACGCAGTGTAAGCTGGGTTCCCGGTTCTCCGATTGACTGTGCTGCAATAACACCCACAGCTTCTCCTTTCTGAACCATTCTGCCTGTTGCAAGGTTACGTCCGTAACATTTTGCACATACACCCTGCTTGGATTCACAGGTAAGTACCGATCTTATTTCAACTGCCTCTAAAGGTGAATCTTCAATTTTATCTGCAATGTGTTCGATGATTTCTTCACCCGCACGAACAATAAGTTCGCCTGTAAGCGGATGATAAATATCGTGACATGATACACGTCCTAAAATTCTGTCGTGAAGTGATTCTACAATCTCTTCCTGATTCTTCAACGCTGTTTCAGAAAGTCCACGAAGTGTTCCACAATCTTCATCAGTAATAATTACATCCTGTGCAACGTCCACAAGCCTTCTTGTAAGATAACCGGCATCAGCAGTTTTCAAAGCTGTATCGGCAAGACCTTTACGTGCACCGTGTGTAGAGATGAAGTACTCAAGAATTGAAAGACCTTCTTTGAAATTTGAAAGAATCGGGTTCTCAATAATCTCTCCTCCTGTTGCTCCTGACTTCTGAGGTTTCGCCATCAATCCCCTCATACCACCTAACTGACGAATCTGTTCTTTAGAACCACGAGCACCTGAATCAAGCATCATATATACTGCATTGAAACCTTGCTTGTCTGCAACAAGTTGTTTCATCAGCGTTTCAGTGATACGTGTATTGGTACGTGTCCAGATATCAATAATCTGATTGTAACGTTCGTTGTTGGTGATGAATCCCATGTTGTAATTGCTTCTCACCTCTTCAACCTCTTCCTGTGCTTTGGCAACAAGTTCTGTTTTTGCTGCAGGAATCAACACATCGTTCAGGTTGAATGACAATCCACCTTTAAACGCCATCTTGAATCCAAGATCTTTAATATCATCCAGGAATCGTGCTGTTTGTGCAATACCGCAGGTTTTTAAAACCTTGCTGATGATATCGCGCAATGCTTTCTTGGTTAATACATCGTTGATATAACCGGCTTCGCGCGGAACAACTTCATTGAACAATACACGTCCAACAGTAGTTTCAATCAAACGTTTTACGACAACTCCTTCTTCCTTTACAAAAGTTTTTACTTTAATGAAAGCATGTAAATCAACACGTCCTTCGTTGTAAGCAATTGTAACTTCTTCAGGAGAGTAAAACACTGAACCTTCTCCTTTTACTTTCTCCTTGTCGGTTGTCTTCTTTCCCTTGGTCATGTAATACAATCCAAGTACCATGTCCTGAGAAGGAACGGTAATTGGAGCACCATTGGCAGGATTTAATATATTATGTGATGCAAGCATCAGCATTTGTGCTTCAAGAATTGCAGCGTTTCCTAACGGAACGTGCACAGCCATCTGGTCACCGTCAAAGTCTGCGTTGAAAGCTGTACACACCAACGGATGCAACTGAATAGCTTTACCCTCGATAAGTTTTGGCTGGAATGCCTGAATACCCAAACGGTGAAGTGTAGGAGCACGGTTGAGTAATACAGGATGTCCTTTGAGTACGTTTTCAAGAATATCCCAAACGATGGCATCTTTTCTGTCAACTATTTTCTTAGCTGACTTCACTGTTTTTACAATACCTCTTTCAATCAGTTTACGAATGATAAACGGCTTGAACAATTCAGCAGCCATATCCTTTGGCAATCCACACTCATGCAGTTTCAACTCAGGTCCAACAACAATTACTGAACGTGCAGAATAGTCAACACGTTTACCTAGCAGATTCTGACGGAAACGTCCTTGCTTACCTTTCAGTGAATCTGAAAGTGATTTCAGTGCACGGTTTGATTCTGTTTTTACAGCATTCACTTTACGTGAGTTGTCAAACAGTGAGTCAACAGCTTCCTGAAGCATACGTTTTTCGTTACGTAAGATAACATCAGGAGCTTTTATTTCAAGTAATCGTTTCAAACGGTTGTTTCTGATGATTACCCTGCGGTATAAATCATTCAGGTCAGAAGTTGCAAAACGTCCTCCATCCAATGGAACCAACGGACGAAGTTCAGGTGGTATTACAGGTACAACTTTTACAATCATCCACTCAGGACGATTTTCTATGTTCTGATTGGCATTACGAAACGCTTCTACTACATTCAATCGCTTCAATGCTTCGTTCTTACGTTGCTGCGAAGTTTCGTTGCTTGCCTGATGACGCAGTTTATATGATAACTCATCCAGATTAAGTCGGGACAACAATTCATATAATGCATCAGCACCCATCTTAGCAATAAATTTGTTGGGGTCTGTATCATCCAGATGCTGATTTTCTTTTGGAAGTGCATCCAGTATGTTCAGGTATTCTTCTTCAGTAAGGAAGTCGAGATAGTTGATTCCATCCTGAGCTTTAATACCAGGCTGAATGACTACATAGCGCTCATAATAAATGATGAGGTCGAGTTTCTTGGTAGGTAATCCAAGCAGATAACCAATTTTGTTAGGTAACGAACGGAAATACCAGATATGAGCAACAGGCACTACCAACTGGATGTGTCCCATACGCTCTCTTCTTACTTTTTTCTCAGTTACTTCAACACCGCAACGGTCGCAAACGATACCTTTATAACGAATACGTTTGTATTTTCCGCAATGACATTCCCAGTCTTTTACAGGACCGAAAATACGCTCGCAGAACAAACCATCACGTTCAGGTTTATAAGTTCTATAGTTGATTGTTTCAGGCTTTAATACTTCTCCGCTTGACTGCTCAAGAATATGCTCCGGTGAAGCAAGACTGATAATAATCTTGGAGAAGTTGCTTTTTATTTTTGTATCGCGCTTTAATGCCATTTTATTTTTTTTATTTTTTTTAACTGTTGTTATTTAAATCCGCAGATGAAGTGTTTCACCTCATCTGCGAATTAATTAGTCAAGAGTAATTTTTAATCCTAAACCGCGCAATTCATGCAATAACACGTTGAATGATTCCGGAATTCCCGGTGTTGGCATGTTATCACCTTTAACAATTGCCTCGTAAGCTTTTGCTCTTCCCATTACGTCATCCGATTTCACGGTAAGCAATTCCTGAAGGATATTGGATGCACCGAATGCTTCAAGAGCCCACACCTCCATCTCACCAAATCGCTGACCACCAAACTGTGCTTTACCACCGAGAGGTTGTTGCGTAATGAGTGAGTAAGGTCCGATTGAACGGGCGTGCATTTTGTCATCCACCATGTGACCCAGTTTAAGCATATAGATGATACCTACAGTTGCAGGCTGGTCAAAACGTTCTCCGGTACCACCATCAGTCAGGTAAGTCGAACCGAATTTTGGCAATCCTGCTTTTTCGATATAGGATTCTATCTCCTCATGATTGGCTCCATCGAATATTGGTGTGGCAAATTTTACACCCAGTTTCTTCCCTGCCCATCCAAGAACAGTTTCATAAATCTGACCGAGGTTCATACGTGAAGGTACACCCAGCGGATTAAGAACAATGTCAACCGGAGTTCCGTCAGCAAGGAAAGGCATTTCTTCTTCGCGTACAATTTTTGCAACGATACCTTTGTTACCATGTCGTCCCGCCATTTTATCACCCACTGTAAGTTTACGTTTCTTGGCAATATACACTTTGGCAAGTTGCATAATACCAGCAGGTAATTCATCACCTACCTGAACAGCAAACTTCTTGCGCTTATACGACCCGATGATATCATTCATGCGGATATTATAATTGTGCAACAGTTCTTTTATCTGATCATTGCGATCTTTATCAGTAGTCCATTTGTTTGCGTTGATATTATTGTAGTCTAATTCCTGCAACATCTTCAGCGTAAATTTGCTTCCTTTCGGAATTACAAATTCTTTATAGATGTCCATCACGCCCTGAGATGTTTTTCCGTTAACAAGTACAAATAATTTTTCAACCAGTTTTGATTTCAGGACAGCAAGATCTTTTGCCTGCTCATCATCAAACTTTGAAATGATTGCTTTGTCATCGGTTTTCGAATTTTTGTCTTTTACTGCGCGTGAGAAAAGTTTCTTGTCAATCACCACTCCTTTTACGGATGGAGGAAGTTTCAGCGAAGCATCTTTTACGTCACCTGCTTTGTCACCAAAGATTGCACGCAAAAGTTTTTCTTCCGGTGAAGGATCTGTTTCTCCTTTAGGAGTAATCTTTCCAATGATGATATCACCTTCTTTTACTTCAGCACCTACGCGTATCAAACCATTCTCATCAAGGTCGCGTGTAGCTTCTTCGCTCACGTTAGGGATATCTGCAGTAAGTTCTTCCAAACCTCTCTTGGTATCGCGTACTTCAAGGGTATATTCATCCACATGAATAGAAGTGAATATATCATCACGAACTACTTTCTCAGAAATCACAATAGCATCCTCAAAGTTATTTCCTTTCCAGGGCATGAATGCTACCATCAGGTTACGTCCCAAAGCCAATTCTCCGTCTCTGGTTGCATAACCTTCTGAAAGTACCTGACCTGCTTTTACTTTCTCTCCCTTCTTTACGATAGGACGAAGGTTGATACAGGTGCTCTGATTTGTTTTTTGGAATTTAGTCAGATGATAAACTTTTACATCTTCTTCAAACGACAACAATTTTTCGTCATCGGTGCGGATGCTGCGTACATGTATTTCGTTGGCATCAACATATTCTACCACTCCATCATATTCAGCATTTACAAGTACACGTGAGTCGCGCACAACCTGTCCTTCAAGACCTGTACCTACTACAGGAGCTTCAGGACGCATCAATGGCACTGCCTGACGTTGCATGTTCGATCCCATGAGTGCACGGTTGGCATCGTCATGTTCGAGGAACGGAATGAGTGATGCAGCAATGGATGCAATCTGGTTTGGAGCTACGTCCATCAGATGCAGATGTTCAGGTTCTACTTCAGGGAAATCACCCTCATAGCGTGCTTTCACACGGGCATCCTGAAAGTTTCCTGACGCATCAATGTGAGCATTTGCCTGAGCAATTACTTTATTGTCCTCTTCTTCCGCAGTCAAAAATACCGGTGGGCGTTCCAAATCTACCTTGCCGTTTTCAATCACACGATAAGGTGTTTCTATAAAGCCCAGATTATTAATTTTAGCAAACACACACAGCGAAGAAATCAAACCGATGTTTGGTCCTTCAGGTGTTTCAATGGTACATAAGCGGCCATAGTGTGTATAGTGTACGTCACGCACCTCGAATCCTGCACGCTCGCGTGAGAGACCTCCGGGTCCAAGGGCAGAAAGCCTGCGCTTGTGGGTTATCTCTGCCAATGGATTGGTTTGATCCATGAACTGTGATAACTGGTTAGTTCCGAAGAATGAGTTGATAACAGATGACAATGTCTTGGCATTGATCAGATCTGCAGGTGTAAACACTTCGCTGTCGCGAACATTCATACGCTCGCGGATAGTACGTGCCATACGTGACAGACCTACACCAAACTGAGAGTATAACTGCTCACCTACTGTACGCACACGTCTGTTGCTGAGGTGGTCAATATCGTCCACATCGGCTTTGGAGTTGATAAGCTGTATAAGGTATTTGATGATAAGGATAATATCTTCCTTGGTCAGCACCTTCACATCTTCAGGCGTATGCAGGTCCAGTTTTTTATTAATTCTGTAACGGCCTACTTCTCCTAAATCGTAACGTTTGTCGGAGAAGAATAATTTTTCAATGATACCGCGTGCAGTTTCATAATCCGGTGGTTCCGCATTACGCAACTGACGGTAAATATGTTCAACCGCTTCTTTTTCAGAGTTGGAAGTATCTTTCTGAAGCGTGTTGTAGATGATGGCAAAATCAGCTGAATTACCATCTTCTTTGTGGAGAATAATTGATTTTACTCCTGCATCAATGATCAGGTCAATATGATGATCTTCCAGAATAATTTCTCTTTCCAGAATAATCTCATTACGTTCAATGGATACAACTTCACCGGTATCTTCGTCCACAAAATCCTCCACCCACGATTTAAGAACCCTTGCAGCAAGTTTACGTCCTACATGCGACTTCAAACCTGACTTGCTTACCTTCACTTCATCAGCGAGGCCAAAAATTTCGAGAATTTGTTTATCACTCTCAAAACCAATTGCACGTAACAGAGTTGTTACCGGGAATTTCTTTTTACGGTCAATGTATGCATACATGACATTGTTGATGTCAGTAGCAAACTCAATCCATGATCCTTTGAATGGAATTACACGGGCTGAATATAATTTGGTTCCGTTGGCATGGCGGCTTTGTCCGAAGAATACTCCGGGTGAACGGTGCAACTGTGATACAATTACACGCTCAGCACCATTGATAACGAATGTACCTTTAGGAGTCATGTAGGGGATGGTTCCCAGATATACATCCTGAATGATGGTTTCAAAATCTTCGTGTTCAGGATCGGTACAGTACAGTTTAAGTTTCGCTTTTAACGGAACACTGTGAGTAAGTCCGCGCTCCAGACATTCCTGTATGGAATAACGTGGAGGGTCTATGAAATAATCCAAAAACTCAAGCACGAAGTTGTTTCGTGAATCTGTTATCGGAAAATTTTCAGCAAATACTTTGTAAAGTCCTTCGTTCTGACGGTTGTCAGAAGTTGTTTCAATCTGGAAGAAATCCTGAAACGACTTTAATTGTATATCAAGAAAGTCAGGATAGTCTATCAGGTTTTTATTCTTAGAGAAGTTTATTCTTTTTGATCCGCCTTTATCTGACGTTGTAGTGATTGCAGCCAAGTGATTATTATTTTAAATTGATTTCAATCAAAATTTTAATTTTTTCCATCCTCAAACTGATGGCACGAAAAGGGGTATAGGCCTCCCCGAAAACGGAAAGGCCTATGATTGTTTTATCGTTGAAATATTACTTAATTTCAACTTCAGCACCGGCTTCTTCAAGTTGTTGCTTGATTGAATTTGCTTCTTCTTTAGAAACTCCTTCTTTAACCGGTTTCGGAGCGCCATCTACAAGATCTTTAGCTTCTTTCAGGCCAAGTCCGCTCAATTCTTTTACCAATTTCACTACTGCAAGTTTTGCGTTTCCGCCTGACTTCAGAATTACATCAAAAGATGTTTTTTCTTCAGCAGCAGCTCCTCCGGCAGCAGCGCCACCACCTGCTACCATTACAGGTGCTGCAGCAGCAGGCTCAATGCCGTACTTGTCTTTTAGAATGGTTGAAAGTTCCTGAACTTCTTTAACAGTAAGGTTTACTAACTGTTCTGCGAATGCATTTAAATCTGCCATTTTATTAATTTTTAATTTGTTTTAAAATTTGATAATTATAGTTATAGTGTAAGATTCGAAAGGTGGAAGCTTTATGAACCCTTTTCTTCTAACGTCTTGAGAATGCCGGCTAACTTGCTTCCGCTCGACTGAAGCTGAGAAACAACATTTTTGGCCGGTGATTGTAACAATGCAATTACTTCTGCAATCAACTCATTCTTAGATTTCAGATTTGCCAGAGTGTCTATCTGGTTATCGCCAATAAACAATGATGAGTCAATCCATGCAGCTTTTATTGCAGGAATGGAATCCTTCGCGCGGAATTCCTTAATCAGTTTTGCAGGCACATTGGATACTTCGCTGAACATGATAGCTGATGTACCTTTTAAAGTAGGTATCAGTGATTCATAAGCGTTGGCATCTAATTTCTGCAATGCTTTTTTGATAAGATTATTTTTTGCAACGCGCAATTTTACATTCTTATTAAAGCATAATCTGCGCAGTTTGGAAGTCTTGTCGCTGTCCAGATTTTCTACATTGGTAATGTAGAAATTCGGGAATTGCGTAAACTGCTGTGCAAGGCTTTCTATTTCTAAATTTTTTTCGTCTCTTGTCATTTTACAAATGTTTTAATGGTTATTACTGTTAACCTGCAATGGATTTGGTATCTACCTTAATTCCCGGGCTCATGGTGCTGCTCATTGATACACTTTTTACATAAGCACCTTTAGCCGAAGAAGGTTTCAGCTTGATAATGGTTTGTATCAGTTCGTTTGCATTCTCATAAATTTTGTTTGCATCAAACGACACTTTTCCAACTGAAGCATGTATGATTCCTGTTTTGTCAACCTTGAAATCAATTTTACCTCCTTTTACATCGGCAACTGCTTTTCCAATATCATTGGTAACAGTTCCGGTTTTAGGATTTGGCATCAGGTTGCGAGGTCCGAGAACCCGTCCTAATTTACCCACCTTAGCCATTACTGCAGGCATGGTGATAACAACATCCATATCAACCCATCCCTGTTCAATTTTGGTAATGTACTCGTCCAGACCAACATAATCAGCTCCGGCAGCTTTTGCCTCCGCTTCTTTATCAGGTGTGCAAAGCACAAGTACTTTCACTGTCTTACCTGTACCATGAGGTAATGTAACAATACCACGTACCATTTGGTTTGCCTTGCGCGGATCTACTCCCAGGCGAACACTCACATCCACAGATGCGTCAAACTTGGTAAAGGTGATGTCTTTTACAATTTTGGAAGCGTCCTGCAGCGTGTACATTTTTTCGCTGTCATACTTCCCGGTAACCAGTTTCTGGTTTTTTGTAAGTTTTGCCATTTTATTTTATTTGTGAAGTACAAACGTTTCGTTTAGCGAAACTCCTTCTGTTAATTAATTATTTTTTGTTGCTATTAATAAGGTTTTTCGCCTTCAATAGCAATTCCAAGACTGCGTGCAGTACCTGCAACCATGCTCATTGCCGCTTCAATTGTAAAGCAGTTTAAGTCAGGCATTTTATCCTGAGCAATTGCTTTTACCTGATCCCATTTTACCGTTCCTGCTTTTTTACGATTCGATTCAGCTGAACCGCTTTTTACTTTAGCAGCTTCCAGTAACTGAACTGATACCGGTGGACGCTTGATGATAAAATCAAACGACTTGTCTGTATATACGGTAATGATCACAGGAAGAACTTTTCCTGCCTGATCCTGTGTACGGGCATTAAACTGTTTGCAGAACTCCATAATGTTCACACCCTTAGCTCCCAGTGCGGGGCCAATAGGAGGTGCGGGATTTGCTGCTCCGCCTTTTACCTGTAACTTTATTAGTGCTCCTACTTCTTTTGCCATTTTATTTGTTTTTTAAATCAACTTGTGAAGTGCCTGTGTATTTAAAATTTTCTACAGTGGAAGCCTGTTACTTTTAAATCAGTTTTACTTCGTATAATGTTTTATTCTTTTTCTACCTGCATATAGCTAAGCTCCAGCGGAGTTTTACGTCCGAATATCTTAACCATAACTTTCAGTTTCTTTTTATCTTCATACACCTCTTCAATCACTCCTGAGAAACTGTTGAAAGGTCCATCTGTTACTTTCACTGATTCACCTACCACAAAAGGAATATTCAATACCTCTTCTGAATCGGCCAACTCATCTACCTTTCCTAAAATTCTGTTCACCTCAGACTGGCGCAATGGTGTTGGAGCCTCACCTTTCGGACCTAAAAAGCTGATAACTCCTGTAATATTTTCAATAATATGTGGCATCTCACCTGTCAAATTAGCCTCTATAAGCACATAACCCGGCAAGTAGCTGCGATCCTTACTTACTTTTTTTCCGTCTTTTATTTTATACACCTTCTCAGTTGGGATAAGCACCTGAGCAATATCGTTCTTCCATCCCTGATGTTCGATTTCAGACTCGATATACTCCTTCACCTTCTTTTCCTTTCCACTGATGGCACGTATAACGTACCATTTTTTTCCTGTCTCTGTCATCTGCATTCTAATTAAAATAATTTATACAGCATATTCATAAACCCTTGCGACAGGAAGTCCATGAAAAAAATAATCAACCCAAAGATTAACGAAGCTATCAGCACTACAATAGCGCTGCTTTGAAGCTCCGGCCACGTAGGCCATGCTACCTTGGTAGTAAGTTCCAGATAAGATTCGCGTACGTATGCTTTGATTTTCTTCATTTATTTTAATAAAATTACGTCAACTATTGATTTGACTTCTGGTTTCAACCTTGTGTTCTCCTTCTGCACGAGTGGAGAGATTCGAACTCCCATCAACGGTTTTGGAGACCGCTATTCTACCCTTGAACTACACTCGTAATTTAAAGATAATTAAATTCCGGTCTCCGGCAGGTTCGAATTTTTCCGTCACCTGATTTTGTTCCGGTTTCAAATCAGTCCCGAGTTTACCTCAGGACTGATTCTGACCGTTACAATTATTTAATTATCTCAATAACCTGACCTGCACCTACAGTACGTCCACCTTCGCGGATAGCGAAACGGAGACCTTTGTCCATAGCAACAGGAACAATTAATTTTACTGTAATAGTTACGTTATCACCGGGCATAACCATCTCACGTCCTTCAGGCAATACAATTTCTCCTGTTACGTCAGTAGTACGTAAGTAGAACTGAGGACGATATTTGTTATGGAATGGAGTATGACGTCCACCTTCTTCTTTTTTCAACACATAGATTTCAGCTTTGAATTCAGTATGTGGAGTGATTGAACCGGGTTTTGCAACAACCATACCTCTGCGGATATCAGTTTTTTCAATACCGCGTAACAACAAACCTACGTTGTCACCTGCTTCACCACGGTCAAGGATTTTGCGGAACATCTCCACACCTGTAACTGTAGAAGTAAGTTTTTTCTCCTGCATTCCGATGATTTCAACGTTGTCGTTAGAGTTGATAACACCTCTTTCGATACGGCCTGTAGCAACAGTACCACGACCTGTGATAGAGAATACGTCCTCAACCGGCATAAGGAAAGGAAGGTCAACCTGACGTGGAGGAATTGGAATATATTCATCCACTGCATTCATCAACTGCAAGATTGAGTCAACCCACTTAGGATCTTTATTCAATCCACCTAAAGCTGAACCACGGATGATAGGTGTGTTTGCACCATCAAACTCATAGAAGCTCAAAAGTTCACGAATTTCCATTTCTACAAGGTCAAGCAATTCAGGATCGTCAACCATATCCACTTTGTTCATGAACACAACGATTTTAGGAACACCTACCTGACGGGCAAGAAGGATGTGCTCACGTGTCTGAGGCATAGGACCATCAGTAGAAGCTACTACCAGAATAGCACCGTCCATCTGAGCAGCACCTGTTACCATGTTTTTTACATAGTCAGCGTGACCCGGACAGTCAACGTGTGCATAGTGTCTTTTCTCCGTTTGATACTCTACGTGAGATGTGTTAATGGTAATACCACGCTCTTTTTCTTCCGGAGCATTGTCAATTGAGTCGAATGAACGTTGTTCAGCAAAACCTTTGTCGGCCAACACGCTTGTGATAGCAGCTGTTAAGGTTGTTTTTCCGTGGTCAACGTGACCGATGGTTCCAATATTTACGTGTGGTTTGGAACGATCAAATTTTTCTTTAGCCATTTTTGAATATTAAATAAACAGGTTACTTAAATAATTGATTTGTGAGATATAATTAAAATTAAAATTGTCAATATTTGTTATTACTGATCCTGATTTAGTGACTTTATTTTTTATTACTTCATGCAATATTTATTCTTTACCTGTCTGTGGAGCCGTTGAGGACAATCCCCGCCAGAACGACTTCTGTCGGGCTGGGAACTTCGACCTCTTCCGCAATATCTTTTCCAATCATCTTCCACTCAGCTACACTTGATAAGAACGAGCCGTTGAGGAGAATCGAACTCTCGACCTCTTCCTTACCAAGGAAGTGCTCTACCACTGAGCTACAACGGCTTGACAAGTCAACACCTCAACATTTCTAAGAGCGGAAGACGGGGCTCGAACCCGCCACCTATAGCTTGGAAGGCTATCGCTCTACCAAATGAGCTACTTCCGCTTGTTTTTTATTACCCATTTCAAAGGGTGTGGGGAGTGGTGGATTCGAACCACCGAAGTCATAAGACAACAGATTTACAGTCTGTCCCATTTGGCCACTCTGGTAACTCCCCTTCAATTTAAGCATTGCTGCCAGAGGCTATCCGGCATGGTATATTGTCTGCATAAATCTGTAGAGCCGATGGAGGGATTCGAACCCCCGACCCACTGATTACAAATCAGTAGCTCTGGCCAACTGAGCTACATCGGCTTTTTATTGTTTTATCCTTCTCAATGCATTTTATCGGGTATTTTCCCGAATACTTTAGAAAGTTTGCCCATACAGAATTAACCTTCCTGTCAAACTCCCTTTTCACTGAGAACTAATGATATGCTTATCTAACTAATTGAATTTCAATAAGACAATACAATTAATGCAGAAGACTTTACGCCACTAAATCACGATGTCAATGAACACACTATACCCTTCAAAAAAGGGAACGCAAAAATAGAAAACGATTTTTGATTTACAAATGGTTGAATAAAATATTTTTCAAGAATCTTATTTGCTTAATAAAAGTAGCCTTATCGTTTATAGATGAGTGCTTTAAACCTTTGATTTATCATTGATTCTTATCCAACAAACTGACAAGTATTGCAGTTTACCGGTGCAACCGATTCATTTTTGTTTCTTAAAACCATTTATGATCATTGCCCTACCTTTGCCAAAGATTCTCCATCCAATGGCTTTTACAGATAAGTTTGACAAAGAAGATTATTACCTGACACCTGAAGGCTATATTGTTTTTACCGAGAAATACCATCTTAAACGCGGTTACTGTTGCCAGAGTGGCTGCCGCCATTGCCCCTGGAAAAAACAAGATAAGAAAGACAAGAAATAATTGCCTGGTTCTGCTCTAACCCCATTCAGTAAATTTTTTACAAATCTTTATTCGACTCTATCACTTTTTGCTTCAGACTGTCTTTGTAGGCCAACAGCGTTTTATAGAGTTTTTCGTTTTGGGTAGCCAAAATTTCTGCAGCTAAGATTCCTGCATTTTGTGCTGCATTGAGTGCTACTGTGGCCACAGGTACTCCATTTGGCATTTGCAAAATAGACAATACCGAATCCCATCCGTCAATGCTGTTGGACGATTTCACAGGCACACCTATCACAGGCAATGGCGTAAGCGATGCCACCATACCCGGCAAATGTGCTGCACCACCTGCACCTGCTATGATTACACGATATCCTTTGTCGTAGGCAGTTTTGGCAAACTCCACCATCATTTCGGGAGTACGGTGTGCCGATACTATTTTTATATCACACTCTACCTGAAATTCGTTAAGCACTTTTGCCGCCTGTTCCATTACGACCATATCCGACTTGCTGCCCATGATGATTGCTACCTTTGACATACTGCTGATTTTAAATCACAAAATTACGGTTAATTGATTAATCCTTTTTAACATTAATTATATCACTCCATTCTCCATTTTTGTTGCATGTTTCCCAAGTCGAAAGCTCTTGTAAAAGGCGCCTACAGCGGATTGTCAACTGAGGTATGGCTGCTGTCGCTGGTGATGCTGATAAACCGCAGTGGCACCATGGTGATTTTTTTCCTTTCGGTGTATCTGACTCAGGTATTAAATTTCACCTTGCAGCAAACCGGTGTGATGCTTGCCTGCTTTGGTGCAGGTAGTTTTACAGGAGCATTTTTAGGAGGACGCATTACCGATAAATTAGGTTATCACCCTGTGATGTTTTGGAGTTTGCTCATAGGAGGTGTTCTTTTTATGCTCATCCCCCTGCTTAAGTCGTACTTATTGCTCTGTATTTTCTTTTTTATTCTGAGCAGTTTCAGTGAGGCTTTCCGTCCGGCAAATATGACTGCCATTGCTTTTCACAGCAAGCCTGAAAACTATACTCGTTCCATCTCTCTCAACAGACTTGCCATCAATCTTGGTTTTTCTGTAGGTCCTGCTGTTGGCGGTATTCTTGCCACCATCAGTTATCACTACATTTTTATCGTTAATGGCATCACATGCATCAGTGCTGCATTTATCATTTTTTTCACTCTGAAAAATAAAAGAAAGTCGCCTCCTCAAAAAACTCAGGCTACCACCAAATCGCCTTACCGCGACAGAAAATATCTTTTCTTTCTGGTTGCATCCTATCTAT
Source organism: Bacteroidota bacterium (assembly GCA_019136655.1). GTDB lineage: Bacteria > Bacteroidota > Bacteroidia > AKYH767-A > OLB10 > OLB10. The sequence continues at coordinate 314,098 of JAGVTU010000024.1, forward strand.
ATGCACTTTGCTTTTTTCAGTTTTTTCTCACCATGCCATTATATTATAAAACCATGCAGCTTAACGAAACTCAAATTGGTTACCTGATGGCACTCAACGGTGTGATGGTGGCAGCTATTGAAATGATTATGGTTTATAAAATAGAAGGTAAAACAAGTGTTTATAATTTTATTGCATTAGGTGCTCTGCTTCTGTTAATTGCTTACTTAAGTATTCCTTTCTTAGCAGGCTTCGCTGCATTTGCCTTACTGGTTGTGATAATTTCTTTTTCCGAAATGTTTGCCATGCCGTTTATGAATACGTTTATGAACAATCAGAGTGACGACAGCAGCCGCGGACAATATGCAGCACTTTATTCTATGTCGTGGAGCCTGGCGCAAACAACCTTGCCTGTTATGGCTACTCAAACTATTGCCGGATATGGGTTTCAGGCTTTGTGGTTCTTTATGGCTTTTATGGCATTTGCAACAATTGTTATTATTAAAAGCATTGGCCGCAGAGCAGAACAGGTGTAGATATGTTTCTTTTCAATTAAATGCTGCTTCTATTTTTTTTCAGATTATTCGTTTTAATCCAGAGCCCTGTTCAAAAAATCGAGCAAGGGCTTCATGGTGCTGAATGATGTGGTAACTTCTTTCATCAGTTGTTTGCCTGTGACGGTTGCATCGGTCAATGGTTTGCCCACAATGAAGCTGGTGTATTTCAACAACTCAATGTCGGGATGGTCCTTAGGATAATCGCGTGGAGCTGTTTTTAGTTTAATGTCTTCAAGAGAAGAAAATTGTTTTTTGAATTTTTTGTTATTGATGATTTTCTTAAACTCATCCGTATTGTAGTCTATTTCCTGCCTAATTTTTCGCAGGGTAGCAGCATCGGGCATGTAGCGTCCTCCTCCAATGAATGACTTGCCTGGACATATATGTATATACAATCCTGCCAGCTCTGAAGCCTTGGTGCCGGGGTTGAAATAAGCTCCAAAGTGTGTTTTATAAGGCGATTTATCTTTTGAAAAACGAACATCACGATATATTCTGAATATGCATCGTTTAGCCTCCAGGTCTTTGTAGCGTGGTTCTGTTTTTGAAAGCTGCACAATGACCTGCGAAATAAAATTTTCGTAATCGGCTTTTGCCTCCAGATATTGTGCTTTATGTGCTTCAAACCAATCGCGGTTGTTGTGGCGCGAAAGTGCTTTCAGAAATGTCAGTGTTTTTGCTTGTATCACGTGTTGTTGAAATTGTTTTACAAGGTTCGCAATTTTGGGTTAAACCTAAAATGAAAAATCAGCCGCGAGGGCTGACTTTTCACTGTTGTGTTAATTAATTTATTAAACTACTTACCGTAAACGGCTTCTTTATTTCTCAACAATGAACTTGCCATTGCCAAGAGATGTTTCTTCCACTTTAATATCGAAATAATACATTCCGTTGTTCAAAGTCATCAAAGGCAGGGTAAATATGTTGGTGCCTAAACCTTTTAGCTGAGCAATGGATTGTGTAATCATCTTACGTCCTGTGAGGTCATACACCACTAAAACAGCATTTTCAAGATTTACATTTGGGTCAACGCTGATTACAATCTGCTCTTTGGCCGGTACCGGATAAACCGTTACAGGTGCAGCAGGTATATTCAGGTTTACAGCCACTTTCTCAAATGTTTCTGATTTGCCATCATAATCGGTTTGTGTAAGACGGTAGAACGAAACACCGCGATATGGTTTTGTATCCACAAACTTATAGTTACGCTGTTCATTGGAGTTGCCGGCTGCTTTCACTGTTCCTGCTTTTTCGAAGTTGATACCATCTACACTTCTTTCTACAGTAAAGTAATCACTGTTTTCTTCTGTTGCAGTTGACCAGTTACACACCACTTCTTTATCTTTATACGGACGTGCATCAAACATGAGCAGTTTTACAGGCAGTGGCTGCAACTCGCGCACCACAGCCCATGTATTGGTATAAGTAATATTTGGTGCCAATACTGATGTTGCGGTTGGGTTGCTTTGTCCAAGGCTGAAAGGCCACAACCAGGCTCCGGTTCCTACTGAACTTCCTGTAGGATCATACACCTGTGCGCGATAAGGTGATGCACCTGATGCTGCATTCTCTGCCGCAGTCCAGCGGAATGTCAAATCACGGTTCACACCGGTGCCTGCATCATCTACCTGCCAGAACCTGTCAACCATATAAGGACTATTGTCAGTGGCCGGTGGTGCTATCCAGGTGTTTTGGTAAATATTGTTTACACCGGTAGGTATAGGTGTATTATTCGGAATTGTATGATACGTTGTCACCGTAATATCAGGTGTACCTGCATTTACTGTGTAATCCATTGGCAAATAATTACCGAGTGCATCAACAAAAGGTATTACTGCATTAAACGGATAAGACGATGGTGTTTTCATCTCCCAGTGGAAATTACCATAATTGGGAGGATTACTTTCTGCAAGCAGTCGTCCTGAAGTAACGTATAGCTGCGAAACAGCATCGGGATTACCATCAAGCAGGTTTAAAGTACGTATTGCAACCGGATTTCCGTTCAGTCTGATACGTCCCATCAACAGATTTAATGTATCTGTCACGTTTGCATCCTGCCACAATTCTACTGTTGATCCTGCAGAGGTTTTATTAAGCGTAAAATCGTAGAATGAAGAAACTTGTGTTCCAAGAATACGCTGCAAGCTGGCACCATAGAATGTAAAATTACTTACACCTGAAGTAAAGGTACCATTATTAGTCCAATGGCCACCCATAGATGCCTGGAAGGTTTTATAAGGTCGTTTGAAAGTAAGTGTCAAATTCGGTCTCTGCTGTGTTGCACAGTTTGCATCTGTAGAACCGAGTGTACCATCTACGACAAATGAAATTTGATTGCCGGGAGCTATTGGTCCTATACTTGGGTTATTTACCGTAATTACATTTCCTGCAATATTTGTAATGATAGTACCGGCAGGGAATCGGTTTACAGGTACAGTGGCACTTACTCTCATACCCACTTTGAGGTGAGGCAATGTGCTTTGAAGCATGGTTCCAAGGGTAAATGTGGTAGTACCAATCGGATAAGTTCCTGCAATCATTCCTCTAATGGTGGGTGAAAAATCACATGCAGCAGTAACGGCAGAACTGATTGAATAAACCTGAATGTATTTTCTGGCACCTGTAGTAGTAGTATAATATGTACCTTGTCCACCACCGGGAGTATGGTCATAACAAATGTCTATTACCAGATTGTAATTCAAATCAACAGGAATAGGAGTTGCCAGAAGAAATTTTTGTGTCCCCATTCCTGAGATTGTTATAGACGGATTTGTATAAACTGTGATAGGTGTTGTACCCACTGCAAAATCAGCCAACTTATGATTGGTAGTAGTAGTTCCAAAATTAACAAATGTCAGGGGTGCATAATAATACCTGATGCTATAATTGGTATAGGCATTGCTTGGCATAGTAAATGCATTAACATCAATAAAAATAGAATCAATTAAATCTCCTGTAACCATTCCTTTGCCGGCAAGTTCAACAGCGGTGTAAAGAAACTGCGAACGCTGCTGGCGAACAATACCATTGAACGGCTGATAACTTGGTGTTGTCTGCGTTAATGTACCATTGGACAATACTGCTTTATTCCTGTATTGTGAGTTTACAATAAGAGCAGAGTTAGCAGATTTAATATTCATACTGTCGGCCACAGTAAGGCTGCCCACATTATATACATCTACTTTTATAGAATCGTTGCCATCTATGGTTAGCACCTTGGCTGTGGCATTGGTACCTTCATAAATAACAGGCCTGTTGGGGCTGCCACCCGGGATGATGGTATTTTCAGTAATTTTTGGAGGTGTAATCGGGCACCAGTTACCGGGAGTATCCCAGTTATCATCAATGTTTCCCAGCCATATTTTCTGATATCCCGGAGGCAAGGCTGCACAGGCAGGAATAATAGAAACTACATAATCCTCAGTCTCGCCATAGGTAGCACTGTTACAGGGGTCTATATTTGAATTGGCATAAACCTCTCTTACCCTCAGATAGGTGTTTCCGGCATAGGTACCAGCAGGAACCCAAAAATTTACTGTATAAGTGCCATTGGCTAATAAATTTCCCGACTGCGCAATTCTTTCTGCCGGTGAAAACACACCATTATGGTCATAATCTATCCAGGCAGCAATGTAGTTGGAGCTATACCATGTGCCCACTTTTAATGAAATGCTGTACATATTGCCTCGCATGAGTGTAGTTGTATAATTGGGCAGGGCTGCAAATTTTTCGTAATCGGGTGGGTGATTGGAGAAAGGAGCAGGACCGCCTAACCATGGAGAAATAGGTGGGCCACAACAGTTCATTCCATTATTGATGATATTGGTAAAAGGCTCTCCAACCAAACTAACATGAGCAATATAATCGTTATCGGTATAGGAACCACCTAACCATGATGTACCTGTGGAATAATATGGAGGGTTGCCACCACAGTAGCTTACGTCAATAGGGCGGCATCCGTTTATGGTACCTGTGGAAGGAGTATAAACAACGGGAGTACCTTTTGTAGCTGTCACCGAGTTATATTCTACGTCCACACAGTTGTTGGGCACGGCAGTGTTTCTTACATCGTATGTTATCCAAAAATAGTTAGGACCGTTATGCAACCTGAATGTAGCTACCGGTGTAAAGTAGTAATTGGTTCCGCACAATGCAGCCACAGTTGTACCAATTTGCACAGCATTGGCAATACCACTGAAAGAGGAAATTCCGCCTGTCCACCAAAGTTTGGCATTTTGCAAATCGGTACAGGGAGCAGTGGAACCAATGGTACTGAAACTAAAACTGTTGGCAGGGAAGGTGTAATAGTTACCTGCACCTACATCATCGCCACCGTCCACATTTATCACCATACCACCTATCAGATTATTGGTGCTGTTGGGAGGTACAGTGGCCGTAGCCTGAAAAATCATATTGGTACTTACAATGCTTTGTGCCTTAGGAAAAGTTTGAATTGAAATATCATCAATGTAGAGATTACCCCCACCGGCACCAGTATGCGCATTTGAAAAAACAAATATGATGTGTTGCTGAGATTGTTCGGCAACAGGCAAGCCCAATATATGTGCCTGCGTGATAGTGAAGCTGTATTGATACCATCCGGCAGCAGCATTTACGGGATAATTAGTGTAGCTACGCTCTATTCTTGAAACAAGCGGCATAAAAGGAGTTACCTGATCCACTGTCCAGTTCTTACCTGAAGAACTATTAAAAAAAACATTTGAATTAGATGTGTAAACTGTGATACTGTCTCTGGTTCCCGGAACATAACTATCACGATAAACCCAAAACGTAACAACGGCACCTGCTGCAGGTATGTTGGTGAAATCCAGGGCACGTGTTGCAATATATCCCTTTTCAGCTATTGTCATCCAACCGCAGCGGTAACGTGCCATTCCTGCACCGGAATGTGTGGTTGCAGGTTGTCCTGCAGGATTACTTCCTGTAGTTACCCTTTCGAAATAATTCTCCAAATCGAGGGAGGGGTTAACAGCAGTTGCATTCCATCCAACTGGCGGAAACATAGTGCCATCGAAGGATTCGTTAACCATTAACTGCCCTTTGGAAACAATCGGTGCTAAAAGCAACAGCACAAGCGAAATTCGTATAAAAGGAGTAAATAATTTTTGCATGATTATTTAATTTTAATGTTGGTTTCAATTTTAAAGCCCAAATATACATCGTTGCAAGGAATTAACCAATAGTTGCAGTTAATTTTTATTGCTGTAAAATATATTTGGTACAACTTCATTCTATAAACTGTTTTTCGCTCTGCACTAATTCGCTGACGGATGTTAAAAAAACCTGTGTGTAGTTAAACTTCTACTCCGTATTTTTCTGCATCCCTCACATTTAAACGGTGGTTTTATTTTCTGTTCGCGGTTAAGGGGCTAAAATGTATTTTTGGGGTTTCAATAAATGTTATGTTAGAACTGTCGCAAATACGAGAAAACCCACAAAAAATAATCAAATATCTTGCCATAAAGAACTTTAAGGCCGAGGAAATAGTAGAATCAATTCTACAATTTGATGAAAAAAGACGCACGTTGCAGAAAGAATCGGATACATGTCTGGCCGAGCAGAACAACATTGCCACACGCATTGGTGCGCTGATGAAGGCCGGAAAAAAAGCAGAAGCAGAGCATGAAAAAGAAAAAAATGCAGCGCTTAAAGAAACCTCCAAACAACTGCAAACACTGCTGAGCGAAACCGAAAAACTGCTGCACGATGAGTTGGTAAAACTTCCGAATTTGCCTCATGAAAAAGTGCCTGCAGGAAAATCGGCTGCTGACAATGAAATTGTTTTTTCGGTAAAAGAACTGCCATCTGCCGAAGGCAAAAAACCTCACTGGGAACTTTGCGAAAAATACGGACTGATAGACTTTGAAACGGGAGTGAAATTAACGGGGGCGGGATTTCCGCTGTATAAAGGCAAGGGTGCAAGATTGCAGCGGGCACTGATTAACTTTTTTTTGGACAAAGCCACTGAAAACGGTTATTTGGAAGTGCAGCCGCCAATACTGGTAAACGAAGACTCAGGATTTGGAACAGGACAGTTGCCCGACAAAGAAGGGCAGATGTATTTTGTTGGAGAAGACAAATTTTATCTGATACCTACGGCAGAAGTACCTGTGACCAACATTTACCGCGATGTGATGCTGAAAGAAAATGAATTGCCTCAGAAACTTACTGCCTATACTCCCTGTTTCAGGCGCGAAGCAGGCTCTTATGGCAAGGATGTGAGAGGGCTGAACAGGCTGCATCAGTTCGACAAAGTGGAAATTGTACGAATTGAGCATCCAGAACGTTCTTATGAAGTGTTGGAAGAAATGAAAGACTACGTATGCAGTTTGCTGCAGCAGTTGCAACTGCCCTACCGCGTGCTGCGGCTGTGCGGTGGCGATATGAGTTTTGCCTCAGCCATGACGTATGATATGGAAGTATATTCATCGGCACAGCAGCGCTGGCTGGAGGTAAGTTCTGTTTCCAATTTCGAAACATTTCAAAGCAACAGGCTGAAACTGCGTTTCAAAAATGCAGAAGGGAAAAAACAATTTGCACATACACTTAACGGAAGCGCACTGGCCTTGCCGCGTATAGTGGCTGCGCTGTTGGAGAATAATCAGACAGCAGAAGGAATTGCATTGCCTGATGTATTGCACCGCTACACCGGTTTTAAAATGATTGACTGAAATGACTGCTGCCAAAAAAAATAAAGGTCTGACTTCGGTGATAAGGCTTTTGATTTGGGTGTTGACAGCACTGACAACAACATCAGTTGCCATTGCTCAAACCTTGAACAACATTGATCTGGCCAGACAATATGAATCAACAGGCGAATATGATAAGGCAGCAGTTTACTACGAAAAGCAATACAACATTGATCCCTTTGGCACCTATGATGCCTACCTGCGCTGCCTTAAAACCATGCAGGACTATAAAGAATCGGAAAAGCTGATAAAAAAGCAGCTAAAAAAATCGGGAAATGCAGGCAGGTATCAGGTGGACTTAGGATTGCTGTATGAAACTGAAGGTGAAAATGAAAAGGCGAAAAAACAATTTGAGTCGGTTATAAAAAATCTGAAACCCGACCCTAATGAAGTGTATGCTGTTGCAGGAGCTTTTACCATAGCACAGAAAATTGATTATGCCATAGAAGTATATCAGAAAGCGCGCACCTTTGGCATGGGACAAACGTATGGATTTGAATTGGCTGACCTCTACGGACGTAAGGGAGATATGCAGAAAATGATTGACGAATACCTTGACCTGATGGAAGAAAACATCCTCTACACAGGAAACATACAGTCAGTGTTGCAGCAACGCATCAGTCAGGATCCTGACAACAAACTTTCGGAGATGTTGCGCACTTCATTGCTTCGCAGAATACAAAAACAACCCGGACAAACCATTTACTCAGAATTTTTATACTGGCTTTTTCTGCAGGATAAAGATTTTGACTCAGCACTGATACAGGCCAAAGCCCTCGATAAGAAAAGTGACAACACCGGCTTACGTGTTTATCAGTTGGGCGAAATATGCATCAGCAACAGCGACTGGGCTGCTGCACAAAAATGTTTCAACTACATCATTGAAAAAGGAAGTAACCATCCAAAGTATATTCAGGCAAAAATGGCTTTGGTAAAAGCCGCCTATATGCATGTGGTGACTGAGCCTTATACTACACAGGAACTTACTTCACTTGATGAGCGTTTTAAAACTACGCTGAAAGAATTAGGCACCAACACCATTAATGCTCCGCTTTGGGCAAAATATGCACACCTGCAGGCATTTTATCTGCACAACATTGAAGAAGGACGCAAAATACTGGAACAAACTATTGCTATTCCCGGGCTTACACCTTCCTTTGTTGCAGAATGTAAATTAGAGCTGGGTGATATACTCATACTTGAAGGAAACTTGTGGGATGCCTCACTCACCTACTCGCAGGTGGACAAAGATTTTAAGCATGATGCCCTGGGCCGCGAAGCTAAGTTCCGGAATGCACGGCTGTCGTATTACTTAGGCGAATTTGAATGGGCAGCAGCACAACTCAATGTGCTTAAACAGGCAACATCTCAGCTTATTTCTAACGATGCACTGGATTTGGCTTTACTTATCACCGACAACATTGGAGAAGATTCCATCACAGAGCCGCTGCGTATTTATTCACGTGCTGAATTATTGACTTTCCAGAATAAAGATGATGAGGCACTGGCAACGTTAGACAGTATTTTGGTGCTCTATCCGGGGAGAAAAATTACCACACGTGTTTGGTTTAAGCAGGCAGCCATAGAGATGAAAAAACAACATCCTGACACAGCCATCAAACTATATCAGGTTATTGTTGACAAATATCCTGAAGATATAATGGCTGATGATGCACTTTACCGTATGGCCACCATTTATGAAAATATTTTGAACGACAAAGAAAAAGCCAAGGCTGCTTATGAGAAGCTGATTGACAAATATCCGTCAAGTTTGTTTGTGGCAGATGCACGAAAGCATTACCGTTTGCTCAGAGGAGATTCCATCAATTGACACCTGATGGAAACTGTCAGTTTCAGAAAACCCTGATGTTCTGAAAAACACATAAAACACTTAAAAATACAGTTTTTGAAGCAGGTAAGAACAAACAAAAAGCATCTGTTTCTTGTTGACTAATTCGTTTCTTTGCAAAAAATCAGATTTTTGAAAAGTTTAATTTTTAATATGAGAAAAAAGTTTCTGACTGTATTTTTATTGGCAACAGTGCTTTCGGTATTCAGCGGTACAGCATTTGCACAAATTTTTGAAGGAGCTAAGTGGACATTCAGAGTGGAACAAACCGACAGTTGTGAGGCTGTGCTCATTTTTAAAGCAACCACACTTGATAAATTCCATATATACTCGCAGCAGGACAATGGAAATGACGGTCCGATACCTACTTCGTTTACATTTAAAAAATCTGCCGATTATCAACTAATAGGAAAGGTGCAGGAAGGCCATGCAGAAGAAGTTTTTGACCAGCAGTTTCAGATGAAGGTTAAATTTTTTCATGGAGTAACAGAGTTTAAACAAAAGATAAAAATCACTACGCGAAAAAAATTCAATGTAGAAGGTTATCTGACTTACATGGCATGTGATGATGAGAAGTGCCTCCCTCCTACCGATGTTGATTTCAGTTTTACAGTGAATGCAGCAAAGATGAAAAGCTGCATGACTACAGAAAACAATCCCACTATACAGAAAACAACAGAAGAAGTTGTTGCACCTGTGGCTGCTACTCCTGCAGAAGACACGCTGGTAGCTGAAACGACAGATACTGCTGTAGTGAATGCAGAAAATAATGCAGTGATAACAGAATTAGAACCGGGATGTGGTGATGGAACCGGAGAGAGCAGGCATGTTGACAAGAGCCTGTTAGGAATATTTATTGCGGGATTGTTGGGAGGCTTTGTGGCCTTGCTCACACCCTGTGTGTTTCCGATGATACCAATGACGGTGAGTTTTTTTACAAAGCGCAGCGGCAACCGCAAGAAAGGACTGATGAATGCCATCATCTATTCGCTTTCCATCATTGTAATTTATGTTGGTTTAGGTTTTTTGGTGACGGTGACATTAGGAAGTGATGCACTGAATGACATGGCCAGCAGTGTGTTTTTCAACCTCACTTTCTTTATTGTATTTCTGATTTTTGCTTTTTCGTTTTTTGGTGCATTTGAAATTGTGCTTCCAAGTTCGCTCGTAAATAAAGCTGATTCAGCCTCTGAAAAAGGTGGTTTGATAGGAATATTTTTTATGGCATTTACGCTGTCGCTGGTTTCGTTTTCGTGTACAGGACCCATTATAGGAACACTGCTGGTAGAAGCTGCACATGGAGGAAGTTACCTGGGACCGCTGACAGGAATGACAGGTTTTGCCTTAGCACTTGCATTGCCTTTTGGATTGTTCTCTGCATTTCCGGGATGGCTGAACTCACTTCCCAAGTCGGGAGGATGGCTCAATACAGTAAAAGTTTCGCTCGGATTTATAGAACTTGCATTAGCGTTTAAGTTTTTATCCAATGTGGATTTGGCTTATCACTGGGGATTTCTGAAACGTGAAATATTTATTGCCATCTGGGTGATTATTTTCGGTATGCTTGGTTTTTATCTGTTGGGCAAACTTCGTTTTTCGCACGACAGTGATGTGCCTCATATTTCAGTACCACGACTGATGTTTGCAATTTTATCATTGACCTTTACCCTTTATCTTATTCCGGGAATCTGGGGAGCACCGCTTAAACTCATAAGTGGATTTCCACCACCTGAGTTTTATAAAGAATGGATAACAGAAAAAGGAAGTGGACATTGTCCGCATAATCTCAATTGCTATCACGACTATGAAGCTGGAATGGCTTATGCCAAAACAGTAGGCAAGCCTGTGATGGTTGACTTTACGGGATGGAGTTGTGTAAATTGTCGAAAGATGGAGGATAATGTATGGAGCGACCCTGAAGTGCTGAAACGACTTTCTGATAAATATGTGCTGATTTCACTCTATGTGGATGATAAAGAAGAATTGCCGAAAGAAAAACAATATGTTTCGGAAGTAACAGGAAAAAAAGTACGCACAGTAGGAAACAAATGGAGTGAGTTGCAGACTTCTGTTTACAAAACCAACTCGCAGCCATATTATGTATTGCTTGATAACAACGGAAGAATTCTTGCTGAGCCCAGAGGATACACCCCTGACATTAAAACGTACACACGTTTCCTTGATGAAGGACTTTGCCGTTATTCGAAAAGAAAGTAGTTCAGAATCTATTAGGCAGTAAAACGAAACACTGCAATGTGATTAACCTTATCTTTACACTTTAAAATTTAAATACATGGATAATAAAAACGAAAATCAACTGAATATAGAGTTGAGCGAAGAAATTGCTGACGGTACATATTCCAATTTAGCCATCATCACACATTCCAATTCGGAATTTGTAATTGACTTTATAAAAGTGATGCCCGGAGTGCCAAAAGCCAAGGTAAAATCACGTATAGTGCTTACGCCACAACATGCCAAAAGACTGCTTGGTGCACTGAACGAAAACATCACCAAATATGAGCAGGTACATGGCCCCATCAAACAAACAGAAGGCATTGCCATACCAATGAATTTTGGCGGACCAACTGCGCAGGCATAAGTTTTAACAACACTGCTTAAGGCAGATAACAAACAGAAAAAGCTCCCAATGGGAGCTTTTTCTGTTTCTGTCACTCTGATCAGAGTTTAGTAATCTTTGTCTGGAAGACTCCTTTGCTACATTTCAACTGAAGGATGTAATATCCTGAAGGCAACTGCTTACTAATTTCAACCACTGAGCCTTGTGGGTCAGAAATTTCTTTATAATAAACTTCCTGACCTACGGTGTTGAATATTTTCACTTCTGCATTTCCTTTGAATCCGGTGTGGAAGTTCAGATAGAACATATCCTTAGAAGGATTGGGATAAATGGAAACGCCTGCTTTTTCCATATTCAAATCATCAAAAGAAACGATGAGATATGGTTCAGAAGTTACCACACATCCTGTCGCGGCATCTGTTACCTGAACAGTATAGGAACCGGGACCTGTAGTTTGATAGGTCTGACCGGTAGCACCTGCAATCGGTTGTCCGTTGAGCAACCACTGATAGTTGGCAGCAGGAGAAGAAGTGAGTAAAGAACCTGAAGGAGTAATTACAGGAACAGGAGGACCAATTACCACACCTGTTACCGGAACGAAAGGACTCTTACAACCACTTGTAACAATCCAACGATACAGATAATAATAGGCTGCACCGGTTTGTGCATTAGGATTGAAATATCCTGTTATGGAAATGGGGCATCCTGAAATGGTATATGGATAAACAGCACCGGAGGTGTTGTAATAAAGATTCACACTACCTGCTGCTACTAAAAGTCTGTAACCTGTGCCTCCGGTAACGCTGAAGCCAAGATATACCGGATGAATATTAAAGGTATTTGGAACTGTAACAGTTTTACTCTGAAGAATGTTGGCTCCTGCAGCATCCATCAGATTAATGGTAACAGTACCGGCAGAAACAGGATAGATATAAACAGAGTCAATGGTTGCTTCCTGCACAGCGTCAAAGCGCATACCGTAGTTGTTGCTGGCATTGCTTGCCTGACTACCGATACCTCTGTCAATGGGGCCGAGGGTATAAACCTGTCCGCCATCCACAGTCTGTACATAAAATGTTGTGGTACTATTCAGCTGAACATCGTAGTTATTTCCGGTATTCACCAACGTATCACCCGTTGCCGAAGTAAACCAGTTTACAATACCGCTTCCTGTAGAAGAAAGATTGGCTATAGCACCTGCACAAATTGTATCGTTGGTAGTGGTAGGTGTGGTAACTGCAATCACATTAATAGTTACAGAGTTGGAATGAACCGTAGGGCAACCTCCGCTGATTACCTCTGCTCTGTAATCGCCCGTAATGGTAGGATTAAACTGAAATGGTGTAACTGTGCCGCCACTGATATTCGTCCAACCACTGCCACTGTTCACCTGCCACTGAATGTTTCCGGTGTAACCGGTTAAAATCAATGTGGTTACTGAACCTGAACAAACAGTTGCAGCAGTAAGGGTAGCAGTACCTGCAACCGATGTTGGCCCAACATCAATAAACACACTGTCTATAGCCCCACAAGTTCCGTCTGAACCTGCAACATAATACATAGTGGGGACAGTAGGTGCAGCAGTTACACTGGTACCTGTTGTTCCGCTAAGGCCTGTTGCAGGAAACCATGTATAACTATAATTTGAATTTGTGCTTGACACAGTAAGATTGGCAGACTGACCCATACACAATGCAGTTGACGAAGCAGTGATAGTTACCGGAGTAGAAGGGTTGATAGTTGCCACAACAGGAACTCTTGGGCTTGAGCAACCAAATCCTTGGAAGGGCAATGTCATTGAAGGGTTTGTTGAGCCAATTGACAGTGTCTGAATTGCAAAATCTGTAGCATTGTTATTATCCAGAAAACCGGTACGTACTGCTCCCTGGCCGGCTCCGACTGTGGTAATATCTACTCCATTGCCTGACCAAATTGTGGAGGGGATAGTGACAGTAACACCATTGATAACTGGAGCCATTGCCTGAATGCTGTCTGCAGGCCAGTTCATCGGCACAAAATCTCTTACTACGTTGTTATTATCGAGAATGATGGCCCATCCTGTGAATGTTGGGTATGCTCCGGAATTCCAGAGTATATTGGAACCCCAGTAGTTGGGTCCTGCTGCTGCATCAGTCCAGTTCAGTACACCACCGGGAGGAATGATACCTGAAAGTGTCTGTACATTTGGATTGACAGAATTTATAACAGTATAACTGTTGTTAATAGCTACTTTCCACCCTGTAACATCAACAGGGAGTGAAGATACATTTTGAATTTCCAGATCATCACCTGAACCACCGGAAGTTTCATCGTTAACATCCATTTCGGTAATAATAATTGGACTTGCACCACCACCACCGCTGTAGGTATTATCTTCAAGATAAAATGTGGTTGTGGTTCCAACAGTAACATTCACAGAGTTGCCTGTTCCGATGGGGATACCTCCTGTGGGGGCAGTGTACCAGCGCAATGATCCTGTTGCAGAACCAGTACCGGTAAGTGTTAACTGTCCATAACCACAACGTGATGCACCTGTACCTGAGGGTACGGGAATAGAACCTACAGTTACGAGAACACTGTTGGATGTATCAGAAGGACATCCTGTAGCTGTAACAATCACACGGTATTCTTTTGTAGCACCGGGAACCACAGTGTAAGTGTCTGTAGTTCCGGTTTCATTCACCCATACAGAACCATCATAGCTCTGCCATTGAAACACCGTTCCGGTATAACCGGTTGTGACGAGTACAATCGTATCCTGATAACAAATAGAATCACGATTGGAAGTAACAGTTCCTGCTACTGAACATGCATTGCTGTTTTCTGCAAACATGAAAACAGAAAAAATAATTGCGAGTAAAAATTTATTCATTTTCATTTTTAAGATTGGTTGATTCTTTGCGAAAATAAGAATTATTTATCAATTGTTTCCATAGAAGTAATTCTATAATTTTCAATTAAATTTCAATCAGGACATATACTTCATGGTTAAAAATTTACTCTGAAAAATTGCATCCAATTGATAATTCATTATTCAATTTATCCTTATAAAGCTTAATTTTGCACTCCGAAAAAAATATAATTACGTTAAAAAAAACAAAGAAATGAGAAAGACGACATTGTTAATGATTGGAGGAAGCTTGTTAATGGCCTCCTGCGTAAGTCAGAAAAAATACAAAGCACAGGTAAGCAAGTACGATACTTTAAAAACAGATTATGACAAACTCGACTATCAGCTAAGCGCCTGCCTGGCAGATAAAGATAAAAACGCAAAAAAGGTTGATGATCTTGAACAACAGGTTGCTTATCTGAAAGCCAACAGCACGACTATGCTGAAACAACTTTCTGACCTGTCGGTGCTGACAGCAAGCCAGAGTGAAAGTATTAAAAAATCACTGGAAAATATCAATGCAAAAGATATTTACATTCAGGATTTGCAACGTGAGATGAACAGAAAAGATTCTTTGAATATGGCACTTGTTCTGAATTTGAAAGGTGCATTAAAAGATGTAAACGATCAGGATGTTCAGATAAAAGTTGAAGGAAGTGCAGTGTTTATTTCCATTTCAGACAAGATGCTGTTTAAGAGCGGCAGCTATGAAATAACACCACGTGCAAAAGAAGTTTTAGGAAAAGTGGCAGCAGTGATAAAAGCTCAGCCTGATGTGCAGTTTATGGTGGAAGGTCATACCGATAATAAACCTATTCAAACAGGTTTTATCAAGGACAACTGGGATTTAAGTGTACTGCGCTCGACATCTGTAGTGAGAGTATTGCAAAAAAATTACGGTGTAGATCCTACTCGCATGATTGCAGCAGGTAGAAGTGAGTATAACAACCTGGAGCCTAATACCACTGCAGCAGGCCGTTCACTGAACCGCAGAACACGTATTGTAATTCTGCCTCAGTTAGATCAGTTTTTTAAATTGTTGGAACCAAAGGAAAATCAGCAATAAAATAGCTTAGCTAAAAAAGAGAGAGGCTGTGCTTGCGAGCACAGCCTCTCTCTTTTTTGACAATCGTTATCTGATAAGTGTAACCGTTCCTTTGAACTCTTCCTGCTTATCAAAAATATTCTTGACAATAACTTTATACACATACACACCCTGCTGACAAAGAGAATGATTAAACATATTCATTCCTTCCCATGCAGGATTATCAGAAGTCTGATTGAAAACCAAATTTCCCCAACGGTCGAAAATCAGCATTTGTAATTGTGTGTAACCAATTCCATTTACACTGAAGAAATCATTCCGGCCATCATTGTTTGGTGAGAAAGCATTGGGAATGTAAATGGTGAATGCGCCACCTACATGCACTTCGCCATAAGCGGTATCGGTGCAATGATGTTCGTTGGCTGCTACCATCACAATCTGATAAATTCCCGTATCGTTATAAGCATAGAATGGATTTGGCTCAGAAGAAACACCTCTGTTGTCACCGAAATCCCATTGATAATATGATGCGCTGATGCTGTGATTGTAAAATTCAAAACGCGGATCCAAAATATTTGTCTCGGTACGGTTGATATCGAATGCTGCAATGGGATTATCATAAACAGAAATTAAATCATCCAGTACCAGACTGTTTTCACAACCTTCATTGCTGATGGCATATAAACCTACAGAATAAATACCCGGATTTTCATACGTATGAACTGCTGATACCACTGAATCTTTATCACCGTCACCAAATGTCCACTGATAGCTTACGGCATTTGCACTTAGATTGCTGAATGAAACTGTTAAAGGCACACAACCTTCTGTGTCGAGAGGTTCAAAATTTACCTGAGGCAAAGGATTTACAATTACTGTACTCAGTGCCTGTGCAGGCAACACTGTGCATCCATCATTGACCAATGCAGTATAAACAGAAGTTGAAGGAGGAGTAACAGTTATGGACGATGCTGCCTGTCCGTTCCATGTGATGGAATAAGGACCTCCGTTTCCGCCTGAAGCATTTGCAATAAGTGTTACAGACTGTCCCTGACAGATAGTATCGTCAGGAGATACAACAATACTCAGAGGAGGATTGACATTGACATTAGCATAACGCAAAGGAGAATTGCAACCTGCATTATCGGTGATGAATACATTATATGCTGTGGTGACAGAAGGATTAACCTGCAACACTGCTCCTACATATCCGGTGTTCCACTTAAAAGTATAGGGCGGAGTTCCTCCTGAAGCAGATGCAGTAAGCGTAGCCTGCTGACCAAGACAAATAGTTGGATCAGGCGAAACTGAAACTGCAATAGCTGTAGGCTGACTAATTGTAGCAGCAAGTTGTGTAGTACAGCCATTCAAATCAGTAACGACAAGAGAATAATTTCCCTGTGCAATATTTGAAATGGAAGAAATGGTATCACCTGTATTCCACATATACTGATATGGAGCTACACCACCGGTTACCACTACTGCAACAGAGCCGTTGCTTTGTCCGTTGCATAATACATTCTGCACCTGCGATGTTGCCACAAGTAAGTCAGGCTGAGTCATTGTATCGCTGATACTGAAAGTACATCCATTGCCGTCTGTAACAATCAAAGTGTATGGGCCTGCAGCAAGGTTTGAAAAAATGTTTGACTGCTGCCCTGCTCCACCGCTGACGGCATATACGAAGTTGCCTACACCCCCTGATGCAAGCAGACTGATGCTGCCATCAGTTCCACCGAAACAACTTACTGGATTAACCTGAGCAGTTGCTGCAATGGCCTGCGGTTGTGTGATGCTTGTTGCAACTATTGTGGTGCATCCGTTGGCATCCATTGCAGAGATGGAATAAGTATTGGGTGGCAAAGAATCAAAAATTAAACCTGACTGATAATTTATTCCGCCATCAATAGAATATTGAATTGCTCCTGTTCCTCCTGTTACAGATACTGTAACAGAACCGTTGTTGAATCCAAAACAACTCACATCTGCAGTTGTGGCGGTAAGCACCAACAGTGGTGGTTGCATTACGCTGACAGAGTCGGTAGTGCTGCAGTTATTTGCATCGGTAACTACAACGGTATAAACTCCAGCAGCAATATTCTGAACTGTTTGAGATGTGTTACCGGAAATATTCCAGTTGTATGCATAGGGACTTGTTCCACCGGATGCATTTACAGTGGCTGTGCCGGTGCTGCCTCCATTACATAAAACAGCAGTTGATGCAGTTTGAGTGATTAACTGCGTTGGCTGACTTAATGCAGTGCTGACAGAATCGAGACATCCATTGGCATCCTGCACATAGAGCATATAATTACCTGCAGGCAATCCGTTGAATATGGAAGCTGATTGCCATGTTACTCCCCTGTCCACACTATAGTTAAACGGAGAAGTTCCTGAGGAAGTACTTAATGTAACTGAGCCATCAGAAATATTGTAGCATGAAATATTGGTTGAAGAAATGAGTGACAATACCGGTGCAGGTGCACTGGATACAGCAATGCTGTCAGTAATCTGACAGTTATTGGTATCCATCACTACTATGTGATAGGTATTTGGAATCAGCCCTGCAAAAGTTCCTGAAGACTGATAGCTGATACCTCCGTTAACACTGTACTGATAGGCACCATTTCCTCCATTGCCACTCAGCGTAAGCATTGCATTTGCATTGCCACATGTTGCAACAGAAGAAGTAACAGAATAAGTAAGTAATGGTGGTTCATTGACAACAATGAAACTGTCAGCCACACATCCGTTCTGATCCACAACAGTTAAATCATAATTGCCGGCTGCAAGGTTGTTAAATACATTTCCCATTTGCAGTGTCTGACCATTGTTGATGCTGTACTGGAATGGACCTGTACCGCTGCTTTGTGTCAATACAATTGTCCCTCCGTTATCACCATGACATTTTAAATCGGTAACAGCAATATTGGAAATCACAGGCCCACTGATATTATTTATCACTGTGGTTTGAGTTACAGTACATGCATTTCCGTCCTGCAAAATAACAGAGTATGATGTTGCACTAAGCGAATCAAACAATGCTGAGGTCTGCCAAGTAGTACCACCATCAACACTAAACTGATAGTTGCCTGCTCCTCCTGAAGTATTGGCTACGGTAATTGTTCCGTTGCTGTTGCCACAGGTAGCCGCAGTAGTATTTAAGGTGAAGTTTACAGGAGCAGGTTGCGAAATCAATTCATTGGAAGAAACTGTACAGCCATTGGCATCAGAAACTACAATGCCATAAGTTCCAACTGCCAGATTTGAAAACTGAGCGGAAGTCTGATACGAAGAACCGTTGTTGATGGAATAAGTTAAAGGTGATGTACCACCTGAAGCATTCACAGAAATACTTCCATTGCTGAAACCATTGCACAACACATTAACAACCGTTGAAGGCGATAATACCGGCCCTGGTGCATCAGTTACTGTTACTGCTGTTTGTGCAATACAATGATTTGAATCCTGAACTACTATTGTATAACTTCCTGCATTAACCGATGTGAACTGCGCAGATGCCTGATACGTTATTCCACTGTCGGAAGAATAAGTAAGCAATCCCACTCCTCCGTTTGCAGTTACATTGATCAAACCATTTGCACTGCTGCAGGTAGTACCTGTTGCAGCAGCACTTACAACCAACTGAGCTGGCTGCTGGATGGTTGCAGATGACGTTGCCGTACATCCGTTGGCATCCTGCACAACAATCTGATAATTTCCCTGAGGAAGATTGTTGAAATAATTACCTGACTGAAAAGTACTGCCATTGTTGACTGAATATTGCAAAGCACCTGTTCCACCACTTGCACTTACCGTTACCGAACCATTGGCCAATCCATAACATTTAACATCTGCTGCCACCACATTTGTTACTGATGGTGCAGCCTGATTGGTGATAACAGACTGCGCGCTTACCAAACATCCGTTGTCGTCTTGAACAACTACATTGTAAGTATTTGCAGCAAGATTTGTAAACTGGTTTGAACTCTGAAAGTTCACTCCATTATCTATTGAATAATTAAACGGAGATGTTCCTCCAATAACGTTGAATGACAATGTACCATTTGCATTTCCACAGGTAGATGGTGTGTTGCTGGTGTTGAATAATAATGCATCAGGTTCGGTAAGCTGTACACTATAAGTTGCCTGACAACCTGCAGCATCCAGTACAATAATGGCATAACTGCCCTGAGCAAGGTTTGAATAAGCATTAGCAGCGGAGTATGTACTTCCATTGTCAATGGAATACTGAAGTGCACCTGTTCCTCCGGTTGCACTAATAGTAATCATACCATCGTTGCTGCCATTACAGGTCAGTGAAGCGTAAGTTACATTAGAAATTACCGGTGCATTGGTATTGTTTACAGAAGCAACATCTGTTGCAATACATCCGTTTGCATCCTGAACAATGATTTGATAATTGCCTGCACCCTGATTGGGGAAACTTCCGCCCGGCTGATACGATGAACCATTATTTATGGAATACTGCAATGCTCCTGCACCACCGCTTGCACTCAAAGTAATGCTTCCGTTTGAAACTCCGCAAGAAGCATCTGTTACAGCAACATTGACAACAATCTCATCAGGTTCTGTAATGGTAACACTTGTTGTTACCGAACATCCCTGTGCATCGGTTACAAGTACAGTATAGTTGCCCGCAGTAAGTGCAGAGAAAATATTTGATGACTGTGATGTTATTCCTCCATTGATGCTGTAACTTAATGTACCTGTACCTCCAGTAACATTTACAACCACTGAACCATCATTATATCCGAAACAACTTACATTGGTAACAGGTGATGAGTTCACTACAGGTGAAGCAGTATTTAAAACACTTGCAGCAACTGAGGATGTACAACCATTTGCATCCTGCACCACTACATTATAATTTCCGGCAAGTAAATTCAAAAACAAGGAATCACTCAGATAATTTACACCACCGTCAATGCTGTAGGTCAACATTCCTGAACCTCCTGCGGCAGAAACAGTAAGTGTTCCGTTTGCATTTCCGCAAGTTGCATCTGTTGATGTCGTACTTACTGCAATGGCCTGCGGTTCTGATAAAATTGCAGAAGAAGAAACCGTACAGCCATTGGCATCCTGCACAAGTACCTGATAGCTTCCTGCACTGAGGTTAGCAAATGAATTCGTACTTTGGAATGTTGCACCATTGTCAATTGAATACTGAAGAGGTGAAGTACCATTGCTCACAGAAATGGTTATTGTTCCATTACCACTTCCGTTGCAGTTAAGATCGGTATGAGCAACATTATTTATCACCGGTGAAGGAGCTGAACTCACTTGCACAGCCGAAGATGCTGAACAGCCATTTGCATCAGTAATCACCAACTGATAACTTCCTGATGAAAGAGATAAAAACTGATTGGAAGTTTGGAAAGTTAATCCATTGTCAGAAGAATACTGATAAGGTGAGGTACCACCATTTGAGCTGATGGTAATGCTACCATTCGCATTGCCACAGGTAGAACCCGCTGCTGTTGAAGTAAAAGTAAGCAAAGGTGGTTCGGCAACCGTTACGGAAGAAGTAACTGTACAACCGCTGGCATCCTGTACTACTACCGTATAACTTCCCGGAATTATATTACTGAATGAAGGTGACGATTGATAAGTAGCACCATTGTTGACAGAATATTGCAATACACCTGTGCCTCCGGATGCATTGATGCTGACAGTGCCATTGTTCAATCCGTTACAGGTTACATCAGTGCCGATTACTGCACTGATCACCGGAGCAGCATTGTTGCTCACAGCAGCAGCAACTGAATCCATACAACCGTTGGCATCCTGGATGATGATGGTATAATTTCCTGCAGGAAGAAAATTAAATACTGCTGCCTGCTGATATGAAGAGCCATGATCAAGAGAATATACGAAAGCACCTGTACCACCGCTTGCACTAACTGTTATTGAACCATCAGCCTGATTGCAATTTGCATTTGTGGTAGCAGCACTGAGTGATATGGGTGTAGGCTGACTGACAGATGTTGCAGAAGTAGCAGTACAACCATTTGCATCCTGAACGATTATCTGATAATTTCCACCTGTGAGATTGGAGAAATTATTTCCTGATTGAAATGTTGTTCCATTATCAATTGAAAACTGCAGTGGCGCGCTTCCTCCAGTTACTGTTACACTTATACTTCCGTTGGTGAGGCCACTGCATGAAATTGGTGTTCCAGTAACATTATTAATCACAGGTGATGGAGCTGACGGAACATTGATTGTTGAAGACGCTGTGCAACCATTGGCATCCTGAATAATCATTTGATAAGTTCCACCCGCTAATCCTGAAAAAATATTCTGCGGTTGAAAAGTAGAACCATTATCATTAGAAAAAGAATAAGGCGATGTACCACCTGCTGCTGTTACACTGATATCGCCATTTGCAAGTCCGCATGTTGACTGTTGCGCTGCAGCATTTAAAGTTAATAAATCAGGTTCGGTAAGTGTTGCCTGCGAAGTCACGGTACAACCCGAAGCATCAGTAACAACAATTGTATAATTACCGGGAGTTAAATTATTAAACACACCTGATGACTGATAAGTATTGCCATTATCAATTGAATATTGAAGCGCTCCTGTGCCTCCGTTGGCATTTACAGTCACTGAACCATTAGCCGCACCATTACAGGTAATATCTGATGATGCAACTGCCGAAATAACAGGAGCAGCATTGCTGTTTACTGTTGTTGAAACAGAAACAGTACAACCGTTAGCATCCTGAACAATTACGGTATAATTTCCTGAAGTAAGAAATGCAAACTGCGATGACGACTGATAAGTTACTCCATTGTTGATAGAATATTGCAATGTGCCTGTTCCACCTGATGCATTGATACTTGCTGAGCCATCAGCCTGTCCGCAGTTGGCATTGGTAGTAGCAGCAGAAGCAACAATAGCAGCAGGTTCTGCCACTGTTGCAGATGTCGAAGCAGTGCAGCCATTGGCATCCTGAATCAGTATCTGATATGATCCTGCAGAAAGTGCGCTGAATGTTGTTGCAGGCTGATAATTGTTTCCATTATCAACTGAAAACTGCAACGGTGCAGTTCCTCCCACAGCATTTATTGTAATTGTTCCGTCACCTGAACCATTACAGGTAAGATCATTAACATTAACTGCATTGATTACCGGGGATGGTGCATCATTTACCACTACTGCCATTGCAGAAGTACAACCGTTTGCATCACTTACAACCATGTTGTAGTTGCCTGCTTTCAGGTTTGAAAAATTCGATGATGCCTGATACGTGCTTCCATTATCGGAGCTATACTGATAAGGTGATGTTCCTCCATTGGCATTGATGGCAATAGCTCCGTTGGTATTGCTGCATGTGGTTCCTGTTATGGAAGGAACTAAAACCAAAGGCGCAGGTTCAACAATGATAATTGCTGAACTTGCCTGACATCCTGATGCATCCTGAACCACTATCTGATAATTTCCGGGAGCGAGATTGCTGAAAGAAGTATTCGAACTAAAAGTATTTCCATTATCAATTGAATACTGCAATGCTCCGGTGCCACCGTTAGCGCTGATGGTCAGTGATCCATTATTCAAACCATTGCAGGTAATATCTGTCTGACTTACATTGTTGATGACAGGCGCTGCGAGATTTTGAATTGCAATATTACCTGAAGTGCTGCACCCGTTGGCATCAGTGATTACAACCTGATAATTGCCTGCCAATAGTGATGCGAAATTTCCGTTGGACTGAAATGTACTTCCATTGTCAATAGAATATTGAAGTGGAGCAGTACCTCCATTTCCATTTATGTTTATTGCTCCGTTTGCATTACCACAATTAGCATCGATAACTGCGCTTGTGTAGGTTATTTGCAATGGTTCTGTTACAGATACGCTTGCAGTGGCAGTACATCCATTCGCATCCTGAACAATTATCTGATAAGTATTAGGCGATAATCCTGAAAAATTATTTCCTGACTGATAACTGCCGCCATTGTCAATTGAATATTGCAAAGCAACTGTTCCTCCATTTGCATTGATGGTGATACTTCCGTTGTTGGCACCAAAGCAATTTGCATTAACAGTTGGAGTTGAACTTATCACCACCTGAGTTGGCTCGGTGATGTTTGCACTTGCAGTAGCAGTGCATCCATTCGCATCCTGAACAATTATCTGATAAGTGTTTGGAGATAATCCTGAAAAGCTATTCCCTGACTGGTAAGTGCTTCCATTGTCAATGGAGTATTGCAAAGGACTGGTTCCTCCATTGGCATTGATGGTAATGCTTCCGTTGTTGGCTCCAAAACAATTTGCATCAACGGTTGGTGTTGAACTTATCACTACCTGAGTTGGTTCAGTGATGTTTGCACTTGCAGTAGCAGTACATCCATTCGCATCCTGAACAATTATCTGATAAGTGTTTGGAGATAATCCTGAAAAATTATTTCCTGACTGATAACTGCTGCCATTGTCAATTGAATATTGCATAGGACTGGTTCCTCCATTTGCATTGATTGTAATACTTCCATTGTTTGCTCCAAAGCAATTTGCATCAACTGTTGGTGTTGAAGTAATTGTTACCTGTGTTGGTTCTGTTATGTTTGCACTTGTTGTAGCTGTGCATCCATTCGCATCCTGAACAATTATCTGATAAGTATTAGGCGATAATCCTGAAAAATTATTTCCTAACTGATAACTGTTGCCATTGTCAATTGAATATTGCAAAGGACTGGTTCCACCATTTGCATTGATGGTAATACTTCCATTGTTTGCTCCAAAACAATTTGCATCAACTGTTGGTGTTGAAGTAATTGTTACCTGAGTTGGTTCTGTTACAGATACACTTGAAGTTGCTGTGCATCCATTCGCATCCTGAACAATTATCTGATAATTCCCGGCTGAAATATTATTGAAACTATTTCCTGACTGGTACGTGCCGCCATTGTCAATTGAATATTCCAAAGGACTGGTTCCTCCGTTTGCGTTGATGGTAATGCTTCCGTTGTTTGCACCAAAACAATTTGCATCAACAGTTGAGGTTGAACTTATCACTACCTGAGTTGGCTCAGTGATGTTTGCACTTGTTGTAGCTGTACATCCATTTGCATCCTGAACAATTATCTGATAAGTGTTTGGAGATAATCCTGAAAAATTATTTCCTGACTGATAACTGCTGCCATTGTCAATTGAATATTGCAAAGGACTGGTTCCTCCGTTTGCATTGATGGTAATACTTCCATTATTTGCACCAAAACAATTTGCATCAACAGTTGGTGTTGAACTAATCGTAACCTGAGTTGGTTCTGTTATGTTCGCACTTGTTGTAGCTGTACATCCATTCGCATCCTGAACAATTATCTGATAAGTGTTTGGTGATAATCCTGAAAAACTATTTCCTGACTGGTACGTGCTGCCATTGTCAATGGAGTATTGCAAAGCACCTGTTCCTCCGTTTGCATTGATGGTAATACTTCCATTGTTTGCTCCAAAACAATTTGCATCAACAGTTGGTGTTGAACTTATCACTACCTCAGTTGGTTCAGTTACAAATACACTTGCAGTTGCAGTACATCCATTCGCATCCTGAACAATTATCTGATAAGTGTTTGGTGATAATCCTGAAAAACTATTTCCTGACTGGTACGTGCTGCCATTGTCAATAGAGTATTGCAAAGCACCTGTTCCTCCGTTTGCATTGATGGTAATACTTCCGTTGTTGGCACCAAAACAATTTGCATCAACTGTTGGTGTTGAATTAATCACTACCTGTGTTGGCTCTGAAATAACTACTGAAGTGGAAACAGTGCAGCCATTTGCATCAATCACAACAACTGAATAGTTGCCTGAAGCCAGACCTGAAAAGTTACCGGACGATTGATAAGGTGCTCCACCCGTAATACTATATTGTAAAGGTGCAGTGCCATTACTTGCAGCAATATTCAGGGTGCCATTGTTTGCATTGTAGCATGTAGCATCTGTAATGTTGGCTGCATCAATACGTGGTCCGGGTGCATCAGTAATATTTACACCTGACGAAACACTGCATCCATTAGCATCCTGAATGACAACAGTAAATGATCCAGTTGCCAGTCCTGTGAATGAATTTGAAGGCTGGAATGTAGAACCTGCATCAATACTATACTGATAATTGGGTGTCCCCCCATTTGCATTTACAGTAACTGTTCCGTTCGACTGACTGCATGTTGTATTTGCAACAACTGTATTAACAGTGAGCTGTGAAGGTTCTGTTATGACAACAATGGTATTTGCTGTGCAACCATTATCATCCGTAACTACAACAGAATAAGTTCCGGAAGTTAACCCTGAAAAATTATTCCCACTCTGAAAAGTTGCTCCGTTATCTGAAGAATATTGAAGTATGCCGGTTCCACCGCTTGCAGAAATATTGATGCTGCCATTGGCACTTCCAAAACAACTTACCGAAGTAGGAATGACATTATCAATTACAGGTGATGCAGCATCAGGAACATTAACCGATAATGTGGCAGTGCATCCATTGGCATCCTGCACTTGTAAAGTATAATTACCGGATAACAATCCAGTGAAAATACTCCCTGACTGAAAAGTAGCTCCATTGTCAGAAGAATATTGTAATGCACCTGTTCCACCTGCAGCATTTATGGTTAAAGAGCCATTATACTGAGAGCAGGTAGATCCGGTTACTGATGCATTTATCTGCAATGCCGGAGGATCTGTAATACTCACTGAGGTGGTAACCTGACAACCAACAGCATCCGTAACAACAACACTGTAATTTCCTGCACCTAAACCATTGAAAATATTTCCTGACTGAAAAGTAACACCGTTATCAATACTATATTGCAATGCACCTGAACCTCCTGATGCATTGATGGTGATGCTTGCATTTGAACCGCCATTGCACAATAGAGTTGTGGATGCAGCAGAATTGATTACCGGTGCTGAAGAATTATTGATAGAAGCATTTGCAGAAGCAGTACATCCATTGGCATCAACAACAACTACATTATAATTGGATGCAGCAAGATTGCTGAATGAGTTTGATGACTGATAAGGTGCACCTCCTGTAATGCTGTACTGAAGAGTGCCTGTACCTCCTGAAGCATTAACAGTAAGTGAGCCATTGCTGCTGCCACAGGTTGCATCAGCAGTAGCAACACCTGAAATAACAATTGCCAGAGGATCGCTAACAGAAACAGTAGAAGTAACTGTACAACCATACATATCTGTAACCATCACCGTATAGCTTCCTGCAGTCAAACCACTGAATGCATTGCCTGCCTGAAAAGTTGCGCCATTATCAATACTATATTGCAGAGGCGGACTGCCACTTGATGCATTGATTGTAATACTTCCATTACTGCCTCCGTTGCAACTTATATTTACTGTTGGTGTTGCATTAATAACAGGAACAACAGAAGGTGCAACATTCACTGTTTGTGAGGAAGAACATCCATTGGCATCGCGCACTACAACATCGTAACTACCTGCTGCAAGATTTGTAAAACCAGATCCCGCACTATATGTTGCTCCATTATCAATACTGTATTGTAAAGGTGCTGTTCCTCCGCTTGCAGAAATATTTATAGCTCCGTCATTTCTGTTACATTTTGTTGCAACAGTGTTTACAGAAAGACTAATGGCAGGTGGGGCTGCAACAGTAAAATAAGTAGTTGCTGCACATCCATTATTATCCACTGTAGTAAGGCTGTAATTTCCCGGAGCAAGATTTGGAAGTGCATTTGAACTGGACACATTATTCAATTGCATAATAGTTGTGCCTGAACTGTTCTTCCAAATGTAAGACCATGGTGATGCTCCCTGAGCTGTACCTAAGGCACTGCCTACTCCACCCGGGCAATTTGGATTTGTTACATTTACAATAGGTGGTTGGCAACAGGCAGAAGTTGCAAAAAATTCTGTTATCGGATCGCCTGTACATGCAAGTGAAGTCCACGATCCTGACTCTCCATCACCATAAGTGTCGATGCTGATATTGAGACTTGCACCCTGAACACATTGAGCCTGTGATTTGGTGCGTATGCTCCAACAAAAAGTCCAGTCGCATAAGTTGAGTGGATTATAATCGCCAAAATTATTTCCGGGATTTCCATCTGAGAATCCAAATGGACTACCTAATGGTGATTCATAATAAAAGCCGGGACCATGTGAAACACCTGTAGCCGAACTCACAATATTGGTGTTATACCATCCCCAAACACCATCGCCTGAGCAGTTGTTAGGCATGGTGACAGTGAGCGTACTCATATCCCATCCTGCACCAAATGTCGGAACAACAGCATGCAACCAGTTTGAAGAAGTCTGATTATAGTCTGATATGGTATAACAAAAGTTTACCAACTGTCCGGCAAGATAGGTTCCGTTAACAGGAGGTGGATTTACTGTAAGATTGTTCACAATAACACAACCTGCACAATCATAATTATTCTGAAGTCCTAATGTGAAATCGCATTGATCATTAAGGCTGCCACCGCTTACCTGAAGATAATATGTTCCGGCTGCTAATCCGACAAAACTTGTGTTGAGCGTCCCACCTGCACCTATAGCGCAACCTCTTCCAACAAGATTTGTACAGTTAGTACCTGAGTAAAGTGCAACATTTGGTGTTTGTATTCCTCCCGTAATCTGAACATTGAGTGTTGGTCCGGTAAGATTAAAACGATACCACACATCACTTGCAGGGCTTGCCATATTTCCTGAAGGTTTACAACCGGTAAGAGTCGTATAAGGCATTTCCGCAGTAGCACAGAGATTGGTTGTGTTGGTGTATTGCCATGCCCCAATTCCACTCGGACAGGCAGCAGGCACAGGCAGCAGGCCAAGATTTTGTGCTCCACTGCAGGCATCATTCGATGGAGCAGGGCCACCATTACAGGTTTGCAAACAACTGCCTCCGGCAGCACAGGCAATGCAACTTATATTGGCTACCCAGCCACCTGCACTGACAATAATATCAGAGGTAAAAACAAAAGTCAGACAACCAGATGTACCAAGAAAAGTTCCCGGAGTTGTTGTTCCTGTAAAAGTTCCCAATAATGGTGATGCAGTATTAGGTCCATTATATATACTTAAAAAATCGTAGCCGTTCTCAAGATTGAAAGATGTAAAAGAAATAGATATACATTGCCCGGCAGTACTGGAGCAAAATGTCATTGTCACATTCTGATTGTTGCTGTAATTAGCTCCTGCACCTCCTCCATCATAAAAGGTGCCTCCACAAGTAGATACATTGGTATTAC
Organism: Bacteroidota bacterium; assembly: GCA_019136655.1. Classification (GTDB taxonomy): domain Bacteria; phylum Bacteroidota; class Bacteroidia; order AKYH767-A; family OLB10; genus OLB10. The sequence continues at coordinate 342,956 of JAGVTU010000024.1, forward strand.
TCATGAGGTAGTTCTGAGCATTGGTATAGCTACATGCAGCAGCTAAAATTAAAATAGTAATGAGTCTCTTCATAATTGGCTTTTGTATTAGAAAAAATACGGTGGTTGGAAAAGAATGGGTCTGATAAAACTGACTCCCTTTGAAGAAGTGTGAGGGTATTGGAGTAAAAAAACAGGTAAAAAAATCGCCATCATTATACAGTTTAAGTTGGAAATAATGAATTGAGCGCGTCTGAATTCTACCGAGTCAAATAAAATTGCTTATCTAAGTCGGGGTAAATTTAATGTAATTTTCATAAAAACAAATGACTCTGGTTACATATTTCAAGTTTTGTTATCCACCTATACTGTTTGATTACTACAGGAGTATAAGCGAAGAACTGTAAAGAGGACAATCCAACAGCTTCAAGAAAAAAAACAAGAATTTAATCTGCTGAATATAAACACATTAATAATCACAGTGAAAAAACTCTCTTTAGGCTGCAACTTTTTGGAGTCAGGAATCTCTTACTATCAGTTCCGAAGCCATGAAACTTGGAAATTAGCTGTGGAAATAGCTCTGAAAACTCATAAAGGAACGCCTGTCACAATTAGAATTCGGTTTTGGTTAGTCATTTTTTTGACAGGCTTCCTTTTTTATTCAACCAATGCTTTATGATAAGAATAACTCAGTGATTTCTTCTCCTCTGTTTCTTTGTTATGCAGATATCGGATAATGATTAAACTTGAAACATAAAAAGGCAATAAAGGGATCCTATATCGGACTAAACTTCCGAAATTACTCGTTGATATACCAACAGAAAAAGCAAAAAACAAGCTAAAGATTAATGAAAAGGTAAGCAAGTGGTGTTTTGTAAAATATTTGAATATACCAAAAAACCTTACCTTAATGAGAATATAAATGGTGAATAATAATATAAATGTATTTTCTATTCCCGATACCATCATCATTAAATTTCTCGACTCGATTATGTAAGGTCTGAAAAGAGCAGCGTTGATGGCTGCAGGTGCATGAGCAAGCATGCTTCCAACTGTTGGTTTTATTTCTCCAATATCAAACGAGTTTCCTCCATAATAATCAGCCTTTAAATCATTATTACTAGCGACAGCTACATCTAAAATATTATCAATATCAAACTTACCCAACTCATCACCCATTACATTCAATAACATAAATCCTGATCCACTAAAAATGATTAAAAGAATTGGCAATGTCACTCCTCGAATAAAACTTCCTCTGATTTGAGTAGTATATTTTCTCACGAGCCAAATCAATATTCCCGGCATAATTCCAATAAAAATATAAGATTTGATGGAAATAATTACAGCCGCAGACAATATCAGTACTATGAGATTCTTAAAAATTTTTTCAGGAGAAATAAAAACGTGATAGAAACTATATACAAAATATCCTAATGCACTGAAAGTGATTGAATCTTTCAGGATTCCTGACCCCCAGAAAAAAAGTGATGGCAAGAAAAAGAATGTAAGAGCTAACGGCCTTTCCAAATCAGGAAACTCTTTAATAAACACCTGAAACATACGCCACACTCCACCAAAAGAAACTACTGCTAACAATATCACGGTTGCAATCATAGACTGTAGTCCAAACAACGTAAATGGCCATATAATCCGTGGTACAAAAAATGATTCAGGACTTCGGTAATACACAAATGTTCCTGTGTTACTGTCCAGATAACTGAATTTTTCTACTGTAAAACCATTAACCACTACATCAAAAAAATGAGCGGGGTTTTTAAACAAAAGGTTGGTCAATGTCATCGAGTCGAAGAAAAAATAAACAGTATCACCTCCTGTATAGTAAAAACTATAAACCAAAACGACCATGATACCGCCAACAATTTTTACAAGCAATCCTGCCAGATAATATTTATAAGATGGATTGTCTTCTATTCTTCTGTCACGAATAGATTTGGCAAAATAGAAAATGATAACAACCAGAAATAACGGATAAAAGATATCTAAACCTGAAAACTTGTAGCTATCGCCCCTACCGTATAAATACTGGAGTAACATTGATCAATGAGCTGATTTTTCGGGATTAACAATTCCCTCTATTTTCATATTGAGTTTTTGTGAAAGCATATCTGCCAATACTCCAACATCAATTTTCTTCGCTACAATTACTTTATTGCTATCCAATAAATATATTTGAGGCGTACTGGTGATATCAAACTCATACCTGAAGTTATTCTGATATTTTGGATCTGCCACATTTATCCAGTCTAACTTTTTTTCTCTGATATATTTTTTCCATTTGTCTATTTCTGTTTCAGTGCACATAGCATAAATCTCCACACCTTTACCTTTCACAATATCATACAACTTTTTTACTTCAGGAACCACCTTTTGACAGTGTCCACAGTCCGGATCCCAAAAAAACAAAACAGTGTAAGGAGTTTTGATATTATATAATGCATGATATGTTCCTGAGCTATCTTCAAGAATTACATTCTGTACCTTTTTGCCAATTAGAATTGGCTCTAACACTTTAACTCGTTCCTGAATTTTATAGAGCGTAGTAGAGTCCACCCAGGTTGCCTGATCTTTGGTATAATATTTTTTTGCCATGTGAACAAAAACAGCATCCATGCCCATGATATTGGAAGTTTCATAAGTATTTGTAAGGTACCACACTACATATTTGAAAACTTCAGGATTTGCTCTTGCCTTATCTACTAACATATCCGCTTCCTTATTGATACTATCGGGAATTTGCAACACAAGTTTCTTAATGTAGGTATCTAACTTGGTATGAAATAATGGTGTGCGTAATAAACGTGCATCCGAAAAATCAACGTTATCTAAATAATGAGCTTTGTAATAGCGGTAAGCAAAAGTGGAATCTTTATGTCCATCCGGCAACAAGGGAGCCTCAGGAACTTGTGGGTCCTGTGATGTTTTAAACACTTTACTCAATAGAAAATCAGGGTAGTCTTCAATATATTTGGTTTTATAATCAGTGACTGTTTTGCCCAATGCAGTCAACAAATCCTGAGCAGCAATACTATCCTGCTTGTTTTTTGCATTGCGTATTTGTGCCTGCAAATTTTCTGCTTCCTTTTGTTTTTCTACAATAAACTTCATATAGTCATAAAACTTCTGATTATCACCTGAGTTTTTAACAACCATATGCTTAACCATATCAGCAGTGTCAGTTTCCATGGAAAAGTTTTGTTCCTTATCAATAATGAGTTCGAAATACTTCTTAGAAGGAATAACAAAAAGATAAATTCCTCCAGGCAATTTTTCTTTACCTTTAAAAGTCAGCCATCCTGTGGCATCAGCCTTGGCTGAATCCTGTATGTATTGTTTTTCGCCAAAATAATTTGCGAGATAATACATAGAGTCTTTCTCAACCGGTGTTACTTTTACTTTAATCTGATAACCATCGGCAGCCACTTTTTTATGGCTGAAAAAAAATGTAAATACTAGTGCAAAAAGTAATGTGTATTTCATATAAAAAATAATAGCTTGTAAAAGTAAGTATTTTACGTGTAATTCACTTTGAGGTTTGTAAAACTATACGTCAGATTGTGAAATGAAAATGAAACCACCCTTTAACTTTGTGCGTGTTGAATTATCATTTTTGAAACGATACATACAATTTATTTTACTTTACAATGTTATTTATGCTAATGCTTAAACACACTTGTTCTATGTTGAAAAAAATCAGTTCAGTATTTGCAGTTCTATTGTTGTTACCGGTGATGATAAAGGCTTTCTCTCCCGGATTTAACAAGGAAGAATTGCGTGACATGATTGCAATTTGCAACAGTTTTACGTTTATTGACCTTTACAAAAGTGATGAAGCTATCATCCCCAAGGGATACAATAAGGTTTATACTTCAGGAGTATTTGGAATGGACAACCGTTATCAGGTTTACAAAAAAGGCAATGTTGCTGTTATAAATTTTAGAGGTTCTACTGCCAAACAGGTAAGCTGGCTTGAAAACATTTATGCTTCAATGATACCTGCAAAAGGAACCATGGTTGTTGAAGGTGAGAATTTCAATTATCAGTTTGCTGCCGACACTATTGCTGCTGTGCACAGCGGATATGCCTTAGGCGTTGCTTTTATGCACCTCGACCTGATAGACCGCATACGTGTACTGAACAGTGATGGAATTTATAATATCATCATCACAGGTCACAGTCAGGGAGGCGCACTTGCCAATCTTGTTACAAGCTGGCTAAACTATATTAAGGGAAAAGATATTTCCATTAAGAATAATTTTAAGACGTATGCATTTGCTGCACCTATGGTGGGCAACAAGGTTTTCGCTGATGAATATAACAGACGTTATTGTCAGACTGAACGTAGTTTTAATATTGTAAATATTTCTGATCCTATACCTACATTTCCCATCAGTTATAACGACAGTGCCTCGCTGAAAAACAGTATTTGGGGTATGTTGTTTGACCGCGAATCGGTAAGCACGAAAAAAGTTGCTACTGAACAGGGAATACTTATGTTCGAGGATAAGTTGGGACAACTGTTGCGCAGTGTTTCCGAATCAGCACGAAAAAGGATTATAAAAAATGTTGGTGATGTCGAACTTCCCGATTATAAAAAAGAGTTTAACTACCAACCTTTGTGCATCCGAATTGAGTTGCAGGAAGCTCCCTACCCAAAAATGCTGAAAGATTCTTCCATTTTGCAAAACGACTCGCTGATGCGTGTTTATAAAAGAGATGCTTCAGGAAATTTTACAGATGCAACGCTATACAAAAGTCCGGGTTGGGGATGGCAACATAAGCCATATAATTACTACACAACTATACTGCGAACTTATTTCCCATCGCAGTATGCCGCACTGCCACGAAAATATCTTCCTGAAAACTTATAAACTTAACGTGAATAAACTGCTACTCCGTTGTCAGTAGCATTGCCAAGTTTTGCAGTATAGTTGATCGTAATGGCATCATGGCTGTATAGTCCTGACCCTGACATCTGATAGCTGTCATCAGTCTGCGTGGGAATAACAATGCTGTTGCCACTCACTAATGCTATTACTGAAGTACTTCCTCCCAGATTATAAAAATTATAAATAATCACTGTGTCGGCAGTGCCTGATTTGGCAATGTTCACACTGTATAATGGCTGAACATCGCCTGACGATTTACTCGAATCTTTACACGTCCAGCCTCCTGTAAAACTATCGCGGTCATCTCCTGTAGTTTCATTATCAGGAGTGCAGGCTGAGAATAAAAGAAGTGTAGTTATAAGTGCGTATGCAACCTCTCGAAATCTTAAATGCATTTATTTTTTTAGCAAAAATAAAGCACTTATCTCAAAGTTTTATGAACTTAGTATGGTTGTTATTTCCGGCATCAATAAAATAAACTCCCTGCGCCATTCCTGAAACGTCAATAACTTTATTGCCGGGCTGTTGGTTAATCTTACAATCCATTAATTGTCCGGCAGCATTGGTTATTCTGATTTCCAGATTTTCATCAGCGTTCAGATAAATTTTATCATGCACAGGATTGGGAAATAAACTGATTGAATTACCTGATGTTTCGCTGATGCCTGTAGTTTCAGATTCATAAGCACCTAAGTCAGGATTTCCATAGCGTGGATTTCCATCCAAATCATTCAATGGTGCATTTACCAAAGTTCCTGCATTTATACAAAGACTTCCGGGTGAAAGACGATAATTATTATTAGATGCATTCACAAAAAGTGGATTAACACTTAGCATATTTGGTCCAACATTAGCTATACCATAAATATTTTCAGCATCAGAATAATCTATTGAACTTAAAATAGGTACACCTCCCTGATCATATAAAATATCTGAAGTAAATCCCCATAAAACGGAATTATAAATTTCAAAATTAGATTCATTGGCACGGAATAACGCTTCACCATTACCTCCTAATGATACATTGTCAACAACGGTACAATTCATCATGTTTATTCTCGAAGAATAATTGGCTATTACTCCTCCACCTCCTAAACCACCGGTTATATTACGTGAAATTTCCACATTTCTTAATACTACTGTTCCTATAGTTCTGTAATCCTCATAACAAGCCAAGCCTCCACCGGCAACAGTTGAATTATTGTCGGTAATAATTGTGTTTTCAATGATTGGAAAAGAGTGCAGCCATGCACTTACACCACCACCGTACTCTGCTGAATTATTTACAATAATCATATTAGATATTGTAGGTGATGAACCCACTACACTAGGATTTGAAGAGAAAGCATGAGGCGAGTCGCAAATAATTCCCCCTCCTGCTACTACCGGAGGAAAGCCCAGGTAATAAGACCAGTTGCGAATTGTACCGGTTCCATTAGTAACAGTAAAGCCCTCAATTTTTGCATTGTTGGTTTCCTGATTAATAAATTTTACAACACTGCCGTTTAAACCACCATCAATAATTGTGGTATGTCTGTCATTGGCCGGGTTTGGTGTTCTCACTGTGATATCCTTACCGATGAAATCAATGTTTTCATAGTAAGTGGTATTGGGTTCCACCAAAACTGTATCACCGGGTACTGCAGCGTTTATTGCAGACTGAATGGTAGAATACTGCACCGGAACTTTTAAAGTTGCAGCAGTCAATACATGGCTCTGTAAAATCAAGGCGGCAATAAGTGTATTTCTCAAATTCATATAGCAAAGGTTTTTATTTTTTGTAAAAGTATTATGCTGAATTGAGAAACAGAATAGCTGTTCTGAAAGATTTATTTCAGCCTTTCGCGAATATTCAATCGGTGTTTGCGGGCTGTATCTGCAGCAATATCATATCCTGCATCCAGATGTCTGAATACTCCCATGGCGGGATCGTTATGCAATACATGTTTCAGTCTGCGTGCAGCATCATCAGTACCATCAGCCACAATAACCATTCCTGCATGAATGCTGTAACCGATACCTACTCCACCACCATGATGCAGACTCACCCAGCTGGCACCGCCTGCTGTGTTGATGAGTGCGTTGAGAATAGGCCAGTCGGCAATGGCATCGCTGCCATCTTTCATGGCTTCAGTCTCGCGATTGGGTGATGCCACACTGCCACAATCCAAATGGTCGCGACCGATGACAATAGGTGCAGTGACTTTTCCAGACTTCACCAGTTCGTTAAATGCAAGTCCTGCTTTTTCACGTTCGCCCTGCCCCAGCCAGCAAATGCGTGCAGGCAATCCCTGAAATGCTATACGCTCCTGCGCCATTTTTATCCATCGGTGCAGTGCTTTATTTTCAGGAAACAGTTCTAATATTTTAGCATCTGTTGCATAAATATCTTCGGGTTTGCCACTTAATGCTGCCCAGCGGAATGGACCTTTACCTTCGCAAAAAAGCGGACGAATGTAGGCAGGCACAAATCCGGGGAAGTCAAATGCATTCTTAAGTCCCATTGCGTAAGCCTGACCACGTAAGTTGTTACCATAATCAAAAGTTACGGCTCCTTTTTTCTGCAACTCAATCATGAGCTGCACATGTTTCACCATACTTTGTTTACTTCTCAGTTTATATTCTTCGGGGTTACTTTCGCGCAATACCTTTGCCTGCTCCACTGAAAGCCCTTCAGGAAAATATCCAACCAGCTCATCATGTGCACTTGTTTGATCTGTCAATGTATCAGGAATGATATTTCTTTCAATCAACCGTGCCAGCATGGTGATGGCATTTCCAATATAGGCAATAGAAACTGCTTCACCTTTATTTTTTGCTTCCACAGCTCTGTCAATAGCTTTATCAAGGTCATGATATTTTTCATCGCAATAACGTGTATGAATACGTTTGTCAACACGCCATTCTTCCATTTCAGCAGCCAGACAAGTTCCTTCATTCATGGTGATGGCGAGAGGCTGAGCGCCACCCATACCTCCTAACCCTGCTGTAACATTCAGCGTATTTTTTAATGATCCGCCAAAATGCTGTCGTGCAACTTCAGCAAATGTTTCATAGGTTCCCTGAACAATTCCCTGAGAGCCTATGTAAATCCAGCTGCCAGCAGTCATCTGTCCGTACATGATCAAACCTTTGGCTTCCAACTCGCGGAAATAATCCCACGTAGCCCAGTGACCCACCAGATTACTGTTGGCAATAATCACACGTGGTGCATCTTTATGTGTAGGTAAAATTCCCACAGGTTTTCCGCTTTGCACCAGAAGCGTTTCATCATCATTCAAATCTTTAAGCGCTTTTACAATCAGATGAAATGACTCTACGTTGCGCGCAGCTTTGCCTGTGCCTCCGTAAACAATCAAATCTTCCGGGCGCTCTGCTACATCAGGATCAAGATTGTTGTGCAACATTCGCAGTGCTGCTTCCTGAATCCATCCTTTGCATGAGATAGCGTTGCCTGTTGGAGTTTTAAGTTTGCTTATGTCTAATTTTTCTGAAATGGTTGCCATGATTGACTTTATTTAATAATGCAAAAATATAATTTACTCTGTAATTTATTCAAATTATGAACGCTAACGACCGACTAAAGTTTTTTATAATCAGCAGCTATTGTATAATAGCTAAATATCTACAATGAGCCTGTTGTTTTTATAGTTTCTAATTACGATATTTACATTTCATAAAATTTATAATCATGTCAAGAAAAATTACTCTTTCATTTTTACTGTTGACTATCGGAATAAATTTGTTGAATGCACAGACTATCACCGTAGGTACAGGAACATTAATTTCAGCACTCAGCCCAATCATACGTAGTTATGATTATTGTTTATACGAAGTAATTTATCAGGCTGGTGATATTAATTTTAGCGGAGATATTTCCGCAATTGGTTTTCAAAGAGTAGATGGCAACAACATTGACTCCATTGCTGACGTATCAATTTACATGAAACAAACTTCAAACGCAACAGTAACAGCAGGTACATATGATTCAACGGGTTATGTATTGGTTTTTCATGGAAAATGGCCAAACGAAACAGGTTCCGGCTGGAGAGAGAGACAACTTGATACTGTATTTTCTTACTCAAACACTTCCAATCTTCAGGTTCTTATAGTCAAAGGGTATGAGCCTGCTGTTGGCAATACTCCGGTTTCACCGCGTTGGTATTATACAACTTCATCCATAGGCACTCCGGCAAGAAGATATTATGGCAATTCGCCAATTACTGCTTTTACCAATCTGTCTGCCACTAATGTTGTCAGCAATATTCGTTTGCAGTTTAATACTGTTGGTATAATTGAAATTGCCAATAACCAAACACAGATATATCCAAACCCTTCCAGCGATAAAGTTCATTTTGATTTTGCACCTGAATCCGATATCAGAAATATTTCTGTTTATAATTCGAATGGTCAGATAATTTTAAATGCAATTGTAGAAAGTAATTTCGAACTACAGACAAAAAATTTGCCGAAAGGGATATACTATTACAGACTGTCTGACAGTAAAAACAACATAGTCAGACAAGGAAAACTGTTACTGCAGTAATATCATCTGATTAAAGCAGATTTCCTGCAAGATTGGCCAACTCACTGCGCTCACCTTTTTCGAGAGTAATATGAGCATACAGATGTGAATTTTTCATCTTGTCAATAATGTTTGACAAACCATTACTGTGTGCATCAAGATATGGTGTGTCAATCTGAAAAATATCTCCTGTAAAAATTATTTTAGTTCCTTCGCCTGCACGTGTGATGATTGTTTTTACTTCGTGAGGAGTAAGATTCTGTGCTTCGTCAATGATGAAACAGATATTACTCAAACTGCGACCACGTATATAAGCAAGTGGTGTGATGTGCAGTTTTTCGTTATCAACCATATCTGTTATTTTCTGATATTCTTTATCTGTTTCGCGATACTGACTTTGTATGTACTTCAGATTATCCCACAATGGTTCCATGTAAGGATTGATTTTCGATTTGATATCTCCGGGGAGATAGCCAATATCTTTATTACTCAACGGAACAATTGGCCGTGCAAGATAAATCTGTCTGTAATTCATTTTTTGCTGCATGGCCGAAGCGAGTGCTATCAGTGTTTTTCCTGTTCCTGCCACTCCCTGCACTGTTACCAGCAACACATTCGGATTCATCACTGCATGCATGGCAAAAGCCTGCTCGGCATTGCGTGGTTTAATTCCGTAAGCTGATTCTTTTTGTATGCGTTCAATACGGTCAGTTGTTGAATTATAGAAGGCAAGTGCTGATGAAGACTCTGCTTTGCTTCTTAAAATAAAATAATGATTGGCAACGGGCCTGCTTCGTACCAAATCTTTGTAGTTGCAATAACCATTTTGATAAAGTGAATCAATTACTTTTTTAGGAACATTATTCAGTTCTGTCTTTCCTGTATAAAGGCCATCAATATCTTTAATCTTTCCGGTCATGTAATCTTCCGACTGTAAACCGAGAGATTTCGCTTTGAGCCGGAGATTAATATCCTTTGAAACAAGCACAATGTTTTTCTCATTGGTCTCGTGCTTCAATGCAAGAGCAGCATTGATGATGTTATGGTCGGCCTTTCGTTCGCCAAATACTTTATTGGCATCAATTCCATTTCCTGTTTCATTCATCAATACTCTGAACTTTCCTTTGGTAGGTCCATTGAGAGGAATCCAGTCGCCAAGCGAAACGCCCTGTGACATTCTGTCGAGCTCACGAATAAATTCGCGGGCTTCGAAATTGATAACATCGTTTCCTTTTTTAAACCGGTCTATCTCTTCGAGTACTGTAATTGGAATAGCAACGTTGTGTTCTTTGAAATTTGCAATTGCGTTGTGATCGAAAAGGATGCAAGAGGTATCGAGTACGAATACTTTGCGTTCTTGTTTTTTTGCCATGCTCTCTATTTTGGTTTTACTCCTTAAAAATATGCAGGCATTGTAGCATCCTCACCACAGTGCACTTAGTTTAATACACATGACTATGTTAATAAGGGTGAAACTATCATTAACATGAAATTGAGAAAGTGCTTATGTCAAAATTTTACCCAAATGCATGTGCAAAAGATTAATGAATCCATACAGCATCAGTAGTATAGAATTAAAAAAACAAGAGGCGGCAATGAACACATTGCCGCCTCGTACTTCAATATATCAAACGATTAACTCTTCAACAGTGTGTTTTCACATGCTTTCAGAATATCAAAAGCTTTCTCTCTGCTGCTCGACTCGGCATAAGTACGCAACACAGGTTCTGTGCCGCTGGCACGAATCATCAGCCACTCTTTATTGGTGTCGTCAAAATAATATTTAAATCCATCCAGGTCTTCAATACGCTTTACTTTGTAGTCACCAAACTGTGTGTATTTATTTCCGAGACAATTCTGTAAAATTTTTTGTTTCACTTCTTCTTTGATGTGAAGGTCGCTGCGCTCGAAAGAAAACTTACCTGTGATTTCATACACCTCCTGAATCAATTCATTGAGTGACTTTCCTGATTTTGCCATAAACTCCCACAACACAAGCCCCATCCATATACCATCTCTTTCGGGGATATGTCCTTTAATGGCAATACCTCCTGACTCTTCACCTCCAAGCAGCACATCTTCTTTTATCATTATTTCGCAGATGTATTTGAATCCGATTTTTACAACATCAAGATCTAAACCATAATGCTTGCAAAGCGTCTGCACTTTTGGTGTGGTTGAGAAAGCAGTACACACTTTCCCTTTCAAGCCTTTGTATTTATAGAGATAATGAATAAGTAACAGAATAATGTGATGTGAGTCCACAAAATTTCCTTTGTCATCATACAAACCAATACGGTCAGCATCACCATCAGTCACCAGACCACAGTCAATATCACCACGTGACTTAATCAGCTTTGAAAACTCCTGAAGATTTTTATCAATCGGTTCAGGTGCCTGACCCATAAAACCGGGGTTGTGTTCACAATGCAACATGGTGATTTCAGGGAACAGTTTTTTCATCACATTTTGTCCTGCACCATACATAGCATCATAAGCCCACTTGCGTCCGCAATTTTTTATTGCCTGCAAATCGAAGTTTGCTTTTACATGGTCAATATACATAGTTTCAAGGTCAACAACTGAAAGCATTCCATTTGCTTTAAAATCTTCCAGTGAAATTTTATTCACATCAATAGTTGACTGATCTTTGATGATGGCTTCAATCTCTGATACCTGTGCCGGTAACAGTGGACCACCATATGATCCTTTAAGCTTAAATCCATTATATCCCGGAGGATTATGACTTGCAGTAATGATGATTCCGATATCAGCTTTCTCACGCAGCGTGCCCAGTGATACCATTGGCGTGGAAACAAATCCCTCTGCAAGTTTCACTTTTACGCCTTTGCTGCACATGACTCCTGCTGTAGTTTCAGCAAATAATTTCCCTGCAAAACGGCAGTCGTGACCAATTACCACACTTGCATTTTTATTTTTTGAAAGTAGCCATTCTGCTGTTGCTTCTGCCACACGTGCAACATTTTCTACAGTAAAATCCTGAGCAATGATTGCTCTCCATCCGTCAGTACCAAATTTAATTTTAATAGCCATAATTTTATTTGAAAAAGTTTAATAATATTTTACATACTCTGTTATCTGACTCCACTTATATGTTTGCAATGCTTTTTGATAAGTATAAGCATCACGCAAAGGAATTATTTGTGAGTTGATTTTAGTAATCTGAAAATTGAATTTTTTATCTAATAACATCAGCACAAATTTTTGCCCTTCCTGTTCAATATCCATCAAAGTTAGTTCACTAATGGTTAACACGTTCAAAGCACTGTCATTTACATAAAATTGTACTGTGCGGGGTTCATAGTGAATTTGACCGACACTCTTTTTCCACATCTCTGTAACTTCTATTGCTGTTACATATAATTTCTGTTTTTCACTCACAAAATTCTGGAGTTTATCTCCGCCCAGATTGTAAAATTCTTCTTTGTTTTTCGTCAGATAATCTTCCACCATTTTAATCAGTCGCGATGAATTGGCAGAGAATAAAGTGTCATCTGTAGGTTTTGTGTCCACACGATAAACAATCAGTTTTGCTTTTTCATCGCCCATTACTGATGCAGGGCTGCTGAAATTTCGTCTTCCTTTAAACGAATGAATAACTGCCTGAGATTCTGATACACTTTGCACAATTTTATAATTAAACTGCACAAGATTAAATGCAAACTTTTTTGACTCAAGATAATACCCAACTGTTTCTCCATAATTCCCGTTGGCATTAACAGCCATTTCTGCTTTATTCAGATAGGAAGAAAGATCATTAAAATCAACATATCCATAAGCCACCTCCTGTCCTCTGCTATCTTTATTTGAAAAAGTAATTCCAATTGTTTTCGTTTGCACATCTTTCTTCGTCAGAGTCCATTTCTCGTAAATAAATATCACTTCCTGATTTTTAAAACTTGTGGATGATGAGCGTTCAATCTCCTGAAGTGATGAAGCCGTAATTTGAATATCTTTAGAAGGCGAATCCCATAACTTAACTTTATCGCTAAGTATTAAATCGTATGTCACAGAAGATAATTGCTGAACAATATTGTATCCAAGCGTATCCGGTTGTTCACTGCTGCTTACCCTCAGCAATGCCGGCACTTCCTCGGCAACAGAAATGGTGCGGGCAAATAAAATGAAACTTATTATCAATAGTGGTCTGAAGGTCATATCAAAATCTTACGGTAAAAATAAGGTTTTACGGTTAATCATCGTCTGATGTTACGTCTGTTAAGTTCAGCCTGATAACGCCTTGCATTCAGCATATGTGTTTTCAAATCTGATGCAAAGGAGTGATATCCGCTTAAATCTTCACGTGCACAAAAATACATGTAATCGTGTGAAGAAAAATTTAAAACAGCCTCAAGACTGGAAATTTCAGGCAGACAGATAGGCCCGGGAGGCAATCCAAAATATTTGTATGTGTTATAGGGTGAGTCAATCTCTTTATACTCATTCAACACTCTTTTAATGCTGAAATCATTCATGGCATAGATAAGTGTCGGATCTGCTTCCAGTTTCCAGTTTTTTCTGAGACGATTCATATATACTCCTGCAATGGTATTTTTCTCGCTGTTGCGACTGGTTTCTGACTGCACAATGGATGCCAGCACACTCACCTGTATTGGGGTAAGCCCAACATCTTTTGCCTTCTGCAATCTGGTTTTATTCCAAAAATTCTCATACTCAGCATCCATCTTTTTAAAAAACTTTTCTGCCGACATATTCCAATAGACTTCATACGTATTCGGAATAAACATGCATAAAATATTCTCTGTATTAAATCCTAAAGGTGAGACCACAGCACTGTCATTTAGCAGTTGAAGTAATTGCAAGCTGTCAACCTCCAATTGTCTGCTAATTTTTCCAGCAAGGTCAGATTTTGTTCTGATGTTGTTAAATATAAGTTTCACAGGCACCTGCTTACCCGACCGCAGTAACTGGACCAGTTCGCGGTTGTTCATCCCATCTCTGAGCTGATACTTTCCGGGCTTTATCTTTTCAGGGTATCCCATTCTTTCAGCAACCCATTTAAATGATGCTGCGTTTTGTAATCTCTCTGATGCCTGTAAACTATCAACCACCTGACTGAACGTACTTCCTGTTGGCAGATAAACAAATTCATTCTCATTGGTAATACTTACGTTGGGTGCCAGAATCTGCCTGTATAAATAATAGGCTACTCCTGCACCTGCAAGAATTAAAATAAAAAATATGGTCAATAATATTTTCTTCACTATGCAATTATTTCAGTTGTTGAATGAGTTGTTTTGCCTGTTGATTGGTTGCATCAAGTTTAACAACTTTTTGCAAAACGTCAACAGCCTCCTTTTTCTTATTTTGATAAATAAATAATCCCGCCATGTTCATAAGTGCCGGTTGGTAATCAGGGTCAAGTTGCAGTGCCTTGTTATAATAATTCAGAGCGGTTTTGTCATCATGGTAAGCAGAGAGATATATAAAACCAAGATTGGTTAATGCTGACACATGACGCGGATATTCTTTCAGAATTTTTTCAAAATAATATTTGGCTTCCTTAATATTTCCCGTAGTACTGAGTGCAACAGCGTATTTATTTAACACATCCAGATGATAAGGTGCCAGTTGTGCTGCATGCTGATAGAATTTTAATGCTTCGTCCCATTGGTTTAATCCCTGCAAAGCAGCACCAGCGCGATAGCAAGTCCATGCATCGTCATTGGAATAACTTTGTTTATTGAACCGCTCTGTTAAACCGGGATTTTCTGAGACCAACTCTGATATCTTATTGTATTCATTCTTCAGAAACCATACCTGTATCAACTCAGCTGCATATTCTGATCGCTGTTGCCGTGTTGCATGAGGTATGTAATTCAATGCCGAATCAAGTACAGACTTGTCGTAATCGAATTTTTCAAAATACTGAATAAACGCTCTTCCTTTTGTTAATGCATCTGCAGAAGGGTTGTTGATACAAGCTATTCCTTTAAATACTTTTTCACTTTGTTTAAGTTCGTGTTGCGGAATACTAATTTTATGATCGTGCACACTCACATGAGGGATATCCGTTGTACCTGAATAAGGCATATGACAACTCACGCAGTTATCTCCTGACTTTTCACGAACTTCAATTTTTTCAGTACACAATGTGTTGGGCTCATGGTGGCAGTTACTGCAAACTTTATTAAAATGTTCATCATTTGTAAACTTTACGCTTACATGCGGATTATGACAGGTGACGCATGTTAATCCTTTGCTGTAGGGTTTTAGCAATTTATCAAATCCCTTTTGTTGTTCTATTTGTCTGGATGTTTCAATAAAGCAGCGGCTTTGTTTTAAACGTTCAACATGCGATGCCATAATATGTTCGCTGCTGCGTCCTTCATAAACAGGTGTAAACACATTCATCACATCACTGAGTTTCATGCCGGGTTTAAAATCATAAAACGATTTCCCCTTGTTGAGCACTGCATTTCCCTGAAGATGACAACGCTGACAAACATCCAGCTGAAGATTGATAGAAAGTTTTGCAGGATTCACTATTGAATAATCAATTGCTGTAGCAGTATCTACTAATAATCCTGTCATTTTCTGTTGCACATGATATTCGCCCGGGCCATGGCAGCGTTCGCATCCAATGCCCGTTTCCACTTTGTTGAACTTACTCTCCGACCCTAACACAAAATCAGGATAACTGTTGTGACACGACATACATTCCAATCCAATAATTCTGCTGAATCTGGTATTATGTCCATCTTCAAAACCGGGAGGCAGATGCCACTCTCCTTTTTGGGTATAAAAAGTTGCAGGCGCCTGATTCAAATAACCATTGGTACTGATGATATGCGAATTGGTATGCTGGCCGGAGCCAATAATGTAATTGATAGTTACATCCTGACGGTAAACAGTATCTTTCCCCTGTAAACGATATTCAAGCAAATGCAATGAATCGCCTTGCCAGTAAGGATGATAATAAAAGTTTCTGTATTTGTCGTAGATAACAGCATGCGTAAAGTTGGCTGATGATTTATTATGCGAGGCTACATCAAACGACAATCCCATACCCGTATGCATGAACGAATCGTAAATATCGGCATGGCAACTTCTGCAGGTTTCTTGACCAACATATTTCACAGTATCATTCAGGCTGGCATAGGTGTTTAACAGCGGTAAGGCAGGTTTTTTTTCAGTTGTACAGTAGTTCAGTCCAAGTACTGCAATTATTACCATACACAAGACCATCAGTTTTTGCTTCGTCCTTCCAAACCATCTGTTAACACTGTTCATACAGGCAGCTAAATTCTCCTAAACTGTGCACATTTCAAAATAGCAGTTTGGTAAACGGTCATTTAAACTTAAGACCTGCTATTCCCTTCCTTAATTTTTTATAAAACAGCAGTGAAATCATCATTTCAAGAGCCTAAAAAACCTATTTTTGCAGCCCAATGGAAAATATCAGAAATTTTTGCATCATCGCCCATATTGATCATGGCAAGAGTACCCTTGCCGATCGCCTTTTGGAATATACCAATACACTGACCAAGCAACAAATGCAGGCTCAGGTGCTTGACGATATGGACCTTGAACGCGAAAGAGGTATTACCATTAAGAGTCACGCCATTCAGATGGATTATACCCTAGATGGGAAAAAATATGTCTTAAATCTGATAGACACTCCCGGCCACGTTGATTTTTCGTATGAAGTTTCGCGCAGTATTGCTGCATGTGAAGGTGCTCTGTTAATTGTAGATGCCGCTCAGGGAATTCAGGCGCAAACCATAAGCAATTTGTACCTGGCTTTGGAGCACGACCTGACAATAATTCCCGTTCTCAATAAAATTGACCTGCCAAGTGCCGAACCTGAGCTGGTAAAAGATCAGATTGTGGATTTATTGGGATGCAAGCGTGAGGAAATTATGGCGGCCAGTGGTAAAACAGGTATGGGTGTACATGAAATTCTGCAGGAAATTGTTCACCGTATTCCTTCTCCTAAAGGTAATCCAAAAGCTCCATTGAAAGCATTGATATTTGATTCTGTATTCAACTCTTTCAGAGGTATTATTGCCTATTTTAAAGTGATTGAAGGTGAAATCAAGAGTGGCGAGAATGTTAAGTTTGTGGCTACTGACAACGAATATATCGCTGAAGAAATAGGTATTCTCAAACTCGAAAAATTACCTCAGAAAACTATTGGAACCGGTAATGTAGGATATATTATCACCGGAATAAAAAATGCCAAAGAAGTAAAAGTTGGTGACACCATTACCACCGTTGAAAATCCATGTGATGAAGCTATTGCCGGTTTTGAAGATGTAAAACCAATGGTATTTGCCGGAATATATCCTGTAGATACTGAAGACTATGAAGAGCTTCGTTCGTCCATGGAAAAACTTCAGCTCAACGATGCTTCACTGGTGTTTGAACCTGAATCGTCTGCTGCACTTGGCTTTGGTTTCCGTTGCGGATTTCTGGGTATGCTTCATATGGAAATTATTCAGGAACGACTGGAACGTGAGTTCAACATGACGGTAATTACTACAGTTCCTAACGTATCGTACAAAGCTTTTCTTACCAATGGTGATCAGTACGAAATTCACAACCCAAGTGATTTTCCTGACCCCAGCAAGATGGACCGTATTGAAGAGCCTTACATCAAAGCACAGATTATCACAAAGGCAGAATTTATCGGAGCTATCATGACGCTGTGTATCAACAAGCGTGGTGTGATAACAGGTCAGAATTATCTTACTACCGATCGTGTTGAGCTGATGTTTGAAATGCCTCTTGCTGAGATTGTATTTGATTTCTACGACAAACTTAAATCCGTTTCAAAAGGTTATGCATCTTTCGATTATCATCCTATCGGATATAAGACCAGCGATCTTGTAAAACTTGATATCAGGCTGAACGGAGAACCTGTTGATGCACTTTCTGCACTTATTCACCGCGATCATTCTTATACGTTTGGCAAAAAGATTTGTGAGAAATTAAAAGAGCTCATCACACGTCAGCAATTCGAAATTATTATTCAGGCAAGTATAGGAGCCAAAATAATTGCACGCGAAACCGTAAAAGCCATCAGAAAAGATGTTACTGCCAAATGTTATGGTGGTGATATTTCACGTAAACGAAAACTTTTGGAAAAGCAGAAAGAAGGTAAGAAACGTATGCGTCAGGTAGGTAGTGTAGAAATTCCTCAACAGGCATTTCTTGCAGTGCTCAAGTTGGATTAAAAAACTTGCGCGCTTAGCTTCTTATCAGCAAAAAAACACTTTTAAATTTTATTTTTTATCTCCTGCAAAAACTGTTTCAGGTTTTGCAACGACTCTTTAATCTTACCGGATGGGTTGGTTTCTTCAGTAACCACATTTCCTGATTTACGTTGTTCTTTCAAATATTGTTTGGCGCCATTCAGAGTAAATCCTTTTTCTTTCACCAACTCATAAATAATGCGGAAGGATTCAATATCTTTTTGAGTGTAATGTCTGTCGCCCTTGGTATTTTTCTTAGGACTTAAGATAGTAAACTCTTTTTCCCAAAAACGCAACAATGAAGCATTCACCTGAAACATGGCTGCCACTTCTCCTATGCTGTAATAGAGTTTCTCGATATGCAAATCGTCATCCTGCATAATTTTCGATTTTCAGAGTTCCGTACAAATTTAGTCGAATGATTGATTGTATTTCGAAGAAATTTCCAACACCTGTTCATATTGTTCAGGCGTCAGGTCGTTGAAGAAGTAATTAATCGGGTTGATTTTATTGCCACTGCGTATCACTTCATAGTGGCAATGAGGTCCTGTGCTGCTGCCTGTACTGCCAACAAAGCCTATAACCTGTCCTCGTATAACTTTTTGCCCCGGACGTACAGTAATACGACTCATATGAGCATACAATGATTTATAACCAAATCCATGATTTATTAAAACATTATTGCCATAGCCACGCCCTTCACGCTCCACTTTTTCAATTACCCCATTACCTGTAGCATAAATTTCAGTGCCAGTTGGTGCAGTAAAATCAATTCCGGTATGAAGTTTACTTGTCTTATAAATTGGATGAATACGATATCCAAATCCTGAAGCAATCCTTGTCAGATCTTTATTACTTACCGGTTGAATTCCGGGTATAGAAGCCAACAGTTCCTTCTTGTTTTTAGCCATTTCAAACACTTCATCAAACGACTTGGACTGTACATAAGCCTGCCTCATAAGGTTATCCAACTGTTGGGTTGTTGCAATGATCAGAGATGAGTTATCATAACCTTTTAATGTCCTGTATCTTTCAACTCCTCCATAACCAGCCTGCCTCACACTTTGAGGTATAGGGTCAGCCTCAAATATTACTCTGTAAATATTGTCATCATTTTGCTGCATGTCTTTCATCACTTTCTCCATCATGCTCATCCTTTGTTGCAATATTTCATACTGTAACGACATAACCCCTATTTCCCGCTTCAATTGCTTTTCTTTGGGCGAATCCAAAAACTGGTAAGCCAGTGCGATTATAATTGAGCTAAACACCAACGCTGTGGCCAGCCATCCTAACACACCTAAAAACTTCCTTCTGAAAGGCACTATTACCTTTTCATACTTCAAAGAATGTGTATTAAAATAATATTTGGCTTTTGCCATACTCTTAAAATGTATTTTTGTGTCGTGGTTAGCAAATATAAGTATTCATTATTTATCAGAGCTTCATCACATTTTAAAATAACAGAATATTGATTAAAAATCACTTAAATTTTAATTTTCAGTAGTAATTACATGACCTCTTCAGAAATTCGAAAAACATTCCTTGATTTTTTTGCCTCTAAAAAACATCATATTGTTGCTTCAGCACCAATTGTAGTTAAAAACGATCCCACATTGATGTTTACAAATGCCGGAATGAATCAGTTCAAAGATTGGTTTTTGGGAAATGAACCTGCAAAATATAAGCGAGTTGCCGATACACAAAAATGTCTTCGGGTTTCAGGAAAGCATAACGATTTGGAAGAAGTAGGTGTTGACACCTATCATCATACTATGTTTGAAATGTTGGGCAACTGGAGCTTTGGTGATTATTTTAAAGAAGATGCTATTGCCTGGGCATGGGAACTACTTACTGATGTGTATAAACTTCCGAAAGACCGTTTATATGTAACCGTTTTTGAAGGAGACAAAAATGAAGATCTTCAATTTGACGAAGAAGCTTTCAATTGCTGGAAAAAACATATTCCTTCAGACAGAATATTGATGGGAAATAAGAAAGATAACTTTTGGGAGATGGGCGACACCGGACCCTGTGGTCCATGTTCAGAAATACATATTGACTTACGCACTGAAGAAGAGAGAAAAAAAACAGATGGTAAATCAGTTGTAAACTCCGGTCATCCATTGGTCGTGGAGATATGGAATAACGTCTTTATGGAATTTAACCGTAAAGCCGATGGCTCTCTCGAAAAATTACCATCCAGGCATGTTGACACAGGAATGGGATTCGAACGGTTGTGTATGGCTATTCAGCAAAAACAATCGAATTATGATACCGATGTTTTTCAACCGACAATAAATTACATTGAATCTGTATGCGGAATAAAATATGGAAGCAATGAAAAAACAGATATAGCCATGAGGGTTATGGCTGATCACATACGTGCTATTGCTTTCACTATTGCAGATGGTCAATTGCCTTCCAATACCAAAGCAGGTTATGTCATCAGAAGAATTTTGAGAAGAGCTGTACGATATGCATTTACATTTCTGAATCTTAAAGAACCTTTTTTGAACAGGCTCACTCCATTAATTGCAGACCAGTTTAAAGATGTTTTTCCTGAATTGGATACACAAAGGGATTTCGTTCAGAAAGTGATTCGTGAGGAGGAATTATCATTCCTTAGAACACTGGAAACAGGTATAAAACGATTTGATCAATACACTGGTAAGAAAGTGGATGGTGAATTTGCATTTGAATTATATGACACCTATGGATTTCCGATAGACCTCACACAACTTATAGCACGAGAGAGAAACCTGACCGTTGATATGGACGGATTTCACAAGTGTCTTGAGCAGCAAAAAGAACGCTCACGCGCTGCATCGGCTATAGATACTGATGACTGGGTAATTTTAACTGAAGATGAAACACAGTTTGTTGGATATGATACTTTAAATTGTGAAACGCATATCGTTAAATACAGAAAAACAAAGACAAAAAACAAGACACAATATCAACTTGTACTGAATCAAACTCCTTTTTATGCTGAAAGTGGAGGACAAGTTGGCGATACCGGATATCTTGAATCACACGGTGAAAAAACTCCTGTGCTTGACACTCAAAAAGAGAATAATCTGATAATTCATATTGTTGACAAACTGCCAACCAATCTCACATCAACATTGTTTGCACAGGTAAATGCCGAAAGGCGAGAATTAATTACATCCAACCACAGTGCAACGCACCTTATGCACTCTGCATTAAAACGAATACTTGGTTCGCATGTAGCTCAAAAAGGTTCATTGGTAAATGAACAATATACTCGATTTGATTTTTCACATTTTGCTAAGGTTACTGATGAAGAACTTCAGAAAATTGAAGCTATGGTAAATCAGAAAATCCGTGAAAATATTTCACTTGACGAAAAACGAAATATTCCAATTGAACAGGCCAAAGCAATGGGAGCGACAGCTTTGTTTGGAGAGAAATATGGCGACTTTGTAAGAGTAATCACCTTTGACCCAACATATAGTATGGAGTTGTGCGGAGGAACACATGTAAAAGCTACAGGTCAGATTGGATTATTTAAAATAGTAAGTGAAAGTGCTGTTGCTGCAGGCGTAAGACGTATTGAAGCATTTACATCAGAAGGTGCAGAAAAATTTATTGACGCACAGATAGAACAATTGAATGCAATAAAATCCGAACTGAAAAACCCTAAGGACGTTGTTGTAAAGGTGAAAAGTCTGATGGAAGAAAATGAGAATTTGCAAAAGCAAATAGATGTGATGATACATGAAAAAGCGCAGCATCTGAAATCTGAATTGCTTCTAAAAATCAAACCTGTTAATGACATCAACATTATTGCAGAACAAATAAACCTTGACAATGCAGATGCTGTCAAGAACATTTCATTTGAAATGCGTAATCAAATCGAAAACGCATTCATATTACTGGCTTTTCCATCGAAAGAAAAGACAATGTTATCTTTAATCATTTCAGATAATTTGGTTAAAGAACGTCAATTGAATGCATCAGAAATTATCAGGAAAATATCCAAGCACATTGAAGGTGGTGGTGGCGGTCAGGCGTTTTATGCAACAGCCGGAGGTAAAAAATCTGATGGAGTAGCACAGGCATTTAAAGAAGCATTAAGTGTGATATAAAAAAAGACCTGCCATTCGGCAGGTCTTTTTTTTAATTGTCGGGAAGAATTAATATTCCCACATATCGTGCTCAAGATTTATGATTTGAGTTTTGATTTTTTCAGCTTCTAACAGCGCATCCAAACCGGTTTTATAATCCTCAATACGCCTGTTATAAACATTTGACTCTTTAATTATATAACTGTTGAACATTCGCTTCTGGAAGATATCATCAAATGTTCTTCGTTCAGAATCATTCTCCCTGTTGAAAGCTTCTGCATTTACAAGCAGCTTCCTTGCTTCAGGATAATAAATCCAAAACAATGGTTTAAGTATATTACCTTCTCTGACATTACCATTCTCATCTTCAGCAAGCATAAGAGGTGCTATTCCATAAATACGGCATTCCATAACGGAACGTTGTTTGTCAAAAAACCAATCTTCCTTAATACGATAAGCAACAACCTTATCTCTTGAGAAAACTCGCTCTATTGCCGAATCTCTGGTAAGATATGGAGGTTCCGGATCAACAATCTGAATGGTATCCATACCGGCATTACCTATTTTCTTAAACTCCTCCATTGTCATTGGAGTTGTAAACTCATCATCTGTGTAATTATAAGCTGTTAAGGAGCCTTCCTGTACAGCATCCATAATCACTTCAATCAGACTCTTTCTGTCCTTAGTATCACCTTCACGAGGAAAACGCAATGGAAGATTTATCTTTTGTTTCAAGTCAATTACCTCCCATACACGCTTTGCCCACATCACATCAGCTTCTCTCAGAAATGCATAAGGAATTACTTGCCGTGTAGGATTGTGCTCCTTTACATACACTCCATCCAACACATTCTGTGCATTTGACTTAGTAACTAAGGCAATGAACAGTGTTACTGTAAGAATCAGAAACTTTTTCATTTTACCCTCCATGCTTATTGTTTTTAAATAATTATCCCTTATTGTAAAGTAAAGTTAATACCAGAGATACTTCTTGTTCCACCATCAGGTCCAACAGCTTTGATGTATTCAAAATAAACTTTATCACCTGCTCTTGCTTTACCCAATGCTGCCTTCATAGAAGCGGTAATAAGATTACCTGTACTCTCTAATTCCACAGGGTCTTTACCTTTTGGATATAAAGACATTTTAAAACGTGTAACCTTATAATAAATTTCAAAATCGAAGTTTTCCAGTTCAGCGATAATTGCACTTTGTGCTATCAAAGCATTTTTCTGCATTGGACCTTCTTTCTTGCCTGCAATTTTAGCTACCGGATCAGGAACTCGCTTTACGCGAAACTTCATTGCACCCATGTTGACTTTCTTGCCATCCATATCTGCTGTAATTGAAATTGTAGCTTCACCCTGTGTAGTTACTTTAACAATGTAGTCAGCACCGGTGCCTTTTGGATTTCTTGTAAGGGTTCCTCCACCACCGGAAATACTGGCGGTTACTTTATTATTTGGTACACCAGGAACAGAAATAGATACAGGATTTTCAGGTCCAATATAAAACACGTTCATTTTGGTCGGAGAAATTACTGCAGCAGGCTTTGCTGCTATATATTCTGCTTCGAAAGGATAGTCTTTAACCTTGGTTGGATCAACAGGATCTTTCACTCTGATAACTCCACCCCATTTCTTAATACCCTCTGAACCCGGACGATCAACGAACTTACCCATACCGTTTTCTACCGGCAGTGGTTTTCCGCCAACTATAATTTCAGCATCAGAACTCTTGTTGAAAGCAGCTAAAAATACATCTGCTTTATAATCCTGACCGGTTAATACATAACTTGTTGGAGCAACTACTTTAGGCTCTACATCTGTAAACTTCAAGTCTTTGGCATTAATCTGAGACAAAAGGTAGTTGTTCACTTGTGATTCTGCCGTTTTAACGTCAGACTGAAGTTTACTTAACATTGCCAGTGTTGCTACAATTGGTGTATGGTAAAAAGTTGCCATTTCCCATGTTTTCTTTTTCTCTTCTTTAGCCAGTCGGCTATTCGGATCAGGATCTTTAAGATTAATCAATTCATTGATTTGTGTTTTCAAACTTGGGTCTTCAACAAAACCACTAAGTTTTGTCTTATAGTCTTCAAGTTTTTTCTTAAGCTCGGAAGCTTTAAACCCTTTTCCATCCTGTTTATCACCACACATTATCAATGTAGGTATATCGTAGTCATCATTCTTTTTGATATCAGCTGATGCAGGAACTGGTGCATTCGGTTCTAATCCCTCTACTTTACGCACCATTTCATTCTTCAGATCCTCCATAAATTTATTGAGTTCCTCTGAAGCTTTTTGTACCTGAATTGCTTTATCCTGAAATGGTTTAGCTTTTACGGCATCTGACTGTGCAGCTGTAGCAAAAGCCTCCATTACCTGTTGATTTTTCTTAGTTACATTCTTATTTGAAGCTGAAATACCTTCATCTATTGTAATGAATGCATTAATAATTTCTTTCGAAACGTTAAGCGCAAGCAGAGCTGTTAACACGAGATACATCAAGTTAATCATCTTCTGCCGCGGTGTCAGTTTACCACTCGCCATAGTTCAATATTTCTAAATAAATTGGTTGGTTAAATGAATAATTAATTACTTATTAGGATTCAAATTCATTGCTGACAGCATGTTACCATAAACTGTGTTCAATGAGCTAAGATTCTTAGCGAGTTTTGAAACTTCATCCTTATATTTCTTGGTATCATCCAATGACTCATTCAAGTTTGCCATTAACTGATTGATACCATCATAGAATTTAGATGTTTGTTTCAGATGATTGTTAGAATCCTGAAGTTGTAATTCGTACACAGCATTCAGTGCACCTAAGTTTTTACCTGCAAGCAGAACTTGCTCGTTGTACATTTTCACATCATCACTTGCAGTTGACAATCCACTCATTGCCTGAGAAGCTTTCTGATAAGAAACTGACAAGTCGCTTACTGACTTGCTTGCTGCACTTACATTTTTAACATATTCGTTTGTTGCCACAGAAGCATCGCTAAGGTCAGACATTTTTGCTGTGTTTTCGCCAAGAGTTTTTAACCCTGTACCAAGACTTGCAATTAAATCAGGACCCACTTTGGCATCTGATAACATTTTATCCAATGCCTGTGCTACCGGATCAACTTTCTTTTTCTTGTCTTTTGAAGTGCTTGGATCATGCATTCCTGCTAATTCAGGGTATACAAGTGACCAATCGGTCTCTTCATGTAAAGGTTCAAATGCTGAGAAAAAGAAAATAACCGCTTCTGTCAAAAGACCAATAGTAAGCATGATACCTGCTCCTTCCCAGTGCTGGATTTTGAATAATGCTCCTACGAGTACGATTGATGCCCCCCAGCCATATAATTTGGCCATAAAGTTTTTGTAACCTTTACCTGATGTAATTTCAGCTAATCCCATAATTGATTTTTAAATTTTAATTGGTTGTTGTTAATTTGAATATTTGGTTTGTAAATGAATAATTTTTTAAAATTAGAAATCTGCTTTGTCGCGTCCTAAGAATGACATAACGCAACGAAATCCAACATAGCATTTTGCAGTATCCTGATACTCGTAAGATCTGGTGCCTGTCTGAAGAAAATACCCCACATCCTTCCAAGAACCACCGCGAATAACTTTACGCTTCAAAGAAACAGGATCTGAATCTTTTGCATCATATGAATAATCAGGATTTAAATCATGTGTAAAATTATATGCAGATTCATCATATGCATTGCTTGTCCACTCTGCAACGTTACCTGACATACAATATAAGCCATAATCATTAGGCCAGTAAGATGTTACTTTTACGGTATAAAAGCCTCCGTCATCCTGATAATTTCCACGCATTGGCTTAAAATTACCTAAGAAACATCCACGGCTGTTACGGATATAAGGACCTCCCCATGGATATGGAGCTAAATCATGTCCGCCACGTGATGCATATTCCCATTCTGACTCTGTAGGTAAACGGAAATCCTGAACAAATGATTCACCATTGGATTGCAAATAGCTATTCAATAATTGTGTTCTCCAGATACAAAATGCTCTCGCCTGTTTCCATGTAACACCAACTACAGGATAATCATCATAAGCCGGATGCCAGAAGTACATATTGGTAACAGGATCATTAAATGAGTAAGTGTAATCATGTATCCATGCTAATGTATCAGGATACACATTAATAATGTCTTTCTTAATAAATACAGAACGGTCAGTCATTCCTTGCTCGCGATTTGACTTTTGAGCAGCTTCTTTTAAATCAACCCAATAGTATTCGAAATTGAGTTTACGTGAATCTATTTCTTTACGTCTGTAGAAACGCTCACTTTCCGGAAGGAAAAGCTCTGCAAGTGTTTCAACATTTTGTTCGTCATCCCATTTAATTTTCTTCTTCCAGTTAATTCGTTCTCCATATTCACCTTCTTCAATCAAATGGTCGCCACCAATGAGGCGATGAGCAAGAGAGTCGCGCACCCACTCTACAAATTGTCTGTACTCATTGTTGGTAATTTCGGTATTATCCATATAAAATGCATGTACCGAAACCGTTTTGCTTTGAGCTACCATAGCATAAGGAACATCCTGATCGCTTGGCCCCATATTGAAAGACCCGGATGGGATGAATACCATACCATAAGGATCTGCCTGATACCAGCGTTCACGGTCGAGTGCGCCTACCAACTGGCCTTTGTTACCTCCTCCGCAACTGCTCAATAATACAATTGCAAAGAATGGGAAGATTATTTTTCTCATGTTATACCTGTTTAGTAACTGGAGAATGAGTGGTTAAAACGTTAATATAAATAAATTATTACTAATCACTTTTTGCTTGAATACTAACTCGTTTATACTCTGCTTTTCAAAGATAAGTTACTTATTATTTATAAATATCTAAAATTAGAGGAATCTTACATTTCTGAGTACAGGAATTACTTTAGGTTTTATCTGATAGCAATAACCTAACATAATTTCGTGAGTACCACTGTGATATCCTTTTAATTTCGAAGTGGTTATATCATAAGAATATCCCAACTTCAGGTTATCAATAATTTTAATTCCTGCCATAACTACTACAGCATCCTGAAGACGATAAGAAGCTCCTACCCAAACTCTTTCTTTAATATGAAGGTTTGCATTAATATCAGCCTGTGTTTCTTTGGCATCAGATTTAACAAATAATGATGGTACCAGTCTCAAAGATGGTGTAAGATCAAAATTAATACCTCCCATAAAATAATAGTGAGGAACTACTTCTACTTTAGCGTTATCAGTGTACTCAATCTTTCCACCTGTGAGGTGAGTTGCTGAAGCTCCAACATAAAATTTGTCAGAGTTATAATACAATCCTGCTCCTAAATCAAATTTGGAACCTGTACCTGATTTTACCAATGGATCATCGGGATCAATTGCATTAAAATCATTTCCGTAACCTCTCTGTAACAAACCTGCACTAAGACCAATGCCCAGTTTTCCGGCACCCAATTCGAGGTGATATGAATAAGAAAGTTTAATATCCAAATTCTTTTGATTCAATGGGTGATCAGTTAGTACTGAAAGTCCTAAACCTCCATGTAAAAAGTTGACCGGTGCATCAATACCAAAAACTGCAGTTTTGGGCCCTCCTCCAAATTTATCCCATTGATCGCGATAAATCAGTGAACCACAAATGGCTTCGCTGGTACCTGTATATCCTGCATTAGGATATAGGCGGTTAAACATGTTTTGTGAAAATTGCGGATCCTGTTGCGCAAAAGTTGCTGAGGCTGCAAGAGTAGCTACGACCGTTAAAAGTCTCTTCATATACTATTCAGGTTGATATTTAATTAGACGTCTGTTCAAATTTTAAGGCCGTAAAGTAAGCAAAAAAAGAAATTACTTACAAACCCAAGTTTTTTGTTTCAATAAATGCGTTAATATTCAGTACAATTAAGATAATTTTTTCAAAGCCTGCCACCATCTCTCCGGTATTTCGTTCCTGCATGCCTTCTGGTAGTCGTCATAACTGCATGGCACCAACTGGTGACGGTCAAGTTTTCTTTTAGTCTTATTTAGTGGCACTTCCATCCACCATCTTCCCGTTACATTACTTTTAAGGAAGTGTATTTCATCATTATTCTCTCTCAGTGCTATCTTATATACAGTAAACTGCGAGCTGCTGCTATCGGGCAAATCATTCTTCCTGTTGCTGAATCCCTCTATGAAATACCAAATCATCTGCCCTATTAAAGCGGCCGTCATTCCTTCCTTATCCATTGATGGAACATACTCATAAATACCTATCCCCTCAAGTTTGTCACTCATTCCCGAGTAATACATAATCTGACAGATGGATTCTCCATTCAGACCGTTTGGCGTTGGTTTCACTACGGCAGCTGCATCACTATATCTGATAGCTGATAAATCTACTGTCAGCACATCAGCATTTCGTACAATAGGTTCTATTTCTTTTATATCTTCATTGACTACACCAAGCCGGTAGGTATCAAAGAAGAGATTGTCCATCATATTTACTGCATAATCACCAACAAAATATGTTTGATGAGCTATGTTGCTGTAATTATATAAATGATTGGGCTGATCCATTACAATATTGCCCAGCCAGGTAACAGAGGAAAGTGGTTCTGAAGGCAATCCCAAATCAAATCGTGGGTCCACCCCTACCATGTTTATTATCTGATCAATTTTTTTATATGCATTATAATGTGCAACCGTTAAATCCTGACTGCCTCCTATTATCACAGGAATAATCTTAGCCTGCACAAGCGAAATAACAATTTCAGTCAGGGCAGCATAGGTGTCTTCAACGGTTACTCCTAAAACAATATTCCCTATATCTGCTATCTGTACCTTATTGCCATGAAATTTTAACTCGTATAATTTCTTCCTGATATTATCAGAAGCATTGTTTACGTTGTAATCTTTTTCTGCTCCACGGTTTTCATCAACACCAACAATAGCAATCTTAGTGTTATTCAGAAACGGAAAACGTGATTCGTCTGTAAATTTTTCAGTAACTGCCCATAACGAATCAGCAGGTGCCTGACTGAATTTGTCAATTACCTCCTGAGAAATGGGCTTTAAAAAATCACTGATATTCATTATTACTTTTTACGTGCTTTTGATGTTGACTTCTTTTTTGATGACGATGCAGATTTCTTCTTCACTGCAGGAGTTTTCTTCTTTGCAGCAGGCTTCTTTTTTACTACCGCTTTTTCTTTAGTCTTGGTTTCCTTTTTTGCAGTCACTTTACTTGCTTTTACCTTCTTGGCTGCTCCCGTATTGGCCTTAACACTCCCGCCAGATTTTTTCTCTTCTATCAATTCAATCAATCTTTCAAGGCTTACTTCAAATGGGTCATCTGTCTTTTTTAAAGCAACAAACAACTCACCATATTTAATATAAGGACCAAATCTTCCTTTGGCAATGATTACTTCCTGTCCATCATACTCACCTACATTGCGTGGGAGTCTAGGTTTTTTTAGTATTTCAATCACCGTTTCCAGTTCAATCTCCAAAGGGTCTTCTCCTTTTGGCAGAGAAATAAACTCTGAACCATATTTAATATATGGCCCAAATCTTCCTTTATTAATTACAACATCCTGCCCCTGAAATGCACCCAGTGTGCGTGGCAAACGCGGACCATCAATAATATTTTTAACGCTGTCAAGGTCAATACTTACAGGGTCTTCTTCTTTGGGAAGAGAGATATATTCCTCACCATATTTAATATAAGGACCAAACCTGCCATTGTTGATTACAATTTCTTTTCCCTTATACTCTCCCATTTGCCGAGGCAACTTAAACAGTTCAAGTGCTTCTTCGAGGGTAATGGTTTCAAGACGCTGACCTTTCTTCAGACTTGAATATAACGGAGAGTCACTTTCTTTCTCTGCTACAATTTCAGCCATCGGGCCAAATCTGCCAAGCCTTACAATCACCTTACGTTTTGTCTTAGGATCTTTACCCAAAACACGTTCACCGGTTGCACGTTCGCTTTTTTCAATGGTATTCTCTACATTCTTGTGAAATGGTTTATAAAAATCTGCAATCATTTTATTCCATTTCATTTTGCCTTCTGCTATCTCGTCAAACTCTTTCTCTATTTCGGCAGTGAAATTATAATCGAGAATATCCCCGAAGTATTCTACCAGAAAATCATTCACTACAACACCTGTATCGGTTGGATAAATTTTGTTTTTCTCTGCACCTGTGATTTCTGTTTTCGGAATAGTTTTGAGTTTATCCGCTTTTAACTCAAGTATATTATAAGCTCGTTCTTTACCCTGACGCTCTTCTTTAACAACATAACCACGCTTTAGAATGGTAGAAATAGTTGGCGCATAGGTTGAAGGGCGGCCGATTCCGAGTTCTTCAAGTTTTTTTACAAGACTTGCCTCTGTAAACCGTGCAGGAGGCTGTGTGAAACGTTGAGTCGCTGTAATGGAATCGTAAGCTAACTTTTGACCTACAGACATTGGAGGAAGCAGTGTATCGTTTTCTTCTTCGTTATCATCATCTGTTGATTCCATATACACTTTCAGAAATCCGTCAAAAATGATGACCTCACCTGTTGCAACAAATTTTTCTGAGGAGTTGCTTGAATTAACTTTAACAATTGTTCGCTCCAATTTTGCATCAGCCATCTGCGATGCAATTGCACGTTTCCAGATCAACTCATACAGTCGCTGCTCGCCCGGACTGCCGCTTATTACAGACCTGTTGAAACTGGTAGGACGAATAGCTTCATGCGCTTCCTGAGCAGATGATGATTTAGTCTGATATTGTCGTTTTTGATGGTATTCTCCACCATAATTTGTTTTAATTTCTTTGGCTGCACTTGCAAGAGCCTGCTCTGAAAGATTCACAGAGTCAGTACGCATGTAGGTAATCTTACCACTTTCATATAGCTTCTGAGCTATGCTCATGGTTGTTGCAACAGCAAAACCCAATTTTCGCGAAGCTTCCTGCTGCAATGTTGATGTGGTAAATGGTGCTGATGGCTTGCGTGTTGCCGGTTTTTTCTCCAGCGACTCTATGGTGAACACTGCATTTTTTTGTTTTTCCAAAAATGCAGATGCTTCTTTCTCTGTTTTAAATTTCTTGTCGAGTTCAGCTTTGAGAATGCTCACATTGCCATTCTTATCTTTTACGATAAAATGAGCAACTACTTTATAAAATGATTCTACTTTAAATGCTTCTATATCTCTTTCGCGCTCCACTATCAGTCTTACTGCTACTGACTGAACCCTTCCAGCCGAAAGTGATGGCTTCACTTTACGCCATAATATAGGTGACAATTCAAAACCTACTAAACGGTCAAGAATTCTTCGTGCCTGCTGTGCATCCACAAGATGTTTATCAATCTTGCGCGGATTTTCAATAGCATTTAATATAGCGTCCCTGGTGATTTCGTGAAAAACAATTCTTTTGGTACTGCTGTCCTTCAAACCAAGCACTTCAGCCAGATGCCATGAAATAGCTTCTCCTTCGCGGTCCTCATCAGTTGCAAGCCACACCGTTTTTGCTTTTTTCGAAAGTTTAGTGAGCTCGCTGATTACTTTCTCTTTATCCTCACTTATTTCATACAACGGCTCAAAATTCTTTTCGATGATGACACCATTATTAGCTTTTGCCAAATCACGTACATGACCATAACTTGATTTTACAACAAAATCTTTCCCCAGGAATCCTTCTATCGTTTTTGCCTTAGCCGGTGATTCAACTATCACTAAATTTTCTGCCATCGTTTTCTTTTAGAGGGCGCAAATTAAATCATTTCATTTCGTTATTTCCAAATGGTTTTTCGAAATCAACATTTGTATGCATCCGGATTTTAAAGTACTTTTGCCTGATTATTCAGAGGTAAAAAGGCCGTATTATTTTTTTGTTTTTTGTTAATAATAAAAAATAAATCTGCCCTACCGAATTAAACAAAACAATGCAAACAGGATTAAAACATATAGACGAATCAAGACAAGGTGAAGCTACCCTGCTTAAGGATACAACCACTTCAGTTGAAGGCAAGCGCAAACTTTATCTGGAAAGTTATGGATGTCAGATGAATTTTTCAGACAGCGAGATTGTTGCTTCTATTCTGGCAAAAGAAGGTTTTGTGACCACAGGCGAACTTGAAGAAGCCGATGCCGTTTTTATAAATACCTGTGCCGTAAGAGAAAATGCTGAGCAAAGAGTAAGAACAAGACTTAAAGATTTTAAGAAAATTAAGAAAACAAAACCCGGACTGATTGTAGGAGTCTTGGGATGTATGGCAGAAAGACTTAAATCACAATTTCTGGAAGAAGAAAAATTAGTGGACATTGTTGTAGGCCCTGATGCATACCGCGATTTACCTAACCTGATAGAAAAAGTTGAAGACGGACATAAAGCCATCAACGTATTATTATCAAGAGAAGAAACCTATGCTGATATTACACCTGTACGCCTGGGAAGCAATGGCGTGACAGCATTTGTAAGCATTATGCGCGGTTGTGACAACATGTGTTCTTTTTGCGTTGTTCCATTTACAAGAGGACGCGAACGCTCACGCGATCCTGAAAGTATTGTTAAAGAAGTACGCGAACTTTATGACGAAGGATACCGTGAAATAACATTGTTAGGTCAGAATGTAGATTCTTATCTGTGGAGTGGCGGAGGACTGAAAAAAGATTTGGAAAACGAACTTGTACTGAAGGTTCTTAACCATCAGCTTCCTGAAGAAGAACAGAGGAAATATACCACCTTTGCCGACCTGCTGGAACTGGTTGCACAGGTGCACCCTGATTTAAGAATAAGATTTTCGACCTCCAATCCAAGAGACATGACAGATGCTGTACTGCATTCCATGTCGAAGTATGAAAATATCTGCAAATACATTCACCTGCCTGTGCAATCGGGCAGCAGCAGCATGCTTGAAAGAATGAACCGTGGTTATACACGCGAACAATATATAAAGCGTATAGAAAGCATCAGAAGAATTTTACCTGACTGTGGAATCTCCACCGATATTATTGCAGGGTTCTGTGGTGAAACGGAAGAAGAACATAAGGATACACTGTCACTCATGGAATGGGCTGTGTATGATTTTGCATTTATGTTTAATTATTCAGAACGACCCGGTACAATGGCTGCTCGTAAATTTGCTGATGATGTTCCACAGGAAGTAAAAACCAGAAGACTGAATGAAATAATCGCATTACAGCAAAAACATTCAGCTGTCAGAACTCAGAATGCATTGAACAAAGTACATAAAGTGCTGGTAGAAGGATTTTCAAAAAAATCGGATGAAATGCTGATGGGTCGCAATACTCAGAACACGGTAGTCGTTTTTCCTAAGGAAAACTTTAAAACGGGTGATTATGTTAATGTGTTGGTGGAATCATGTACGTCCACCACATTGATAGGAAAAGCAATTTAAAAACAGAAGATAAGTACTGCAAGTATGACCATACAGGATATCAAAGCAAGGTTCGGCATCATTGGTTTTTCACCGGCACTGGATCATGTCATTAATACTGCCATGCAGGTGGCACCTACTGACCTTACTGTATTGATTACAGGAGAGAGCGGTTCGGGAAAAGAAGTATTTCCACAGATCATACATCAACTCAGTGCGCGAAAACACGGACCTTATATTGCAGTAAACTGCGGTGCCATTCCTGAAGGAACCATTGACAGTGAACTTTTCGGACATGAGAAAGGATCTTTTACCGGAGCGCACGAAGCACGCAAAGGTTATTTTGAAGTATCAAACGGAGGTACAATTTTTCTTGACGAAGTAGCTGAGCTGCCAATGCTTACGCAGGTAAGGTTGCTTCGTGTACTTGAATCAGGAGAATTTATTAAAGTAGGTTCGAGCAAGGTGCAACGAACAGATGTGCGCGTAGTAGCTGCTACCAATGTCAACATTCCTGATGCCATTGTCAAAGGCAGATTCAGAGAAGATTTATATTACAGGTTAAATACAGTACCTATTCATATACCTCCTCTGCGCGACAGAGCTGAAGACACGCATTTGCTTTTCAGAAAATTTGCAGGAGATTTTGCTGAAAAATACCGTATGCCCACACTCACCCTGCAACCTGATGCACAAAAACTGCTGATGAGCTATCGTTGGCCCGGCAATGTAAGGCAATTAAAAAATGTAACAGAACAACTTTCTATCCTCGAACAGAATAAAGACATCAGTGCTGAAGTGCTCATGCATTATCTTCCGCAGGAAACTTTTTCGGGTGTGCCCGCATTGATGCATGCTGAAAGAGGACATGACCTGAACGAACGTGAGCTACTTTATAAAGTACTGTTCGATATGAAGAAAGATATTTCCGAGCTGAAAAAAATTGTTTTTAATATAGTCAGCGGTGAAGAGAATATTGAAATGCAAAATCTCTCTGCCGAATCACAAAATTTTCTGAAAGAATCTGACACTGTTACACCTGTCATTCAAACTTCCCAACCATCCATTACACTTACAAAGCCTACACAAATAGAAGTCAAATCGCATGAACCGGTAGAAGAATCATTATCTATTGCCGACAGAGAAAAAGAACTGATTACTAAAGCACTGATAAAATACCGTGGCAAACGCAAAGGTGCAGCACGTGAATTGGGAATTTCAGAACGTACACTGTATCGCAAAATACAGGAATATGGCATAAAGAAATAGGCATGCAGGTAAAGAAATTATTTGTGTTAAACTTTGCTACAATGCTCATTGCAACATTTATACTGATGAGCGGATGTGGTGTTTATTCATTTACCGGTGCCAGTATTACTCCCGGAGTAAAATCAGTAAGCATACAGTATTTTCCTAACAGAGCTTCTGTGGCACAACCTACATTAAGTCAGGTGTTCACTGATAAATTACGAGATAAATTTGTTTCACAAAGCAGCCTTACTCCGGTAACGGATGCGGGTGATTTGCGTTTTGAAGGATATATTTCAGATTATACCGTTCAGCCAACTGCCATACAAAGCAGTGATGTAGCCGCTCTGAACAGACTAACCATAACTGTGCATGTAAAATTTGAAAACACAAAAGACCCCAAGCAAAATTTCGAAACAAATTTTTCAAGATTTGCCGACTTCGATTCGAAGAAAGATTTGAGTATGGTGGAGACAGGTCTGATTAATGATATATCTTCGCAACTTGTAGATGATATTTTTAATAAAGCAGTAGTAAACTGGTAAATGACCAAGGAAAAGTTCATATCTTATATTGAAAATCCGTTTGCCATCAGTCAGGCTGACCGTGAGGAGTTGTCGGATATCCTTGAACAATTTCCATATTTTCAAACTGCAAGGTTATTATATACTAAGGCACTGCATAATGAAAATAATTATCAGTTTAATGAAGAACTGAAAAAAACTGCTGCATGTATTGGTGACAGAAGAAAATTATACGAACTGATTCAGAAGAAAGATGACAGATATTTTGAAGCAGAAACTGTAGTAAAATCACCACCGGAACCTGAAACAGAAATTCAGCAAAGCGTTTATGCTGAACCTGAAACTACAAATGCATTTACAGAGCAGCAGGATGAACCTCCTGTTGTATTTGAAGCATTTGACACCTCTGAAGAAGCAGAATTAAAAACAGAAGAAACTGAATTAAAAGAAGAAGAATCAGAAAATGCTTTTGTTTTTGAAGCAGCCGATGATAATAACATAAATATTGATGTGGATGAGGAGGAAGATGACGAGGAAGAAAAAATTGAAGAATCCTCTCCAACTTCAAGATCACTTACACCGGCTGAAATTTTATCTCAGCGTCTTCGCGAAATTGAAAACAAATTATCAGGTAAGAATGAAGAAACAAATTCTGATGACTCCAAAGTTCAGACAACAACAAATCCGGAAACAGAACCAGAGACATCTGTTATAAATCCTGAGCCTGAAAAAATTGCAGAACCTGTACTGACAATTGTTACTTCAGAGATCATAACCGAACCTGAAGAATTAGCCATTCAGGAAAAAGAAGTGATAAATGAAGAACTTGCGGCAACATTAGAACCAGAAACTCCTCAGCCTGATCAGCAAGAGGCAATTCATCGGGAAACTATTATTGAAGAGCCAAAAGAAACTCCTGTTGAAACTGTCAAACTTGAAACAGAAGAGCCTGAATCAACACATCCTGTGGCGGAAGAACATATTCAGCAGGAAACTGCTACTGAATATCCCAAGGAACATAAAAATATTCAACCTTCAATTGTCATTGAACCATCTGCAAATGATAAACATTCATTTAGTGAATGGCTGCATCTGCTGCAACCTGACAGACCTGAAAAAAAAACTAATGACACCGCCCTAAAAACCACAGAAGGCACTGAAAATGACCCAATTGGAACTACAGAATCATTTCAACCTGTAAAACCTAATATTTCTGAGTCAGAAGTTGACCAAAAACAACTGATAAATAAGTTTATCAGGGAAGAGCCCCGAATAGATCCATCAAAAGCCAAGTTTTTTAACCCCGGAAATATGGCCAAAAACAGTGTAGTGGATCAATCGGAAATAGTTTCAGAGACTTTGGCAAAAATTTACCTTAATCAAGGAAATACCGGTAAAGCTATTCAAACTTATGAGAAACTGATGTTGAATTATCCGGAAAAAAAGCTTTACTTTGCAGCCCTTATTTTAGAAATCAAAAAAGCACAGCTTTAAATATTTAAAAACATGTTTGTATTTATTACCGTTCTAATCATTCTTGTAAGCCTTGTTTTGGGACTTGCTGTTTTAGTTCAAAATTCAAAAGGCGGAGGATTGGCTTCCGGATTCTCGGCACCGCAGCAGATAATGGGAGTTCGTAAGACAACTGATTTCCTTGAAAAACTTACCTGGGGCTTAGGCATAGGATTGATTGTATTATGTGTTGCCGCAAACTTTATGCTTCCCGGAAGCAGTTCTCAGGGTCAGGTAAAGTCTTCATCAATACAGGAGCAAATTGACAATGCCGCATTACCGGCTTCACCTCAGGCACCACTACCGGGTGCTGATCAGGCAAAACCTGCACAGCAACCCGCTGAACAACCGTCAACACCAGCCGAATAATTTCTGACAAAATATTCCTTTACCGGTGTCATAATTTCAGCAATGTGACACCGGTTTTATTTTTATAAGACACCCTTTATGAAATATTGGCAGTAAAATCCTAATGGCACATTTGCTGCAATGCCCAAATAAAATTTATATCTACTAATTTTTAATAATCAAATCATACAATGAGCAAAATTAAATTAACACCATTGGCAGACCGCGTAATCGTGGAGGTAGCTGCTGCCGAAGAAAAAACCGCAAGCGGAATTATTATTCCTGATACAGCTAAAGAAAAACCTCAAAAAGGAAAAGTGGTAGCCGTAGGAAACGGCAAGAAAGATGAGCCAATGACTGTAAAAGTTGGCGACAGCGTATTATATGGAAAATATGCCGGTACCGAAATTACAGTTGACGGAAAAGAATATTTAATAATGCGCGAGAGCGACATTTTCGCAATCGTGTAAATCTTATTGCAGAGTAACAATTTCGTTATCTCTGCTTTTTAGTTTATAATAAATCATCATAGAAATTTAAAAATCAAATAAAAAATGGCAAAAGACATAACATTTAACCTCGAAGCACGCGATGCACTTAAAAAAGGTGTGGATGCATTGGCAAATGCAGTGAAGGTAACTTTAGGACCTAAAGGACGCAACGTAATTATTGACAAAAAATTCGGTTCCCCAGCGATAACAAAAGACGGAGTTACCGTAGCTAAAGAAATTGAACTGAAAGACAGTATTGAAAATATGGGAGCACAGATGCTGAAAGAAGTGGCTTCAAAGACTGCAGATATGGCAGGTGATGGAACTACTACAGCAACAGTACTTGCTCAGGCAATAGTAACTGCAGGATTGAAAAACGTAACTGCAGGTGCTAATCCAATGGATTTGAAACGTGGTATTGACAAGGCAGTTGAAGCAATTGTAGCTTCTTTGAAAAAAATGAGCAAAGAAGTTGGTGATGACAATAAGAAAATTGAGCAAGTGGCAACTGTTTCTGCAAACAATGACTCAGAGATTGGAAAGCTAATAGCACAGGCAATGGCGAAAGTTAAGAAGGAAGGTGTAATCACTGTAGAAGAAGCTAAAGGAACTGAAACTACTGTTGAAGTTGTTGAAGGAATGCAGTTTGACAGAGGTTATATCTCTCCATACTTCGTAACCAATGCAGATAAGATGGAAGCAGTTCTTGAAAATCCATATATCCTGTTGTATGACAAGAAAGTTTCCAATATGAAAGAATTACTGCCTATTCTCGAAAAGGTAGTTCAAACAGGTAAACCATTATTGATTATTGCAGAAGATGTAGATGGTGAAGCATTAGCAACATTGGTAGTAAATAAA
Source organism: Bacteroidota bacterium (assembly GCA_019136655.1). Classification (GTDB taxonomy): domain Bacteria; phylum Bacteroidota; class Bacteroidia; order AKYH767-A; family OLB10; genus OLB10. Next base: position 382,066 of record JAGVTU010000024.1, read on the forward strand.
ATTCGTGGTTCTCTGAAAATTGCTGCTGTAAAATCTCCGGGATTTGGCGACAGAAGAAAAGCAATGATGGAAGATATTGCTATTCTTACCAAAGGCACTTTAATTGCTGAAGAGCAAGGATTCAAATTAGAGAATGCTGATCTTTCATACCTTGGAACTTGCGAGAAAGTTACTATAGACAAAGATAACACAACAATTGTAGGTGGTGCAGGAAAGAAAGCTGATATTACTGCAAGGGTAAATCAGATAAAAGCTCAGATTGAAACAACAACATCTGACTATGACAAAGAAAAACTTCAGGAGCGTCTGGCTAAGTTGGCAGGTGGAGTAGCTGTACTTTATGTAGGTGCTGCAACAGAAGTAGAAATGAAAGAAAAGAAAGATCGTGTAGATGATGCCTTACACGCGACACGTGCTGCTGTTGAAGAAGGAATTGTTCCAGGAGGAGGAGTAGCATATGTACGTTCATTAAGCGCATTAGACAAACTGAAAGGAGAAAATGAAGATGAGGTTACCGGAATTGCAATTATTAAACGTGCATTAGAAGAGCCTTTACGTCAGATTGTGAGCAATGCAGGAATTGAAGGAAGCATTGTGGTGCAAAAAGTAAAAGAAGGGAAAGACGACTTCGGTTATAACGCACGCACAGATAAGTATGAGAACATGCATGCAGCAGGTGTTATTGACCCTACCAAGGTTACACGTGTAGCTTTAGAAAATGCAGCTTCAGTAGCAGGAATGTTATTGACTACAGAGTGTGTGCTTGCAGAAGTGAAAGAAGAAAAACCCGCTATGCCTCCAATGCCGGGCGGAATGGGTGGAATGGATTATTAATTCTGTTCGATATAAAACTAAAAAGCTGTCTCAAATTGAGACAGCTTTTTTTGTGCTCTTTAAATTCTATATTCAATAGGAGATTTATTCAAATAAAAAAAGTCGCTGAGTGAATTTACTCAGCGACTTTTTCTTTTGGTAGCGGGGGCTGGATTCGAACCAACGACCTTTGGGTTATGAGCCCAACGAGCTACCCCTGCTCCACCCCGCACTGTTATTTTGAGGCTGCAAAAGTAGCAACCACAGGCATATCTGCAAATAAAAAATCAAATTTGCCCGATAATAAGCTTTCTCAGTTGATTAAGAGCAGTTTCAGATGCTACCTGAATTACTCTCATGCGGTTGGTGCCAAGTAAAAATTTCTTTGCAACCGTTTTATTTGCATCTGCAACTGCAATCCAAACTGTGCCAACGGGTTTTTCTTCACTTCCACCATCAGGTCCTGCAATACCTGTAGTGCTGATGGCAAAATCCACATTGTATTTTTTTCTTACTCCTTCAGCCATTTGAATTGCTACTTCCTCACTCACTGCGCCTTTACGCACTAAGGTGTCAGCATTTACATTCAGCTCACTTTTTTTAATTTCGTTGCTATAGCTGATTACACTTCCCATATAATATTCAGAACTTCCGGGCACAGAAGTAATCAGATGTGCAATATTTCCTCCTGTACAACTTTCGGCAGTTGCCAAAGTTTTTCCTGATTCTCTGAGTAATTTTCCTATGATCTGCGCCAGTGTTTCATCTTCTTCGCCATAAATATACGGAGCTATCAGTTTTTTTAATTTATCTGTTTCATTTGCCATTTCACTCTCCAGATTCATACTCTCTCCTATACCTGTGAGTCGCAACCGCACCATACCTGCAGCCGGCAGATATGCCAGTTTCATATATTCAGGTAAACAATTTTCCCAATCAGCAATCATATCCGACAAATAACTTTCCCCGATGCCTTGGGTAAGTATCGTTTTGTGAATAACAGGAGTGGATTTAAATTCCTGCATCAGTTTTGGAATAACAAAATCCGACATCATTGCTTCCATTTCGTAAGGAACTCCGGGCATGCTCACAAAAACTTTTCCATCAGCTTTAAACCACATACCGGGAGCCGTTCCGTTTTTATTATAAACCGGAATACATGATGCCGGTAATTCAGCTTGCGCTCTGTTGGTAGGAGTTACTTCACGTCCACGTGCTTTAAAAATTGCTTCAATATCATTATATGCCTGTGGGTCGAATATCAGATGTGTATTGAAATACTTACACAAAACTTGTTTGGTTAAGTCATCCTTGGTGGGGCCAAGCCCTCCGGTAATTAAAATTATATCTGCTCTCTTTCGTGCAAGATCGAGTGCATTGATAATCTCATTTTCAAGGTCGCCCACAACAGTAATCTGTTTCACTGCAAATCCTGCTTTATTAAGCTGACGACTTATCCAAGGAGCATTGGTATTGACTACCTGCCCTATGAGCAACTCATCGCCTATGGAAATAAGCTCAGCGTAAATCATATCTTTATGAACAAAAAATTAAATGATAACTTCGCAAAATTAATTTTAGATAAATATCATCAACATATTTGCTTAAACTAATTACTGGCAATATGTTTGAAATAATTCTTTAAACTATTAAACAAGAAAATTATGAAAAGGATTCTCTTAGCTGCACTAATTTTAGCAAGCATTCAACTACCTGCACAGAGTCTTAAAAAACAACTTTCAAATCAATCTACCACAACCAACCCCGATTTGGGAGCAGGACTGTCAAATTCTGAAATCATTAATGGGCTGAAAGAAGCATTGAAAGTAGGCATGAACAAATCCACTGCATCTGCATCAAAAGTAGATGGTTTTTATAAAAACCCACTAATAAAGATTCCATTTCCGAAGGAAGTAAGTGAAGCAGAAAAAACATTGCGAAGTATTGGAATGGATAAAGAAGTTGACAAGTTTGTGAAAACACTTAACCGTGCAGCAGAAGATGCTGCAAAATCTGCAGCTCCTATTTTTCTTAACTCTATCATGAAAATGAACATTAATGATGGATTAAGTATTTTAAGAGGTGGTAATGATGCAGCTACGCAGTATCTTAAAAACACTTCAAACGCTGCACTGGTTGCCGCCTTTCAGCCTATCGTAAAAAACTCGCTGGATAAAGTTAATATCACTAAGTACTGGAAACCTTTAATGACTAATTATAACAAGTTACCTTTTGTCAATAAAATAAATCCTGATTTAAACAGCTATGTGACCAACAAAGCTATTGAAGGATTATTCAAACTTATTGCATCAGAAGAATTAAAAATCAGAAAAGACCCGGCAGAGCGAATCAATGATTTGCTTCAAAGTGTTTTTGGGAAATAAACCTTATCAGCGTACCAGAGTTACACTGCCTGCATAGTCATTTTCGTGACCTGAATTTTGTAATACTTTGAGTGTGTAATAATAAACTCCCTGTGGTGCATCATTACCGGAAGCATCTTTGCCATCCCATACATGAGACATATTATCTGTTGAGAATACCATCTGACCCCAGCGGTTCCAAATGCGCATGGTAACTAATTTCACATCAAATGCATATCCCGGATCATAAAATGTTTCGTTTTTCCCATCGCCATTAGGCGTAAATGCATTCGGAATAAAGAAAGGTGTGATGATTACTTCTCGTGAAGTTACACTTTCACATCCTGCAATATTGGTAACCTTCAATGTAATGGTGTATTTGCCTGGCGACTGATACTGATACTGACTTACACCAATATCTGTTTTTTGTCCATCACCAAAATCCCAATGCCATGTAACAGCATTTTCTGAATTATTTATTAACTTGATTGTTGAATTATAAAGTGGTGCAACGTCAGGTGATACATCAAACTGAGCAAGAGGTAACGGGTGTATGATTATTACTACATTCTGGGTTACAGAATCAACACAACCAGCAGGAGTGGTTATTATTAAAGTTACAGGAAATACTCCTGTACTATCATACTGATGTACCGGATTCATCTCCGAAGAAACTGCATCACCAAAATTCCAGTTAAACACAGATCCTGCAGGATAAACAGAAGTATTTGTAAAATGAATTCTGGGTACTTCGCAAGTGAGGCTGCTGTCGTTTGTAAATGAAGCTACCGGCAAAGGATTTACAGTCAGATAAAAGTTGGCAGTATTAACACAACCGTCTGCTGATGTAACTGTACATGTATAATTGCCATTTGTATTTGCATTTATAAATGCAGTATTCTCACCTGTTGACCACTGATAAGCTGCAAACGTACCTGCATCAAGCATTGCTGTTTCATTTTCGCAGATGGAAGATGGCCCTGTAATAACTGGTTGAGGAAGTGGATTAACAGTAATTGCTGCACTGCCGTTAAAACTGCCGTTACAATATAAATCTGTAATCAGATTCAGAGTATAAGTGGTTGCTGAAATTGGTGCTACCGGAATAGTTACAGTAGAATTTGAAGTTGTAAACGGACCGAAAGCAGTGCTTCCATCTGTGTATCCATAACGGAATGGTGGAGTTCCGGTGATGTCAATCTGCAACGGTGTCGATTGCCCGATACATATTGCAGTGGTTCCTGAAACAATTGCTGTTGGCAACTGATGCACGGCAATATTAAAAGGTGCAGATGTGTTTACACATCCATTCATATCAGTGACAGTAACAACATAATTTCCGGCAGTTGTTGTGGTAATCGAATCAGTTGATGCTCCTGTTGACCATTGATAAGATGCATAATTACCTGTGGTCAGTGTTGAAGACTCCCCAATACAAATGTTATCATCTCCTGTAATCACCGGTGATGGCAGGTTCCATACTGTAATACTTTGTGATGCAGATGCAGTGCAACCATTGGCATCAGTAACTGTTACTACGTAATTGCCACCTGCGTTAACAGTAACAGCAGATGATGAAGCACCTGTTGACCACAGATAGGAAGGATAATTTCCTGAAACTGTAAGTTGAGAGGAGTCGCCACTGCAAAATGCATTGATACCTGTGATAGCAGGAGTGGGCAAAGGATTTACCAGCACTGCAAATGATGCAGTTGCAGAACAACCTGTAGTATTTGTTACTGTAACAGAATAGGTTCCACTCTGCGTTACTGAAATGGTTTGTGTGGATGCACCTGTTGACCAGTTATAAGATGCAAAACTTCCCGCATCGAGTAAAGATGACTGGTTCTGGCAAATTGCTGCTGTGCCTGTAATTACAGGTGTAGGATTTGTGTAAGCTGCAAGTGTATAACTTACAGAATCAACACAACCATTGGCATCTATTACAGTAACTGCGTAAGTGCCAGGTACGGTGGTGTTGATTGTTTGGGAATTGCTTCCGGTTGACCAAACATAAGCTGCGAAACTTCCGGTTGTTAATGCTGCAGATGCTCCAGGGCAAATTCCCGCAGGACCGTTTATTACTGGAGCAGGTAATGAATAAACTGTAATTGGTAAAGATGCAGATGCAGAACATCCGTAACCATTTGTTACCGTTACGCTGTAAGTTCCTCCTGTTGTAACATTGAGTGTTGGTGTAGTTGCTCCTGTTGACCAAAGATAATTTGTATAACCTCCTCCTGCACTGAGTGTTGAATTGCCTCCCTGGCAAAATATATTTGCACTTGTAGATCCTGTTGACCAAAGATAGGAAGTATAACTTCCTGCACTGAGTGTACTGCTCTGTCCCTGGCAGATAGAATTGTTACCCGTTATGGATGGTGTTGGCAAAGGATTGACAGTTGTGGTTGCTGATGTAGTTCCAGTACATCCATTGGCATCTGTTACCGTAACGCTGAATGTATTTGCTGTGGTTACAGTAATTGAATTTGCTGATGAACCTGTTGACCATTGATATTGTGGGTAAGTTCCTCCTACATTCAAAGTTGTGGAAGCACCGGTACAAAATGCCGTAGTGCCTGTAATCGAAGGTGAGGGATTGGGATTTACTGTAACCACTGTATTGGTTGTTCCTGTACATCCTGCAGCACTTGTTACCGTTACACTGTAAGTTCCTCCTGTTGTAACATTGAGTGTTGGTGTAGTTGCTCCTGTTGACCAAAGATAATTTGTATAACCTCCTCCTGCACTGAGTGTTGAATTGCCTCCCTGGCAAAAT
>JAGVTU010000017.1 GCA_019136655.1 Bacteroidota bacterium
CTAAAGGGCGCTTGAGCGCGCTTGGAATTTGGTCAAGGCTAAAGCCTTTTTTGTTTGACGGTTTATTCTCCGCCATAAATGGCGGAGTTATGTTTTGAGGAGATGTTGAAATGCTATCGCGCACCCGTAGCCCTATGAGAACGCTTGCGCACACGGCAGTTTTTGATATCAGCCCTGATATTTGAGGTGGAGAGGCGGAATGGATTAAGCTCACCGGCATATCCATCATGCAAATAAATATTAGCTTTGCCGCGCAATTTTTTATTGATAAAACGATGGAAGAATCAACTAATTTGAAGCATACGGCACTAACGGCAGTGCACCAACAACTGGGCGCCAAGATGGTGCCTTTTGCAGGTTATCTGATGCCGGTGCAGTATAGCGGCATTAATGCAGAGCATGAAACCGTGCGCAATGCTGTTGGAATGTTTGACGTGTCGCACATGGGCGAGTTTATAGTGAAGGGCGATGGTGCTGTGGACTTGCTGCAACGCGTTACGAGCAATGATGTTAGCAAACTGTCGGCCGGCAAGGCGCAGTACAGTTGCCTGCCCAATGAGCAGGGTGGCATTGTGGATGATTTGATAGTGTATTGCATAGATGAAAAAACATTTATGCTGGTGGTCAATGCTTCGAATATTGAGAAGGACTGGAACTGGATAAAGAAACACAACAGCTACGGTGCCGTGATGGAAAATGTGTCGGACAGCATGTCGCTGCTGGCCATACAGGGACCTAAGGCAATGCAAACGCTGCAGAAGCTCACATCAGTGAAGCTGGATGAAATAGCGTATTATCATTTTGTGAAAGGTGAGTTTGACGGATGTGCTGATGTAATTATTTCGAATACGGGATATACCGGTGCAGGAGGTTTTGAGATTTATATGGACAATGCCCATGCAGTGAAAATATGGAACGATGTGCTGAAGGCAGGAGAGGAGTTTGGCATAAAACCTATAGGCCTGGGGGCGCGCGATACGCTGAGGCTGGAGATGGGTTTTTGTCTGTATGGAAATGATATTGACGACACCACATCGCCTCTGGAAGCAGGCCTTGGGTGGATAACCAAATTTACGAAAGACTTTGTGAACTCGGCAGCGCTGAAAGCAGAGAAGGAGAGAGGCGTGGCACAAAAACTGTGCGGCTTCGAGATGATTGACAGAGGTATATCGCGCAAGGACTATGAAATATGCACTGCACAGGGCGAAGTGATAGGCAGAGTGACTTCGGGCACACAATCGCCTACACTAGGAAAGGCCATAGGGCTGGGCTATGTGAAAAAAGAATATGCAGCCGAAGGCACTGAGATATATGTAAAGATAAGAGAGAAACTGCTGAAGGCAGTGACAGTGAAATTGCCGTTTTTGAAAAAATAAATGATGGAAGCTGAGAAACCTTTTCTTGAGGTTTGCCTTACACCGGCATTGTTTTATCAGTATGACGTGTTGCAAAGCATAGTGGTGGTGATAGATGTGCTGCGTGCAACAAGCAGTATATGTGTGGCATTTCAGTATGGGGCACATTGCATAGTGCCGGTTACAACAACTGAAGAAAGTCTGGCCTATCGCGAAAAAGGATATCTGGTAGGAGCAGAGCGGCAAGGCTCTATGGTGGAAGGATTTGATTTTGGCAATTCGCCTTTCAGCTACATGGATGATAAAATAAGAGGAAAGAAAATTGCACTTACAACCACTAATGGCACACGGGCAATAGATATAGCACGTAATGCAGCCATGGTGGTGGTAGGCTCGTTCCTGAACATAGACACACTTGCCGAGTGGCTGATAAAGCAACAGCAAAATGTGGTGTGCCTCTGTGCTGGATGGAAAGACACTTTCAACTTGGAAGATGCACTTTTTGCAGGAGCATTAGCCGAAAAACTGCAGCCGCATTTCAGACTTACGCCACACCGCGATGCAGCACTGGCTGCCATGAGGCTGTATGACCTTGCAAGGAATGATATGTATGAGTTTTTGGCGCAGTCGTCACACCGCACACGGTTGGAAAAACTAAAGGTGGATGAAGATGTGCTATATTGCCTGACGCCCAATCAGACACAGGTGATACCGGTGCTGCGAGGAGGAGTGCTGTATAACCTGCGCGATATGCTGCAAAAGGATAAAGGTGAATGAAATCTGAAGCAGACTTTTATCATTTGCCATCAATTTAAAAAAGTCTATTTTAGCGCAAAATATTAATAAAGAAAAAAGGATATGAAAAAATTAATTGCCGCATTAGCAGTATTCAGTTTTATTGCTATACAGACAAACGCTCAGGAAGCAAAACCCGCTGCTGAAACTACACAAACAACTATTACGGCTGCTCCCGCTGCAGATAACAATGCAGAAGTGAAAGCAGAAAAGCATGATGGAAAATGCGACATGAGCAAAAAAGAATGTAAGAAAGCTTGCAAGAAACATGGCAAAGCCATGAAAGGAAAAGATTGCTGTGCAGGAAAAGCAGAAGCATCAGCAGCTAAGCCACATTGCGCAGAGATGGGCAAGATGGAAGGCAAAAAAGGCGGATGCTGTGCCAATAAAAAAGCAGAAGCAAAACCTGAAGACACTGCTAAGTAAGTATTGAGAGGATTTAAGTGTTTATATAAAACCGCTTCCATTAAAGGAGGCGGTTTTTTTATGGAAAAAACTAAGAGAAAAAAGTATGTTTGACAGGTGTTGTGGTGCAAAATTATTTCTGAGGTTTCTCAAAAACTTTAACGCCATTAATAAAGGTAGCTTCTACAGGTATGCTGAATAAAGTGGATTCGGGGGCTGTGAGCAAGTCAGATTTTAATATTACAAAATCGGCAGTTTTACCTGTTTCGAGAGAACCTTTTTCTTTTTCCTCGAACATACTGTAGGCAGCCCAGCGCGTCATGGCAAGCAAAGCCTGTTTGCGGGTGATGGCATTGTTTATTTCAAAACCATGAGGAGGAAAACCTTTTTGATCTTTGCGTGTGACGGCTGCATAATATCCGTAAAGCGGGTTGATGTCTTCCACAGGGAAATCACTTCCGTTGACAACAATTCCTGCACTGTGGAGCAAGTCGTTGTTGGCATAAGCATCTTTAATACGCTGAGGCCCTAATCGGTCTTCGGCCCAGTACATATCGCTGGTGGCATGGGTAGGTTGCACACTGGGTATGATGCTGTATTGGCCAAACATAGTCTGGTCAGCATGGTTTACTACCTGGCAATGTTCAATGCGCCAGCGTCTGTCGTTTTTTGTCTTTAGCAAACCGGCATAAACATTTAGCATGAGTCTGTTGGCAGAGTCGCCAATGCAATGTGTGGCAAGTTGAAAACCATGGTCGTAAACTGCTTTGGCACGAGATTTTATTTCTTCAATGGGCGTAAGCAGAAAACCATAACGTTCCGGGCTGTCGGAGTAGTGTTGCAGCAGGCAGGCACCTCTGGAACCGAGTGCGCCATCGGCATACAACTTGAAGCACTGCACATGCAACCGGTCGGTTTTATATATGCCTTTGGCAAACCAGTAGTCCATACTTTGAGGAGTAAGTTCAGCCATGGCATAAATTTTCATTTGCAGTTGTCCTGATTTCTGCATAGAGTCGAGAAACTGAATTTCGGAAACTTTAAGTCCTGCATCAACCACAGAAGTGAGACCAACGGCAAAACAATTTTTTTGTCCCTGAAGCAAGCCGTCTTTTTTTAATTCGGAATTAAATTCGGGGATGATTTTTTTAACCACATCCACTGCATTATCTATAAGAATGCCTGTGGGTTCGTAGTTGTTGAGTACCACTTCGCCACCGTCAATTTTGGTACGAAAAGTAATACCGGCAAGGTCAAGAGCTTTTTGATTGACTAAGGCTGCATGTCCATCAATACGCAACAGGAATACGGGCTTATCGGGAAAAAGACTGTCGAGAATATCTTTAGTGGGGAATTCTTTCACCGGCCAGTCGTTCTGGTCCCAGCCTCTGCCAAGAATCCAGTGAAAGTGATTGGTTTTTTCGTATTCAACCACTTTGCGAATCACTTCGTCAAAGGAAGAAGTGCCAAACAGTGCACACTTTGGAAGGTCGGTGCTGTAGCCATAAAAATGACAATGAGCATCAATAAATCCGGGATAAACAAACATGCCCTGCAAGTCGGTTTGATTGGAGCACCGGTATTTGGTGAGCAAATCATCACCTCCGGTAGCAATGATTTTTCCATCACTTATGGCCATTGCCGTGCAGGTGCTGAAAGCACTGTCGGCAGTATAGATGGTGCCATTATACACAATCAGGTCGGCTTGCGGGAGGCGGTTGCATGACATGATGAACAATGTTAAAATTGAAAAAGCAGAAAGGAAGTTAAATCGGTTGGTCATAATATTTAGAGAGGGTCAAATATCCGAATTTTCAGAGATGAAAGTTGGAGGTTTTATGTGATAATAACTGAAAGCAGTGAAAAAAAATTTTTAAATTACTTGTTGCATGATTAAAAACCTGCTGTATATTTACACAAAAAATAAGTAATAACACTCACCATCAATCTTATTTACCTATGGCAAAAGCAAAAAAAGCAAAAAAAGCAACTGCCAAAAAGAAGGCATCCAAGCCGGCACGTAAAGCCTCAGCAAAAAAAGTGGTAAAGAAAAAATCAGCCACAAAAAAGAAAGCTACTAAGAAAAAAGCTGCTCCAAAAAAGAAGGCTGCAACTAAAAAGAAAGCGGCACCGAAGAAAAAAGTAGCAACTAAGAAGAAGGCAACAAAGAAAAAAGCAGCAACTAAAAAGAAAGCAGCTCCAAAGAAAAAGGCAGCTACCAAAAAGAAAGCAGTTGCTAAGAAACCTGCTGCACCAAAACCGGTTGCTAAAAAACCTGTAGCAAAGAAGCCTGCTGCTCCAAAGCCTGCTCCTGAACCTACACAAAGCAAACCGGAAAATTTTGTTTACGAAACTGAAATAGTAGAGATTATTCGGCCAATGCCGGTGGATATGGATGATGAGAAAATGCCTGATGAAAAGGACATCATGGATGATAACATGACATTCAACGATGACTTATTCAGTGGTTCGTCAGGTGACGATGATGATGATTTTTAGGAAATACTGAAACCAAATCATATAACGAGGCTGCCTATATTTAAACCTCGACCGGATAGAGAATAATTAATAATTATTTTCTTCCATGAAAATTATTTCAGGCAGCTTCGTTTTTTATTTTAAATACCCCGGTCAGTTAACAAATCGTTGTTTAGTTATCAACTACCAAAAACAACAAACAAAGGGTAATCTGATTTTCTCTATCTTTGTCCGGCAAAAGCAAACAACATGGCTCTTGCAACCAAATCAAATCTGCCTGAAGGACTTACCTATGATGATGTATTGCTGGTTCCGGCATATTCAGAAATTCTGCCTCGCGAAGTTGACACCAGCACCGTTTTTTCAAAAAATATCAAGTTAAATATTCCTGTTGTATCGGCAGCTATGGACACTGTTACAGAGTCGGCATTAGCCATAGCACTGGCACAGGAAGGCGGTATTGGTGTGTTGCATAAAAATATGTCTATAGAAAGACAGACTCAGGAAGTGCGCAAGGTAAAACGTTCGGAAAGTGGAATGATTCACGACCCGATTACCCTACATGAAAATGCTACCATTGGTGATGCTTTGCTCATTATGAGAGAGCAGCATATTGGCGGTATTCCTATTATTAACGACAATGGAAAATTGGTTGGGATTCTGACTAACCGCGATTTGCGTTTCGAAATGGATGAAACAAAAAAGGTGAGCCAGCTGATGACTAAGGAGAAACTAATCACCGTGACGGGAGTTGTTTCATTACAAAAAGCAGAAGTTATTTTACGTCAATATAAAATAGAAAAACTTCCTGTGATTGATAAGTCGGGAAAGTTGATTGGTTTAGTTACCTATAAAGACATTCTGAAATTCAAATCGCGTCCCAACTCGTGCAAGGATGAATTGGGCAGGTTGCGAGTGGCAGCGGCAATTGGCGTAACTTCGGATATGCTGGAGCGGGTAGAGTCACTGGTGAAAGCCGGAGTAGATGCCATTAGTATTGACACAGCTCACGGACATTCGAAAGGTGTGATAAATGCACTGAAAGCAGTAAAAAAGAAATTTCCGGAGTTGGATGTAGTTGTAGGAAATGTAGGAACTGCTGAAGGTGCAAAGATGTTAGTGAAAAATGGAACCGATGCCGTTAAAGTAGGTATTGGTCCGGGTTCGATATGTACAACGCGTGTTGTTGCCGGAGTAGGAGTGCCTCAACTTACAGCAATTGCTGATGTGGCACAGGCCATAAAAGGTTCAGGAGTACCGGTGATAGCCGATGGCGGTATTCGTTTTACAGGAGATATTCCTAAGGCAATTGCTGCAGGAGCACACAGCATTATGGCGGGATCGCTGTTTGCAGGTGTGGAAGAGTCGCCCGGAGAAACTATTATTTACGAAGGAAGAAAGTTTAAATCATACCGTGGTATGGGTTCTATTGAGGCCATGCGCGAAGGATCGAAAGACCGTTATTTTCAGGATGCAGAAGATGATATAAAAAAGTTAGTGCCTGAAGGTATTGTAGGTCGTGTTCCTTATAAAGGAACTTTGGCTGAAACGGTTTATCAACTGGTAGGTGGATTACGTGCAGGTATGGGATATTGCGGAGCAAAAAACATCAGCGAATTGCAACAGGCTAAATTTATACGTATCACTCAAAGCGGTATGCGCGAGAGTCATCCACACGATGTTACTATTGTGAAAGAAGCTCCTAACTATACCAGATAATTTTCAGAAAACAATTTTTTAGTAGCCAAGTATTTTCATCATAGACTTGGAAGTTTGCTCCTTGGCAAAAAGACGCATACTGAGTTCACCCTCTTCATTTCGGTCTATAAGTACATGCTTGGGTGCAGGCAACAGACAATGCTGCAGCCCACCATAACCACCCAGCGTATCCTGATAAGCACCTGTATGGAAAAATCCCAGATACAATGGGTCGTTACTTTCGAATCTCGGCATAAAGACTCTGTTTTTTACTGACTCCATGATGTAATAGTCTTCACCATCGCAAGTCATGCCTCCGAGGTTGACACGCGACTGTTCTCTGTCCCAATGATTGATGGCAAGAAGAATAAACTTTTGTTTAATTCCCCACGTGTCGGGCAATGTGGTGATGAAGCTGCTGTCAATCATATACCAGAGCTCCTTGTCGTTTTGTTGTTTAACTCCCGAAACAGAAAATAAAATGGCACCACTTTCGCCAACGGTAAAACTGCCAAACTCAGTGAACAAATGAGGTACTGGAACTTTGCGCTGGTCGCAGGCCGACTTTATCTGAATCACAATTTCATCAGCCATATACTGATAATCGAAATTGAAATCGAGTTTGGTTTTTATTGGCATTCCACCTCCAATATCAAGGGCAGTAAGTTCAGGACAAATCTTTTTTAAGTCGGCATATAAACTGATGTTGCGTTGCAATTCATTCCAGTAATAGGCAGTATCGCGAATACCGGTATTGATGAAAAAGTGGAGGAGTTTTAACTCCACATTCGGATTTTTTTTGACAGTGTTTTTATAAAACTCAAGAATGTCGCGCTGCCTTATTCCAAGCCGCGAAGTATAAAACTCTGCATTAGGTTCTTCTTCAGATGCTATGCGAATACCAATTTTAAATTTCCTGTCGGGTAATGCTTTTTCATATTCTTTAAGCTCTTCAGTATTATCAAGAATTGGGATTACATTGGTAAAACCATCTTTAATGAGATCAACAATAGCTTTAATGTAAGGCTCGCGTTTGAAACCGTTGCACAGGATGTAAATGTCTTTATTGATTTTCTGTGATTGATAGAGTGAGCGAATGATTGGAATATCAAAAGCCGAGCTGGTTTCAATATGAATATCATTTTTCAAAGCTTCTTCCATAACAAATGAAAAATGAGAACTTTTTGTGCAATAACAGTAATAATAGCTGCCTTTATAGTCAACTTTGGCCATTGCCACCTTAAAAATACGCTTGGCTTTCTGAATTTGCGAACTTATTTTCGGGAGATACGTTATTTTAAGCGGAGTACCATACTGTTTGATAACATCCATAAGATTTATCCCGTTGAAATGCAGGCAATCATCAATTACTTCAAAACCTTCTTGCGGAAAGTCGTAACTTTGTTGAATCAGGTCTATGTACCGGTTCTTCATTTGCTTTGGCTATTGGTTTTTATTTTTGCGCCATGCGAATGTAGATATATCTTGTAAAATCAAAATTGATTGTTTAAAAATATTATGAGCAAAATAAAATTCATCGAAGTAAAGTCGGAAATAGGAGCGGGAACGCGGGGAGCAAGTATGGGTATTGATGCAATAAAAGTTGCAGCACTCGATTTCGGCAGCAACCTTTTTAACAAAGTTGACAGCATTGACATCCCGAATGAAAACAAACTGCTTTTTGAAACTCAGGGCAGCCCTTACGCCAAACGGATCAAAGGAATTATCACCTTATATGAACGAATTGGCAAGGCTGTATGCGATACGCTGAAGGGTAAAACTTTTCCTATTGTTTTGGCAGGTGACCACAGCACAGCGGGAGGAACCATAGCCGGAATAAAAATGGCTTACCCAAAATCAAAACTCGGAGTAATTTGGATTGATGCACATGCTGATATTCACTCGCCATATACCACACCTACAGGCAACGTACATGGCATGCCGCTGGCAGCAACTCTTGCAGAGGACAACCTTACCAACCGCATGAACAAACCTGATAAGGAAACTATTGACCTTTGGAATAAGTTGAAAAAAGTAGGAGGGATAGCTCCTAAAATAACCTACAAAGATTTGGTGTACATCTGCGTGCGCGATGTGGAACCTGAAGAAACATATTTGCTGAAAAAGCATAAGGTGAAAATGTTTTCAACTTCTGACGTAAAAAGAAAAGGCGTGGAGAAGATTTCGAGAGATGCACTATCACATTTGTCGCACTGCTCTCATATTTATGTGTCGTTTGATGTGGATAGTATGGACAGTTCTATATCAAAGGGAACAGGAACACCTGTTCGAAACGGTATCACTGAAAAAGAAGCCGGAGGACTTTGTGTAAGACTGATACAGAATGAAAAAGTGTGTTGTTTTGAAATGGCAGAAGTGAATCCAACATTAGATAAAGAAAATCAGATGGCGGAAAATGCTTTTGAAATTCTGCAACGGGTGGTAAGTCAGAAAATAAGTTAAATAATGATTCAGCCACAGGCGATGTCAAAAGAAGCCGCCACTTCCGGTATTTTACTTAATCAGTATCCTGTGATGGAACATTTTTATACCATTCAGGGAGAGGGGAGTCATACAGGCAAAGCAGCTTATTTTATACGTTTGGCAGGTTGCGATGTGGGTTGTGTGTGGTGTGATGTAAAAGAATCGTGGGATGCAGAAAAACATTCAGTGCAAACAATTGATGAATTGGTGGAAGCCTGCAAAAATCATGGTGCTAAAAATGTTGTGATAACGGGAGGCGAGCCAACATTGTATCCGCTACAGAACCTTACAAATGCATTGCATCAACAAAACATGCAGGTATGGCTTGAAACATCAGGTGCGCATCCCATAACCGGCAATTTCGACTGGATATGTCTTTCGCCAAAAAAGTTTAAAGCACCATTAGCGGAAAACCTTTCTCTTGCAGATGAACTGAAAGTAGTTATTTTTCATCCTTCCGATTTTGATTGGGCAGAACAATATGCACAATTGGTAAAGCCGGAAGCCAAACTTTTTCTGCAGCCTGAGTTCAGCCGTTTTGAAAAGATGGTGCCAGTGATCGTGGATTATGTAAAGGCTCATCCTCAGTGGCAGTTTTCACTTCAGATGCATAAGGTCATCAATGTACCCTGATAAGCTATGAAACCGCAACTCATCATTATCAACGGGCCGAATCTGAATTTGCTTGGCACACGCCAACCGGAAGTGTATGGCAACCGAACATTTGAAGAGTATTATCAGGAGTTGAAAAACCTGTTCCCACAATTCAGTATTGATTATTTTCAGAGTAACATTGAAGGTGAAATAATCAACAAACTGCATGAAACAGGATTTAGTTTTGCAGGAATAATTCTCAATGCGGGAGGATATACCCATACCAGCGTAGCCATAGCCGATGCCATTGCGTCAATACGAACACCGGTGGTTGAAGTACATATTTCCAACATTTATTCTCGCGAAGAATTCAGACAAAAAAGTCTGCTCGCTCCTTTTTGCAAAGGTGTGGTCGCAGGATTCGGATTGCAATCGTATGAGTTTGCTATAAGAAGCTTTTTGGAGCAATGAATAGTGCCACATTAAAACAGTTTGGAGAAAATGAAAAATACATCTTACAAACTGTAAAGCAACTAAACAAAGACCTCAGCGGAACCGGTTTTGAAATTCTGTGGAGCGGAAATGTGCAAACAGCACAACAGGAAATTATACTTCGTTTGACTGAAATTATTCAGGTGATTCGTAAATCGCCTATATTGTTTAATGCCTGGATTTACAGAGTGGATATTCCTGAAAAATCAATGCGAAGGATTTTGCAGCAAACTGATGAAACACTGGCCATGGCACATGCTATTCTTGAACGTACATTTATAAAAATTATGTTCCGTAATGCCAAAATATAGGTGATGAAGGTTGGTGAATTTAAACTCTGATTAACATCTCTTTCTCTACATTTGCATAAATGAAAAAATTGCTGATTATCGCATTCATGATTTCTCAGGCAACTGCACTACATGCCTCTGATTCAGTTTTAAAAAATGTGTTTTCTACACTGATGTCTAACGATACTGCATTAATAAATTCCGGATTGAAAACGGTTTCTGAATTATCGCTATCAGAAAAAAATGCATTCACCGGAGCATTGCTTATGAAAAAAGCCGGACTTGTGACTCAACCTGCAGAGAAATTGAGATTGTTCAAACAAGGCCGTCAGTTACTTGAAGGAGAAATTAAAGCACATCCCGACAAAACTTTGTTTCGCTATCTCAGGCTTATGATACAGGAAAACAGCCCAGCAATGTTGGGATATAAGAAAAATATGCAGGAAGATGCAACGATGGTGCGTAATCATTATAAAAAATTAAGTGCAGTAGTCCGTGAATCAGTTACGGATTATGCAACGCATTCGCATTTACTAAAACCAACTGACTTTGAATAAGCGTATTCTTATCATTTACTATTCTCAAACAGGGCAACTCAAACAAATAGTAAACAATTTTGCCCAACCGTTTGAATCGGCTATGCATGAGGTGGAGTATGTTACAATTGAACCGGAAAAGTCATTCCCTTTTCCATGGGACAACGAACGTTTTTTTGACGCAATGCCTGAATGTGTCACAGATAAACCAATAGCAATTAAGCCCATCACTGTGCGCCATGACAAATATGATTTAATTGTGTTTGCATGGCAACCGTGGTTTCTTTCACCATCATTACCTGCCATTGCAGCCATGCATTCAGAAGTTATTTGTTCACTGATAAAAAACACTCCCGTTATCACAATTGCAGGATCACGTAATATGTGGATTCAGGCACTGGAACGTATCAGACAATGGCTAAAGAAAAATCAGTCTATACACGTTGGTAATCTCGTACTAAAAGATAAAGCACCCAATCTCATCAGTGCAGTAACTGTGCAGTACTGGATGCTTACAGGTAAGAAAGATAAAATGTGGGGCTTATTTCCAAAACCCGGAATTGCAGATGATGATATTGCTTCTGCAGTTAATTACGGGTTGATGGCCTGTCAGGCACTTGAGGATGATAAACTTGAAGACCTTCATAAAAACTGGCTTCAAAAAGGAGCGGTGAAAGTAAATACCACACTCATGTTTATTGAAAGCCGTGCTATTATGCTTTTCCGTATCTGGGCAAAAATTATTCTGAGTAAGAAGAACCGAAATTTGTGGATTAATATATTCCGCTACTACCTGCTTTTTGCGTTATTTATTATTTCACCTGTTGTGATAGTCCTCTTTACTCTCATTATCAGGCCTTTATTATATAAAAAACTGGCTCAGCAGAAGTTATATGCCGAAGGTGTAAATTTGCGCGGTTAAAATATGAGTCAAGACGTTTACATAACACGACTGTCGGCCTTTCTGCCCAATCAGCCTGTTTCAAATGATGAGATGGAGCAGTATATTGGTTTGATACACTCTCAATCATCCAAGACCAAAAACCTTGTACTGCGAAATAACGGAATCAAGTGTCGTTATTATGCCATGGATAAAAACGGGAAGGCAACACATACCAATGCACAGATGGCTGCCATTGCCGTTGAAAAACTTTTCGAAAATCATCCGGAAGAAATTAATGAAATGGATCTGCTTACTTGCGGTACATCATCACCCGATCAGTGGATGCCTTCGCATGCCGTTATGGTTCATGGATGGTTAAAAAATTCAAAAGCTATAGAGGTAACATCTCCTGCGGGCAACTGTTGTTCAGGAATGCATGCTTTGAAATATGCATGGATGGCTGTAAAAGCAGGACAGTCGAAGAAAGCTGTGGTTACAGGCTCGGAGCGTACTTCACGTATCATGAACAATCAGTCATTTGAAGTTGAAGCACAAAAACTGGCTGATGACGGAGAGAATCCATATATCAGTTTTGAAAAAGAATTTCTGAGATGGATGCTCAGTGACGGAGCAGCAGCTGCACTATTGCAAAATACACCTGCCAAAGAAGGTAACTCTTTGCGCATTGACGCAATTGAAGGAGTTTCTTATGCACATCTTGCCGAACCTTGTATGTATTCTGCTGCTGAAAAATTATCAGATGGCACTTTTATAAGTTACATGGATATGGCTCCTGCAGAAATTATGGAAAAATCTGTACTGAGTATAAAACAGGATACCAAACTCCTGAGTAAATACATTGTTGACCTTGGCAGCGACAAACTGATTGAAATGTTGCAAACACATTATCTTCCTGCTTCAGAAATAGATTGGTTTTTGCCACATATTTCCAGTGAGTTTTTCAGAAGCAAAATGGATGAAGGTTTTCGTCAAAAAGGATTAGTGATACCACAGGAAAAATGGTTTACCAATTTGTCGCAGGTAGGTAATGTAGGTGCCGGCAGTGTATATCTGATGATGGAAGAGTTGATGCGAAACAATAAACTTCAGAAGGGACAGCGCATTGTATTGGCAGTTCCTGAGAGTGCACGCTTTTCTTATGTTTTTGCTATCCTTACAGTAGTTTAAATGAACAAGAAAGATATCCCGCAGGATCATAGCGCACTGGTTAATTATATTCGTGAGCTTTGCTATGCTGTGGGCGAAGATGGAAATTACGAAACCGCAAACAGCACCGGCTGGGAAGTGAAAACAACAGCATTGGATGTTGCATGGAAAGATATTGAAACCCGAATATTAGATGCGAAAGACAAAGTGCTGAGAGGAAAAGTGAGCCCGGTTTTGTTTTATATGGAATTGCGGTTGATGGATATTAAAATTCTTTCAGCCTATACAGGATTCTGGCAATGTACAATAAAAAGACATTTCAAACCATCTGTATTTAATAAATTAAGTGAAGCTAAACTTAAAAAATACGCTGAAGTGTTTGATATAAGTTTGAAAGAACTAAAAATGGAGCATTTCAATGCAGATAAACTTTGAGCATCGTCAGGCAGCGCACTGCGAAAATGGGGTTACCACCAATCTGCTTCGTTTTTCAGGAATAGAAATTACAGAACCGCTTGCTTTCGGTATAGGGTCAGGATTGTTTTTTATTTACATTCCATTCTTAATGGTGAATAATGCTCCTGCATTTTCTTATCGCACCATGCCGGGATTGATTTTTAAACGTACATGTAAGCGTTTAGGGATTGATGTAACAAGAAAAAAATTCTCATCACCTGACAGTGCACGCAAAGTACTTGACGATTGTTTGCTCAATAATCAACCGGTAGGTTGTCAGGTGGGCGTGTATTATCTCACTTATTTTCCTAAGGAATACCGTTTCCATTTCAATGCACATAATATTGTTGTTTATGGCAAGGAAGACGATCGCTATCTTATCAGCGATCCGGTAATGGAAGACACAACATCATTGTCTGATTACAAGCTCAGCCGAGTGCGTTTTGCTAAAGGCCCACTGGCACCGCGCGGGCAGATTTATTTTCCGCATTTGGATGAAAAAGTTACCAAAGAAAAATTCGCAAAGGCGATTCGCAAAGGCATAAAACAAAATGTGAGAGATATGCTTTATATTCCGGGACCAGTTGCCGGAGTGAGCGGAATTAAATTTGTAGCCCGTAAAATTCTGAAATGGCACGACAAGTTAGGTAATCATAAAACAGGATTATATCTTGCTCAGCTGGTACGTATGCAAGAAGAAATTGGTACAGGTGGAGGAGGATTCCGTTATATCTATGCAGCGTTTTTACAGCAGGCACATGATTATGTACCTGATGACAGATTGCTTGCTATCTCCGAAAAATTTACTGCTGCAGGTGACATGTGGCGTGATGCTGCCGTGCAGGCTGCAGGCATTTTCAAAGGAAGGCTTACGCAGCGTGATGATTTTGTGAACATGCACGACAGAATGTATCAGGTAGCTGAAGTTGAGAAGGAAGCATTCACTCAATTGTCTAAGTTGAAATTCTAAAAAGCTAAACCATGACTGCTCTTTCATTAAGTCAGGTTAGTTATCAATATCCGGATACAAATTTTCCAGTTGTAAAAGATGTGACTTTGCAAATAAGCAGTGGTATGCGCTTTGGCTTATTCGGACCAAATGGTGCAGGAAAAACCACACTCATGTCGTTGATGACAGGAATACTTACACCGCAAAAAGGTGAGATAAAAATTAATGATGTCACGCCATCTGACACAATGGAATACAGGAGGCAGTTTGGTTATGTTCCTCAGGATTTTGCATTCTACCCTGAATTAACTCCTGTAGAAAACCTTGAGTTTTTTGGTGCATGGTTAGGTCTTAATGATAAACAAATAAAGCAAAACACACATCAGTTACTTAGCAGATTTGGATTATGGGACGTACGCAATAAAGCTGTGAACAAATTTTCAGGTGGAATGAAACGCAGAGTAAATATTGCCATTGGCGTAATGAATAATCCTTCTGTACTTTTTCTTGATGAGCCTACAACAGGAGTAGATGTTCAGTCACGCATCGCAATCACTGAATTCTTAATGGAATTAAACCTTCAGGGAACTACTCTGATATATACATCACATCAACTGAAAGAAGCTGAAGCGCTTTGTAATTATATTGCACTAATAGATGATGGAAAAATTATTGCATGCAATACACTAACCCATCTTCTGGAAAAAGACCATGTTGCAACACTGGAAGATTTGTTTTTGAAATTAACAGGTAAAGATTACAGAGACTGATGTACTTGTTTTGTATAAGCATAAAAAAGGAATTCATACAGCTGTCACGCGACAGGGTAGGATTGCTGCTTATGTTTGTCATGCCTGTATTGCTTGCCGTGGTGATGACTGCATTGCAAAACAGTGTTTACAGAATGGTGAATGAAAACCGTATAAATATGTTGGTGTGCAATAACGACACATCGGTACAAACATTAACTTTTGTTGATGCATTGAAAAACAGCGGTATGTTCAGCATTCAAGTTGCAAAAAATAAATCTGCTGCTGAAACAGAAAAGATAGCTGATGATAATGATGCATTGGTGATACTTACAATTCCACAAGGATTTTTTTATAACCTACAGAAGCAGGTAACTCAGCGATCGGCAATTGCTTTGCAAGGTTTTGGGTTAAAGGAACAGGACAGCGCCAAAATCACAATAGACAGTCTGCAACTGCAACTGATATTTAATCCGGTACTTCAGGAAACTTATCGCTATTCTATAAAAGCTTCTGTAAATGGAGTAATGCAGGTAATACAGAATAAGATGATGATTGATCAGTTGTACAGAAGCATCAATGGAGAGGAAATACCTGCAGATATGGCTCAAAAACTTATGCCCGAAGCAATAGCAATTAACGAATCCACAATGCATGCCGGTAGTATTCCCAATCCAAATTCAACACAGCATAATATTCCTGCCTGGACTTTATTTGCCATGTTTTTTTCGGTGATTTCTTTAGGCAGTAATATGGTAAGAGAAAAAGTAAGCGGAAGTTTTTTACGACTCAAAATAATGCCTTCCTCACTCAGTGTTTTAATTCTTTCTAAGCAGGTTTTATTTCTGGCAGTAACTTTATTTCAGACAGTTCTGATTTTTTCAATAGGGCGATGGGTTTTCCCGTTGCTGCATCTTCCGGCATTAAGTTTACCGTCATCCTACTTGTCATTATTTGTGATTTCATTTTTCAGCGGATGGTGTGCAATAAGCTATGCTTTGTGTGTAGGAATTATTGCACAAACACAGGAACAGGCTAATGGATTTGGTGCTGCTTCCATCATCATACTTGCAGCTTTGGGTGGAGTATTTGTTCCAGGCTTTGCCATGCCTGAATTGTTCAAACAGATTTCATATATATCCCCATTCAAATGGGCGCTGGATGGCTTCTACAATGTTTTTCTGCTTGACCACTCACTTCCGCATATCTTCTTAAATATTTTACCTTTGCTCGCTCTAATAATATTATTTCAAATAATTATTTACCTGACATTAAAACGAAAGAATTTAATCTGATGGATAAGGAACAACTTAAGAAAGAACTTAAAAGTCATATCATAAAATATCTCAACCTTCTGGAGATGACTCCTGAAAGTATTGGCGACAGCCAACCTTTTTTTGGCGAGGGAGGCCTTGGTCTTGACTCCATAGATTCTATAGAACTGATTGTTCTGCTCGAGAGAGAATATGGTATCAAAATTACCGACCCTAAAGAAGGACGAAAAATTTTGATTGATGTGAATACGATGGCAGATTATATTTTGCAACATTCTCCTAAGACTTAAAGCAGTGTCAGCAATTGTTGTTACAGGTATTGGAGTAATATCTTCGCTGGGCAACAATGTTCAGGAAAACTTTAGTGTATTAAAAAAAGGTGACACAGGTATTGGAAAGGCTGTGTATGTTAACAGTCGTTATGCCGATATGATGCCATTTGCCGAAGTAAAAGTAAGTACAGAAGACTTAAGAACGAGGCTTGAGATTAACGATCATTCGATTACACGCACACAACTTCTCGCATTACATGCTATTAAAGAAGTAATCAGTCACCGTGGTTTAACATCTGAAGAAGTATCAGACAGAACAACAGCACTAATTGTAGCAAGTACGGTTGGTGGAATGTATCTCACGGATGAACTTTATCATGATGCAAACCAGGCTACTGAGAGTTCAGTGTATATTTCGAATTACGATTGTGCTTCAGTTGCTTTATTTCTTCAGGAATATTTAGGACTGCATGGATTTTCAAATACTATCAATACTGCCTGTTCGTCAGGGGCCAATGCTGTTCAGTTTGGGTTGCGTTTGATTAAACATAATATAGTTAAGCGTGCAATAGTGGGTGGAGTTGACTGTTTGTCGAAGTTTACTATTAACGGATTTAATGCACTCAATATTCTTTCGGACGAATCATGTCGTCCATTCGACAACAACCGCAAAGGACTCAACCTGGGTGAGGGCGCAGGTTTTTTAATTTTAGAGAGATTGGAAGATGCACCTAAAGAAAAAATCCTGGCCGTTATAAGTGGATATTCAAATTCCAATGATGCATTTCATCCATCGGCATTAAGCGATGAAGGTATTGGCCCTGTAAAATGTATGGAACAGGCATTGCAAATGGCACAACTCAAACCACAAGCAATTGATTACATCAATACGCATGGCACCGGAACCATGAATAACGACAGAGTAGAGGGAATGTCAATGAAAAAAATATTTGGTGAACATATACCTTTATTTATTTCAGCAAAATCAATTATTGGACATACCCTTGGCGCAGCTTCGGCAGTGGAGAGTGTTTTCACAGTATTGGCAATACAGAATCAAATGGCATTTGCAAGCAGGAATTTTCATTTGGCGGATGAAGTTGCAGGACTGATACCTAACACACAGGTTAAGGAACACACTATTAACCACGCTCTATTGAATTCATTTGGATTTGGTGGCAATTGCAGTTCACTAATCTTTTCAGCGTATCAGTAATAAATCATAGAGGTATTTTACCGAAATTTGCAGCTTCAGATTATGGAGAAAAATTTTGTTGACTACGTTAAAATCTGCTGTCGCTCAGGTGCAGGTGGTCCGGGATATGTTCATTTTCATCGCGATAAAAAAACTGCTAAGGGCGGACCTGATGGAGGTAACGGGGGGCGTGGTGGTCATATTATTTTACGTGGCAATAAACAGTTGTGGACGTTATTGCATCTGAAATACAGAAAACATGTAATTGCTGAGCCGGGTGAACGTGGAGGTAATGCTTTGCGTACAGGTGCTGATGGTAAAGATGAAATACTTGAAGTTCCATTGGGAACAATAGCACGTGATTTTGATACCAACAAATTTCTTTTTGAAATTGAAGAGGATGGTCAGGAAGTTATTCTTGTAAAAGGTGGGCGAGGAGGTAAGGGCAATAATTTTTTTAAATCAGCTACCTTACAAACCCCTCGACATGCACAGCCTGGCGAAGAAGGGTTGGAAGAATGGAAAATTTTAGAGCTAAAATTGATGGCTGATGTGGGATTGGTTGGATTCCCCAATGCCGGAAAATCAACTTTACTTTCAGTAGTATCTGCTGCCAAACCTGAAATTGCCGATTATCCATTTACCACACTGGTACCTAATCTTGGAATGGTAAAATATCGTGACGACCGTTCGTTTATTATGGCCGATATTCCCGGAATTATTGAAGGTGCTCATGCAGGAAAAGGATTAGGTCTTCGGTTTTTACGACATATAGAACGAAATTCGTTACTGCTGTTTATGATACCTGCCGACAGCAAAAATATTCGTGACGATTATAAAATTCTGAAGAATGAATTGAAATTGCATAATCCGGAATTGCTGGATAAGAGAAGAATCATTGCAATAACAAAATGTGATTTGCTGGACGAGGAACTGATAAAGGAAATGAAAAAGGAAGCGCCATCAGACAAAAATCCCGGTGGCACAAAAGTTCCTGTAGTATTTATTTCATCTGTAAGTCAGTTGAATATTGATAAACTGAAAGACGTAATCTGGAAGGAACTGAATGCATGATTGAAGCGATTAAGAAAATAGATACAGAGTGGTTCTTGTTTCTAAACGGATTGCATAACAGTTTTTTTGATTCATTTTTTTATTACACTACCGTAACTGTTTTTTGGATTCCGCTTTTTGCTTATTTGATTTATCTGTCAGTAAAAAAGTATGGCGCAAATACATGGAAATATCTACTGATTATTGCATTGTTAATTTTGCTAAGTGATCAGATTTCTGTTTTTATCAAGAATGAAATTATGCGTTATCGTCCCAGTCATAACCTTGAATTGAAATCAATCGTGCATTTGGTGAATAATAAACATGGAGGGTTGTATAGTTTTGTGTCATCGCATGCAACAAATACCATGGCGCTGACTGTATTTTTAGTGCTAACTTTATTGCGGAATAATAGGACAATGTATGCAATAATGGTACTTTATGTATTAATTGCGTCTTATAGCCGAATTTACCTCGGGTTGCATTATCCGTTAGATATTTTAGCCGGATGGATTACCGGTTTTGTAATAGCAATTATTTTATACGTTGTGTTTAAGAATCGCATTATTAATTTCGAAAAAAGGTAAGTAGAGTTTTCTCAGGAAGTAAACCCACTCCACAAGGCATTAAAGAGTGTATAAATGCCAAAGGCAATTAATGCAAAACCTGAAATTCTGTTGAGCCAGATTAACACTTTTACAGTGAGAATAGATTTTAGTTTATGTGCAATATATGCCTTAAGCAAATCGGTGCAAAAAATAGTTGAGAGAATTGAACCATAAAAAATCAATAAGTGATTTACAGTATAATTTTCTTTAACTGAAACTGTACCTGCAATGCCTAACCAGAAAAAAAGTACTGAAGGATTCATACAGTTTAGCATAAACCCCTTTAAGATATACATTCCTTTTGAATTGTTTTTTTCCTGAACAGTGATGGCTTCTGCCGGAATATCAGCATGTTTAAGTGCTAATGCAATTCCAAATGCAATGAGCAAAATTCCTGAGATAATTCCTGCAAGAAAACGATGGTTGTTGAGTAATAAAACAAAATTACTTCCGAAGTAAGCAATAAAAATAAACAGGGCATCACTCAACATTACTCCCAGTGCAACCCGTGTTGCATAGTTGAAACCTTTTCGGAGACTAACATTCATAATCAGAAAAAATACAGGACCTGCGAGTATAGCTACTACGCATCCTAATAATATTCCGCTTATGATTGGTTCTATCAACGTTCAGATTTTCTTAAGCCAATGAACTTTGTTCTTTTCTTTGTATATCCACAAATTCCTGCCATTCGTTAAAAAGTTTATTTTTCATGACACGGGGGAATTTATTTTGAGCTCCTATTTTACCCTTACTTTCCATCCATTTGTAAAACCACATGGTAGGAATTACTTCAACCAATACCTCTTTTAAAGCACTCTGTCTTTCTACACGATAATCATCATTAAGAATTTTCAGTTTCTCGTCTATAAGCTTTTTGAGCAAATCAGCATCCAAAGTATCATCACATCCAATAAACCATTTATGTGCAAACAAGCTACCATAAGGAATACCTGCAACTGTAAATTCCTGTATAACTGTGTTCAGTTCGTCAGAAACCAACTCAATTGCTTTGTTCATGTTGTCAACTGACAAATGCTCTCCGCATAAGCTTAAGAAATGTTTGGTGCGTCCTACAATTTGTATTTCACATTTTTCAACGCTGGTAAAAGTTATAACATCACCAATCAGATATCGCCATGCACCTGCACAAGTGCTTAATAGCAGGGCATAAGGTTCGCCTTGTTTTACTTCATTAATGAATAAAGATTTTGGTTTCCGTTTTAATTCACCATCAGAGTCAAAGTTGTCTTCGTTGAAAGGAATAAACTCATAAAAAATACCATTGTTTAATAGCAGTCGCATGCTCCTGTTGTTTGGTTCATGCTGATAGGCAATGAACCCTTCTGAAGCAAGATATGTTTCAATATAATATATCGGCTTTCCTAATAACTTTTCAAAGCCTTTCCTGTAAGGTTCAAAGGATACTCCGCCATGTACATATATTGCAAGGTTTGGCCAAAGCTCATGAATGTTACTTATATTATAATGATTCAGTATTTTTTCAATCAGCAGTTGCACCCATGCAGGTACTCCTACAATAATTCCAATATCCCAGTCTTTCGCTTTTAAGGTAATATCATCAAGTTTGGCATTCCAGTCTTTCTCACGGGCAATTTTTCGCCCTGGTTTATAAAAATGCTGAAACCAAAACGGTATCTGACTGGCAGTAATACCACTTAAGTCGCCTTCAAAATATCTGCCTTGCTGATGAAGGTGAGTACTTCCGCCTAACATCAGAATTCCTTTTTCGAAAGTTGATACAGGCAGGTCATATTTTGACAAAGACAATATTTGTTTAAGACTTGCTTTTTGTATAGCAACTGACATATCCTTGGTTACAGGAATATGCTTACTTGATGAACCTGATGTTCCTGAACTTAAAGCAAAATATTTTACTTTTCCAGGCCAACATACATTTTCTTCGTCATGCAGGCACTTATTCCACCAGTTGGAAAAAATAGAATTATAATCATGAACAGGCACTACAGCTCTGAATTTATTCATGAAATTCTTATTTCCTAAAATGCTCTGAAAGTTATAAGCCTCGCCAAACAATGTAAATTGCGATTTACGGATGAGTTTCTTAAGAACACGCTTTTGATTCTTAAGAGGAGTAAATGGTTTTAATTCTATTTTACCTCTTAACTCAATACTTGTTTTAATTATTCGTCCCAGCAATGTCATATATACGGAATTGCAAGGCTAAAAATAGTAAAAAGGCATAAAACCAATACAAATAAAAAAAACCGGCATTTAGCCGGTTTAATTTTATGCAAAACTTATATTTTTAATTGACAATAAACTTTTTACCATTTATATTATCATCAGATCCTTTCAGTTGTAAATAATAGATTCCAGTTGCCAGTGAGGAAGGAATTTTTACAGTTGTAATTCCTGAAGAAAGGTTGGCAGAACTCTTGCTCACAATTTTTCCGTTAAAATCTATAATTGATATTTCAACAGACTGTTCGCTTGGACTGCTTACTACTGTATTAATAAGTTCTCTGTTTTGACTTACAGAAATCAATTCTAACTTATCAGTATAACATGATACGGCATAGATGGTTTTGAGCTCTTTGGAGTCACCATTAAAATCAACCTGACTCAGGCGATAATAACTACCAATATTAGTAGTATTATCATCGTCTATTTCGTAATTAGAAATAGTAGAGGTAGTGCCATTTCCTGATACTTTTCTAAAGAAGTTAAAATCAGATCCATTAATACTCTTTTCAACTTTAAAGAAATCATTATTTAATTCTGAAGCAGTGGTCCAACTCAATATTCGTTTATTATCTTGACAATTAGCAGTAAATGACAGCAGTTCAACAGGCAGTGGATTGTTCTGGTTCACCAATACCCACCAATCATTGTAATTGGTAATTCCTACTGCAGTTACAGTACGAATGGCACCGGCACTATTATAAGTCTGAGCACCCTGAAATGGGTTATCCCAAATTCCACCTGCATAATTATAATGCTGCGCCTTGTATGGACCTACTACAGCAGGAAACTCCGCTACAGGAGCTGAAAATGTGACTGTAAATGTAGCACTCAAGCTATCACTGTGAATCTTCCAGAAACGATCTACACAATCTCCACTCGCATCAGTTCCGGAGATAGAAGAATTAACGTGTCCAACTGCAGGAGGATATGGAATATTGGCTGCATTTGTTTTATAGGTTGACATTGCCACAAACCCTGCATTGCCACTTGTACAAGTCAGTGTTAATGGGATATAGGTAGTTGCATCAATACCGAAAGGTATAATTCTTGGCGATGTGTTATTTGCAATTCTCCAAATAACCAAACTCGCTCCATCATGTGTTTCTGCTCTGATATAACCATTTGTTCTGGTTATTCCTGAAGGTAGTATTCTTTCAATGGTTATTGAACGTCCTCCTGATACAGGATTGTTGTCATCATCCAGACGAAGTTGCCCAGAGGTCAATCTTAATTCAGTTCGAACATATACTGTACCGTTATTAGTAGGGTAAACATACTCAGTTGCAGGATCACCACCAAAATTAATTTCTAAAATAGCATATTTCTGCCCGCTGGATAATGCAGTACCCATGCCTATACCGGTTATAATCTGATTGTCATCACCAAAATATTCTATAATACTTTGAGAATACAAATAGTACAACATATCACCATCAGATTTTATAGCAGCATTAGAAAACCCGCTATATAGTCCATTTGTATGCTGCAATCTTATTCTTCCATCATTGTTTACATTCATATAACATTTTGGATTCAACCCATTCGAATAAACAGAACTGTTATTACGTAGAGTTAATGTGCCATATGATTTTATATCAAGCATTGTTTGGTTTGGGAACATGATATCCACTATATAGGAGGATAATTGCATGTCGCCTGAAATAACCTCAACTGTTGTGCCTCCATTTATAAATTGTCTCATATTATTGACAGAATGACCTGCAATTCTTGTAAACAAGGTAGTTCCAGTACGGGAGAAGTTTATAAATCCCATATTCTCAACCAATGCGCTTCCAGCATGCAGTATAGTTCCACCCGGACCAATAGTATAGTTAGGACTTTTTATTTCTAAAATCATTGGTGATGGGTTGAGTGTATTGTTCAATACGTTTATGGTACCACCGGATTGAATAAAATCACCATTATTGTCATCATCGCTATTGACATGAACTTCGGTTTGTACCGGTGCAATAGTAGAATTATTATGGAAG
Source organism: Bacteroidota bacterium (assembly GCA_019136655.1). GTDB lineage: Bacteria > Bacteroidota > Bacteroidia > AKYH767-A > OLB10 > OLB10. The sequence continues at coordinate 23,954 of JAGVTU010000017.1, forward strand.
TAAAATGTTCCATTGCTTTGTGAGTACCCACCTTTAATATTGAATATAACAGGATTAAATGCTGAATTACCTTTGAGAGAAATGGTTCCACCACTAACAACCATGTTTCCATCAACACTGGCAGTTAAATCACCTCGGCCACATGATAAATAGTTGATTCCATTTGCCGAAGTAAGATTTCCTCCAATTGTAATAGCAACATCATGTGTAGAGTTAATAATTGCACTTGGAAAAAGATTAAAACTATTATTACCATTATTAAATGTCAGATTATTGGTAATAGTAATAACTTCATTACCTTGTGATACACTTGAGTAAAATGTACCATTTGCTCCGTCAAAAGTCATTGAGCCATTGACCACCAATTTTAATGGAGAAGAATTACTATAAACGGCATGACTATATGGTATAAAGCTTACAAGGTTTGAAACTGCTGCATAATTCACATTGAAATTACCATTTACAACACAAACTACACTGTCGTTTGCAGCGTTGTACTGGATAAAATTTCCCCCTGTAAAATTGAAGGAACCTAATGTAAACTTAGATTTTCCGGCTGTAATTATATTCGTTGCATGTGTGCCTTTGAAGTATCCACCTGACTGGTTGAATGCACCATTAACTACAAAGGTGTTTAATCCGGTACCATCCTGTATTCCATAAAAAGCACCATTGGTAATTGTAAAATTACCTCCGGTAAAGAAATCGAAACTTCCATTATTCAGATAGTTTCCACAAACGCCCTGAGCAGTACCAGTTCCTGAATTGGTGAGAGTAAAGTCACCGGTAATATGCATAATTGTGTTGCCTGCGCCTGAATTGGCTCTGAAATAATTAGTTGCCAATGCCGAATTAAATACAAAATTTTGTTGCACAATTATCGAGTCAATAGCATTGGAACTGACATTAGATTGAATATCTACATTTCCACCATTTAAATTCAAATCACGTCCTACCATTAAAGTAGCAGGGCCGATGCTCTTCGCAAGATTAAATATAGAAGTAAAACTGGATGAATTAAAATCTCTGCCTACAACCACTCTGAACCGATTAACATTGGCAGTAGATAATACACCTGTGGTGTTAGAGTTGCCTGAAATTGAAAAATCAGATAACACATTTATTTGCCCAACACCGGTTGGAAGCGGAAACAACGGTAAACCTCCGACATCAAGATATTCATTTCCTCCAAGAAATACATTCTTAGTTCCTGCAGTTATGGTCAGTGTATTTGTTGTAAAATTGAGTACTCCATTTCCGGAATCAATAAATCGCACATAGGAAGGAAGCCCACGGATAACAGTTGAGTCTGTAACGGTTAATGTCAGAGGGGCATTCACCTGACGGCAGAAATCAAATTTATTGTTTATGCCCTGAATTAAGAGTTTTCCATTGATAGTAATGTTTGCATTTGCACTTCTGATTGGAAAGGTAGAATCATTTATAGCAATAAAGTCATGTCGTGTGATGAAGTTACCATTTACCGTGCAGTTTAGTGTTCCTAAAGATCCGTTCATAATGATAGATGGTTGCCCAACCAATGTACTGCTATCTGTGAACGATTGCATCGTTAAAGTTAAACTTCTGTTGTTTCCTTCCTGAAAAATAATTGCTGAATTACCTCTGAGAATTAGGTTGTTTAGAGTAAGAGTAGTGGTCATTCCGCTTCCATCATCCATTCTTACAACACCATCTGTTATTGTAAAGTCTCCCTTAATTTTGTCTGGTGAAAATCGTCCGCGTTGTTCCCATGTTGTTCCTGTTACAGAAGTTATCAAATTACCAATATTGCCACCACCACCATTTACTCGTGTTGGATCAATTAATGGCAGAGAAGTACTTGCCCACTTACGAATAATAAGCGTACTTGCCGGGTCAAAGTTTTCAGTTCCGTTTTCAAACATTGTTTCATCCGCAGCAATATTTGCTCTTGGATTATGATCATAAACTGCACCACTACCCAATATGAAAGTTGCCGGATTCACCATCTCTACCCGCCCATTATTAATCAGTGTACCATAAACTTTTAAATCTCCACCAAAGTTCAGACTGGCTGTAGCAGCATTTAGTACTGTTAATGTTGCTCCGGCTTGAACTGTTACATCACCTAATATTGGAGTGTTCACACTTACAAGCGTTAAAGTAACTCCTGTTTGAACAATAATTGTATCACCTACAGCAGGAATACTTCCCTTATCCCATACTGAAGGAACCAAATAAGTTCCACTTGTAATTGCTGTTAGTACGTCAGCACTTACAGGATTCTTGGCAGAAATAAACAGTACTAAAAGAAATGATAAAAAACTCTTGAAGTAAAATTTTATGCCTTTGAAAGTAAATCTATTACCCATCCTTAAAGGTATTAATAATGATATTAATTTTATTAATCGGTAAATATATTAAAAAGTTAACTTAAAAAGCAATAACCTTACCACTTTTATAAAACTCAAAATGTTCATTTCTTCCTCAATTACCCAAAGAGGTTATAATGTAATTGGCTGATTATTAATATTATGTATAAGATAAATAATTCATATATGCACTCATCTTCAAGAGCTTGTCAGAAGAAAAAAATATGTTTCAAACCTTTGATTACAGTCAAAATCATCATTTTGAGCCCTTCTTGCAATACTCTTAACTGACAGATTATTTATTCAATAGTCTTTGGAGTTACTTCAAAAATTTTCTGTCAATTTCGTTTTTTTCAAGTTTAAAAATGATGGGTTTGCCACTTCGGCTATAGAAAGGAATTTCACAATTCATCAATTCAGAAAATAAACTTCGCATTTCCTTTTCGTCAAGTGTTTTTCCACTTTTAATGCATGTACTTCGTGCTATTGCTGCAGCAGTCTTTTCTTCCGGAGAAAAGGATGCAACTTCACCCGAAAGGAATTCTTCAATCAATGTTTCCAAAACATTTTTTTCTTGCCCTTTTTCGAGGTAGGACGGAATAGAATTCAAAACAAAGGTGTTCTTACCGAAAGGTTGCAAATCAAATCCTGACTTGTTTAAATCACCTAAAAATTCATTGATGGCTGTTGCCTGTCTGGCATCAAATTCAAATTGCAACGGGAACAAAGATTGTTGAGCAGCAGCTGGTGCCCCTTTTAGCATTTGAAGATTTCGTTCAAAAAGAATACGCTCATGTGCCAGCTGCTGATCTACAAGCCATAATTCTTCTGCTAAACCAACAGCTATATAATTCTTAAACAGTTGCATAAAACTCGCATGCTCCTGATGATTACCAGGTTCAATCGGCAATTCACCTTGTTGAGGTGCAGGTATATTGCTTTCAGACTCATTCTGCCGGGCAATAGCATACAGTTTTTCCCAGTCGCGTTGCACCTTAATTTCATTGGCAGGTGCAGGATTGGGTTGAACAGTTTTAAAAGGATTGTATTCTCTGTTTATTTTTATCTGAGGTTGCAGAGGTGGCTGATTCAATTTTGAAAGAGGAACATTTATTGCCTGCTCCTGATCAAAATCCAGAGTAGGGGCAATGCTGTATTTTCCCAAAGCTCTTTTGATGGAAGATCTTAAGATTGCATAGACTGATTTTTCATCCTCCATTTTTATTTCAGTTTTTGTAGGATGAATGTTTACATCAATACGTGCCGGGTCTATTGTGAAAAATAAAAAATAAGAAGGATAAGTTCCCTGAGGCAATAATTCTTCAAAAGCTGATGAAACAGCATGATTGAGATAGGCATCTTTGATAAATCTTTTATTGATAAAGAAGAATTGTTCACCTCTCACTTTTTTGGCATAATCGGGTTTTCCCACAAAACCACTAATGCCTAAGATAGAGGTATTCTCATCAACGGGCACTAACCTCTCATTATAATTCGACCCAAATATATGACAGATGCGTTGTCGCTGATGGGTGACAGGAAGGTTATAAATTTCAATTCCATTATGATGCAGGCTAAACGAAATTTCAGGACGTGGAATGGCTACGCGAAGAAACTCGTCCATAACATGCCGTGTTTCAACAGGTGTTGATTTTAAAAAATTTCGTCTGGCAGGAACGTTAAAAAAAATATTTTTTACAGAGATAGAAGTCCCATTTGGAGTTACGCAGGATTCCTGACTTTTAAATTCAGTACCTTCTATAATGATGCAACTGCCTGTCTCATCTTCTTTTCTCTTGGTTTTAAGTTCTACCTGTGCAACTGCTGCTACAGAGGCCATTGCTTCACCACGAAAACCCATTGTGCGTATGGCATATAAGTCCTCCGGTTTGCGCAGTTTCGAAGTAGCATACCTTTCAAAACAAAGTCTGGCATCCGTTTCGCTCATCCCGCAACCATTGTCAATGATACGGATGAGATTTTTTCCTCCATCAGAAATCAGTACCTGAATTTGAGTAGCACCTGCATCTACAGCATTTTCCATCAACTCTTTGATGACAGATGAAGGTCTTAAAATAACTTCGCCTGCAGCAATCTGATTTGCTACTGAATCGGGCAGAAGTTGAATAACATCGGACATGCTGCAAAAATAAACAAAGTGGGGCAGTTGTGATTCTAACTGAGAATGAAAAAAGAGTTAACCAAAAAGTAATCGGAAATAGAAGGAAGGTTTTTTAAGTTTCTTTCTTAAATCCATATCATCAAACATACAACTGATGGTTTGTCGGAAGGTTTCATTTCTAGAAGCTTTGTTCACCACAAAGTTGAATAAAGATGGATAGTTACACAGTTTCTGCAGGGTATGGCTCAGTTTAAGTTCTGTCCACATTCGGTTATAGACCAAATCATAATATTGTTTCAGATAATCACCTGTGAATTTATTTTCCTGAATTGCTTTTTGAGCAACCTCAGCAGCACGCATACCACAATACATGGCATTGCTTATCCCCTCGCCACTGAATGGATCTATCATACTTGCCGCATCACCACAGAGTAATAAATTGGAAGCAGAAATTTTCCGCTTCTTAGATCCGAGAGGTAATCCCCAACCATCAATTTTTCCGATCAATTCTGCGCCATCAAAACGATTCTTAAGAGAAGGGTTGTTTTGTATTGCATTCAGCATAGCTGCTTTAAGATTAACTTTTTTGCTGCTGATACTTGCAGTAAGCATTCCTGCACCAACATTTGCAAGTCCGCCCGGCAATGGAAATATCCAAAAATATCCGGGCAGTAATTCCTTTAAGAAATGTAATTCAATATAATTTTCAGGATGCATATTTTTTACATTCCTGTAATAAGCCCTTATACCTCCGCAATAATGTTTTGGATTAAGTTTATGTTCTTCTCCTAATAGTTTGTTGGTGACACTATGTGCGCCATCGCATCCGAGTAGTATTTTGCACTCTGAGATTTCTTCTTTATCATCTTGATGTCTGACTTTAACTCTGATGCCATTATCAGAATATTCTACGTGATCAACCTCACTTCCCTGAATGAATTTGCAATATTCAGGGTTTAATTTTTGAATCAGTGAGTAATCAAAATGAATTCGTTTGCTTACAAATCCCGGGTCGTGATGGATTACACTATTTACAGCTCTGAACGGAACGTCAAGAGTTTTGCCATTTGGTGCGCCAAATACAATTCCTTTACTTCCAGTGCAGTTTTCATTTTTTGTCAGCAGTTCATGTATTAAATCGGGGTTAAGTTTTTTTAATACCGGCAAAACTTTACCGCTCAATGCATCGCCACATATTTTGTCTCTTGGAAAAATTGCTTTGTCAATTAATGTATGTCTGATGCCTGATGCTGACAGAAACAGGGAAGCAGTTGCACCTGCAGGACCTGCACCCACAATCACAATATCTGAAAATGAACTGGTAACTCTATTGCTATTCACTCTAAAAATACTTTTTGTGCTATCCGTCAGTATTAAATTCTAAAAATTTATTGTTGAAAATTAATTTGAGTTGCAAAGGAATATAAAATAGAAGAATGTGAAGCTAACCTATTAAAATTACTTTAGCTTTGCGCCATTTTAAATTAATATGCTAAACAGGATTGTTGTTGTAGCCTTATTATTTTCTGTAAATCTGTTACCTGTAAAAAGTGCAATGTCACAGGAAGTTTCAGAATGTAAATGCGGTTCGGTTTTTAAATCTGGTAAAGGTTCATTCTATATTACATGGGGATATAATTTGGATTGGTTTTCGAAGAGTAATCTGCATTTTAAAGGGGATGATTTTGGAGGTTATGATTTTACACTTTATAAAGTTAAAGCGCATGACAATCCCGGATTAGGATATATTTTTAATTCAGACCTTTCAATTCCTCAGTACGTTTATCGGGTTGGTTATTATTTCAATAATAAAAATCTTACGGGAGTTGAAATTGCATTTGACCATACCAAGTACATTATGACTCAAAATCAAAAAGTTCGTGTCAAAGGTACAATTCAGGGAGAGGTAATAGACAAAGACACTATAGTTGGACGAGATTTCTTAATGTTTGAGCATACTAATGGGGCGAATTTTCTGATGGCAAATTTTATTAAGCGTTATTGCCTTTATACTACTGAAAATATAAAGCACCGCCTTCAGTTAGTAATGAAGGCAGGTGCCGGTATAGTGATTCCAAAAACAGACGTTACACTTTTTGGACAAAGATTGAATAATCGTTTTCATGTGGCAGGATATGTTGCAGGTCTCGATGTCGGTTTAAGGTATGATTTATTCAGGTACATGTTTGTGGAAACCTCGCTTAAAGGAGTATTTGCCAATTATACGAATGTACTTACGGTAGGCGATGGCCGCGCTCATCATCATTTTTTTGCAGGTGAATATATTTTTGCAGCAGGTTTTCAGATTGGTATCTAAAGAGCATTTAGCAGTATTTTCAGAATAGTTACTTTTGTTTGAATTGATTTAAGATTAATGTGGAAGTTTTTAGCCAATAAGGTATTACGAAACAGACTTGCTTTTCTTATTGCACTGGCAGTGATTACGGTTTTTATGGGATATAAAGCATCCCAAATTAAATTGAGCTACAACTTTGCCAGTTTATTACCAGCTACCGATTCGTCATTTATTCAGTATGAGCGTTTCAAGCAACTGTTTGGCGAAGATGGAAGCGTGATGGTAATAGGGCTTGCTGATAGCTCTATTTTCCGGATTGAAAAGTTCAATGACTGGTATTTGCTTTCAAAAAAGATAAATAAAATTGATGGTATTCAGAATGTTCTTTCAATAGGTGACGTTTATGATTTGGTTCGTAACGACAGTTTGAGGAAGTTTGATTTTTTGCCTCTTGTAAAATCACTGCCACAGCAACAGTCTGAGATTGACAGCATAAGAAAACGAATTGATGAGTTGCCTTTTTATGATGGATTGGTCCTGAATAAAGAAACCAATGCCACATTAATGGCAATTACATTTAAAAAGAAAGATCTCGATTCAAAACACAGAATCGAAATTGTCAATGAAATTAAAAAAGAGGCGGATGCATTCAGTCGTTTGCACAATATCGAATTGCATTTTTCGGGGATGCCCTATATACGTACTGCAGTAATGGAAAAAGTTTCGCATGAGCTTAAACTGTTTCTACTACTGGCAGTCATTATGACTATCATCATTTTAGGAGCATTTTTCAAGTCATTTTCCTCAGTGATCATTTCAGTTGTTGTAGTGGCTATAGGAGTTCTATGGAGTATCGGAAGCATTGAGTTGCTGAATTACAAAATCACCATGCTTACTGCACTGATACCACCATTGATAATGGTAATTGGTGTACCTAATTGCATATTCCTTATCAATAAATATCATTCAGAATATGCTCATCATGGGAATAAAGTAAAAGCTTTGGCAAGAATGATTACAACCATAGGTGTGTCATTATTCCTTGCTAATGTCACTACTGCCATCGGATTTGGCGTATTGGTGTTTACCAAGAGTTCGTTTCTGGCTCAGTTTGGAGTGATAGCAGCTATCAATGTAATGGCAACTTATTTCATTACACTTATTTTAATTCCTGTCATTCTAAGTTATATGTCACCACCATCGGTTAAGCATATGCGTCATTTGGAAGGAAAACGAATTCGCAGAGTGCTTGAGTGGGTTGATTTTATTGTTCATAATAAGCGTAATTCTATTTATATAGTCATTACATTGGTTACATTGCTCTGTGTTTATGGAATGAGCAAAATTGATGTTACTGGTTATGTTGTTGACGATTTACCTAAGAATAATCCTGTATATAACGATATGCATTTTTTTGAAAAGAATTTCAAAGGAGTGCTGCCATTTGAAGTGTTCATAGATACCAAGAAGCCTGATGGCGTTCTTGCTGATAATGCACGGGTTTTGTATAAAATGAAAAACCTTGAGAAGATTTTAGAACAGTATCCTGAGCTTTCCAGAGGTATTTCTATAGTTGATGCATTAAAGTTTTCATATCAGGCATACAGGGGGGGCGAGCCTAAATATTATGTATTGCCCGGCATAAGTGAACTGAAGAATCTTAATGATTATGCCACAACTGTAAGAGGAAATGAAAACAGGCTAAAATCTTTTATTGATTCTACTAAGCAATACACACGCATAAGTATGCAAATGGCTGATGTGGGATCAAAAAAAATAAAAAAACTGCTTGGTGAAATTCAACCCCGAGTAGATTCAATTTTCAATAAAGACGAATATGATGTTAAACTCACCGGGCATAGCCTGATGTTTTTGAAAGGGAATGATTACCTGCTGTATAATTTGTACGAAAGTTTAATTATTGAAATTGTATTAATTGCACTGGTTGGAATGGCATTGTTTCGTGAAGTAAGAATCATTTTATTGAGCAAGTTACCCTGTCTCATTCCGCTCATTATCACTGCCGGAATTATGGGTTTTCTTGATATACGTTTTAAGCCATCAACTATTTTAATTTTCAGTATAGCATTTGGTATTTCAAGTGACGGCACAGTTTATTTTTTGGCCAAATATAAACGTGAACTCAAATATTCGAAGCGAAGCATCAGCGAAGCAATATCTGCAACTATCATGGATACAGGATTTTCAATGATATATACTGCCATCATTTTGTTTTTTGGCTTCAGCATATTTGCAGCATCTGATTTTGGAGGAACAGTTGCTTTGGGTGTACTTATTTCTATTACTTTGTTGGTGGCAATGATAACCAATCTTGTTTTGCTGCCTTCTTTGTTATTGTCCATAGACAAATGGGTGAGCCGCAAACAAATCATTGGCGAATCACTCATTGAACTGGATGATGAAGACGATGAGGATTAATTTTTAACATTCCTGCGAGGATAACTTACTGTTTTATTGCACCTCTGCTGATTTTATTTACAGAAGTTTGAGGTGTAAAAAATTATTGTATGAAATCATCCACTAATTCAGGAGCGTTGGCTGCTATGGTCACTGTATTTTTTTTCTGGGGCTTCGTGGCTGCCTCTAATGGCATATTTATTCCATTTTGTAAATCACATTTTAATCTGAGTCAGTTTCAGTCACAGCTAATTGATACTGCCTTCTATGCTGCTTACTTTATTGGTTCGCTGATGTTGTGGTTATTTTCACAATCCTTGCGTATTGACATTCTGAACAGAGTAGGATATAAGAATGCAGTTATTTATGGATTACTGATATCAGTACTTGGGGCAGTATTGATGATTCCTGCCGTAGGTTCAGGCTCGTTTGCATTTATTTTAGGTGCTTTCTTTGTTATTGCTTTAGGATTTTCATTACAACAAACAGCAGCGCAACCTTTTGTAACATCTCTTGGTACACAAGAAACTGGAGCACACCGTTTAAATCTTGCCGGTGGTGTAAATTCTTTCGGCACCTTGTTAGGTCCTATACTCGTAAGTTTGGTTTTGTTTGGAAACCTGAGCCCTGAAGCTGCGAATAATGCCACAGTTGCTTCTGTTGACACTGTCTATTATATACTGATGGGAGTATTTTTATTGGTTGCGATATTTTTATTTGTAATGAAACTCCCCGAAGTGCACAGTAAAGAAACTACAGAGCCGGGACTTGGGGCATTAAAATTTTCGCAGTTGCGATGGGGTATGCTCGCTATTTTTGTGTATGTAGGTGTTGAAGTCACCATACAAAGTAACCTGGGAGCATTACTTGCATTACCTGAGTATGGAGGACTTAATGCATCACAAATTTCGCCTTATATTTCATTATACTGGGGCAGTCTGATGATTGGCCGTTGGACGGGAGCTATAAGTGCTTTTAAAATTAGTAATCAGTCAAGGCGCTGGATGATGGTGTTAGTTCCACTGATTGCTTATGTGATTATATTATATGCAAATCATCTTCGGGGAAATGATTATCATTTGTTGTTGCCCTATAGCTGGTGTGTGGTAGTATTGATTGCAGGAAGTTTTCTGGCACAGGAAAAACCTGCCAAGATGTTACTGATATTTTCATTGGCTGGAGCACTGGCAATGATTGTAGGTCTGTTTACGACAGGCACAGTTTCTATGTTTGCTTTTATAAGCGGGGGCTTATGTTGCAGCATAGGCTGGCCATGCATTTTTGCATTAAGCATTACAGGTCTTGGAAAATATACCGGTCAGGGCTCGGCATTTCTCATCATGATGATTTTGGGCGGAGCAATAATTCCTCCCATTCAAGGTTATATTGCTGATATTACTGATATACACAGTAGCTATTGGGTGGCTGTTGTATGTTTTTTATTCCTCTCATGGTTTTCATTAAAAGTGAAAAATATTCTTCAGAAGCAAGGTATTAAAGTGGATGCAGCGGCATCACATTAACCGGCTGTTTGGTTTAATTTTTAAACTACATTAGCACACTCAACTGAAATTTATGCAGCAACAAAAAGAGTTCAAGCCTTATATCTCAGCATCAGATACCATGGCTGAGTTTACCTTAAAATCCATTTTACTTGGTATAATGTTCGGCATCATCTTCGGTGCTTCTACGGTTTATCTTGCTCTCAAAGCCGGGCTGACGGTTTCAGCATCCATACCTATTGCTGTACTTGCCATATCAATAGGCAGAAAGTTTTTTAAAACTACTATTCTCGAAAACAATATTATTCAAACTACAGGCTCAGCGGGAGAGTCCATTGCATCAGGAGTAGTTTTTACCTTGCCTGCTTTCCTGTTTTTATCGGTGAATGAAAATGGGGTTAGCAATGGAATGCAGTATTTTGAATACTGGACCATTTTTACGCTTGCTGTGTTAGGAGGAATGTTAGGTACGCTGATGATGATTCCCTTGCGCAGAAGTCTGATTGTAAAGGAGCATGAGACTTTGCCATATCCTGAAGGCACTGCCTGTGCACAGGTATTGATTGCAGGTGAGAAAGGAGGCGATTTTGCACGTACTGCTTATCTCGGTTTAGGTGCATCACTGCTCTATGCAATTTTTCAAAAAGTTTTTCATCTAATATCTGAGGTTCCTGCTTTTGTTACCAAACAAACCAACAAATATCTTCCTTCGGCAACAGTAAGTGGCGAAATTACACCTGAGTATCTTGGTGTAGGATATATTATCGGCCCACGAATTGGAGGAGTGCTCGTTGCAGGTGGTGTGCTTGCATGGCTTGGATTAATTCCACTTCTTGCAACACTTGTGCCTGCTGATGTTATAGCTGTACAACTGGTTAAACTTGGTTACATGACTGATTTGGCTACAGCAGGCGGCCCTGCAGGATGGAATCCCGAAACTCACACCTTTACCGATACAGCCTCTGCAGTTTACCGTGCCTATGTCAGACAAATTGGAGCAGGAGCAGTGGCAGCGGGCGGTTTTATGACATTGATGAAAACTATTCCAACCATTATTGCTTCATTCAAGGAAAGTGTGAGCTCTCTGAAAAACGGTAACGACAAGCAACAGGTATCGCGTACTGAAAATGATCTTTCATTCAAAACGGTAGTTTTTGGATCAATTGCGTTAATCATTATCATGGCATTATTGCCTATGGTTCCAGGACATTCTTTCTTCAGCAAGTTGTTAATTGGATTGCTCATTGTAGTGTTTGGTTTTTTCTTCGTTACCGTATCAAGCCGCATTGTTGGTATTATAGGTAGCAGCAACAATCCAATTTCGGGAATGACTATTGCCACCATCATGGGAACAGCTTTAATATTTATTGCCATTGGCTGGACAGGAAAAGTTTTTGAACCAATGGCACTGGTTGTTGGAGGTCTTGTTTGTATTGCAGCTGCCAATGCAGGTGCAACCTCTCAGGATTTGAAAACAGGATATATTGTTGGTGCAACACCACGCAATCAGCAACTGGCATTGTTTATAGGAGCAATAGTTTCTTCAATTGTAATTGGATTTACTGTAAGATATCTCGATACACCAACAGCAGATCTTACTGCCAAAGGAATAGAACATGCCATTGGCGAGAAGTATGCAGCACCACAGGCTACGCTGATGGCAACTTTAATTAAAGGATTGTTGTCATTCAACCTCGACTGGCAGTATGTGCTGGTTGGAGTTTTTATTGCCATCACTGTTGAGTTATGTGGAGTTAATGCATTGTCATTTGCAGTAGGTGCTTATCTGCCATTGAGCACAACGCTACCTATTTTTGCAGGAAGCCTTGTAAAAGGAGCTGTGAACTGGCGTTCAAAAAGAATGAATAAAAAAGCAGAAGGTGATGATGAATTGGGAAAAGGAAATCTTTACGCTACGGGATTAGTTGCAGGAGGCGCACTTGCAGGAGTAGTTATTGCTTTGCTCTCGGTAAATGAGGGTTTTTACAATAGTCTTCAGAAAATAAATCTGGAACCGGGGCTTACTTCTATGCTCGGAGAATCAGGCTATATGCTTTTAGGAACAGGATTCTTTGCTCTTATGGCATTTATCCTTTATCGTATTGCAATAAAGCCGGATAAAAATTAACAGAATAAAAATTTAAATACCATGTATAAAAAATTAGCGATTACACTATCATTTGCTCTTGTAACTGTATTTCTGTTTGTGCAATGCACCCATCGCGAGACAACAGCAAAAATAAAATGGATGGATTTTGAAAGTGCCGTAGCAGCATCACAAAAAAATCCAAAGAAGATGTTTATTGATGTTTACACCAACTGGTGTGGCTGGTGTAAGAAGATGGATGCAACAACTTTTATGAATGACAGTGTTGCAGAATATATCAATACTCATTTTTATCCTGTAAAGTTTAATGCTGAGAGCCACGATACTGTTAATTTTAAAGGGACAAAGTTTGTTTTCGTGCCCGAATATAAAAGTCACGAACTTGCAATTTCCTTACTCAACAGACAGATGGGATACCCTTCCTATGTTTTTCTGGACGAAAATGTGAACATGATTAAAGTGGTACCCGGTTATATGCCTCCTGAAGTTTTTATGCCCATAACTGAATTTGTTGCCAATGATAAATATAAATCGCAGTCAATGGATGAATTTCTGAAATCACTGGGAGAGTAAGAAAGTTATTATTGAGTTACGATAGTAAACAACTACGCAGGTAACACTTCTCCGTTTTCTACTTTAAAGAGAGTTAAAGGCTCCTTTATATCATCAAAAATCTGCTGTAGCCGTTGTGGGTGTGTATCAGTAATAAAAATTTGTCCAAACGTATGCTGACTTACTAATTGCATCAGACGTTTGACACGAAAGTCATCCAGTTTATCAAAAATATCATCCAGCAGCAGGATAGGTTTGGTTTTTTTATATTGATAGAGGTAATCGAACTGTGCAAGTTTAAGGGAGGTAAGAAATGTTTTTTGCTGACCTTGTGATGCAATGCGTTTCAGAGGATGTTCTCCCAGTTTAAAAACCAAATCATCTTTGTGAATACCTGTTGTTGTATATTGAAACGAAAGATCTTTATCAAGAGATTGTTTTAGCAAAATGCTGAAATCACCTGAAGTGAGCTGTGACTGGTATTCCAGTGAAACTTCTTCGGCCAGTTGCGACAGAAAAGCATAAGACTTATTGAACAACGGAATAAACTGTTCCATAAATTCTTTTCTTACTGTATGAATGGCATTGCCAAGATTTATCAGTTGTTCATCCCACACTTCAAGCATAGTTAAATCAACGGCTCTTCCTGATACCTGTTTCAGATAAGCATTTCGTTGTGTAAGTGCTTTGTTGTAGCTGATTAAGTTGTCGAGGTAAGTATGATTTACCTGCGAAATGATGCTGTCAATAAAACGTCTGCGTTCATCACTGCCTTCAGTAATCAGAATATGATCAACAGGTGCTACCATTACCACAGGCAACAATCCGATATGGTCGCTGAAACGTTCGTATTCCTGATTGTTACGTTTGATCTGTTTCTTATTTCCCGATTTTACTCCGCAGAAAATATCTTCTTTATGGTCGTTCAGTACAAATGTTCCCTGAATAACAAACATCTGTTCCTGATGCTTTATGTTTTGTGTATCGGAAGTGGTGAAATAACTTTTCGTGAAAGAAAGATAATAAACAGCATCAATGAGATTGGTTTTTCCACTGCCATTACTGCCGGTGAAGCAATTTACACCCTGACTGAACTGTAGTGAAGCTTCACTGTAGTTCTTAAAATTAATCAGGGTTAAAGAGGCAAGATACACTTATCGAAGAAAAATTTAATTTGTTACTTCTTGATGTATTTGGAATTTACCTCATCCCATGATGGTAAATCATTATAGTGCCACATATCAATCACCACTCCGTTTTTAAGTAATACCAGTCCCGGATTGGAGCGAATAATTGTTTTAAGTGCTGTGCCATCACAGAAATAATATTCAAACATATTCTGATATTCGTGTCTGAATAAGTCAGTTTCAGCAGGTATGGTTGAAGTAAGGCCAAAAAACTGAATTTGATTTTTTTCGCATGCATTAGCCAGTTCATTCACCTTAGGCTGAATCTTTCTGTTAGACTTGCTCAAATCATAAGCGACAAGCATAAATGAATACTCAGGATTATTCAAAAACTCTTCTGTATGATTTGTGCCTTCTGCGTCAACAATGCTGAAGTCATGAATTTTGGCTTTATCACCTTCTCTGATGACTTTGTCAACACGGTCAACAAATTCATAATTTTCGAGATCTTCCGGAAGGTTATTCATCCCAAACTCTTTTATGCTCCCGTCTTTTGCTTTGTATTTAAAAACAATTTCAATACTGTCAGGTTTTGCATTTGGAGGTGGCAACATTCCTATTTTAATGTTATTTCCAATTGCATAAGGCCTGAAATCAATGTAAGGAAGATGGGCATAGGTGTAATAAGTAAATAAACAACTGATGACAACTGAAAATATAACCGTCCAGCGTGCTGTACGCAAACTGAATAATGGTTTTATTTTATGTCGCCACATAAATATTATCAGAATCCATATCAAAAGCACTATGTCCTTGCCAAACGATTGCCATGGAGAAAGCTTCATTGCATCGCCAAAACATCCACAGTCTTTTACAACCCCGAAATATGCAGAGTAAAAAGTAAGAAACGTAAAGAACACAATTAACAGCAGTAATAGCCACGAAACTAAATTCATTCGCCATCCTACGAGCGTGGCAACACCCAGAACAATTTCAGCAACACAAATAAACTGTGCCAGTGCTACTGATATCGCACTCAGAAACGGCATATTAAATACCAGAAAATACTCATCCAGCTTGTAACTGAATCCTAAGGTGTCATTGGCTTTAATAAACCCTGAGATAATAAATAAAACGCCAACCAAAATCCGGCAAAGACCAACAAGATACTTCATATTCGTGTAGTTATTTTTCCCTTATATTTTAATTACAAATAATGAAATTTTAAACATTCTGTTCTGCATACATTGAAAAAACTTTTTCACACCTGATGTCAAATTCTACCTTTGCTAAGTTTTTGTTTTTTATGGATAACCAGTCAACACTCATTCAATGCAAAGGCAAACTTATTGACCTTTCAAGTCCAAAGGTGATGGGTATATTGAATATTACACCCGATTCCTTTTATGACGGAGGTCGTTATGGTGATGAAAATGCAATTTTACGACAAGTAGAATTAATGCTTAATGAAGGTGCAACTTTCATTGATATCGGCTCTGTTTCCACTCGTCCGGGAGCCGAAATCCCTGACACTGAAACAGAGTGGAACAGAATGGAAAAATATTTGAAAGCAATAGTTAAGCAGTTTCCTGAAGCAATTATTTCAATAGATACTACGCGTGCTCAAATTGCTCAGCGAGCTATTCAGGAAGGTGCAGCTTTGGTCAATGATATTTCGGCAGGTGAGTGGGATGAACAAATGTTGCCGATGGTGGCTTCGCTCAGAGTTCCTTATGTGATGATGCACAGGCAAGGAATTCCTCAAACCATGCAGGTTAATCCGCAATATAAAAATGTTACCCTCGAAGTGCTCCAATATTTCGGCAATCGTATAGCGCTATGCAGAGAAATGGGAATTAAAGACCTGATTATAGATCCTGGTTTTGGATTTGGAAAAAATACAGAGCATAATTTTACATTGTTACGCGAGTTAAAATCTTTGTCGGTTGCAGGGTGTCCTGTATTGGCAGGCCTGTCTAGAAAAAGTATGATTTGGAGAACACTGGGAGTAACTCCTGAGAATGCATTAAACGGTACTACAGCTTTAAATATGGTAGCTCTCATCAATGGTGCAAGTATTTTAAGAGTACATGATGTGAAAGAAGCCATGCAAACTGTTGCATTATTCAGAGAATTACATCCCTAATGCTATGAGCAATATCTGAAGTTTTTTTTCAGATTGTTAATTTTCATTTGTTGAGAAAAGTGTAGCATGAAAAAAATGCTTTACAATTAATTTAATTTTGCAGTTTATCAGAAACAGGACGTGAATTATTTATCAGTAGAGAATATCAGCAAATCGTTTGGCTACAGAATTTTGTTTAAAGATATTTCCTTTGGAATTTCCAAAGGGCAGAAGGTAGCGCTTGTTGCACGAAACGGAACAGGAAAGACATCGTTGCTTAGAATGCTTGCAGAACTTGAACCACCTGATGAAGGGAGTATCACATATCGCAATCAACTGAAGGTATCTTATCTTCCACAGGAATCTAATTTGTCTGCATCATCAACAGTGGCCGATTGTCTTACTTCCAATAATCATATTGCAGATGCATTACTCAATGAAAAACCGCATTATGAACTCACTGAAGAAGAACAAACTCTTTTGGGTAAAATTAAATCTGTTGCAGGTAAACTGAATGTTGATTTTTTTCATCAGCAGGTTGGTGTGCTTTCAGGCGGACAGCATAAACGACTCGCATTGGCCAAGGTTTTATTGGACGAAGCAGACTTTGTAATAATGGACGAGCCTACCAATCACCTCGACCTTGATATGATTGAATGGCTTGAATCTTTTCTGACAACAGCAAATATGACCATGCTTCTGGTGACTCACGACCGTTATTTTCTGGATGAGATTTGTGATGAGATTCTTGAACTCGACAACGGAACTTTGTACAGACATAAAGGTAATTACTCATATTATTTAGAAAAAAAAGCCGAAAGGCTGGATAATGAGCAGGCATCTACTGCTCGTGCAAAAAATATTTATCGGACAGAACTGGAGTGGATGCGCAAACAGCCAAGAGCAAGGGGCACAAAATCAAAATCGCGTATTGATGCATTTTATGAAACAGAAGAAAAAGCCAAAAAGAAAACAGAGCAGAGCAATGTTCAGCTCGACATTAATATTTCGCGAATAGGAAGTAAAATTTTAGAAATACATCGTGTAAGCAAGTCGTATGAGAATCTGAAACTGATAGAAAATTTTGACTATTCACTTCGCAAGGGAGAAAAAATTGGAATAGTTGGAAATAACGGTGCCGGCAAGAGCACATTGCTCAACATCATTACAGGGAAAACAAAACCTGATAAGGGAAAAGTGGTTATGGGTGAAACAATTGTTCCGGGTTATTTTGAACAGCAGGTTGATGAATTGTCAGGGCAAAAGCGTGTAATTGAAGTGGTGCGTGATATTGCAGAATTTATTCCTATGAGTGGAGGAAGAAAAATATCGGCAGCGCAATTGCTCGAAAGATTTTTGTTTGAACCTTCCATGCATTTTCAGTATGTGGAAAAACTGAGTGGTGGCGAAAAGCGCAGACTTTATCTGCTTACTGTGCTGATGAAAAATCCGAATCTGCTTATTCTTGACGAGCCAACGAACGACCTCGACATTGAAACGCTGAGTGTGCTCGAAGATTATCTGGCTTCTTTTGAAGGTTGTGTTATCATCGTTACTCACGACAGATTTTTTATGGATAAAGTAGTGGATCATATTTGGGTATTTGAAGGTGATGGGGAAATCAAGGTTATCAATGGTAATTACAATGATTATCGCCTGCAGCGAAAAGCATTAAAGCGCGAACAAAAGAAAGAAGAAAGAAACTCAGAGCCTGTTAAACCTAAAGCAGAATCACCAAAGAAAAAACTGACTTTCAAGGAGCGACAGGAATATGAATTGCTTGAGAAAGAAATACAGTTGCTGGAAGAGGAAAAATCAATGCTTGAAAAACAACTATCTGATGAAGGAGTTAACCATGAGCAGTTGCATGAGAAAGCAAATCGCATCCGTGAAATTATGCTGACAATAGATGAAAAAACTCTGCGCTGGATGGAATTGGCTGAGTTCGCCTGAAATCCTGAAATACTTATTATTTTGTTAAATGTAAACCATTCCTTACTTTTTAATGGAATGTTAGTACTTTCGTCACCTCAAAAAAATGTTTCTATGAATAAACTGATTTGTATTGCAGCAGCAGCAACTCTTTTATCTGCCTGCACTACTCAAAACCAAACGCCTGTTGCACCTGATGAACTTGTTCAGCATATTGACAGCAGTGTAAAACCTGGTGATGACTTTTTTATGTTTGCCAATGGCAAATGGTTTGCTACACATCCAATACCTGAAAGTGAGCGAAGCAATGGTATATTCAGGACAATTACAGATACCATCAATTCGAGCATATTGCAGATTTGCGAAAATGCAACTTCTGCTTATGCAGCAAAAGGAAGTAATGAACAAAAAATTGGTGATTATTACTTCAGTGGCATGGATACGACCACAATTGAAAAAGAAGGTATCGAACCATTAAAAGAAGAATTTACTGCCATTGATAATCTGAAAGATTTTAATGATGTGGTGCGTTATGCAGGACATCTGCATATTATATGTGGTTCACCTATGTTGAGCATGTATGTCAATTCTGATGATAAAATCAGCTCTAAGAATGCCATCTTTTTATGGCAGGGAGGATTAGGACTTCCTGACAGAGATTATTATTTCAATACTGATGAGCGAACTAAAAAAATCAGAGAAGAATATCCCAATCACCTGAAAAAAATGTTTGCTCTCATAGGTAATGATGAGGCTAAAGCTGCTGCAGCTGCTGACGATGTTTATAAAATTGAATTAGCATTGGCTAAGGTGAGCAGAAAAATTGAAGACCTCCGTGATCCATTTAAGAATTATAACAAGTATGATGTAAAAACTTTCGAAACGCGTATTTCAAATGTTCCTTTAAACACTTTTCTGGAAGCAGTTAACTTAGGCAATGCCGACACCGTTATAGTTGGACAACCAGAGTTTTTCGACTATCTGAATAAAGCTTCAAAAGAGTTCAGTCTTGACCAGTGGAAGAATTATCTGAGATGGAACCTCATTCATGGACTTGCAAAATATTTGAATTCAGCTATTGAACTTGAGAATTTTCGTTTTTATGGTACTGTTCTCAATGGGACAAAAGAGCAACGCCCTCGCTGGAAACGTGTGGTTGAAGACACCAATGGCCAGCTTGGTGAGTTGATAGGACAAGTGTATGTTGAGAAATATCTGCCGAAAGGAACAAAGGAAAAGTTGATGGAAATCGGTAATGCCATCAAAGCGGTTTACAAAGACCGAATCATGAAACTCGACTGGATGAGTGATGTGACAAAACAAAAAGCAGTGAAGAAACTTGATGCCATCATTATGAAAGTTGGATATCCTGATAAATGGAAGGACTTATCTGCAATGGAAATTGACCGTTCATCTTATGTAGCAAATGTTATCAGATCCAATCAGTGGCATACCAACTACATGATTAGCCAATACGGCAAGCCTGTTGACCGTACAATTTGGCATATGACTCCTCAAACCTACAATGCCTATTATAATCCATCCAACAATGAGATTGTAGTGCCCGCATGTAACATTATTGTTCCGGGGTATGAAAAAACAATGGCTGATGATGCAATACTCTACAGCATCATTGGTGGTTCTACATTTGGTCATGAGTTCACTCATGGTTTTGATGATCAGGGAAGCAAATACGATGAATTCGGAAATCTGAACAACTGGTGGACTCCTGAAGACAGTGCACGTTTTTATGCTAAAACAGGAGCAGTAGTAAATCAATACAACCAATATGTAGTTGTGGACAGTCTTCGCATTAATGGCAGCCAAACACAGGGAGAAAATATTGCTGATATCGGTGGCATTGCTATGGGGCTTGAGGCATTTAAGAAAACAGCGCAGTACAAGGAGAACAAAATGATTGCGGGGCTTACACCTTCACAGCGATTCTTCTTGGGATATGCCTATGCATGGATGGTGAATATGCGTCCTGAAGCATTGGCAACAAGAGTACTTACAGATGTTCACTCTCCTGCCAAATACAGAGTGATTGGTCCGTTGGTGAACATGCCCGAGTTTTATGAAACATTCGGAATTAAAGAAGGAGATAAAATATTTCTGCCTGAGAGTCAGCGTGTGCATATATGGTAAGCGGCTGATTGCTTATCTTTGAATTTTAGAACATTAGTTATGAAAGAAGAATCTATCCGTTATTATTCACCCATTATTGGCCGTGATTTTGATATGTTGATATTTGGTGATGGTGGAATTCCTGTGATTGCATTTCCAACCAGCATGGGAAGGCATTATCAAAACCGCGATTTCAAACTTATTGAAAGTGTAGCCGGTTTTGTTGACAGTGGATTTATTAAAATCTATTGCCCTGACAGCATTGACGAACTAAGTTGGTATAATACACATATTCATCCTTCGGAGCGGGTTAAGAATCATATTATCTACGATCAGATGATTTTGGAGGAAGTGGTAAGCCGTGCACAAAAAGAAACCGGACACTCGCGCGTAGTTACTGCCGGTTGCAGCTTCGGTGGCTATCAGGCAGTAAACTTTGCATTCCGCCATACTGAAGTGGTTGCTCATACCTTCAGTATGGGTGGTGCGTTCGATATCAAAATGCATCTTGACGGATATTATGATGACAATGTTTATTTCAATAATCCTCCTGACTATTTACCCGATCTACAGAACGAAAATCTGTTCAAAATGGGTGTGGTGCTTGGAGTAGGAGAGTATGACTTCTGTTTGCAGCAGAATAAACGATTGTCGGAAATACTTACTAAAAAAGGAATTGCTCACTGGCTTGATATAAGACCGGGAGCCAATCACGACTGGCCGGTTTGGCGCGAGATGTTTCCTGCATACATTGCAGCACTTCAGACTGAAAAAGTGTAATTGAACTTATTCTTTCAAATTTTATGTGAGTTGGAAATTGCTTCTCACTGGGAAGTAATTGCAATTAAATTCCCAATCAAAGAAAAGGATTGTTTTTAGTGAAGTATTTTAAATACGAGTTCTTTCATCAGGTCGCCTTCGCTTACCTGATCGCTTGAACCTACACCTTTTGATTTTAAATCATATTCACGCAGCCAGCCGATAATCTGTTCGAGTTTGGCAGCAGGATAATTTCTTGCAGCCTGCACATATTCTTTCACAACATATGGGTTGATGCCTGTAGCAGCGGCAAGACTACCCGGTGATTTATCCTGAGTGAAATGGATGATGAGCAGTTTGTTGAAATAGGCAAACAAACTTGCTATCAACAGGGGGAAAGGATTGCTTTTAGGATTCGCTTCAAAATAGTTGATAATCTGATTGGCCTTCAAAACATTTTTTATTCCCAGTGCATTTTGCAATTCAAATACATTGTATTCCTTGCTGATGCCAATATGTTCCTGAATATTATTTGTGGTAATAACAGATTTGTCAGTCAGGTTAATCAGCATTTTGTTTATTTCATTACTGATTTTCGATAAATCATTTCCCAGATACTGTGCCAGTAACTCAGTTGCACTATCATCAGCAGTAATTTTTTTCTCTTTTAAAAATGATTTTATCCATCCTGCAATCTGGTTGTCGTAAAGTTTCTTTGTTTCGAGAAACTGTGCTTTTTCTTTTAACAGTTTACCAATTTTGGTTCGTGAATCTACTTTTTTATACTTATAACAAAATACAAGCAGCGTAGTTGCTGTCGGGTTTTGCAGATAAAGCATCATTGGGTCTTCTTTCTCCTTGCTTTTCTCCTTAGAGCCTTCATCATCCTTACCTCTGGATGAGAACCATCTCAAATCCTGTGCTTCTTTAACTATTACCACCTGATAATTGGACATCATCGGAAATCGCCTTGCCGCACTTACAATCGTCATTATATCTGTATCGCGTCCGTAAAGCACAGTCTGATTAAATTCCTTCTCCATATCGTTCAGCACATTTTCTTCCATAAAATCACTTATGGCATCAATGTAAAAAGGTTCATCGCCCTGCAAAAAGTACACAGGATGGTAAACCTTATTCTTCAGGTCTTTAATAATTTCTTCGTACTTACGTTCAGGCATGTAAAATCAGAAACGCAGATGTTTTACAGTAAGTCCTTTATTCTTGAGCTGATTGAGAGAGTCAATGCCAATCTTGATATGATTGGTGACAAACTCATTGGTCACCTTCTGATCACTTTTTTCAGTTTTAACACCTTCGGGAACCATAGGCTGATCACTCACCAGCAGCAATGCTCCCGAGGGAATTTTATTGATAAAGCCTGCAATAAACACAGTTGCAGTTTCCATATCAATGGCCATACATCTGAGTTTGCGCAAGTATTGTTTGAACTCACTGTCATGTTCCCATACGCGCCTGTTGGTAGTATAAACAGTTCCTGTCCAGTAATCTCTATTGTATTCACGGATGGTAGTTGAAACAGCTTTTTGCAAACTAAATGCCGGCAGAGCAGGAACTTCCGGAGGCATATAATCATTGCTTGTACCTTCACCCCTTATTGCAGCAATCGGAAGAATTAAATCTCCCAGTTGATTTTTCTTTTTCAATCCGCCACATTTTCCTAAGAAGAGGCACGCCTGTGGTTTTACTGCTGACAATAAATCCATA
Organism: Bacteroidota bacterium; assembly: GCA_019136655.1. Classification (GTDB taxonomy): domain Bacteria; phylum Bacteroidota; class Bacteroidia; order AKYH767-A; family OLB10; genus OLB10. The sequence continues at coordinate 47,100 of JAGVTU010000017.1, forward strand.
ACGGTAGCGGCATTTGCGCTGCCCATACCAAAATTGATGATGGTAATTCCGTTGGCAGTTGCATTAGGCATCGGACGGTTTTTACCGTTGATTTCAACTTTATGGATTTTTGCAAATAACTCTACATAATTCTTAAAATTGGTCAGCAAAATATATTTCCCAAAACTTTCAAGTTCACTTCCGGTATATCTCGGTAGCCAGTCTTTTACTATTTCGTCTTTCGTTATCATATTTAATTTAATGTTTCTGCGAATCTTTTAATACTGATTGTTTTGCTTATTTTCGTTCAATGTTTGAATTGAATCTTCCTTCCTTTGATTTTAAAATAAAAACTGAAGGGCAAAGTAAACAAATTTTTGACCACGTAAGAAAGAAGTATGTGGAGCTTACTCCCGAAGAATGGGTGAGGCAGCATTTTATTATGTATCTTGTTGTTGTGAAGAATTATCCTGATGCATTGTTTGCAGTGGAAAAGGAACACGTATTTAATGATCTTACCATGCGTGCCGATCTTGTAATTTATACACGCGACCTCAAACCCTGGATGATATGCGAGTTTAAAGCTGCTGATGTGCCGGTAGGACAGGAAGCATTTTATCAGATTGGCAGATATAATCTTACCTATGATGTTCCTTATCTGGTAGTAAGCAATGGTATGGAGCATTACTGTATGAAAAGAGTGAATGATAATTTTGAGTTTTTAGATGACTTACCTGAATACGAACAATGATTACTGAGATATGAAAGCACTAAAGTGGATTTTAATTGTTTTGTTTTTCTTGATTCTATTATCAGGCATTGGTGTCTTGTTTTGGTTGCATTATCTGCTTCCTGACTACAACGGTAAGATAAATTCGAATTTGCTGAGTAAGGACGTGGATGTGTATTATGATAATTATGCGATTCCCCATATTTATGCGCAGAATGAGAATGATGCATGGTTTGCATTGGGCTATGTACATGCTCAGGAAAGACTTTTTCAGATGGAAATGTTGCGCAGAGTAGGAGCAGGGAGACTTTCAGAAATTTTCGGAGCAGATTTGATTAATATTGATAAACTTTTCAGGGCACTTGACATTAGTGGCATTGCTCACAGGTCAGCCGAAAAATATTTTTCAGGATCGGATTCAGCTTATCAGCAACTTACATTATCGTATCTTAAAGGAATTAACAGTTACATTGATAAAGGTAAAACCCCTGTTGAGTTTACATTGCTCGGTATCCCTAAAACAAAGTTTACTGTGGAAGATGTTTATCTCATATCAGGTTATATGGGATTCAGTTTCACAGAAGCATTACGGAGTGATCCCGTTACAGATTTCATTGCAACGCATTGGGGATTGCCGTACTACAATGATTTAGCGCATCATTACACATCCGATTTGGGTGCTCGTATTCCTGTGAGCAATCAGCGCGATACAATTATTCATTCTGCCATTGTTGCCATGTCGAAGTTGCTGAAAGAGAAACTGCCGGTGAGCATTTGGAGTGGCAGCAACAGCTGGGTAGTAGCTCCCTGGCGATCATCATCAGGGAAGGTATTGTTTGAAAACGATACACATATCGGACATGCTTCTCCTTCGGTGTGGTATGAAGCACATATTGAATGTCCTGGATTAAGTTTGTATGGAAATTTCCTTGCAGGATTTCCGTTTCCGCTGATAGGACATACACAGGAGCGTGCCTGGGGTATGACCATGCTCGAAAATGATGATTTTAATTTTTATAAAGAGAAACCTAACCCTGCTAATGAAAATCAGTATTGGCACAATGGTGAATGGAAAGATTACACACAGCGGCAGGAAATTATTAAGGTGAAAGGTCAGCAAGATGTTGTATATACAGTAAAAAACAGTGTTCACGGACCTGTAATATTCGACAATCAACTGCATGGACCGGTGAAGCAAATGGATAGCACACTCACAGTTCCTGTAACGGCATGGTGGGTTTATTCTCAACAGGAAGCACGCACGGTTCAGGCAGCCTACAGGCTTTGTCATTCTCATAATTTGAATGAAATGGCAGAAGCTGCTGCTATGATAGATGCTCCTGGTATAAACCTGATGTATGGAGATAAAGAAGGTAATATTGCCTGGTGGGCAACAGGAAGACTTTATAAACTTCCTGAAGGTACTGATGAGCGACTATTGCTTGATGGCAGTAATGGAAAAGATGACAGCATCACATGGTTGCCTTTTTCAGAAAATCCGAAGTGCGTAAATCCCGTTACCGGTTTCATCTATACAGCCAACAATCAGCCCGACAGTGTAAATGGTTTCTTATTGCCGGGTTACTATGCTCCCAATGACAGAGCTGAGCGTATCCTTCAGCTTTTGCAACGTAAACCATTATTGAATATTGATGATATGCGGCTTATGGCCTTGGATGATACAAGTATTCTTAAAGTGGAGCTGAAGAATGTGATTTGTAATATTCTGGAACCTGTGAGAAAAGATTCATTTGAAACGTCAGTATTTAATATTCTGAAAAACTGGAAAGGCTCTCATAGTTTGGATGACAACGGTCCTGTGGTTTTTTACAACTTCTTAGCTGAGTTGTTTCAGAATACGATGGAGGATGAACTGGGCTATGAAAGATATCATGAGTTTATCAACGGACATACCATGAAGAACTCATATTTACGTTTGTGTCTTAATGATTCATCGTTGTGGTGGGACAATGTGCTTACACGAGACAGACGTGAAACAAGAAGTGAAATAATGGAAAAGTCTTTTCACAGTTGTGTGCAACTGATTAAAAACAAATATGGCAGTGATGCTGCAAAGTGGCACTGGGGAAATGTGCATACATTGCAGTGCGCTCACATACTCGGCAGACAAAAGCCTCTCGATAAAATTTTTTATGCCCCTAAAGTTGCAATTGCCGGTGGTAATGAAACTATCAACAGTCAAGGGTTTGCGCTCGACACTACAGGATTTTTCCCTGTTATATATGGACCGGCTATGCGTGTTACACTTGATTTTGCTGACATCGGAAATGCCACAAGCGTGCTTCCCGGAGGACAGAGTGGGTATTTCTACTCACCCCATTATCACGATCAGCTAAAACTTTATGCTGCAGGAAAATATCGCCCAATGCTGATGAACCGCAAAGAAATTGAACGCTTATCCAAGAAGCATTTTCTTTTCAAAAGTCAGAAAAGCGAATGATTATTCAATGTTTCCTTTAAAGCGATACCCTTCACCATATACAGCCTTTATGTAGTTGATGGCAGAATGAATGGCTAGTTTTCTTTTTAAATTTTTGATGTGACTATACAAAAAATCAAATGGTAAGTCATCATCAGTGTTGTGCTTAAGTACTTGTGTAGCCAATACTTCGTGAGGTATAATCTGATTAGGATTAGACATAAAATATTTCAGCAGTTCAAACTCAGCACGGGTAAGATGCAATTGTTTCTTGTTTACCCAAACACGATATTCTTCCTGGCTTATTTCAATATCTCCAAACCTTTGTCTGTGACTGTAATTAATATTATTCCTTTTGTTATACAGGTTTTTCAAACGTGCACTTATCAATGCAAGACTATATGGTTTTACAAAAACATCATCAGAGCCTTTTAAGAGTGCATTTACAACTTCACTCTCTATTGATTTTTCCAACAGCATGATGATATTGCCGCTAAACATAATTTCACTTGCTTTATCTATCAGCTGACATGATTCATCATATTGTAATGCATCACCCAAAATAATAAAGTCAAATGCTTCATTCTGTAACTTGCTTATTGCATGAGATGCATTTGAAGTAATGTGACATTCAAAATGATCAGTAGATAAATATTCCTGCAATTGCACGATGTATTCAGTGCGGTTATTTATTACAAGTACGCTTATAGGTTTGCCAGCTGTTGTAGCCATCGGTAGTGGAATTGTTAATGTATCAGATCGTAATCTCATTGTTTGACAATTAAGCGCTCTCTAACTCAATTTCCGCCTGTCTTTTATTGTTCACACAACAAATATATACGTTCACCTAAATATTTAAACAGTTCGCCTAAATTAGTTATTAACAATTTATATGTTGTTTTAACGACTTATTTATTAAAATCAGAAAAATTGACGGACAGATAGAGCATTTTGCTGTGATGACGCTCCATCGTTATAATGATTTTGAATTCTATTCCTCCTAGTATGAGATAAATTAATTCCCACAATAGCAGTGAATGGAAGATTACATCAGTGACGTTTCATAGCTCTTGCTACTTCCCGTTTTGCTTCCTGTTCTTTCTGAGATTCACGTTTGTCAAACATTTTCTTACCGCGGGCAAGTGCAATCTCAAGTTTGGCATATCCTTTCTCATTGAAATAAATGCGTGTAGGAATGATGGTAACACCTTTGTTTTTTACTTTACTCAAAAGTTTCAGTAATTCTTTTTTATGCAGAAGTAATTTGCGGTCAGACTTTGCAATGTGGTTGGCATATCCTCCCTGTTTATATTCGGCAATATGAATGTTTTTAACCCAAAGTTCTCCATCCTTAAACACACAATAGGCATCAGTAAGATTAACCTGACCGGTACGCAATGATTTTACTTCAGTTCCGGTAAGCACAATACCTGCCTCGAACTTCTGTTCAAAGAAATAGTCGAACGAAGCTTTCTTATTTACAACTTCAGGAGCAAAATCTTTTTTAGCCATAATTGAAAAAGCAAAGAAAGTTAAACAACCAATACGGCTGTTTTCACTCGGTGTCTTACCGTATTAATCGTGGTGCCAAATACAAAGTCTTTAATCCCTCGGTGTCCATGTGCACCCATAACCAGCAAATCTGCATCAAAAGAATTAACCATACTTGGTATTACCCTTTTGGGATTGCCGAAGCCAATGGCGTTTTCAACTTTATATCCCATTTCAAGGAGTTGTTGTGTGTAATTCTCCAAAATTATTTTGTCTGACTGACTTTCTTTATCTTCAATTTCATGACCAAAAGCAAGAGCTCCCGCTGACTCTACTACGTGAATAAGAAGATAAGATGGCTCTTTCCCGCCAATGTTGAGTGCATGATTTAATGCTGTAGTATCACTCTTGCTGAAATCAAGTGCAATCACGATCCGTTTATAGGAATGAGCTTCAATTTTGTTGATATCAGTAGGTTGTTTATGCATTTGCTGGTCGTGAAATCTTCTGCGCAAAATCAATGGATATAAAGTAACAACAATAAGTAATACAATAGCAGCCAGACTGACAAGAGCAACAGGTATTTTTAGAAACAGTGAGGATTCTCCTGTTAAGAATTCAGTAATAAAGTCAAAAACCAATTTAATGTTCAGTGCAACAATGATGGTGGCACACAGCCAGGCAAAGATTTTTGTAATGGTGTTGATTGCAAACACACCCATTTTGTCTTTGTCGCTCACAAAATGAATAAGTGGAATAATGGCAAACCCCAACTGAAGGCTCAGTATAACCTGACTCAGCACCAATAAATCTCCACTGCTGCGTTCGCCAAAAAAGTGTACAGTAATAAGAGCAGGAATGATAGCAATTAAACGGGTGAGCAACCTCCTAATCCATGGAGCAATTCGTATATTGATGTATCCTTCCATCACAATTTGTCCGGAGAGCGTTCCGGTTACTGTGGAGCTTTGACCTGCGGCTATCAAGGCAACAGCAAAAAGTATAGGCGCAAGTTTGTTTCCCAACATTGGCTCCAGCAGTTTATGAGCGTCCTGAATTTCGGCCACATCGAACATGCCCGACTTATGAAATACTGCTGCTGCAAGAATGAGAATGGCTGCATTAACAAAAAAAGCCATGTTCAATGCAATGGCACTGTCGGCAATATTGAAACGGATTGCTTTGCGAATGGCTCTGTCAGTACGTTCAATTTTTCTTGTTTGAACAAGAGATGAGTGAAGGTAAAGGTTGTGAGGCATTACAGTGGCTCCAATGATTCCGATGGCAATATAGAGTGCTTCATTGCTCAGTGCAGTTGGAATAAGCCCTGTCATAATTTCACTCACATCAGGTTTTGCAAAAAATATTTCTGCAAAGAATGACATACCAATAATTCCTACCAGTGAAATGATGAACATCTCCATTTTACGCATGCCAAGGTTCATCAGAAATAGCAACAGTATGGTGTCGAGTACTGTAATTAATACTCCGGTAGTCAGAGAAATGCCGAACAACAATTGCAAACCGATGGCCATACCAAGAACTTCAGCAAGGTCGGTAGCAGCAATGGCTATCTCCGCTAGAATATATAGGCTAATGTTGATGTATTTAGGATAGGTTTCGCGCGAAGCTTGTGCTAAGTCTCTGTTGCGCACTACTCCTAATCTTGCACTTAAGCTCTGAAGCAACAGTGCTATAATATTGCTCATCAGCAATACCCATAGCAACTGATAGCCAAACTGACTGCCACCTGCTATATCAGTTGCCCAGTTGCCCGGATCCATATATCCGACACTCACCAAATAAGCCGGACCAAAAAATGCCAGCAACCTCCGGAATTTCGTCTTTGGCGTCTGTGTATTGATGGAAGCGTTTACCTCATTCAGTGAAGGGGTAAAGGTATGCCTGTCGTTTATTTTATTTTTGCTACCCATAAATGTGATGATGCTTCTTTGCTGAGGTGTAATGAGTGCTTGTTATTGATGATGATGTCAATGGAGTCATCAAAATCGTTATATTGTTGTATGCAGAGATTCACTCCGGGAATCAGGTTGTTTTTTTGTAAGTATTGAAGATAGGAGGGAGTTTCATCACTTATTCTTTTCAGTTCGACTTCTACATTTGGTCTGATGGTATTAAGTGAAAATAATTTTGCTTTTTCCAGTTCACCTTTTTTGTTAGGAATGGGTTCGCCATGAGGATCAGTTTTTGGATTTCCCAAAAACCGTTCAAGTCTGTCGCTAAGTTCGTCACTTGTGGCATGTTCCAGTTCTTCCGCCATTTCATGCACTTCATCCCAGCCAAATCCCAGTTTTTCGGTTAAAAATACTTCCCACAGTCTGTGTTTGCGGACAATATTCAGTGCTGCCGATTTTCCTTTTTCTGTGAGCCGAACACCATAATACTTCTCATACTCTACAAGTTTTTTGTCGGCAAGTTTTCCCAGCATGTCAGTAGCTGATGCAGAACGTATGTTAACTGCATTGGCTATGTCGGAAGTGAGAATATTGGAATTGTTGTTTACTGACAGTTCATAGATCACTTTGATGTAGTTCTGCTCAGTTAGGCTAAGTCCTTTTTGCGACATAAATCTTTAAAATAAATTTCGGCAAATATATTAAAAAGTTTAGACAAGCCTAAAAATTAAAATAAATGTTTTCAACATCAGGCCGGTGGCTGCAAACAAAGGGTAATTTTGCCGCATGTACAGGTTCCTTATCAAACCGTTGCTGTTTCTTATTCCACCTGAAAAGGCACACCATTTCACCTTTGCATTGCTAAAGTTTGTTCTCAATATTCCTTTTGTAAAATATTTATACAGAGCTGTTTTTTGCATTAACGATAAGTTTTTGTCATGTAAGGTAGGAGGTATCACCTTTCCAGGTCCGGTGGGGCTTGCAGCAGGTTTTGACAAGAATGCGCTTTTGACAGATGAGCTTTCAGTATTCGGCTTTGGATTTATTGAAATTGGAACAGTAACACCACGACCGCAGCCCGGCAATCCTCAGCCACGGCTTTTCCGCTTACCCGCTGATGAGGCATTGCTGAACAGAATGGGATTTAACAATGATGGAATGGAGGCTGTTGCTAACAGACTGCAACAACGAAAATCAAAAATTATCATTGGTGGCAACATCGGGAAAAACAAAGACACTCCGAATGAAAACGCTCTTGATGACTACAAACTTTGTTTTAACAGCCTTTTTAATCATGTTGATTATTTCGTTGTCAATGTAAGCTCACCGAACACACCCGGGCTTAGGGAGTTACAGGATCGTGAACCACTTACTGAATTATTAATGGGTGTGCAGCAATTGAACAACAGCAAACCTGTGCCTAAACCGGTATTCCTAAAAATCGCTCCTGATCTTAGCTACAGTCAGGTTGATGAGATTATAGAAATAGTTAAACTAACACATCTTACAGGATTGATTATCAGTAATACTACAATAAGCAGAGAGGGTTTAAAATCCAATCAGCAGAAAATTCAGGAAATGGGTGCAGGAGGAATTAGCGGTCGTCCTGTAAGGCAACGCTCAACGGAGTTGATTCACTATGTGTGTAAAGAGAAAAATGCACCATTTGATGTCATTGGTGTTGGTGGAATTCACTCTGCTGAAGATGCCATTGAGAAACTGGAAGCCGGAGCTAAACTTGTTCAGGTATTCACAGGTTTTATTTACGAAGGGCCGTTTTTAATTAAGAAAATCAACAAAAGAATACTCGCACAAAGAAGGTTAGGTGGTTAAATACTTAATCTGCTTTTCAAAAAAATATGTTGTTTAGTTCGTTAATTTTGAAACCATTCATCAACCATTGAATTCATTGCAGAAAAATATTAAACTAATAGAATGTCCGCGTGATGCCATGCAGGGTTTGCATGATTTTATTCCAACTCAACTGAAGGCAGAGTACATCAACATGCTTCTTAGAGTAGGATTCGACACTTTAGATTTTGGGAGCTTTGTTTCACCCAAAGCCATACCTCAAATGAAGGATACTGCAGAGGTGCTGAGTATGCTTGATTTGTCGTCCTCACAAACAAAACTCTTAGCCATCATAGCCAATCAGCGTGGTGCCGAAGATGCTGTTCAGCATGCGGCAATATCTTACCTGGGTTTTCCGTTTTCTGTTTCAGAAACTTTTCAGTTGCGCAATACCAACAGCACCATAGCACAATCCTTCGACACTGTGAAACGAATTCAGGAACTCTGCTCAAAGAACGGGAAGACACTGGTTATTTACATTTCAATGGGATTTGGCAATCCGTATGGTGATCCCTGGAATACAGAAATAGTAGGCCAATGGACAGAAAAGATGATTCAGGAAGGAATTCACATCATTTCGCTTGCCGACACTGTGGGTATGGCTAAAAAAGAAGATATTTCTTATTTATTTTCAGAGCTTATTCCTGCTTATCCGGGTATTGAGTTTGGGGCACATCTTCATGTTACGCCACAAGCTTGGGAGGAGAAACTGAATGCCGCTGCTGAGCATGGTTGCAGCCGTTTTGACATGGCAATTAGAGGTTTTGGAGGGTGCCCGATGGCAGAAGATCGCTTAACCGGAAACCTTGCAACCGAAAATGCAGTAAAATACTTTTTAAAGAATAACTACCATTTAACAATTGATAGAGAAAAACTTAATGAATGCATTTTATTTTCAAACCGCATCTTTTATGTTGCTGATTAAAAAAATGAAACTTAAAGGATTACGCAATCTGTTCTTAACAACGGCATTGGTCCTATTTATTGCGCCTGCTTTGTTTGCACAGAATGGAAGTCTTGAGTTATTAGGCAATGTTAAGCAAAACGGAAAAGGCCTTGAGGGTGCCGAGATTAAGGTCATGAAAGGCAATGAACAAGTGGATAATATACTTTCCGGCAACAACGGTAAGTTTATAATTAATCTCGACCTTGATGCAGTTTATACATTGCTGTTTACCAAGAGTGGTTGTGTTACCAAATCCATCATTTTTGATACACGTGTACCTGAACCTATCAAAAATCAACTTCTATCCAACAGAAAATTCGGTATAGAATTGTTTAAGATACCTGAAGGAGTTGAGCAACCAAAGGAACTCGACAAACCTGTTGCAAAGTGGAGTTGGAATGATTCGTATGACGACTTTGATTATGACTTGGAATATTCAAATGCACGTAAGCAGGAGAATGAGCAGATTAAAAAGGTGTTAGAGGAACAGGCTATAGCACAGGAAAAGCAACGAAAAGACTCTTTGGCACATGCACGACTTGACTCCATAAACAAAGCAAAAGCAGCAGAACAAGCACGTTTGGCTGAATTAGCAATGAAAAAGAAAGAAGAAGAGCAGCAGAAAAAACTGGAAGCAGAACGTCAGGCAGCATTTGCAGCAGCAAAAAAGCGAGAAGAAGACAGTCTGAGAGCAGAACAACTGAAAGCTGATGCACTTGAAAGGGCCAGACTTGCAGAGTTGGAAAAAGCCCGTAAAGACAGTATTGAAAAGGCTAAGGCATTGGCTGAACAACTTGCAAAAGAAAAAGCCGCTGAAGAAAAACGGTTAGCCGCTCTTGAGAAAGCACGTCAGGATAGTATTGCAAAGGCAGATGCTGCTGAAAGAGCCAGACTTGCAGCACTCGAAAAAGCTCGGCAAGATAGTTTGGCAAGGGTAAAGGCCGAAGAGGACCGATTGGCAAGGGAAGCAGCGAAAGAACAAGCTCGGCTGGCTGCACTGGAAAAGGCGCGACAGGACAGTTTAGCTAAAGCACAAGCAGCAGAAGAAAGACGTCTGGCAGCATTGGAAAAAGCTCGTCAGGACAGTATAGCAAAGGCTGAAGCAGCTGCTAAAGCAGCAGAAGCAGCCAGATTAGCTGCTCTTGAAAAAGCCCGCAAAGACAGTTTGGAAAAAGCAGAAGCTGTAGCAAAAGAAAACGAACGATTACGTCTGGCAGCATTGGAAAAAGCACGACAGGATAGTATAGCTAAAGCCGAAGCAGCCGCTAAAGTAGCCGAAGCAGCTCGTTTGGCTGCTCTCGAGAAAGCAAGAAAAGACAGCATTGCCCGTGCAGAGGCAGAAGCAAAAGAACAGGAACGATTACGTCTTGCAGCACTGGAAAAAGCCCGTCAGGATTCTATAGCAAATGCAAAAGCTTTAGCTGAACAAAAAGCTAAAGAAGAGGCACTTGAAAAGGCCCGTTTGGCGGCATTGGAAAAAGCCCGTCAGGATAGTATTGCAAAAGCAGAAGCATTAGCAAAAGAGCAGGAACGTTTAAGACAGTTAGCATTAGAGAAAGCCCGTCAGGATTCAATAGCCAATGCCAAAGCATTAGCAGAAAAGAAAGCAAAAGAAGAGGCATTGGAGAAAGCCCGTTTGGCAGCATTGGAAAAAGCTCGTCAGGATAGCATATCAAAAGCCGAGGCTGCAGCCAGAGCCAAAGCTGAGGCTGATGCCAAAGCACGTGCTGCTGCCGAAGCAAGAGCAAAATTCGTAGCCGACAGCACAGCCAGAGCTGAAGCAGCAGCTGCCAAAAAACGTCAGCAGGAAGAAGCTGAGGCAAGGCGATTGCGGGAACTGGAAGAGCAGAAACAGGCTTTAGCCAAGGCGAATGAAAAATCAGAATCAAAGCAAACGACTGCTTCGTTACCTGTATTTGAAGACACCAACTATGCTGAAGGTCTTACTGAAGAGACCATCAACGAATCGAACAGGAAGATATTCAGAACGATTATCAAAAAATCGAATACAACTGATGTGTTTTCAAAAGTGGTGTACAACTGGGGAGGTATTTATTACTTCAAAAACACAACCAGTATGTCAGAAGCAAATTACAACAATGAGTTGAAAAAATATAAAGATCAGTTAGGAAAATAAAACCGGAACGATAAAACAAAAAGAGGAACTGAATATCAGCTCCTCTTTTTTTTTGGACTTATTGCAATTTCTTTAAGGTCGGATTTTGCGGTTTTTGTTTTTCTGTTTTTGGTGTTAAAGGCCTATCTGTATAAGTCACTTACTGACTTCAAAAAAATAGTGATATCTGTTTTTTTTCGAGCGAACCCTTGTGCAAATGAACACCACAATTGCTACAAGATTGAATAGTGTAAATAGTAATAACATGACTCAAAAGTAAGATGCGTTTTACCCCTGTGTTTAATAATTTTGGTCAAATGACTTTTTTGCAGGGTAGATGGAATTTATTTTAGGTTGAGGTCTAAGCTACACTGAATATATGAGTGTTTTTATGTTATGAGTGGCTTTAAAATAGGTATAACTGAAAAGGATTGCATCCTGATATGGGAAACAGACAGAATAGAATTCAAAAAAAATCCTCCATAAAAAGGATGGAGGATTTTTATAATCTGACAATTCTTAAAATCAGGCTACAACAGGCACCTTGGGTGCAGCAGCCATTATTTCGTTATTAGCTTTTGAAGCATATTGTTCAAAGTTTTTTACAAACTTAGAGGCAAGATCCGCTATTTTAGTATCGTAAGATGTCTTATCTGCCCAGGTTGATTTCGGATTCAAAATCTCAGCCGGTACATTAGGACATGATGTTGGGAAATTCAATCCAAACACAGGAAGTGTCTCATAATCAACCTTGTCAAGCTCTCCGTTTAAAGCAGCAGTGATCATTGCACGGGTATAAGAAAGTTTCATTCTTGAACCAACACCGTATGATCCTCCGCTCCAGCCGGTATTTACCAACCATACTCTAATATTCTTATTCTCATCCAGTTTCTTACCGAGCAACTCAGCATATTTTGTTGGGTGCAGTGGCAAAAATGCCTTTCCGAAACATGCTGAAAAAGTGGTTACGGGTTCAGTAATTCCAACTTCAGTACCTGCAACTTTGGCTGTATATCCACTTATAAAGTGATACATTGCCTGTCCTGTTGTAAGTCTTGAAATAGGAGGCAACACTCCAAAGGCATCACAGGTAAGGAAGAAAATATTCTTAGGAACTCCTGCAACAGAAGGTTCTACGGCATTATCAATAAAGTTAATTGGATATGCCACACGGGTATTTTCTGTCTTAGAAATATTGTCGAAATCAACCTTTGTAGTTCCTTCGTAGAATTCAATATTTTCCAATAGAGAACCAAAACGGATGGCGTTGTAAATCTGAGGTTCTTTTTCAGCGCTCAGGTTAACGCACTTGGCATAACATCCGCCTTCAAAGTTAAACACTGTATTATCACTCCAGCCATGCTCATCATCACCAATAAGCCCACGGTTTGGATCGGCACTCAATGTTGTTTTACCGGTACCTGACAGTCCGAAGAAAATGGCAGTATCACCGTCTTTGCCAATGTTGGCAGAACAGTGCATGCTCAATACATTCTTATGATGTGGCAGTACATAATTCAACACTGAGAAGATACCTTTTTTAATTTCACCGGTATAACCTGTGCCACCAATAAGAATAATTTTCTTGGTGAAGTTAACGATAGCAAAATTATGCTGACGTGTTCCGTCTATTGCAGGATCGGCATAAAATCCTGATGCTGCTACAATAGTCCAGTCTTTTTCGGCCTTTGTAATCTCCTCAGGAGTAGGTCTTAAAAATAAATTATTGGCAAAAATACTCTGATAAGGAGAGTCGGTTACCACTCGTATATTCAGTCTGTAACGTGGGTCGGCACAGGCATAACAATCTCTTACATAAATTTCTTTACCTGAGAGATAGGCAGTAACTCTGTTGTACAGGGCATCAAATTTTGCTGAATCGAATTTGAAATTTACATCCCCCCACCAAACAGAATTTTCTGTTTCACTGTCGCACACCACAAATTTGTCTTTTGGAGAGCGGCCTTTGAATTCACCTGTGTCAACCACCAGTGCTCCAAAGTCTGAAAGTTCACCTTCTCCTTTCAGAATGGCTTCTTCTACAAGTTCAGCTACGCTAAGGTTCCAATATGCAGCCGATACATTTTTTAATCCTAAATCGGCTACCGAGAAATTCGGGTTTCTTAAACCGTATTCGTTCATAATATTTAATATGTTTTTTTGAGACTGCAAAGTAATGAAAAAAATACGCGTTCCACAATCGTATTTTTGGTGAATTGCCTTGTTTTATCAACCAAATATTACATTCGGCATATTCATATGAACTTAAATGCACCAAATTCCTTTTAATTTTGCACACTTAGCTAAAAAAATATGTTTTCTAAAATATTAATAGCCAACCGTGGCGAAATTGCTTTGCGCGTCATGCGTACTGCCCGCGACATGGGAATCAGGACAGTAGCAGTTTACAGTGATGCCGATCGCCATGCTCCACATGTTTATTATGCTGATGAAGCAGTGCATATAGGACCATCACCGTCTTCGCAATCTTATCTTGTAGTTGAAAAAATTATTGACGCAGCACGCAAAACAGGTGCACAGGCTGTTCATCCCGGATATGGATTTCTTTCTGAAAATGCCGATGCTGCTCAGGCTATAATTGATGCCGGATTGGTATTTATTGGTCCATCGCCTCATGCCATGCGCATGATGGGTAGCAAACTGGGTGCAAAAGAAGCGGCAAAAAAGTTTAATGTTCCCATGGTGCCGGGTACAGACTATGCCATAAAAGATATTGATAAAGCCAGAAAAATAGCAGTTGAAACAGGTTTCCCTGTGCTGATAAAAGCAAGTGCCGGAGGCGGAGGCAAGGGCATGAGAATTGTTGAAAATGAACAATCATTTGACGAAGCTGTAAAAACTGCCATGAACGAAGCACTCTCAGCTTTTGGCGATGGCAGTGTGTTTATAGAAAAATATGTTGCATCACCCCGCCATATCGAAATTCAGATTATGGGTGATAATTATGGCAATATTGTTTATCTTTTTGAACGGGAATGTTCGGTGCAACGGAGGCATCAGAAGGTAATAGAAGAAGCTCCATCAGGAATACTGAATGAAAAAATCCGCAAACAAATGGGCGAATGTGCAGTGATGGTAGCCAAAGCATGCAACTACACAGGAGCAGGCACGGTAGAGTTTCTGATGGATGATAAAATGAATTTTTATTTTCTTGAAATGAATACACGGTTGCAGGTTGAACATCCGGTTACCGAAATGATAACAGGTCTCGATTTGGTGCGTGAACAGATTTTGGTAGCTGCAGGTGAAAAACTAAGTTTCAGACAGGAAGATCTCAAAATTCACGGGCATGCCATGGAGGTAAGAGTTTATGCCGAAGATGCTGCCAACAATTTTTTACCCAATGTTGGAACGCTTTCAGTTTATCAGCCACCAAGGGGAGTAGGAGTGAGAGTAGATGACGGATATGAGCAAGGCATGGAAATTCCAATCTATTACGACTCCATGATTGCAAAACTGATTACCTATGGCCGCAACCGCGAGGAAGCTATTCAGCGAATGATACGGGCAATTGACGAATATAAAATTACCGGCTGCGAAACTACCTTGCCATTCTGCCGTTTTGTAATGAAACATCCTGCATTTGTAAAAGCACAGTTTGATACCAATTTTGTAAAAAACTATTTCAAACCCGAATATCTGCATCATGAGAATGAAAAGGAAGAAGAAATGGCAGCACTTGCGGCTGAATTATTTTTTGAAGCTACAAATTCCGCAAGCAAGGTGAAGCCATCTGAGAGTAAGGTCTCACTTTGGCGGAATAACAGGTTGAATTAGCCGGCAAATAAATTAATTGCAGATGAAATCAACATACACAATAACAGGGTTGGCAGGCAGTTTGAATAACTCAGGAAAGTGAAATACATTGTTGCCATAGTTTTCTTTTGTTGCCTTGGTTTTAATGCTTTGGCACAAACACCTGTCAGCTCGGCTACTGCAATCTTTAATGGTGATACAATTCCTTATTATACATTGCAGGTGGTAGATATTGTGGCTTTTCTGCCTGAAACCGCAACTGAAGATGCCCGCAAATATTTAAAGTTGAGACGGGATGTTCTTAAGGCATATCCTTATGCTAAGATTGCATCGGCAGAGTTGAGTTATATCAACGAAACAGTGGCAACGATGAAAACAGAACGTGAAAAGAAAAAGTTTATCAAGGAGCAGGAAAAAGTCATGAAAGCACAATTTGAAAAAGACTTGCGTAATCTGACTTATACCCAAGGAAAAATTCTCATTAAACTAATCAATCGGGAAACAGGAAACACTTCGTATGAGCTTGTGAAAGAATTGAGAGGCTCTTTGCAGGCATTCTTCTGGCAAAGTATAGCGCGACTTTTTACTGCCAATCTCAAATCACAATACGACCCTCAGGGCGAAGATAAAATGATTGAGAAGATAGTTCAGTCTATCGAGCGTGGAGAACTGCAGGTGCGTAATTAAAAAATAAAACTGACAGCTATTAATTCTCTTTAGCTTTATCGTGCTTAACATCCTCTTTCAGCAACTTGAAATAACTTGCTTTAAAACGACCGTTTACTACTTCACCCTGAACTTCGGCATGACGGATTGCAACACAAAATCCATTTTTATCGTGAGGATGACCAAATTCATAGATTCCAACACCATCAACATAATAAGTGCTGTCTTTAATTTTTACGGCAAGGTCACAGTCATTACCCGGCATACCATAGCTGCACTCGCCACAGGATGCTTCTACAAGCATTAGTTCTTTAGTAGCGTCAGGCTTTTTATCTAATGATTTTGCAACCTGACTGTAACTACTTGAAACAAACAATAAAAATACTACAGTTGACAACAGAGATTTCATAATACTTTATTTAATATTTTGGCAAATATAGCTGATACCATTTTCAATTATTAGAATTCAAAAAGTGTTTGCAATAAGTTTGTAATAACTCATAGTGCTTTGGCTACAATTAATTTCAATAACCAATTTTAACAACATTCTTAAAATACAGATGTTGGAACTAATGCGCTTAAACCTTTTAAGTAAGCATGATTATTCAATACCTGCCGTTTGAAGTTTATCATCTTTTAAGATCACAAATGTTCCATCTCCTTTGCTAAGAGCAACGTTTTTAATCTCTAATTTTTTGTCGGGGAAAGCAGTTTCAGTTAGCAACACATCTACATGGTCAGCTTCTATATTCAGTTGTGCATAGATAAACATAGCTATATCCTGACGCATTCCTCGCGGTGTAAATTCTTTTTCGAACAACAATGCATGACTTGATGAAGCGTAAACAGATAATTTAACCGGACTCCTCTTTTTTACTACAGGATTAAGTGCCCTCATGTGTGCAGCTCCCGTATTCACCTGCTCATATTCTTCTGGAGTAGAGATGTATTTAAAATTAACTATCAGAGTTTTCTCTTCAGGGTTGAAAAACCGTACAGTAGTATTGCTGAGTGGAATCATCAGCGCAAAGAATATTACCAAAATAATTACTGACAACACCGGATTGCTTTTGCGATGGTCTTCTACACTTAATGAACCACTTCTGACATCAGCGCCCGCTTCTTTGGAAAATGCAATAAGTTTATCTTTACTGTATTGAGTCAGCGTGTACATCCTTACTTTTGAAGCATCATATTTTTTCGAAAAAGTAGGGGGCCGCTTACGCAAAAAGCGATTGATGGTCCAGTTTTTTCCAAGACGATAATAGCAATCTTCGCATCCAAGTATGGCTACTTTTTCACTGTTATTGTCGAGCATCTGTTGTACATCCTTGGGCATCACACTCCCTGTGCATGGCACTCTGTAATGAACAATATCAAGTTCAGATGGCCATTCAGGCTCCGGAAAATAGCTGCAACTGAATACTGCTATATCTGGTTTTTTACGCTGCTGAAGATTCAACTCCGGAAATTTAGGATGACTTATAGCATGCTCGCCACATGAGCCAATACAAATTCCGCAGCCTACACATTTGTCGGGTGAAAGAATTGCTTTTCTTTCGCCATTGTACGGAAGCATATCAATAGCTTCATAAGGACAATCATAAGAACAAAGATTACAGGCATCACATTTTTCGAGGTCAATATGAACGGGAGGATTGTTTTTTCTTTTGATAAAGTAGGGGATGACAGAAAGTATTACTCCCGATCCGATAAGAATTAACCAGTTTTGGTTTACAGTAAATAATTTCATCAGATAGTAACCAAAATAGTAGTACCAGTCGAAAGTAGTTTGAATGGGAAGATTTGACATTTGTGCAGGAGGATCACTTTTTACAGGAATTGCCAATGCAATTATTCCAAGTGCGATGACAATATATATCATCAGTTTTTTAGGTGGAAACAGTTTTGGTTTTGAAATGCGTAACAGGTGAATCCAGATAATGATGACAGTGACAAGCGAAAAAACAATATGGCCAAACAATGCTACTTTGAAAAACCCTCCTACAGTATTCAAATCATTCAGCAGAAATGCTCCTGCAATGGAAGGGTCGAATATGGGAAGACTTGAAAATAGTTTGGCTGTAAGATAGCCAGCAAGTTTTGCCTTTTGATCCCATACGAGTATAAATCCTGTAACTCCGATAATGACAACTATTAAAAAAGAGATGACACCACTAATCCATGATACAAGCCTCTTGAACTTTGAAGTGATTAAGGTATGCAACATGTGAAGCAGAATAAATATCACAAGCAAATCGGATGAATAGCGATGAATGGAACGCATCCATCCATTGAAAATATTGTTTGACATAGCCTCTACCGAATCCCATGCATGGCGAGGATTGATGTTATAGAAAATGAAAACATAGATACCGGATATGCATGCTATGGTGAACATGAAAATAGCAATGCCGCCAAGATGATATAATGGGTTTAAGTCGGTAGAATATATTTTTCCAAAGAAGGATGAAAATTTCTGAAACAGCTGATGTCCGTAAGTGCGTTCTTTTTTAGATGTGGGAGTATTTGTTTTATCCGTCATGGTGTTTTGGAATAATAAAAGATCTGATAAAAATTCCGCTTACGAATGAAATCATGAGCAGGCCGGCAGAAGTTGAGATGATAAATCTCCAATCCATCTTATAGGTTTTTAAGACAGGGTCGTAGCCAAAACATCGCAGATAAAATCCTTCAATGATACCGGGTCTTGACTGCTCCGCTGCTGCTTCAATGATGGCTAGATTCAAATCTTTCTTTGAAGGGTTTATTCCGTAGATGTATCTTGATATTCTTCCGCTTGGTGTAAGGACTATTAATATGGAAGGGTGATTGAAATGTTTGGTTTGAGGATCATAATCGTATTCGTAGCCTATGGACGTCATCAAAGTTTGTATATCATCTGCTGATGCGGTAACTGTTCTCCAGCTGCTACCATCCATTTTCCATCGTATGTCATTAATAACAAGATCTTCAACTTTGTCAGAACTGTCAAAAGAAAAACTTATCATGTTGAAGTCTTTGCCAAGAGTGCCTAACTCTTTGATAGCAGTTTGCAGACCGTTGTTGATAACCGTACAGGTTGAATAGCACTTTGTGTAAACAGGAGAAATAATTAGTGGCTTGTTGTTTAGTAGCGAAAACAAACGAAAACTTTTACCTGACGCATCCACAACAGTTATGTCAGCAGCTTTTTGAGCCAAATGTTTTTTTTCGTCAGGGAAATTAAATCCACTTAACAAAATCCATAATGGCAATATCCAAAATAAAACATACTTCATAACTGTTCAGTTCAAAAAAACTATTTCACTGCAATGGTAATTTCTACCATGCGTTTCGCTCTGCTAACTCTATGCAGGATTAGTTTACATTCCAGGTTGCGGCAAGCCACTTCCAGTTGAGGAAGAACAATGCAATAAATACAAGCAAGAACACCATAGTAAGTGCCAGTGTACCGGGAGCTTCAAAACCTTTATGTTCTTTAGCCTGTGGTGCCAATGGCGAAATTTTAAGTTGCATATCCTGAGGGCCATTGACTTTTTGCCCGAAGAATACAGAGATCACAACAATTAGAATCCAGATAATGGTTGCAAGAAATGCAATAGTACCTCCCAGCATCATCAGTGCCCAGAAGAAGTCAACTGCAGGATTGAAGTTATGAGTAAACGGACCACCGGAGAAAGAAGAATCCCAATGTCTGCGTGGCACACCTAACTGACCTAATACAATCATAGAAATGGAAAGCAATGCAATACCGATGAAAAACAACCATGGTTGCCATTGTGCCCATTTAAATCCTGCTATCTTTCTTCGGAATATTAGTGGAATGAGATAGTAAGTGATTCCCATAAATGTCAATGTAGTACCTATAACAACAGTACCTTTAAAGTGACCGGGAATTGCAATAGTGTTGTGAACGATTATGTTGGTTTGTTCCATACCAAATATAACTCCTGTAGTTCCTCCGATAAAACCGAAACCGATTACTGCAAGTATGATAGATGAGAATGCAGGGTTGCTCCACGGTGCTTTTGACAACCACTGAAACAATCCTTTGTTGTAGCCCCATCTGCGCTGTGCCGATTCAAACGAAGATGGTACAGCAAAAGCATGAATCATAGACGCGAGCACTGCAAGATACATGGCATAGCTAGTGTTCCAAACTTTCCAAGCACTGCTTACACCGGGGTCGGTGAGCAGGTGGTGTGCTGATGCAAGACAGATGAAAAGAATGTACAACACAAAAGCAGAGCGAGATACTCTTTCGTTGATGGAAGTTCCTCCAACAGCTAGGAAAGAAACCATGTACCAGATGGAAACCATTGCAGCAACGTTTATCTGCTGAGAAGAATGTCCCAATCCCCACCATATAAGTTTATACATGGCAGGGTCAATATTGTCAACTAATCCAAGTGACCAGAGGAAGGTTGGGATATAGATAAGTGCACCTGACGCCAGAGTAATTACAGCAATAATAGCTGCTGTCATGAGTCCGTAAGTTACGAGGGGCATGGTTTCGCCATAAGCTTTATCGCGCCTTGCAATCATCAGGTTTCCGAAAAATAAAATAACTGCAAGCAATGCACCAACTGCAAATAATATGATGCCCAGATAATAGAGTGGGTGTGCTTTTAGAGGAGTGTAGGAGGTAAGCATTACATCAGCCTTACCCATCAGAATAATTATATTGGAAATTACCAGCCCGGCAACCATTAATGCAAATGCTACCCAACCCCACTTGGGTGCGCAGAATTTGGTGTTAAGTATTACTGTTGAGCCAAAATATAATCCTGCAATTTCAAAAAAAATAATCCAAAAAATCAGCGCATTCAATCCATGGAATGTTACCAATCGGTAGTACCATTCAGCACCGAGAAGATGCACCGGCTGATAACGTGTAAACACTAATAGTATAGCTGCCACCACAGCAAACAGAAGTGAAATAACAGCGAATACTGCATTCGCTCTGATCAGTTTTTCTGACTGAAGGTCAACTTTAAATCCTGTAATATCGCAAGTTCTGAACATAATTTCTTGTTTTTTAATTTTGGGAAGGGTTGTTTAAAGTGATTTGATGTAAGAGATAACCTGAGCAATTTCCTCATCCGACAATCCCATAACAGGCATTGGTGTGTTTTCATACCCTACTGTGATTTTATTGGTAGGGTTCTGTATAGATTCCCTGATATAGTCATCATCTACTTTTACAGTAGTTTTTTTGCCATCAACTATGACAAGTTCGTCTTTTCCATAAAGGCCTTTCCAACTTGGAGCAATGAGGCTTGTGCCATCAGTTTTATGACATGCTCCACATCCTTTAAGTGTGTAAACCTGTTCACCCATCAATGCCATTTCAGCTTCGGTGAGTGGCTCATTTTTTTTAGCAGTTGCTTTTCCGGCAGGTTTTTTCAAATCATTGAATCCGTAGAGTTTTAAATCTTCGTCTTTTTCTATTACTACAATTTTACCAATCATAGCATGATGACCAATGCCACAGAACTCATTGCAGATAACTTTATACTCACCCGATTCTGTAGGTTTGAATTCGAGTAAATAATCATATCCAGGATAAACCTGAAAGTTCATATTCACAGGTTGAATGGATAAGCCATGCACAATATCTTTTGATGAGATGTGAAATTTGTAGGACTGATCTTTCTCCAGAATAAGCACAGGACTCCAACGCCACATCTCTGCCATCAGAAAAACGTCTGTATTCGGTTCAGGACGAACAATTGGAATTCCATTGTCTGAACCTACCATATTTTGCATGATGTAAGCTTCTGTCAGTTTCGAAAATTCAGTTGTGCTTGTACGGTATGTTGTACTGGATGGATTTTGTTTTCCGTAAACGTGCCACATTATCATCCAAATGAAAAGAGTGATGCAAAGCACTAGTGCAATGACCATCCACATTTTTTCATCTTTGGCGACTTTTTTATAGTACCATCCTTCGGCCGGGCTGAGTAAACTCATAATTCTGATTTTTTAGATGAAAAATTAGTTGAGTAAATTTTGTTTGACTTCTTCAGGTATGGGAGGAAGATTGGAAAGTTCCATCACTCCCCACAATAAATAAAAGATTGCATAGATGGTTACTCCAAGAAAAAGTAGGAGCATAAAATCATCCATAATCATTCTTCCGAATGGTGTTTTTTTGTTTTCCTGTTGTTGATCATTTTCCATATTCAATGTTTTAAATCTTTTACAACTTTTCACAGCAAATATGAATATAGAATGATATGACAAAAATCAGAGTGCCATATAATGCGTTCATAAAATACGTTTTCGTATTTTATTTAATAAGAAAATTATTGTTTGCTAAACTTAAATGGAAGGATGCTTAAAAAAAGCAATTTTGTTCAGACTTACCAAGTCCAAATAACTGAATTTTTTTGCAGTACATTTTATCAAACCTTCCTTCTCAAAATCTTTAATAATTTTTGAAACCTGCTCTTTGGTTGTGCCTACAAGGTCTGCAATATCCTGACGGCAAAAACTAATCTGAAAACCCGGCTCTTCGTTTTCACAGCTAAAGGTTTCAGCAAGCAGAAGTATGGCTTCAGCCACTTTCTCTCTTACTGTTTTGTGTGCCAGTGTAAGAGCTTTTTTCTTAATCATCTCCAATTCATCAATAAACAGGTTAATTATCTGATGCTTGAGAACAGTACTCTTATTGCTAATTTTGTCAAACAAGGCATAGGGTACGTAACAATATTGTACGTCAGTTACGGCAGTTGCAGAACAGGTATGCACTGCATGCTTTGAATTGATTCTGTATCCTAAAACATTTCCTTTACCTGCAATTTTAAGAATGAGAGGTCTGTCTTCTTTGCCGTTAAGTTCAACTTTAAGAAAACCTTTCTTGATAAAGTAAACACCATCTACAGGATCTCCTTCAGTGAACAACCTTTTTCCATTAGCAAGTGACTTGGTAAGTTTGAATTTACTGATGGCTTTCAGAGTATCCTTATCACATTCGTTAAGGATTGAACATGCCCGTACTTTGCAGGTAATACAATCGTGTTGAGTTATTGCCATATACTTAGTTAGCTCTGATACCTGTTTGTAATCCTTTTCAGACAATGTAAAGTTCAGCTTTGATAAATAGTAAGAGCATGATATGGATTATACTTAAAACTGATTTTTGTTGGTTGATTACATGTGCAGAACTGAAGAATTATCAGTTAATCAAAAATCAGTAAGTAGAAATGATTTTACCTTTAACAGGAACGAAAGCAACAACAGAACAATTTATAACTTTACAATTTCATCATAATTAAACCCTGCTCTGTCTAATGAACGAAATACAGTTTGCATAGCATAGCCCGAATCGTTATATGGAAGCACCGGAACTTCGGTTGCGTTTTTTAATTTCTCGAGCAGTGCATCAGTTTCACCTTTAGTCAGTTGTTCGCAAATGTCATACATTCCACCGGGCTCTTCTTCCAGTTTGTCATGCAGTTCCAATACGTGGCGCAACACCTTAATGACATCGGCACTTGGCGGAACAACCAAAAGCATAGTAATAGCACCATGGTCCAAACGAAGTTTTGCCTGTAGCGGAAGCTGTACTCCGTTGTTTGCTTTTTGTGCTGCAGGGAAGAGTATTTTCTCTTCCATTTTAATATGCTTTAGCAATCCGGTGCGAAACAAGTGATAATATTCCATGTTTATTTCACCCGGCTTCTCTGTGGCTTTGTTTAAAAAACCTTCAACACGATGGTGGTCGTTAGTGAAAAAATCATATAAAGGTTTATTCATAATTCACTTCTATTTCTTATCGAAAAATGCACATCAAAGAAATAAAAATAAATTGAAATGTATAAATAATTTTGTATATGACTTTGTTACATATTAAAGGTATCTTGAGCATTTGAGGTTCTTGATTGTAATTCACAGTTTGGATTTTGATTAATTATTCACAACAGACGGTGGTTGTTTAATCAAATGATAGATTTGCATGCTTATTAAATCAGTTTATATTGTATGAATACTAAAGTTTATTTTGAGATGACAGCCGATGGTGAAAACATTGGCCGCATCGTATTTGAGTTATTTAATGATGTGACACCTGTTACTGCAGAGAATTTTCGGGCATTATGTACAGGTGAAAAAGGATTTGGCTACAAAGGTTCTCCATTTCATCGGGTAATACCTGAGTTTATGTGCCAGGGGGGAGATTTCACAATGATGAATGGAAGAGGAGGAAAGAGTATCTATGGTGATCGTTTTAAAGATGAGAATTTTAAATTAAAACATGATAAGCCGGGATTGCTATCAATGGCTAATGCCGGACCAAATACCAACGGCTCACAATTTTTTATTACTACAGTTACTACTCCATGGCTGGATGGAAAGCATGTAGTTTTTGGAAAAGTAGTAGAAGGAATGGATGTAGTTGAAAAGATTGAAAGTTACGGCACTCCCAACGGAATGACAATGAAAAAAATTATTGTTAATGACTGCGGTGAAGTAAAATAGTAAATTTGAATCAAAAGCAAAAACGCTGACATCACTGTCAGCGTTTTTGCTTTTTAAAAATAATTTGTAAAACACAACAATCAGTTCTGAATATTGAAACGACCGGTTTTAAGTTGTTTCTCTCCCTGAACTATTTTATAAATATAGGTTCCGTTTTTCAAACTGCCTCTCTTAAATTCAAAATGGTTTGCAGTGATATTATTTACCTGAGCCACCTCACGGCCAATGATGTCGGTCACGATGAAAGTTGCAGGATTCAGACTAAGATTAAGCGCAGTACCTTGCAGCGTAACCTGTGCTGTAGTTTGAACAGGATTTGGATAGAAAGAAATGTTTAAGTCGGAAGTATGATTAGCAATACCTGATGACGCATCCTGAATAAGCTGGAAGGGGAAGCCTTGAGGAGCATCATCTGCTGCTCCTGCAGTAGCGGTATCAATTACACTTTGCCAGACACCCGTGGTCGGCACAAATTGTTTTGCATTACCTGTTACGGTTACAACCGGATAAGTGATAGGGGGGCACCATGGGCCTGAAGCTCCTGTGCCGTCAAGAGACCAAACAAGCCAGTACGTACCTGCAGTTAATGAAGCCAATAATCCGCCTGATACACGCATTATCGGACGACTATCACTTGTCCAACTTGTTGAATTGGTGCGATAAATTCCTGACCAAAATGAATCAGCAATTATGTTTAATACAGAGTCGCCTGCTATGATAGTTGCAGTAGGATCTGAAGGATCTTTATCCAAAATATATGCATACATTTCTGTAATGGTTGAACTGATGCCCGAACCTGTTTGATAGGTATAAAGTGCTACCGAATCAATATTCCAAGTTGTGCCAGGAGGTACTGTAAAATCATCGGCAATAAAATATCCTATCGTATGGCTGGCATTATTGCCGTAAGTATTCAGTCCGTCATGCAGACTTGAAACATCAGCTCCATTGAGACCCATTCCCGGGTTGTTTACCAATGGACCATTGTCATAAAGGACTGTTTGTGCGTTTACAGTTGCGATTGCGCATACTGCTGCGAGTAATGAGTAGAATTTTTTCATAATATATTTAATTTAGTTGATGAACAAATGTAATTAAATATATTCAATCAGCAACATTCATCGGAAAAAAATTCAGCCGATGAGATAGGCCAGACCTTTATTCACGTTCTCATAAAGATCGCATACGCGTTTGTCAGTACACATCTTCCTGAACATTTCTCTTACCGGTTTGTAATCGTTATGAAAAGGGCAGGGGCGTGCTTCAATACATTTACTTAATCCTAAACCACATTGATTAAACACTTCTTCTCCGTCTATGGAGTGAATGATGTTAATTACCGGTTGTTTGATTTGTTTTGGAGTCAGATAAAATCCTCCTTTAGGTCCTTTGGCGCTGTTAATGATTCCGTCTTTCACCAATTTCTGCAACAGTTTGCCAACGGTGTGTTCGTTTTCGTTAATAAACTGAGCAATTTCTTTTATGCTTGCTCTGTTTTCCCTGTCAGCAATGGAGCCAAGAAAAATAACAGCTTTAATGGATGCTTTGCAGGTTAAACTCAGCATGCTTAATAGTGTCCTAGAAATTTACGTCCCTCTTCCGATACTGCTTCAAAACTCCATGGTGGTTCAAAAGTGAGATTCACTTCAATAAAATATTCGGGAAATGTTTGTTGCAATGCCTGAGTAACATTGCTCACAATAGAGTCGCCCATTGGGCAAAACTCAGTTGTAAGTGTTTGTGTGCATTTAATTTTCTTCTCTGTTTCATCGAAGTTAATTTCATAAATCAAACCCAAATCAACTACGTTAAGTCCTATTTCGGGGTCGTCCACATGCATAAGTGCAGCCAGTGCCATGCTGCATTTTATATTGTTGTTTGTTGCCGTACTCATTTTATAATTGCTTTATGTGTGATAACTTTAAATACATTCCAGTTGTAAAGAGCCGCTGCTACTATCAGTAAAACTGCCCCTGTTTTGAGCAATAAAAACTGAGATGCCATAATTCCCGCAGCAAATAAAACAAATCCTGCCAGATAAAATATACTCATTACATTGAAGACGGAATGGCTGAACATATCTTTTGGATTGGGTGTTTTTCCGAGCGAAGAACGATGGCGATATACTTTGTTCCACACAATGAAAGGTAATGTTTTAAATGTCATGCCGAGTATTATTGCAGTGAGCCAGCCAAAGAAAATCATAAATCCATAAGCCAGTTTGAGTTCAGTTTCATCTCCTGCCTTGCTTATCATAAGAGATAGTATAATCAACAAAAGCAACAAAGGCAATAAATTCATTCCTACAGATAAGAGTGAAATTTTTACCTGTTCGTCCACCTGTTTTCTTAACCGGTTTTTATAAGCCTGAACACAATAAAAAATAAACATGATGATGGCTGCGAGGATTAATATGGAAGGAATAAAAATGTTTGCACGTTCAGGGAAGAAATAAAAAATCAGAAAGTACAATATGAGTGCTGAATTGATAAGCCAGAATATTTTCCACAACAGTTTTGGATTGGTATATTTTGAAATCAAAAACATTGGAATCAGTCTGGAGCCAACACCTATAACCAGCAGCAAAAACCAACCGATAATTCCGGTATGTGCATGAACAGGTAAGTAATGAATTGAATCGTAAGGCAATAAATTAAGAAAGGTGAAATTGTAAACCAGTGCCAGCCCCAGCAATACAGTAAACAACAGCCAAAGTACAGCAGCAAAAATAAAAACAGCATGCACATTTTCACTCTTACTGTTTTTCATACTCTTAATAATATTGATGAGGTAACATATTATGGCCAGAGCAACCAGTCGGCCACCCCATTTGGCAGGAGCACCCATATCAAAAACATAAAATGCATAAGATAAAAGTGGAATACCAAAAGCAGCAAGATAAAACGAAAGCCACGCTAATTTTTCACTGTGTAGTTTTCCTTCAATCAAAACAGGCACCAGTTGATGGCTCGCTCCCAAGATAATCATGGTGGCCCAACCCAAGGCCATGATATGTGTGATGGCTAATATTTTTGGTTGGAAATAATGTGACAAAAAAGACTGGTCAGACAGAAACAGCAACACTGCCGCTACCATGAATGATACAGCACCGTAAATATAAAATGGTAACACAATTTTGTGTGATGTCGTTTTTATAGATGCAGTGTTACCTGTTATAGCGAACATATTAAGATTTAAAAATTAATAGATGCACTTCGCCATCACTGATTTCTTTTATACGAAATTCAAATTTTCTGTCTTTAAGTTCAGGAAGCAGAAACACAGGAATTCTTTTATGATAAACATACAAAGCATTTGTCTCAGGAAGTTTTTCAAGTTCATCAAGTATGGTAAGCATAGGCAATGGCATTTCGAGTGCTCTTACATCAATGGTTTTGAGTTTGTCTTCGTAGTATTTTAATTTTTCATCCCAGTCGGCATGATCTCCTGTTTCGTCAGTTTGTGATTGTTTTACCTGATCAGTTTTATAAAAATAAGTATAGAACAAACTTTCTCCTGCAATTTCACTGTAGGTTTGATAGCCCTGTTTTTCCAGTAACTGAATTAACGGAACCGGTTCGAAACTATTCACCAGTTTAAGTGCCTGATGTGATTTGAGTGGTTTTATTTTTTCGAGAATAAGACTCAAAGGGTCTTTTCCTGAATCAAGTACCGGACGCACATCCAGCTCAACAATATTTTCAGCAGAAATATTTTTTAAAAAATCAGGAACAGGAGCAGTGTCAGAGTTTTCGTCAGACTGAGTGGCTCTGTCAACTTTAAATCCCAACGGTTGCAGCTTTTCAAAAAAATCATTTACCGTACATCCGCCAATTTTGCTTGCCATGCTTATGGATGTACGACCGGCCATCAGCTTACGGAGCAGAGGGTTGCGCAACTTGTTAAATTTTGGTGAGATGCTGATGATAGCTTCCAGAGCATCCGGATGTTGTTTCAGAATAGCAGCAATTTTTGTGTTGGCATTGATGGTAATCATATCAGCGCAAAATTACTTTTTTATTCCTCCTTTTGCTCATTTCAGTTTTTGCATATTTATTTAGTTAACAAAATGCTTATGGATTTATAATCCAGAATTTGTCTTCCCATTCGTCACTCACATCATGAGGTTTTAACTGATGTGTTGCCTCAAGTTCAATAAGGTCCTTGTCTGAAAGTGTATTTTGAATCTCATTGAATAAAGTTCTTTCTTCAAAGCGGATATGTTTATCCAACTCATCACTGAATTTTGTAATCAATTCTGTATTTTTTTTGTCTTTACGCAGTTCTTCAATCATGCCTGTCAGTTGCTGATGCTCCTTCAGTGCAGTTTTAACAAGCTCATTGTTACCGTCAATGCGAGCAAACAAATCAATTTCCTCTTTTTGAAAATGACTTTTTAAATCATGTTCAAAAAAGTACAGGATGAAATCTGAAATTCTTTCAGGAGCGATGTTTTTTTTCAGTCCTTCTCTGATTTTCCAGATAAGCAGCAACCCATAATGATGCTCTCTTGAGAAACGAAGCAGAGCTTCTTTTCGCTTGATGGGATTGAATTGCGGTTGGTCGAACATGATATTAAAGTTTTGATTTTTCTAATTCAATTGCTTTTGGGAAAAGAATATTGTTTTCCAGATGGATGTGCACATGTACATCATCTTCCATTTCATCAAGCATTCTGAACAAAAGACTATAGCTGGCGCAGGAGTCTTCAGGCAACGTATAATTGTTGGTGATATGACGTAGTTCGTGAAGGTTATCTCCCACAGAAGTATGTTCTTTTTCCATATTATGAATGGTATCTTTTATGGAGCAAGATACATCAATCACGGGTTTTTGCCCACTGCTATTTGCTGAAGCAATTTTTTTGATGCATGGAAATAATATCTGTTCTTCCTTCTGCATGTGCTCAAGTAGTTCTGCAGTAGTTGCTTCAACCAGTTGGTGCACCTTAATGAGTTCAGGATGTCTGTCGCCATGAACCTGCATAACTTTCTTTGCATAAGCTTTGATATCAGGTATCATTTTGCGCAGATAGGAGTGATGCGTGTTTACAATATAATCTGAAAGAAAGTCAGGATTCCACTCGTTGTAAGGCAATGCACGTGTTGCCCCCGGTAGCTTATCTGTTTGTTGCAGTTCCTTCTCCAGAAGTTTCACATCAATACCTTTTTCAGCACATGCTTCCTTTATGGTTTTATGACCATTGCAACAAAAGTCAAGTCCGTATTTCTTAAATACCAGAGCATTCCTGATGTCTTTGGTAGTAAGTTCAGCAAGCGTCTCGCTGCCTTCACCCATCAGTCGTTTGGTGATTTTTATTTTCCACCATTCGGGACCTTGCTCCAAATATTCCCAGTTGAATGCATCGCCATGCATGTTTAATAACTGATAGTATAATGGCTTTGGGTCATGATCGTTGTGTATCGTGAGGCTCTCTCCTGATTTGAGCGCATCAATACGTGAGAAAATGGTGGCATGTTTTATTCTTGGATCCAGTACGGTAACATCAAGAACATTGTCGGCAGATGTTTGCATATTATTATTTTTTACTTATTGATTAAACAATTTTATGGGTACAAAGATAAAAATGGTTTTTAATAAAAGTAGATAAATACTTTTAATTTTACAAAAAACTGAGAATTCGTGATGTTTAGGACCAAACGGTATTAATTTTTCAAGAGCAATAGGGGTGTTTTAATTTTCAGTTGTCAGTATGTGAAAGGGTTAGTTTACTAAATTGCGGCCATAAATTAGATTTTGACCTGCAAGCAGTGGATAACCACAAAATAAATACGGATTGGAAGAAAGATGAAAAGTCTTTTGAGCTTTATTTTAAGAGTAATTATCAGCGATTTTGCAGTTATGCATACACTTTCTTAAAGGATCAGGATGATGCAGAAGACATTGTGCAACAAATTTTCATAACGATGTGGGAAAAAAGAGATACACTCGATATTGAAACATCAGCCACTGCTTACATGATACGTGCCATTCGCAATGCATCATTAAACAGACTGAAGCATGCTGAAGTTAAACAAAGTTATGCAAATGAAAATGTAAACGAACAACTATCAGTGAATCCGGTAGCTTCTGTAGTTGTTAACGAACTTCAGAAGCAAATTGCAAATGCCATAGATGCCCTTCCACAGCAATGCAGAATTATTTTCAGCATGAGCAGATTCGAAGAACTGACTTATGCTGAGATAGCAACCAAATTGAACCTGTCGGTTAAAACAGTAGAAAATCAAATGGGAAAAGCATTGCGGCTGATGCGTGAGCGATTGAAAGATTTTTTGCTACTGATTATTATTCTCGGAGCAGTTATGTAAATGCATGGAAATGGAAAACAAGTTCGAAAATATAGATGTCATCATAGCCAAGGTACTTTGCAACGAAGCAAGTGCAGAGGAGAGACAGTTGCTGATGGAATGGAGACAACTTGACAAATCCAATGAAGAAGAGTTTGCTGCCATGCAGTCGGTGATGATGGAAACAGAAAAATTAAAACCTGAATTATCTGTCAATACCGATAAAGCATGGAGTAATGTACAGAGTAGAATAAAAATGCAAAAGCAGGGAAAAATTGTGCCTTTGCATTTTTTGCGATATGCAGCTATGCTGGCCATAGTAGCAGGAGTAAGTTTACTTACGTATCGTTTGTTGCTGAATAAGCCTCAGGAAAGTATTCAGCTGACTGCTTTCAACAAAATTGAAACAAGCAATCTGCCGGATGGAAGTACAGTGACAATGAATAAAGGAAGTTCGCTGACCTATATAATGAACACTTATCACACTAAAAGAGAATTGCAGTTGAACGGAGAAGCATATTTTGATGTAAAGCATGACAAGAAAGCTCCATTCATTGTGCGTGTAGGTGAATTGCATATTGAAGATATCGGTACATCTTTCAATGTGAAAACACTTGCTGATAAAAATGTGCAGGTAACAGTAGTGACAGGGCTGGTAATGATGTATGATTCGGCTGACACACTTAACTTGCATGAAGGAGAGGCAGCTATTTACAATGTTGCGAATGGTACTTTAAGTAAAATCACCAATGCCAATAAAAACGAAGCGGCTTATGCTACAAAGCATTTGGTGTTTGAGAACACCGCACTTTTGGATGTGGTAAACCTATTGAATGATGTTTATGGCACTAACATCGAAATTGCAGATTCTGCATTAAAGAATTGCAGGCTTACTTCTTCTTTCAAGAATGAAAATCCGGAAGACATAGTTGCAGTCATATCAGAAGCACTTCAGCTGAAAATTGAACACAGGGAAAATCATATTTTGTTAAGGGGTGAAGGCTGTAAATAAATTTCAACTTTGTTTTCTTTTGCTTATGTGTGGATGGAGTTTTGCCATTGCGCAGGATAACAGTACGTTATTGGACAGAAAAGTAAGTCTTCAGATAACGAATGTTCCACTTGATGTTGTGCTCCTGGATATTTCTTCTCAGGGTGGTTTCACCTTTTCTTATAATACCGATATTATTGACCGTGACAGAAAGATTTCTTTAAGTGTTTTCGATAAACCTGTGAAAAGTGTTTTAGATATATTGTTTGAAGGAAAAATGCAATACAGTGTGAAAGGAAAACACATTATTCTGACATTAAAACCACAGAAAAAAGTTGTCAGCGAAAGAGTGGTGAAAGGTATAATTTACGATGCAGCTTCAGGCAATAAACTTTCAGGAACCAGTATATATGATAAGCGAAGCAGCATTTCAGTTATATCCGATGCAGAGGGCAGATTTACAATTAAACAAAAGACAAAGGAAGTGAGCACACAAACATGGAGACTGAATGTAAGCAAAGCCAATTATCGTGATACAATCATTGAAGTGAAACACGATGAGAATTCGCCCATAAGTATTTATTTAAATACGTTGAAAAATCAGATGCAGGATGATTCACTGATGATGGACAGCATCAATAAAAGTATTGAATCTTTATTATTTGCATCAATGCTTAATGAGACAGAAAAAGCAAACATGGTGAACATTACTGATACACTCAGACGAAAAGTGCAGATTGGTTTTGTACCTTTTGTGGGTACTAATATGCTGTTGAGTGGAAATACAGTGAATGACTATTCATTGAATGTGCTCATGGGTTACTCTATGGGAACACAAAAAATTGAAGTTGGCGGACTGGTAAATGCTGACAGGGGTAATGCGGGAAAAGTGCAGTTAGCAGGTTTGGGAAATATTGTTACCGGTTCTTTCAATGGAATGCAGGCCGGAGGAGTATTCAATACCAACTTTCGCGAAGTAAAAGGACTGCAACTGGCAGGTGTTGCTAATGCAAACCTCAGTAGCATGCAGGGTGGTCAGATAGCAGGAGCAGTGAATGTTAATCTGAAACAGACAAATGCATTTCAGGTTGCAGGTGTTGCAAATGTTGGATTGAAAAATTTAAAAGGAACACAACTTGCAGGAGTTTTAAATGTGACGTTAAAAGAAATGCAGGGAATGCAGATTGCAGGAGTGGTTAATTATGCAACCACCGTCAAAGGATCGCAGTTGGGATTTCTGAATGTAAGCGATAGCTGTTCGGGAGTTCCGATTGGATTTTTAAGTTTTGTCAGAAAAGGGTACCACAAATTTGAAATCAGCACAGATGAAGTAATGCCACTCAATGTTTCATTGCGTACGGGAGTACGTTCTTTTTACAACATCGTTAATGCGGGAATGCAGTTGAAACACATGGATACCATTAGCTGGAGTTTTGGTTATGGCATTGGCACCACTGCCAGGCTGAGCAGTGCGTGGAGTTTAAATCTTGACCTTACGGTAAATCAGTTGATGACCGGTAACAGAATCAATAATTTCAATCCATGGGGAAAGTTTGCGGTTACTGTTGACTGGCGTGTTGCAAAAGGAATCTCACTTGCAGCAGGACCTGTGTTAAATGCTTTTTGGGTGAAAACATCAGACCCGGATTATGAAAAATATTTCAAGCAAATTCCACCTTACACTTTTTATAATGATCAAGACAGCCAAACGAATGAATATACTGCAAGTATGTGGATAGGAGGCAAGGTGGCTGTACGGTTTTTTTGAGAGAGATTTATTTTTTCATTTATTTAATAACACGAACTTGAGCAGTGTTTAGGAATTACTTTATCATAAATTACCTGAAATACATATTTTGTCAATAAAAAGTCTATATTTGATGCATCAAAATTACAGCGTCATGAAACTATCAATTACAATTATGTTTATGTGTATTGGCATAAATGCAAATGCACAAATAACTTTCGACACATCGAAACCCATTGACACACTCATTCAGGATTTTGTGGGAAGCGGAGTAACTGTATCTAACGTAACATTCACCGGAGGCAATCAAAGCATAGGCTCCTTTAATGGCAGCAGTTCTATTGGCTCCTCACAGGGTATTGTATTTACAACAGGACGTATAGATTCGCTGATCGCGACTCCTGCGGCTACATTTTTATCTACTTCCTGTAATTTGTCAGGAGATCAGGATCTCAATGCAATAGTAGGTTCAGGTCTGACTTATGATGCAGCAGTACTTGAATTTGATTTTGTTGCAACTAACAACACACTTCTTTTTGATTATGTTTTTGCCTCAGAAGAGTATAATGAGTTTGCAGGTTCTCCTTTTAATGATGTTTTTGCTTTTTTTATTTCAGGCCCTGGAATTAGTGGAAAACAGAACATAGCATTATTGCCTTCAACATCCATACCTGTTTCTATAAACAATGTAAACAATGGAGCAACAGGTTCCGGACCATGTATTAACTGTTCCTATTATCATGATAACTCCAACGATACGACTTTGGCATTTGATGGATTTACTACCCCGTTGACGGCTACTTACTCCATAGTACCCGGATTAACTTATCATCTGAAGCTTGCTGTTGCAGATGTGGCGGATGGAATTTATGATACCGGAGTGTTTTTACAAAAGTATAGCTTACGCTCAGTGAGCACTACTTCTATTGCAGAAACAAAACATCAGTTGATGGAAATGTATTTCAGAGGCGATGCACTTTATGTAGATTCAAAATCATCCGTGTTTCATATTGCAGTATATAACAATATGGGACAAAGAGTTTTTGAAGCACAATCCGATCATGGTTTGGAATTATTTGAAATGAATATTCCGTCTGGTGTGTATGTTGTAGTACTTGAAACACCTGAAAATATTGTGAACAGAAAACTTGTAAAGCAATAAAAAACGTCTTTTGTATCTGTCAAAACGAGTAATTAAGTCTTATTTTAAGTCTTCTTTATTTCCGTTTTGGTCTGTTATCATAAAATTATTGTTTTCAAACCATAAGGCATACATTATTCCTTTATCTGAATTCTCCTGATGTTCTAAGTCAATGACAATTACTTTCTGGTTATACAGATATTGCATTTTTTCAAAGATGGTATGACCGATAATCATCTTTGCAGCATGATAGTTGGCTAAAGTTTTTTCAACGTCCTGTTGCGTTTCCATTCCTTTTGCAATTCCCCGATACCAAATCGGACTTTCATGCCCTATAAATACATTGCTTCTACGTTCTTCTTTTGTAAATTCTTTATCAATTGATTTTTGGGTATGACTGTTAATTTCACGCAAGGAATAATTTTCAGGAAAGTTTTTGCTGATACCCGCATGAACAAAAATATAGTCACCAATTTTCTCTACTGTGTTTTTAGTTCGCAGCCATCTTCCTGTTTCTGTATTTTGAGAAAACCACTTTTTATAAGCTAAATTCAGAGTGTCGGCATTCTTAAAATATTTACTTCTCACATATTTAAAATTCCCCTGCAGGTTCATTATTTCATGGTTGCCGAGAATAAAATGCACTTTGCCTCCCTGTTGCTCTGCTTCCTGCTCAAGTTTATAAATAAGCCAAAGACATTCACTCACATTTATACCTCTGTCGAAAAAATCTCCTACCAGCACCAAATGATTTTTGCCAAACGTCCAGTGAAAATTGCTGTCAATAATTTTATTACCCAGCAGTATAGATTTAAAACCTTTGAAATTTCCTTCAATGTCTGAAATGATCAGCATTTTTTTGGGGAGTGCATATTCAGCAGGTTCGGTTTGCAGTTTGTTTTTCAGTTGAAACTGAAAACGATCATTGGTTTCACTGATGTAGCAAGTAAGTGTATCTTTCTTATGTATTGTTTCCTTGCTTACAATATATCCTGTATCTTTTGGATGAATCTGATATTTTAAGATAGTCTTGTTCTCATAAACAATGACCGGCCCTTCGCTGGTGATGGATGCATGGCTTTCATCTTTCGGTTTTGTTTTAGCCAAACCTGAATCAGCATTCAATACCGGAATATTGATGTCCTTTAATTTATCAGCCCCGTTTGCAAAATAAGCAAAAAGCAAAAGTGTTACAGCAAGAAGAGTTGCTCTTGAATTCATTTGTTGGATATATTAATAATTAAGTATTAAGCATGAATTTAAAATTGAAATTATTCATGTAAAAATAGCAGTTGGCATCCATAGACTCAAGCCTTCTTTTGTATGGTCAAAAAATATTTTCAACTTAAATAGGGGTATAAGCCCTGATTCCTGTCTTTATCTAAAACGAACATATTTTATGATTAAGCAAATTTTAAGTATTACCCTTTTTTGCATCGCTGCATGGGGCAGTTTTGCGCAACCAATTACTCAAACCATCAGAGGTACTGTTGTTGACATGGTTACACAATCGCCACTTCCGGGAGCAAGTGTGGTGATTACTGATGCCGCTGAGTTTACAGGAACAACTACCGATGTAAATGGCAATTTTAATCTTCTGAACATACCTGTTGGAAAACATACATTACAAATTACATTTTTAGGTTATAAAGAAAGAATTCTTCCCAACGTAATAGTAAACTCCGGAAAAGAAACAGTTCTCACCATAACACTTGAAGAAAAAGTTATTGAGAGCAAGGAAGTAGTCATAACTGCAAAAGTTGAAAAAGACAAACCATTGAATGAATACTCCACCGTGAGTGCACGTACATTTTCAGTTGAAGAAACTCAGAAGTTTGCAGCTGCGGTGAATGACCCTGCACGCATGTCAACTTCCTTTGCAGGAGTAATTGGTACCGATGACGGGATGAACAACATCTCTATCAGAGGCAATTCGCCAAATGGTTTAATCTGGCGGATGGAAGGTGTGGAGATACCCAATCCAAATCATTTCAGCAATGTGGGCACTTCGGGAGGCGGCATATCCATGTTGAGTGCACAGGTTATCACCAACTCTGATTTTCTAACCGGTGCATTTCCGGCAGAGTATGGCAATGCTATCAGCGGTGTTTTCGATCTGAAACTGCGAAAAGGGAATAATGAAAAACATGAATATACATTGCAGGCAGGTATGCTGGGGCTTGATGCTGCTGCCGAAGGACCTTTTGCAAAAAACTATAAAGGCTCTTATCTGATAAACTACCGTTACAGCACACTTTCACTGCTGAGTAAAATAGGAGTGGATGTGGGATTTGGAGAAACCAATTTTCAGGATTTGTCATATAATGTTTCACTGCCTGCAGGACGACTGGGAAACTTCTCTGTGTTTGGCTTTGGAGGATTTTCTGATCAGAAGTTTGAAGCAAAGAAAGATTCTTCGAAGTGGGAATCGAATTACGACAGATACTCTTTTAAATTCAAAATGTTTACAGGAGCAACAGGAATTATACACACCATACCATTAAGCTCATCTGCTTATCTGCGCACCACGCTTTCAGGTTCGATAACTGATAAAGTTTATGATGACGAGAGAGTAATGGAAGACTATACGTCATTGCCAAATACCTATCAGAATTATACTCAAAACAGATTATCCCTAACAAGTATTCTCACCAAGAAAATCAATTCAAAAAACAGTTTGAAGACGGGAGTTACAGTGAATAAACTTTTTTATTCTTTTCTTGACAAGGAAGTTGAATTGCCTTCTTACAACAGAAATGTTTTAATTGACCAGAAAGGCTCAGCCTATACACTGGAAGCTTTTGCACAGTGGAACTATCACATTACTGAAAATATTTCGTGGATAGGAGGGTTGCACGCTGTTACATTTAACGGCAATCATACAGGTTCTGCAGAGCCGCGTACTTCATTGAAGTTTGATATTGCCGGCAGACAAACCGTGAGCATTGGTTATGGATTGCACAGTCAGATGCAACCGCTTGGCGTGTATTATGCAAAAGTGGATAATGGCAATGGCACTTTTTACGAGCCAAACCGCCATCTTGATTTTACCAAGGCACATCATTTGGTGCTTGCATACGACCGTTCACTTACGGAGTGGATGCATATAAAAACAGAAATGTACTATCAGTATTTGTTTCATGTACCTGAGGGAACTGTTGCTTCTAAAAATCTTTCGATGCTGAATAATGAAGGTGGGTTTGAAACTTCGCCAATGGTGAATGACGGAGTGGGCAGAAATTACGGACTGGAATTAACGGTTGAACAGTTTATGCATAAGGATTTTTATTTTCTGCTTTCAGCATCCCTTTACGACAGTAAGTTTAAAGGTACTGATGGCAACTGGTACAATACACGTTACAATGGAAAATATGCAGGAAGTTTTACGGCAGGCAAAGACTGGCAAACAGGCAAACGATTTGGAAACAGAACAGTGGGATTTAATATCAAAACTTTATACAGTGGTGGCCTTCGCGAAACTCCGATAGATTTACAGGCCTCCATGCAAAAAGGCGAAACGGTGTATGTGGACTCACAGCCTTTCACGCTGAAGAAGAAAGATTATTTCAGAACGGATATTAAGTTCAGCATAAAGCGTAACCGCCAAAAAAGTACCATTACATGGGCACTCGATATTCAAAACGTGACTAACAGAAAGAATGTGTATGGAGATTTTTTTGATCCGCTTAGCGGCAAAACAAAAACATTTTATCAAACATCACTGATTCCTGTATTAAGTTATAAAATTGATTTCTGACAGGCAAGGATAGGAGCTATCAGTCATCTTCTCTTTGTCTGAAGTTGAATCAATCAATGTCAAGCTGATTACAATTAAAACTGTTTGTTCAAATTGTGGTATTCAATTTTGGACATGTAAGGAAAGTAAGGTAAAATTTTAATAAGCTCTTTTGTTTTGTTTTCGTCAATATTTTGAAAAATGAGTACAGCAGCTTTTTTTGACACTGAAATAAAAAAGCTTTCTAAGATATTTTCCAGTTTCCATTGGTTGACGAATTCCATTTCTTTTTTAGGTAATTCGGGGTTTGACTTTATTGTTTCAATGCCGCTGTCGGAAAGGGTGATTAATACAAGTATCCGGTTCATGAATGTATGATTTTTATTTGTTGTTGTTTATTTGGATTGAATGTGGGTTGGAGAGTTTGAGAAGATTTGTGAAAAAAAATATTCCCGATTAAAATTCATAGCATTCAAAAGTAGAGAAAAGGTTTGTATTTCCATGTCATTCATTGCCCATGGTTTAAACCGTAGGCTATGGATGAAACCGTGGGCATCAAAAATATTATATAATTTTTGAATATTTGAATTTCATTTATTAATAGTAGGTTGTGTCATAGATCCCCCCTCAAACCCATATGTAATTATTTGCTTACTTTTGCGCATCATTAAATCAAAAACATATTTTTTAAAATAACATTTCAGCAATTCATAATTTTTCGTTTATGAGCGTTTTAGTAAATAAGAATTCAAAAATCCTGGTGCAGGGTTTCACCGGAACAGAAGGAACTTTTCATGCCACACAGATGATAGAGTACGGAACCAACGTGGTTGGTGGTGTTACGCCCGGCAAAGGTGGAAGCAAACATCTTGACAAGCCCGTGTTTAATACCGTAGCCGATGCAGTTGCACAAACCGGTGCCGATGTTTCGATAGTGTTTGTTCCGCCTGCATTTGCAGCTGATGCCATTATGGAGGCAGCACAGGCAGGAATAAAACTGATAGTGGCAATTACAGAAGGAATTCCAACAAAGGATATGATTCAGGTGAAGGAATACCTCTCCGATAAAGCAGCAAGACTGATTGGCCCCAACTGTCCGGGAGTGATTACGGCAGGTGAGTGCAAGGTGGGCATTATGCCGGGTTTTGTTTTTAAGCCGGGACGCATTGGTATTGTTTCGAAATCGGGTACGCTGACTTATGAAGCAGCTGATCAGGTAGTGAAAGCAGGTGGCGGTATTTCAACAGCAATAGGAATTGGTGGTGACCCTATTATTGGAACTACTACACGCGAAGCTGTGGAACTTTTTATGAATGACCCCGATACTGACGGCATTGTGATGATAGGTGAGATTGGCGGAAACCTGGAAGCCGAGGCTGCACGATGGATAAAGAATAACAGCAGAAAACCTGTGGTAGGATTTATTGCAGGACAAACAGCTCCTCCGGGCCGCAGAATGGGTCATGCAGGTGCCATAGTAGGCGGTGCAGAAGACACAGCTGCTGCCAAGATGAAAATTATGAGCGAGTGCGGTATTCATGTGGTAGCTTCACCGGCAGATATTGGCGACACTATGATGCGTGTGCTTTCAAAAGTAAATGCATAATTCAATAAAAAGAAAACATTAGTTTTTTCATTCAGAAACAGGCTGCATTACATAATAGTGCGGTCTGTTTTTATTTTATAGTGTATTGTAAAATGCGGCTACGTGTTTGCCTATTTGGCTGTTGTCGTAAACATTGCGTGCAAGCAGTTGTGCATTTGCCGAAATTTTATTCAGTAATGCAGTATTGTTGAGACATGAAAGAATGGTGTTTGCAAACTCTTCGGCAGTGTTGGCAATTAAAATGTTTTCGCCATGAGTGCAGGCAATGCCTTCGGCACCAATGGATGTGGAAACAATTACTTTCCCTGCTGCAAGACCTTCTACAATTTTTACACGCATGCCTCCGCCACTGAGCAACGGAACAATCATGATGGTTTTGTCGCTCATAAATTTTTTTGCATCCTTAATTTCTCCTTCCACAAAAACATTTTTCATCTGAATGCGAAAATATTCTTCAGCCATATTTTTTCCGGCAAGATGCAGTTGAATTAAATCGGTATTTGCAATGATGATTGGCCACACTTTTTTGAGAAACCAGTTAACGGCTTCTATATTTGGCAGCCAGTCCATGGAGCCGAGGTGAAAGACTGAAATATGCTGAGCCTGATCAAGAGGTTTCACATCATCGAACCTTTGTGTGTTAAGTCCTACGGGAGCAATTTCTACAGGAATGGTACAGCCTTCGTCATGCAGCAGTTTTTTGTCTTCAGGTGTTAGTGCAACAATGGCATCAAACTTATTCACCATATTTTTTTCATACTGCCTCAGTCGTGATGCAAGAAATGAAAGATATTTTTTTTTGATGGGATGCGCAGATGCATCGGCAAGTCTTTTCCAGATAAGCCACTCTACATTGTGAGCGCGCAAAATCATTTTTGCTTTGCTGTACTTGCGTGCTGTTTCGAGATAAGGGCTCAGAAAAAGGCCTTCGAACTGAATGATGTCGAACGACTGTGACTGAAGAATTTCTTTTAGCTTTTGATGAAATGCAGCAGAGTCGAAGCGAATGATATTATAACTTTCGTTTTTGCGGAAAAGATTTTTTATGGCACCGGAAATTTTCACGGATGCATCGAGATAAACGGTTTCGAGCTTATATTTTTCGAGCAGAGAAGCATCAATAGTTGATACATCGGTAAAATGTTTTTTGGTGTTGAAAGAAAGCATTTTTACTTCGGCACCGTTGAGTGTGAGCGATTCTGCAAGGTTGTACATGGCAATGGTAGCCCCGTCATAAGGAGGCAAGGGAACCCGCAGACAAAGTTGAAGTATTTTCAAAATTTATCAGTGTTGAATGACATGCTGTGCATAATTGCAAACGTAACAAATTAATTTTTCAGAAAAATCAGCTGACCTTTCTGCGGAATAATTTTCTGAAAAAAGATTTGTATGCATCCATATCGAACAGGGCCGAGTCGTGAGTGGCTTTATACACCAGAAACAAACCTATAGGCAGCAATATAATGGACGATTGCCACATTCCACGTTCGACACTGATGACACCTTCTTTTGCAAACTTCTCGCCCGTGATGGAGATGATGTGGTAGCACAGGAAAAACGCAATGGAGATGACGATTGGTAGTCCGAGTCCGCCTTTGCGGATGATTGCACCGAGAGGTGCACCAATAAGAAACAATAACAGGCAGGCAATGGACAAGGTAAACTTGCGATGCCATTCAATATTATACTTGATGTAGGCTCGGTTTCGCGAAGCTAAATCATCTTTGGTAGATTCGATATATGATTTAAGGGTCCGCGCTTGAGCAGTAGCAGTCTCGAAGAGAAGAGAAGCTTTTTGGGAATCGGATTTTAGTATAGGCCATTTTGCAACCGTTGCTGCAGAAGCAGATGCCATCAATGAACTGTCTTTTAAGAATTGATAATACGGTATCAAATCTTTTTGGAAGCGATACTTGCGCATGTCCATCTGCATCTGAAAAGTGTCAATCATCGCATTTAGCTGATAGATATTCAGCATCTGATAATTGTCTTTAAAAAGATCTTCGTTGGTGCGGTTGAGTTCGAAAGATGACAAATCGAAACGAATGATTTCTGACTGAAAGGAGGTGCGCAGTAACGGACGAGTATCATAATTTCTTCTGCGGTTTTGCTGTTCTTCGTAAGAGTGGCCGTTGAACAGTGTAAGAATCAGAAAACGTTTGTCGTCTGTCATCACCATGCTTCCGCTATCGGCAACCACCACTTTATGATTGCCCATGTTGTTGGTGTGGTCATAAATCATGATGTTGCGTATGGATTTTCCATCACCTAGTTTCTTTCCAATTTTGATACTATATCCATCAATGCCGTTATAAAACACACCTTCTTTGATAAACAATGCAGGCTTTTGTTGCCGCACATCATAGAGCAGCGATCCCATTTTCAGATTGCTGTAGGGTAATACATAATTTGAAAAGAAAAAGGCTCCGACAGAAATGCATATTGCCACTACAATTAGCGGGCGCATCAGCCTTTGCAGTGAAATACCTGCTGACTTTGCGGCCACAATTTCGTAATGCTCTGCCAGATTGCCAAAGGTCATGATGGATGAAAGAAGAATTGCAAGAGGCAATGCCAGCGGAACAAGTGTGGTGGAGGTGTAGGAAAGAAGTTTGGTAATAGTCCACCAGTCTAAACCCTTGCCAACCAGGTCGTCTATGTATTTCCACAGAAACTGCATCAGCAATACAAAGAGAGCGATAAAAAACGTCATGATAAACGGCCCTATAAATGACGTTAATACCAGGGATGTAAGTTTCTTAAAAGGAAGCTTCAATTATTGCAATGTTTAATATTCAGTTTTGTCAGTTTTATTTTTCCATGCATCAAATATTTCTGATGCACGTTGATGTGGCAGATGAATCATTTTTAGTTTTCTCTCTGAAGGATCTACCGGAATTTCATCATAGATAAAGGCATCATCAAATCCGATATTGGCAGCATCCTTTCGGGTGTTGGCATAATACACTGCTTCAGGTCGCGCCCAGTAGATGGCTCCCAAACACATGGGACATGGCTCGCAGGAAGTATAAATTTCGCATCCTGTAAGCTGAAATGAATTCAGATTTTTGCATGCTTCGCGAATGGCTACAACTTCGGCATGAGCTGTAGGGTCGTTGGAGGAAGTCACTTTGTTGTTGCCGCGGGCAATAATTTTTCCGTCTTTCACCACTACACAACCAAAAGGACCACCTTCGTTTTGTTCAATTGCTTTAAGGGAAAGCT
The DNA here is from genome assembly GCA_019136655.1 of Bacteroidota bacterium. Taxonomy (GTDB): domain Bacteria; phylum Bacteroidota; class Bacteroidia; order AKYH767-A; family OLB10; genus OLB10. The sequence continues at coordinate 90,250 of JAGVTU010000017.1, forward strand.
CCACAGCTTCAGTCATAAAATCTTTCGCGTTGCTCATGTCAGAAATGGAGTGTTATGTTTTGTTTTAAATCAGGATGCAGGCTCAGTGCAACAGGACAGGTGTGTGCAATGTGATCAATGATTTTCTTTTCTTTTTCGGAATAATTATTCGGAGGAAAATAAAGTTCAATTTTTACTTCGGCAATGCGTCTTGGGTCAGATGCCATTATTTTGGTAACTTCAGCTCGGGTTCCGTCAATGCTGAACTGATGTGTGCGTGCTGCAATGCCCATGATGGTAAGCATGCAGTTTGCCAACGATGTTGCCATTAGATCGGTAGGAGAGAAGTAAGCTGCCTGCCCCTGATTATCTAAAGGTGCATCGGTAAAAATGTCGGTGCCCGAATATAAATGAGTGGATTTACATCTTAAATCTCCCGTATAAATCACTTCTGATGTAGCCATGTTTTTAAAGTTTAATTCAGTAATAAATCTTTTGCATTTTCAATACTTGCTTCGGTAATGCCTTCACCGCTTAACATTTTTGCAATCTCTTTGATGCGCTCTTCCTTAGTAAGCAGTTTTACACGTGTTTCGGTGTTGCTGCCTGAGGTTTGTTTATATACGAAGTAGTGCATTTCGCCTTTACTTGCCATTTGCGGAAGATGTGTAATGGCTATGACCTGACGTTTTTTTGCAAGTGCTTCAATCATGTTTCCCACTTTAAATGCAGTCTCTCCTGAAATGCCTGTATCTATCTCATCAAAAATTATAGTAGGCATGGAGGTAACTTCAGCGAGAATAGCTTTGAGGCATAACATCAGTCGCGACATTTCGCCTCCCGAAGCTACTTTTGATAGCTCCTGCGGCTGCACACCTTTGTTGGCCGAAAAAAGAAAACGTATGGCATCCAGTCCTGAGGGGCCGAAATGCTGAAGTGCAGTAAGTGAAACTTCAAACTGTGCATCAGGCAAAGCAACCTCATGAAGCAGTTTCAAAATTTTTCGTGTAAGTTTTTTCGCAGCTTCTCTGCGGTTTTCTGAAAGAGTTGCTCCTTGCTTATTCAGTGTTGATTCAACTTTTGCAATTTCTTTTATTATCCGTTCAATATCTTCTGCCACTGAATTGAAGCTGCTGAGTTTTTGTTCGAGAGAATCTTTTAACTGAATCAGGCTGCTTACATCATTCATTCTGTGTTTCTGAAGAAGGTGGTTGATCACCGACAGTCGCTCCGAAATAATTTCAATTCGCTCAGGATTATATAGAATACTGTTTTGCACCAAATCCATTTCCGAAGCAATATCTTTTAACTCGATATTACAAGACATCAACCTTTTGAGAAGACCTTCCGTTTCTGGATGATATTTTGCGGCCTGTTGTAACTGTTGTATGCTCTGATGAATCAATTGAACTGCATTTTGTTCATCTTCTGAAATTAGATGACGGGCTGTTTCAACGGATTTTAAAATGGACTCTGTGTGAGTAAGTATTTCAAGTTCTTTTTCCAGAGATTCCGTTTCACCCTCTTTCAGTCCGGCAGCATTCAGCTCTTCGTACTGAAATTGTATGAAATCAAATTCAGCAGAAGCCTGCTTTTCTTTTTCAAGCAAATCATTCAGTGTGGATTGAAGATCCTGATAGTGATTGAAATTTTCGCAATAGGAGTGAAGCAGTTCATTGTGGTTGGCAAGTGCATCAGTTACGTTAAGCTGAAAGGATGAATTGCCTACAGTGAGTGTCTGATGCTGTGAGTGAACATCCACAAGTATGCTGCTGAGGTTTTTCAGCAACGAAAGATTTACGGGAGTATCATTCACAAATGCTCTTGACTTTCCTTCTGCGTTTATCTCGCGTCTGATAATGGTTAGCTTTTCGTAATCAATTTCATTTTCGCTGAAAAACTGCTGAAGCGGGTATTCGCTGATGTCGAACTCAGCTTCAATGATGCACTTTTTGTTTTTGTCGGAAAGTGTTTTTGCATCTGCACGTTCGCCCAATACCAGACCCAGAGCACCGAGAAGAATAGATTTACCTGCACCTGTTTCGCCTGTGATAATGCTCAATCCGTTTGTAAACTCTACATCCAGCTCTTTTATGAGAACATAATTGGATATGTGCAGTTTTTTCAGCATTCAGATGGGTGTGGAATATGGTGACAAAAATATTTTTCTGAAAAAGGAACCGTGTTTATTTCATTGATTGTGTAATCAGATGTCCCATTTTATCTCTCTTGGTCTGAAGATACAGTTTGTTGTGTTCGTTCGAAGCAATTTCCAAAGGTACTACTTCGACAATCTCCAACCCGTAGCCAATCAGTCCTGCACGCTTGGTAGGGTTGTTGGTCATGAGTTTTATTTTTGAGACTCCCAAGTCACGAAGAATTTGTGCGCCTACACCATAGTCGCGTTCATCGGGTTTAAATCCTAAAGCCTGATTGGCTTCAACGGTATCTTTGCCGCCTTCCTGCAATTTGTAAGCCTTAAGTTTATTCAGCAGACCAATGCCTCTGCCTTCCTGATTCATATAAACGATTACACCTTTTCCTGCTTCTTCAATCATCTCCATGGCTTTATGCAACTGAGGCCCGCAATCGCAACGGCACGACCCGAATATATCGCCTGTAAGACATGATGAGTGAACTCTTACAAGTATAGGTTCGTCTTTACTCCAGGTGCCTTTTGAAAGTGCAAGGTGTTCCTGCCCCGAAGTTACCTGAAGGTAAGCAATCAGTTCAAAATTGCCATGGTCGGTAGGGAGTTTCACTTCCACTTCTTTTTGAATAAGGCTTTCTGTTTTGAGACGATAAGAAATCAAATCTTCAATAGAAATTATCTTCAGGTTGAAACGTTGTGCAATTTTCATCAAATCGGGCAGTCTTGCCATGGTGCCGTCTTCATTCATTATTTCCACCAGTACGCCTGCCGGTTCAAAACCTGCCAACCGGGCAAGATCCACTCCGGCTTCGGTATGTCCTGCTCTCCGAAGTACACCACCGTTTTTGCTTTTAAGAGGGAAAATATGTCCCGGGCGGCCCAAATCTTCAGGTTTGGTGGCAGGGTCTATCAATGCTTTTATCGTTTTGGATCGGTCGGAAGCAGAGATGCCAGTGGTACAGCCATGGCCCAGCAGGTCAACAGAAACAGTGAATGGAGTTTCGTGAGAAGAAGTGTTGGTGCTGACCATCATTTCAAGGTTCAGTTCGTTGCAACGTTGCTCGGTAAGTGTGGCACATATCAGCCCTCGTCCGTGGCTTGCCATAAAGTTTATCATTTCGGGAGTAGCATTGCGTGCTGCCGTTATAAAATCGCCTTCATTCTCCCTGTCGGTATCATCTACAACTATCACAGCTCGGCCTGCTTTAATCTCACTGATAGCTTCTTCAATGCTGTTGAGTTGTATGTTTTTGTCAGTACTCATCTTTAAATGACTGTTTTTGCAAATTTACAACATGGAGCGTTATGATTTGTTTATTTCTTACAGATGAAAAATGCATGTTCAAGGGTCTTTGACAGCCTATTAAGAATGTATGAACAGGCGAACTCCTGCATAATCTTACAATGGTATTAAACGTTAATAATGACGTAACAAAAGGCTAAACAGTCACGTTAAATTAGCCATATCGTTCTTAAGGAAATTGAATAAAGATAGTTTGGTTTTAGGTTAGTTTTTCGAAACTGATTCAGTAATAAGCCCTGTAAGGCTTAATTCTGAATCGCCTGAACCGCAGAAGAAACAGTTTAAGGTTGGTTTCAGGTGGGGGCTGCCCCGTAAGGCAGCCCGGCATCTGTACAGTAAAATTGAGATTTGGTTTTAGGGTTATACTTTTAGAAATCACCGCCAACGTGGCGGTGATTTTCTTTTTTAGGGGGTTAACAATACTTCGTTAAAAACTTTAAACTATTACTTTGTAATTCGAATGGTTTCAGCTATATTTGCCCCCGATAACAAACAAATATTATTAATAATGAAAAAATTAAACTTAACAAAAACACTCTTAACAGGTGCTGTATTAGCCCTTATGACTGTAGGTTTCACATCTTGCAAAAAAGACAGTGATCCTGATCGTGAAAAATTCATAGGTAACTTTACAGTTACCACAGGTTCAGTTGCATGTGGTGTTACCGGTAACAGCACTATTGCTGCAGGAACTGCTGTGGTAATTTCAGAAAATTCAGGTGGTGATGAAAAAGTTAGTGTTAACATTGGTGGTCAATTATCACTTGTAGCTACTGCTGACGGAAACACAATCACTATTGATAACCAAACTTTGAACGGATTTACTTATACAGGTTCTGGAACTCTTAGCAGCAACACTTTAACTCTTTCTATAAATGAGTTTGATCCTAGTGTTCCTGAGAATTGTGTTTACAGTATCACTGCAAATAAATAATCAGATATAAATGAATAATAAAAGGCTGTCCGAAGGGCAGCCTTTTTTATTTTAAACTGTCAATAAAATCAGATTATATTTTGAATTATTGCAGAATGAAGTTAATTGACACAAAAAAAGCCGTCTGAATTTCTCCGGACGGCTTTTTAATCTAATTAAATTATTATTTCAATTTATCTTTCAGCTTTTGAGGTTTATTTGGGTCTGACTGTGTACCACCTTGATTTTGTAATCCATCGCCAACTTTATCTTTCAATGATCCCGGAGCTTTCTTAGGCTCTTCTTTCTTAGGCTCTACAGTCTTCTTTGGTGTAGTTGCTTTTCCACCTTTTTTATTCTTTGCAGCTTCTTCAGCAGCAGCAATAGAATCCTGCATAGCTTTTTCAGCAGCAGCCATTTGTTCCTGTACTAACGCTAATGAATCCTGTGTTGCTTTTTCAGCAGCAGCGGCAGCAGCATTGGCTGCGTCAATAGAATCCTGTACTCTTTTTGCCTCAGCAGCTTTCTCTTCTGCACTGGGGCCACATGCGCTCATCAGGAATAATCCTGCAACAGAGAGAGCAATTAGTGATTTTTTCATAATCCTTTTACTTGTAATTGATTTATGGCGCAAATGTAATACAATATTAGTCTGCATTAGCAAATCATTTCATCAATAAATATCAACAACTTTAAGTTAGCACCACGCCATTATTCCCTCATGCTGTCTCATAGGCTGTGCAAATGCTAAATTCTATCTTTGTCAGGCGTATGAAAAGCAACCTCTCGCCATCACTCCGTCTGTTAGTCTTATTAGTCTGTAATTATTTCCTGCTACGGATGATATTTATTGTAGCTAATTTTAAACTTCTGAATGTAGCATCTGCAGGTGATATTTCAACTATTTTTCTTTCAGGATTACGATTCGACCTTGCGGCAATCGCTTTCACCAATGGCATTTTTTTCCTGCTTTTTAATTTACCGTTAAACTTTAAATCAAAGTCGCTAAAAAACTTAATATCAATATTATACATATTTATAAATCTATTCTTTATTTTACTTAACCTGATTGATATCGGCTATTATCCATTCACTCAAAAACGATTGACGGCAGACTTTTTTGAGATGGCTACCATGGGTGACGATTTTGTAAATATGATTCCGTCTTTAATCAGGGATTATTGGATTTTGCTGTTACTGTTCGTAGTGTTTGTCATTTTTAATTTCAAATTGTTTCAGGGAATCATTGGCAAGCTTCAGAATATCAGTGGCAGGATATCATTTATCTCAACAATTATAGTGGTGGCTTTGCTGATATTTTTTGGCAGGGGAGGACTTCAGTACAAACCTATCAACATCTTGTCGGCTGCACCTTACACATCAGCCCAAAATGTGGGGGCAGTGCTTAACTCATCTTTTTCCATTATAAAAACAGCAGGTAAAGAAGATTTACAGGAAATTGAACTCACCTTACCTGATCCTCAGACTTATTTTAATCCGGTAAAGAACTTTGCCAACGATACACTTCATTTCAAGCCAATGAATGTGGTCATCATCATCATGGAAAGTTTCGGAAAAGAGTACATCGGATATTTTAACGAAGGACATGGTTACACACCGTTTCTGGACTCGCTCATGCACGAAGGATTGATTTGTACGGACGCTTATGCAAATGGGAAAAAATCAATTGAGGGTATTCCCGCTATAATATCAGGAATTCCCGCACTTATGACATCGCCCTACATTTCAGGGTCGTATAATGGCAATAAATTGCTTAGCATTGCATCTCTTCTGAAATCACATGGTTATCTATCTTCTTTTTTTCATGGAGGCAACAATGGAACCATGGGCTTTGAAAACTTCACCAAGATGGCCGGATATGACAAGTACATAGGCCGAAAAGAATATGGCCCGGATGATTATGACGGAACGTGGGGTGTATATGACCAACCTTTCTTCAGGTATTTTTGTCATGAACTGAACAACATGAAACAACCATTTCTAACTACATTCTTTTCCTTATCATCACATCATCCTTATAGTGTGCCCGATTCTTTGAAAAATCGTTTTAAAGGAGGAGATCAGCCGGTTTATAAATCGGTTGAATATGCTGACTATTCATTGAGAGAATTTTTTTCAATGGCAAAAACTCAACCCTGGTATAAGAATACTGTTTTTGTGATAACAGCTGACCATACCGGCCCGTCTTTCAATAGCAAATATCAAAGCAGGACGGGTATTTACGAAATTCCAGTGCTTTACTTCATTCCGTCAGACAGTACCATTAAAGGTGTTTACCCTTACACAACACAACAAACAGATATTGTTCCTTCTGTTTTGGATTATCTGCGTTATCCCGAAAAATTTAAAATTTTCGGAAACAGTATTTTCAGAAAGTCTGATTCAAAATGGGCAATCAATTTTCTGGATGGAATGTATCAGCTCATCACACCGCAAGCTACGGTGAGGACAGATTTGTTGAATGACACAGAGTACATTGCAAGAGATGGACATACTCCTGACAGCACCATGCTGATGAACCGTTTAAAAGTGATTGTAAGTGATTACAACAACAGTATGATTAAAAATAAACTTACGGATGTTGAATAGCCGAAGGAAGATATTGTTCATACTGAATCCTAAAGCCGGACATGGCAAAGCAGGAAATATTGGGAGGGAGGCAAAGCGTTTATTGGATCAATCGAAATTTGAAATACATTTTACTGAAACCGAATATGCGGGCCATGCAAAAATTCTTGCGCAAAAAGCTGCTGACGAACATTATGATTATGTTGCCTGTGCAGGAGGAGATGGTACTGTTAATGAAGTAGCCTCATCTCTTAAAGCTACTGAAACTGCTTTACTGATTATTCCTGCAGGATCTGGAAACGGACTGGCACGTCATCTGCAAATTCCGATGAATGCTGCAAGTGCCATTGCACTGTTGAATAAGGGTAAAGTTGTAAGTATTGACACATTCAGTATTAATAATCAGTTCACCGTTAACGTTGCCGGTGTTGGCTTTGATGCACTGGTAGCGCACCGTTTTGCCGAAAAGAAAAAACGCGGGCTTAAAACCTATATCAAAACCATACTTGCTGAGTATGCTGCTTCTAAAGAGTTTGAAGTAGAAATAAACGGAACCATTTACAAGGTCTGGCTCATTTCCATTGCCAACTCAGGTCAGTTTGGAAACAATGCGTGGATTGCTCCTGTGGCATCGTGTACTGATGGCATGCTGGATATTATCATCTGCAAAAAACAAAAAGGAGTGAAACTGTTGACGTTTGCAATCAACCTTTTTTCAAAAAGACTGTCATCGGCAGATTATACTGCTTTGCGTAGTAACAAAATGACTATAAAACTTTTTTCCAAGCAACCACTTCATCTGGATGGAGAACCTGCAGGCTACACTGATGAGTTGAATATTTATTGTAATCCTTTATCACTAAAAGTAATTGTTCCCCAACATGTCGAATAAAAATAAAAACCGCTCCGGAATAGTTTATTCCACAAATCCTGATTTCAAACCACAGCAGGAAGAAACTCAACATGAAACATTACCACCTGCACAACAGGATTTGCGAGTATTACGCGATTCAAAACAACGTGGAGGAAAAACAGTGACGCTTATTCGCGGATTTGTTGGCAGTGAAAATGATTTGGAAAAACTAACCAAGCTTTTGAAAACAAAATGCGGAACAGGAGGAAGTGCAAAAGACGGAGAAATAATTATTCAAGGGGATAAGCGAGAGCAAATAATGGAAATACTTCTGAAAGAAGGATACAGGGCAAAAAAAGCGGGAGGCTGAAAAAGAAAAAACCGCCTTGTGTAAGACGGTTTTTTTTCTGTTTGAGGTCGAGAGTAGATTCGAACTACTGTAGAAAGTCTTGCGGACTTTTGCCTCTTCTCTCGGCCACTCGACCTTATAGTGTTGTTTAACGTGGACAAAATAAAAAGGTTTCATTTTATTGACAAAATCATATTTGGCGAATGGCATTTTACTGAGGGTGAAAGTTTTCAACAAAAAAAATCTTTATTGTTAACTTCTCAAAAAACCCGGAAGAATATCATTGGAAACGGCAGCCATTTCCGATTGCATAAGTTTTTCTGACGATTCGAGAGCTCTGTTCACTGCCACTGTAAGTAATTCTTCAATCTCTTCGCGTTCACCAACTTTGAATAGCGAATCGTTGATGTGAATAGATTTGATTCTGTTGGTTCCGGTGGCTTCCACTACAATTTTTCCACCTTCAGATTCGCCTGTAACGGTGATATGATCCAGACGTTTCTTAATTTCTTCCATCTTTTTCTGTGCTTCTGCAAATTTTCCGAACATGATATGATTTTAAATTTTCACCCGAAAATAGCAAAAATTTTCGAGGTTTAAAAAGATTCAAAATGTAAGGTTTTGAGAAAATCAGTGAAGAAAAAGATTGCATTCAGCGTAAACCATCCTGAATTTAATGAATGGGAATATGCGTATTTTTTCAGTTTTACTTTTTGTTTTTTTACTCTCCTCAGCCTCAACTTTCGCGCAACGCGATCTGATTGAATGGAATGACACCTTGCAGCTGACAATTGAAGATTATAAGGGAGCAATCAGTTCAGGAGATACTAGTCATCATATATCCTCAAGTTGCGGGCTTTATTGCATTCCGCAAATAACAGGTGACACGGCTTCGGTAACCATCATTGCATATTTCGACAGAAACAAATCCTGGGCTAAACGCAAAAGAGTAACACCATTGTTGCTGCAGCATGAATTAGGTCATTTCAACCTGACTGAAATTTTTGCCCGCAAAATGAAAAAACGCATTCTGGCTATGAAGACGAAGAAAAGTACTTTCATCAAAGACGTACAGAAGGTGTACGAAAAAACCTGGGAGGACCTGCAGAAACAAAATGCAGCTTACGACAGGGCAACCGATTTTTCGAATGTAGAATTTGCACAGCGTACATGGCAGAATTATATCAAGGAAAATCTGGTACATTATCATATGTATTCTTCTCAAACCATTCGTTTTCCGATACGCGATTAAAGAACCATTGGGATTTTTACTTTTGCACCGATGGAGCAACGCCTTAAAACCGATTTGTCAAAATTTGATCCACGCGAATTTGACCGTGGCGCATCTTCTCTGAAATTTTTTATCTGGCATTGGGTGAATGTTATTTTTTTCATCAGCCCTTTTTGTCCTTCCAGTGCAATACGATGTTTTTTACTGAGGTTGTTTGGTGCCAAAGTGGGCAAGGGTGTTGTAATCAGCAAACCGGGTGTGAACATTAAATTTCCATGGCGGCTATGCATTGGCGACCATGTGTGGATAGGAGAGGGAGCATGGATTTATAATCTCGATAAAGTGACAATTGGCAACCACGTAAACATTGCTCAGGGAGCAATGATACTTACAGGAAATCATAATTATAAAAGTGTGCGCTTCGAAACTATTTTCGGGCCGGTAACCATTGAAGACGGTGTTTTTATTGGAGCCAAATCAATTGTTTGTCCTAATGTTATTTGTCGTTCGCACAGTGTGCTCGCAGCAGGTTCGGTGGCAACATCCACATTAAAAGAATACGGCATTTATCAGGGCAATCCTGCAGAATACAAAAAGGAAAGAATTATTTCCTGAATACCGTTTCCTGAATCTTATTACAATTATTTCAGAGGGCGCGACAGCCTTTCAAGACCTTCTTTTGCCGGAGGATAATCGTTATGCCGCAGTTCCAGTGCCTTTGAATAATCGTCCTTGGCAGCAGGTACATTACCGAGATACTCATAACACATACCTCTGTTGTAATAAGCCTGTGCAAAGTTTGGATCCACTTCAATGGCCTTGGTATAATGTTTAATGGCTTCGTGATATACTTTGAGGTATTCATGGTGAATGTATCCAAGATTGAAATAAGCATCTTTGTTTTTCGGGTTGATTTGAATTATGTCAGTATATAGCTGAATGGCCTTATTGTAATCGCTGTGATCCTGATACCAGAGAGCAAGTCCATACATGGCTTCTTCGCTGTTGGGTTTGATGTTAAGTGCATTATTGAAATAGTCCACACATAGTTTGTTATTCTGTGCATACAAGATGATGCCCAACTGCATTTGTGCTTCGTAAAACTTAGGGTCAATGTTTATGGCTTCGCGAAAGGTGTTAATGGCTGCAGCAGTGTCATGTTTTTCTTTCAGGTTAAATCCTTTCATCAAAAGTGCTTTGGTATTCTTGGCGTCTTTTTGCAATACGGTATCAAGATATTTCAATGATAAATCCTGATTGTTGGTATATAAAGAGATCTCTGCAAGTTTAAAAGCAGCGTCATAGTTTTCGGGGTTGAGCGCTCTCACTTTTAGCAATACATCACGCGAAGCTTTTACTTTATTCATTCTGAAACTGAGGTCGGAGTAAAGCATCATATACTCTGTGTTGAGGCTGTCCAGTGACATCACTTTCACCATATCGAAATATGCTTTGTCGAACATGGATTTCTGATAATAGGCATTTGCACGGTCGAAGTATAATTTCGGGTTCATGCTGTCGGATGCTATTTTATCAGTCAGCAGTGTAATTTTATCCTTTGTCTCAGCTGTGTTTTCATTGATTTTAGGCTTGCATGCGTACAGCAGGAGAGCGAATACCGTAACGGCAAATAATTGTTTTAACATTATGTATGAAGTATGCTTAATATTCTTTAGAATGATTGTGACGCAAAAGTCTGTAATTGTTTCTATAAAATGAAAGAAGCCACCGGAAATCCGGCAGCCTCTTTCTTTTACCAATAAACAAATAAGTATTTTTAATTAAACTTTAATGTGCATCGTTTCTTTGATTTTATGTTCAATCTCATCGGCAAGTTCAGGATTGTCGGCAAACAGTTGTTTAACGGCATCGCGTCCCTGACCGAGTTTGGTATCTCCATAGCTGAACCATGAACCACTTTTCTTGATAATATTCAATTCCACTCCAAGGTCAACCAGTTCACCTGTTTTAGAAATTCCTTCACCATACATAATGTCAAACTCTGCCTGGCGGAAAGGTGGTGCAACTTTATTCTTTACCACTTTCACACGTGTGCGGTTACCCACAATGTTATCTGCATCTTTTATCTGACCTATTCTGCGGATATCCAGTCGTACGGATGCATAATACTTCAGTGCATTACCTCCGGTAGTGGTTTCAGGATTTCCGAACATCACTCCGATTTTTTCGCGCAGCTGGTTGATGAATATGCAACAACATTTGGTGCGGCTGATGCTTGCTGTAAGTTTGCGCAGAGCCTGTGACATCAGTCGTGCCTGAAGTCCCATTTTAGAATCGCCCATTTCGCCTTCAATTTCACTTTTTGGAGTGAGGGCAGCTACTGAGTCAATCACGATTATATCTATAGCTCCTGAGCGGATAAGGTTGTCTGCAATTTCAAGTGCCTGCTCACCATTGTCGGGTTGAGAGATGAGTAAGTTCTCAATATCCACACCCAGTTTCTGAGCATAGAAACGGTCGAAAGCATGTTCGGCATCTATATATGCAGCAATGCCGCCATTTTTCTGCACGTTGGCAATTGCATGTATTGCCAGTGTTGTTTTACCGGATGATTCAGGTCCATAAATTTCAATCACACGTCCTTTGGGAAGACCGTTAATTCCGAGAGCTATGTCGAGGGATATGCTTCCTGTTTCAATTGCTTCAACGGGTTCAACAGCTTCTTCACCCATGCGCATAATGGTTCCTTTGCCATAGGTTTTGTCTATACGCTCTATGGCTGCTTGCAGTACTTTCAGTTTCTCTTTGTCGGGTGCTTGTGTGCTCATTACAGTAGAATATTATCTGTTTTGTTGACACAAAGTAATGCTTTTCGCCCAAGCAAAAGTTTGATTTTTTGAAATTTTGTTTTCAACAATGCCCAGACCGTTACTTTATACTCTGAAAATGCGTGATTTATAAAGTTTTACAAGAAAAAAATAAACAATCAGAAAGATTGTAATATGGTCATTTTGGATGGTATTAATATCGTCAAAACATAAAAACCGGAGGCCAAAGTCTGATGTTCATGACAGATTGAATGAAAACAGCTGCATGAGTCAAACTTAAAATGGAAAAGGATTAAATTTTTTTACCAATGCAATACCAGTCTGAAGTATGTATGATATTTCACGACATGCTCAATGCATCACTGAACAATAAAAAAAGCAGATTGGATTGAAGCAGAAAAAATGATTGCAGAAAAAATTAATCTAAAACCAGAGCACCTTAATTCTTATCCTCTTCCTGTGTTACGCCCAGCAGGTCTTTTATTTTATTCATCTCATTCTGTATGCGGGCTACGGTGTTCGACAATTTTGGATTGTGTGTCACCGGTTCAGGAAACTCATTGCTGATGTAGTTTACAAACCGCCATATTTCTTTTACATCATTAATGTTTACTTCGTAAGGTTTGTAAGCAGGGTTGAGCGATTTAAGCAACAGCTTTTTCATATTGCTGATGTGGTTATATACCACTTTGAATACGATACCATCGTCATGAGTGAGGATGATGTAGGCATTGCCGTCTTTTACTTCCATCCAGTTTTCTACAAACTCCGCAGTTACATACGACTTGTCGGGGATAGGCAACATGCTGTCGCCACTGATCTGGAATGTTCTGAATTTTTTGTCAGACGAAAGAAAGGGCAGCTGAAATGTGGGTAGGCTTCGGATAAATTCAGTGTCGTTATAGCCTGCAGTATATCCGGCTTTGGCTTTGGCAGGTACCAGCTCAATGTTCTCGCGGTTTTTACTGTCAACGGTTGTGGCCAGCACACGCAGCTTGGTGCCTCGCACGTAGGAGTCGTAGCCTAATTCCAGCTCGCGCAGTTGCAAATCCGACAACTTGCTCATGTCAACACGCAGAAGGGTGTCAATAGATATTTTAAAGTAGTTCGAAAAATTTATCAGCGCCTCCACCGTAGGGTTGGTAATGGCACCGTTCTCATAACTGTTGAGTGTGGAGCGTGAAAATCCTAAGGCTAATGCAGCCACTTCCTGAGTGCGTTTTTTGCGTTTACGCAGAAGTCTGATGTTTGAACTGAAATACATACCTGTGTTTATTAGAGGTAACAAATATAATACAGCGATTGTAATTTAACCAAATACATGATTGTAATGCTGCCAAAAAAATAACTAAGTATATCATTGACAGTTCACTATTTTTGCATCCTTCAATCATCCGTTGTTTATGATCAGGCACATTGCCATTTTTGCTTCAGGCTCGGGAACCAATGCCGAAAATATCATTGCTTATTTCAAAGACCGTGAGTATGCGCGGGTGCAGGTGGTGCTCACCAACCATGCACAGGCAGGAGTGATTGCACGTGCTCACCACTATCATGTGCCTTGCGAAATTTTTACTGCAGACGACCTTGCACAGCCGGGGAAAATTCTTTCGCTGTTGCAAAAACATAAGACCGATTTTGTGGTGCTTGCCGGATTTCTTAAGCTGATGCCTGCTGACGTGGTAAAGCATTATGCAGGCCGTATCATCAACATTCATCCTGCACTGCTGCCTGCATTTGGCGGCAAAGGCATGTATGGCGAGCGCGTTCACAAGGCAGTGATTGCATCAGGTGCCGCAGAGTCGGGCATCACCATTCATTATGTGAATGAGAAATTTGACGAAGGTGAAATTATTTTTCAGGACAAAGTACCTGTAACAGCAAGCGATACACCTGAGACATTAGCCGATAAGATTCATCAGTTGGAGTATCGTCACTATCCGGCAGTGATTGACAAGCTATTGCAAAACCTGTCGGATAATTAACATCCGGTAACATTAGCCGTTTGATTATTTTTTTTTCTTTGTCGGGCTCTTAAAAAAATATGAATTATTGGTTAGTTAAGTCAGAACCATCGGTGTATGCATGGGAGCAGTTAGTTGCTGATGGCAAAACCTGCTGGGATGGTGTGCGCAATTTTGCTGCACGGCTTCACCTGCTGGCTATGAAAAAAGGAGACCATGTAATGTTTTATCACAGCAACGAAGGACTTGCAGTAACCGGCATTGCCAAAGTAGCGACCACTGCTTATCAGGACCCAACAACTGATGATGAAAGATGGGTAGCTGTAGATTTGGTACCATACAAAGCTTTGAAGAAGCCCGTGACGCTGACACAGATTAAAGCTGAGCCCTGCCTTAAAAATATTGCACTGGTGCGCATCGGTAGGTTGTCAGTAATGCCACTCACCAAAAAAGAGTATGAAATAATAATTGAATTAAGCAGACAGAAGTAGTTTATGTGGATTAAAAAAAGTTTTCTCACCATGCTGTCAGTGGCAGCAGTGTGTTTTGTTCAGGCGCAAAATGCCAGCATTAAAGGATTTGTGTATGATGCAGGAAATGGAGAGCCTATGCCTTTTGCAAGTGTGTTTCTTAAAGGAACTTCGCTGGCATCGTTTACTGACCTCAACGGATATTACTCTATTGTAAAAATTAAACCGGGGAAATATACGCTGGCAGCAACTACGCTGGGTTATGATTCCACCTTTGTAGAGATAGAACTTAAGGAAGATGAAGTCATCAACAAAAAAATTGTCCTGAAGAAGAAAAATGTGGAGCTCACACAGGTTGAAATTTCTGCAGAGAGAGAAACCAAAAAAACAGAAGTGAAAATTGCTGTTGAATCGGTAACACCCAAAGAAATAAAATCATTGCCAAGCCTCGGTGCCGAAGGTGATATTGTGCAGTACATGCAGGTAGTTCCGGGTGTTGTTTCCAGTGGCGACCAGGGCGGTCAACTTTATATTCGCGGTGGAACTCCGGTACAAAACAAAGTGTTGCTGGATGGAATGGTTATATACAATCCTTTTCACAGCATCGGACTTTTCAGTGTGTTTGATACCGACATTCTTAAAAATACGGATGTTTACACAGCAGGTTTTGGCGCACAGTATGGCGGACGGATTTCTTCTGTAATGGACATTACCACACGTGATGGTAATAAAAAACGTTTCGGAGGAAAAGTTTCTGCAGGAACATTTATGTCGAAACTCCTGCTTGAAGGACCTATCAAAAAAGCAAAGGATGAGAATGACGGAACAGCATCATTCATTTTCTCAATAAAGAATTCATACCTCGATCAGACTTCAAAATCGCTTTACGAATATGCTTCTGATGACGGTTTGCCTTATTCGTTTAATGATGTGTATGGCAAAATAGTGGTGAACAGTGCAAGTGGAAGTAAGGTAAGTTTCTTTGGTTTTAATTTCAGAGATAAGGTTGACTACAGCGGTGTTGCACGCTACGACTGGAGTTCGTCAGGAGGAGGAATGAACTTTGTACTCGTGCCAGGCTCATCCAAAGTGTTGCTGAGAGGAAACCTTGCTTTTTCAAGTTATAAAATAAAACTGGATGAAGGAGATGATAAGCCACGCAGCAGTCTGGTAAACGGATTTAACCTGGGCTTCAACTGGCTTTACTTCCTGAATAATGATGAGATAAATTATGGTATAGAAGTACAGGGTTTCAAAACAGACTTTGAATTTTATAACTATGCCAACAGACATATATCACAGGCTGATAATACCACAGAGTTTGGAATTTTCTTCCGCTATAAAAAAATCATCAACAAATTGATTATTGACCCGTCATTTCGTGTGCAGTACTATGCATCAATTTCAGAGTTCTCGCCCGAGCCTCGTCTGGGATTGAAGTATAATCTCAGCGACAGAGTAAGACTGAAAGCGGCCGGAGGATATTATGCACAAAACCTCATTGCAGCCAACAGCGACAGAGATGTGGTAAATTTCTTCTACGGATTTCTTTCTGCACCTGATGATTTGCCTACCACTTTTGATGGCAAAACCATTAAGAAAAAACTGCAGCTTGCACGCCATGCTGTAGCAGGTGTGGAGGTTGATATCAACAAACATCTTGATCTGAATATTGAAGGGTACATCAAAGATTTTTATCAGCTTTCCAACATCAACCGCGACAAAGTGTATGATGATGTAGCAGATAATTACGACAAGCCCGACTCCACCAAGAAAAGCTTTATCGTTGAGAAAGGTTTTTCGCAAGGAGTAGATGTGGTATTGAAATATGAATACAGAAGGTTTTATGCATGGCTGGTATATTCTCTCGGTTTCAACACACGAAACACAGGAAATTATACCTATGCTCCGCACTTCGACCGCAGACATAACCTGAATGTTGTTTCAAGTTATAAGTTTGGTAAAAAAGTGGACTGGGAAGTAGATGTGCGCTGGAATTTCGGTACTGGTTTTCCATACACTCAAACACAGGGATTTTATCCTTATCTGAATTTTCAGGATGGCCTGGCAACCGATTATCCTCATGACAATGGACAGATGGGAATTATTTATGGACCTTATAACAACAAGCGATTGCCTACCTATCACCGCCTTGATATTTCAGTGAAAAAACTTTTCCAGATAGCGCGCAACAGCGAACTGGAAGTAGTAGCAAGTGTGGTGAATGCTTATAACCGCAAAAATGTTTTCTACATTGACCGTATGCGATATAAGGTGATTAACCAGTTACCAATTATGCCATCGCTGGGAGCTTCCTTAACATTTTAAATTCAAAAGATGCGAATTCTCCTCACAGGCAGCAATGGTTTGTTAGGGCAGAAAATAATATATGCCCTCCGGAATAAAAATGATGTGGAGTTGATAGCCACTTCCAAAGGAGAAAACCGTACTTCTGCAAAAGATGGTTACAGTTATCTTCCGATGGACATTACCAACCATGACGAAGTAAGTGCAATTATCAGCCGGCATCAACCTGACTGTATTATTCATACGGCAGCCATGACCAATGTGGATGCTTGCGAGTTGAATCAGGATGAATGTTACAAAATGAATGTGGAAGCGGTGAAAAATTTAGTAAACCTTTGCCAGCAACAACATATTCACCTTGTACATCTCAGCACCGATTTTGTTTTTGACGGCACTGCCGGACCTTATCGCGAAGAAGATAAAACCAATCCGCTGAGTTATTATGCATGGAGCAAACTGGAATCTGAAAAAATTGTCTTACAGTCGGGAATTCAGTCAGCCATATTGAGAACCATCATCATTTATGGTGTTGTTGACGACAAGCAACGCAGCAATGTAATTGTGTGGACGGTAAATTCATTGCGACAGAAAAAAACAATTAATGTAATCAGTGATCAGTTTCGTTCGCCCACTTTGGCCGAAGACCTTGCGGATGCATGTATGCAGGCTGCTCTGAAAAAAGCAACAGGAATTTATCACGTTTCGGGAGCAGAAACTTTCAGCATTCTCGAAATTGTGAACCGCACAGCAGACTTTTTCGGATTGGATAAACAATATATTCATCCGGTAACTACTGCCGAATTAAATCAACCTGCAAAAAGACCACTGGTAACAGGGTTTGTAATTGACAAAGCAATACGCGATTTGGATTTTCGTCCTCACTCGTTGCAGCAAGGACTTGAAATAGTGAAACAACAACTGGAAAAGTAATCAGTATTATCGTTTAGAACGGATCATCATCCGACATTTCATTCATGCGCGAACCACGTGTGTAGCGTTGCTCTGCTTCAATTTCGGGATTGGGCATTCTTACAGTCAGGCTTTCATCAGAAAACTCATAGTCTTCCAAATCTGCGAACTTCGTATATTGACCGATAAATTTCAGATTCACTGATTTCAGTGAACCATTTCTGTTTTTGGCTACAATAATTTCAGCCGTGTTTTGTGTTGACATTCCGTTCTCATCTTCCGTCAGGCCGTAATATTCGGGACGATAGATAAACATAACCATATCGGCATCCTGCTCAATAGCTCCGGATTCGCGAAGGTCACTCAGTTGAGGACGTTTCACATTACCGCGTTTTTCAACTTCACGGCTCAGCTGCGACAGACAGATGATGGGCACTTCAAGTTCTTTTGCAATTGCTTTAAGCGAGCGTGATATGGTACTGATTTCCTGTTCGCGGTTGCCTGAGCGGTTGTCAGTGCCGGCCACCATCAATTGCAAATAGTCAATGATGATGAGTTGTACTTTTTTCTCTGCTACCAGACGTCTGCACTTGGCACGTAATTCAAAAATTGAAAGGGCAGGAGTGTCGTCAATATAAATTGGTGCGTTGGTGAGCGGTGCAATTTTATTATTCAACTGCTCCCACTGATAGTCGGCAAGTTGTCCTTTCTTGATATTCTCAGAAGAAATTTCTGTTTGAGATGATATCAAACGGTTCACCAACTGAATACTTGACATCTCTAAAGAGAAAAATGCAACCGGTATATTAAACTTTACTGCAGCATTTGCAGTGAGAGAAAGTACAAAGGCTGTTTTTCCCATACCGGGACGTGCAGCAATGATGATGAGGTCAGACTTTTGCCATCCTGCTGTTACGCGGTCGAGTTCAGTGAAACCACTTGGCACACCGGTAATACCCTGAGTTTGTTTGGCAGCAACTTCAATTTCTTTAATCGCTTTCGAAATCAAAGAACTCATGCTTTCATAATTTCTGCGTATGTTGCCTTCGGCAATGGCAAATAAATTACGTTCTGCATCGTCCAGCATTTTCAGCACATCAGAAGTGTCTTCGTAAGCAGATTTAATTGTTTCGCTTGAAATACGTATCAACTCACGCTGAATAAATTTCTGCAGAATAATTCTCGCATGAAATTCTATATTGGCTGCTGAGGCAATTCTGTTGGTAAGCTGAGTGATATAGAAAGCACCTCCAACAAGTTCCAACTCACCGGCTTTTTTCAGAGCATGTGTTACGGTGAGAATGTCAACCGGCTCAGCACTGTGAAATAACTGATGTATAACCTTGAAAATTTTCTGATGTGCTTCTTTATAAAAACTTTCAGGGTGAAGTATATCAATAACAGCGGTAAGTGCATTTTTCTCAAGCATCAGTGCACCCAGCACTGCTTCTTCCATGTCTATAGCCTGAGGTGGTATTTTACCTAACCCTAATGCTATCTGCTGATTCGTTAAAGTTTTGGGAGTGGTTTTTTTACGATGACTCCTGCCTGCATCCACATTTTCTTCCATGGCAGCAAAATTAGCTTATTGTGCCTCGTGAATTCAGAAAATAAATTTAAATAATTTTCAACATGCTATTCACAAATATTTTTTGTATGGATAGCCATTAACGTACGCGCAAAATGGTGATTTCTGTTCTTCTGTTTTTTGCTCTGCCTTCTTCAGTAGTGTTATCTGCCACGGGTTTAGTTTCACCATATCCTTTAGATGTAAGGCGCAAAGCTTCTATTCCTGATTTAATTAAGTAATCGTAAACTGCTTTGGCACGGTTCTCTGACAGTGTCTGATTCGATTTATCATCACCAACATTGTCGGTGTGTCCGCCTACTTCAATCTTGGCGATTGCATTGCTTTTGATAAACGCAACTAATTTGTCTAACTCAGCTTTTGATTCCGGCTTAAGTGTTGCGGAGTTGGTATCAAAGAAAATATTGTTCAAATCCATGGTGCTTCCGTCTTTCAAAGGCTTGAGTTTTACATTCAGGTGAACAGGATGTTGCAAGTCAGCAGCCTCTGTCATCGAAAAATGGTCAGAGTAAAAAAGGTAATTTCTTTTCGAAACATTCAGCGCATAATTTTTTCCTGCAGGAAGTGTAAGCAGAAACTCTCCCTTACTATTATCTGAATAGGATTCAACAACGGTTTGTCCACTTTCCAAATCAATCACTTCAAACTTAGCTTCAACCGGTTTATTGGTTTCAGCATCTGTCACAGTTCCCTGAGCATAACTTACAGGCACAGGTTTGGCATTGTCATACAGATTGAATGAATACACATCAAGTCCGCCATAACCTCCTTCGCGGTTGCTGCTGAAGTATGCTTTGTTTCCATCAGGGCTAACAATCAATCCTGTTTCATTTGCAAATGTGTTGATGGGATAACCAAGGTTCACAGCTTTTCCCCAGCTGCCATCGGCTTGTCTTCTGCTCATGTAAATATCTGTTCCGCCCATGCCAGGCCATCCGTCAGAAACAAAATACAACGTCTGGTTGTCGGGATGGATAAACACTGCTTCTTCTTTGCCTTTGGTATTGATGTTGTCGCTGAGTTTTACAGGAGTGCTCCAGCCTCTTTCTCCTACCTGCGACATATAGATGTCCTGATCTTTTTCGTCACGCATTCCGCTTCCTCTCACAAAATACAAGGTCTTGCCATCGCTCGAAAACGAAGGTTGCGATTCCCATGCACCTGTGTTCACGGGTGATCCAAGATTAATAGGTCGCCCCCAGGTATTGCCAAACTTACGGGCATAGTAAATATCACATGAACCTTTTCCTTCAGGACGATCGCATGCAGTAAAAAATATGAGCTGACCATCGGCACTGAAAGAAGGAGCACCTTCATTCAATTCTGTATTTACCGGTGAACCTACATTTTTCGCTTTCTGCCATTTTCCGTTGTCATCACTGTTGCTGATATAAAAATCTTCCTGCCATTCAAAACGGTCACTTTTTATTTTTCGAGTAAACAACATTTGTTTGGAGTCAACAGTAATGGAAGGAAAATATTCGTCATACTCTGAGTTGATACCGTCACCTAAATTTTCAGGAGCAAAAGGAACAGGATGTTTTAATGCATCGAGTGCAAAATTGCAGGAAGCCATCAGCAATCCGGCTGCTTCTTTTTTTTCAGGTTGTGCATTGGGCAGTTTCACAAAGGCATTGAGATGCTCAAGTGCATTTTCATATTGACCTAATTCAAGCTCGTAGTTGGCAAGTGCAAAATAGGTATTTGGAAAAAATCCCGGATTGATAGAAATTGCTTTTTTATAAGCATCAATAGCAGCAGGGAGGTTGTTGTTATCTGCCTGCAAATCGCCCAACAGCATCCAGGCTTCAATAAAGTTCGGGTCAATCTTTGTAGCATTTTCAGCTTCTGAAATAGCTTTGGTATTCTGACGTGAATCATAATATTTCATGGCACTTTCCAAACTTTTTATAGCTCTTGAAGAAGTACTGGTGTAAGTTCGTTTCTGAGCAGCAACATTTCCTGCAAACAGAGCAGTGATAAAACATAACAGGATGAATCGTGTCATATTAAAAATAATTTCAGGCAAAAATAAGCGATGTGTAAGTATGAAAATAAATATTTATTTAACGATAGCAAGATGTACGAAATTTTACTATTTCACGGATGTTGCTCTGCTCTCGTCACATAGTTCATTTTAATATCATGAGCAAGTACACTGCTGAAACGTTCAGCACCGGTTTGGTTCAGGTGCATGGAATTATAAAACATATTTTTATCTAAGCAGATGCTGTCATTTGTATAATCGAAAAAGGGGAGGTGATATTTTTCAGAAAGACTCTTGAAAGTATCAAGGACTTCTTTTCTGTTGCCGATATATTTTTGTCCTTCTATGTATTCAGGGGCATAAACAAGAATCAATGAAATGTTTTGGGACTTACATTCCCCAATAAACTGCTCAAAGAGATGAATGGTTGCTGTATCAAATTTAACGATGTAATGTTCCTGTTTTTCTTTTGCAGCCGTAAGGTCTTCGTTCCATTTGCTGTTTTCAGGTCTGTAGCCATGGTCTCTGTATTTGTGTGCAGGTTTTCCTTTAATTAAAATTTTAAGACAATTATTGAGTGCTGTTGTTTTGCCTGCATAACGTATTAAAGGAAGCCAGTAATCAGTTGAAGTAAAGCCTTCGTAGTTGGAGGTATATTTCTGAATATTCTTGTTCCAAAGCATGAAAGGTAAAAACTGTTCAAACTGGTATAAGTCTTTTCTTTTTTGAAGTGTGAAAATATCAACAGAGAAAATGATGGTTTTTGGCTTTTTATTATGCTTCAGAAGTTCAAGATGCCTCAAATATTCGAGCTGGAAGTTATGTCCGTCCACTCCGAAATTATAAGCACTTCCTCCAAGTGTATCGGCAATAATTTTTGGATCTATCTGAACCCATGCACGTGATGAACCGTAAATGGCAATATCACAATTTGCATTTGAGTTGTATATATCGTTCCACACTTCAAGTTCTCCGGGATACAAATCAGACTGCCGCAATAAGTACGAAAGTCCGTAATCCAATGGCACTGAAAGGAGAATGATTGGAGCTATGAATAAAATTACTTTGATGTGAAATTTGTTCATGGCTCAGAATTGAAAATAAATAAACTGTTGTTCTTTTCCGCCAAACCAGAATATGGCAATGATGATGGCATAATAAAATGCATAGCGCAATGGCCATTTCCATTTAGCTCCTGTATGTGCTATGGCATACTGATTTTCACGTCCTGTCCATTCAATTATCATAAACAGAAAAATGAGTACTGATAAAACAACTGCTCTGCTCATGCCTGTAAATTTGGGAGCACTGAACAGTGATGACGAAAACATTTCAGCTAAATACTGAAAAGCATGTTCAAGGCTGTTGGCTCTGAAAAACACCCATGCTATGACAGTGAGAAAAAACGTAATGGACATCATGAATACTTCTTTTAGATTTGGGAGTAGTCGTCCCTGAGCCACTATTTCAAGATTGTTTCTGTTGCGGTGAGTAAGCAACAATGGAAGAAAATAAATCGCATTCAATGCACCCCAGACAATGAATGTCCAGTTGGCACCATGCCAAAAGCCGCTTACGATAAAAATAATAAACGTATTTCTTACTCTGGTCCATGTGCTGCCGCGGCTTCCACCTAATGGAACATATAGATAATCTCTGAACCACGATGAGAGTGAAATATGCCATCTACGCCAGAACTCAGCAATATCTCTTGAGAAATATGGAAATGCAAAGTTGCGCAGCAATTCAATTCCAAGTAATCGTGCAGTTCCTAAAGCAATATCGGAGTAGCCTGAGAAATCACCATAAATCTGAAAAGTAAAAAACAATGCACCCAGCAGTAGTGTGCTTCCATTATAATCAGCAGAGTTGTTAAATATCTGATTGGCATATTCTGCACAGTTATCAGCAATGACAATTTTCTTAAATAACCCCCACAAAATCTGTCTCAGTCCGTCAATGGATTTTGCATAATCAAACTGCCGTGGTTTTTTGATCTGCGGCAACAGGTGTGTGGCACGTTCAATAGGTCCGGCAACGAGCAATGGAAAAAAACTAACGAAGACAGCATACTCGACAAAATTTCTTTCAGCTTTTATTCGATTGTGGTAAATATCCAAAACATAGGACAGGCCATGAAACGTGTAAAAAGAAATTCCTACAGGCAGAATAACCTGAATGGTGTAAGGATTTATTTTGAAACCAAGCTGAGCGAGTGCTGATGCAAAACTGTCAGCAAAAAAATTGTAATATTTAAAAACACCAAGAAATCCTAAATTAATAATGACACTCAGCCACAGCCAGAATTTTTTGTTTTTGGTATTAGGTGCGTCACACATTTTAATACCTGTATAATAGTCGAGCAGGGTAGAGAACATGAGCAAAAACAAAAAGCGCCAGTCCCAGCAGGAGTAGAAAAAATAACTTGCAACCAGCAACAATATATTCTGCAGATTGAGGTTACGTTTAGTAACAAACCAGTATAAAATATATACAACCGGTAAAAAAAACGCAAAGTCAATGGTGTTGAAAAGCATGCGATGACTCTAAATTATTACCGAATCCGGTGGCACAAGTTTGAAAAAATATTTAATGATAGAATAAACAGAAAAGCAAAAATAGCCAATTGAATTGTGAAATAATATAGCAGTTGTATAAAAAAATGAAAGTTGCCAGGGAGATGGAACCAAAAATAAAATCATACTTAAAAAGTGTAGTTATACTTCGTCATAAAATGTGTATAAAAACATTTGTAGTTTTAAAAATATTCCCGTTAACTTTGTAAGACAAACCAAAGACGTATGAGACAACTTCGCATACAAAAATCAATCACAAACAGAGAAAGTCAGTCACTTGACAAATATCTGCAGGAAATAAGCCGAGAAGGAATGATTACAGCTGAGGAGGAAGCTCAGTTAGCGCGAAGAATCCGAGAGGGAGATCAGAATGCACTGGATAAATTAACCCGTGCCAATTTGCGTTTTGTGGTGTCGGTAGCCAAGCAATATCAGAATCAGGGTTTAAGTTTGCCCGACCTCATTAACGAAGGGAATGTAGGACTGATAAAAGCTGCATCACGTTTTGATGAAACGCGTGGTTTTAAATTTATCAGTTATGCCGTTTGGTGGATACGTCAGTCTATTTTGCAAGCCATTGCAGAGCAGGCACGTATTGTTCGTTTACCACTCAATCAGGTGGGGTCATTAAGGCGAATCAATAAAGTATTTGCAAAACTCGAACAACAATATGAGAGAGAACCATCCACAGAGGAGATTGCTGAAATTATGGAGGTTCCTATTGAAAAAATAGCCGAAACACTGAAAGCTCCCGGTAAACACATCAGCATGGATGCGCCTTTTACAGGCAATGAAGAGTCAACGTTGCTTGACGTGATTGAGAATACAGATTCGCCTGAAGCAGATTTTGGCCTGATGAATGAGTCGCTCAATAAAGAAATAGAACGCTCTCTGCGTACGCTGAGTGAACGCGAACGTGAGATTGTAAAAATGTTTTATGGTATAGGAATTAATCACAGCCTCTCAATGGACGAGATTGGTGTTTTATTAGGGCTGACACGTGAGCGGGTGCGACAAATAAAGGAAAAAGCCATTCGCAGACTGCGAAACAACTCACGTAAGAAATTACTCAAAGACTATCTCACCTGAAGAGATTAAACAACAGTCAATAATCTTATTTTTGCGGGCATAAACTGCTCACTTTTGTCAAAGCGCGTAATTATTTCAGTCATTAACGATCTTGCTACTGACCAGCGGGTAAAGCGTACTGCACTCACATTTGCTGAACTGGGTTACGATGTCGTTCTTGTTGGCAGACGATTGCCTGAAAGTCTTCCGGTATATAATCATCCGAAAATAAAACCGGTACGCTTTAAATTTTGGAAAAACAGAGGTGCTGTTTTTTATGCATTATACACTATTCGTCTTTTTTGGTATTTGCTGTTTAAAAAAGCAGATGTTTTATATGCTAATGATCTGGACACATTACTTCCAAATTATGTGATTGCCAAACTGAAGAACATTTCGCTGATTTACGACAGCCATGAATATTTTACGGGAGTGCCCGAACTAAAAAATAACCGCTTTGCCAAATCGGTCTGGCTAAGTGTTGAGCGTTTCATATTTCCAAAGTTGCATCACATCATTACCGTTAACGAATCAATTTCTGAGTTGTATTTCCGCCTCTACAACCAAAAACCGGCAGTGGTCAGAAATGTACCTGTTACTCAGGAATTATTAGAAGTTGATAAGGAATCAGTAAAAAATAAATATGCTTTGCCATTAGATGTGAATGTATTTATTCTTCAGGGCTCAGGGATCAATATACAGCGTGGTGCCGAAGAGGCTATTGAAGCTATGCAGTGGGTAGAAGCCAAACTATTGATTATTGGTGGTGGTGATGTATTTGCAATGCTGCCTGAACTGGCAAAGCGGTTTAATGTTCAGCATAAAATAATTATGCATCCAAAAGTTAAACAGGAAGAACTGAGGAAAATAACTTCAGTTTGTTTTGCAGGTTTGACACTTGATAAGAGTACGAATATCAACTATCGTCTTAGTCTGCCCAATAAATTGTTCGATTATATTCATGCAGGCATTCCGGTAATTGCATCTCGCCTCCCTGAAGTAGAAGCCATTGTTATGGACTATGAAGTAGGAGTTGTGCTGAGCGATTTTAAAGCTGAAACTGTAGCTGTAGGAATGAACAGAATGTTAAGAAATGAAGAAGAGTATAAGCTGTTCAGCAAAAACTGCAAACGTGCTGCTGAAGAACTTTGCTGGGAGAAGGAAAAGGAAAAATTAATTAGTGTAATTTCGTCAGCAGTAAAAAACAATTAACCGAAGGTTGTGAAGCATAGCGGAAAGCATTTACATATTGTCAGTTTCGATATTCCATATCCTGCCAATTACGGTGGTGTAATTGATGTATTTTACAAACTGCGTGCATTGGCTTCCATAGGCATAAAGGTACATCTGCATTGTTTTCAGTATGGGCGGCAGCCGAGTAAACTGCTTGAAGAGTTATGCCACAAAGTATATTATTATCCACGTGATGTTTCAAAATCGCAGCTCTTTTTGCGTATTCCTTATATTGTTGTGTCGCGCTCTGCCATGGAGTTGTATCACAACCTGCTGAATGATGAGCATCCTGTGCTTTTTGAAGGAATACACAGTACCTTTTTTCTTTCGGAAGAGAAATTACAGAGGCGAAAACTTATTGTTCGCACTCACAATATAGAACATGAGTATTATAAAAATCTGGCTAAGGCCGAGAGCAACATTTTTAAAAGATATTATTTTTATAATGAAGCAGCCAAACTCGAAGGGTATGAAAATATTTTGTCTAAAGCTGATGTGATTGCTTCCATTTCGCCCAATGACACGAGTTATTTTAACGAGCGATATAAAAAAGCACATTACATACCGGCTTTTCATGCCTATTCAAAAGTAAACAGCAAGACAGGAAAAGGTACTTATGCTTTTTATCATGGAAACCTTGCCATAGGCGAGAATGATATGGCTGCACTTTATCTGGTTGATGTATTCAGATCGTCACCACTGACACTGATAATTGCAGGCAGTAAGCCAAGTGTAAATTTGAGATCGGCAGTGCAGAAACGAAATAACATTACCCTGCTTAGTGATTTAAATACACGACAAATTAATGAGCTGATAATGGATGCACAAATTAATGTGCTTCCCACCTTTCAGCCTACTGGGATAAAACTTAAATTGCTTTCGGCATTGTTCAACGGAAGGTTTGCTCTCGTTAACACTCCTATGATTGAAAACACCGGGCTTGAAGAATTGTGCACTGTTGCAGATTCAGAGTCATCCATGCGCGATGCCATGAACAGAATGGTACGTTCAGATTTTACGCAGTTGGATATAACACACAGAGAAGAAATCTTAATGGAAAACTTCTGCAACAGGACCAATGCTGTTAAACTGGCAGGACTTATTTATTAGAATGTAAACTGTACTTATCCTGACCAGGGAGTGCAAGCAGGCTAATGCAGAAATTTTATAGTTGTTAATTTTGAGTAAAGATTTATTTATACTTTTGAAAAAAAATAAACTATGCTACAAGTAACCGGAACCATTAAAGTAAAGTACGACACAAAGAATGTGAGTGATAAATTTCGTAAACGTGAATTTGTACTTACCATAGATGAAAAGTCATCATTTCCACAAACAATTTTAATGCAGCTTACGCAGGATAAATGCGCATTGCTTGATGCATATAAAGAAGGTGATTCGGTAACGGTATCCTTTAATCTTAAAGGAAGAGAATGGAAAAGCCCTCAGGGTGAAATTAAGTTTTTCAACTCCATAGATGCATGGCGGATTGAACGTGCAGGAACGGAAGTACCTGCTTCATCAGAGAATGAAATTCCATTACCTTCGTCTTCCGATATGCCGCAAGAAGAGTATAAAGATGATTTGCCCTTTTAATTCAATTTTTATTTGAGAACCTGAATGCTGGTAATTTAAATTTTACTGACAATGAATAATGATTTCAGAAACGAGAAATGGGTGGTTGTAACGCCTCCGTTTAAATTCACCAATAATCTTAAAATTGAAATTTCAAATCATGGTCGAATTCGTACCACAACCAAAATTGCTGAAAAGCGTATCCTCAAAGGAACATTGATAAACGGATATCCGATTGCAAGGTTTAAACTGTTTGAGAAGAGAAGTAAGCAGGCAGAAGGTGCACTGGAGTTATACCGAAACAAACTGAATAAAATTACAGAGAAAATAAAGTCTTCAAAAGCTGCATTGAAAGCAACAAAGAGAAATTCTCCTGAATATAATGCACTTAAGAAACAAATCGAGAATCAGAAAATTCAATTATCAGAGCAGAAAAAGCGTTATCAGAGTGAATCAAGAAATGATGAACTGGGCCGCACTATAAATTATGCTCCACTCATTCACAGGTTGGTAGCTGAAAATTTTGTACGTCAGCCTTCAAAAAATCATTCTATAGTTGCTCACCTCGATCACAACAAAAAGAATAATCATTACACCAATCTTAAGTGGATGACACTGGAGGACAACATTGAGCACCAAAAGAAAAGTCCTCATGTGATAAAAGAGAAAAAGAAAAGAATAGGAAAACGTCCTGACAATGCTTCGGGATATAAGTTGAATGAGAAAAAGGTGATTGAGATTAAAAAACGAATCAACAAAGGAGATTCCCTGGCCAATATTGCGAACACATTTAAAGTTTCAGAAACTCAGTTGCTGCGTATCAAACGTGGAATAAACTGGGGTGATGTTAAAGTTTCAAAGAGATAGAACTTTTTGACTAATCAGGTGATGCGGTAAAAATCCTAAATACATTCACAATGCAGCACCTGTTTTTTATTGCTTCCAAAATATTTGATTTCCTGCTGTCGCCACTGAGTTGGATCATAGTGCTTTTGCTGGTGGCATTATTTACCAAAAACAAACACAGAAAGAAAAGATGTTACCGGTGGGCTGTCATCACGCTGATTTTTTTCAGTAATCCTCTCATACTGCACTTTGCCATGCATAGCTGGGAAACACCTGCTGTGCGCACGAGCGATTTGCAAGGTACTTTTGATGCAGGCATCATGATGGGAGGAGCTATTCGGTATATCAACGGTGATATGGATCGCCCTGTTTTTGGTTCGGGTGCTGACCGTTATATGCAAACCATGGAGTTGTATTATGCTCATAAAATCCGGCATATTATCATCACCAGCGGGTCAGGGAGTTTGTATATGACTAAACTTAAAGAAGCAGATTTGTTGGCAGCGCAACTCAAACGAACAGGCATTCCTGACAGTGTGGTGTTGGCTGAAAGTAATTCGAGGAATACTTATGAAAATGCATTATACACTGCTGCTCTGATAAAGGAAAAGAAACTAAAACCTCCCTTTGTTTTGGTAACTTCCGCTTTGCACATGCGCAGATCGCTGATGTGTTTTGAAAAGCAAAATATTTCTGTCATTCCTTTTCCTGTTGATCAGCATTCAGGAAAGCTTATGTTTACTCCCGATAAGTTACTGATTCCATCCATTGAAGTTATGCTCGACTGGGATTTGCTTTTTCATGAGTGGGTAGGAGTAATAGTTTATAAGGTGATGGGTTATGCCTGATTTTTAATCAGTGTAAAAAACAGTTGATAAAACAGTAAAACGTAAATCAGCGCTTTAAAGAAAATTTTGTTGTTTTGATTTATGTTCATTACTAAAAAAGTCAAATGGATTTTGTTGGGGCTCTTTGTTGTTGTCATTTGCATGATGCAATATTCTTTTGTTGAAGTACAGCAAAGCGAATTCAACAGAAAAGGATTAGAGAACTATCTTTCTTCAAATGCAAATATTCTTAAATCTGAATTCATTCAGCTCAGGCAATTGGCTGAAGTTGCAAACCCAAACCGTAAATCGCTCATCAATCAACTTAAAAAATGTCGCCTTCAGTATAAAAAGTTGGAAGGCTTCACCGGTTATTATTTTTCGTACAGCGAGCGCGATTTAAACGGACCTGCCATGCCTGTGGTTGAGGAAGAGCCTGAAAGTAAATTCGTAAGGCCACCACATGGTATGCAAGTGATTGAAGAAATGATTTTTCAGTCTGAAATACCTAAAAAAGAATTGACAGAAGAGATTGATTTTGTCATTAAGCTGACCGAAAAATTAGCTCAGACATTTACTACCCTCAGGCCTTACGAATATCAGTTGTTCGACATACTTCAGTTGCGTACCGTGAAGGTTTATACCATTGGAGTGAATCATTTCGATTGCCAAAGTCTTGAAACAGGACATATAGAAACAATAGCATCGTTAAACAGCGTCAAAGAAATTTTAAAAGCAAGCTACAGTCATTCAGATTTCAGTAAACTATTTGCTGTTATAGACAGTGCAACAAATTTTATTAAAGCGCAGGACAGACTCATTGGCAAGGGAAAGGAATTTGATTATTTTACTCTATATAAAAATTACTTCATCCCTTTAAACGCACAACTTATAGCAGTAAGAAATGCTACATTGAAAGCAGGTGCAAAAAATATCAGGGCACTGAACCTGAATGCACATTCAATTTTCGAGAAGGATGCCTATAACACTTATTTTTTTACGAAGATGCAGTTGAATAAAAGTAATTCATATTTGCCTCTTCTTGGAAAAATATTATTTTTTGATCCGATTTTGTCAAAAGACAATTCAGTTTCCTGTTCCTCCTGTCATAAACCTGAACTGGCATATACGGATGGAATGCCGCGAGCCATAGGATTTTTGTTGCATGATACATTACCACGAAACACACCTACGCTGCTGAATGCAGCATTGCAGCGCAATCTCTTTCATGATGCAAGAGCTTTGGTCCTTGAAGATCAGGCAAAGACCGTAGTACAAAATGAACGCGAAATGCATGGTGATTTTGGCGAGGTTGTAAAAAAGTTGCGGCAGTCTGACGAATACAGAAAGCTTTTTGAAAAAGCATTTTCAGGAACTAAAGATTCATCAATAACCGAAGGCGGAATACTTACAGCACTGGCCGAGTTTCAGAGAACATTGTTGTCATTTGATTCAAAATTTGATAAGGCCATCAGAGGGCAGGAGAACGATCTTTCTGCAGATGAAATCAATGGCTACAATCTTTTTATGGGAAAAGCAAAATGTGGTCATTGCCACTTTGCAGGACTGTTCAATGGAACTACGCCACCATTATATACCGAAAGCGAATTTGATGTTATAGGAGTGCCTGCACAGAATAAAAAGCCTTATACTCTGGATGAAGATCCGGGACGTTATTCTGTTTTCAGAAATGCAGAATTGTTTTATGCATTTAAAACTCCTACAGTGCGCAATACCGAAGTTACAGGACCATATATGCACAATGGTGTTTTTAAAACGTTAGAAGAAGTAATAGATTTTTATGATGTTGGAGGTGGGGTTGGATTAGGGATAAATCTGCCCGGACAAACCCTACCTTCAGATAAGTTGAATCTGACTTCATTGGAGAAAAAGCAGTTAATTCTGTTTATCAATTCACTCACTGACACTTCAGAAGTAGTTTACTTTCATCAGCAACTGCCTGCAATGGATGATATTAACTCACCGTTGAATAGTAGAAAATCGCGGGACTACTGATAATATCATTTGTCCATTTTTCTTACTTTAGCCCGAAATCAAATTGCTATGTATAATCTTTTGAAAGGAAAAAAAGGAATCATATTCGGTGCACTGGATGAAAATTCTATTGCATGGAAAACAGCTAAGCGCGCACATGAAGAAGGTGCTGTATTTACACTGACGAATGCCCCTGTTGCTATGCGTATGGGCGAAATAAACAAGCTCGCTGCAGAATGTAATGCACAGGTAATTCCGGCTGATGCAACCTCTGTAACTGATTTGGAAAATTTATTCACCAAGTCAATGGAAATTTTGGGAGGTAAACTGGATTTCGTTTTGCACAGCATCGGCATGTCGCCCAATGTGCGCAAAGGCAAGCCCTACACCGCACTGGACTATGATTTCTTTGTAAAAACTCTAGATGTTTCTGCAATGAGTTTACACAAAACTTTGCAAACAGCGGTAAAACTCGATGCTATGAATGAGTGGAGCAGTGTAGTTGCATTAACTTACATTGCTGCACAGCGTGTGTTTCCTGATTATAATGATATGGGCGATGCCAAGTCACTTCTTGAAAGCATTACTCGCAGTTTTGGTTATCATTATGGAAAAGCAAAAAAAGTCCGTGTCAACACAATTTCCCAGTCACCAACCATGACTACTGCCGGAAGCGGAATAAAAGGATTCAATGCATTTTATAACTATGCTGATTATATGTCTCCTTTGGGCAATGCATCATCAGAAGAGTGTGCCAATTATGTTGTAGTAATGTTCAGTGATTTAACAAGGAAAGTTACTATGCAGAATTTGTTTCATGACGGAGGATTTTCATTTACCGGAGTAAGTACTGAGGTAATGAATAAATTTATGGAAGATTAACAGTTAAAACTGTTGTCAAAATTTATTCCTTATACTATAAGGTAGTTTTTAGAAAAGTTAAAGAGAATGATTGAGTTTTTTAAGCATTTGCTCGAAGAGTTTGCTTTGCCGCTAAAAAATCCTGTATTGGTTTTTTCGCTGATATTACTGATCATACTCCTTTCTCCAATCGTATTACGCAGGTTGAATATTCCCGGAATTATCGGACTGATAATTTCAGGAGTAATCATTGGACCTTATGGATTAAATATTCTTGAAAAAAATTCTGCCATCGAACTTTTTTCAACCATCGGACTTCTTTACATCATGTTTATTGCCGGTTTGGAACTGGATTTGAATGAATTTAAAGCCAACCGCAACAAGAGTTTACTGTTTGGCTTTTTTACGTTTATTATTCCTTTAGCAATAGGTTTTCCGGTTTGCCATTACTTACTACATTACGATTTTAATGCAAGTTTTTTAACTGCAAGTATGTTTGCCACACATACACTCGTGGCATATCCAATAGTAAGTAAGCTGGGTGTTTCCAAAAATCAGGCTGTTGCAGTTACTGTAGGAGGTACCATCCTTACTGATACTGCCGTGCTGATTATTCTGGCAGTTATTTTAGGAAACAAACAGGGCAATTTAGGACAGGAGTTTTGGATAAGACTTGGAATCTCACTGACTATATTTTCGGCAATCATGTTTTTAATTATTCCAAGAATTGCAAAATGGTTTTTCCGAAAACTGGAAAGTGAAAAACATTCTCATTATATTTTTGTACTTGCTGTAGTTTTTTTTGGAGCATTCTTAGCTGAAGTTGCCGGAGTTGAATCCATCATAGGCGCATTTGTGGCAGGACTTGCTTTGAATAAACTGATCCCACATTCATCTGCTCTGATGAACAGGATTGAGTTTATAGGTAACTCTCTGTTTATTCCATTTTTCCTAATCAGTGTAGGAATGCTTGTAAATGTAAAAGTACTGCTCAGCGGCCCAACGGCATTAATTGTTGCTGCTACACTTACTGTTGTAGCACTGACGGGAAAATGGTTAGCCGCATTATTCACTCAGTTAGTATTCAGATATTCAGGAGCGCAAAGGCAATTAATATTCGGACTTAGTGGTGCACATGCAGCTGCTACCCTTGCTGTGATACTGGTTGGGTTCAATGAAAAAATATTGGATGAGAATATTCTTAACGGAACAATTATTCTTATTCTCATTACATGTATTGTTGCATCTTTTGCCACTGAACGTGCTGCAAAAAAAATTATAGTAGAATCAGATGATGATGTAACTGATTTAATGCGGGTTAACGGATTTGACAATGAACATATTCTTTTGCCTATAGCCAACATTGAGCGCATTGAAAAACTCCTTGAGTTTGCAATTTTTATAAAAGACAAAAAGTCTGTCAATCCCATTTCAATTCTATCTGTTGTTTCAAATAACGATGAGGCAGAAGTAAATATACTTAAAACCAGAAATAAACTCGAAGAATTTGTAAAACAGGCATCGGCATCTGAAACAAAAGTGAATATTATTAC
Organism: Bacteroidota bacterium; assembly: GCA_019136655.1. Taxonomy (GTDB): domain Bacteria; phylum Bacteroidota; class Bacteroidia; order AKYH767-A; family OLB10; genus OLB10. The sequence goes on from JAGVTU010000017.1 coordinate 124,167, forward strand.
AACCATTGATCATAATCCGGCAAGTGGAATTGCCCGAATTTCAAGAGAGATAATGGCTGATATTATTCTGCTTGGATGGCCAAGAAAAACAGGGCTGATTGACAGATTGATTGGCGAAAAGGTGGATAATATTCTAAACAGTACGGATAAATGTACTTTTATATGTCATATAGATAAACCTTTGGTGCTGCACAAAAGAGTAGTGGTTGCAGTGCCTCCCTGGGCCGAGCATGAAAATGGCTTTGAACAATGGCTTCAAAAAATTTCAAAGCTTGCGCAGGAGCTGAGTATTCCAGTTCAGATGTTTTGCAATCAGCAAACAGAAAAAATGGTTCATAAGGCTGCTAAAAGATTAAAACTGTCAACAACTTTTAATGTCTCATTATTTGATGCATGGGATGACTTTTTGATATTGTCAAGAGAAATCAAAAACGATGACCTTTTGATTTTAATCTCTGCGCGTAAAGGAGCAGCATCTTACATGAATGCACTCGATGGCCTTCCTGTTAAAATTGAAAAATATTTTTCAAATATCAGCAGAATAGTTATTTATCCGCAACAGTTTACTCAGGATAATAAAATAGAAGGTTTTGAGGATATTACAGTTGAGCCATTAAGTAAGAGTATTGAGACTATTCAGAAAATTGGAAAAGGGATTGGAAGTATTTTCAAAAAGGACTAATAGAATAAACATAGGTGTTTTAATGATTCAATTAATTTCCTTAATAAACAGTGATAGAAAATACAAAAGCTGCCTTGTTTAGGCAGCTTTTATTCTGTTTTAATCCTTATGTTAATTAACCTTTCTTTCTTGCAAATTCTTTCATCACGTCCACAAGCACTTTTACACTTTCTAAAGGTAAAGCATTATACATACTTGCTCTGAATCCGCCTACGCTGCGATGGCCTTTAATTCCTACAATGTCAGCAGCCTTTGTCATTGCTAAAAACTCTTCGTCAAGAGCACTGTCTTTAAGCAGGAAACAGGCATTCATTGGGGAACGGTCTTCAGGGGCAGCAGTGCCGGTAAACATTGGATTGTTATCCACTTCATTGTAAAACAAATCATATTTCTGCTGATTGATTTTTTGCATGGCATCTACACCACCAATGGACTTCAGCCATTCCAACACATGCATACAAACAAGAATGGCAATAACAGGAGGCGTGTTATAAAGAGAATTATTCTCCAAATGAGTCTTATAATCCATCATGGTTGGTTTCACTCTGTTAGTTCTGCCAACTGAGTCTTTTTTTATAATTACAAGTGTAACTCCTGAAGGTCCCATATTTTTCTGTGCACCTGCATATATCAAATCAAATTTTGAAACATCAACAGGACGAGAAAAAATATCGCTGCTCATATCACAAATCATTGGAATAGGAGAGGTGGGGAATGTTTTCACCTGTGTACCATGAATAGTTTCATTCGAACAAATGTGCAAATAATCGCAGTCAGTTGGAATGGTGTATCCCTTAGGCTGATAACTGTAATTCTTATCTTTACTTGAAGCAATTACATTTACTTCACCAAAGAGTTTAGCTTCTTTAATAGCTTTTCCACTCCAGGCGCCCTGATCAATGTAAGCGGCTTTTTTATTGAGGTAATTCATGGGTTCCATTGCAAACTGAGTGCTGGCACCTCCTTGTAAGAAAAGAATATCATGTGTATCAGGAACCTTTAACAATTCAATTACCAGTGATTTTGCTTTGTTCAAAACAGCTTCAAAATCTTTGCTGCGATGTGATATTTCCATCACACCCATACCAATTCCGTTAAAGTCTAACAGAGCTTCCTGTGTTTTTTTTAAGGCGTATTCCGGTAAAATTCCCGGTCCTGCTCCAAAATTATGTTTGCGCATAGTTTTATTATTTTGTTTTTTATGTACAATTCAAGAGTGCTAAAGTAAGTGTTTAAAGACAATTTTCATTTGTGTAACTCAGAATCTTTTACTGGGGCTATTTTCTTACCGTCAGTGTTGTTTTTGTTTCTAATGTCTATATCGGCTATACCGTTCCATTTTCCTTTCTTCCATTTGAAAGCATCATAGCTCATGTCAGGCCCATAAAATTCTTCTAAACCTTTAAGAGATTCTTTGGAAGGGCTGATATGGTCAAAAACAATCTGCTTTTTGTTTGGGTAATATTTCAGACTCATCACTGCATTGGCATTGTATTCAAATATTATTCTGGTGCACTTGCTTGCCTGCAGTACCGGCAACATCTTGGGTGGAGCAGTAAATATTTTTTTGCCGAAAACAGGTTTGTTATTTTTAAAAGTTAAGACATCAATCACTTTCAGACTGGTACGTGGAGTATTTCCCCGCCATCCCAATAAGGTATAGATTGTTTTTTTTCCTGTTTTTAGAGGAATGATGCTGTAATATACAGCTGCAAAATATCCTTCAGGAGTTAATATTTTTTCTGAAACAGTGTATTTATCTTCATTGATATCAGTAAGTGGCCAAACCTGCAAGGTTTTGGTTTTTTTATCCTGAACCTGCATAAATCCATAAATCTGAAATGTATTACTTTCCATTAATGGCATAGCCCATTGGTAAAACCGGATGATACCGTCTGATGATTTGATGGTGGAAATTGATTTTACAGAGTCGAATGAAGTAGTAAATGATTTATCGGTTTTAAGAAAATCGGTCATCTGATGCAACAGCATGTTATTTGATGAAATGCGCACCGAGTCTGTACTTCCTCTGAGCACACTGTCTGCAAGTTGCCTTATTTGTGCCTGTAATGGCAGCGCCAACAAAACACAGATTATCAGGTTCAGAATTTTTTTCATCATGCTTTATAAACGAAAAAATCCGCCAAAAGTATTTCAGGCGGATTTATATTTTTAAAGGCTAAAGATTAAAAGTGCATTCTGTTTTTCTTAGCCAAAAGTTCTTCTTTTGTCTCTCGTACATTTTCATCATCAACACAGCAATCTACCGGACAAACTGAGGCACATTGTGGTTCATCGTGAAAACCTACACACTCTGTACATTTATCGGGAACAATGTAATAATGATCCATATTTACAGGTTCTTGAGCTGCATCGCTGTCAATTTCTGTTCCATTCATTCTTTGAAATGGGCCTCTCAAAGAAGTACCATCAGAAAAACGCCATTCGGCTCCGCCTTCATAAATTGCATTATTCGGGCACTCGGGTTCGCAGGCTCCACAGTTTATACATTCATCGGTTATGATAATTGCCATAATTTTGTTGTTTTTAAAAAGTGTTGGGGCAAATATAATAGATACAGAACAAGAAAAAACGTTTATTTATTTGTTTTTAACAAACAATAGTTAACTAATATTGGCATATGCTTACATTATCAGAGCGGTTAAACGCTTTTGCCCACTTAGGGGGTTACCTCGATAAAACATTAAAGGATTCTGACCATTCTCAAAAGGACTTAGATTCGGTATTGCAAAGAGCAGAGAGAATTAATCCCTGGTTTACGAAGGAATATCAATTAATGGCACTAAATGCTATTGCTCAGATGCTTAAGTCTGACGTGCTTCTGCACTGGACAGAAAATTACCTGATAAACGACAAAACCGGTTCTGTGGGTTTGATTATGGCAGGCAATATTCCGGCTGTAGGGTTTCATGATTTACTTACCGTTTTAATTGCAGGCAGAAAAGCCATTGTCAAACCTTCATCAACTGACAGTGTGCTGATGGAATTTCTGGCTGCTAAGCTTACCGAATTTGAGCCCCGACTGAAAGACTACATTGAATTTGTGGATAAACTTCTGAAACCTGAAGCAGTTATTGCTACCGGTTCAGATAATTCAGCAATGTACTTCGAACATTATTTTAAAAACATCCCTCATATCATCCGCAGAAACAGAAACAGTGTAGCTATACTCTCAGGTGATGAATCTAAAGAAGAATTATCGTTTTTGGGAAAAGATATTTTTACCTATTTCGGGTTGGGCTGTCGCAATGTGTCCAAACTTATGGTGCCTGAAGGTTATGATTTCAGGAATTTTTTTGAAGCAATTCAGCAGTATGGTGACAAGTTGATGCAGCATACCAAATACATGAATAACTATGATTATTACCGGGCTATTTTCCTGATGGAACAAAAGCCATTTCTGACTAACAATTTTCTGCATCTTGTCGAAGATGCAAAAATAGCATCACCGGTTTCGACACTGCACTATCAGTTTTATCGTTCAAATGATGATCTGAGGCAATCTCTAACATTTAATCTCGATAAAATTCAGTGTATAGTAAGTCATAAACCTTTGTTAGGCGATGAAGTGGCTTTTGGCCGGTCACAATATCCTGCAGTTACCGACTATGCCGATGGCGTTGATACGCTGGAGTTTTTACTGTCAGTTTGATAAACTCTTTTTACAGGTGAATCACTTCGCCATAGGCAGCTGCAGCAGCTTCCATGATAGCTTCGCTCATGGTAGGATGCGGGTGTACAGCCTTTATAATTTCATGACCTGTAGTTTCCAGTTTGCGGGCAAGTACAAGTTCTGCAATCATCTCCGTAACGTTGGCACCAATCAGATGTGCACCTAACAGTTCACCGTATTTAGCATCAAAAATCAGTTTTACAAAACCATCACTGCTACCTGCTGCTTTGGCTTTACCGGATGCGCTGAATGGAAATTTACCAACCTTAATTTCCAATCCTGCATCTTTAGCTGCTTTTTCAGTCATGCCAACCGATGCAATTTCAGGAGAGCAATAAGTACATCCCGGAATATTGTTGTAATCGAGCGGTTGTGGATGATGTCCTGCAATTTTCTCAACGCAAATAATGCCTTCGGCTGAAGCTACGTGTGCAAGTGCCTGACCTTTTACAATATCACCAATTGCGTAAATGCCCGGTATGTTGGTTTGGTAATAATCATTCACTATTACCTTGCCTTTATCGGTGATGATGCCACAGTCTTCCAAACCTATGTTTTCGATATTGGGAGTGATACCGACAGCCGACAATACAATGTCACATTCAATAGAACTTTCTCCTTTGGCAGATTTAACTTTTACCTTACACAATGCACCTGATGTATCTACGGCTTCTACTGAACTGCCTGTAAGAATTTCCATGCCTGATTTTTTGAATGTGCGTTCCAATTGTTTGCTTACTTCCTCATCTTCCACCGGAACGATGTTGGGCATATATTCAACAATGGTAACCTTGGTGCCCATTGCATTATAGAAATAAGCAAACTCAACTCCTATAGCTCCTGATCCAACTACAACCATTGATTTAGGTTGGGAGGGAAGGTTCATTGCTTCGCGATAGCCAATAATTTTTTTACCATCCTGCTTCAGATTAGGTAATTCTCTTGACCGGGCTCCTGTTGCCAGTATGATATGTGGTGCACTGTAATTTGTTTTCTTACCATCAGCACCTGTTACTTCCACTTGTTTTCCGGGTAACACTTTACCTGTTCCTGTGATAACATCAATCTTATTTTTTTTCATCAGGAACTGTACACCTTTACTCATTCCCTCAGCTACACCACGGCTGCGTTTGATTACTGCACCAAAGTCTGACTTTGAGTCAGAAACAGTAATTCCATAATCAGCAGCATGTTGAATATATTCAAAAACATTTGCACTTTTTAAGAGAGCTTTTGTTGGTATGCAACCCCAGTTCAGGCAAATACCTCCCAGATTTTCACGTTCAATTACTGCAGTCTTAAGTCCTAACTGTGAAGCTCTAATGGCGGCTACATAACCTCCCGGGCCGCTGCCTATGATGATTAAATCGTAATTCATTTTACTTGTTAATTTGTGTGCGAATTTAACGACTTATTGGATATTTTTCACACACACAATAAAAGTCATTAGTTCAAGGTTAAACTTTTGTTTTATTGCAATTGTTAAACTCCTTGTTCACAATGGATTGATGAGTACATTCAATTACTTAGTCTCAAATATTTTATCATGCATCTGAAATTTGTCATGACTTTAATTATTGCAACATCATTATCTTGCAATGCTCAAAATTCAAAAAAGATGGAATACAACAAACTTACACCACAGGAAGAACGTGTATTATTACATAAGGCTACAGATATGCCTTTTACAGGAGCTTATTATAAAATGAAAGATACCGGAACCTATCTCTGCCGAAGATGTAATGCCCCACTGTACAAAAGTGAGGATAAGTTTGATTCAGGTTGTGGATGGCCCAGCTTTGATGACGAAATAAAAGGAGCAGTGAAACGGGTGCCTGATGCAGATGGTATGCGTACTGAAATTATATGTACAAATTGCGGTGGTCATCTCGGCCATGTATTTACAGGTGAAGGTTTGACAGATAAAAATGTTCGCCACTGTGTAAATACCAGTTCATTGCGATTTGTACCTCAGGGAGCAGTTTTACCTCCTGTGATAAAACCATAATCTGTTAATCACAAACCGTGATTTTTTTAGTGAGAATAAACCTTTCGGAAATTATTCTGATGATATAGGTGCTATTGGCTAATTTAACAGGAAACTGTAGTTGATTATTTCCTTTGTGCAGACTTGAAAATTGCTTTAATAACTGCCGGCCATTCAAATCCAATAATTCAACATGAATAAAATTAGCATCTGTGTTATGTATAGAAATATTAATTACATTTTCTTTAACAAAATAACTCACATTTGCAGATGGATTAATGTCATTCACACCAGTGGGTGACCACACAATTTTATAAAGTGTTCCATTATTGTTATCTCCCAGATAAAGCTCACCACTGTCATCTTCTCCAAAGGTGCTGAAAAAATTTCCTGAAAATGTTCCGGCAGTGACAACAGAATTTTGGTTGTTGGGATCCAAGGCATAGACTGAACCATTACAATAATCAGCAAAAAAATAAATTCCCTGCATGGAAGGATTTTGTATTCCTCTGTAAACATACCCTCCGGTTACAGAACAACCTCCTGTTACGGAATGGCTGTAATCATACACCGGTGAAGTATAGGAGCCATTGCATCCAGCCGAAGTATTAAATGTGGCATTACCCTCATAACATCTCCACCCATAGTTTTCTCCACCTGTTGATGATGCAGGTTGAAAATCTATTTCTTCCCATGTTGATTCACCTACATCACCAATCCATAAATCATGTGTAAGTTTATCAAAGCTAAACTTCCATGGATTTCTGAAACCAGAAGCCCAGATTTCCTGTTTTGCTCCAACTACACTGTAGTAAGGATTGGTTGCAGGGATGGTATATCCGGTTGGTTGCGAACTGACATCTATTCTCAGAATTTTTCCAAAATACTCATTCATATTTTGAGCAAGGTTACCCGGGTCGCCATTGCTGCCACCATCACCTAAACCTAAATACAAAAAACCGTCATTTCCGAACTTAAGACAACCTCCGTTATGATTGGTATATGGTTGTTGAATATCCAACAATATTTCTTCGCTAAGTGAGTCTGCAATATCAGGATTGGAGGTCACTTTATATCGCGCAAGAATACTGTTTCCTATGCCTGATTTGTTGGTGTAATAAATATAAAATGTCTGATCGTTTGCATAGTCAGGACTGAAAGCAAGTCCCAATAAACCTTGTTCTCCCGTATTGTTTACTGAAGTAGGAGTAACTTTTGGTTGTATGTTTAAAAATGGTACAGAATTCAGCACACCACCCTGATTGATAATATAAATTGATCCCATTTGAGTAGTAACATAAAGTCTTCCGTCACCATTGGTGGCAACATCAGATATTCTCCCGTTTATTCCGGTGCAATATGGAGTAATATACACTTGCGGCTGCGCAGAAACCAAAAGTGTACTGATAAATGAAAAAATGAGAACTGCGGTTAATCTTTTGCTCATACGACATTAAAATTATTGAATAAAAATAACAAAAGCCATGATGTTCACCATGGCTTTTGCAAATAGTTCAGTTTTTCTGCAGCTTTATCTTATCACAGAAATTTTTTCGGACTTAACGAAATTTTCTCCTTTAAGCTGAAGTGTGTAAATTCCATCAGCAATATTTCTTAATGAAATATTTTCATTTACTGACTGACCGTTATAAGTTTGTTGAAACACCACTTGTCCTGCATAGTTAAGTAAAGTTACTTTCACTTGCTGATCATTACCTTTCCAACCAAAACGAATATAATCTTTAGCAGGATTTGGGTATGCATACCATGATTGTAAAGGAGGTTGATTCAATCCTGTTGGTTCTGCACTCCATATTTCAATATCATCAATCATGGCTTCAATCAAACTGCCGTCATTGGCATCTTCGGCTACAAATTTTAATCTGACATTTGCTGTTGGTGTCAGGTGATCTGCAACACGAAATGCAAACCTGCGCCAGTCATGATCTGCCACATCCGTGTTTTCTAAAGGTATGTAGGTAGCTCCGCCATCATTACTTAAATAAACTTGCCAGAAATCAGTACCTGGAGTTGCTCCCTGATCATTGGAATACATTCTCCAGTAACTAATAGCCGGATTGCTATAAGCTGATAAGTCAAATACCGGTGATACCAAAGAAGTCTTACCATCATCAACGTCATTTGTTCCTGCTGGATCATTTACTCCTGCATTGCCGGTAACTGCACAAATATTATTATTGGTAGGAGTGTGGTCAACAGGTAACTGAACATAAATAGTAGGAGAGGAGCCTTGGTTCAAATCAGTGCCTACAGTTGAAGCAATGGTCCACATTCCTGTAGTGGCATCATCACCCGCAAGAGAAGTTGTCCATCCCTGACTGTTGCCGGTATCGAAGTAATCACTGTGCACAAGGCTATAGCCAACTAATGTGAAATATGGAATATTAGGATTGCTTGCATTGGCAAGGCTTGGCATTACATTAAAATGAGTTCCACACTGATCATTTGCATCAATGTAATATTCAATGATAGTTCCATTGGGTTGTGCAGGTATATTTCCTTGAAATACAGTTCCGTTATAAGTGAATGTAAAATTATTCCATGAACCGGTACCATTCAGACGATAATATCCATTAACACCAGAACCTGTTGCTGTAGCAAAAGAAGCCGGAGCAGTCACGTTCAATGTCACTTGTTGTTGTCCTGCAGAGCTAAGTAATGGTGAATGAGTTAATAATGTACCTGCACCATACATCACAATTCCATGAATGGCAAATGCTGATGTGATTGCACAGTAGTTAGGGGTTCCGTTAGTAAGATCCCCATCATTGTCATCATTAGTCAATGCTTCAATAAGTATATCTGTGAATAACTGACCTTCCTGCCCGTCAGGATACATTAAAGTTGCAGCATAAGTTTCAAAGAAAAGGTCCTGACGTTGCTGAACATTGTTGAAGTTTAAAGCTACATCCCACCATGCACCTGCAATAATTTCTCCATCGGCATGAGATTCACCCATAATATCCTGAGGATAAACTTTCTTATCAATGTCGTATCGTCTTACAAATCCGTTAGGATCATTCGAAAAAAATCCAATTCCTAAAATCGGGTCTTCTGTCAATCCGTTAGCCCACGTATCAGCATAACCTTCATGTAGTGCACCATTGCTGAAAAAACCTCCGTAATAATCATAAATATATTCATTCAAACCATGACCATATTCATGATACACGACATCATTTACAGTGGATGTAGCATTACAATTTCCTCCGGCAGCATAAAAATTTAAGTTGCCATCATAAAAAGCATTACAGGTACCGGAAACATCAATGTAGCTTTGCATCTGAAAATCCATTATTGCCTCAGCCCCTGAACCCATTGCTTTCATTACATAATAATCATGAATTTCATTAACAAAATTGTAAGCCGATAACTCTCTGATATTGGCACTGGAAAAGGTGATATTGTTAACACCCGGATTTAAAGTTGCTGTAAACTGTGGTGTTGTATTACCGGTAATTATTTTAGCCCAGGTTCCTTCAAGTTTGAAAGTAGCATTAGTAGGTGATGTGTTAGCCAAACCAAGATATCCGTTGGCATCGGTTACAAACTGTACACTTGAAGAAGTTACATATAGATTGGGTAATGGTTTTACGGCAGTAGGCTGATAAGGATTGGTTGCATATACAGTAGCCGTAAGATTGATATCTGTATTTGCAAAATAACTAACGTTATTGTGACGGTAAAGAACTTCACCATTATGAGCATCTACCAGTGTATAATATTCTCGTGGGAACCCTTCGCTGTCAGTAGCTTTTACAGTTACTTCATATACCAAATGGTAAATATTTTTTCCGGTTGAAGGTACAGGCAGGATTTTCAAATCGCTGTTTGCGGATGTGGAATTAATAGTAAGATTCAATCCATTGGAAGCTGATGAAATTGCAGCTTGCGAACTTAATGTTGGATGGATGTTTACATGGATGTCTTTATAAGCATCACAAATAAACTGATTTACTCGGCCGTCCTTTGTGATTTTAATCTGCACTCTTGACCAAAGTACTTCGAGTTTGTTGTATTTCTGAGTATAATTCACATAATAATACTTTTTGTTCTGAGCAGTATTTCTGAAATACAAATCGTTCAATGGCAATTGAAACGGAGCGAGTTTGCTGCTGATAAAAGCCCATGCTGTAGATTGTGGATCAAGTGGAAGGCCCATCATCACAGGTTTGCCATAAGCATTATGTGGAAGTCCTGTTTCTTCATTGAAAATTGCCATCCATCCTCCGTTTTGTTCAGAGAATTGTTTCCAGATTTGGGTTTCTGAAAGTTGCAATTGTTTATTTGCATCAGGCACACGTTTAATGTCTTTTACAAATACTTTTAAATAAGGGTCATAATTATGATCAAAACGATTAAAATCATGCGATGCCACCAGCATCATTGGCGTTAATAACGCCATGAGTAGAAATTTGAATTTCATGTTATGATAGATTTGATTTTTGGGAAGACAAATTTATTCATAAAAAGTTTAGATGCAAGAGCTTTTAAGTCAATCGTTAAACTTATTTTTGGGCTTTATGAAATTCATCAAGTGCATAGGTTCAGGCAAGGTGATTTTAATGGCAGGATTGCTGTTAGTTATCAGTTCATTCAAGCCTGCGGATTATACCATTAAACTGGCAAAACTCAAGTATGCAGGGGGTGGCAACTGGTACGTAAGCCCTACAGCATTGCGCAATCTGGCTCAGTTTTGTAATCAGAATCTCGGCACCAATATCAATCCCGAAGAGGCAGTGGTTGAGCCTGGAAGCCCTGAAATTTTTAATTATCCATTTGTGCACATGACAGGCAACGGACGCTTTGTGTTTAGCAATGCAGAAGCAGAAAACCTGAGAAAATATCTTATAGGAGGTGGATTTTTAAACATCAACGATAGTTATGATATGGACAAATATGTGCGTCCTGAAATGAAGAAAGTATTTCCCGAGCTGGACTTTGTAGAACTGCCTTTTAACCATCCGATTTATCACCAAAAATTTGATTTCCCTAATGGATTGCCAAAAATTCATGAACACAATGGCAAACCACCTCAGGGTTTTGGGTTAATTTATAACGGCAGACTTGTGTGCTTTTATGAATATGAAAGTGATATTGGCGATGGGTGGGAAGATCCCGAAGTTCACCATGATACACCTGAGTCAAGGCTTAAGGCATTGCGCATGGGAGCCAATATCTTGCAGTATGTGTTTTCAGGAAATTGATTAACGACCCATACCCAGATTCATCAGGCTGTCAATCTTAATATCTTCGAGGTAGGGAGCTAGCAAGGCTGAGTTTTCAAAAGCTTTTATTTTTTTAATGCTGTTTTCCTGAATGCTGTACCATAACTCAATATAGTAACCGTTGAATGAAAACAGGTTTACACGATAACCATACACTTCGCGCACATGCAGGTGAATAGCGCCATTCCAGATATACCAGGTTTGTTCATCATGGCTCAGGCTGTTAAAATCTTTGCAGGTAATCATTGACATAATTTCTTCGATTTAAATTTCTTGTATTGTTATGTTTCCAAGATGCATAATTGGCAATGACACTATGAATACCATTTGGCGAATATCAATTTTAATGTGGTAAATAGTAACATAAAGTATGTTGAGTAGTAAAGGGTCGTTTCAAATATATTAAATATTTATAAAAAATGGACTTCAATCAAAAATCTAATGACCTCCAATGAAGTAAAGAAAAGTGAATTCAAAATTTAGTGATTTGCAGATTTTGAGAATAGTATCAAAAAAACAAAATTCAAAATCTCAATTACAAACCATTGCCTGCATTGCCCCACCAACCTTTACGTCCTGTAAACATTTTTTTGAAAGCACCGGGGCCACGATAACGGGTTGGGTTTTGCCTTTGAGGGTTGTAAACAATTCCAATACCAACATGGATGTAATTGTCGTTGCGGGTAGCGTTGGAACGATTGTAACCTTTGGGGTTAGGAGGTGATTTTATTTTTCTTCTGTCAGAAAAATATACTGCAAGTTCGCCTTTTGGAGTTTGTGCCAATGCATCCATATCAGGATATTTTCCACTGGCATCATCCAGATAATCTGTGAAAGTAAAATGTTCTGCGAACTCTACTTTAATTCTCCATTTCTGATTTATTCTGAAATAAGTTCCAATACCAATGGGAATTACTGCCTGATAAAGTTTATAAGGCTCAGGATGTTCGCCTTCGGTAAGGTATTGTCCTTCTGTACCCAGAGGTTGAAGAGATATCAGTTGCCCGTAATAATCAGGATTGCTTCCATAGTAACGAGCTTTGGGGTTGAAGAAAAATATTCCTCCTCCCGCAAAAACATAAGGTATGGCAAGCTTTTTAGTACGGTTTGAAAATAGACTTAATGAAAACAACATTGATATTTCATCAATGCGTGATTCGAAACTAAGGTTACGTTTTTTATTGTCACTTTCCTTTGTCAGAGAATCTACTCCCTCAACACTTCCATGATAATAATTCAACTGCACATTCAAATGTCTTGTTATATGTGCACCAATAGAAACATTCCCATAGTTTCTGAAGATTTGTGTTGACGGAACAATACTTTTATCATTCAAATCACCATTGTAATAGAGTATCCCTCCCGACAATGAAAAAAACATTCTGCTCTGACTATGTGATGATAAACCGGCAGAAACTAAAATAAGAATAATAATAATTCTTTTCATGTTTGTCAATCAGCACAAAGGTAGCAAGGTGCTCTGATTGAACAAAATCACTCAGTCTATGTTATAAACACAACTTTGTTAACTCTGCTGAACTATTGAAGCAGCGATTGTCCTGTCATTTCAGAGGGAGCCTGCACATTCATCAGTTTTAAAACAGTAGGAGCAAGGTCTGCAAGAATTCCGTTTTTCAGTTTGTGTGTTTGATTTTTCTCAATCAGAAACAATGGAACAGGATTGGTGGTATGTGCAGTGTTTGGCGTACCATCATCATTGATCATATAATCTGCATTGCCATGGTCAGCAGTTATTAAAAATGAATAACCATTTTGCAAACCACATTCTACAATTTCTTTTACGCAAGAGTCAACGGTTTCAACAGCTTTTACCGCAGCACTGAAAACGCCTGTATGTCCAACCATATCGGCATTGGCAAAATTGATGCACACAAAATCTGTTTCACCTTTTTTGAGTTCTGCCACCAAAGCATCTTTCACCAAATATGCACTCATCTCAGGTTGCAAATCGTATGTTGCCACCTTGGGTGATGGTATCAGAATTCGTTTTTCTCCTTTGAATTCATTCTCTCTTCCTCCCGAAAAAAAGAAAGTAACGTGCGGATATTTTTCAGTCTCTGCAATTCTTATTTGCTTCTTGCCTGCATTCTGCAACACTTCTCCAAGTGTGTTGTTCAGGTTATCTTTTGTAAAAATCACCTGCACATTTTTGTATTTATCATCATACACCGTCATGGTTACATAATGCAAATTCAGGGTGTGCATGTCCTGTTCAGGAAAATTTTGCTGGGTGAGTGCCATGGTAATTTCGCGGCAGCGGTCAGTACGGAAATTGAAACAGATTACAGCATCACCATCTTCAATCACTGCAACGGGTTTTCCGTCTTTCACAATGCTGATGGGTTTAATGAATTCATCAGTAACATTGTTTTGATATGAAGATTCAATACCCTCTTCAGCTTTTGAAAAAGTCTGACCTTTGCCATGCACAAGCAAATCGTAAGCAAGTTTTACACGTTCCCATCTTTTATCTCTGTCCATGGCATAATACCTTCCTACAACAGATGCTATTTTTCCTCCTGCTTTCTCCAGATGTTTTTCCAAGTCATTCACAAAACCTTTTCCACTTTTAGGGTCGCAGTCGCGTCCATCAGTAAATGCATGAATATAAAAATCACTCACTCCGTTTTTCTGAGCAATGCTGCACAGTCCTTTCAAATGTTCAATGTGTGAATGAACTCCTCCGTCACTCACCAAACCGATGAAATGCAACTTGCGCTGCTTTGATTTTACATAGTTGAATGTATCTAACAAAACTGGATTTGTATCAATGGTATGTTCTTCAACTGCTTTATTGATAAGTGCCAGTTCCTGATAAACCACACGACCGGCACCTATATTGAGGTGACCTACTTCACTGTTGCCCATTTGCCCGTCAGGAAGCCCCACATATTTTCCGGAAGTCAGCAGCTCGCTGTGTGGATATTTGTTGTAACACGAATCTATAAAAGGTGTCTGTGCATTGAAAATTGCATCGGATTTATCTTTGCGGCCTTCGCCCCAGCCATCCATAATTATCAGAACTACTTTGTTGCTCATTTTATGCGTTTAATGGAAATTTAATTTCGAAAATACTTCCTTGCGGATAATTGTCTTTAACAGCCATAGTTGCTTTATGTTTTAAAGCAATGAAGCGGCAAATATACAACCCTAAACCGGTACCCTTGGAGCTTCGGGTTTCTTCGTTGCCTATGCGATAAAATTTCTCAAAAATTTTTCTCTTTTCACTGTCAGGAATCCCGGGTCCCTGATCACATACCTGCAAAAACACATCATTATTTATTCTGCTGAGTTTAATCTCAATGGGAGTGGTTGCGGGAGTATATTTTTCTGCATTTTCTACCAGATTCATCACCAGAGAAATTATAGCATTCTTATCGGCCATGATATGTATATCAGGATCTATCATTCCACTGAAGGTGTGATTTGCTTCAGAAGATTTTTTTGTCTGAAGATAATCTGAAATGGTTTTTGATAAGTCAATATCGGTCAGGTGCAACTCCATATTGGCTGCTTCAATTCGGGTTGCAGTCAGAATATTTTCTACTAAAAAATTGATTCTGTCAGTTTCATTCAAAGCCCGTTGCAAAACAGTTGTTTGTTTTTCTCTTTCCATATCCCGTTTTAGCAAGGTTTCCACACTTAATCTAATACCTGCAATTGGCGATTTAAACTCATGTGTAATACTCATCATAAAGTTTTTCTGCTGCTGCGCCACCTGAAATTCTTTCAGATAAGCTTTTCGCGCCTGGTAAATTCCAAAACCAAGAAGCGATAAAAACACAATTCCCTCACCGGCTACCATCAAATATTTTTCGTTCAGCCGTTTTTTCAGCCGGGCAATTTCACTTACGGTTTCAGTAGTTTGTTCCTGAGTAAGAATATGGTTGATCTTGGTTTCATAGTAATCTTTGTTCAGGTCAACCAGCAGATATGACCACCAGCCCAATTGCAGAACAACATATAAAACGAGTAAATAAAATATATTAATGGGTTTCATCAGCAGTGCTGTTTAGTTTTTGAAAATAAGTATGTATGATGCCGGCTTTTTGTTTGCCAACTACCTGTTCAATTTCTTCTTCTGTTGATTCTTTTAGTTTTTTCACACTCTTAAAAGCAATCATCAGTTTTTCGAATGTGGATGGACCTATTCCCGGAATTTCAAGAATTTCAGACTGAAGAAAACTGCGGCTGCGTTTGTTGCGGTGATGCGTGATGCCAAACCGGTGCACTTCATCACGAAGTTGCTGAATGATTTTAAGCGTTTCACTTTTTTTGTCTAAATACATTGGAACAGGGTCAGAAGGGTAGTAAATCTCTTCAAGTTTTTTTGCAATACCAATGGTTTGTATCTGATGACGGAGTCCTAATTTTTCGAGGCTTGCAAGTGCAGCATTCAGCTGACCTTTTCCTCCATCAATTACAATCAGTTCAGGCAAGGGTAGTTTTTCTTCAAGCACTCTTTTATACCGTCTGTAAATTACTTCTTCCATTGAGGCAAAATCATCAGGACCTTCAACGGTTTTTATTGTAAAATGTCTGTATTCTTTTTTTGCAGGTTTGCCATTGATAAAAACACTCATTGCAGCCACTGCATTTGTTCCCTGAAAATTGGAGTTGTCGAAACATTCTATTCTTCTTGGCTGCACCTTCATACGCAAATCGGTTTTCATTTTATCCATCAGCCTGTTGATCTTATGATCGGGATTCACTTTATCATATTGCTCTAATTTCTCGAGCATATAATAGCGAGCATTTTTCTCCGACAAGCTCAGTAAATGTTTTTTGTCACCGATTTTCGGAACCGTACACTCCAGATCTTCAGGCAGCGAATCGGGGATAACGTTTACCAATAATTCTTTTGAATCACTTTCAAAACGTTGCCTCAGTTCAGTGATGGCAAATGCTATCAGTTGCGAATCACTCTCATCCAGTTTTTTCCTCAACTCAATGGTTTGCGACTGCAGTATAGCTCCATTAATTACTTTCATATAATTTACAAAGCCATAATTTTCGTCAGAAATAATGCTGAATACATCTACATTGTTGATGTTGGGATTAACAACAACCGATTTACTCTTAAACCTCTCGAGAATTTCTATTTTTTCTTTTATCACCTGCGCTTTTTCAAATTCAAGATTCTGAGCTAATGTCTGCATGTTGGATTCGAGATAACGGATAACCTGATTGATATTTCCTTTCAGAATCTGACGGATATTTTCAATATTGGCATTGTAATCTTCTTCAGTTTGCAACCCTACACATGGCCCGAGACAATTGCCCACAAAATATTCCAGACACAACCTGAATTTCTTTTTCTGAATATTCTCTTCCGACAAAACCAGATTGCAGTTTCTAAGTTTAAAAAGCTGATGTATCAGGTCGAGCAATACATTAATCATTTTCACTGATGCATAAGGACCAAAATACTGCGAACCGTCATTTATTTTGTTGCGTGTATAAAATACTCTCGGGAAACGTTCATTTTTAATGCAAATCCATGGGTATGTTTTGTCATCCTTCAGCAGAATGTTGTAGCGCGGCTGATGTTTTTTTATCAGATTGTTTTCAAGCAACAGTGCATCAAGTTCAGTCTCTGTGATGATGAATTTTATATCAGTAATCTGTTTCACCAGCACTGCTGTTTTCCCGCTTACATGCTGTTCTTTGTGGAAATAACTCGATACACGTTTTTTCAGATTTTTTGCCTTCCCCACGTAAAGAAGCTTATCACTCTTGTCAAAAAACTGATACACTCCCGGCATCCCCGGCAGATTCTCAAGAATTGATTTTATGTGATCACTGTTTTTCAAAATGGCAAAGAATGAAATGTTACTCAACTGTTTTCGCCTGTCACTTCCTTATAAACCTGAAGCGTCTTTTTTGCAGTTGTACTGTAGGTGAAACCATCAACAAAATTAAACGCATTATCGGTCAATCGGTTTTTTAATTCTTTATTTTCAATCAATTTTATAACCTGACGCGACAGATTATCAGCATCTCCCACATCAGCAATCAAACCTGTAAATCCATCCTGCACAATTTCGCTGATGCCACCTGCATTGGTTGCCACTACAGCAACTTTTGCAGCAAAGGCATCCAGCAGGGTAGTTCCCAATCCCTCTGTTTTAGAAGTCATCAGAAAAATATCAAGTTCCGGAAGAATTTCAGCCACATCATTTCTGAAACCTGTAAATAATAAAACCTGTTCCAGTTTTTTATTTTTCACATCTGCCTCCAGTGCTGCACGTTCAGTCCCTTCGCCAATCAGAAAAAAACGAACTTGGGGCATAGCTGCATTTATTTTTTCTGCTGTTGCAATAAAGGTAAACAAGTCTTTATGATCGGCTAATGCTGATACATTGCCTACTAATGGTGAATCATTGCTTAAATTAAATTCAGAACGTAGTTTGTTATTAATCTGTTTCAGGTTAAATTTATTTTTATCAATTCCGGAGTGAACAACTGTTAGCTTGCTTTTGTCGCTGATGGCAGGTGCTGTAAGTTTTTGGATAGCTGCTGAAACACAAATAATTTTTTTGATGCAGGGATGATTGTATTTCATTCTGGAAAAGAAATTTCCTGATACTGCAAAATCAACCCTTCTGCTTACTATGATTGGTGTCTTATTTCCAAACATCCATGCTGAAATAAAAGCAGCAGTGTGTGCATGTGAATCGTGTGTATGGATGAGTGAAATTTGGTTGGTGATGCATATTTTTTTAATCTGCCCGGCTAAAGAAAAATTTAATGAACCCTTTTTCTGATAAGTAAAAACATGTGGGCAGGATGCTCTTTTTTGAATTTCGCTTCCTTGGGGGCAAAGCAGCACCGTTTCAACATTCAGTTGCTGAAGTTCTGCAATCAGATAAGTGGCCTGTTGTTCGCCACCGCGCCATCCGGTAGCCGTTGAAATATGCAGCACCTTCATAAGTATTGTTTTAGTTTTGAAAAGTTGCGTTTTTCCAAAAGCGAATAACGCAAGTAAACACTTTTAGCGGAATATTTAGCAATGAGCCATCCATAATATCCGTCCAGAAAGCCTGCTTTGACAATATAGGTTTTAAGAAATCTTACTGCTGCATGCAACAGTGTTTTCAGGCGATTGGAAGTTTCGTTTCTGTGGTATTTGGCTTTAGCGCTTATGATGGCAAATTTCGTTGCCTGTTCTTTGTGCTGTTCAATGCTGTCAATACTGTAATGCAGCAAATCGCCTCTGAGATGTTTGGTTTTGCATCCGCTTTGCATGATGATTTTGTCATGCGGATTTGTGCCACCCCAGGCACCTTTGGTTTTGTCGAAGAGCCTGAGCTTGGTATCGGGATACCAGCCTGAATGATGAATCCATTTGTCACAATAGCGTGTCAGGCGATTCATGGTATAGCCATCGTGTGTGTGGTTTTGTTTTATTTCTAAAATTGATTTTGCCAGTTCATCCGACAAACATTCATCAGCATCAAGTGACAAAACCAGATGGTGTGTTGCAAGCGAAAGCGCATGGTTTTTCTGTTCTATGTATCCCAGGAATTTTTGTTTGACAAACCTGACTCCGTAAGCAGCACAAATTTCTTCAGTGCGGTCTGTTGACAAAGAGTCAAGTACCACAATTTCATCAACAACAGGTAAAATGCTTTTCAGACATTGTTCAATCTTTTTTTCCTCATTGAAAGTGATGATTACCCCAGAAATGGCTGTCATATACTGTTGTTGATATGTTGCAAAAATAACATTCCTTGTGCAGCATCTGGTTGATGGTTGTATGGTTAAGCTATTCTATATTTGCAGACATGAGTATATATAAACTCAACAAAGACGAAATAAAAGCAGGCAACTACCGTCAGCTTGCCAAAGCCATATCAGCCGTTGAAAACGAGTATCAGGGTTATTTTGAGTTTCTTGAGAACCTGCAGATTGACTACAGCGTTCCTGTTGTTGGAATCACTGGCCCTCCAGGTGCAGGCAAAAGTTCACTGCTGAATGCCATATTAAAAGAGTTGAGTTCAGATAAAAAGATAGCTATTTTGGCAGTGGATCCGTCATCACCGTTTACTCACGGAAGTGTACTTGGCGACAGGTTCAGGATGAATGATTTTTTTGAGCATCCAAATGTTTACATCCGTTCATTGGCTACAAGAGGCAACCTCGGAGGTCTTTCACCAAAATCTATTGAAATTTCAGATGTGTTGAGGTCTGCAGGTTTTGATATAATTTTTATTGAAACCGTTGGAGTAGGACAGAGCGAGGTTGAAATAGCCATGCTGGCTGACACCACAGTGTTGGTGCTTAACCCCGGTGCCGGTGACGACATCCAGGCACTTAAGTCGGGTATTCTCGAGGTGGCAGATATATATGTGATTAATAAATCTGATCAACCACATGCGGATACCTTGGCTAAACATTTATATAATATGCTCAATTTGCGCAAAACAGAAGGGTGGATGCCACCTGTATTAAAGACTGTAGCAACGGGTTCAGAGGGAATTAAGGAATTATTGAAATCGGTATTTGAACATCAGAAACAACATGATATTCATAAAAGAACCAGTTTGTTATATGAGAAAGCATTACGACTGATTACGGCAGAAAAGATGAGAGGATTTGATTTCAGTAAGCTGAAAAACGAAATTAAAGGGGTTCATTCTGATAATATGAACTTCTATCGTTTCCTGAGGGAAAAGTACTTTTAATTTGCTGAATCAGAGCGAAAAATGAATCATGAATTAATACATAATATTGGTTTATGAAGGATTTTATGAATAAAAAATCGAATAAAAATTTGTGATTTGAAGTTTTTTACATTGTTTTGTGCACGTTAATACCTAAACGCAGTTATGCAGGAATCAGAAAATAATGGTAACTCCAGGGAAGTTATCTTTACAAAAGCGGTTAAAGCCGGAAAGAGAACGTATTTTTTTGATGTAAAGTCAACGAGAGCGAATGATTTCTTTGTGACAATTACCGAGAGCAAGAAGAAGTTTAACATGGGTGACGAAAAGCCCTTTTACGAAAAACATAAAATCTTTCTTTACAAAGAAGATTTCGAAAAGTTTATCGAAGGGTTGAATGATGCCATCACGCATATCAAAGCCAATGGGCTGAATGGGAATAGCGAAGGCTCATCATCTGAACCTGACAAGGGCTCAAATCCCTTTACAAACGTGTCATTTGACGAATAAGATGAATACTTCACCCAAAATATCAGGGTGTTTATCAATCTGTTAATAACTTTGAGCAATTAAAATTTGAATTTATAAATATCTGACCTATATTTGGGTCAACAAAAATTAATAACCATGGCAGTTATATCTCTTTCAAAAGCAGAATTGCAAGGCATTCAGAAAATAGGCTCAATGCTTGCCGGTCTCTCTAAAGTTATTGGAGATGAACAAATGAATGAGTTTAAAATGTATGATGAAATTGAAGCTGAAAAAGCAGCTTCCAAATCATCAGCGAGAAAGCAGATGTACTCTGCTAAGTCAACGATTGAACGTTTAATGTAATATTTCCATAAGATTGAATTTATCCGCATCCTGAATAAGGGTGCGGATTTTTATTTTTTTATCCGGACTAAACTAACCTGTTCCTCTTACTCTGAAACTTCAATAATCTTTGTAGGTTTGAGGCTTCATTTCAATGATTTTTTAATATGATTAGAAAAGCAACGTGGCTTATCGTTTTAGCAGTTTTAGCCTCTGCAAATCTGTATGCACAAAAGAATCTGACCTATGCCGATATCTGGGGTAGCAGTCAGTTTTCGGCACGTACCGTTTCTGAACTGAAGAGTATGAAGGATGGCAAAAGCTATTCAGACATGGATTCAGATGGAAATCTGATAAAATATGATTTCAGAACCGGAAAAATGCTGGACACACTGATGAATAAAAGAGATATCAATGGTCATATTGCCGGCTTAAGAGTCAGCGATTATCAGTTTAGCAATGACGAAAAAAAGATTCTTTTGACAACAGAAGTTGAGTCTATCTACCGCCATTCTACAAAAGCCAATTACTATGTATTCAACCGTTCCGATAAATCATTTAAGAAGGTTTCTGAGAATGGAAAACAAATGTATGCACAGTTCAGTCCTGACGCTTCTCAAGTAACTTTTGTTCGCGACAACAATCTGTTTATTAAAAATTTAATCAACGGAACTGAAACAGCCATTACTAAAGATGGGAAAAAGAATGAAATCATCAATGGTGCCAACGACTGGGTTTATGAGGAAGAATTTTCTTTCAGTCAGTCTTATCAGTGGTCGCCCGATGGAAGATATATCGCCTATTACCGCTTTGATGAATCACATGTAAAAGAGTTTACACTGACTTATTATGATAGTCTTTATCCCAGGGAAGAAAAGTATAAATATCCCAAAGCCGGTGAAGAAAATTCAGTGGTTGAAATTTATATCTATGATTTGAAGTCCGGTAAAACTGTCAAAGCAGATTTGGGTACAGAAAAAGATCAGTACATCCCAAGGATAAAATGGACTTATAATGATGGGGTTTTATGCATTTTGCGAATGAACCGCTACCAAAATATACTGGATTATCTGTTGTGTGATGTTGCTACAGGACACTGCCGCACTTTGATGACAGAGAAAAGTAAAACCTATATCGAAATAAACGATGATTTGACTTTCCTGAAAGACAAAGTCCATTTTATTTACAGCAGTGAAAAGGGTGGCAGTAATCAGTTATATTTTGCAAGTCTCACCGGAGGCCCTGAAGTGCAGCTGACCAAAGGTGGCGATGTGATGACGTATTATGGTTATAACGAAAAACAAAAAACATGTTTTTATCAGTGTGCAGAGCCAACACCTATGGACAGACAGGTATATGCTGCTGATTTAAATGGAAAACGTAAATTGCTTTCTCCGGCAAATGGTACTGCAGCTGCCACATTCAGTGAAGGTTTCAGATATAGTGTGATAACTTACAGCAGCATGAGAATGCCTTTTGAATGTTATGTGCAGGATGCCAATGCAAAAAAAATACGTGTACTCGAAAACAATCAAAAAGTAAAGAATGCACTTGACGAATTTGCTATTTCGCCTGCATCGTTTTTCAAGTTTAAGACATCAGAGAATATTGAGCTGAATGGCTGGATGATAAAGCCACCATCGTTTGATGCTTCAAAAAAATATCCTGTAATAGTGTTTGTGTACGGAGGTCCTCACGTTCAAACTGTACTTAACAAATGGACTGGAACAAGGTATTTATGGCATCAGATGCTGGCTCAGAAAGGATTTATTGTGGTGTCGGTTGACAACAGAGGAACACCTGCTCGCGGAAAAGAATTTGCAGATTGTATTTATAAAGATTTAGGGAATAAGGAAGTAGTTGATCAGATAGAGTTAGCAAGGTATTTAGGTACGCTAAATTATGTTGATAAAGAGCGTATAGGAGTTCACGGATGGAGCTTTGGCGGATACATAACATCACTGCTGCTGACCAAGGGAGCTGATTATTTTAAAACAGGAGTTGCTGTGGCACCGGTAACCAACTGGAGATATTACGACTCTATTTATACTGAACGTTATCTTTCGTTGCCTCAGGAAAATGCAAAAGGATATGATGAAAACTCTCCTGTGTTTTATGCAGACAAACTGAAGGGAAAGTTTTTACTGATTCATGGATTGACAGATGACAATGTACATTTTCAGAACAGTGCAGAACTTGTTTTGGCACTTTTGAAAAACAAGAAACAGTTCGATTCATTTTATTACCCCAATCAGGCACATGGCATTAGCAGTTACAGAGGGCATGTTTATGAAATGATGACAGAATATTTTCTGAAAAACTTATAATATAAGCACGATTAGAAGAGAGCAGTATGAAGGTGTTTATCAATATTAAAAAACTGGGTGGTGCAGGACATGCATCAGTGAAGAAGGGAAAAGAAATGTCGGAATTTCATTACCTCGAAAATGCATTTATGTCCATCAGCAATGGGAAAATTGAAGACCTGGGGTTGATGAAAGATTATGATGCCGGTAAATTCAGCAAGTATGAAATAGTGGATGTAAAAGGAAGGTTTGTGATGCCGGGCTGGTGCGATTCGCATACTCATTTGGTTTATGCTGCTTCGCGTGAAGAAGAGTTTGTTGACAGAATAAATGGATTGACCTATGAAGCCATTGCCAAAAGAGGAGGAGGCATACTGAACTCTGCCAAAAAACTGGCTGCTGCTTCTGAAGAAGAATTGTTTCAGTCGGCATGTGAGCGCATACAGTCCATGATTGCAAAAGGAACAACCTCACTTGAAATAAAAAGCGGTTATGGATTAAGTTTTGAAGGTGAAATGAAAATGCTGAGAGTGATTAAGCGGCTGAAAGAGCATTTTCCTATGATTATCAAATCAACTTTTCTGGGTGCGCATGCAGTACCTGAGTCATTCAAAAGAAACAAGCAAGGCTACATTGATTTGCTTACGAATGAACTGATGCCTGCAATTAATGCTGAAAAACTTGCTGATTTTTGTGATGTGTTTTGCGAGCAAAATTATTTCAGTCGTGATGAAACCATTCATATTCTCAGCGAAGCAAAAAAATATGGAATGATTCCAAAAGTTCATGCCAATCAGATGAGCAGTTCAGGAGGTGTGCAGGCCGGAGTAACCTGCAATGCCATCAGTGTTGATCATCTGGAATATGTAGGTGACGAAGAAATCAGTTTGCTCAAAGGCAGCAGCACCATGCCTGTGGTTTTGCCGGGAGCTGCATTTTTTTTAGGACTGCCACTGCCACCTGCGCGTAAAATGATAGATGCAGGATTGCCTGTGGCTGTTGCAACCGATTTTAATCCCGGAAGTTCACCCACCGGTGATATGAATTTTATGGTAGCGTTATTATGTATTCAGTATAAACTTAATCCCGATGAAGCATTCAATGCAGCAACAATAAATGCTGCTTATGCCATGGATGCAATAAGCGAAACAGGAAGTTTAAGTGTCGGGAAAAGGGCTGATTTTTTTATAACAAAACAAATACCTTCAACTTCGTATATCCCGTATTCGTTCAATGAAAACACAATTGACGAAGTGTATATTGGCGGAAAAAAAGCACATTAATGTATGAACCATCTTGTTATTTATACCAAACAGGATCTCCTGAATGAAACCCGTATCCGTGATAATGAAACTAAGGTAGGAGAAAATATGCAGGTGTTGCCTGATGAAGGCAATACTTTGTTGGAACGGTTACAGAAATCAACAGCACGCTTTGTATTACTCGGATTACCTGAAGATATTGGCGTTAGAGCAAATTATGGTCGCGGTGGTGCTTACAGCGCATGGAAACCTGCATTATTCAGTTTGCTGAATGTGCAGAGCAATATATTTGGTGATGGAAGTAATATGATGGTTTTAGGACATGTTGCTTTTGATGATCTGATGCTTGCTGCCGACAGTATCAACTTTAGAACTAAAAAAGGATTGGAAAAAGCACGTAAACTTGTGGCACAGGTTGATGAAAGAGTTATACCTGTCATACGTGATATTATCCGTTCGGGAAAAGAAGCAATCATCATTGGCGGTGGCCACAACAATTCATATCCCAACATCAGAGGAGCAGCTGAAGGACTACAACTTGCAGGTAAAATAAAACATGCTGCAATTAACTGCATCAACAGCGATGCACATTCTGATTTTCGTGACATGGAAGGGCGACACAGCGGAAACGGATTTCGCTATGCGTTTGAAGAAGGATTTCTTAAAAATTACAGCATAGTAGGTCTGCATGAAAGTTACAATGCAGGCAATGTGCTTGATACAATGAATGCAGAGAAGAAAAGAATCTCGTTAAGTTTTTTCGAAGATATTTTTATACGCGAAAACATTTCGTTTAAAGAAGCTGTTCAGCAAGGTATCAGCCATGTGAATGACGGATACTGTGGTATTGAGATTGACATGGACACGATTCAGAATATTCCTGCAAGTGCCCGTACTTCGAGTGGACTGAGCACTATTGATGCTAGAAAGTATGTAACATGGACGGCACAGAATCTCAAAGCCTGTTATTTTCATATTGCTGAAGCAGCGCCTGTATTGTCACACATCAAAACCGACAACAAGAGTGGAAAACTGATTGGTTATCTGATTGCTGACTATATCAAAGCAAGAATTTCAGCAGCAGAATAATTGTTTTCTCTTTTTTTCAGGAGGTGATTCTCAGTAAGTAACTTTAAGTTGTTAAAATTTAAAGCATGCAGAGAGATTCAATATTACCTTTGTTTTTTTCTTTGTAAGATAATAGAGTTGAGGTTTGTTTATTTTGTAAGAAAATTATAATCCTTTTATATGATACAATTAATTGAATGTGTTCCTAATTTCAGTGAAGGCAATGATCTGGGAATAATCAAACAAATAACAGATGCAATAGAAAGTGTTGAAGGCGTTAAGCTCCTGAATGTAGATCCGGGCAAAGCTACCAACAGAACTGTGGTAACTTTTGTAGGCACACCCGAAGCAGTTTGCGAAGCAGCATTCAGAGGTATTGCCAAAGCAACACAGGTAATTGATATGAGCAAGCATCATGGCGAACATCCGCGAATGGGTGCTACGGATGTTTGTCCTATGATTCCTGTTGCCAACATTTCAATGCAGGAAACAGCAGAGTGGGCACGTAAACTGGGGCAGCGTGTGGGCAAAGAATTAAAAGTTCCTGTTTATCTCTACGAAGAATCGCAACCCGATAAAAAAAGAAGTAATCTTTCTGTTATTCGTGCAGGAGAGTACGAAGGCTTTTTCAAAAAAATAAAACTACCGGAGTGGAAACCTGACTTTGGTCCGGCAGAATTGCCTGCGCAAAGCGGAGCCACTGTAATTGGTGCACGCGATTTTTTGATTGCTTACAATGTAAATCTGAATACCAAATCAGTAAAACGTGCCAACTCTATTGCATTTGATATTCGCGAAGCAGGAAGAGTAAAAACAGATGACAAGGGTAAAAAAATGCTTGATGCTGATGGCAAAGAAATTCGTATTCCGGGAAAGCTGAAAGGTGTTAAAGCCATCGGTTGGTATATCGAAGAATATGGTATTGCACAGGTGTCGATTAACATAACCAAATTCAGAGATACACCATTGCATATTGTTTTTGAAGAGTGTGCAAAAAGTGCTTTTGAAAGAGGTTATCGCGCCACCGGAAGTGAGCTGGTGGGGTTGGTACCATTAAGTGCCATGCTTGATGCAGGACGTTATTTTCTGCATAAGCAACGGTTGTCTTCAGGAGTGAGTGATGCCGAACTCATACATATTGCTGTGAAGTCAATGGGATTGGATGAACTTTCGCCATTTGATCCTCGTCAGCGAATTATTGAATATGTAATGGCTGATGATAAGTCGTCACCTCTGGTGAATATGAAATTGAATGCTTTTGCTGATGAAACTGCAAGCGAATCACCGGCTCCGGGAGGAGGATCTATCTCTGCCTATTGCGGAACCTTGGGTATTGCACTCGCAACCATGGTAGCCAACCTTTCTGCATCAAAAAAAGGATGGGAGACAAGATGGAAAGAATTTTCAGACTGGGCTGATAAAGGACAGACGTTACAAAAACAATTACTTGCCTGCGTTGACGAAGATACTGTTGCATTCAATAAAATTATGGATGCATTTAAACTTCCAAAATCCAGTGATGAGGAAAAAGCTGTAAGATCAAAAGCAATTGCAGAAGCAACACGTTATGCCATTGAAGTGCCATACAAAGTGATGAAGCTCTCCTTGCAAAGTATGGAAATTATTCAGGCAATGGCTGAAACCGGAAACGCTAACTCTGTTTCGGATGCCGGTGTAGGAGCGTTGTGTGCACGAACTGCCGTTCTTGGTGCAGGACTCAATGTTCGTATCAATGCCATGTCGTATAACGACAAAGATTATGTGCAGGCCATTCTCACTCAGGTGAAGCAGATGGAAAATGATGCCATGACGGCTGAACAAAAGATTTTAAAAACAGTAAATGATAAGATTTCAGGCTTATAGAAACTTATATGGGATAGTTGCGTAAAATAATATTACAGTATTTGAGAATGAAGAATCCTGTTTTAAGAACAATATATTATTCCTTTCCGGTGCAGCTGATTATTCTGCATGTTAAAAAGGGGCAGTTGTTGTTGTTATACTGGATTTTTTTATTTGCCTGTGTGATTCAAAACTTCGGCAACAACTTTGGAATTCCATATCTATTTCTCGACCCTGAATATATGGGCAAGGTTAGCTGGCTCGCTTTTTTTATCATTGGTGTATGTCTTGGAATTTTTATCATGGCATATAACATTTCAAGCTATATGCTCAACAGTTTCAGGTTCCCTTTTTTAGCCTGTTTGTACAAAACATTCGAGAAATACTGCTACAACAATGCTGTGATGCCTGTGTTGTTTACTCTGACCTATATCATCAGCATATATCATTTTCAGCTGAAGAATCAGTTGTTGCCATTCTGGATGATTACCATTCAGGTGATGTCGCTCCTGGCAGGAATATCTTTTGTGATATTCTCAACGCTGAAATATTTTCAGCATACCAATAAGGACATTTACAAACTCTTTGGTGTTGCCACACATGACGGAACACATGATGATGTAAAGGTGATTTCTCCGATTCGCGATACACATCTGAAAAAACAAAGACGCAGAGGATGGCGTGTGGATACCTACATTACATTTCCTTTCAAACTTCGTTTGGTGCGCAGCACTTCGCACTATAAATCATTTATGTTAGCATCGGTATTTCGTCAGAATCATATCAATGCAGCGGTGCTGGAGATGGTAATATTTTTACTTTTTATCATCCTTGGATTATTTCGCGATTACAAAGTATTCAGAATTCCTGCCGGAGCGAGTATATTACTTTTATTCACCATGATAATCATGATTGGCGGAGTGTTTCGCTTTTGGTTACGTGGTTGGGCTTATACAGTACTTGCACTGTTGCTCATTGTCATCAATTTCTTATCCGGGTTCGAAGTTTTTAATTTCAAGAACAAAGCGTATGGACTGAATTATGACACCACGCCTGCAGTGTATTCCATAAAATCACTCGAAGAAAAACTCAGCGACTATCAGTTGCAGAAAGATTACGAAACCGGAATTGTTAGCCTCGAAAACTGGAAGAAAAAATGGCAGGCCAGGGGAGTGGAAAAACCCAAGCTTGTAGTACTCAATGTGAGTGGTGGAGGTGTACGTTCGGCATTGTACACTTTTAATACGCTTGCAGAGATTGACAGCTCTATGAACGGGCAACTGTTGCAACATGCACAACTCATTAGCGGATCATCAGGAGGACTGATTGGAGCTTCATATTATCGTGAACTGTTTCTGCGGAATAAAGGTGCTTCGGAAATATTGAATCATAAACAGAAATACCTTAACAATATTTCGAAAGATTTGCTCAATGCAACGGCATTCAGTTTTATCATCAGCGATTTGTTTTTAAATTTTCAGCAGTTTAAGTACAACGGACAGACTTATTTAAAAGACCGTGCTTATGCATTTGAAGAACAATTAAATGAAAACACAGGACATATTCTCGATAAGAAAATCAGTGAGTATTACCTTCCTGAACTGAAAGCTGATATCCCACGACTGATAATCACACCAACGATTGTAAATGATGGCCGCTCTATGGTAGTTTCACCATTGCAATCATCCTATTTATTAAAAAGCAAAAACAACAGCGAATACAAAGAAGCATTAGCTGATGGCATGGACTTCATGTCGTTTTTCGAAGGACAGGATGCGCAGAATCTGCGTTACCTCACAGCATTACGAATGAATGCGACATTCCCATACATCATGCCTGCAGCACAACTTCCTTCTGATCCGGCATTTCAGGTGATGGACGCAGGTGCTCGTGATAATTATGGTGTTCAGATTTCCATTCGCTATCTGATTGCTTTCAGGCAATGGATATTGCAAAATACATCGGGAGTTGTGTTTGTTCAGATTCGCGATAACAACAAATATGAACAGAGCCAGATGAAAACAATTCGTTCTTTATGGGAAAAAACCATGTCGCCATTCAAAAATCTGAGCAGCAACCTGATTGTTATGCAGGATTATGTGAATGATAGCTTTTCAGAATATCTGAAAACACTCTATGGTGATAATATCAATTTTGTGGATTTTCAGATGCACCAGAATGAAGACAGGGTTTCGCTTAGCTGGCACCTGACTGAAAAAGAAAAGCAATATGTTATTCAGCAGGGAAGCAGTTCCGACAATATCGCTGCCATTAAGTACCTCAAGTCCATACTAAAAGAAAAGTAAAATTATATACTTTTCCTTATTGGAATCCATACCTGAAAAGGTGCTTAATTTACTCCTGAAATAGTTGTTTTTTTAAAAAAGGAATACTTGTCATTTGCTTGATCAAAAGATAAGGTATATTTCCATATTTTTGTAAGATATTAATTTTCGAACGATGAAAAAAATTGGTATTTTATTTGGGCAGGAAAATAGTTTTCCGCCTGCTGTTGTTGAACGTATCAACTCAAAAAATGTATCAGGAGTAATGGCTGAAGCTTTGATAGTGGATAAAGTGGTGCAAGGCGAAGCTATGGATTACGCTGTAATTGTTGACCGCATTTCACATGATGTTCCTTTCTATCGTGGTATGCTCAAGAATGCAGCTATCTGTGGCACTGCAGTACTCAATAATCCATTCTGGAACAGTGCTGACGAAAAATTTTTCAATAACTGTCTTGCAACTAAAATTGGTGTTCCTGTACCAAAAACTGTTTTGTTGCCAAGTAATGTGCATCCACCTGATACCAATGCCAATTCATTCCGAAATCTTAAAATGCCTCTCGACTGGGAAAGCATTTTTAAGTACATTGGTTTTCCGGCCTACATGAAACCTTTTGCAGGAGGAGGATGGAAAAATGTGTATAAGTGTACCGACCCTGCTGACTTTTATACCAAACATCAGGAAACAGGGCAGCTGGTAATGCTGCTTCAGGAAGAAATTGTTTTCGAAAATTATTTCCGTTGCTATTGCATTGGAGGAAAGCGTATCAAGATTATGCGTTATGAACCACGCAATCCGCATCACTTACGTTATGTAGTTGAAGGCCCTCAGCCCGACCAGCGTATTTTAAATATTGTAGAAGAATATACATTTAAACTTTGTAATGCTTTAGGTTACGACATCAACACTGTTGAATTTGCAGTGCGCGATGGTATTCCTTATGCCATTGATTTCTGCAATCCTGCTCCCGATGCCGACCGTCACAGCGTTGGCGAAGAAAACTTTAACTGGGTGATTGAAGCTGTCGCAGATATGTGTATTGAACGTGCTTTGGCACATCAACCCGGAAAAGACAACCTTACCTGGGGTGCATATATCAAGCAGGCTGCACAGGGAAATATTGTAAGCAAGAGCAACATGGACTCTATGCTCGAAACGTATATGGTAAAATAGTTTCAGGATAATTTATGGTTTACTTAAAAAGGAAAATTAATCTCCCCGCATTTACCATTGGAATAGAAGAAGAGTTTCAGGTAATAGACCCGCACACCAGAGAGCTTCGCTCGCACATGCATCAGATTGTTGAAGGTGGCAAAGTTGTTCTTAAGGAACAGGTAAAAGCCGAAATGCATCAGAGTGTAGTGGAAGTAGGAACCAACATCTGTAAAGATGTGAAAGAAGCACGCAAAGAAGTTACCTATCTGCGCCAGATGGTAGCCAAACTTGCCCACAAGCAAGGGCTTGTTATAGCTGCAGCAGGCACACATCCTTTTTCGCGCTGGCAGGATCAGCTTATCACCGACCATCCGCGTTACGAAGAAATTATTCGTGAAATGCAGGATGCAGCACGCAGCAATCTTATCTTCGGATTACACGTGCATGTTGGAATTGAAGACCGTGAAACAGGAATACGACTGATGAATCAGGCACGTTATTTTCTGCCACACATTTTTGCTTTGTCAACCAACTCTCCTTTCTGGGAAGGGCGTAATACAGGATTCAAGTCTTTTCGTACCAAGGTTTTTGATAAATTTCCCCGTACAGGTATTCCTGATGAGTTTTTCAGTGCTACGCAATATGATGATTACATCAAACTGCTCATCAAAACAAAATGTATTGACAATGCCAAGAAAGTATGGTGGGATATTCGCCTGCATCCTTTTTTCAATACCATTGAGTTCCGCATCTGCGATATACCCATGCGTATTGAAGAAACCATTACGCTTGCAGCCATCATGCAGGCCATCATTGCCAAACTCTACTGGCTGATGCAGTACAACCTGAGTTTCCGTACCTATTCCCGTGCCTTAATCAACGAAAACAAATGGCGTGCTGCCCGTTATGGAATCGAAAATAAACTCATTGATTTTGGAAAAGAAAAAGAAGTTGAAACCACTCAGCTTATTGAAGAGTTGGTAGAGTTTATTGACGATTTGGTGGATGATTTAGGCTCTCGTAAGGAAGTAAATCATGTTTTTGACATGATGAAAAAAGGTACCGGTGCCGACCGCCAACTGGATGTGTATGCCAAAACAGGCGACCTGAAAAAAGTAGTAGATTACATTATTAATGAAACTAATATTGGAATTAGCGTAAAAAAGGAAAAAAACAAAGCATGAATATAACACCAGTTCGCGTTGCTGTTCTCGATATGTATCAGGGCGAACCTAATGAAGGGATGCGCAATATAAAGGCAATCCTTGAACGATTTAAGAAGTTTATAGATTACACAGTTTATGATGTGCGTACTGCATTTCAGGTGCCGGGTTTGGAGTATGACATCTATATTTCATCAGGAGGACCCGGCTGTCCGTTGCCGGTAGGTGAGGAGTGGGAGCAACCTTTTTTCAACCTGTGGGATTCGCTACTGGCACACAATGCCACTGAAGGCACACGAAAAAAGTATGCGTTTTTAATTTGCCATTCTTTTCAGATGATGGCACATCATCTTGGTTTTGGAAAAGTAAGTGAGCGTCATTCACCTTCTTTTGGAATATTTCCTGTTCACAAAACCGAAGATGGATTTAAAGATTCGATTATTGGCAGATTGCCGGAACCATTCTATGCAGTTGACTCCCGCGAGTGGCAGGTTACCACACCTGATATTGGTAAAATAGTGCAAACAGGAGGCAGTGTGCTTTGCCTTGAAAAAATAAGACCACATGTACCCTATGAACGTGCCATTATGGGAGTGCGTTTCAGCAATGAAATGCTGGGAGTACAGTTTCACCCGGAAGCAGATGCAGAAGGAATGTATCGTTACTTTGCACGACCTGATAAGAAAGAAAAAATCATTGAACATTACGGCTTGGACAAGTACAATGAAATGATTAATTCACTCACCGACCCCAATAAAATTGAATTAACACATCATGCCATTATACCATGTTTTCTTTCAGATGCCATTGAGTATTTCTACCCGCAGTTAAGTTCTGTAGGTGTGAAAATATGATTTTGGTTTAAGTAAACTTTCTAATATAAGCCGAAGTGAGAAGTCAGCATAGCTGATTTATCAGAAAAACAGTTCGAATTATTATTTAAAGGTATTTCCTGAAAACTAATAGTTATACCTGAAATTTAAGTTTTGTATGAAATAAAATTAAACAAATGATTAAAATATTTGCTTAATACAAATGCTTAAATTATATTTGTGCCGATAATTTGGAATATTATGGCAGCTAAGAATAATGAGAAGTCAGCAGAACTCACAACAGAAGAAAGAATAAAAGAAGCAGCGCGCAAAGTATTTCACAGGAAAGGTTTTGCAGCTACACGTACCAGAGATATAGCTGATGAAGCAGGTATCAATCTTGCATTGCTTAATTACTATTTCCGCAGTAAAGAGAAGCTGTTTGAAATAATTATGCTTGAAACTTTATTTGGATTTATGCAAAGTCTTGCCTTAATTATGAATGATGAAAAAAGTACGCTTCAAACTAAGGTTGAACAGATTGCCTCAGGATATATAGACTTTATCATCGAGAACCCAAACGTTCCGTTATTTATGCTGAGTGAGATTAGAGCCAATTCAGGAGGACTCATGAATAAACTTCCGATCAAGCAAATGGTATCGAATTCAGTATTTCTGAAACAGCACCGGAAAGCTGTTGAAGAAGGAAAGATTGCAGAGCCGCATCCTTTACACTTTTTAATGAATCTGCTGGGCCTGATTGTTTTCCCATTCATAGGTAAACCATTATTGCAGGGCATAAGCGGAGTGAGTGATCATCAGTTTAAGAAACTGATGATGCAAAGGAAGAAGTATATTCCGGTCTGGATTAACGCTATGATGAAAATAAGATAAAAATTATAAAAATTAGTTAATCAAATGATTAATACAAATTATTAATAATATAACGCATGTCTGATTTCAAGTATAAATTCAAATTTCTGTGTGTATTACTCATAAGTAGTCATTTTGCTTCAGCTCAGAACAGTAAAAGTTTAACCCTTGCCGGATGTGTGGAGATGGCTAAGAAAAACTATCCTGTAGTAAAGCAATATTCACTGATAGAAAAATCCAATGGCTATTTAGTGGCAAATGCAAAAAAAGGTTATCTGCCCCAGTTTAATATTTCAGGTCAGGCAACCTATCAGTCAGATGTAACAGAAATACCGATTAATCTTCCGGGTTTGAATATTCCGACAATGAGCAAGGATCAGTTCAGGATATATGGAGAAGTGTCGCAGTCTGTTACAGATCTTTTTACCATTAAAGATCAAAAGTCTTCTTTAAATAATGCGAGTGATATAGAAGCTAAGAAGACAGAAGTTGAGTTGTATAAACTTAATGACCGCATAAACAATTTGTATTTCGGAATATTGCTGATTGATGCTCAGCTGAAGCAAAACCAACTGATTCAATCTGACATTCAGAGAGGAATTGAAAAAGTGAATGTTGCCATAGCCAACGGTGTTGCATTAAAAAGTTCAGCAGATAATCTGCAAGCAGAATTACTGAAGGCACAGCAACATTCCATCGAATTAGAATCAACAAGGAAGGGATATGCTGATATGCTGGCATTGTTTATTGGTAATCCAGTTGATGAAAATACAGTACTTGAAACACCTCAGATTTTGGTGCTTTCAGATTCAATTAATCGTCCTGAATTAAAAATTTTCGATTTGCAGTATAAATCATATGAAATACAGAAGAAATTAGTCGCTGACAAAAACTACCCCAGGATAAGCTTATTTTTTCAGGGAGGATTAGGCAAACCCGGATTAGATATTCTGAATACTAAGGTTGCAGATTATTATATGGGAGGAGTAAGGTTAAGCTGGAATTTTGCAGGACTTTATACATACAGAAATGAAAGAAGAATAGTTGATTTAAATAAGAAAGCAACAGACATTCAACGCGAAACATTCATGTTTAATACCAATCTCACATTAAAACAACAAAACAGCGAAGTTCAGAAAATGCTGAGATTAATTGAAACTGACAAAAGTATAATTGCTCTGCGTGAAAAAGTAAAGTTAACGGTGCAAAATCAGCTTAGCTATGGCACAGCAACAACTAACGATTACCTAAAGGCGGTAAATGACGAAGACCAGGCAAAACAGAATAAGATACTGCACGAAGTACAGCTTTTAATGTCAGAATATAACACACAAATAGCGTTAGGAATTGAGAATTGAAAGTGAACGATAATATGAAAATGAATTTAACCAAGAATAAATTAATTGCAATGAATACTGATAAAAAACTACTGAACAATAGAAGTGATTTTCACTTCTCAATTCTAAATTTTCCATTTAAAATACTTGCAATGGCAATTATTTTGTCGTCCTGCAACAGTAATAAAGTTTCATTTGATGCTTCCGGAAGTTTTGAAGCTGATGAAACCATTGTTTCCGCAGAAGCCACAGGAGTGATAAAAGAGTTTAATGTTGAAGAAGGTCAGCTTTTAAAATCAGGTCAGCTTATAGGTTATATTGACAGCACACAATTGTATTTAAAGAAAAAACAACTGGAAGCTCAGGTTGCTGCGCTTAAAGGAAAAACTCCTGATATTCCGGTTCAGCTATCGGCTTTAAACCAACAATTGAAAACTGCCGAGAAGGAAAGAGACAGGGTTGTTAATCTAGTAAAGAATGATGCAGCAACCCCAAAACAACTGGATGATGCAAATGCACAGGTGGAAGTTTTGAAAAGGCAGATAGAAGCTCAAAAATCTACTCTGAACATATCGAGCACAACTATTCAAAAAGATGTACTTCCGCTGCAAATGCAGATTGAACAGCTGAATGATCAACTTGCAAAATGCAATATCATCAATCCGATAAATGGAACGGTTCTTTCCAAATATGCTGAAATGAATGAAATGACATCGGCAGGTAAACCACTTTATAAAATTGCTGATTTGACTTTTATCACATTACGTGCATACATCACAGGCAATCAGTTGCCGGAAGTTAAGTTGGATCAAAAAGTGAAAGTCTTAACAGATGATGGCAAAGGAGGCTACATAAAAACAGAAGGTACTATAACCTGGATCAGTGACAAAGCTGAATTTACTCCGAAAACCATTCAGACAAAAGAGGAACGTGCAAATTTAGTTTACGCAATAAAGGTGAAGGTAAAGAATGATGGTACTTACAAAATAGGAATGTATGGGGAAATAAAATTTCAATAAGAATGGCAGACGTTGTATTAAATAACATTGTAAAGACCTACAATAAAGGCGAAGTAAAGGCGGTAAACGATGTTTCTTTTGAAGTAAGGAAAGGTGAGTTGTTTGGTTTGATTGGGGCAGATGGTGCCGGGAAAACAAGTATTTTCAGGATACTTACAACCTTGCTTTTGCCTGATAGTGGAACAGCTTACGTGGATGGTTGTGATGTTGTAAAAGATTATAAAACTATTCGCAAGAAAGTAGGTTATATGCCCGGTAAATTTTCACTCTATCAGGATTTGTCGGTTGAAGAGAACCTCCACTTTTTTGCCACGGTATTTGATACTACTGTTGCTGAAAATTATGATTTGATAAAGGATATATATGTACAGTTGGAGCCATTCAAAACACGAAGGGCTGGTAAATTATCAGGTGGAATGAAACAGAAATTGGCATTATGTTGCGCTCTGATTCATCGTCCAAATGTTTTGTTTTTAGATGAGCCCACCACAGGAGTGGATGTGGTTTCGAGAAAAGAATTTTGGGAAATGCTGAAAGGCTTAAAACAGCAGGGCATTACTATTTTGGTTTCAACACCTTATATGGATGAAGCTACACTTTGCGAACGCATTGCATTGATTCAAAGCGGGAGCATGATGATGATTGACACACCCGACCAAATCATCAAAAAGTTTCCTGATAAATTATATGCAGTGAAAGCAAATAACATGATCCGCTTGCAAACTGAACTGCGAAACAATTCACAAATTAAGAGTTGCTATTCATTTGGCGACTATCATCACATAACAATGGAGAATGAGCAATTGACAATCGATAATCTGAGGGCTTCGTTACAGAATGAAGGGCTTTATAATTTGGAAGTAAAGGAAATTACACCAACGATTGAAGATTGTTTTATGAGTTTAATGAACAGATGAGAATGGAGAATTTCTTTCAACAAAAAAAAAGAAGATGAAATTAAATAAGGATAATCCTAAATCTTTGTCAGCTGCCAACTCACAATTGTCAGTTGAAAGGGAAGAGGTTATAAAAACAGATAAACTGACCAAACGTTTTGGAGATTTCGTTGCAACAAATCAAGTTACATTTGAAGTATATGCAGGTGAAATATTTGGTTTTTTAGGTGCAAACGGAGCAGGAAAAACTACTGCAATGAAAATGCTTTGCGGACTTTCAAAACCTTCGTCAGGTAATGCAACCATTGCAGGGTTTGATATTTATAAGCAAACTGAGCAGATTAAGAAAAACATCGGCTATATGAGTCAGAAATTTTCATTGTATGATGACCTGACTATAGTGGAAAATATTCAATTCTTCGGAGGTATATATGGATTGTCTGACCAACAATTGAAAACAAAAAGTAATGAGTTAATAGAGACTTTAGGGTTGCAAAATGAAGCGAATAAATTGGTGAATTCATTGCCATTGGGATGGAAACAAAAATTAGCATTTTCAGTAGCGGTGTTACACGAGCCTCGTATCGTTTTCTTAGACGAACCAACAGGAGGTGTTGACCCGATTACAAGGCGTCAGTTTTGGGATTTAATTTATCAGGCTGCCGAAAAAGGGATTACCATTTTTGTGACAACTCACTATATGGATGAAGCTGAATACTGTAACAGAATTTCGATGATGGTTGATGGTGAAATAAAAGCACTTGACACTCCGGCTAACTTAAAACAAAAGTATGCAGTGAGTTCTATGGACGAAGTTTTTTATGAATTGGCAAGAGGAGCAAAAAGAGCAGTTAGCTAGTGGCTATCAGTTAATAGCCAGCAGCCAAAAGCTAATAACCAACAATTTAAAAAAAGAAAAATGAAAAACTATCAGGAATTAAATGTTTGGCAAAATGGAATTGAAATAGTGAAAGAAGTTTTCAGCTTATCCAAACAATTGCCTATAACAGAAAAGTATGGAATGATTTCACAAATGACTCGTTTAGCCGTATCCATACCCGCTAACATTGCAGAAGGCAGCAGTCGGAACAGTGATAAAGATTACGCTCGCTTTCTTCAGATTGCTTTAGGCTCTGCCTTTGAACTTCAAACTTATTTAGTGATAATAAAAGAATTGGAATGGGCAAATTCAGATTTAGAGAAATTGGAATTATCATTAGAACAGGAAATTAAGATGATACAC
The DNA here is from genome assembly GCA_019136655.1 of Bacteroidota bacterium. Lineage (GTDB taxonomy): Bacteria > Bacteroidota > Bacteroidia > AKYH767-A > OLB10 > OLB10. Next base: position 162,541 of record JAGVTU010000017.1, read on the forward strand.
AGTTTCCTTAAAGCAATCAGCCAACAGCCTTTTGCTAATGATTATTCGCTAAAGGCTAACAGCTAATATCTAAAAGCTATCAAAATGAAACAGTTTTTATCATTTGTTAAAAAAGAGTTTTTTCATGTTTTTCGTGATAAGAAATCATTGTTGATGTTATTCGGTATGCCCATAGTTCAGATTTTGCTATTCGGTTTTGCTCTGACCAATGAGATAAAGAATGCTAAGATTGTAATTTGTGATTATTCAAATGATGCGGCCACTCAGCAAATCATCAACAAATTAGAGGCAAGTAAAAGTTTTGAAGTGCAACGAGTAGTGTCAGATCATTTTCAGATAGAAAATTCTTTTAAGTCAGGCGATATCAAACTCGTAATAATCTTTCCAGAAAATTTCAATCGGGATTTATTGCATCTGAATAGTGCACAGGTGCAGATTATTGCTGATGCTTCCGACCCAAATGCTGCAAATACATTAACCGGCTACGCCACGAATATCATTAGGAGTTATCAGCAAGAATTAAGAAGCAATTCTTCGGCTCCGATTCAAATTGTTCCTGAAGTGCGGATGCTGTATAATCCTCAGTTAAAAGGAGCAACAAATTTTGTTCCCGGAGTGATGGCACTTGTGCTAATGCTTGTTTGCGTGCTGATGACATCTGTTTCCATCGTCAGGGAAAAGGAGAGAGGAACGATGGAAGTGTTACTGGTGTCGCCTATCAATCCTGTACTGGTGATTATTGCCAAAGCCATTCCGTATTTATTACTTTCAGTCATAAACTTAGTTGTCATCATTTTAATGAGCGTTACATTGCTGGATATGCCTGTAAACGGCAATATTGTATTGTTGTTTGTTGAAAGTATCCTGTTTATCATTACTGCTCTTGCATTAGGATTATTGATATCAAATTCAGTTGAATCGCAACAGTCTGCCATGCTGATATCCATGATGGGAATGTTGGTGCCAACAATGTTGTTTACCGGATTCATGTTCCCCATTGAAAATATGCCTGTTGCTTTGCAGTTAATCAGCAATATCATTCCCGCAAAATGGTATTATATCATTGTAAAATCAATCATGATAAAAGGACTCGGATTAGCTTCGGTATGGAAAGAAACTTTAATTCTTACCATAATGGCCGCTGTTATTTTGGTAATAAGTTTTAAAAAATTTAAAATCAGACTTGAGTAATTTATACGGTTAGTAGATGATTAATGAAAATTTAGACAGATGCGTGAACTGAAATTTTTATTGCAAAAAGAGTTCAAACAGATTTTTCGAAACAAGGGTTTGCTGCCTCTGATTTTTGTAGTGCCTTTTGTGCAGTTACTTATACTGCCATTGGCTGCAGATTATGAAGTGAAAAACATCAACATTTCAATAGTAGATCAAGATCATTCTTCTTACTCGCAGCATTTGATTTCAAAGATTACATCTTCAGGATATTTCAAACTTGCAGGTTATGCCCCGACATTTAATGAGGGATTCAAGCAAATAGAAAATGGTCAGGCTGATTTAATACTGGAAATACCCACAGGTTTTGAACGAAATTTAATTCGTGAGAATCAACAAAAATTATTTATTGCCATCAATGCCATCAATGGTGTTAAGGCAGGATTAGGCGGTAATTATCTTTCTCAGATAATCTCTGATTATAACAGCGATATCCGCGTGCAATGGATTCGGCCCGGAAGGTTCAAGGAAGCACCAACCATACAGTTGGTATCATCAAACTGGTTCAATCCATTTATGAACTACAATTATTTTATGGTTCCGGGAATCCTGGTTGTGTTGGTCACCATGGTAGGCTCCTACATGTGTGCTTTAAATATTGTTAAAGAAAAAGAAGCAGGAACAATTGAGCAAATCAATGTAACACCCATAAAGAAGTATCAGTTTGTATTAGGAAAACTGATTCCATTCTGGATTATTGGTATGATGGTTTTTACTATTGGTTTGTTCATTGTAGCACGACTGGTTTATGGTATTGTTCCGGTGGGAAGTGTATTGCTTTTGTATGGATATCTGGCAATATATCTGATAGCATTATTAGGCTTGGGATTACTCATTTCAACATTTGCTGAAACACAACAGCAGGCTATGTCAGTAGCATATTTTTTTATTATGATATTTATGCTGATGAGCGGATTGTTCACCCCACTTGACGGAATGCCGCAATGGGCTTATGTAATTGCCAAAATTAATCCTGTTACTTATTTTATTGATGTGGTGCGAATGATCATTCTCAAAGGAAGCGATTTTTCAGATTTGGTTTATCACTTTACAATTATGACAGGATTTGCCTTAGTGCTGAATGGTCTTGCTATTTGGAACTACCGTAAAACGAGTTAAGCCGAACAGTTTCAATCCGAAATTCAATGATTAATTACCTTGTCTGATTTAAAATTTTAGGCAATTGATGAATGAATTAATTTTTCAGATATACAGTTAAACCAATTCACAAAATAAACGTCTAACCGTATATGATTAAATGCTCCATCCTGACTTTCGCTTTTCTTTTCAGCATTTTTAGCCTCAATGCTCAGCTTTACACCGGTCCGATTCTAAAAATCAACAATCGTAAAAGGGAACTGAGCTGATAAAAAAAATTAACAGACAACATTAATCTGCATCATTACATCAAAAAAAATATCTATTGTAAAATGAAAAAACTTTTCACCATCATCCTAACATTCTTTTTTGCAAATTCCATACATGCACAATCACTCTATTTTCCTCCGCTTACAGGTAGTGCATGGGACACAATATCTCCAACAACACTAAACTGGTGCCAGGATAAGATTGACAGTCTCTATACGTATCTGGATACGAATAATACCAAAGCTTTCATTCTGTTAAAAGATGGTAAAATAGTTCTCGAAAAATATTTCGGCACACAAACACAAAACTCAGTTTGGCAATGGGCTTCGGCAGGTAAAACACTTACTTCATTCTTAGTAGGCATGGCGCAACAGGAGGGACATTTATCAATTACAGATACTTCTTCTCAATACCTTGGTCAAGGTTGGACGAGTTGCACACCCGCGCAGGAAGAAAAAATTACAATCAGGAATCAGCTCACCATGACCTGCGGACTGGATGATGGTGTACCTGATAACCATTGTACATACGATTCATGTCTGGTTTATTTAGCAGATGCAAGCACACGATGGGCCTATCACAATGCACCATACACTTTGCTTGACAGTGTTCTATACTATGCCACCGGCATGACCATGAATGCCTATGCTACTCAGAAACTGAAAAACCCAACAGGCATGACGGGAGCATTTATACCTATTGGATATGACAACGTTTATTTCAGCAATGCTCGCAGTATGGCACGCTTTGGCCTTTTGATTCTGAATAATGGTAACTGGAATGGCAATCAGATAATGACAGATACTGCATACTTTAGTCAGATGACCAACACTTCGCAAATGCTCAATAAGTCATACGGATATTTGTGGTGGCTCAATGGTAAGGCATCTTATATGTTACCGAGTACTCAATTTGTGTTTCCCGGATATTTGAATCCGCATGCACCTGCCGATATGATTGCTGCATTAGGAAAAGATGGCCAGTTTTTAAATGTAATTCCAAGTGAGAACATGGTTTGGGTAAGAATGGGAGAAGCACCTGACAGTCTTCCTGTCCCTTATCTGATGAACGATGTGATATGGCAATACATCAATGATCTCAATTGCAGTACAGGCCTGAATGAAATGAATGAGAAGGTTCCGTCTATTCAGATATTTCCTAATCCGATAAGTTCGGAATTGAATCTGAAATCGGATGAAACCATTAGCAAGATTGAAATCATTAATCTGCAGGGGCAAACAATAACAACTGAAACTGTGCAAAGCAAGTCAGTCAAAATTCAAAACCTTACACTGCCGGGTGGATTTTATTTTGTAAGAGCATACCTGACCAATGGAAATGTGTGGACGGGAAAGATGTTGAAGGAGTGAGAGTATTTTAATTCTCAGAATTAATATTGTGCTGCCTCAGCTAAAATCAATCTCAGTACTGTCGCCAATGTTTAGACTTTGGCTTAATCCTTTAAGATAGGCATCGCTGCCGATAACGGAATGATGCAATACAGCAGTTTCGAGTTGTGAGTAGGAGCCAATGATAGAATCCTTGATGACAGAACTTCGCACAATGGTATGTTCGCCAATGGAAACATCCGGCCCGATGATGGAATCTGCAATATCACAGTTGTAGGCTATACTTACCGGAGGAATGATGATGGTATTCGGAAATTTTTGAGTGGTAGGATGCGCTTCTTCCATTCGGCTGAGCAATGTGGCATTGGTTTCGAGCAGGCTGTCCTTGCCTCCGCAGTCGAACCAGTTGCCTACCTGAAACACTCCTGTTTTGGCACCCTGTTCAATCATGCGCATAATGCCATCGGTAAGATGATATTCGCCAAGAGTCTTTATCTGATTGTCAATAAGCACCTGCAATTCATTAAATAAACTTCCTGCATGTTTGATATAATAAATTCCCACCAAAGCAAGATTGGATTTTGGAATCACAGGTTTCTCATACAATTTTTCTACAAAGCCATCATCATCCAGTTCTACCACACCAAAGTTGCGGGGGTCTTCCACTTTTTTTACACCAAGCAAATTATGTTTAGCTCCCTGAAAAACTTTAATGTCAAAATCAATAATCGTATCACCAAGTATAATCAGCATCTCATCGTCAGCATGCACACTGTTGCGGGCACACCAAACAGAGTGGCCTGTTCCTTCGCGGGGTTCCTGAACTACAAAAGCTGTTTTCAGCGAAGGGTATTTGGTGTTTACAAACTCTTCAATTTTTTCGCCCATATAGCCGATGATAAAAACAAACTCATCATATCCCGACTCTACAAAGTAATCAATGATATGTGCCAGTATAGGTCTTCCGGCTACAGGTACCAGCGTCTTGGGTTGTGTATGTGTATGCGGCCTCAGTTTGGTGCCAATTCCGGCAACAGGTATTACTATTTTCATTTCTGTTATCTAAAAAATCCGGCATAAAAGTATTAAACTATGGCTTAAAGAGAGTTACATTTTACGGCCTGATACAATCGGGAAAAAATGTAGTTTTGCAGTCATTAACTAAAAAAGCGAAATAATTTAATTTATGCTCAAGAAAATAACAGAACTCTTAGGCAAAGATGCCGACTCACTGTTGAACCATGTATGCAAAACAGTACCCAAGGATTCACTTCATCAGCCGGGTGCCGATTTTGTTGACCGCATTTTTATTCCTTCCAACCGCAACAATCAAACGGTGAGAAGTATTCAGTCATTGTACAATCATGGCCGACTTTCAGGAACAGGCTATATGTCTATTCTGCCTGTTGACCAGGGTATAGAACATTCTGCTGGTGCGTCATTTGCTCCCAATCCAATGTTTTTCGATCCTGAAAATATTGTAAAACTTGCCATTGAAGGCGGTTGCAATGCAGTGGCTTCTACCTATGGAGTGCTGGCATCGGTGTCGCGAAAGTATGCTCATAAAATTCCTTTCATTGTAAAAATCAATCACAACGAGTTTCTTACTTATCCGAATAAATTCGATCAGATAATGTTTGGCTCAGTTGACGAAGCATGGAATATGGGAGCAGCAGCCGTTGGTGCCACCATTTATTTCGGAAGCGAAGAGTCATCACGACAAATTGTGGAAGTGGCGCAGGCATTTGAACGTGCTCATGAACTGGGCATGGCAACCATTCTGTGGTGCTATCTGCGTAACAGCGGTTTCAAGAAAGATGGTGTGGATTATCATACTGCCGCTGACCTTACAGCACAGGCAAATCATATTGGTGTAACTATTCAGGCTGATATCATCAAACAAAAACTTCCTACCAACAATGGTGGATATACAGCGATCAATTTTGGCAAAACACATAAGGATGTGTATGCAAAACTTACTTCAGATCATCCAATTGACCTTTGTCGTTATCAGGTACTTAACTGTTACAATGGTCGCATGGGGCTGATTAATTCAGGTGGCGAATCCAAAGGCGCTACCGATATGGCCGAAGCAGTGACTACTGCCGTTATTAACAAGCGTGCCGGTGGTCAGGGTCTTATTTCAGGTAGAAAAGCGTTTCAAAAACCGTTTAAAGAAGGTGTTGAAATGCTGAATGCCATCCAGGATGTTTATTTGTCAAAAGAAATTACTTTAGCCTGAGAAATTCTGCCGGTACCCAACCATCCGAATTAAGGATTAAGCAGGTATGAGTTTCTTTTAATTAAATTAAACAGCATGTCGTGGTTTAAACGAATAAAAGAAGGTATTACAACTTCTACCAAAGAAAAAAAAGAAACACCCGAAGGACTGTGGTATAAATGCCCGTCATGTAAATCTATTGTGGCATCGTCTGACCATGAGGAAAGCAAATATGTTTGCCCCAACTGCGGATTTCACGAGCGTATTGGCTCTGAAGAATATTTTGCCATTCTTTTCGATAACAATCAGTTCAAGGAGTTTAATGAGAATATTACTTCAGGTGATCCGCTGGATTTTGTGGATACCAAGAAATATAAAGACAGACTTCGTGATACGATGTCTAAAACACATCTGAAAGATGCTATACGCACTGCTCATGGTCAGGTGTATGGACATGATTTGGTGATTGCCTGTATGGATTTTGAATTCATTGGTGGAAGTATGGGCTCTGTGATGGGTGAAAAAATTGCGCGTGCAATTGATTATTGTCTGCAGCATAAACTTCCGTTGATGATCATCAGCAAATCGGGAGGAGCACGAATGATGGAAGCAGCTTTCTCGCTGATGCAAATGGCTAAAACTTCAGCCAAGCTTACTCAGATGTCGGAAGCAAAACTTCCTTACATCAGTTTGCTTACCGATCCAACAACAGGAGGTGTTACAGCATCGTTTGCCATGCTTGGCGATTTAAACATTGCTGAACCCGGTGCTTTGATTGGCTTTGCAGGGCCTCGCGTGGTGAAAGAAACCATCGGAAAAGATTTGCCCAAAGGATTTCAGACGGCAGAGTTTGTACTCGAACATGGTTTCCTCGATAAAATAATTGACAGAAGAAATTTGAAAGACAGTCTTGCTAAATTGTTGGTGATGCTGAAAAGCTGATGACTCAGCGTTTCTTCTTCTTTTCAGGAACAATCAGATAGGTTGCTATCAGTGACCCATCTAAAAAAATGTTAATTGATTTTTTCCTTTTTGAGCTGTTCAGATAATCAAACTGAATCACATTATCGCTTTGTCTGAAGGTAACAGGAATGCGCTCAGACTTTTTTCCTTCGGTGATTTCAATCTTTCCCACCTGAAGGCTGTCCATTGTTTTGAAATAAAATTTCTTGAGCTGACCATTCTTCAATTCTACAATACCATCAGCTGGAGTAAGTGCATAGAGTCCGTTTTCGAAAAATGCATCATACACTTCAGGAAAATTAAAAAATGTTTTTCGGTCAACCAGGGTGTCAAGATACTGGCGGCTGCTGTTCATAGGTAGATGTGTGAGAATAATCTGCCGCGGATGCAGTGCATAATACATATCGTTGAATCGTTTGGTGAACACACGTCCTTTCCTTTCGGTAAATCCGCTGGCAAGTGTCACGTCCAGCAAATACCACTTGTTGTATAACTTAACTGTATTCCAGCAATGATTCATTTTCTTCAGCGATTTTCCGGGCAGTAATCCTTTGCGTAAAAACCCCGGCACTGTTTCAGATTGTATTTTCATCTTAGCACAGAGTGCATTCAGCAGATTACAGTATCCTTCGGCATTTGCCTTTCTCAATCTGAAAACTTCCTGTGCAGAGGCAGCAGGCTTTTTCGAACGCACATCATACTGTATGTTTTCGCCAATCCATCTGAAAGCAACTCTTAAACGGAAGTGCGGCTTGTCATACTCGCGCATAATGCGTGCAGCAAGCGTATCTGCATTGTCAATATTTTGCGCTGAAAGTTTTATGGCAAACTCATCCATAGGGCTGTAATCAAGCACAGGCACACGTATGCGTGTTTGCGCATTGCTGCTGAGGCTGAAGATTACTGCAATAAAAGTAATAAGTCTTGAAACAGACATTCGGTTTTGCTGAAAAGAATTGGCAAGTTAACTAAAAACATGATGCCGTCAACGTGGGGCAACAGTTTTTTTCTTTTTCAGATACAGAATGAGTACAATAGAAATTAAGATTAAAAATGAAGAGATCAGTTCAGCCTGTGTGATGCCATGACCGAAAATATGATACTTGGTATTTACACGAATTTGTTCAATGAGTAATCGTTCCACTCCGGTAAACAGCAGATAAACGCCAAACAACATTCCGGGGATGTGAATTTTCTTACGCAACTGCCACAAAACAAAAAACAGAATAATACATGCAACTGCTTCATAGAGTGGGGTAGGAAAAACCGGAGGCACCAACTGAAAACAATGATTGCCTGTGCAACCTTCGATAGGAACTCCTTCGTTGATGACATTATGCGGATAATTGTAACTCCACATCCAGTCGGGAAAGGGAAACCATGATGGTTTGGCAGCAGCATTCACAATTCCCCAGTCTCCATCACCTGCAAGATGACAACCTAAGCGACCGGTACCATAAGCAAGCATCAGCCCGGGAGCAGTGGCATCGCAGATGACCCATGCAGGCACTTTTAATTTCTTACCGCTATACCACAACACTGCAGCTGCTCCGCAGATAAGCCCTCCGAAAAATGTAAGTCCACTGAATGAAATCAAAGCATCAACAGGGTCGCGCATGAAATCATCAATGTTTTCGAGGTTGTGAAAAATTTTAGCACCAACCAGTCCGGCAAGTGCAGCAGCCATTGTTATGTTCATCACAAACTGATGCGGGTAACCCGTTTCGGTGATGGTTTGTGGTACTGCTAACTGTTGTTTTTTCTTCTCATTGTATTTGCTCCATGCAGAATATGCTGCTGCCAGCAATCCTCCCCAGATATTTCCTCTGGAAGACAATAAAAACTCCTGCGGATTATTTACCAAATCGTTATAATTCAATATTGCTTCCAGAAGTTTAAATCCGATAATAAAACCTACAATCCCTGCAACAATTAATTCACTCATGGTAGCAGGTTTTCCTTTTACGTAGCTGTAAGTAAAAGACTTTAGTAATCCGTTTTTCTCTTTTCGTCTTAACTCAAGCGTGAGTGTGTAAGCAGCTAAAAAAAACGACAAAGCCATCATCAGCCCAAAAGTCTGAATCGGCAAAGGCAGGTTTATTCCGAAAAGGTCGTTCAATAAATCGGAGAGTGTAGGATACATCAGTATGAAAAGCAGTTAAGCAGTTTGTAGTGATAAAATTTCACAGGACATCTCATTATATCTGTCGGGGGCAATTAGTCTGCATGGCTCCAGCGCATTAATCAACTCAGGGTTGAATGGTGTTTTTACTTTCACATAGTTTTCAGTGAAGCCGTGCATCCAACCATTCTTGTTGTCGCTTTCAAACAACACATTCATGATTTTATTTTCCTGCCGGGAGTAAAAATAGCGCAGTTTCTTTTCAGACAAAATACGCAGCATCTGAGTTCGTTTTTTACGCTCTTTCAGAGGTACTTTTCCCTGCATGTCTGCTGCAAGTGTATTGGCTCTTTCGGAATAGGTGAACACATGTAAATAAGAAATGTCAGCCTCCTGAAGGAAATTGTAAGTCTTCAGAAACTCTTCTTCTGTTTCACCCGGAAAACCTGTAATCACATCCACACCTATGCAGGCATGTGGCATCAGCTCTTTTATTTTGTTGATGCGTGAAGTGTAAAGGTCGGTAAGATAGCGTCTGCGCATCAGTTTGAGTACAGTATCAGAACCACTCTGCAGCGGAATATGAAAATGAGGCATAAATTTCTGAGAGCGGCTAACCCATTCAATAATTTCATCTTTTAGCAAATTGGGCTCTATAGACGAAATGCGATATCGCATTTGCAATGGTTGCTCATCGAGGGCACGTACCAGGTCAAAAAAATCATACTGATGTCTGCCTTCTGAATCCTGTTTTCCAAAATCGCCAAGGTTTACTCCGGTAAGTACAATTTCTTTTGCACCACGTGCAGCAATAGCTTCAGTTTGCTGCAGTACATGTTCAATGCTGTCGCTGCGGCTTTTGCCACGCGCCAATGGTATAGTGCAGTAGGTACAGGTGTAATCACATCCGTCCTGAACTTTCAGAAACACACGTGTGCGGTCACCTGATGAATAGCTGCTTACAAATGTGTGATGGGTAGCAATATCACAGGAAAAAATCTGCGCATCAGTTTTTTCTTTCAGATGATGTATGTAGTTGGCTACATTGAATTTTTCAGTAGCTCCCAGCACCAGACTCACTCCCGGAATGGATGCAATTTTTTCGGGCTTCAGCTGTGCATAGCAACCTATCACCACCACATGTGCTTCGGGGTTCGACTGCAGAGCGCGGTTTACCCAGGTCTGACATTCGCGGTCGGCACTTTCAGTAACTGAGCAAGTGTTGATTACATACACATCAGCAAAGTCATTATAATCAACACGCTGGCAGCCATTGTCCATCAGTTCGCGGGCAATGGTCGAAGTCTCTGCAAAGTTTAGCTTGCAGCCCAAGGTGTGAAAAGCAACTTTTAATGTGGGATTCATGAGTGTGCAAAAGTAACAAATACCAACGGCATGAAGCTTCGTGAGGTATAAAAATTCATAACAATTTCCTGCATTATTTTGAATTGACGACATATAGAGGCAAATTTGCAAACTGCTCAATCATCTTATATCCTAACATTTTGTCGTCAAGCGGATCTGCATTTAACTGGAAACTACTCAAGCGGGTGATGGTATTCGTCATGCCGTTTAAGTTATTTTTTATTCTCACCATACTCATCACTTTAGCTCTTGCAGCACTTGCACCGGTCATGCCATGGCTTACTCAAATTGCACTTGACGATTATATTGCAAAGGACGACATGCAGGGATTGTTGAGGATTACTTTAATCATGTCGGCAGTGTTGTTGTCGCAAGGTATTCTGCAATACATTTATACAACACTCACCAACAGACTGGGGCAGGAGGTGATTTATTCCATGCGCAAAACTTTGTTCGACCGTATTGTTAGGTTTTCTTCTTCTTACTTCGACAAATCACCTGTTGGAATAACCATCACAAGACTGGTAAGCGATATGGAAACTATTGCTGATATTTTTTCAGATGGAATTATACTTATCATCAGCGATTTGCTGCAGGTAGTGGTCATCATCGTCATCATGTTTTATATTGATTTCAAACTTGCATGTATCAGTCTGATTACGCTGCCTGTGCTGATGATAGCCACACGAGTATTTCAGAAAAATATACGAATCACTTTTAATGATGTACGCACACAGGTGGCACGGCTGAATGAGTTTATACAGGAACATCTCACCGCCATGCGCATCGTTCAGATATTTAACCGCGAAGAACAGGAAATGCATAAGTTCGAAAAAATAAATGCATCACACCGCGATGCCAACATACGCTCCATTTGGTTCTACAGTTTGTTTTTTCCTGTTGTCGAAATTCTTTCAGCCACTTCCATCGGACTCATTGTGTGGTATGGTGGAGGCAGTGCCATCAAAGGTCTTGCTTCCTTCGGAATTCTGGTAGCTTTTATACAATATATCAACCAGTTGTTTCGGCCAATACGTCAATTAGCTGATAAATTTAATACGCTGCAGATGGGCATGGTAAGTTCCGAGCGCATTTTTAAACTCTATGACGAAACCCACAGCGAAGTGAATGAAGGTAAGCTTGCTGCTGAAAATATTAAAGGCAAGATTGAATTCAGAAATGTGTGGTTTGCTTACAAAGAAAATGAATGGATACTCCGTGATTTATCCTTCGTAATTCCTGCAGGTCAGTCAGTAGCTATTGTTGGTCACACCGGAGCAGGAAAAACCACTATTATCAACCTGATCAACAGACTTTATGAAATACAGAAAGGAAACATTCTCATTGATGATGTTGATATTCGGGAGTATGATCTTCAGTCGCTGCGAAAAGTGATAGGTATTGTACTTCAGGATGTGTTTTTATTTTCCGACAGTATTTATCAAAATGTTGCATTATACGATTCTTCCATCACCGAGTCAGAAGTACAATTAATTTTAGAAAAAACCGGTGCATGGGAATTTATCAGTCAGCTTCCCGAGGGACTTGACTATAATCCCGGTGAAAGAGGAGGATTGTTGAGTACAGGACAGCGGCAACTTATTTCTTTTGCAAGAGTACTTGCACATAAGCCTCAGCTTATCATTCTTGACGAAGCCACCAGCAGTGTTGATTCAGAACTTGAAAATATGCTGGTAAAAGCTACAGAAATGGTTACTCATGGACGCACATCATTGATTATTGCCCACAGGCTGTCCACCATCAAAAATGCTTCGCGCATCATGGTTATGGAACGTGGAAAAATAATTGAAGAAGGAAACCATCAAACCTTACTTGCACTGAAAGGTGTTTATTTCCATCTGTACAACATTCAGTTCAGAGTAATGGAAGCGCAGGATTCCGGTTCGTAAAGTTCCGGGAATTGTCAATAAATAATGGCTGTTTTATTGTAAGTTGATCCAATCAGCAAAAAAGTATTTTACTTTCTTTGCATAAGATTAAAATAATTAAGGTTGATGAAAATATTTTTTTACGCCATGACATCCGTGTTGCTGTGCATGCCGTTTTTTTCTGTAGCTCAGGATATTCAAAGTGCTCCTGCAGATAATGTAACACCTGTTGAATCTTATTTTGCTGACGGAGTATATTTCACGCTGTCCGACTTGCAGCATCACAAACCTTCAGTTTCGAGAGATCAGTTGGCAAAGTCAGGCAGTGATAATTCCGGTTTCAGCATTGGGCAATGGGCTGCTACACAAAACCTGTTTTACTTCGACAGTCAGGGTGTGAAACGCAAAATGGAGCGCGACAGTTTGTGGGGATATGTAGAGAATGGAACACCTTATATTTTTCTCAACGATCGTTTTCACCGTTTCTCTGCCATTGGTCCGGTTTCTATTTTCAAAGAAAGTTATCCCACCATCAGAGCAGGACTGGCACCTGTGGTAACCGAAGCCAATGCAAGTATGACCATTAACCTGTTTATTTTAGCTACAGGCCAAATCATGGAACTCACACCTGAAAATGTTGCTACTGCTATTTCCGATAATGAATCATTGTATAATGAATTTACAGCACTTAGATCCGGAAAAATAAAGCGTAAGAAAATGTATAGATTTGTAGAGAGATACAATGAACAAAAAACAGGATATGGGTTGTGAAGAATAAAAATTTCAAATTCAACTAGGTTTCAAGAAGTTGAGTTATTATCAGGACAAGGATATAGGCCTTCGTTACATGACATTTAATTTATTTGCAACCAATAAGAACCACCATGTTTTTCTACATTATTCAAGTTAGGATGATTCCAAATTGGTGCAATAACTTTTGACAATTCAGAATCTTCACTAATAAAAAAGTTGGGTAAAATAGTTTTATATTTTTCAGGATTTGCCAGAAGAAATGCCGAAAGAAAGTATTGCTCATTGTAATATCTGTCACACATGAATTGAGGGTAATCATAAGGAATATAAATATCATGGATATGCACAATAACTCCTTTTCTTAATAAGGGAAGTAATTCCAGAAAACAAATCATAGCATCTGAGTTTGGAAACACTCTGTGAGAATTATCAATAAATAAAATATCATTTTCATTTAAGGTTTCGATAATAAAACTATTATCCTTTAAGTTTTCAAATGGCTGCCTTATAACGTGGTCAGCTAAATGATCTATGTTTGCACGTGGGTATGGGTCAATAGAAGTAATCTCGGTTTTTAAATTATTCTCGACAATTGCTTTACGAGCAACCTTAGTTGAATTTCCTGATCCTATTTCAATATATTTAGATGGTTTATAATTTGCAATTATGCCATATATTCCAACTATATCAAGACCTGGCAAAAAGCCGTTATTCCAGGAGGGGTTATTTTCATCTTTTTCAAATTCAGAATTTTTTATAGACTGAATTCTTTCAAGATATTGCAAGAATGATGTTAATAGTTCATTATATAATGCTCTGTTTTTGTTTACGGTTTCTAATAATAGAGTATGTGCTGGAAATCCATGTCCATATCTGGGCTTGGGAGATACCTTGTATTCAAGTTGTATATTTTGGTATTTTGGAGATAGAAACTTATATATTGTTTTTAGTTTTTCTAACATAGATTTTTATTATTAGTTTTTGATTGCTATTCAACCGTTAAAACAATTTTGTCTTTAATATCACACCACTTTTTGCCTTCAAACATTATATCGAATTCAAAAATACAATCCCCTTTGACATCCGGGGCGTTAATTTTAACATACTGCGTTAAACTAGATTTAATGTCAGTTAATAATGGTGTGCGTAGTCCATCCCAAACAAAATTGCCTTTACTGTCTATATAGTGATATGAAATGAATATCTGATCATTACCTAAACCGCTTGCTATAGGCTGTTTATTATTATTATAAATTGTAACCGGTACATAAGCTTCTTTACCTGCTTTAAGAGTGTATTTATTAGTAAAGAAACTGATGTTATCCCTGAATAAAGAATCAGGCAGATGACTCTGTTCACCATAGGAATTTAAATTTACAAATGGTGTTATACTCATCTTAAAATATCTTGAATTAATTGCTGAATAATTTTTCACCCACCAGGGAAAGAAGAAATATTGATCATCAGATAATTCCTTAATCTTATTTTCCGGGATATCTCCTGTTGTGGCTAATTGAATTATAGGTTTGTCATTAATTGCGCATAAAATGGGGGTTTCATTAGTTAATATCCAACCTGACATTAAAAATGGATTCAAATTGTTAGAGTTAAGATAAAACTTTTGGTAAGGTTGTTGGCTTGCACTTTCAATTATCCACTGTATCATTGTGTAACGTTGACTTAGAATAGTGCCAAATTCTATTCTTCTGGCTACTTGAAAAATAACTCCAATGACTAACAAGATGAATGCTAAAGAAGAAATTCGTATGTCAATTATCACACTAAGTATAATACAACTAAACATTAATATCGGGAAAATGAATCGCTCAAAAGGCTCTGGCGTCTCAGGGAAAATCAAACCAAACTTTATTATAACAATGTATAACCAAAGTATCAAAAAAGTTGTGAAAGTTAATAATATTCTTTTGTGAGTAAAAGTGAACAATACAGTTAATAAAACCAGAATCAGTGCTCCTGTATATTTAAAAATTGTGTAACTAAGAAAGGTTCCAAATCTGAATTTGGTCAGATTGTATAAAGCACCTTTTCCTGCTCCTGGATTGACATTTTCTAAAGGAGAATTTTCGTAAGTGTCAAAGCCGATGTATCTCACAATGATTGTAATAAGTACCAGGCTAAAGAGAATAATCTCTTGTTTGTTCGGGTAACGATTCTTACTTAAATATAAAGTTGCAACACATAACGGCACAAACATATTATAAATCGGATGACTGTATAGAACAATAACAATCAAGAGATAATTAATTAAATACTGATAGAATTTGTGTAGCCCATTAGATAAATTAATGACTATAATAAGTAATAAAGGGAAACCTTGTATTAGTTCCGATACCGGGCTGTAAAATGACCAAGTTAAACTTACGGTCAATGTTATCCATAATAATCCGAATGCAGTCTTGTTTTTTTGAATTAAAAGAAGAATTAAAGAGCATATAAAAAAATATAGCCAGTCATTAAAAAAAAAGGAATAAAACACGACTTTAGGATGCAAAGAAAGTTTAGTGAATATTACAGGTAAGATTTGAGCAAATACAGATACAAATCTTTTGTGCATCACAGCAAAACTTTCGTTATTCATTATTTGAAAGAGATAACCTGCGGAATCACTAAAGAGTCTTTCGCGCGCAAATACCAAACCCATTACCAAATACGTAACTGAGGCGATGTACCCTAAATAAAGAAGGGCGTTATTTCGATTACTTGTTGTTTGAATATTCATGTTTATAAATTTTCACATAATGTTAATAGACGATTCTATATTTAAAAATACACCACAACGCTCTGAATCCGTCTTTCCAGCCGATTTTTTTTCCTTCGGCATAGGTGCGTCCGTAATAGGAGATGCCTACTTCGTAAATACGTACATTGGGTATTCGTGATATTTTGGCGGTAACTTCCGGCTCAAAACCAAAACGCCTTTCTTTTAGTTTGAGAGATTGCACCATTTTGGTGTTGAATAATTTGTAACATGTTTCCATGTCCGTAAGGTTGAGGTTGGTAAACATATTACTCATAAAGGTGAGAAATTTATTACCTATGGAATGCCAGAAAAATAATATACGATGTGGGTTGCCACCAAGAAACCTTGAACCATATACCACATCAGCAAAACCAGATAAAACAGGTTTGAGCAACAGATTATACTCTTCAGGATCATATTCCAAGTCGGCATCCTGAATGATGAGAAATTCGCCTGTGGCAAGTTCAATACCTTTATGCAAAGCAGCTCCTTTGCCTTTATTCACCGGTTGGTTAAACAACCGCATGCTGACATCAGGATGCGATGCCATATATTTTTCAATAGTCTCTTTGGTTTGGTCTTTGGAACAATCGTTCACAAGAATAATTTCCTTTTCAATGCCATCAGGTAGTTTCACAGCAAGCACCTTATCCAGTATCAGATGGATGGTTTTTGCCTCATTGTAAGCAGGGATAACGATTGAAAGTTTAGAGATTATTTTCATTTGGCAAACATATTAAAATATAGGAGATTGTTGTCAGGGAATCGTGCGTTTAAACACTTGCATTAAGGGGAGTAGCTTCTCTGGAGTTAATATATAAAATACACGCTGAATGATTACTTTTGTGCCCCTTATTTATACAGAAAGAAATGTCGCTAAAGACGGAAATAGAAAAACGAAAAACCTTTGCCATCATATCGCACCCTGATGCCGGTAAAACAACGCTTACAGAGAAGTTGTTGCTTTTTGGCGGAGCCATTCAGGTAGCAGGTGCTGTAAAGTCAAACAAGATAAAGAAAACTGCAGCCAGCGATTTTATGGAAATTGAAAAGCAACGGGGTATTTCTGTCGCAACTTCGGTGATGACATTTTTTTATAAAGGCACCCAGATTAATCTTCTCGATACTCCGGGCCATAAAGATTTTGCTGAAGATACTTACCGCACACTCACTGCTGTTGATAGTGTTATTCTGGTAATTGACTCTGTAAAAGGTGTGGAACCACAAACCGAAAAACTGATGGAAGTTTGCCGTATGCGAAATACTCCGGTAATCATTTTCATCAACAAAATGGACAGAGAAGGGCAGAACCCTTTCGACCTGCTGGATGAACTGGAAGAGAAATTATTTATTCATACCCGCCCGCTGAGCTGGCCTATAAGCAGTGGCTCTACTTTTCAGGGAGTTTACAATCTTCACCATAAAAGTCTGATGCTTTTCAGAGCTAACCAGAAAGCCACTGAAGAAGATGTACTTCCGATAAAAGATGTGAATGATCCTGTGCTGGATAAGCATCTTGGAAGATATGTTCAGCAGTTGCGCGAAGATGTGGAACTGATAGAAGGTGTTTACGAACCTTTCGACAAGCAACTTTATCTTGAAGGTTTGCTCGCTCCTGTATTTTTTGGAAGCGGTATCAATAATTTCGGTGTGAAAGAATTGTTGGACACCTTTATTGAAATTGCGCCTGCACCAAAACCGCGCACTACCGACCTCAGAGTGGTGAAACCCGAAGAAGATAAATTTTCAGGGTTTGTGTTTAAAATTCATGCCAACATTGACCCACGCCATCGCGACAGAATTGCTTTCCTGCGTGTGTGCTCCGGTACTTTTGAAAGAGGAAAATTTTATCACCATGTGCGACTGAACAAAGATGTTCGGTTCAACAACCCTGCAACATTTCTTGCTCAGGAAAAAAGTATTATTGACCATGCATTTCCGGGTGATGTGATTGGATTGTACGACACAGGAAATTTTAAAATTGGCGACACACTTACAGAAGGAGAGGATATGATGTTTAAAGGAATACCGAGTTTCTCTCCTGAAATTTTCAAAGAGCTCATCAATACCGACCCGATGAAAACAAAGCAGCTTGAAAAAGGAGTGGAGCAGCTGACGGATGAGGGAGTTGCGCAGTTGTTTGTACAGAATGGAGGCAACAGAAAAATTATCGGCACCGTGGGCGAACTTCAGTTTGAAGTTATTCAATACCGTTTGCAGAATGAGTATGGTGCATCGTGTAAGTTTATTACACAGAATATAGCCAAGGCATGCTGGCTGACTTCAAAAGACAAAGTGAAACTGGAAGAGTTTATGCGATTTAAGATGAACAACATTGCTTATGACAAAGACAACAATCCGGTTTATCTTGCCGATTCGCAATGGATGCTCGATCAGATGATTAAAAATTATCCTGAAGTGCAGTTTCATTTTACCAGCGAATTTAAAATGGAGACATCTCCTTCACAGGCTTAAAATTTTATTACTTTTATAAGCGATATTTTTTTTCGTTTTAAAATGGACATCAGTATTATCAGTGCAAGTGTAAGGCAAGGACGCAACAGCCACCGTGTAGCATTGTTTTTTCAGAAATTTCTTGCTGAGCATTATCATGCAGCCATTACCATTCACGATTTGAATGAGTTGAATTTTCCTTTGTTTGATGAGCGGTTGCGTTTTCAGCAAAATCCTTTGCCGGAAGTGAAAGTGTTTTCTTCGCAGATACATGCCAGTGACGGAGTGGTGATTGTTACACCGGAGTATAACGGAGGTTATCCTGCATCACTTAAAAATGTGATTGACCTTTTGTATGACGAATGGCATCGCAAGCCGGTTGCTATTGTAACTGTTTCTGACGGAACTTTTGGTGGCATGCAGGTGATTACTTCCCTTCAATATGTTTTGTGGAAAATACGTGCTTTTACGGTTCCTGCCATGTTTCCTGTGCCTTTAGTGCTTGAGCAGTTTACTGAAGACGGTACGCCATTGAATCCGGAATCCATAAAACGGAGAGCGCAAAAGTTTTGTGATGAACTGGTGTGGTGCATCAATGCCGTACGCAAGATGAAAAGCTGATTAATCAGAGTAAAGCCGCAGACGAATAAAAACCATTTAACAGTTGCTGTTGTTATCTTCGTCAGATGTTTTATAAATCACTGATTATTCTTTGCTGCAGTCTGTGGGCTTGCGGCAATGTTACTCAATCCGCAACAACTATGTCAACAGATCAAATGCCGACTGCAGGTGCTGATACAGCAACTTTTGGAACAGGATGTTTCTGGTGTACTGAGGCTGTTTTCCAAACGCTGAAAGGTGTGGAAAAAGCTGTTTCAGGGTATTCAGGAGGCACGGTAAGCAATCCAACTTACGAGCAGGTGTGTACAGGAAACACAGGCCATGCTGAATGTATTCAGGTAATTTACGATCCGAAAATTATTTCATACAAAGAATTGCTTGAAGCATTTTGGGCAAGTCATGATCCTACAACCCTCAACCGTCAGGGTGCTGATGTTGGCACACAATACCGCTCTGTAATTTTTTATCACAATGCCGAACAGGAAAAAGAAGCCGAAGCCTATAAGCAAAAGCTCAATTCAGAAAAAGCATTTGAAAATCCTGTTGTAACAGAGATAGCTCCATTCAAAGTTTTTTATAAGGCTGAAAATTATCATCAGGATTATTACCGCTTAAACGGACATGCACCATATTGTCAGTTTGTGATTAAACCCAAACTCGACAAGTTCAGAAAGGTTTTTCACGACAAGATGAAATAAATTACGAAGTAATGTTTCGTAATGGTTCAATTACATATTTCTTCTGTACTGTCCGCCCACTTCAAAGAGGGCATTGGTAATTTGACCGAGAGAACAATACTTGCTTACTTCCATCAGTTTTTCAAACATATTCTCATTGTGAATGGCTGTAAGCTGCAAATCATGCAACAGTTTGCCTGAAAGAGATTCATTCTTCTTATTGAGGTTGCGTAATGTTTCTATCTGATGTTGTTTTTCTTCTTCAGTTGCACGAATTACTTCCTTAGGCAAAATAGTTGGAGAGCCTTTGCTTGATAGGAAAGTATTTACACCGATGATTGGATATTCTCCTGTATGTTTCAGCTTTTCGTAATAAAGACTTTCTTCCTGAATTTTTCCGCGCTGATACATGGTTTCCATTGCACCAAGAACGCCACCGCGCTCGGTGATGCGGTCAAACTCCATGAGTACGGCTTCTTCAACGAGGTCAGTAAGTTCTTCGATGATGAATGAACCTTGCAGCGGATTTTCGTTTTTCGCCAATCCCAATTCGTGATTGATGATAAGCTGAATGGCCATGGCCCTGCGCACACTTTCCTCAGTAGGAGTGGTGATGGCTTCGTCATAGGCATTGGTGTGAAGCGAATTGCAGTTGTCGTAAATAGCATACAGTGCCTGCAGGGTGGTACGTATATCGTTAAAGTCAATTTCCTGAGCATGCAAACTTCTTCCGCTGGTTTGAATATGATACTTCAGCATCTGTGAACGCTCATTGGCTTTGTATTTTAACTTCATGGCTTTTGCCCAGATTCTTCTTGCAACTCTTCCAATCACTGAATATTCCGGATCAATACCATTGCTGAAGAAAAACGAAAGGTTAGGAGCAAAGGCGTTGATGTCCATGCCGCGGCTGAGGTAATATTCCACATAAGTAAAGCCATTGCTTAGTGTAAATGCAAGCTGCGAAATTGGGTTGGCACCAGCTTCGGCAATATGATAACCACTGATGGAAACAGAATAAAAATTACGGATACCTTCATTAATAAAATATTGCTGCATATCGCCCATCAGTCGCAGTGAAAATTCTGTTGAGAAAATGCAGGTATTCTGTGCCTGATCTTCTTTCAGTATGTCGGCCTGCACCGTACCGCGAACCTGTTTTAACGTGTCTGATTTTATTTTTTCATACACCTCTTTTGGCAAAACCTGATCTCCGGTAACGCCAAGCAACATCAGTCCAAGTCCGTCATTTCCCTCCGGAATTTCGTAATTGTAGGCAGGGCGTTTTATTTTTTTATCCTGATAAATTTCTGAAATCTTTTTTTCTACTTCTTTTTCAAGCTGATGTTGTTTGATGTACAACTCACATTGCTGGTCAATGGCAGCATTCATAAAATAAGCACACAGGATGGATGCAGGACCGTTGATGGTCATTGATACCGATGTGGCAGGATTGCATAAATTGAATCCACTGTAAAGTTTCTTTGCATCATCAAGGCAGCAAACACTCACTCCGCTGTTTCCTATTTTACCATAAATATCAGGACGTAAATCAGGATCATTGCCATACAATGTAACACTGTCAAAAGCAGTTGAAAGTCTTTTGGCAGGCATACCGAGCGAAACGTAATGAAAACGTTTGTTGGTACGTTCCGGGCAACCTTCACCTGCAAACATTCGTGTGGGGTCTTCGCCTTCGCGTTTGAAACGGAACACACCTGCAGTGTAGGGAAATTCTCCGGGAACATTTTCCTGAAGTATCCACTTGAGCAAATCGCCCCAGGCTTTGTATTTCGGAAATGCTACTTTGGGAATACGGTTATGAGATAACGATTCGCTGTAAGTTTTAATCTTCAAGACTTTCTCACGTACTTTAAATTCGTAGAAATCTTTTTTGTATTCATCAACTTTTACAGGAAAATCTTCGAGCAGCTTTTTGTTATTGCCATCAAAATTTCGCTCCAGAGTTTCGTATTGTTTTTTCAGTACATCAGCAACAGCAGCATCTTTTACCATCTGCAACGACTCATGCAGTGCATACAGTTTCTGAGCGAGTGTACTTTGTTCTTCAACCCATTTGTCGTAGCCACGGTTGTTTTCGGCAATTTCAGAGAGATAACGTGTGCGCCCCGGAGGGATGATATACACTTTCTCACTCATCTCTTCCGAAGTGTGATAATCACTCTTCAGATCGGCACCGGTTTTTTCGGCAATGGTATTCATCACAGCTTTGTAAAGCTGATTCATTCCCGGATCGTTAAACTGCGAAGCAATGGTTCCGAATACCGGAATTTTAGAATCGTCTATATCAAAAAGTTTGTGGTTGCGTTTGTATTGTTTTCTCACATCGCGCAAAGCATCCAGTGCACCACGTTTGTCAAATTTGTTGAGGGCAATGAGGTCGGCAAAGTCAAGCATGTCAATTTTTTCGAGCTGAGATGCTGCTCCGTATTCCGGTGTCATCACATATAAACTCACATCGCTATGCTCTGTAATTTCAGTATCGCTTTGTCCGATGCCTGATGTTTCAAGAATGATTAAATCAAACTGAGCTGCCTTGAGAATATTCAATGCTTCATCCACACTTTTACTCAGTGCAAGGTTGCTTTGTCTTGTTGCCAGTGAGCGCATATACACTCTCGGATTGCGAATACTGTTCATGCGAATGCGATCACCAAGTAATGCACCACCTGTTTTTCTTTTGCTCGGGTCAACAGAAATGATTGCAATATTTTTTCCTTTGGTTACGTCATCAGGGTCTTTAAATTCAAGAAGAAATCTCCTTACCAACTCGTCAATGAGGCTTGATTTTCCTGCTCCACCGGTGCCGGTGATTCCGAGTACGGGAGTAACTTTTTTCTTCTTCTCTTTTCCTTCAAGTATCTGAGGATAAATTTTGTCGAATTCAGCCTGATTATTTTCTGCACATGAAATAAGCTGTGCTATGGTCTTAGGATTTTTCTCAGCAAGTTTTTTCACTTCGCCATTCAGATGGCATCCGGTTGCAAAATCACATTGTTGAAGCATGTCGTTAATCATTCCCTGCAAACCCATGGCGCGTCCGTCATCGGGGTGATAAATCCGTGCAATGCCGTACTGCTGCAGTTCCTTGATTTCTTCGGGGAGAATGGTTCCTCCGCCACCGCCAAAAATTTTAATATGTCCGCAGCCGCGCTCCTTCAGCAGGTCGTACATGTATTTGAAATATTCCATGTGGCCGCCCTGATAACTTGTCATGGCTATGGCATTGGCATCTTCCTGAATGGCACATTCCACCACTTCGAGCACACTGCGGTCGTGACCGAGATGAATCACTTCAGCACCGCTGCCCTGAATAATCCGCCTCATGATGTTGATAGCCGCATCATGACCATCAAATAACGAAGCTGCCGTAACAATTCTTATTTTATGTTTGGGTGTATATACTTTTGGCTCCTGCATACTTACTGATAATTATGAGTGCAAATTTAAAATTTAACACGGATAAAACACGAATCTTTCATCCGTTTGCCAAATGTTTGTTTTGCATGGTGATGAAACCTGATTTCATAGCTTAAAGATTGTATTTTTGCCACCTGAATGAACAAATTTCAGACCTTACTTTTCTTGTTGCTGTTCCAGTGTTTTCTGACGGCTTCGGCACAGTCGCCATCAAAAATTGAACTGGTGCATGCCAATATTCTTGAAGGTGATGATCAGTTTGGAAAAGATGTAAGAAGGCTTTTAGGTGATGTAACTTTTAAGCAGGAAAATACCTTCATGTACTGCGACAGTGCGTATCTGTATGCATCTACCAACAGTCTGGATGCTTACGGCCATGTGCGCATTGTGCAGGGCGATACCATCAATCTGACAGGTGATGTACTGAAGTATAACGGAAACACCCGTCAGGCACGGCTGCTCAACAACATTATTCTCAGAGACAGAACCATGACTCTCACTTCTCAAAATCTGAATTACAACCTCGACACCGGTGTTGCCGATTACAGCGAAGGAGGAAAAATTGTTGACGCAGACAATGTGCTTACCAGCGATCTGGGATATTATTTTTCAAAAGAAAAAAAACTCTCTTTCAGAAAAAATATAGTGCTGCTGCATCCCGGCTACCGAATGGAAACGGACACACTGGTTTATTACACGATTTCAAAAATATCGGAGTTCTACGGACCATGTTATATTCGCTCCAACGACAGCTCCTACATTTACTGTGAGAATGGTTGGTACAATACCATTACCGATAAATCTTTTTTCAGCCGCAATGCCTACATAAGCAGCAAGGAGCAGACACTGAAAGGCGACAGTTTGTTTTATGACAATAAACTACAGCGTGGCGAAGCTTTTTCAAATGTGCTGATTAGCGATACTCTTCAGAAAATAGAAGTGTTTGGCGACTATGGATTTTACAACCGTGCAACAGGCAAATCTTTCATCACCGGCCATCTGCTGATGAAACGTGCATTTGATACTGACACTTTGTATGCTCATGCTGATTCCATTCATATTTTTGAAGATACACTGACGCATCAGAAATCAGTTTTTGCATACCATCATGTGCGCATGTATAAAAAAGATCTTCAGGCTGTGTGCGACTCTGTAGTTTATAGTTCAGTGGACAGCACCATGAGGATGTATGTGAATCCTGTTTTGTGGAGCGATAAAAATCAGCTTACTGCCGATTCAGTTTCACTCGTTGTTTCCAACAAGAGCATGGAAAGAATGTATCTGTACAATACGGCCTTCATCACCTCAATGGAAGACACCATCAGGTTTAACCAGCTCAGAGGGAAAAACATGATTGGATTTTTTACCGACAATAATCTTACCCGCATTGAAGTTTTCGGAAATGGACAGAGTATTTATTATGCAAGAAATAAAAAAGACCAGCTTACAGGTGTGAACCGTGCAGACTGCAGCAATATGATTATTCTGATAAAAGACAACAAAGTATCTAAGCTGAAACTGATAGAAAAACCGGATGCAACTTTTTATCCAATCAATGAACTGTCGCCAAATGAACTGAAGTTAAAAGGTTTTACATGGCAGGAAGAAAAAAGACCGGTTGATAAGAATGATATTTACAGAAAGAATTAATAAAAATGTTTAAGTTAAAATTGCCAACAGACCCACGATGGGTAAATATTGTAGAGAAAAATATTTCTGAAATACTTACCGACCATGCATGGTGCGAGCAAAAAGCTGCAAGCAATGCAATATCGTTAATTGTTCGGTTTCCTGAATACACAGAAATGGTGAAAGTGTTGTGTGATATTTCGAGAGAAGAAATGGAACACTTCAGAATGGTAGTGGAGAAAATTGAAAACAGAGGCTGGACGCTTGGCCCTGAGCGAAAGGATGAATATGTAAACGAAATTTACCAGTTTCAGCGCAAAGGCGGAACACGTAACCAACGTTTAGTAGATCATCTGTTGTTTGCTGCTATGATTGAAGCACGAAGCTGCGAGCGATTCAGGGTGCTGAGTGAAAACATCAACGACAAAGAACTTGCAGAATTTTACCGGGAGCTGATGATTAGCGAGGCCGGACATTACACAACTTTTATCAACTTTGCACGCAAGTACGCCACCGAAGATGATGTTGATAAACGCTGGGAAGATTATCTGGAGTATGAAGCTAAAGTTATTGCCCGTTTCGGAAAGAAAGAAACGGTACACGGTTAACATGTATTTTTAAAAAACACAGACATGCCTGATATTTCTATAGTAATACCGGTTTACAACGAAGAGAAAAATATTTACAAACTTCATGAGCGACTGACTGACATTATTCAGAAAATGCAACTTTCATACGAGTTTGTTTTTGTGAATGATGGCAGCCGCGATAACAGCTTGAATCTTGTTAAAGGACTTGCATCCACCGATCCGCATATCAGGTTTATAGATTTCAGTCGCAATTTCGGACATCAGGTAGCTGTTACTGCAGGACTTGATCATTGCAAAGGTGATGCAGTGGTGATTATAGATTCCGACCTTCAGGATCCTCCTGAACTGATTGCGGAAATGTATTCGAAGATGAAAGAAGGTTATGAAGTAGTTTATGCCAAAAGAAAATCGAGAGCAGGGGAGAACTTCCTGAAAAAATTTACAGCGAAAGTATTTTACCGTCTGTTGGCAAAAATTACTTCAGTAGAAATTCCGGTTGATACAGGTGATTTTCGCATCATGAATAAAAAAATTGTTGAGGTGCTTAAACAAATGCCTGAGCAACAAAAATATCTTCGCGGGCAAATTCCCTGGATAGGATTCAGACAAACCTATGTGGAATACGACCGTGATGAACGGCATGCCGGTGAAACCGGTTACACCTATCGCAAGATGCTCAGGTTTGCCATGGATGGTATCACATCGTTTTCAACGGCACCACTTAAGTTTGCAACAGCAAGTGGTTTTGCAGTTTCATTTATTTCATTTATCTGGATTATTTATGCACTCTTTGCACGATTCATCATCAGAGATTATGTGCCTGGATGGACGTCCATTATGATTGCTGTTTTATTTATCGGAGGAGTTCAGCTGATTTGTATCGGTATCATCGGAGAATATATCAGCAGGATGAGTGCCAACATCCGCAACCGGCCTCTGTACGTTATCAGAGAAACCAATGTAGAATAATTCAAGATTGATTTTTTGTTTTCATCAATCAGCAGCAGAGTACAGCCTCAACCATAACTGATTTTTTTAGCAGAGTTTTTCTGCAAATCATTCTGTTGTAGAAATTTAACGTGTAAGTCATTTATTCTTTCGCCACTCCCAATTTGAATTCTGATTCTATTCAATTAACTTTGTTTCTGTAACTCAAAAAATAAATAAAATGGAAAATGACGAAATGGATGATGAAGAAATACAAGATTATTTGAGAAGATTAATCATATTGTATTCAACTAAAGGAGTTTTGAAAACTGAATGCGATGTAGCAAAATGGGATATTAAGAGAGAAAAAATGAAACTGTATATTCACGAAGGAATTTATGCAATACCTAAATATGAAGATGACAGAGTGTTTGAGTTGACTTACAAAGTTGCTTATGTACCATTAGGTTGTGTACGCAAAAGCATTGATTATAAATTGTACAACCAAACAATTTTTAAATTTCTTGATGAAGTTTACGGAATGTCATGGAGATTTAGTGTCAGATCGGATGTTATTGGACTGTTGCCTAACAATAAGTGAAGGATATAAAAACTTAAAGACATCATTTTTAAACCTGTTAGATTAAATTCATTTACTTAAAATTTATCAAACGAGCTAAAAACAAAAAAGCCTTTTGCTTCTGAAGCAAAAGGCTTTAACAAACCAAAATGAAACTAACTTTACTTCGCTTTTTTATCTGAAGTTTTAACAATCTTTTCTTCAATACGAGCTGCCTTACCTGATATATTACGCAGATAGAAAATACGAGCTCTGCGAACAACACCTCTCTTATTCACTTCTATTTTTGTAATCTTTGGGCTGTACAGTGGGAAAATACGCTCAACACCCACACCATTTGAAATTTTACGAACGGTGAAAGTCTGTGTAGCACCACTTCCTTTGCGCTGTAATACAACGCCCTGGTATTGCTGCTCACGCTCCTTGTTTCCTTCAATAATTTTATAAAATACGGTTACTGTGTCACCTGCTTTGAAATCAGGAGTTTCTTTTACCGGAATCAGGTTCTGTTCTGCTATCTTTATTAAGTCCATGCTGTAGTGTATTAACGATTGACTAAAATTTTGGGAGTGCAATAATAGTGAAAATATTTGTACAACCATAAATTGATATCGAACTTTTTAGAACAAGTAATAACAATTTTACAACATTGTAAATCAATTATTTGTGTTCCTTTTCAGCAAATCAGGCCTTCGTTTTTGTGTACGTTCAACACTGTGTTCATATCTCCATTCGTTAATCTGCCGCTCATTTCCCGACAAAAGTACCTGCGGAACTTCCCAACCCTTGTAGTTAGCCGGTCGGGTATAAACAGGTGGTGCCAGCAAATTATCCTGAAAAGAATCGGAGAGGGCAGAAGTTTCATCATTCAGCACTCCGGGCAAAAGCCTGACAATGCTGTCGCACAAAACCGCTGCGGGAAGTTCACCTCCTGAAAGGACATAATTTCCGATCGAAATTTCACAGGTAATTAAATGTTCACGAATGCGTTCATCAATGCCTTTGTAATGTCCGCAAAGCATGATAAGATTTTTATGAAGCGACAATTTATTGCTTAACGGCTGATCGAGCATTATGCCATCGGGTGTGAGATAAATAACTTCGTCATAAGTACGTTTACTCCTTAGATCGGTGATGCAACGGTCAATGGGTTCAATCATCATCACCATACCTGCACCGCCACCAAAGGCATAATCATCTACTGTCTTATGTTTGTTTTGTGCATAATCTCTCAGGTTGATAATGTCAATCTCCACGAGATTTTTTTCTCTGGCTCTCTTAACAATAGAGTGAGAGAAAGGGCCTTCGAGCAAACCGGGATGAACGGTGATGATATCAATATGCATCATTTTGTTTCAGTAGTTTTAGCTTCGTTCCAGTAAACGTCCATTTCGGCAAGCGACAAATCGTGCAGTTGCTTACCCGATTCACGTACTTTGTCTTCCATGTATTTAAAGCGGCTGATAAATTTTTTGTTGGTACGCTCTAATGCTTCGTCAGGATTGAGCTGATGAAATCTTGCATAGTTAATCAGCGCAAAAAATACATCTCCCAGTTCCTCCGTCATTTTATGATGGTCAGCAGTGTGCACAGCCTGCTGAAATTCTCCCAGTTCTTCTTCTACTTTTTGCCAAACCTGTTCCGGTTTTTCCCAGTCGAAACCTGCACCTTTGGCTTTTTCCTGAATACGCTGAGCTTTTACCATGCTTGCAAGTGAGCGTGGCACTCCTTCAAGAACAGATTTCTTGCCTTCTTTCATTTTTAGTTTTTCCCAGTTGCGCTTCACTTCTTCTTCGTCTTCCACTTTTATTTTCTGACCATTGGCAGGAGGGTAAATATGCGGATGACGAGCAATAAGTTTCTCACATTCGGTATTGATAACATCAGCCAGCGTGAACCATTTATTTTCATCAGCTATGCGTGCATAAAAAACCAGATGCAACATAATGTCGCCAAGTTCCTTTTTTATTTCATCAATATTTTTGTCGAGTATGGCATCTCCCAGTTCATACACCTCTTCAATGGTAAGATGGCGCAAGGTTTCCATGGTTTGTTTCTTATCCCACGGACATTGCTCGCGCAATTCATTCATGATGGTGCAAATTCTGCTAAATGCTTTTAAATTTTCTTCCATGTATAAAATCCATTTCTTTGCAAAGGTATGATAAGGTATTGGTGTAGCCAACTTGTTGCAACATTGTTTTGGGTAGGTATGCTCACTCCTGCTGATGCACAATCCACGTCAGGCAGCATCATCACCGGTGTGGAAGGGCATTACGGTTTTGTTTTTGCTCACCGCCCTTCGGTACAGCCTCTTCAACACAGTCATCTCGGAGCTTTTGTGGTTACTGTATCCAAACAAACGCATGGCAACAAACACTGGCATTCATTATATCATTATCCTGAGATAGGAGTGAAATATGGGTTTTATGGTTTGGGCAACAGAGAGCAGTTGGGTTATGGCCATGCCATCTATCCATATATTGATGTTCCGCTTGGTAAATCGTCAAGGCATCCATTGCATTTTCAGTTTGGCTGGGGACTGGGATATGTTACCAAACCCTACACGCGACTCGAAAATTATAAAAACGTAGCCATTGGTTCGCATCTCAATGCAGTGATAGCTTTTAACTTTCATACCGAAATTGAACTGACTGAAAGAGATATTTTAGCTCCTGCCATTGGACTTACCCATTTTTCGAACGGAAGTGCAGCCATGCCCAATCTGGGTATCAACCTCACCACTGTACAGTTGCATTACCGTCATGCCTTCGGTAAAAAGAAAGAAATAATTCAGCCTGAGAAAAGCAGTTTCGAAAAACATTTGCGTGTTGCAGCATTTGGCGCATGGGGGTTCAAACAGGTATATCCTTTGGCAGGCAAAACATGGAATGCATATTCACTGTCGGCAAATGTGCTGAAACAATACAGCGAGAAGTCTGCGGCAGGACTGAGTGCTGATTTATTTTATGATCCGAGTATCAGTTTCAGAAGGAAGGAAGAACAAATGGCAACACATGGCACCATGACTGATATAAGAGTAGGATTTGCTGCTGCTTATGAAGTGATCATGTCTGATTTTTCTGTGATTTTGCAGATGGGATTGTATGCAAAATCAGACTGGAAAAAAGATGGAATTTATTATAACCGATTAGGCATGCGATATGTTGTTACAAAGAATATGTTTGCAACCATTAATTTAAAGACACATATTGCCCGTGCCGATTATATTGAATGGGGAATAGGATATTATTTTAAAAGATAGAAAATGGAAATAGCCAAACTGATGATGTGGACGCTGGCAGCCATACTGCTGATGAATTATCTCATGAGCATGACGCTGACTTTGTTAAACCTCAGCAATCTTTCAGTGCAGCCACCGCAAGGACTTGAAGATTTATACGACAAGGAAAAGTACGAAAAGTCGCAGCAGTACGAAAAAGATAAAAGCCGATTCAGCATGATAGCTGATACATTTTCGTTTCTGGTATCTTTTATTTTTCTTATCAGTGGCGGCTATGGCTGGCTCGATGAATGGACTAAGACAATTACAACAGATGTCATGTGGTCAACTTTGTTATTTTTTGGCGTATTTGCTCTGGCAAGTGATCTCATCAGCATTCCGTTTTCATT
This sequence comes from Bacteroidota bacterium, assembly GCA_019136655.1. GTDB lineage: Bacteria > Bacteroidota > Bacteroidia > AKYH767-A > OLB10 > OLB10. The sequence goes on from JAGVTU010000017.1 coordinate 193,117, forward strand.
GTATTCCACATTTGTTATTGAAGAGCGTTATGGCTTCAACCGTACAACCATAAGCACTTTTATTTCTGACAGAATCAAAGGATATTTACTTGGAGGAATGTTAGGAGGAAGTCTGCTGGGAATGTTTGTGTTGTTTTATCAGTTTACAGGAACGTCCTTCTGGATTTATATGCTGATAGTTTTTTCTCTTTTTATGATTGTGATGAATGCTTTTTATGCTTCGTGGATACTGCCTTTGTTCAATAAACTTACACCATTGCCGCAGGGTGAAGTGCGTGATGCCATTGAATCTTATTGCCGTAAAAATAATTTCGCGTTAAGCAATTTGTATGTCATGGATGGAAGCAAGCGATCAGCCAAAGCAAATGCATTTTTCAGCGGACTTGGCCGAAAGAAAAAGATTGTTCTTTTCGATACGCTGGTGAATAATTATTCAAAAGAAGAACTTGTAGCAGTGCTGGCTCATGAAGTAGGGCATTACAAAAAGAAACATACTTTGTGGTCGCTGTTGTTTTCCATTTTGCAAATGACACTGATTCTGTTTCTGCTTTCTTTTTTCATCAACAACAAATTATTTTCAGAAGCTCTTGGAAGTGCCGATTATAGTCTTGCACTCAGTCTGATTGCCTTTGTGTTACTTTACACACCGCTGTCAGTTATCACCGGTATTCTGATGAATATGTTTTCACGAAAAAATGAATTTGAAGCTGATGCTTTTGCCAAAAGCACTTACGGTGCGCAAGCATTAATCAGTGCATTAAAGAAATTATCATCCGACAGTTTATCCAACTTATCACCTCATCCTTGGTATGTATTCTTTTATTACTCACATCCGCCATTGGCACAGCGTGTAAAAGCATTGCTTGCATGATTGTAAATAATGTTGTGAGTAAGTAGGTCGGGGCAGCAACATTATCGTGATGAAAATTTATTTATTTTGCACTCAGCGCAATTAAATGGAACTTTTTCACATCGGGTTTTTAACGGTAAGGTTGTTGGATATTATAGACATCCTTATTGTGGCATGGCTGCTGTATAAACTTTACCGTTTGCTCAAAGGCGGAGTGGCAATGAATATTCTCATTGGTATTTTGACTATTTATTTTCTGTGGTGGCTTTTTGTGAAAGTTTTGGATATGCAGTTGTTAGGTGCTTTGCTGGGGCAGTTCATCGGTGTGGGAATGATTGCACTCATCATCGTATTTCAGCAGGAGTTAAGAAGGTTTCTGATTTTTATAGGCTCAAATACCATTTTCACAAGAGGTGATTTCTTTAAAAACTTACTGCATAACAATTTTAAAATCAATCAGGATGCCGAAGCAAGTATAACTCCTATAGTAAGGGCTTGCACTGCTATGTCGAAAACAAAAACAGGTGCACTGATAGTTATAGCTCGCAAAACAGACCTCAACTTATTTGAAGGAACAGGTGACCTCATGGAAGCTGATGTGAGCAAGAGATTGCTTGAAAGTATTTTCTTTAAAAACAGTCCGTTGCATGATGGTGCTGTAATTGTTGCAAACAATAAAATAAAAGCTGCACGCTGTGTTTTGCCTGTAACTGAAAGTGTGGATGTGCCTGCCAATTTTGGTATGCGTCATCGTGCTGCACTAGGCATTACTGAGCAGAGTGATGCCATTGCTGTAGTGGTGTCTGAAGAAAACGGAAATATGGCCATGGCCATGAACGGACAGTTGTTTCCCAACCTCACCTCAGACGAAATGGAGCGTAAATTAAAAGAAGCATTAGGCTAAGCGTTTTTCTTATTCAGCATTTCTTTTATTGCAAAAGCAATAACTCCTCCCAGCATTACCACACATCCTTGAAATTACAAATTTTTTTCTTGTTGAAACAAAAATCCATAACTAAACAATGAACTTTGGATATTTTGAATGAATGTAGCAATTGAAGGAATAGTTCCAAGTCAGGAACTAAGGTTTTTTTAGGTTGTTAATTTTAATAATTTTACACAGTAATTTTAAACTGAAGAACATACAAAAGTTATGAGTAAGATAATTATCAACCGGCTGGATTATGCACGTATTAAGAAAAGCATCAATGATGCCAAGCAATTCAGGTCCATCAGCAATGACGAAGCAGAAAAACTGTTAAAAGAACTTGACTCTGCTAAAATTGTGGAACCCGAAGCCATTCCTTCCAATGTGGTGACGATGAATTCCATTGTGAAGTTGAGTTTCCATAATAATAACAAGCAAATACAGTTTCAGATTGTATATCCCGAGCAGGCCAATGTAAAAGAGAATAAAATATCCATTTTCTCGCCTATTGCCACGGCTCTCATTGGTTATAAAGAGAATGATGAAATTGAATGGATTGTTCCGGCAGGGCTAACAAAAATCAGGATTGATGAAATCATTTATCAACCCGAAGCAGCAGGCGACTACGACCTTTAAATATACTTTTGCTCGATAAAAATCAATATGGCAGATATTTCATTTACCAATCTCAAAAATGCATTTGCCTACAAAAGCGATGCAGAACTGAATCATGCCTACAGACTGTTTCAGCTCATCAATAATAATTTTCTGGTTAGCATAGCTCCCGGAATCACCAACTTTGCTCTTAAACTTCATTTGCCTGTAAAGCCACTGATACGTGCAACTATCTACAAACATTTTTGCGGTGGCGAAACAATTGAGGAATGTAATAACACCATAGCCAAATTAGGTAAATATGGAGTGGGTTCCATTCTCGATTATTCGGTTGAAGGTCATGTGAGCGATGCAGACTTTGACAAAAATTGTGAGGAAATTGTAAAAACGGTGTTGCGTGCAGTAGGCGATAAAAACATTCCATTTTCAGTGTTTAAACCTACAGGAATTGGTCGCACCGCATTGCTTGAAAAAGTGAGCAGCAAAGCAACACTCAGTGCAGATGAGCAAGCCGAATTTGAAAGGCTGAAAGGCAGAGTGAGAAAAATATGCAGCACAGCTTATGAAAAAAATGTACGGCTGTTTGTTGATGCCGAAGAGAGTTGGATTCAGCAGGCAATAGATGATATGGTGGATGAAATGATGGAAGAGTTTAATAAAAAGCAAACCATTATTTTTAATACCATACAACTTTACCGTCACGACAGGGTTGCTTTTATGAAAGAAAATATTGCAAAAGCACGCAGTCGTGGTTATAAAGTTGGATACAAACTGGTGCGGGGAGCCTATATGGAAAAAGAACGCGATCGTGCTGCACAAAAAGGTTATCCTTCGCCCATACAACCTGACAAAGCGGCTACCGACAGAGATTATAATGCAGCTTTGAAACTTTGTGTTGAGAATATTGATATGTTGTCAGTTTGTGCCGGTACTCACAACGAAGAAAGCAGCCAATATCTGGCTCAACTGATGGATGAACATAAAATAGCACGCAACGACCAGCGTATTTGGTTTTCGCAGTTGTTGGGTATGAGCGATCATATCAGCTTTAACCTTGCGCATGAAGGTTACTGTGTGTGTAAATATGTGCCTTATGGACCTGTAGTTTCTGTATTGCCTTATCTGTTCAGACGCGCTGCTGAAAATACCAGTATCAGCGGACAAATGGGTCGTGAGTTGAAAATGATAGCGCAGGAAAAAGTTCGCAGGAAAAAAGAAAAATCATAACAAAGCATTGTACTGAGCAATATCTATTTCAGGCATCAGTTTTTCTTTTTTAAGAAGATGATTTGTAAAATGCTTGGAAAGGTAAGGGGAGAGCATAACTCCCTTGGTGCCAAGTCCGTTAAAAATTCCCACATTTGGCATGTCAGTACGCATTCCAACAAATGGTCTTCTTGCTTTAACACTCGGACGCACCGATGCCTGATGACCGGTAATTTCAAAAGGAACACGAAGCAACTCCTTCAACTGTTGAGATAGTTTTTCTCTTGCTGCCTCTGTAGGAATGTTGTTGAGTTCTTTCCACTCATAGGTGGAGCCTGCTTTAAAATAAAGATTACCGATGGGCAGTACAAAAACACTTTTATTGATAATGTAATCCTGCGGCAACTGTTCGCTGTGAATGGTCAGCACTTCGCCTTTGGATGGCTGAAAGGGGAGATGCCTGAAATAAGGATTTGACTGTGCTGCTATGCCTTCACAGAAAATGATGTTTTTCGATTCAATATCACCGTATCTGACAGTTGTTCCTGCTTGCAAATGTTTAAAGTCAAAAACAGATTCTTTCAGCGAATTGTTCTGGATAAAATAACTGCGTAAATGCGCAAGCAGTTTCTTCAGGTCAACATAACCTGAAGGCTTTAGTTCAACAGCACCATAAGGACAATTCAGTTCACTGAAGCTGTTGGGAGCGTGAAAACGTGCAATATACTTTCCTGTGTCGGCATGTGATTTGCGCATCTGCCATTCGTTATACACTTTCACCGAGTCAGGAATTTCAAGTACAGAAAGCTGATGTATAAAATCAGTATTGAAAAATTTTTCGAGTGATGAATAAAAATCTTCGGCAAATGGAATTAATTCGTCAGCCATCCAGGTACGTACTATTCTCCTTCCGGTGATGGGCAGATACACACCTGCAGCTACCTGCGAAGAAGTTGTGGCATCAAATTGATCTAACAGTAACACACTGCAACCTTCCTGCATAAGGTTCCATGCTAACAAACTGCCGGCCAAACCTTGCCCAACTATTATAAAATCTTTCACTTGTTTTACTGCTTAATGCAGCAAACTTAAGAGGAAAAAGTTTGCGGAAAAATTAATTATCTCCTCCAATGCGTTTTTGTTCCTGTTCGCTACCTGTTGAGCGCTGTTTAATACTTTTCATTTGTTTGTTACCAAAACGCCAGGTAAGCGATGCTCTGAACTGTTGGCTTTCCCACTCGCCCCATGCCCGTGTTATAATACCTGCGTAGGTGTTGTATCCTTTCCAGGGTGCTGTATGAAGAATATCGGTGTAAGCTAATTTTACATTTATTCTGTCATTCAGAAAACGCTTTTGCAGTCCTAAATCAAGAGAAGCCTGACCAGAGTTTTTGTAAGCACCTCCCCACACATCTCCTGAATTGTACCATCCTGAAACTTCAAACGAAAGAGAAGCGGGGAGCTTAAAAGTAAATTGGCCGTATAGATTAAATACAATGAAATCTGTATTAATAGTTTTATTCTCTCCAAAATCTGCTTTATAACGCTGGTCATAAACACCTGTGTTGATATATACACTTAACCATTTCATTGGTTGCAGGGATGCAGTGATGTCAAGACTCAATACATCTTCAGTAGCCAGGTTGCGTGGCATCAGAAAACTTTTACCTCCCGGAATAGTATCTGTAATCTGCGCGAAATAATCACGTGTATGGCTGTAAGCAGCACTGGTAGTTATCATGTATTTAAAAGAATGCGATAACTCAATTTTATCGGAGTATTGTGGATTGAGAAAAGGATTGCCTTTGTTGTAGCTCAGTTCATCCAGCTTGTATTCAAAAGGATTGAGTTCTCTGTAATTGGGTCTGTCAATACGGCTGCTGTAAATCAGGCTCAGCGAGTGGTTTTTATTGACTGTATAAGTTAACCCTATGCTTGGAAATACATCAGTATAGGACCGTTTTACATTCTTATTCTGATTTTGGGTATCTGCAATCAGGTCTCCTTCGCTGTTGGTGTTTTCAACTCTTACTCCGGCCTGCACATCCAGTTTATTATAAGTATGCTGATAGTTCAGATAAATGGCATTTACATTTTCAAGATATTTAAAGCGGCTGCTGCGCGTAGCATCTAAGGTGTACACAGGTCCTTCAATGTTGAAGAAGTTAAAAGTGTTGTCGGTATGAACCATAGCAACTTTATAACCTAATCCCAACTTGCCATTCCACAATTTCTGAGAATAATCAGATTTAAGAGAATAAATCTGAATTGTTACAGGTGCTTTTGAAGAATAATATGCTGATGACAATGGGGTTTGCTCATCAGGGGTCATATACACATTTGGAAGATAGGAGTTACGTGAACCGTGATAGTAGCCGAAATCAAAGTCAGTGGTGAGGTCGTGACCTGTAGTATCAGCAAAATGATGATTCAGATTCGCGTTGAAGTTATTGTTGATGGAAGTTACAGTTTGATTAGAGATAAGCACGCTGTCTTCGTTCCCATTAAAGAAATTGCTGATGTGATTTCGATTTTCTTTCTTGCCTGAATAGTCGCTGTATGAGCCTCCGAGTATCACACCAATTGTATTCTTTGTGTTCAGGTTACAGTCGGCACCCACTTTGTAATTATGACTTATACCATCGTTTGTCGTTAGTGATGATTGATTGTAAATGTAAGGTTGTTGTTCTCTGTAAAGGTTAAACACATTATAGCGCTTGCCAATGTTATTGCTGTAAGTAGAATAAAAGTTAAACTTTCTGTTACGGTTATTCAGAGATAATGCCGTGTTGTATTTCGAATATTTGCCGATAGCATATCCTGCTGTGATGCTGCCATTGGTACCATAATTTTTATTTTTCTTCAGTTTAATATTGATAATGCCTGCAGTGCCTTCAGCATCATACTTGGAAGATGGATTAGAAATAAGCTCAATAGATTCCACATCGGTGCTTTGAATGGATTTCAGGTAGTCGGCAAGTTCAGCTTCCGACATGTGAATTGAGCGACCATCAATCTGCACCAGCACACCACCACGACCTTTGAGCATGATGTTGTCATTGTTGTCAACCACCACACCCGGTGCTTTTTTCAATACTTCGTAAGCAGTACTTCCGGTAGAGTTGATGCTGTTTTCTACATTAAAAACAGTTTTGTCTGCTTTCACTTCAACCAGGGGTTTTATCCCCGTAATTTCTGCCTGTTTCAGTGTTGTAGAAGAAGCTTTCAGTTGAATTACCGGTATTTCTTTCACAGCAGTTTCAGTAGTATGAAATGCCGCACTCTTATAATTTTCGAAACCAAGAAACGAAGCTTTGAGGAAGTAATCACCTTGTTTGATATGATCAAAAATATAATTACCATTTGCATCGGCCACTGCTGCTTTCACCAATGACGAATCAGGAAGCTGCCGCAACTCCAGCACAGAGCCTGTAAGTGGCTCGTTATTGTTGTCGGTAATTTTACCTTTAATAGACTGCGCATGCAACTGAACAATGGAGAGAAAGAAACAGACAGCTGTAGTCTTAATATAATTTTGCAAATTCATAATGTCAGGAAATGATGCAGCTAATTAAGATAAAATGCCAAGTGAATTTGCTTTATTAAATGTTAAATAAAATAACCTTTAACATTTTCATTTGAACTATCAATTTAGTTGCGATATTGAGTTAAAGTGCATCACAACAACAGAGTCAATATGGTTTAAGAATTTATAACAAAGAATTGAGCATTAACTTTTCTCCGAACAGTTGGGTTCTGCATTACAAAAAATGTATAATTAAAAGCTCAAGTGAAATGATTTAAAATACGCTGGTGTGTAGCCGTATTCACTTTGTGCACTTTAATCTTTCTTACGTTTTTGCTTTTTATCATCTTTAGCTTCTTCTTTTTTCACATCTGATTTCTGTGAATCGTCTTTGGTATAGGCTACAAGGGCTAATTGCGAATTGCTGTTGTTGATGGCAATGCGGTAAAAGTCTCCAATACTTTTGCTGAAGTCTGCAATTTCTGTCCAGCCGTTTTCAGGTTTGTTTTTATCATAAATCAGCATTTTTCCGGATATGCCGCAAAGTATTCTTCCATCAGATGTCCACGCATAATCTTCAACTCCTTTGGGCAACTGACACACACCACCAATAAGACCTGAGTTTAAAGAAAATGACATCATCATATAACCATTGGTGTCTGCTTTTTCTACGTAGCTTATTTCATTATCGCCATCAGGAATTACTGCAATGCAGCGTCCTATATTTTTGGCGAGAGGAATAAACTGCCCTCCGGGAAGTTCATAAATGTTTAACTCCAAAATGTTGTTGTTAAGCTCAGCAGCTGCAACAGTTGAGTCATTAACTTTGCAATAATAAGCTACGGAGTCAGAATTGCCAACCAGTTGTTCTTCATTGGTGCCATCCATCAGAATTTTGTAAAAGCGTTGAGCTTTGTCGGCATCAACTCTTACAATGGTAAAAGACAAATCATCCGAATTAATACGTGGCGAGAATTCACTCTCAGGAGTGTTGGTAAGTTGTGTTATTGAAGTATCATTGCTGTCATAAACATAAATATCACTTTGAACAGTATCATAATAAGCCACATAATATACCTTGCTTCCGTCTTTCGAAAATGATGGTTGGTTGTCGTAGCCTTTACGGTGTGTGATATTTTTTGGCTCTGAAAAATAAATTTTACCGTCCTTGGCCATGTTCATGTTCACCAAAAAAATGTCGGTAGAAGGAAGCTGTGCACAAAGTGCTGAAGTAACAAGCAACATTGCAGCTGCTAAAAGTTGTTTTTTCATTATTGTGTTTTTTTAGTTATATCTGATGATGTGTTGTTATTGATAAGGTTAACTGATATATCGGCACTGTCGCTTACAGTTCGCTGATAAACGCGCAGACGTATTTCAGATTTCTCATCCAAAAATAAAACTTTTACCGAATCCGGCTTGAAGTTAATCTGAATGTTACGTGCCAGGGTTTTGTGGAAAATACCCATCCGCCTGATAATTTTATAAGTTGCTTCACTGTCCTGTTGCTGAATCATACCCTGTTCTTTGGTTAGGAAATAGTTTTCAGTGATATGCAGTTCGCCTGCATGAGTAGCACTCAGGTGTCCCAGTGTAATGATGGAAATAAGGCGAGAAGGTGACAGTATGAAGAGTGGGAGAGTAAGAGTGAAAATAGCAGTATATATTTTCAGAGGCATCGGGAAATTTTTCCTAAGGATAAAGGCAAAAAGTAAAATACCTGTGTAAACAAAACTGGAAAAAACAATGGATACATAACCAGGATGGTTGTGGCGCAGATAGAAAATAACGGAAGTTGCAGCCAGAAATACATGTAGTGACAGCATTGCATAGCTCACCCATTTTGGTATCCTTGTGCTGAGCAGAAGTACAACCAGTGCCAGTACGAAGCAAAATACGAGTGTGATGATGATAAAATTCAGCAACAGATTATCCATTTCCACATCTTAATTTCAGGCTAAAAATAGCCAAACCGCAGGACGTTTATTGAGAGTGGGTTTATGTTTTTTCCACTCTGAAATACGATAGGTTTTTATATATTGATTTTCGGAATTCAGATCTGCAGCAATGCAAAGTTTTGTTTGTGATGAAAGTGCTGCAAGCATATCTTCAAACAGTGCATTGTTGCGGTAAGGTGTTTCAATAAAAATCTGAGTTTGTTTTTTCAGAGCCGATTCTTTCTCTGCTTTGCGTAAAGCTGCCATTCTCTCACCACGGTCTTTGGGAAGATATCCGCCAAAGGCAAACTGTTGCCCATTGAGGCCACTGGCCATCAGAGCAAGCAGTATTGACGAAGGGCCTGTGAGCGGAACAACTTTAATATTTTGGCGATGAGCTTCGGCCACTATCAGCGAACCCGGATCAGCCACGGCAGGACAACCTGCTTCGCTCAGCAAACCCGTATTTTTTCCATTCAGCAAGGGCTCGAAAAAAGATTGCTCAAAAATATTTCCTTCGTGCTTGTTCAGTTCAAAAATGGAGAGTTGCTGTTGAGCAATGGTGATGTTACATTGTTTAAGAAAATGCCTTGCTGTTTTTTCATTCTCAGCTATGAATACATCAAGTGAGCGAATGATGTTCAACACATTTTGCGGCAACGACCATTCCACAGGTTCCTGCGAAATGGTTGCAGGTATCAGATATAAAATTCCGGCAGAGGCTGACTCAGACAAGATTCAGTGAAGAAGAAATTTTCAGTTTGTCCACTATTCGCTGACAGGCATCATCAAGCAGATGATATACATTTTCAAAGTCGCTTGCATCGCCATAGTAGGGGTCAGGCACTTCTTTTTTTCCGAGTCCTGCAAAATCCAGTATCAGTCTGATGCGAGACTCTTCGCCTTTATCAGCATACTCCAGCAAGTTTTCGTGATTGGATTTATCCATTGCCAGAATATAATCAAACTGATGGATGTCAGACTTGGTTATGCAGCGCGCACGCTGATAGGTGATATCAATTCCATGTTTGCCGGCAGTATTTACCGAGCGTTTATCGGGCATAGAGCCTGTGTGATAATTCAGCAGTCCTGCGGAGTCAACCTGTGCATCAATTCCTGCCTGCTGAAGTTTGTGTTTCATAATTCCTTCGGCAAGTGGTGAGCGGCAAATGTTGCCCAGACATACCATCAGAATTTTCACCTTAATTCTTATGATTTAAGTTGATACGTTTTTGTAAATCGGCAATGTAGCCTTTGAATTTCTTATCTGTTTCCATCAGATTGTTTACCGTGCGGCAGGCATGCAATACTGTTGCATGGTCTTTGCCACCACAGTGTGCACCAATAGCTGACAGAGATGACTTGGTAAGAGTTTTTGAAAAGTACATTGCTAACTGACGTGCCTGAACAACTTCGCGTTTGCGAGTTTTTGATTTTAAAGTCTCGAGAGGCAATTCGAAATAGTCGCAAACAATTTTCTGTATGTAGTCTATAGAAATTTCGTGAACAGTATTTTTCACAAACTTGTCAATCATTTGTTTGGCAAGTTCAAGTGTGATTGGCTTTTTGTTCAGCGAAGTCTGAGCCATGATAGAAATAAGAGCACCTTCGAGTTCACGCACGTTTGACTGAATGCTGTAAGCAATGTACTCCACAATATCGGTAGGCAGCTCAATACCGTCAATATACATTTTCTTTCTCAGAATAGCTATACGTGTTTCCAGATCGGGAGATTGTAAATCGGCAGAAAGTCCCCATTTGAAACGGGAGAGTAAGCGTTGCTCAATACCTGAAAGATCTACAGGAGCTTTGTCGGATGTAAGGATAATCTGTTTGTTGTTCTGATGCAGGTGATTGAAGATATGGAAAAATACATCCTGTGTTTTTTCTTTTCCTGCCCAGAAATGAATATCGTCAATAATCAGCACATCCATCATCTGATAAAAATGTGCGAAATCATTTTGTGAGTTGTTGCGTACCGATTCTATGAACTGATTCATAAAACGGTCAGCCGGAACATACAGCACAGTTTTGTTGGGGAAGTTGTTTTTTATTTCAATTCCTATTGCATGTGCCAGATGTGTTTTTCCAAGCCCTGTGCCTCCATATAAAAACAGTGGGTTGAAAGAGGTTCCTCCCGGTTTGTTTGCAACAGCATATCCTGCTGAGCGTGCCAAACGGTTGCAATCCCCTTCAATAAAGTTTTCGAATGAATAACTTGGGTTCAGTTGCGAGTCAACATCAATTTTTTTAAGACCCGGAACAATAAACGGATTTTTTATAGCCGCATTCAGGCTCACCGGCATTGACACCTGAGGATTTTTCAGATTACCGGTTCCTTTTGCAGGAAGTTTCACCGAATAAGGTTTGGAGCTGTTCATATTATTCTCCATCAGAATGGAGTATTCCAAACGACCATCTGCGCCTAATTCTTTCTTAATGCTTTTGCGCAGCAGTTGAATATAATGTTCTTCAAGCCATTCATAAACGAACTGGCTTGGTACTTCAATGGTCAGAATACTTTTTTCTAATTTGAGTGGCTTAATCGGCTCAAACCATGTTTTAAAATTTTGTGGGCTGACATTATCGCGTATGAGCTTTAAGCAATTCTCCCACACTTTCTCAACATTTTTATCTGTCTGTTTCAATCCAATTTTTTATTAAATAGTTAAGTATTGGTTCTCTCAAAATTTGGTTTTTAAAAATAGTAGTTAAATTTCAATCTTGCAAACTCTTTTTAAAATTAAATTTTTTGATGGTTCTCTTTTTCGTGGCGCAAATGTGGTTAAATATTTCTTGAAAAAAAAATTAAATAACATTTGCATAATTCAAAACTTTTAACGTGGTACCTTCCGCTGTTAATGTACGACTTTTTTTGTTAACAAAAAAATCTATTCTGCCTAATTTTATTCCTGCCCAGCCTACCTGTGCTACCAGTACATCTTTATTATCTCTGTTTTTATATACAAATGGTTTATTAATGAATGTATGTGTATGTCCTCCAATGATTAAATCAATGTTCAGTGATTTTTTGGCTAATATTTCGTCACTCACTTTTTGGTCTTTGTATTTATATCCCAGATGTGAGAGACAAATTATTAAATCACATTTTTCAGTGTATTTCAGATGATGAGTTGTTGTAGCTGCAAGTTCCAGTGGGTCGTTATAAACAGTCTCGCCATACATCTTTTTGCCAACGAGACCTTTTAATTCTATTCCAAGTCCGAAAACGCCAATACGCACTCCTTGCTTTTCGAAAACCTTATAAGGAATGGTTTTTCCTGCCATAGAAGTTTTGTCAAAGTTATAGTTGCTGCATATCATAGGAAAATTTGCATGTTTTAATTGTGCTGCCAAACCATCTACTCCATTGTCAAAGTCATGATTGCCAATAGTACCTGCATCATATCCCATCTGAGACATGAGCTTTAATTCTATTTCGCCACCATAAAAATTAAAGTAGGGTGTGCCCTGAAAAATATCCCCTGCATCAAACAGGAGCACATTGGGTTCGCGGTTGCGAATGTCATTAATTATAGCAGCACGTTGAGCGACTCCACCTAACCCCGGATATTTAGGGTCATTGGCAGCGAAAGGATCAATGTGACTATGAACATCATTGGTATGCAGAACAGTGATTTTGGTAATTTGACGTTTTGCAAGGGCAATATGAGGTATTCCGGTAAGACTGATACCTGCAGCACCCACTGCAAAAGTTTTTAAAAAATCTCTTCTATTCGACATGTATTATCCTCCCTTCAATTTTGGCATTTAGTGTTTCACCTCTTTTATTTCTTTCTTCAAATTCTTTAATGATCAGATCTCTGATTTTTAATCCTGTATTTATGACTCCCAGATTTTCACTCAAAAAATAAAGATTATCTCCTCCATTCGCCAAATAGTCAGAAGTTACCACACCATAGTTTCTTGATTTGTTGAATGCAACATCGTTTATATAAACATCAGATGCAATGCTGTCATTGGTTTTCATTCTAATACCTGAAACAGGCATTCCTCCCTTATGTGCAATGAAGTTTAAGAGTTTTTCTGTGGTTTCACCTGAAAGTGTAAGTACCACAGCTTCGTTGTCAAACGGCATTAGGCTATATATATTTCCTGTTGTAATTTCACCTTTTGGCAGAGAAGCACGCAGACCGCCATTATTCATAAAACAAAAATCAATTGGTTGATTGTTTCCTGAATAAATACTTTTTATTTGTTTGAGAGTAGCATCAGTAGTAATATTTCCCAACAATCCCTCAGGAGTATTTTTTACCATATCCATATCGCTGATTATCAAAACACGGTTCATCAGCGAATCAACTCTTACTTTGTAAGGAGCATAAAGTTTCAGTATGGACGAATCAACTGCTGTATATCCGGGTTTGTTCAGAGGATAAACAGTGGTTTCCTTATTAACTATGACCGATGTTTTGCAAGCAACAACAAAAAACAAAAGAATAAAATATCTCTTAAGAAAAGTAAACATCTGGTCCGGTGGTAAATTCAAAAGCTAAAAGTATAGAATAGTATCTTTTGAAAATGCATTCTTCGAAAAATATTTTTTTGAAAAAATATTTGACTTCTTCTAAAAGAATTGATATGCCTGGCCGGGGTATAATTCATCAGCCTGTTATTTATAAATATTCTACAAAGTGTTTCTTTGTGTTTTATTTCAGATATGATTGAAAAAAGTATTACTGTAAGAGTTCGCTATGCCGAAACAGACAGAATGGGTTATGTTTACTATGGCAATTATGCTGTGTATTTTGAAGTTGCACGTGTAGAAATGCTTCGTGAACTGGGATTGTCGTATAAGAAATTAGAAGATAGCGGTATAATATTACCTGTATTGGAATTTACCATCCAATATAAAAAGCCGGCCTATTACGATGATTTGTTGACGATAAAAACCTACATACGCAAAAAACCAACTGCACGAATTGTTTTTGAATATGAAACTTTTAACAATGAAGGAGTTTTACTGAACACAGCACAGGTTACTCTTGTTGTCGTGAATAAAGAAACCGGCAAACCTATATTACCGACATCTGAATTTAATGGAGTCTTCATTCCATATTTCAGAGACGAAAAGTAAAGCTGAAATCTTTTTTATAGCTTTGGCATTCTTATAATTAATACAGAAACCAATATCATAAAAAAACATACAAGCTAAATACAAATGAAAAGAGCATACGTTTTTCCGGGACAGGGGTCTCAGTTCAGCGGCATGGGAAAGGAATTATATGAAACCTCTGCAGCTGCAAAAAATATTTTCGATAAAGCGAATGAAATTGCAGGATTCAGAATTACAGATATTATGTTTTCGGGAACTGACGAAGAACTGAAACAAACCAAGGTTACTCAGCCTGCCATATTTATTCATTCATGCGCAGTAGTAGCTTCGCTGGGCGACAACTTTAAACCTGATATGGTTGCCGGTCATTCATTAGGAGAGTTTTCCTCACTCGTTGCCAACAAAACTTTGTCGTTTGAAGATGGTTTGAGATTAGTGATGGAACGTGCATTGGCCATGCAACAGGCATGTGAGCAGCAATCTTCTACTATGGCAGCCATTCTTGGATTGGATGATGCTGTAGTTGAATCAGTTTGCAGTGAGGTAAATGATGTGGTGGTTTGTGCCAATTATAATTGTCCCGGGCAGTTGGTTATTTCAGGAACAACTGAAGGAGTAAAAACTGCTTGCGAAAAACTTACAGCTGCGGGTGCAAGACGTGCTTTACTTCTTCCGGTAGGAGGGGCGTTTCATTCACCACTGATGGAGCCTGCACGTCATCGTCTGGAGGCTGCTATAAAAAATACAAAGTTCAACACTCCTCTGTGCCCTGTTTATCAGAATGTGGATGCTATGCCTCACAGCAATCCTGAAGAGATTAAAGAAAATCTGATATTGCAACTTACTGCTCCTGTACGATGGACTCAAAGTGTTTTACAAATGGTAAAAGATGGTGCTGGCGAATTTGTAGAGGCAGGACCGGGAAAAGTATTGCAAGGATTGGTAAAAAAGATTCACAAAGAAGCAGTGGTAATGAGTGCCTGATTTATTAGTTAAAAAAATAAAATAAATATAATGGAAAAAGCAACAAACTATTCAAACCAAAACAAAGACCGATATCTGGAAGAATTGCTGAATATACTTCGTATTCCTTCGGTTAGTGCTGATTCAAAACACAAGGATGATATGATTCGCACTGCTGAATTTATCAAAGCAAGTCTGGAGAAAGCCGGAGCGGACAATATAGAAATTTGTCCAACAAAAGGACATCCTATTGTGTATGCAGAAAAAATTATTGACCCTAAACTTCCAACCGTATTGGTGTATGGCCATTATGATGTGCAGCCACCGGATCCACTCGAACTATGGGAGTCGCCACCTTTTGAGCCGATTATTAAAAAAACCAATTTGCATCCTGAAGGAGCCATCTATGCAAGAGGCTCATGTGACGATAAAGGCCAGATGTATATGCATGTAAAAGCTTTTGAAAGCATGATGCAGACAGGTACACTTCCCTGTAACATCAAATTTATGATTGAAGGAGAAGAAGAAGTTGGATCGTCAAATCTTGGAATATTTATTAAAGCAAATAAGCAAAAACTGAAATCTGATGTGGTTCTCATTTCTGATACATCCATGATTGCAAACGATATTCCATCCATTGATGTTGGCTTGCGTGGTCTTGCATATCTCCAGGTAGAAGTTACCGGACCAAACCGCGATTTGCACAGTGGAGTTTACGGAGGTGCTGTGGCCAATCCTGCTACAATACTTTGCAAAATGATTGCATCACTGCATGACGAGAATAACCACGTTACTGTAAAAGGTTTTTATGATGATGTGATGACAGTGAGTGATAAGGACCGTGCTGACCTTGCAAAAATTCCTTTTGATGAGAATGAGTACAAAAAGGATTTAGGTATAAAGGAAGTTTGGGGAGAGAAAGGATATACAACCATTGAGCGTACCAGCATCCGGCCAACACTTGAAGTAAACGGAATTTGGGGAGGATATACAGGAGAAGGTGCAAAAACAGTATTACCTTCCAAAGCCAATGCAAAAATTTCAATGCGCCTGGTGCCCAATCAGAGTTCAGAAAAAATTGCAGAATTGTTTACCAAACATTTCAAAAGCATTGCTCCTGACAATGTAACTGTAAAAGTTACTGCTGACCATGGAGGAGAGCCTGTAATTACTCCAACAGACTCAGTACCTTTTCAGGCAGCAAGCAAAGCAATGGAAAAAACTTTTGGAAAAAAACCCATTGCAACACGAAGCGGAGGAAGCATTCCTATTGTTGCATTATTTGAAAGGGAACTCGGAGTGAAATCGGTATTATTCGGTTTCGGATTGGACAGTGATAATCTACATTCTCCGAATGAAAAATACGGACTCTTTAATTTCTATAAAGGAATAGAAACCATTCCTTATTTCTTTAAATACTACTCCGAATTAATGAAATGATATAAACTGTTAAATGTTCTTAAATAATGAAACGAAAATTAATACTTACCGGATGTGCGGCATCAATATTTGCACTTATGGCTTTTAAAAGCAAAGACGATATAAACCGAGCTGCAGTAGCAGAAAAAAAGTCAAAATCGATTGATGAAATAAATTTTAATAAATCTGTTAAGCCCGGAGATGATTTTTATAATTATGTAAATGGAAACTGGTTAAAGAGAAATCCTTTGCCTGAAACAGAATCCCGTTGGGGCAGTTTTAATATACTTGATGATTCAACGCGTCATCGTGTAAAAGCAATTGTGGAAGAAACATCTAAACGAAAAGATGTTGAGAATGGAAGTGCGCAGCAAAAAATCAGAGATTTCTACAATGCCGCAATGGATACTGTTGCGATTGAACGGATGGGAGCAGAACCTCTGGTGCCATTGATGAAGCAGGTTTTATCTTGCAAGAATAAAGAGGAGATAATGAATACAATAGCAGACTTTCACCGTTTGGGAATTGATTGTTTTTTTAATTTTTATGTAGGGCAAGATGATAAAAACAGCAAGCAAAATATCATCACTTTTTATCAGGGAGGTTTGGGGTTGCCTGACAGAGATTATTATCTGAAAGATGATCCTGAAAGCCAAAATATAAGAGAGCAATATAGGGCACTTATACACAATCAAATGCAACTTGCTCATGCAGAATTTTCTGATGAAGAAATATCTTATATTTTGAAAATAGAAACTGAATTGGCAAGGGGTTCAAAATCCAGAGTTGAGTTACGTGACCCGGAAGCGAATTATAATAAAATGAAAATTGAAGACTTCTTCGGTTTTATCCCTGAGTTACCTTTTAAAATGTATTTTGAGAAATTTCAAATCAGGGAAAGAGAAGTGATTGTTGGCCAACCGGAGTTTTTTAAAGTATTACATGAAATTGTCAGCAATACTCCGATTAAAGAATTGCAGGCTTATTTAGTTTGGCATTTGATTGACTCAAGAGCATCAACACTAAGTTCAGAGTTTGTGAAAAACAATTTCGAATTTTATGAGGGGGTGCTAAGCGGTGCAAAAGAAATGAAGCCACGTTGGAAAAGAGTATTAGGTGCAATGAATGGAAGTATGGGTGAACTGATTGGACAGTTGTACGTGAAAAAATATTTTCCTCCCCAGGCAAAAGAACGAGTAACTAAATTAGTGAATACTCTGATAGCTGCATATAAAGACAGAATAAAATCTCGTGAATGGATGGATGAGCAAACCAAGCAAGCAGCATTAGCAAAATTAGATAAGGTGATGCTGAAACTGGCATATCCCGATAAATGGAAAGATTTTTCAGCACTTGAGGTTAAGGCAGATTCTTACTTTGAAAATATGAACAGGGCTTCTACTTTTTGGTTTAATTACCAATTAAATAAGTTGGGAAAACCTGTTGACAGAACAGAGTGGGCAATGTCACCACAAACAGTTAATGCATATTACAATCCGGGAATGAATGAAATTGTTTTCCCCGCTGCTATTATGCAACCACCTTTCTTCGACCTAAATGCAGATGATGCTGTTAATTATGGTGGAATGGGAGTAGTTATTGGGCATGAACTTACACATGGTTTTGACGATCAGGGCTCGCAGTATGATGCTGACGGTAATTTAGTAAACTGGTGGACTGAAACTGATAAAGCACGATTCAAACAAAATACAGAAAAACTGGTGAACCAGTACAATAAGTTTGCTGCTATTGACACTTTTCATGTAAATGGTGAGTTAACCTTAGGAGAAAACATTGCTGATTTGGGCGGACTGATAATGGCTTATTCTGCCTTGCAAAAATTAAATGCATTGCAACAACAAAATATTAAGATAGATGGATTCACTCCTGAGCAACGCTTCTTTATCAATTATGCTCAGATATGGCGTAACAATATTCGTCCCGAAGAACTTAAAAAACGCTTAAAAGTTGACCCACATAGTCCGGGAAAATTCAGAACTAATGGACCATTGCCCAATATGGCGGAGTTTTATAAAGCATTTAATATTACAAAGGATAACATGATGTATCTGCCTCCTGAAGAGCGTGTAGAAATCTGGTAAATACAAAAAGTTAAAAACGAAAACAGGCTGTCTCAGATTAAAAATGAGGCAGCCTGTTTTGCTTTATGAGTGCCCGAGAGGAGACTCGAACTCCTACAGGTTTTACCCCACAGGCTTCTGAGACCTGCGTGTCTACCAATTTCACCACCCGGGCAATACTGTCAATGAACAAAGTTTTTGTGCCCGGGACGAGATTCGAACTCGTACACCTATTGGCGCCACCCCCTCAAGATGGTGCGTCTACCAATTTCGCCACCCGGGCATTTTAAAAACTTAGGGCGACAAAAGTAACAAAAATCCTGTTCTAAAGTTATCATAGAAATACTTTGTTAAAACGTTCTGAAGATGAGCTTCAATCTTTATAAATTGCAACATAAAAACGTTGAGTATCTTTGCACGTTATGATTGAAAATATCCGACAATTGCTTGATGCAAGACCATTGCTGATAGCCGGTCCTTGCAGTGCTGAAGGAGAAGAGGAACTGGAGAATCTTGCCATACAGCTGAAAATGGCAGGGGCACACATTATGCGGGCTGGAGCATGGAAACCTCGCACTCGCCCTGAATCATTCAGCGGTTTTGGTGTGAAGGCATTGCAATGGATTGTAAACGCAGGAAAGAAAGCGCAGTTGCCTGTTATCACCGAAGTTGCCTGTGCCGAACATGTGGAAGAAGCTTTGAAAGCAGGGATAGATATGTTTTGGATTGGGGCACGTACAACAGTAAATCCTTTTTTAGTACAACAAATTGCTGATTCACTTAAAGGCGTTAACATTCCGGTATTTATAAAAAATCCTGTTAACCCTGATGTAAGTTTATGGCAGGGTGCAGTTGAGCGTATATTGAAGTCAGGTGTGAAGGATGTTGCAGCCATTCACAGAGGCTTTTCAAGTTTTGAAAACAATACCTACAGAAACAAACCTTACTGGGAACTGGCAATTGAATTGCGGACAAGAATGCCTGAGTTACCAATGATATGCGACCCAAGTCATATTTGCGGCAACACAGAAATTGAGAAAGTCAGTCAGACTGCTCTCGACCTGCTGTATGACGGACTGATGGTAGAAGTGCATCACAATCCGGCCAAAGCACTGAGTGATGCACAACAACAACTAACGGTTCACCAATTTACGCAGTTGATGAAGCAGTTAATTGTTCGGCAGGCAGCTCCTGAAGACCCTGTTGCATTAAGCAAACTGCAGGACCTCCGCGACCGGATTGATGAGCTCGATGAAAGTTTAATTGAAGTTATTGCCAAAAGAATGGAGATTGCCAGAAATATCGGTGCTTACAAAAACGAAAACAACATTGCCATACTTCAGCCGGAACGTTTTCGCGAAATTCTGAATACACGTTCTGCCAAAGGTCGCGAGAATAAACTCAGCAGTGAGTTTGTGATTACTTTGTTTGGATTAATACATAAAGAATCAATTCTGCAGCAGGAAAGTCAGATGAATAAGCAGGAGGTAAAACCATCTAAAACAAAATAACGATGGAGACGTCTGAAATTTCTCCTGTATGGTTTAAGTCAGATGGGCGGCAGCATATGGCCGATATTCTGAGTAAGAGTGCTGCTTATGACAAAATATTTGTTTTGTGCGATACCAATACAGAAAAATTTTGCCTTCCATATCTGAAAGAATTATTTAAAGAAACATCAACTGCAACAGTTTTGGCAATTGCTGCAGGTGAGAAAAATAAGACAACAGATCAGGCACAAACCATCTGGCAGAAATTAATAGAGCATGGTGCAACCAGACAATCGTTGCTCATCAACCTTGGTGGAGGAATGATAACCGATATAGGAGCATTTATTGCAACTTTGTTCAAAAGAGGAATGCCCTACATTCATATCCCGACAACATTACTTGCAATGACAGATGCTGCAATAGGAGGGAAGAATGCAGTGAATGTTCTCTCTTATAAAAATCAGGCTGGCACATTTTCTTTCCCTGTATGCACGTATGTGGACACAGCATTTCTGAAAACACTCTCTGAAAATGAACTGAAAAATGGTTTTGCCGAAATGCTCAAACATGGAATTATTTATGACAAAAATTATTTCATGCAGTTAGCCGAGAATGGACATTTTACATCGGAAGATGCCATTCGCTCATCTGTGGAAATAAAAAGTGAAATAGTGAAAAAGGATAAGTATGACAGGGCAGAACGTAAGATTCTGAATTTCGGTCATACCATTGGTCATGCGCTGGAGTCAATGATGGCAGCCAACAACAATGAAATAAGCCATGGAGTTGCAGTGGCTGCAGGAATGATTTGCGAGAGCCATTTGGCAGTTAGCAAGAAAATGTTGGCTGAACCGGAAGCAAAGAAGATAGAGGAAACCATCAGAAAATATTTCTCATTCGAATTTACCTTTACCTGTGATAGCATAAGAAAATATTTGTGGGCTGATAAGAAAAATTCTGCAGGACAATTGAAATTTTCTTTGCCTGAAAAAATCGGAAAGTGCAGTTATGATATTTCTGTGGAAGAATCATCAGTGATAAATGCGATAAACAAGTTTACAATCCCTGAAATTTCAAATGCCGGTTAGAGTTTTTCCAGATTCAAAAATCACATGCGGAGAAGTAAATGTTCCGGTTTCAAAGAGTGAAGACAGCCGTATTTCATTCATCCGATCACTTGCAAATTTAACTGATGATACTCAGGGCACTGATGCTGCTGATACGCTGCAATTGAAGCAGCTTTTAACTTCTGATGAGCTTACACTTGATGCAACAGACGGAGGATCAACAGCACGTTTTATGATGGCATGGTGTGTGGTCAGACAAAGAGAAGCCATACTTACCGGCACTGAGCGATTGAAGCAACGTCCTGTTGCTGATTCAGTGGATTTGCTCAGACAGATTGGAGCTGATATCACTTATCTTGATAAAGAAGGATTTTTGCCTGTGCACATTAAACCTGCCTCATTAAAACAGGTGAATGTTTTATATGCTGATGGCAGCCGCACATCACAACATATAAGCGCTATGATGATGATTGCTCCTTTATTGGGATATGATGTTTCCATTAAACTGAGTAATAACTTAGTATCATTCCCTTATCTGCAACTGACAGCATCTATAATGAATGCTTTTCATGTTCCTGTAAAAATCAGTTCAGAGGAAATATTTATTCCTAAAACTTCCTATGCTGCTTCTTCCATTACTGCCGGTGGCGACTGGAGTGCTGCATCTTATTTTTATGAAATAGCCGCTTTAAGTCAGAAATCAGAAATTGTGGTTCACAACATGGATGCAGCAAGTGTTCAGGGCGACAAAATTGTCATTGAATATTTCAAACCTTTTGGTGTAGAAACTATATTCGAAAATAATAAGATCATCATCTCCAAAAAGCAACCTGTTCAACCGGAATATTATTCCCAACATTTCAGGCATTGTCCTGATCTGACATTAAGCCTTGCAGCTACCTGTGGCGGACTTAACTGTAAAGCTGATTTGTTTGAATTGCAGGGTCTGCTTATCAAAGAGTGTGACAGAGTAGCGGCATTTCAGCGCGAAGGATATAAGTTGAATATTAAAACGGATTTCTGCGGAGGTTCTAAATTGAAGATTCTTGAAGAATCACTTATCAAACCTTCAACCCGGGTGCTGAAAAGTTATAATGATCACCGCGTAATTATGAGCTTTGCTCCTTTGAGTCTGATTACAGGAGAAGTTTTTCTTGAAGAAACTGACTCTGTAAAAAAATCATTTCCCGATTATTTTCATCAGCTGAACGCACTCGGAATTAAATCTTCAGTACAATAATTTAATCTCTCAAAGCAACGGAATACGGCTCAACGCCAAGTTCACATTTATATCCCGGAACAAGTTCAAGTGTATTCATATCAATGATGGTCATATTGCCATTGCGTCCTGCACAGGCCCCGCTGTGATGTGGTGCCTCACCATTGGCATCAACATTTCTGTTGGCAACATATACCACATCTTTTTCATCATCCACAGTAATGCCATGAGGTTGTGTGCCTGTATGTATTTTTTTTATGAGAGTAAGATTGTTATAATCAATTATTGAAACTGAACCTCGTTTTCCATTGATGATATCTTCGGTGCAGGTAACAAACAGATATGGAAACTTATGCGACAGCGAAAACTCCTGAGGTAATGTTCCTACAGGGATAACTTTAAGAAGCGCATTTGTTGCAGCATCAAACACACGTACCTCATTGGTTCCATCACAGCTTACAAAGTATTTAGAATTGTCAGGTGAGAAAATAATTTCGTGACCATTGAGTCCGCCACCGTATGATAATGTCTGAAGATTGCTGATCCATTGAGGAAAATCAGCAGGACTGCCAATGGTATCTGCAATATAATAAGTTCCTCCATTCTGATTGGTAATATAAAGCTTATCACCCGTGCTGTTGAACGTCATACCATGCGGATAAGCAAGAGCAGTAATAGGCAGCGATGTAAAAGAAGTCATTGGAAAATTCTCGAGATTAATAACTGCTATACGACCCGCAGCACTCCAGTCAACGCTGTATGCTCTTTTGCCATCAGGAGTAATGGTAAGAGTACCCCATTGCCCACTTATCCCATTGCTGCAATCCACCTGATCAACAAAACTATCATCAGAAGTCCTATAGCGTTGAATGACTCCTGAGCTGAAGAATGCAATTAAAAAATATTTTTTGTCGGGAGTAATTTTAATCATGTGCGGAGCTTCTGTAATTCCGCTTACGTCACCTACATCAAACCATTTCATGATTAGCCTTGTTTCCTGATCGAGTACAACTACCTGGTCGCAGGCCTGATTGCTTACATATATTTTTTTTCTGTTGTCGTCTTGCGGAAACATGTCTTCACCACAGGCATTTTTGGCACCACCCATTATCCAGTCTTTCAGTGTCTGCACTTCATCATGTGTAAGAGCAGTGCGTTCATATGGCATTTTAGGGTCATTTCCTGTAAATCCCAAATCGGAATAAATATTACTAAACGAAAACAAAGTACTGTAATCAGCATTTCCTGGGATTACAACAGCACCTGCATCATTGCCTTTTAGCATGGTACTCCAATTTGTGAGATCAAGACCACTGGCAGCCGAATTTGATATGCTGTTATGACAGCCTGCTGTAGCACACTTAGTAGTGATGATGGCTTCCACTGCAGGCGGATATTTCAGACAGGGATCATCTTCCGAAGCATCGTCCATTTTATCCCAGGTGCAGGAAGTTAATGACAAACACAGGAGCATTGCAGGTATCAGATGTTTCAATTCTTTAATATCCATGCTGAACTATAATTTTCTTTGTGAAACTATGGGTTTCAGTATTTATGACAAGTAAATACATGCCATTGTTTAGTGCTGAAGCAGAAAAACTGAAATGATTATTCGAAATATTTTTTTGGAAAATCCTGCGGCCTGTAATGTCTAATAATACTGCCGAAACTTTTCCTGATGTATAATTAATCAGCTGCACACCTGCTTCATCGCTCACAGGATTTGGGCTTACGCTAATGGTAACCTGCGGAGTATAATCTGTTACAGACAAAGGACAACCCGCCAATGCGCTGCTGTAAAATGATAATCCTCCTGCCTGAACTCCCACAATAATTTCAGCAGCTCCATCACCATTGAGGTCAGCCATGGCAGGAGCAGCTCGCGGAGGCTCGTTTACTCCATACGCTGTGTTTGAAGCGAGATTAAAAGTTCCGTTTAAATTTCCTGAAATATTATCATACAAAAACAAACGGCCGCTTTCGGAGCCCACAACCATTTTCCATTGTCCATTATCTATAAAAAGATGCGGAACACTGTAACCATAAAATGTATTTGCACTGTTGGTGACATTTACTCCGCCCCAGTTATTGCTTTGCAATGTGAATGAAGGTGAAGTAACGGTACCGGTATTGCGGAAGTAAGAAATTTTACCAAAAAGCTCCCCTGAAACAATATCGAGTAATCCGTCATTATCAACATCCACCAACTGAGGTGTGCTGTTGCTGCCTACATCCAGATTCTGAAAATTAAAACCATTTGGTGCAAGACTATATTGAGGGAAATTGCCGACCCCTGCATTATTTATAAAATAGTGAAACGTACCATTTTCATTTCCCAATAACATATCAACATCACCGTCACCATCCAAATCACCGAAGGCAGGATATACATTGGTTAATCCATATTGCTGAATAGATGCAAAATCATTGGTAATTTGAGTAAATTCAGGACATGCTCCTGATGTTGTGTTTTTATAATACGCTAATGCACCCTCGTAATGACTTGGGCCACCCTGAGTGATGTAGTAACCTTTGTTGCCGATGATTAAATCCTGCTTGCCATCGCCATCAATATCAAAAAATACAGGCATGGATGCTGTGCCTACATCAATCATTCCATCGGTAAGAAACCGTGATTTGAAAAACTGAAAATCAGGTTGCTGATTGGTACCTGTATTTAGATAAAGCAAATTGTTGTTATAATTTTCAGCTTGCGATTCGGTGCAGGAAGAGATAAGCATATCCGTTTTACCGTCATTGTCGGCATCCAGAAAATTGGCATTGATAAAAGTTACATAATTCACCGAGCCACCATTGGTAGGGTAATTGATATCCTGCCAGTCAATACTGTCATTCACTCCGGGCTGTGTGCCTCCGTTATGCAAAAAGAGCAAGTTGTTACCGAGCAAATCACCATTAAGAATATCTGCCATGCCATCACCATCACTGTCGAAAGCTACCATACAGCTTCCGGCATGTCTGGTAGAAAATGTTTCCTCTGCATCATTGTTGAAATTAACCCTTGGCAATCCAAGATTAGCAACATTCGACATGCCACTGAGCGAGATATGTCCCCATTCTCTTTTCTTTTGTTCAAGAACAATGGTGTCGGTTCTGTTATACCATTCTTTAGCCATGTTCTCGTGATATTCAATAAAATTTGCTGTTATCTGAAAAGTAAGTACGTCCAAATCGCCATCACCATTGATATCATAAAGTGCAGGTTGATTAACGGGCAATACATAGAGTGAACCTGCAACACATGGTCCTGATTGATTGATGTAACAGGTGTTCAGTCCGGAATATTCCAAAGTAAAATGCAAAACACCCATGATATTAAAATCATTTCTGTACACATCAATGCCTGATACATTTCTGTTGTAGGTAAAAATATCTTCTCGTCCATCGCCATCGTAATCTATGAGCATGCAAAAGCTTACCATATCCTGAGGAAAATATTGTTCATAGTTTGGATCATAAGTATAAGAGGCAACGCCCACACTTCCTGTGTTGATGAATGTTCGGATTTTATACACACCGGGATAGGTGGACTCAGATTGTTTTTCAAGCACAAACAAATCTTTCATTCCATCATTGTTGAGATCAATAGGCTGATAGGATGCAGAGTTTAATCCACCGGCCCATGGATTTGGCAATGGCTGATTGTTTACATAAACCTGTGGTGTAGTAAATCGTGAATACTGTGCGTTTACATTTGAATATGTATACAACAAAAATGCAACTGCAAAAATTGTTATTCTAAAGTTTGACAACACGGAGTGAGTAGGTGAAATTGTTTTCAATAATCTGAAGTGTGTAAACGCCTTTTGGAAGAGTGCTCATTGAAATTGTATTCAAATAAGAATGATATTTTCCCTGCTTTACGATTTTACCTGTCATATCGTACAAACGGAAAATGCCTGCATGCTGTTTATCTTTCTTCAATTCGAATGTAATCTGTGAATGTGCAGGGTTCGGATAAACAGTAACCTGTTGATCAGGAACAGAAATTTCATTAGTAGCAGTTGGCAGGTTAAGAGAGTAAATGCTTGCACCACCTGCATAACATCCTGTAACTATTTCGGGTGAACCGTCACCATTCAAATCGGCAACATCGAAAGTGGCACGGTATGGTTCGAATATTCCGAATGCATTATTTGAAACAAGGTTAAAGGTTCCTCCAAGGTTATTGTCAATGTTATCATATTTGAAAATATATCCTTTTTCGCTCGAAACTAAAAGCTTGGACACTCCGTTCTCTCTGTAAAAAAGCGGATAACTGTATCCGTTGTAAGAATAAACAGTGTCTGTAACATTCACATTTCCGAATTTATTGGTGATGTAAGTGAAAACAGGATTGGTAACAGTGCCGGTATTGCGGTAGTAATATAAAAATCCGAGGCGTTCACCGATTACCAGATCAAGCAATCCGTCATTGTTTACATCGGCAAGGTAAGGAGCACTGTTATTTCCAACATCTATGTTTTGAAAATTCATTCCATTAGGTGCAACAGTAAAAGTTGCAGGTACAGTGCCGTTATTTACAAAGTAGTGTATAAAACCTAATCCATCACCCAATATCATGTCAGGAAAGCCATCACCGTTTAAATCACCAAAGGTTGCATTAAGACCTGTTTTACCAAGGCTGCGAAGATTATTGAAATCAGTAGTTATAAGTTCAAATTCAGGAAGTGGTCCTGATGTGATGTTATGATAATAAGAGATTGCAGATTCATAATGCCCACCAAGTGAATCATTGGTAAAATATCCATAATTTCCGATAAGCAAATCCTGTTTGCCGTCATTGTCCACATCAAAAAACCGAATGTTGGCACCTGAACCCACATCAATCATTTCGTCAGTGAGAAAACGTTCTTTGTTAAATTGAAAAATATTATTCGTATTGCTGCCGATATTTTTATAAAAAAGTGAATTGTGATAATCTTCTGCAAACATTTCTGTGCTACCGGAAACTATCAGGTCCTTTGCACCATCATTATCTGCATCAAAATAAAAAGGAGCGGGGAAGGTTTGATAATTTACAGGTATATCATAAAATGGAAAAAGGCTGTCCTGTGAAATCATGCTGTCGGTAACTCCAGGTATTCCGCTGTTTTCGAGATAGAGCAAGTTGTTTCCCAATATATCGCCATTTATCAAATCCTTATCTCCATCACCGTTCTGATCAAATGCCAACAAACTGGAACCGTTATGCCTTATGCCTGCTCCAGCAGTATCGGGACTGTTGGGAGTAAAATAAAAACAATTGGCATAGTCGAGAATAGCAGAGTTATAATTGGCATTAAATCCAACCTGAGCATAACATTGTCTTTTCTGATGATAAACAAGCGTATCGCAGCGATTGTATAATTCCTTTGCCATGTTTTCATGATATTCCAGCGTTCCACCAAGCAATGTGAATGTAAGCACATCTAAATCGCCATCTCCATTTACATCAATCAATGCAGGAAGGTTTACATTACTCACATATAAATTAGCATAAACACTTCCAATAAAAGTACTGTAAACCAGCGGATATGTCAAACTAAAACTTACGCCATTTCCCGGGGTGTAATCGTTATGATATACTGCCATTCCACCTGAATAGGAATAGGTAAACAAGTCCTCATGTCCGTCACAATCATAATCAACAAGCAATACCCAATCATGTAAATCCTGAGGGAATACACGTTCGTATATGGGTGCATAAACATAATCTGTCATGCCCGGAGTACCATTATTTATAAAAGTTCTGATTTTATATGAACCTGGATAGGTGGCACCATTTTGCTTGTCGAAAACAAATAAATCTTTTATTCCATCACCGTTTAAATCAATGGTACTGTAAAACGGAGCATTAAGTCCGCCTGCCCAGGGATTTTTGAGTTCCTTACTGTTGACGTGAACCTTAGGCGATGTGTATTTCTGATAAAGTTGTGCATGAATAGCTGAAACATTGCAAATAATGAAAAATGCAATAAGAGATATTTTCTTAAAAAACATGCAGGACATATTCTTATAAAACTGAAAAGGTAATTTCATGACATATTAAAATTCAAAGTTAAGGAATAATTTTGCGGATTACTATATGATACAGATAAAATATTTCAATTTTATTACTATCTTCACTAAAAAATAAAACAGCTATGCCTTCATTTGATATTGTGAATGAAATTGACATCCAGAAACTGGATAATGCCATCAATGTAGCCAGGAAAGAGATTGTGAACCGCTATGATTTTCATGGTTCAAAAACAGAGATGGAATTAGATAAAAAAGAGATGACCCTGAAAATTACTACTGAAAACGAAATGCGCATGAATGCCATCCGTGATATCATCATCAGCCGCTCGATGAAGCAGGGTGTTGACCCCAAGTGTTTTGATTTCGGAAAAGATCATTATGCATCAGGCAACATGGTGCGCAAGGATGTGAAAGTGAAGAAAGGTATTGACAAAGAAACTGCCAAGACAATTGTTAAATACATCAAGGAAACAGGAATGAAGGTGCAGGCATCTATCATGGACGAACAGGTGCGTGTTACCGGAAAAAAGATTGATGACCTGCAGGAGGTAATTGCAGTTATCAAAACAAAACCTGTTGAGTTGCCTTTGCAATATGTAAACTTCAGGTCGTAACGACTGATAACATTTTGCAGGCTTTATTTTTTATTGTCGGAATGAGAATTATCTTTCCACAATAGGAATCAGTCCACGCAAGCCCATATCCACAACCTGCTCTCCATCCAAAGGCTCAAGTTTTCCATTGCCATTGGTGTCAGTCCATTCAAAACTGTTATTGGTGCTGAAGGAGAGTGTGATAACAATGTCCTTTGTTTCATTACCGGTAACAATAAATTTTTCAGGAAATGTTCCTGTAACAGTGCAGCTACCTTCAGGTAATGGTGAAGTTGTGCTGATGGGGTTGATAACTGTTGTGCCAGGTGTCTGTCCTTCTATAACTTCTCCCGGATAATAGGGTGGGATAGGAGGTATTTCTATTCCGTAGTAGCCTTGTGCTTTTACTCCGTTTACGGTTACAGTTTTATCTTTAATGGTATAAGAAGATATGTAGGTATTGTGTCCAACAAAACAACCAACTGTCCCTGTTAAGTCATATCCGTTAGCACTGAAATTGAAATTGTAGTTTTGATAAGCTACTGACGAACGGATGTATTCATAAGAGCCCGGAGTGACCTTGCTGAGGGGAATTGTGAAAACCACATCACCGTTTTTCAGTTGTTTGAGTTCGTCAAAAACTACAGCATGAACACCGTTTTGCATGATATGTCTGGCAGAGTAAACCAAATCTCCCTGTTCGAATTGTGTAAACTTATTTGGCACCAACTCTATTGAATGCAGTGCAACGAAATTAAATTCCGGATTTTGAGCTGCATGTCCTGCTGGCATTACTGATGGATTTCCCATTACATCGAGCCTTGGTTGTTGCGGGTCGAGTTTAACTTTAAAAATCAACTGCGGCTCTTTTTCGCCTTTGTCTTTCTTACATGCAGATACACTTGCAACAAGAGCCATTAAAATCAAATACCTGGATTTCATTTTTCTTAGAATTATTTATCATTTATTGTTGGTAAATAACGCCAATAGAAATACATGAATTGTATTTGATCTTAAAATTTTTTCAATAAAAATATAAGTGCCACTTCAAATAGCAAACATTATCCTGAAGACTTAAACAAAGTGTTAATTACTTAGGAGCAGGAGTATAAATTTCAACTTTATTGCTCACAGGTTTTTGAGTTTTAAGGAAAGCAAAGATGGCTTTCAAATCCTCATCATTCATTTTGCCGTACATGGTCCAGGGCATGATGGAATTAAACTCCCCTGGTTTAACCTTTGTATTTAATGTAGCTGAGTCAGAACGTGAGTGAAAAATATCCAGGAATGACTGTTCTGTCCATGCGCCTATGCCGGTTTCTTTATCCGGAGTAAGATTTGTTGAACGTAATATAGTTCCATCAGGAAACTGAAATTCTCTTCCTCCTGCATATTCCATTCCTTCAATCAATTTTCCTTTATCAAACTTGGTATGACATTCAATACATGCAGCTGCATTGGCCATATACTTGCCATAATTTATCACATCTGATTTTGGCGGAAGTGATACAGGTTGTGCTTTTGAAGGTATGGTGTTAATGATAATATTCATTGGGAAATCTGATTCAGACTTAGGTACTTCATTTATGATTGGTTTTAACGTGCGTATATATGCAATGATAGATTTTATGTCCTCACTATCCATTCGTCCGTAATACGGATAGGGCATTATAGGAAATATTGCACTGCCATCTTTTTTGACTCCTGTAGTGATAAGCCGGAACAATTCTCCATCTGTGTAATTACTTATTCCTTCAGGTGTAATATTTGCAGAATAATAGGCTCCCGGGAATCCTAATTTCTGATCGAATGTCTCACCGCCTTTTCCTAAAGTGCCTTCAAGTGGTGGCCCTGAAAATCTGCTCCAATCGCGGGTTGAGTGGCAGTCAATACACAGTGTAACATGATTGGCAAGATATTCACCTCTTGCAATACGTTCAGGAGTGCGCTCAATTTTCATATCCGGTGCGGCACCCACATCCGGCAGTGCTACTTTTACGTAGGTTATTGCCGATGCAATTACAATAATCACAATCCCGATAATCCACAGGATAATTTTAAAGAACTTTTTCATTTGTAGTTTAGTTAAGTGTGAATAATTAAACTGATTAAAATTTATTTTAAATCTAATTTCTCTCAGTCCAAGTAATTGATTAAGTGATGCTAAAAGTAATATAAAGATTTTGTAGACTAGGTAAATAAAATTCTACAATTTGAGAAAAATATAAACAGTTTAAAGCCTAACGTAACAAATTACAGTTTCAATTTATATGTACAAAAAAGGCTGCACTAAGGCAGCCTTCACAATCATTCAGTGTATAACTATTCTTTCGTTTCAACTACACGTCCGCATTTTAACATGGATGCACCATAGTATGGATTTTCAATATTTTTTTCTGTACTAATCCAGTAGCCATCGGCCATTGGACAATACTGATAATACACAGGCTGGTTTACTTTATCTGCTTCCTTCACCAGCTTCCAAATAAGTGTAGATACTTCATAAAAAGAAGCTCTTTGCTTTTCAAGATTTTTAGCATCGGTCATTTTGTTCACTGCTTTTGTCAATGCTGTATTCTTAGCAAGTTCCTTGTCATCAGCAATGCTTTTTTGCAATACTGTTGCAGCCTGAGCAACTGCTTTGTCATCACTCAAAACAAGTGCATTTTTTACGCTGATGTAGTTTTTTACCAGCACATCGGTGTTTTGCGCAAATGCTACTGAACCCAGTAACACAATTGCTGAAATTAATAATGTCTTTTTCATTTTGATATGTATTTAATTGTTTACTCCTTCAATTTTATAACCGGCTTTCTGAACACTTGCCATCACTGCATCTGCGGATGTGATTCCATCATCTACCGTCAGCATTTTATCTTTTGTGGAAGTATCAACAGTCCAGTGTCCTTCACCCACTACTTCATTCAGAAATGGAGTGACTTTTTCAATGCATCCGCCACAGTTGATATTTGTCTTAAATTTCAATTTGTTAGTCTCCATATATTTTGTGTTTTATCTTTTGCAAAGTTAATACTGCATGTACTTTTTTAGTTATAATATTTATGAAATGTTTTGTAAGTTTTACTGTTTCATTTTCAAACGTAAACTGTTGCTCACCACACTCACGCTGCTGAATGCCATTGCAGCACCAGCTATCATTGGGTTTAGCAGAAATCCATTGATAGGGTAGAGGATACCCGCTGCTATGGGAATGCCGATGATGTTATAGATAAATGCCCAGAAAAGATTCTGTTTTATTGTTTGCACAGTTTGTTTGGACAAACGGATTGCTTTTGGAATTTTATTCAGGTCAGATGAGATGATGGTCATTCGGGCAACATCCATTGCAATGTCGCTTCCTTTTCCTATAGCTATACTTACATCGGCAGTAGCAAGAGCCGTACTGTCGTTGATGCCATCGCCAACCATGGCTACTGTTTTTCCCTGATGTTGCAATGCTTTTATGAAATCAGCTTTTTGATGAGGCAACATTTCTGCTTTAAAATGTTCAATACCTGCCTGTGCAGCTATTGTTTTTGCTGTTGACTCATTATCTCCGGTGAGCATATACACTTCAATGCCCATTTCTTTCAGTTGCTTTATTGCTTCAACGGAAGTATCTTTTATTTTATCGGCAATGGCTATTGCTGCAAGCGTTTTTCTGCTGTCGGCAAACCAAATAACAGTTTGTGATTTGCTGCTCCATTCATCAGCCAACTGCTGCAATTCGCTGCAGCCCATTATTCCGTTTTCAGCTAACAGAGCGTTGTTGCCTGCAAAATAAGTTTGTCCGTTATAAGCTGCTTTTACTCCTTTGCCTGTAATACTTTCAAAAGAAGAAAGCTGAACAGGTTTTACATTTTCAAAATATGCAACCACAGCATCAGCCAACGGATGTTCGGATTGTTTTTCTATGCTTACAAGAATTTCTTTGGCAGTGTCATCACCATTCAGCCAGCTGATTCCTGTAACCTGCGGTTTTCCCTCGGTGATAGTTCCTGTTTTATCCAACACTACCACATCAGTTTTTTTTGCTATTTCAAGGCTTTCAGCATCTTTTATCAGAATACCCTGTTCAGCACCTTTGCCCACGCCAACCATAATGGCAGTAGGAGTGGCCAAACCCAATGCACACGGACATGCAATAACAAGAACCGATACAGCGGCCAACAAACCATGTACTAAATTATTGTCACCGCCAAGTATCATCCACAATATAAATGTAAGCACAGCAACACCAATGACCACAGGTACAAACACAGCAGCAATACGGTCAACTAATTTCTGAACGGGAGCTTTGCTGCCCTGAGCATCCTGCACCATTTTTATAATATGAGCCAGAAAAGTGTCTTTGCCCACCTTCAATGCTTTAAAACGGAAACTTCCTTTTTGATTGATGGTACCTGCAAAAACTTTCTCGTCCTGGTTTTTAAGAACAGGAACTGATTCACCTGTGAGCATACTCTCATCAACATAAGAACTGCCTGAAACCACAATACCGTCAACTGCAATGCGCTCTCCCGGTTTTACCAGCAACGTATCGTTCGCTGCAACCTGTTCAACAGAAATTTGTTTTTCGGATCCATCCTGCAGAATAACAGTTACGGTTTTAGGTTGCATTCCGATTAATTTTTTTATGGCTGCTGAAGTATTTCCTTTGGCTTTTTCTTCAAGCATTTTGCCGAGAAGAATGAATGCTATAATTACCGCTGCCGCTTCAAAATAAACATGCACTTCCATTCCGCGACTCAGCCAGAATTCAGGAAACAACATGTTGAACACACTGAACAGATAGGCAATGCCGGTACTCAGCGCAACCAGTGTATCCATATTGGCTGAACGGTGTTTGGTTTGTTTCCAGGCATTGACAAAAAAATCTTTTCCAAACCATAATACTACAGGAGTTGACAGCAGCCACATGATGATATTTGCATAAGGCATATCCATAAAAAACATTCCTATAATCATCACCGGAACGGCAAGAATGATGGACCAAATGGTTTTTGTTTTTAACTTACTGAACTTTTTTTCGTGAATAGCTTCAAGAGAATCCTGCTGAGTGTTTTCGTCTTCCAAAAGCAAATCGTAACCGATGGACTGAACAGCGAGTTGCAGTTTTTTGGGGTTGGTCATATTGGGCAGATACTCCACAGTGAGCATGGCATTGGCATAATTCACTGAAGCACTGATGACACCTTCTGATGATTTTACTATACTTTCCGCACTGATGGCACAGGATGCACAGGTCATGTTCAGCACAGGAAAAGACTTTTTTACAGTGGTAACACCATATCCCAAATCTTTTATTGCATTTACAGCATCAGCTACGGCTTCTTTGGTATTCACCGAAATCGTAGCACGATTGTTATTCAGTTCTACTTTGTGGTGAGCCACACCTTTCACTTTTGCAAGGCCATTATCCACTATCATGGCGCAATGCTCACTGTCCACATTTTCGAGCGGCAGATAAATTACTTCGTTATCAGTTGTTGCCATAATCTTAAATTCACTCTGCAAAGGTCGTTATAACTGCCCGTTTTGATGTTATGTAATTTCATATTTGATTTATGATATTTATCTGTGTTGTATTTATTGAACAAAAAAACTTGATTGATGGTCATCATCCTGTTCAATATGCTGAATAACTTTCAGATTAACTACACTTAGAAATCCATACTTTTGACTCTTTCATAACAAAAACACATCACTTGCTACCATTCAGTTTAAAGAAACTCGCATTGTTGAGCTTTGGAGTGCTCATACTCATCAGCGCAAAGGCACAGGACACCTTACAATATGTCGTACCTGACCGTGTGAACGATACTTCTCAGTATAACAAACCATATGTCATATTGATTTCGGCAGATGGCTTCCGATATGATTTTGCAGATAAATATCATGCAGCTTTTCTGAATGAGATAAGCAGGGGAGGGGTTAGGGCAGAATCTATGAAACCAACTTTTCCTACACTTACATTTCCCAATCATTATTCCATAGCTACCGGATTATATCCTTCACATCACGGAATTGTGGACAACACTTTTTATGATAAAGAAAAAAATCAGGTATATGCTATTCGGAACAAAAAGGCTGTGAAAGATTCGTCATGGTATGGCGGAACACCCATTTGGGTTTTGGCAGAGCAACAAAAAATGCTGAGTGCATCATTTTACTGGGTAGGGTCTGAAAGCAATATCAAAGGTTTTTTACCAACTTATTATTTTCATTACAACGAAGCAATCCCTATTGACAGAAGAGTTGAAACAGTAAAAAACTGGCTGCTGCTCCCCGACAGCATCAGGCCGCACCTCATCAAATTTTATCTGCCCGAAGTGGATCATGCAGCGCATAAATTCGGACCGGAGTCTGTTCAAACTGAGCAGGCAGTACAATTTGTTGACAGTGCAATCAGAAAATTATATCATGCATGCAATGAAACAGGTTTGCCTGTGAATTTTATTTTTCTTTCTGATCATGGTATGGTGACTATGGATACAGAAAATCCTATCACACTACCCGTAAAAATTGACTCGTCAGAATTTAAAATGACGTATGGAAGTACCACTGTGCATTTATATGCAAGAGATAAAAAATATATCAAACCACTGTATAAGAAATTAAAATCGAGATCAGAGAAGTATGGATATCAGGTGTTTCTTGCTGATGATATTCCGACTCGATGGCATTACAGTGCCAGAGATGACCGTTACAACAGAATTGGAGATATATTTATGACACCGGCAGCGTTGTCAAAAGGATTTAGTTTTAAAGGAAGAAAATTGGCAGCCGGTCAGCATGGTTTTGACAACGATTATAAAGAAATGCAGGCAGTATTTTATACATGGGGACCTGCATTCAAAGAACATCAGACGATTGGTAATTTTGAAAATGTAAATGTGTATCCGCTGATCGCAAAGATGCTTGGCTTATCTATCACCGAAAAAATAGACGGCAAAGCTGAAGTGCTTGAGAATATCTTGAAATAACACTGAATTTATCAGTTAAAGGACTTCATCCAAAGGTTTTCTTTTTTCTTCTTTAATAAGTTTGAAATGACTTGGCGTCAGTCCTGTTACCTTTTTGAACTGGCTGCTGAGATATGCAACACTTGAATAGTTAAGCTGAAGAGCAATTTCACTTAAGGTAAGTTCATCATAAACCAACAACTCTTTCACACGTTCAATTTTTTGGGCGATGAAATATTTTTCAATGGTGATACCTTCAACTTCTGAAAATAAATTTGAAAGGTAATTGTAATCATGATGCAGTTCGCTGCTCAGTATTTCCGACAGATTCTGATTAAGTCTGCTGTCCTGATGATGAATCAAACGGATGATGATGGTTTTTATCTTTTCAATGATTCTGCTTTTTTTGTCGTCAATCAGTTCAAATCCCAGAGGTGTTAAAGCCTCTTGCAGTTTCTTTTTTGTTGATTCAGGAAGTTCATTCTCAAAGCTTACTTCGCCAAGCGCAACATGCAGTGGTTTCAGTCCGAGTTTTTCAAGCTCATGCTGAACTACCATGATGCAACGGTTGCAAACCATATTTTTAATAAACAGTTTCATTTTATCGGTACATTCAGTTACATTTTATGATAAACCTTTTCAAAGGTATTCATGTTTCGTGAGGTGAAAGAATTTTTTAATTGCCTATTGCCTAAGATTTTCCCGAACTCAGAGTTTAACGTATTTCCTTTGGATATTTTCCAGTAAAAATTTCCGGCAACAATTTCAGCTTGTTCATGGGGTGATTTTTCTGCTTTTTGAAATTCCTGCATAAGGACTTTCTCAATGTCATTTACACCAACAAATCCATAAATATGGAAGTCGGGTTGAGGCTTAAAAGGATTTTCGGAAAGTATCTGTTCGACTTCGTTTTTGTCTTTCAGAAACAAAAAAGCCTCATAATTAAAATGCTCCGACATTGCTTTTTCAAGAAGTTTCTTAAGTGCGGCATTGGACTTGGTTGACGAAAAAACAATGTTCCCGGATGCTAAGATTGAAGTCACATTACTTAGTCCGCATTTTGAGAAAACACGGCAAACGTCAGCCATTTTCATGTTTGTACCTTTCACATTTACTCCGCGCAGAAATGCACAATATGTTGCCATTGTAATCATTTTTTACCGGTTGAAGTTAGGATATTTCAAAGTAATGGGAATACCGATTCGATTCAGGGATAACGGTTAGTTGGATTGGTTGTCATTCATATATACGCCTGATTATCTGCATTCACCGCCACATCAAACTTATAATTAATATTATGTTAAATAGGAAACTGAATAATCCGGAACTTATCGCCTGATTCGGTTCAATCCTGCCTTAGCCTTCTGGTCGAGGCTGTTTTGGTAATCGTGATTTTTCATGCTGAGTGCCTGCCGGTAATATTTTTCAGCTTCCGTAAAGTTCTTCTCTTTCTCATATATCTGTGCCAAAAAAACTGCCGCTGCCGCTGCATAATACTCTTTCATTGCTGACCCAATGCGAATCGTTTTTTCGTAATTGGTTTTCGCCTGTTCAGTAATATTCAGTTTATCAAATACTCTTGCTAAACGATATATATATTCCAACTTGTTTTCTACGCTGGGTATATCACCTTCATCAGGTGTTGCCAGCAAATGCAATGCTTCCTTATAATTACCTCCGTCAAACAGAATCCTTGCTTTTAGCAGATATATATTAGGAATCATTTTATTTCGGGCTTCTTTCTCAGCCTGATTATCTTCATCAGTAAAGGTGTTTCCTTTTGTGAGTAATAACGACATCCATTTTCTATAGCCGACAGTATCAGAATTCAAAAATTCTGTCCATGCCAATTTCTGATATGCAGCCTTTATAAAGCTATTTCCTTTATACAATTTAACATAATTATTGAAATTTGAGAATGACTCTGCATTTAGCTCTCCCAATTCAGCCAATCCTTTAATATAACTTAAATAATGTATTGGATATGAATCTTCAGGATAATTAAATTTATTGAGCATATCGAGTACCTTTTCACTCTTTCCTGCACTGTAATACAGATTACAGGCAAAGAAAATCTCCAATGGATTGTCGGTAACATTCATTTCCCTCAGAAGACTAAGAGTGCTGTTAATATCAGGTTGCAATTGCTGTTTGGTGAAAAGATAAATAAAGCCTGTTTCACGATGCATAAAACTAAACTCAGATTCGTTTGAATCTGAACTTTCATAAATACGCCTTAACTCATTGATTCCAGATTGAATATCACCATTCATTCCTGCAATAGTTACAAGCCACTGATAGTTTTCAGGAACAGCACCAATAAACGCATGCAGCAATCCCAGACATTTATAATTGAGCAAAAATCCAGGGTATTTTCTGTTGTTCTGCTCCAACAATTTAAAAGCACGCCTTACTTCCAGTGCCCCTCCTACAAATTCTTTAAATTTAATTTTATTGAATGCAGTCATCAGATTGATCTCTGCCAATAAATAGTTTTTGTAAGGTGAGCCTTCTGCAGCCTCTCCAAATAATTTATTAAGTCTGTCACTGCTGTTTTTTAAAGCTGAAAAATCCTGTTGCTCTTCACCAATGAAGGTTCTCAGAAAGAGTATGTAATGATTCAGATATTCCGGTATGAGGTTATCAGGGTGTTGTTTTTTTTCTGTATTCAGCAACTCAGTAGCCGACTGAAATTTGAGTGCATAAATATGATTATATGCATCCTTGCATCTGTTGTTAAAATCGAAATACTTAACAGTTCCTGCATCAGCCAACCGGAAACCCCAACATAACAAACAAAAAATGACAGTAAATTTCGACCTCATTTGTCGGGTAAAATTAGATTAAATAAAGGTAAAAAAGTATCCCTGTTTAAATCAGATATTTCCATTTGATTACTAAGAAAAAATGAAAACTTATTTTTGCAGATGTGACGAAGAAAAAAATCCTGCATCCAGTTAAGGTTTTGGCTGAACAAGGCAAATTATCGGGATTACTGCTTATACTGGCAACCATGTTATCGCTATTGTTCAGCAACATGGAAATGACCGAACCCTATCCACACATTTGGGAAAAGCATATCAGCTTTTTACATTGGGATATATCTGTTCTGCATATTATCAACGATGGCTTAATGGTCATCTTCTTTTTATTGGTTGGCCTTGAAATAAAGCGAGAATTTATTTCCGGTGAACTTGCAGGAAAACGCAAAGCCATGTTGCCCGTTATGGCTGCGCTTGGCGGAATGATAGTGCCGGGAATTATCTATGCAAGTTTAAACTTCAAAGACCCTCACCTGCTGAATGGTTGGGCTATTCCTACTGCCACCGATATTGCATTTTCGCTTGGAGTATTATCGTTGTTGGGCAACAGAGTTCCTTTCGGACTTAAAATATTTCTTACCGCTCTTGCTATTATTGATGATCTTGGAGCTATCATCATCATCGCCTTGTTTTATACCGATGCCGAACATTTTCATATCACCTATCTCTTTTCAGCAATTGTTATCATAGCAATATTGTTTATGCTTTCAAGAAAAGGTTTCTTCAATATATACCTTTGGATTTTAGCAGGAATAGTTACCTGGTATTATATTTTACAATCAGGTGTTCATGCTACTATTGCCGGTGTGCTGATTGCGTTCACTATTCCGTTAGAAAAATTAGAAGTATATGAACATAAACTTCAGACACCTGTCAACTATTTTATCTTGCCACTTTTTGCCCTTGCCAACACCGCCATTATTCTGTCGGCAGAAAGTATTACAGGATTATTCTCATCAGTTGGTTTAGGTGTGATGGCAGGATTGTTTATCGGAAAACCTCTTGGCATCACATTAGCATCATGGTTTGCGGTAAGGCAGAAATGGTGCTCCATGCCACGTAATGTTTCTGCTAAAATGCTCCTTGGCGCGGGAATGACTGCCGGTATAGGATTTACCATGTCTATTTTTATTGCTTCGTTATCCTTTAAAGATCAAAGTTTGTTGGATGCAGCCAAATTAGCCATCATACTTGCCTCTGCCATTTCTGCCATTGCAGGTTTATTGTTTCTCAACAATACGCTTAAACCTCTACAGCCAAAAATTAAGGAGTTTGAAAAATAGTAGCTCACTTAATCAGCGTTCCGCTGATTCGTTTAAGTGATGTTTCAGCAACTTTGGCATCGTAGGCAGCACTGATGTAATCCGTTTGGGCCTGTAAGTAACTTTGCTGAATATCTTTTAACTGCAACTCGCTGATAGTTCCATTGCGATACCGTTCAAGTGCAAGCCTGACAGTTTCGTTCGACATTTCGCTGTTCTGCTTTTCCATCTGAGCAATATCAAGTAAGTTTTTGAAATTTTGCCATGCTATCAGCAAATCGCCTTCGAGAGAATTTTTTAACTGATCAAAAGAAATTCTGCTATTCTCATAATCAAGTTTTGCATTACGGATGGCACGAGATGAATTAAAACCGTTAAACAAATTATATGTCACCGTAAAACCGTAATTGAAGCCCTTGCTCCTGCTCTCTAAAATCAGTCCGGATTGCGAAGTGGAATTAGTAAAAGAATAATTTCCATTGAGACCAATGAGCGGATATCTTAGCGACTGATATTCTTTTACAGTTAGTCCGGCTATTTTAGTGTCATGTTGTGCCCGCACAAGTTCCGAATTGGAAGATGAAAGGCTGCTTAAAAGCTGATTATATTCACCCGGTTCACCAAACTGAAATTCTTCCATCACATCAAATTGAGTGGTTACATCCTGCGCCAATAATTTATTCAGCGCCACTTTTGCATTATCTATCGCTACCAGTTGTTTTTTATAATTTGCACGAAAAGAATTGAGATCAACCTGCGCCTGCAACCATTCTACCTTAGAATAAATTCCTGTTTGAAATTTTGCTTTGGCAACCTCTTCTTTTATTTGTGCAATAATAACGGAACTGTCAATTGCAATGAGCAAAGCTTTTTGTTTAACAATATTAAAATAGGCTGCAATAATCTGTTCGGTAGTTTGCTCTATCTGCATACGTACGGTTGACTCGCCTGCTGTTTCTATTTCTTTAAGTTTTTGATACGTAGCAAACATTTTAAAACCATCAAATACCGTCCAGTTTAAAGCAGCATAAGCATTAAGACTATGGGCAACAGCACCGGTTTTATCAGATTCAGACCCACTTGAAAATTTTTGCTTTGAATCCGTAACACTGTTCGTCTGAGTAAGTCCAACATCAGCTTTGGGCAACATACCTGCATTGCCGGGAGTAGCAACATTTGAAAGCATTTCCTGAGTATTGCGAACAATTCTGATATCGTAATTATTTTTTAAGGCTGTTTCTATAGCCTGCTGAAGACTGATTGTATTCTGTGCATTACTTATAGAAGCAAACAGCGCTGCTGAAATTAAAAAAACAAAATATTTATTCATGTGCGATTTTTCTTTTACGTGACATGATTGAATACATAGCAGGTATTACAAACAAGGTGAGGATTAATGAAAACAACAACCCTCCTATCACAACAATACCCATGGAAATGCGGCTTTTGGCTCCGGCACCAATAGCCAAAGCAATTGGTAATGCACCAAGCATGGTAGCAAGGCTTGTCATAAGGATTGGTCGAAACCTTGATACAGCCGCTTCAATAGTAGCATCTAACATAGCCATTCCTTGCTCACGTTTTTGATTGGCAAATTCGACAATCAGAATTCCGTTTTTAGTAACAAGTCCTATGAGCATAATGATTCCTATCTCACTGAAAATATTCAGTGTCTGGCCAAATATCCAGAGAGACAATACAGCACCCGCTAACGCAAGAGGAACGGTAATCATTATGATAAACGGATCAATAAAACTTTCGAACTGTGCTGCAAGAATGAGATAAATCAAAATCAATGCAAGTCCAAAAGCAAATGAAATATTTGAACCACTTTCGGCATAATCTCTTGATGCACCGCTTAGGTCTGTAGTAAAGCTTTCGTCAAGTACATTTGAAGCAATTCGGTTCATTTCATCAACACCATCGCCTACAGTTTTTCCCTGCGCAAGTCCTGCAGATATGGTAGCAGATTCGTAACGGTTAAAATTATATAACTGAGGCGGACTGCTTTTCTCCACTACAGTAACCACATTGTCCAACTGTATCAGTTCTCCCTGTTGATTTCTCACAAACAAAGATTTTAAATCCAATGGTTCATCGCGGTTGGCTCTGTCAAACTGAGCTATCACCTGATACTGCTTACCAAACATTTCAAAATAAGAAAACCGCTGGCCACTGAAAGCAAGTTGCATAGTTTGTGCAATATCTTTGACAGATAGCCCTAAACTTTTCGCTTTTTCACGGTCTATTTCCACATCAATTTCAGGTTTGTTAAATTTAAGATTCACATCCACGCCCTGAAACACGTTGCTTTTTTGTGCTTCCTCCATGAATTTTGGTACAGCTTCGCGAAGCTTGTCAAAATCCTGAGTCTTCAAAACATATTGAACAGGGAAAGATGATGACGCTCCTCCCCCACCTGCAGAAATGGTTTGCTGTTGCAACACGAAAGTTTTAGCCTGCTGAAAATTACGTGCCTTGCTGCTGAGATAGTCTGCAATCATTTGTTGCGAACGCTGACGCTGAGCAGGATCAGTAAGAGTAACACGGGCAAAACCTGTATTAACAGCTCCACTTCCTGAAAAACTTGGCGCAGTCACTGTCAGAAGCACTTTCTTTTCAGGAATAGAGTCATTAATAAAATCTGCCAATTTATTTATGTAATCATCCGTGTATTCATAAGATACGCCTTCAGGTGCAATGATTGACAGACGCAAAAAACTTCTGTCATCCAAAGGAGCCAGTTCACTCTGCAGATTTTTGCCAACAACAAAAATCAATACTCCGGAAATAAGAATAATGACGTATGCCAGGTAGCGTTTTTTCATAAATCGCGTCAGCAGATTTTTATAACTGTTGTTCATCCATTCGAAAAATGGCTCTGTACGCTGATAAAACTTACTGTGTTTTTGACCTTTGCGAAGCATTTTGGCATTCAGCATAGGAGTAAGTGTAAGTGATACAAATGCTGAAATAAGTACAGCTCCTGCTATGACAACACCAAACTCACGGAACAACCTACCCACAAAACCCTGAAGAAAAATAATAGGAAGAAACACTGCGGCCAAAGTGATGGATGTTGAAACTACTGCAAAAAATATCTCCCTTGATCCTTCATGAGCAGCTTTTACAGGATCCATTCCTGCTTCAACTTTTTTATAAATATTTTCAGTTACAACTATACCATCATCAACTACAAGACCTGTTGCCAAAACGATTGCAAGCAATGTCAATACATTTATACTAAACCCTGTAAGGTACATGATGAAAAATGCTCCTATGAGCGAAACCGGAATATCTATCAAAGGCCTGAATGCAATAATCCAGTCGCGGAAAAACAAATAGATAATCAGGATAACCAGTACGATGGCAATAAAAATGGTTTCTTTTACTTCGGAAACAGATTGCTGAACAAATCGTGTGTTGTCCATTGCAATATTTAATTTGTAATCGGAAGATAAATCCCGCTTAATCAAATCAAATCGTTTATAGAATTCTTCAGCAATATCCAGGTAGTTGCTGCCAGGTTGTGGTACCAGTGCAACAGCTACCATTGGCACTCCTGATTCTTTAAGTATTGTTTCTTCGTTTTCAGGACCTAATGTTGCATAACCTATATCAGAAAGTTTGATTAACTGAGTGCCTGAATTGCCAAT
Source organism: Bacteroidota bacterium (assembly GCA_019136655.1). GTDB lineage: Bacteria > Bacteroidota > Bacteroidia > AKYH767-A > OLB10 > OLB10. The sequence goes on from JAGVTU010000017.1 coordinate 236,817, forward strand.
AATCAGGTTATTAAATTCTTCCGGATTTCTTAACTTTCCATAAGTGTTAACGATAAGTTCTGTTTTATTACCTGCTAATTTTCCTGCCGGTAATTCCACATTTTCTCTGTTTAATGCATTTAAAACATCTAACGGTGTCAGTCGAAATGCAGCAAGGCGACCCGGATCCATCCAAATGCGCATGGCATATTTTTTCTGTCCCCAAATCTGTACAGAACTTACACCGGGAATTGTCTGAAGTCGTTCGGCAACCACATTTTCTGCAAAATCACTTACCTGTAATTGGTTCTTTGTATCACTCTGAATCGTCATGGAGATGATTGCATCAGAGTTTGCATCGGCCTTACTTACCACAGGTGGTGCATCAATATCCTGTGGCAACTGACGTAATGCCTGAGACACTTTATCTCTTACATCATTGGCAGCAGCTTCAAGATCGGCATCGAGATTAAACTCAACCGTAATATTGCTCATGCCCTGTGCGCTGATACTTGAAATATTTCTAATACCTGCAATACCGTTTATGGCTTTTTCGAGCGGCTCGGTAATCTGAGATTTGATAACATTAGCATTTGCTCCGGCATAGCTTGTACGCACGGAAATGATAGGTGGATCAATGGAAGGAAACTCGCGTACACCAAGATAATTAAAACCTATAATTCCGAAAATGATAATGAGAATACTCATTACCATAGCAAGTACGGGCCTGTTAATACTTACAGAGGAGATATTCATATTTGTCCTCCTGCAGTGGATTTAACTTCTTTCAATACAACATTCATTTCCGGTTTCAGAAACATAATTCCTGTAGTAATAATTGTATCTCCTTCATTTAATCCTTCAATCACTTCAACCTTGGCATCAGTTCTTATTCCTGATATAATAGGCACTTGTTTTACTTTTCCTGCTTCATAACGATAAACGGTTTGACCTTTCAATACAGGTATTACTGTTTCTGTTGGTACCATTATCGTATTTATTGATGCTGCCTGCACATCTACTCTTACATAACTGCCGGGTAATATCTTACCGTTTTTATTATCAGCTATTGCTCTGAGTTGCAAAGCACGTGTGTCGGTCGTAATTTTTGGGTCCATGGCATATATTCTCGCTTTGAATTTAAGTTGCGAAGCTTCATTAATACAAATAATGGAGTCGCCAAGGTGTATATTGGCACTGTATTTTTCAGGAACAGAAAAGTCAACTTTTACTGTATTCATACGTTGCAATGAGGCAATTTGAGTCTGAGGAGTTACATATCCTCCTTCACTTACATATCGCAATCCAATCACTCCGTCAAATGGAGCTTTAATAGATGCTTTCTGTAAAGTAGCCTGCAGATTTTGCAAGTCAGCTTTCAATGTTTCAACCTGTGTTTTGGCAACATCATATTCCTGCTGACTCGTTGCATTAATTTTTAGCATTGCTTCCTGACGGCTCAACTGAAGCTGATTCAAATTTATCTGTTCCTGTGTTTTTTTTATTTGTGCTTTAATATCATCATCGTAAATCTGCAGTAACAAATCCCCTTTGCGCACATGCGAGCCTTCTTTAAAAAATATTCCTGTTATTCTGCCTGACAACTCTGCTTTTAAATCAACGGACTCGTCTGCTAAGACTGTGCCAGTGCTGCGTATGATATTTTCTAATTTTTCCTTCTGCAGAATAAGAGCGTTAACCTGCATGGGTTGTTTCTTTGCATTTGAAGCTTCATTCTTTTTATCGCCTGAACGACAACTGAAAATAAATATACTTAAAACGAACAGTAATGTTGTTAATGGCCTCATTATTCAAATTGTTTAAACCGTATGAAAAAAATGCAAAATTAACTGAATAATTCTTTCTCAAGAATTCAATCATCAATCATTCATCATCATGTCTCTTCTTCTGTTTATTTAGGGGCTGTTCGTTAAAAAAATAACGGATGTCAACAGTGAGATAGTTACCCGAAATATCTGTCTGAAATATCTGATAATTCTTATGACTGAATAATGTTCTGGAACGAAAAATAAAACTATATGGCCGGTGATAAGAAAATCCCAGGTAAAAATATCCTACCTTTTCCGTACGGTACTCAGCACCAAGGTTAGCCATCAGTGCAGGTTTTATCCAACTCTTACGCAGTCCTTCACTTTCAAATTCATCATCACCTACATAAATGTCTGACGGATAAAAATCAAAAGAATTTCCGAGTGAGGCATCCATAAAAATTTTCTGCCCAAGCCGGATATATACCAACAATGAGACAGGTATTTCGTAGCCTATGAATTTGAAATTCTTTTGATGAGAATAATTGGTGTCAATTAGCTGAAGTGTATAATTTCGTCTCACATAATTTATTCCTGTTTCAAGCGAAATACGATTACTGAAACCTCTTCGTATAACCATTCCGGCACAATAACCTGAATTAGGTTTAACAATAACTTCGGCACCACCTTTTACGGCAGACTGTGCACCTGCACCAAAAAAGTCATTGTTAAAGATTGGCTTAAACTGAAAACCCGCAGTGATAATTCCTTTTTGTGCAGTTAACGACTGAGAGAACATCAATACTATCAATGTCAGCACAATTTGTTTACTTCTCTTCAGAACAATCATACACTTTCTCTAACCAAAGACTTAATAAACCAAAAATTAAACTCAGTTCTGAATAGTCTCACACTTACAATTTTTCTTTTTATAAAAAGACTCACAGTAGTGAGGATCCGTTTTTTCTGTTTTAGATACATACTCAAACAAATCCCTTTTTTTGTCAAACCTGTATTCCAGTTCGTCAATCATAAATATTGCATCTGACTTTGTTTTGTTATAAAAATCACTGATATCGTCCTCAATGGTATGAATACTGCCCCCGGTTTTATAAGCCAGATTGATGTATTGTGGATTGATACCGGTATAAGTTCCGCATAAAATAATTTTCAATGGAACTTTTATTTCTTTAAAAAGGCAATAATCTCTCATACAGGAGTTGTTATCAGCTATCAGAATCACTTCTTTGAAATCGGGATATTTCTGAATCCCTTTGATAATGGCTTCCAAATCGTTTTCTTCGGGGTCGCCACCGTTTCCTTTTGCTTTTACCTTACTCAACAGTGATATTACCTTGTTGATGTTTTCAGCTTTTTCAAAATAAATACCACGGGTACGTCCAATTTTTTTTCTTCTCTCCATATTGCCATCGTTGAAAAAAACAAAATATCTGATTCCTGATTTTTTAAGATTCAGCGAATGCCATAACACTGCCTGCGCACCATAAGGGTACATACTGCCTGTCCAGTCCATAATTACAAGAGATTTGGTCCACTCAGGATGTCGGGCAAAAACTTTGTAAACCACACTGTCTGTAATGCCACCATTGCCTGCAATAAAACTATTTATCTTTCTGACCGCTGCAAGATTTGGCGCATCAGGAGTTTTTATTACAGGAGAATACATTGTGTCGGGTTTCAGAATATTCTCTGCACTCTTGCCAGTATCCGATTTAGTTTCTTCTATAGGCGATTCATGAATTGCAATTCCATGAAACATTTTTCGTGCTTCCATGTCCGTATTACATTCTGTTTGCAAAAGGATTTTATAAACAATACTGTCGTTGTTGAGTGAAGGATCCAGTTTAAACAATTCCTTAAGCCGGTTTGCCAATAATGAGTGATAATTAGTAAGCCAGAAACTTATGTCCTTTGGATATTGAGTATAAATAAAGGTGATGGTATCCACATAATATCCTGAAGTAACGCCATTCCACGACTCTTTATTTTTAATCAAATATTTTGCATAACCGTTTTCAAGAATCACATATTCAGGAGATGTTACCGGAGCAAAAACAGCGGTATAATCAGTTGTAAAACGACTTTCAATCTCTTTGGAAAATTTCCCGGGAGCGTTGAGCCATTCCATTTTAAACTCCGTATTCTGACATAAACCTGCAACAGGAATACATAAAGCAAGAATGATATGTAAAACTGAAAACCTCATTTAATCAGGTTAAATAAACAGAGTCGTTTTTACCTTTTTTAATATCAGCCACAATATGTTCTTTAAACGTGGTTGAGAGTGTAATTCCTACAAAATCTGCAGCCACAGGATAACGTTTATGATCGCGGTCAACCAATAATACAGTGCGTATTTTCTTTACATCTGCTTCAAGAAATGGTCTCAGGCTATGCATCAGTGTTCTGCCTGAATGCAGCACATCATCAACTACAATCACAACTTTATTTTTCAACTCACTTGTTTTGGCAATTCCTTTCACTTCAACATGTAACGGGTCCTCCTTATCAAGCACTATTTCGAGCAAGGTTGCGTCAACCGGATAATCTTTACGGAACTGATCGAAAAGTTTTTTGGCAAATACGAATCCTGTATTGGCAATTCCCGCAATATAAACTTGTTTCTCCTCTGAATTATCCTCGTAAATCTGGCAGGCTATTCGTCTTATTTTCTGCTGAATCTGAACATGATTCAGAATGATAGAATTATTCTCCATTAACGCAATCGCTTAAAACGGCATAAAGATAAAATTTTTAACATTTCGCCCCTGCATTACTTTCTCACACCAATGATTTTTTATTTGAATTTGTCTATATATTTACGCAATAATGATATTCTTAAACCAACATAGTTTTACATCAGAAAAAACGAAATAAATGAAATGTCTTTTTACCAACCTGTTTATATTGGTCTTTTGTAATTTGCTGTCAGCACAACCTTCCAACAGAAGTTTTTCGTTTCCTGCCGGTATCACACAGGACGATTTTTTGAAAAACGAAATCGTCATTAAACTAAAGCCTGAATACAGGCAGTTTGCATTGGAGAATGAGATTAAGATTCCTTCTATAACAAATGAATTAAATGCCATTGGTGTCAGTGTGATTAAGAAAAAATTCCCTCGTCATAATATACCGGTACATCGTGTAAACGAAAATGGATTTGCACTTACTGATCTTTCGCTGATTTATTCTGTTAAGTTCAATAGAAACATTTCAGTTGAAAAAGTACTGACAATGCTTTTGCACCATAAAGAGATAGACTATGCTGAGCCACTTTATATTTATAAACCATTGTATGTCCCTAATGATACACTGGCAACATACCAATATCAGTATTTTCACAAAAACATAAAAACATTTGAAGGATGGGATATTCAGAAAGGAGATACCAACATTGTTATTGGAATTACGGATACAGGTATTGACACTATACATACAGAACTGATTAATCAGATAAAATATAATTATGCCGACCCAATTAACGGAATAGATGATGATGGTGACGGATATATTGACAATTTCAGAGGATGGAATGTGGCTTTTGACAACAATGATGTTCAGGGTAATGTTCCTTTACATGGAAATTTTGTTGCAGGTATTGCCGCTGCCGAAACCGATAATGTAACAGGAATTGCAGGTGTTGGCTTTCATACAAAGTTTCTTCCTGTTCGTTGTGCACCCAACTCCAATGTTATAGTGAATGGCGATGATGCAATTGTGTATGCTGCCGATCATGGCTGTTCGGTAATAAATTGCTCATGGGGAGGTTTTGGCCGCTCACAGTATTCGCAGGATATTATCAACTATGCTACCATAAACAAGAATGCTTTGGTAGTAGCTTCCGCAGGAAATGCCAACAATGATGCACCTTTTTACCCTGCCTCCTATCAATATGTTTTAAGTGTTGCAGGAACAGATTCCTCCGACATCAAATGGACTTCATCGCCTACATCAGGAAGCAGCTACGGAAGTTATGTTGATGTAAGTGCTCCCGGAGATAAAATATTTTCTATTTTCCCGACAGGCAGTGTGCCTGCATACTGGTATTCGGGTGGAACTTCTGAATCTGCCCCTCAGGTTTCAGCAATTGCAGCACTGGTGAAAGCACAATTCCCTACATTGAATGCTCTGCAGATTGGCGAAAGAATACGTGCAACATCTGATAACATTGATACAATTCCCGGTAATGCTGCTTATGTAAATAAATTGGGCAAAGGCAGAGTTAATTTATTCCGCGCACTTACCGAACCTGCACAGTCAGTAAGAGCTTTTGATACTTACATAACCGATAATAATGACGATGCATATGTGGCAAATGATACTGTTCGCATCAGTTCACGTTTTACAAATTTGCTGGATGCTGTCAGTAACCTAAGTGTTACAGTTTCATGCAATTCGCCTGATATTACTCTTCTGAATAATACGTTTTCTATTGGAAGTTTAAGCAGCATGCAATCCGACAGCAACAGAACAAATCCTTTTGAAGCAATTATATTACCAACTATTCCGCTGAACAGCAAAGTGATTTTTACATATACTTTCAGCGCAAACGGATATACCGACACTCAGCAGTTTGAACTGACTGTAAACGTAGATTACCTGAATGTACTTGTGAATGATATAGGCATAAGTATTACAAGTAAAGGAAGACTTGGTTATAATGATGCAAGCGGTTCTCAGGGAATTGGATTTACCCAAAACGAAAGTGAAAGTTTGTTGTATATGGGAAGTCTGATGATTGGTGTGAACGACAGCATGAGCAGCGATGCCGTTGTAGGTATGCCTGCAGGAAGTACTAATCAGGATTTTACGGCTATTGATTTTATTCATGAAATAAATCCTCCTATTGTTTCAGATTATGATTTGACAACACGGTTTGATGACTCAGGGAACAGTTTGCCTTTGGGAGTTGAAGTGCAGCACAACACTTATGCGTGGAGCACAACTGCCGATCGTAAGTATGTTATGGTTGAATACATCATTAAAAATAACAGTAACACAGATTATCAGGATTTATATGCAGGCATCTATTGCGACTGGGATATTACTGCCAATACCTATGCTACCAATCGTGCCTTATTTGATTCTACCAACAGAATGGGATATGCTTATGAGGTTACTTCCAATACCAATTATGCAGGAATAAAACTCTTAACTCCCGGCAATGTAAAATACTATGCCTTTAACAACGATGGATCTGATGGCAGCATCAGTATATATGATGGTTTTTCGCGACAGGAAAAATATCAGTGCATGAGTGGTGCAGGACGATTTGAAGCAGGAATGACAGGTAACGGTTCCGATGTAAGCATGTTGCTCTCAAGCGGACCATTTTCAGTTACGGCAGGCGACTCTGTAAAAGTTGCATTTGCTCTTGTAGGTGGCGATAACCTCACTGACATAACCGATGCTGCTGTAGCTGCACAGATAAAATACAACAGTGTGGGTATTGCCGAAGTAAATACTGAAAATCTGAAAATTGCTATATACCCTAACCCAGCCGATAACTATTTTACACTTTCAATGGAATCTGAAAATCCTCAGACAGGAATAATTCAAATAAGCGATATAACCGGACGGATAATTTGCAACAAGCCTTTTTCCGCAGCAAATCAACAGCAACTCCATTTCACAACCGAAGTAATGAGCAGCGGTATTTATCTGGTTCATATCATCACACCTGCATCACAATATCACTGTAAACTTATAGTAAGATAAATATATGGTTAACAAATCTAAACTCGATTTTATTAAAACAGAAGCAATAAGTCTTCTTAGTACACTGAAGGGCGATGAAATACCTGCCTGGGGAAAAATGAATGCCCAACAGATGATTGAACACCTTTGTGATGCATTTGATGATGCTGCAGGACTGAATAATCATAAAATTATGACCCCTCCTGAACAATTAGATGCATTTAAAAATTTTATGATGAGTGAAAAGGAATTTAAACCTAACACTAAAAATATTCTGATGGATGAAAATCCTGCACCTGCCAAAACGGAGAATATTCACACCGCACTGAATCAACTGCAGGAAAGTATTACGAAATTCGAATCTGTGTTTAAGGATGATGAGAATAAACGTATCATAAATCCATTTTTCGGAGAGCTAAACTTTGAAGAAAATGTTCAGTTGTTGCACAAACACATGCGTCATCATTTGCGACAGTTTAAACTGATAGACTAAATCTGAATGACAAATAACTCGTTGAATTCTGTTGTTATTTTAGGGCCGGCATATCCCCTGCGCGGAGGTATTGCCAATCTTAACGAAGCACTTTGCGATAACCTGATTAAATCAGGCATCAAGTCTGAAGTTGTAAGTTTTTCATTGCAGTACCCTTCTTTTCTGTTTCCCGGAACTACGCAATATGAAACTTCTGTAATTAAACATTCTTTTAAAATCACACCGCTTCTCAACTCTGTTAATCCTTTGACGTGGATTAAAGCTATACGGTATATTAAAAACATACGCCCGCAATTAGTGATTGTTCGTTACTGGTTGCCATTTATGGCACCATGCTTGGGCTATGTGGCACGAAAACTCAGAAAACATCATATCAGAGTAATTGCTATAACAGACAATGTCATTCCCCATGAAAACCGAATTGGTGATAAGGCTCTTACCGGATATTTCATTGGTTCGTGCGATGCATTTATTGTTATGTCAGAGAAAGTTAAACAGGATATTGAAAAATTTACTAAGACAAAGCCTGTGCAATTTACACCACATCCGGTTTACAATATTTTTGGTGAAAGTGTTGAAAGAAATACTGCATGCGAAGAGTTGAAACTGAATAAGGACAAGAAGTATATTTTGTTTTTTGGATTTATACGACATTACAAAGGACTTGACCTGCTTATTGAAGCCATGCAATATGTTGATGACAGTGTTCACTTACTGGTAGCCGGAGAATTTTATGAAGATAAAAAACCTTATGATGATCTGATACACAAACTTCAGCTTGAATCGCGGGTACATATTGCAGACGGATATATTCCGAAAGAAAAAGTAAAATATTATTTCAGTGCTGCCGATATGGTGGTTCAGCCTTACCGTGAGGCAACACAAAGCGGGGTAACTCAGATTGCATATAGTTTTAACAAACCAATGATTGTTACCAATGTTGGCGGACTTCCTGAAATTGTTACAGATGGTGTTTCAGGATTTGTAACCGACACCCGGCCTAAGTCTATTGCCAAAGCCATTTCTGATTTTTACGACAAGAATTTGAAAGAGAAAATGGAAGCAGGAGCTGCATCTGAGAAAAATAAATTTGGCTGGGGCAAAATGATTACAAGAATAACCGAATTGTTTCATTCACTTGACTCCAAGATATAATAGTTTAAATTTGTACACTCAACAACAATTTATATGAGATATTTTTTAAGCATCGTTTGCTTAGTAGCTTTTCAATTAACTTCTTTCGGGCAGCAAAACCGCTGTCAGACGACTTTATATACCGAACAAATTCTTTCAGGAAATCCTGAACTGAGAGCAAAATTTGAAAAACAACAGGCAGAGTTCGACAGTCAGGTAGCCAATAGCAGTTTACATACTGAGAGTGTAATTACCATACCTGTTGTGTTTCATATATTGTACAACACTCCGGAACAAAATGTTCCTGACGAAAGAATCATGGAACAGTTAGACGTGTTGAACAACGATTACAATCGTTTCAATCAGGATGCACAAAGCACCCCTTCAGCATTTCAGGGTGTGGCAGCAGGCACTTCCATTCAGTTTTGTCTTGCAAAGCGCGACCCTAATAATATTCCTACATCAGGCATTGAAAGGAAATATACTTCTACAACTTCATACAACATTGGTGATGATATGAAAAAAGTGTCGCTGGGAGGTTTGAAAGGATGGAGTAAAAACAAATATCTGAATATATGGGTGTGTAATTTGAACAATAATTTATTGGGATATGCCTCTATGCCGGGAATTGCAAATGATACATTAGACGGTGTGGTAGTGAGTTTTTCTACCATCGGTGGCCCTGATGCTGTTGGCACCAATCCTACTTATAATTTAGGAAGAACGCTGACACATGAAATAGGTCACTGGCTTAACCTGATACATGTTTGGGGTGACGATGGCAACGACTGTACAGGAACTGACAATGTAAATGACACACCGAATCAGGCAGGACCTCATTATGGTACTCCTGGCTTTCCATATATCAGTTGCAACAATGGCCCTGACGGAGATATGTTTATGAACTTCCTTGACTACACTGACGATTTGGTGATGAATATTTTTACAGCAGGACAGTCGCAGCGAATGAACACTGCCCTTAGCAGTCTGCGAACTCCACTTCTCACATCCAACGGATGCCAGGCTGTTACAGCAGCTATTGATCTGAAGTTGTCGGAAATTAAAAATGCTTCAGGAGTTTTTTGTTCAGACACCATCAAACCATCTGTAGAAATAAAGAATGTCGGATCTTCCACTATTACTTCTGTTTCATTCACCATTCAGGAAGACAATAATACAGCAATGACAAAAACATGGAGTGGCACGCTCACAGCCGGTCAAACCACTACAATTGCACTGAATAGTTTTATATCCTCACCGGGAACACATTATCTGAATGCTAAAGCAACTGTAACAGGTGATGTGAATGTATCAAACAATACACTTGTAAATTATTATTATGTGAGTTCAACAGGAACACCTCTACCCTTTTCCGAAAATTTTGAAAATAAAAGATTCCCTGTTGATTCGTGGAAAATAAGCAACCCTGACAATAATGGCACATGGATGCGTACAAGGTTAGCCTCAACGGTTGATAATGCTTCACTCTGGATTTATGATACAAGCAGTGCTGATGCTGATGCAATACAGTTAGAACCATTGGACTTAACTTCCATGTCTGATCCTATTCTTGCATTCGATCTGGCCTATCTTTATGACGCTGCTGTTTCAACAGGTCATACACTTAAAGTTTCGGCATCTGTTGACTGTGGAGCTACTTTTACAGAAGTCTATTCCAAATCAGGAGAAGAACTGGCAACAGTTTTAGGCAACTCGGGAAGTTTTTTTATTCCTGAAGCCAATCATTGGAGAAAAGACACATTAAGTCTCAAAAATTATGCATCTTATAATTCTGTCATACTTAAATTTGAAAACATTTCCGGTAATTCAAATTCACTGTATATTGACAATATTCAGGTTGACCGTTTAGGTGTAATTTTCCCTGATGCTTCGGATATCAATCTGGCCCTACTTCAAAATCCTGTAAAAAACACCATTCATTTTTCAGTATTGCTTTTAAAGAATGATCAGTTCAAAATACAGATTTATGATGTGGCAGGAAGATTGGTGTACAAAGCTGATTATGCAGGAAGTCAGGTAGAAGATGTTATTCATATTCCTAATCTGCAACATGGAGTGTATTTGTTCAGAGTAGTTTCAGGCAATAGCAGCAAGACAGAAAAGTTTATCCATAACTAGAATTTCGCTTTACAATTATACGATTTCAGTAAATCTTAATAATTCGATGTTGCAACATTGATTATTTGATTTATTTTTGCAGCGAACTTTAAATTATTATAGAAATGAAGAAATTATTATTAAGCGGAATTGCCCTACTTACTTCAGTAAGCTTATTAGCGCAAACCAAGTGGAATGCTGACAAATCACATTCCAATATCAATTTTAAAGTCACACACATGATGATTTCAGAGATTGAAGGATCATTCAAAGACTTTAATGCAGTCATGACATCAACAAAGGAAGACTTTGAAGACAGTAAAGTGGAATTTACAGCACAGGCAGCTTCCATTAACACCAATAACGAGAAGAGAGATGCTCACCTGAAAAATGATGATTTTTTTGCGACTGATAAGTATCCTGATATTACTTTCAAAAGTGTTTCATTTAAAAAAGTAGCTGATAAGAAGTATAAAATGGTAGGTAATCTTACCATGCGTGGAGTTACCCGTTCAATAACCTTAGATGTTACTTTGATGGGAACAATTAATGACCCTTATGGAAATACAAGGGCAGGTTTTAAAATCGAAGGTAAACTGAACAGAAAAGATTATGGCATATCCTGGAGTGCTGCAATGGATAACGGAGGAGCTGTTGTAAGTAATGAAGTGGCAATTAATTGTGCTGTGGAATTGATTAAAGAAAAATAAATGTTGAGGAAACATTAAATGATTTAATAATTAAGTTTGTGTGTTGAATTAACCAAAGAGAGTATTGTTAAGATACTCTCTTTTACTTTAAACAAATGAAAATAGAAGAAGCCATTCAGCAACCCGTCTTTAAAAATGAAAAAGTTAAGGCGAGCCTCAACCTTATATACACAAGTAACTGGTTGCAAAGTAATATTAGGATCTTCTTACTGCGTTTTGGACTAAGCCCTCAGCAGTTTAATGTGTTGAGAATCCTGAGAGGTCAGCATCCAAACCCAATAAGTACGCATGATGTACGTTGCCGCATGCTGGATAAAATGAGTGATGTGTCAAGAATAGTTGCAAGGTTGCATAAAGCAGGTTATGTTAATCAAAAGGAACATTCTGCAGACAAACGCCTTGTTGATGTTGTAATCACTGCAAAAGGACTAAAACTTCTCGAAAAAATTGATTCAGAAATGCATGAAACTGAAGAACTGATGTCCAACATTACCATGCAGGAAGCAAAAACCCTCAACCTTATATTGGATAAACTTAGAAAATAAGTATAGTTGCTTCTACCGAATAAGAAATGTTTCCATTAATGTAAACAGAAACATTCCTTTCGATATAATTCTCAGACAACTTCAGCTTTACAGCCCGGCATCTTTAATTCGTTTTAAGAATTCGTTTTTCTTCCTGTCTGTAGCCAGCATAAACTGATAAGGTTCAAGCCCTCCTTTTTCGCTTGCAACGCGCTTTTCAGGTTTCATCTCATCAATTGGCTTATTAAACTTCTCATCGCTTGAAATGGCCTGCATCACTCCACGCTGATAATTGAAATAGTACCACATATCCGGTAATGCTTCAAGATAAATATTCAGCACATCTCCGCTTCGTCTGCGCATGATTTCAACTTTTCCGTTTACCATGCGTCCAACATATGTTTTGCCAATAATTCCCAAACCTATTTTTCCTGTAGAAATATAAGACGCGCGTTCTTTGTTGTAATAAAACTTAAGCTCGCTAAGCACTAAGGTATGTTGCAGTTCAGAAGGAATTTTTCGTGCTGAGCCATAAATTCCGGTTTCATTAAGCAATTTTTCTGTCTTGTCTTTTCCAATCATATTGGTGAGTGCATTGCGATAAACTTTTCTGTCGTCCATAAATGGTTGCAGTGCAGGAATAGAATTAAACATCTCTGCCATTGCTTTTAATGCATCATCGTTAAACATAAAATCAACAGTCATTATCTCGTCAAATCCGATTGAATCGTTTACTGTTGAATAAATAACACGCCCGTAATTACCCAACTTCAACTGACCAAAATCCTGTGTCAGGTTAATTCTTCCTTCTGCAACAAGTTCACATTTCTTATCATCAAGAATTACAGAATTGGTAATCGCTGCTGATGATTTTACAGAATCTGTTCCCGGCATTGTGCCACTGATAGTATATTGCCTTGAATTATTATCATAGGTAAGATACCCCTCTGCTGAAATAACTTCTGCATCGCTGCTTCCCTTTTTTGGTGAAAGAAATGCAGGATACATCATGGTGCTGTCGCTGCCGAAATAAATTCCGGAATAAAGTTTTTGCATTGTTTCATTGGCAGGCGCCTCAATGGGTATGTTCACACCTTTAGGATTGATTTCTCCGGAGAAACCGAACCAGTTGCGATCGAACATGCTGCAATGATGGTTTACAATGGCAAAACCACTGAAGAATAAATGCTCTTTTGCAGCATTAATTCGAAGTTTGCCTTTATACTGAATAGTCGGGCTGATGAAGAAGTGAGCCGAATCAGGGATGACTCCAATAGCAAAAGTTTGTTTTGTTGTATCAATACCAATCTGTGTAAGTTTGATTTTATGTTTCACCTTGGTTTGATCAAGATATTCGTAGTTACCATCACCTGAGTAGTTCTTGCTGCTTGTAATAGTTATATTAGTGTTGAGCATGGTGTGATAACGGCTGGTTGTATTGGCAATCACCTTGCTGTTAACCAGTGGACGCATCACAGCATCACGTTCCACAACTACATTTCCCAAGTCGGGTATGATGGAAGCATCAGCTACTAAAATTTCTTTTACCTTAAATCCTTTGAGCAAATAAGATTTTAAGTTATAAGATGCAAGTGGTGCTGTCCATCTTAAAGAGTCCTGTTGTGGATTTACCGATACAAACTCATTGCTGTTTTCAGCCAATGCATCCGAGCTGCCAAACTCCAGTTCCGATTTATCCATGAACCATCTGAAATCACTTATGTAAGAGATATACTGATTAACCGGAAAATCAACTTTTGCTCTGCCCCCGTTGCTGCTGAAATTACCAATTCGTTTGTCGAGGTCAATATTGGCTTTTACGTTTTTGGTTTGTAATGCCAACAAATCTGTCATATCACTTTGCAGTTTAAATTCAGCAGAGTCCGCACCATAACTGTGTTCGCGTATATAATGATTGTCGGATATGAGCTGTGATTGCTGGAACGTAATAGTACCGTTGGCTTTCACTCCAGTTGGCATCAGCACCAAATTGCCATCCAAAACGGCTTCTCCTTTAAACAAATCGAAATTATGGCTGCGTTTGAACACATACATTTTATCATTCTTAGGACGCCAGTTCACAAAAACATCTTCCGACTTAATATCAGGGAATTTAGTGTTTCCTATCTGCTCACGTCTTATCACAAAACTTTGCGTAACGGCATGCATGCTGTCGGGGAAAAACACAATGTTATCAGACTTGCTTGTACTGCTCAGATAATCCACTTCACCTTTTCCTAAGAATCCGTTATGACTCAGGCTAATCTGCTCGCGATATTTTCCTTTTCCATTATAAGCAGTAAAACCTTCCGCAGGAGTTTGAGTAGTAAATCCTAATGAATAATCGGGTTGTACGGTGAGTTGTTGCCTCCATTCCGGAAAAATATCTGCAGACACCATGCTTCCTTCAAATACCAACCCTTCCTTAGTAAGAGAGTTCAGGCTGTCAATACTGAAAGGGTCAAGATGATAATAAAATTTGTCGCGCTTATAAACACCACTGTATATTTCAGGGTAATCATAGTAAATGAATGACTTATTGGTACAAACAAAAATGGGATATTCGTCATTGGCTACAAAACCTGATTTATTGGAAGGATTGTCTATTGATAATTTTCCGTTAAGTTGTTGTAATATACTTTTAATGGGGACAAGTTTTTTCTTCCCATTTCTGTCTAATTCTTCAGAAGGAACTTTAAACCTCAATGAGTCAACATTTTTCAAATCAATATTAAAATCCTCATAATTAAAAGCGAATTCTTTACCATAAAAATCAAGACGACCTGCATGAACTCTTCCGTTAAAAACCATGTCGCGGTTTTTCTTTAATGTCAATTCTTGCTCAAAAGGTTGTATATAAACTTCCTGAGAGTCGCTGATTAAAACATGACTTACACCTCTCATATTGATATCAAAATTCAACAGATTGATGGTGGCATTGGGCATCCCCGAAATCATAGATTCAATCTTTAATTCATCATAGTCAACTTTTCCTGTCTGAGCTTTCAGGTAATAAGAAATTTTATCTTTAACAATAAATCTATCAGCATCTGAATCGTAACTCACAAACCCTAATGATGACAATCCTAAAACCAAATTGCGCACAGTATTGTCGGTGAGTTTCATGTATTGGGCAAGGTCGTTTACATGTATAACCTTCGTATTGTTTTTCTCAGCATATTGCTGAATGGTGTAAAGTGGATTGGCTTCAGAAATTCCCTGAATTTTATCAAATCGCTGACGTGAGTAAAGGTTCACTGATTCGAAACGGAGTTTGCTCTCCCCTCCTCCTGAAATCATTTTAAGATCCATCAAAGGGTCGTCCACTTTCCAAATCAACTGATCAAAATCCAAATCCATTTTATGATAGCTGTCGAAATAAGGACTGTTCACTGCTGTTTGGCCGTTTTTAGTAAGAGTCACCGTGCGGTCTTTGTAAATATATTTAAACTCCACACCGGGATGATAGATCGAATCTTTCTCCCAGTAAATTACGGCAGCAGCATTAATAGATACAATACGATCGGGTCTGATGATAAATCCCTGCGACAACATTTTAAGCTGTGGTTTACCGTTAAGCTTAAAAAGTAAAGTAGCATAACTGTTACGGTTTCCTGAGCCTACCATTTTACTTCCCTGAAGTGAAAATCCTCCTCTGCAGTCAGCATCTTTTACAAGGTCTTTGATATCAAGTGATGTGCTGTAACTCACAAATCGCGGATAGCTGGCATTGGAGTCGTTCACATTGGCAAGGAGTTTATCGTGATAACGACCCTTTAATTCACTCTCGAAATACTTTTTATAAGAAAATGTAACAGAGTCCATGCTATATTCAGAGGCTTTCAAATTGATAACATATTTTTTGATGGTAGCATTGGCTTCAGTTGGTGAGAGGCCGGCTCTGGTAAAATTCACTTTTCCTCCATTGCCATAAAAAAGCAAATTGTTGGGATAATAAATTCCCTGCGTGCCTTCAATAACTGAGCTGTCTCCTTTGCTTGTACAACGTAAGGTTGTAGTGGCAAACACAATACGTGGCAATGAGTCAAACCCAAAAGAATACTGATTTGAGTAGCTGCTCCATTCAACAGAACTTGAACTGTATAATATATTTCCGGAAAACAACGATTGTGATATTTCAAGAAAATCCCCCAATCTTCTTACATTAAGTTTACCAATTGATTTTTCGAATGTTGAATGCCAGTCAGCGAATGTTTTGGCATCTTTTCCACTTGCAGTAAAAGCTGTGAGCACTCCTGTATAAACTACAAAGTCAGGGAATGCCTTCATTCTTTTTTTAAGCATGGCATTGCAGGTTTTAATTACGGTCTGTTGCTGGTCTGCATTTAACTTTCCAAGGTAAACCGGCTTAAACTCATCCATAATCTTCTCGGCTTCCTTTTTATTGGTTTCTTCGAAAAAGGATTTAAGGTCAACCAAAAATCCCGAAGGATCGGTGCTGAAAGATTTAAGGGTTTGAGCAATAACATTTCCTGAAATGCCCAGCAGAAAAAACAATGCAAATAATTTTCTCATCTGTATAATTAAAAAATGTGGTTTATTGCAAAAATAACGCTTGCATAAAACTTAACGTGTGCTCTGGTAAAATCTCTTTTGAGTTGTTAACATGTGATAAAGTCTTCTTAGGCAATAGTAAAGGTGATAATGAAAGCCCGTCAGATGGCGGAAAGTGTTAATAAACATATTCATCAGGCCGCTTTTGGTTAGATATAAATCTTTCATAATTTCGTGCCCACAAAAATCAAAAAGCAATGGCTGACACTAAAAAAGTTAAACACCAACAGGAAAAAGATAACCCTTTTGAAGAAATGATTAAGCGCTTGGATGTAGCTGCTAAAATCATGAAACTGGATGATGACGTTTATGAAATCATGAAAAAACCAAACCGTATTGTTTATAGCAGTATGCCCATTAAATTGGATAACGGCAAGACTCAGGTTTTTGAAGGATTCCGCGTTATTCATAGTACTGCCTTAGGTCCTTCAAAAGGAGGCATTCGTTACAGTTTAGATGTGAATGAAAATGAAGTAATGGCTTTAGCTGCCTGGATGACTTTTAAGTGTGCCATTGCCGATATTCCTTATGGTGGGGCAAAAGGTGGAATTACATGTGACCCTTCAAAGATGAGTGTTGGTGAATTGGAAAGACTGACACGTGCATATGCAGGAGCTATGGCTGACGTATTTGGGGTTGATAAAGATATTCCAGCTCCTGATATGAATACCGGAGCAAGAGAAATGGCCTGGATTGTTGACGAGTTCAGTAAATTAAAAGGTGAATTCACACCGGGTGTAGTTACCGGAAAGCCGTTACACCTTGGAGGCTCACGCGGAAGAGTTGAAGCAACAGGAAGAGGAGTTATGACAGCAACTATGGAAGCACTCGAAAAACTGGGGCTGAAACCGGAAAAATGCAGAGCAGCGGTACAGGGATTCGGCAATGTAGGTTCCATTACAGCCAAACATTTGGCAGCACAGGGAATAAAGATTGTAGCTATTTCTGACCATACGGCAGCTTTTTATAATGCAGACGGAATTGACATTGAAAAAGCCATAGCATACCGTAATGGAAACAAAGGTGTTATTAAAGGTTTTAAAGGAGGAAAGTTAATTTCAAACGAAGAGTTACTTACTCTGAATGTGGATATTCTGACTCCATGTGCAATGGAAAATCAGATTACTGAAGAGAATGCAAATAAGATAAAAGCCAAATTAATTGTTGAAGGCGCAAACGGTCCTACCACTGACGAGGCTGATCATATTCTGGAGAAAAAAGGTGTTACTGTTATTCCTGATATTCTTGCCAATGGTGGTGGTGTAACGGTTTCATATTTTGAATGGGTTCAAAACCGTACAGGATATTATTACAGTGAAGAAGAAATAAATAAGCGTGCCGACAGATGGATGAAGCAAGCTTTCAACAATGTTTGGGACGTTTCAAAAAAGTATAAGGTTCAAATGCGCATAGCTTCTTATATTTATGCGTTGAGCAAAATTGAATTAGGTATTAAATCACGCGGCAGTTATTAATCACTGCCGCTTTTTATTTGAATATTGAATGACTATACATCGCGAAGGTAAATATTGGGTGATGGGTACCTTATCAGCATTTGTAATTATAAATGCTCTGGTGCTTACAACCCGTGAAAAGCAGGACTGGCTGAGCCTTCTCGTATTCATAGTTACTTTCATTTTTCTGATTCTCATAGTTCAATTTTTCCGTTATCCCAAAAGATCGGCTACACGCAATGAGAATTATGTGATTGCACCTGCTGATGGTAAAGTTGTAGTAATCGAACAAACCACAGAGTCTGAATTTTATAAAGACAAACGCATACAGGTTTCAATTTTCATGTCGCCTTTCAACGTACATGCCAACTGGTATCCTATCAGCGGAAAGATTCGTTATCTCCGTTATCACAAAGGAAAATATCTGGTGGCATGGCATCCAAAGGCGTCAACTGATAATGAACGCACAACCATTGTTGTAGAAAAAGATCAGAATAAAACTGTATTGCTTCGGCAAATTGCCGGTGCATTAGCCAAACGAATTGTTTATTATCCTCATGAAAATGATCTCGTAAAACAAGGCGCAGAAATGGGGTTTATCAAGTTTGGCTCGCGTGTGGATATTTTTCTCCCTCTTACAGCTAAAGTAAATGTGCAGATGAATCAGAAAGTTACAGGAAAAGTTACAGTAATAGCTGAACTGTAATAATCAATTTCTTCTTTGTGTTTTTTACATTCGTATATTTGAAGCATGTTACGGAGTAAAAATATATTGTTGCGTGCCTGCGAACCCGATGACCTGCCTTTGATGTATGAATGGGAAAACAACACCAACAACTGGTTGCTGAGCGATACTGTTAAACCCTTTTCGAAATATACCCTGAGTGAATTTATACAGCAGGATCAGTCAGATATTTTCACCACCAAACAACAGCGCTTTGTCATACAAATGTTTCAGCCACTTAAGACAATCGGCTTTATTGATTTGTATCAATATGACCCCGTTCATCGCAGAGCAGGTGTTGGAATATTGATTGGTGACGAAACAGAGCGCAAAAAAGGATATGCCGCTGAGAGTATAGAATGTCTAAAGAAATACGCTAAACAAACACTGAATCTCCATCAGCTGTATTGTTACATACAGGCTTCCAACAAGGCAAGCATTAAGTTGTTTCAGCAATCGGGATTTACTTCTGTGGGTGTATTAAAAGACTGGTTGATTTATAATCAGAAGCCCGAAGATGTGATGCTTTATCAGCATATACTCTGAAATCAGTTTTCAACAACTGTTGATATACGATAGTTTACACAGATACTTTTTAGCAGATTTGCAGTTCAAATACACTAATTATGCAAACATTACAGGAAACCATTGACAAGGTAAAAGAATTTCATTCAGTATTCGGACTTGGATATTTCGAAAGTCCTCAGTCAGATGTTGACCGTAAAACAGTAGAACTGCGCCACCGTCTAATGCAGGAGGAAAATGATGAATATCTTGAAGCAGCTTTGAATAAAGATTTAACGTTGATTGCTGATGCCTTGGGAGATAAATTGTATATCCTGTGTGGGACTATCATTGCACATGGTCTGCAACATAAAATCACGGAAGTGTTTAACGAAATACACCGCAGCAATATGAGTAAACTGGATGAAAACGGGAAACCTGTTTATCGCGAAGATGGCAAAATCATGAAAGGCAAAAACTATTTTTTGCCTGATATCAAAGCTGTTTTGGAGCAGTGATTGGCAAACTCAGTATTATCATTCCTGTTTTTAATGAGGAAAAAAATATTGAAGAAGTATTACAGAATATTTTTTCAATACAACTACCCTTCGATATCAAAAAACAGGTTATTATAGTTGATGACCGTTCAACGGATGAAAGTGCCTCACGAATTGAAAAGTTACTCAGCGAGAATAATGCCGATACTCATTTCATAAAACAAAAAGTCAATGGTGGAAAAGGTAGTGCCATCCGTGCAGGTTTGAGTGTTGCCACCGGTGATTATCTGATTATTCAGGATGCAGATCTTGAACTCAATCCACAGGATATAAACAAACTGATTGAAGTTGCTATATCTCAGAAAGCTGATGTAGTTTATGGATCAAGATTTTTAAACAAACAACCCTACCCTGTTCCTCTCAAAACAAAAATTGCAAATCGTTTTCTTTCGTTGATGACATCGCTGATGACAGCCCGAAGAATAACCGATATGGAAACCTGTTACAAACTCATCAGAAGTGCTCTGTTGCAAAATATTCAGTTAAAAGAAAATCGTTTTGGTTTCGAACCGGAAATCACCATGAAACTGTTGCGTAATAAAAATATTGTTTACAGAGAGTTTCCTGTTTCATATAAAGCACGAAGTCTGAATGACGGAAAGAAAATAGGACTGACAGACGGAATAAGAGCTTTAATTTGTCTGATAAAATATCGTTTCTGATGAAGCAAATCAGGCCATATTTAATTCTTGCTGCTGCGTTACTGATAATTTCAGTTTGGTATCAGCACATTACCTATGGCAATGAAAAATACGAGAGAATAGTTGACAGTGACGGCAAGGGCTACTACGCTTATCTGCCTGCCATATTTATTTATCATGATTTGAGTTTTGGCTTTTATTTTAAAGAAGAAAACAAAGAGATAAGACGATATTTTGATGAGCGGTTCTTAACACGATTAGGAGATAAAACTGTTATAAAAACATATTGTGGCGAAGCGATGCTGATGCTTCCTTTTTTTGCAAGCGGATGTATCCTTCAGTATTTTATTGCAGGCCATACCACAGGCTTTGAACCACTGGTTCAGTTTTTCATTTGTATTGGTGCCGTGTTTTACCTGTGTTTGGGTTTATTGGCACTGCATAAACTACTCCGAGCATTAGGTTTTACAGATAGAGTTGCATTGCTTACTTCTCTTGGTTTGTGTCTTGGTACCAATCTGCTCACCTATGCAGTTTTTTATCCTACCATGAGTCATGTGTATTCATTCAGCATGATTGCTTGTTTCATTTATCTGGTTTATAAATTCAAACAAAAGCCAGAGTCTAACACATGGTTGTTGCTGTTTCTAATATTTGCAATCATCATTCTTATACGTCCGGTTAATGGTGTTCTGATTGTCTTTCCACTCATATTTGCCCGTACAATTTTCGGTTTTTTGAAAAACCATATCCGGTTGACAATAGTTGGCTCAGTTGTTTTTCTTGCTGTCATCAGCATTCAGCCTTTGCTCAATTATATTCAGTGCAGCGAATTATTTCCATGGAGTTATGGCGATGAAGGCTTTTATTGGCGTCACCCTGAATTTATGAAAGTACTTTTCAGTTTTCGTAATGGAATGTTTATCTATTCACCTGTACTGTGGTTAGTTATTCCGGGATTTGTTTTATTATTTTTCAAAGACAGATTGTTTTTACTTGCTACATCCATTACACTTCTTTTGTCATTTTACTTCATTTCAGCCTGGTGGAACTGGTCGTCAGAGCCGGCACTTGGCAATCGCTCCTGTATTGACTGGTATGCATTTTTTGCATTACCATTGGCAGTTACTATCAATCAGAAGCCGATGCTTTTAAAGTATCTTTTATCAGGAATACTTTTTCTTGCTGTCAGCCTTAATGTTGTTTTCACCTGGCAATATTTGCGTGACATCATACATCCTGACGGAATGACGAAAGAGAAATTCAATTATGTTTTTCTTAAAACATCCAAAGAATATTACGGTTGTTTGGGCAATGGCAATGAAGAAAGTTTTCTTCCTGCCGAAGATGTTCCGTTTTTTGATTACGCATCTGTTGCTTCTTCTCTCAATGATATTACTGTTTTTAATGATACTGTAAGAAACGGGATGAATATTGCCATTGAGAATAAATCGGGAATATTAAAACCCATGAAAGCTGTTGTAAGACTGCAGCGGCTCGAAAAAGAATTTAAAGCTTGTACCGATGCCTTTGTGTTTTTCGATTATCTGGATAAGAACGGCAACCTTTATTATCGCGAAAACTTGCGCATAAACGATATTCCAAGGCAGCAGTTGAATGAGTGGAAATCATTTGAATATACATTTGTGATGCCTGCAGCCAGGTCGAAGGACGACAAGCTGGTATTCAACATCAGCAACAGCCAGGGTCGTCCGTTTGAAATAAAAGATTTACATGTTTCATTATTTCATTTTGTAAAAAGGTAAATCATAAATCAAATGATTGCGAAATAGTACTTTTGCTGCTCATGCAACGGAAATTCATCACCAATCTTGCATTACTGTTACTGCTCAACCTGCTGATAAAGCCATTCTGGATTTTCGGCATTGACCGCACAGTTCAGAATATGCTGGGTGCTGAAGTATATGGTAAGTATTATGCATTATTAAACTTTTCCTACCTGCTCAATATTCTCCTCGATGCAGGTATTACCAATTTCAACAATAAAAATATTTCACAGCATCAGCATCTTGTTTCCAAACATTTTGCAGGAATTGTTGTACTGAGGTTTTTACTTGCAGGCGGATATCTGGCGGCCTCATTAATTCTTGCATTTTTTGTAGGATACACCCTTGACGACATTTTACTTTTAATACTCTTATTGGTCAATCAGTTTTTCATTTCCTTTATCTTATATCTGCGTTCCAATCTTTCAGGGTTGCATCTTTTTAAAAGTGATTCGCTGGTGTCGGTAACAGATCGTTTTCTGATGATCATATTCTGTAGTTTCTTAATCTGGGGCAACAGTGGTCAGCATCTGGAGATTACATCTTTCGTTTATGTACAAACTTTTGCTTACATTCTTACTGCTGCTTTTGCTTTAATGTTGCTCAAAGGAAAATTAAATTTTCAGAAACTAACCTGGCATCCGGCCTTTTACATTTCAATTCTTAAACAGTCAGCACCATTTGCATTGCTAATATTACTCATGACTTTTTACAGCCGCATTGATGCCATCATGCTTGAACGTCTGCTTCCTGATGGTGCATTTTATGCTGGAGTATATGCCCAGGCATTTCGTATGCTGGATGCCGTAAATATGTTTGGCTTTCTATTTGCCTCATTGTTGCTTCCCATGTTTGCACACATGATAAAAAAGCATCAACCTGTTCATGATCTCACAAAACTTTCTTTTACTTTACTTGCAGTGCCCTCGCTGACACTGGCAATTTCCGGACTTTTTTATGGTAACGCCATTATGGAACTACTTTATCACGAACATTCTGATTTATCTGCTCCGGTATTTACGCTGTTGATGTTCAGCTTTTTTTGTATGGCTACTTCCTATGTTTTCGGAACATTACTCACAGCCAACGGAAGTTTGAAACAGTTAAATATAATGGCCTTATGTGGTATGTTACTCAATATTATTCTGAATCTCATTCTCATTCCATCATATAAAGCTTATGGGGCAGCCATTGCCGGACTGATTACTCAGGCTGTAATGACTCTATCTCAAGTAGTCATTGCATGGAAGATTTTTAACTTTAAAATCAATTATAACCTTTTGATTCGTTTGGGAATATTTATTCTGCTTGTATATTTTGCGGGAATGGAAATAAAACAATTTAAACCATCTGTTGACGGATTTTTAATTTTACTCATTTCAGGCGCTTTACTGGGATTTCTGCTTCGCATTATCAGTATTTCTGGCCTTAAAACTATACTTGCTGACCGAAATGCCTGACATGGCATTATTTGTTACATTTGCGGTTCTCTAATCAAATTATTATCAATGAATACCCCTCCTGTTTACGAAGAAAATTTCGCTTCGCTTAACTTTATACAATTGGTTAAGAAATGGAAAAAGCAGCTATTAATCATTGCTTTAATTTCAATGGTGCTGTCATTTATTTTCACGTTACCATTTTTTATTCCACCTATGTATAAGTCTGTGGCTATAACATACCCTGTAAATTTAAGTGCCTACTCTACTGAAAGTGCCACAGAACAATTGCTGCAGTTATATGATGCTGAAGAAATAAAAATGGAGCTTATCAGAGATTTTGATTTATACAATCATTATGAAATTGATTCTACAAAAAAGAACTCAAGATCGGCTATCTTAAAACAACTGTCAGGCAATATCAGCATCAACAAAACTGACTTCGAATCCGTGAAACTCGAAGTGATGGACACAGACCCAGTAATTGCAAAACAGATGGCGGATTCCATTATAGAAAAAGCCAGCCGTGTTACACGTAAATTATACAGAGAACTTACACAGGAAGCTCTGGTAGTTGCACAAAGGCAGTTTGAGGAAAAAAGTGTAATGATTGATTCACTTGATAAAGAAATGACCAAATTAAGGATGAAATCAGGCATCATTGAATTTTCTCAACAAACACGTGAAATAAGCAGAGCCTATTACACTTCTATCCTTAACAGAAATGAAAATGCAAAACTTGATACTTTATTCAAGAGAATGCAGCAATATGGGTCTGAATATGTGACACTAAATGAGAAAATAAATTATGCCCGTGCCACCATCAATAATTACAGACAATATGTTGAAAATGCGACCAAGGACTTAACAAAAGAATTAACTTATTCTAATGTGGTTACAAAACCTATTGTTGCGGACAAGAAATCATATCCTGTTCGCAGTCTGATAATGCTGATGTTTACTGCTTCAGTGGTATTCCTCTCATTTGTAGTTATTGTGATTTACGAAAACTCTCAGGAGAAAAAAGTTGCATCAAAATAACATTATACACGCTTCTCAAAAGCAGGTTAAATGGCTTTATTTGCTTACTGCAATGTATATGCTCATTGCAGTTGGCAGCCTGGTAACTGAATTTTACTGGTTGCTGCTTTTGCCCGCTGCTGTCCTTATAGCATACAGTGCACTTTATCATTTAGATAAACTTTATTTGTTCGTTGCATTTTGCACTCCATTAGCTATCAATCTTTCCAAAACCGATTTGGGTATTGGTGTCAGTCTTCCAACAGAACCGTTGCTGTTCAGTATGATGCTGATCTATCTTTTATCAAAGATGATTGATGGAAGAATTGACAAAGAGTTAATGTTGCATCCAATATCCATTCTTATTGTTATTCATCTTTCATGGGTACTTATAACTTCGTTTACCAGTTCCATGTTTGTTGTGTCCATAAAGCATTTTATTGCACGGTTGTGGTTTATTACCATTGGATTTTTTCTGGCTACAAAAATTTTTAAGAAAGAAAGCAGGATACGTAATTTTATATGGCTTTATAGTATTGGAATGGCCATCACCATCATTTATACTATCACAAGACATAGTATGAATGGATTTACTCAGATGTCGGCACACTGGGTAATGACACCATTTTATAACGATCATACAGAATATGGTGCTGTACTTGCAATGATGCTACCTCCCATCATTGGTTTTATTTTTATGAAACAAAAGTCTTTTATGTACCGATTCTTTGCGTTATTATTGGCAGGACTGACTATTGTTGGCATTATTTTGTCTTATACGCGTGCATCCTGGTTAGGAATTGTATTTGCGGCCTGTGCATCTTTTGCATATGTATTTCGCGTACGGACATGGATGGTGATTGCAGTGTTGGCTTCAATGGTGGTGGGATATTTCATATTTGAGTCAACAGTGCTTTATAAATTCAGTAAGACTAAGGAATATTCTCAGAACGATTACCGTAATCATGTAAAATCCATCACCAATATCAAAACAGATGCTTCCAACGTAGAGCGTCTCAACCGCTGGAGTTGTGCCTGGCGTATGTTTCTCGACAAGCCTTTTTTTGGATGGGGGCCCGGCACTTATCAGTTCAATTATTCAGTGTATCAGCTTAACGAAGAAAAAACCTACATCAGCACGAATTTGGGAGACAAAGGCAATGCCCACAGCGAATATTTAGGCCCTTTGAGTGAACAGGGAGTTTTAGGGCCTTTAATTTTTATTACTCTATGTATAATCGTTTTATACCGTGCATCACGTGTATTTCTTGAATCGCCATCACGCGATCAGCGCATTCTTGCATTGACGATGCAGTTGGGATTAATTACTTATCTCATTCACGGATTTCTGAATAACTTCCTCGATAAAGACAAAGCTTCCATACCTTTCTGGGGATTTATTGCTGCAATAACGGTGTTGGATTATTACCACCGTAAACATTTTACATCTCTAAGCGAGCGCACGCAGTGAAAGAATAGTCACATCATCGCTGTATGAAATATTCTGACGGTACTCATCTAAATGGCTTATTAATTCATTGTGAAAATCTTTCAAAGTACTCGATGCCATTTTTTCACTGATAAACTGTTGCAGATTTTCAGCACCGAAAAATTCTCCTGATTCATTTTCGAGTTCGGTAATGCCATCTGTGTAACAAAATACAGAAGCTCCTTTTTCGAAAGTAATTGTTTCATCATTCAGAAATGGAAGCTCATCAAACATTCCTAAACCGGTAGTGCCATTATTCAACACACGAACATTGTTTTTCTCACAGAGAACGGGAGGATTGTGCCCTGCATTTACGTAATGCAAGGTGTGTGTTTTGAAATTGATAATCCCAATGAAAAAAGTAATAAATTTTTCTCCCTGTGCCGATTTATTTACACATGCGTTTAATTCAGTAACAAGTTCTTTGAGCGTTAATTTATTCTTGATTAAAGCATGCAGATTAGCCTGAAAATTGGACATGAGCAATGCCGCTGCCATACCCTTTCCTGAGACATCAGCCATGCAGAAAATGTGCTCATAATCACTCAGCGAAATAAAATCGTAATAATCGCCCCCAACCTGCTGATGAGGAAGATAAACACTGTCCACATCAAACCATTCATTGCCTTGTAATCCTACAGGAAATAACATGTCCTGCATTTCAGCAGCAAGCTCAAGCTCTTTTCGAAAAGCTGCCTGTTCCACAGCCTGAAGATTGAGTCTTTTGTTTTCGATGGCTACCACAATAATGTTGGTGATGGTATGTATAAACGGCACAACCTCACGCACCGGAATATCGTGTGTACTCTTAATGTCGCCCACTATACTGTAAGCAAGCAATTGTTCGTTGTGATAAACAGGAATAATGGATTCGTCTTTTTCGAGCCATGCTGGTGCCGAAATTTCTTTAGTGGATGACATCTGAAGTTCTTCAAGCAATTTCTCAGGTTGAAGTTTTGCCAACTCTTCTTTCATGCCGTATGATAAGACCTGTTTCCATGAACCTTCATTTACAAAAAGTGAAAGTTTGCCTGCATGCAAATGATCTTTTATTACCGACTCATAAATTTTATACAGTTGTTCAGAGGGAAGATTGTAGTTGATGGCCTTGGTAATTTGCAGCAACCAGTGCAACTGCAGTTTTTTTGATTGCAGTTCCCAGTTTAATTTTTCTGTGGTTTCACTCATGATTTTCTCAGTCATCCTGCTTGTCTAAAAACTCAAATACTTCAGGCAATCGTTTTAACAATGCTAACTCTTTCATTTTTGCGCGTGCATCAGAGGTCGGGCTACCGAAATAAGTTTTTCCGGGCTCTAAGGATTTTCCAACGCCCGACTGCCCCAAAACAACAGCTCCTTTCCCTATGGTAAGATCTTTCTGCACACCTACCTGTCCCCACAAGATTACATCATCTTCAATAGTTACTACTCCTGCAATGCCCACATGAGCAGCAAACAAACAATTACGACCTACCACTGTATCATGTCCAATGTGAATGTGATTGTCGAGTTTTGTTCCGCTGCCAACAACCGTATCGCCCGACACACCTTTGTCAATGGTGCAGCATGCACCAATTTCTACTTTATCGCCAATTATTACTCTCCCACAGGTGTGCATTTTATCATATCCTTCAGGTCTTCTTTTAAAATAAAATGCATCTGCACCGATTACGGTATTTGCATGTAATATAACATCATTCCCGATTTCGCAATGGTCATAAATTACCACACCCGGATGAATGATACAATTCTTTCCAATCTTAGAATGAGCTCCTACCACACTTCCCTGCATAAGCACAGTGCCCTCACCTACTTTTGCAGTTGGGTGCACCTGACTCATACTTGGTTCAAACGGTCTGTAATGACGGGTGATAAAATTGTAATCTCTGAAAGGATCATCTGAAATTATCAGCGCCTTGCCTTCGGGGCAGGCCACTTCTTTATTGATGATAACAATGGTAGCTGCAGAGTGAAGTGCCTTGTCGTAATACTTGGGATGATCTACAAATGTGATATCTCCGTTTTCTACTTTATGAATCTCATTAATTCCAAGTACAGGAAAATCATCTCTGCCGATATATTTTGCATGAATCAATGATGCAATATAGCTGAGAGTAAGCTGCTGCTCAAATTTCATTGGTGTAAATTATTACGCAAATGTAGCAAAGCTTATTTCTTGGTAATGATAATTTTTTGTAAACTTATCACAAGCACCGTTGCAGCTACAAAAGGAAAGGTCAGTTGCAGCAGATTGTATTCAGTCATTTTTACGCTGATGACCAATGACAGTAAAACAGCCACTGCGGCCTGAAGTATATTTTTAAACTGCTTTCCTGAAAATGTTAGGGCACAGAGTACAGCATTAAAACTGAATAAACCATCAGCAACTGCTCCCTGAGGAACATTAAATAAATGCAGCGCAATAAGCCCTGAAAGAAATGAACCTGCAATGCCATAAACTGCCGCTACCGGAGAGCAAATTGCAACCGCAAGTATGAACAAGAGCCCGGAGATAATATTATTTTGAAAAATAACCTGGCCGAATCCTTTAACAGGGAAAACAAAATAATTTAATGACGATGCCTCCGCTGCAGATGGAGTAACTTCCGACTCAGGAAAAAAAGTATGAAGGATAAAAACCAGGAGCCAGGTAACCAACACAAATGGCAATGTAAATACAGGAATGTTCTGACGGATAAAAAAATGCTGAATGCATGCCGATAAAACAGCTCCAACCAATACCATCAGCCACAACAATACACCGGGGTTGAAAAACAGAATCAATGCCACACCGGTAAGCGCAGCACTGAAACCATACAAACCTTTATTGATATTTTCCGATGGAAAATTTAGAACTATTGCAGTAAGCGTTCCTGTGAGTGCAGCAAGTAATGCAGCTACACCCATACTCACAGAGCCAAAACAAATTCCGGCTAAAAAAACCATTCCTGTAACAGCATTTTCCTGAAGCATGATTTGCCCAAGTCCTTTGAAAAGTCTTCTCACCAATGAGTCATTTCTGAAAATATTTTTTTGGAGAGAAATATCTGAATTCATAGTCTTACAAAATCAGTGGTACCAATTACGAATCACCAAAGAAGGCAATTCGTTTTCAGAAAGTAAAACTTGCCATCAGCAGGTTAAGGTCGCGGTAAGGCATTTTAAAAATTTCACCTACATATTTATTGGTTACAGTTCCTCGGAAAAGATAAACTCCTGAACGTATGGCAGCATCTTTCCAGAGCAGATTTTCAAAACCACCATATTCACCAATGTTTAGAAGTATAGGAGTAAAAATATTGCTCAGTGCCGAAGAAGATGTTCGTGCAACACGGCTTGCAATATTGGGAACACAATAGTGTACCACACCATACTCTCTGAATGTAGGGTTGGAATGGCTGGTAGATTTTGAAGTTTCAAAACAACCACCCTGGTCAATACTTACATCAATTACAACAGATCCGAATTTCATCTCGCTCACCATTTCTTCGGTAACTACAATAGGAGTTCTTCCTGTTTTGGCATGGAGCGCCCCAATTGCCACATCACATGTACGCAATGCTTTCAGAAGAACAGAATGAGTCAAGGTGCTTGTGAAAACGTGTTCACCAAGGTTTTTGATAACACGTCTGAGTTTATACATGTTATCATCAAATATTTTCACATCAGCTCCTAATCCCATGGCAGTTCGGGCTGCATTTTCACCAACAGTACCTGCTCCAATAATCACTACCTCTGATGGCGGAACTCCTGCAACACCGCCTAACAATTCTCCTTTACCTCCGGTAGTATTGCTCAGAAGTTCCGAAGCAATCAGTATAGAAGTTCTTCCTACAATCTCACTCATGGCCTGAATGACAGGCATCAAAGCAGAGTCGTCTTTCATATACTCATAAGCCAAAGCTGTAATTTTTTTTCGCGACAGCTTCTGAAAAAATTCTTTATTCTGAACGGTTACCTGCAACACTGAAAACAACGTCTGTTTGTTCTGCATCAAATCAATTTCATCCAGTGTTGGCGGGCCGATTTTCAGGATCATATCGGCAGTATAAACTTCTTTGGCACTGTAAACAATTCTTGCTCCTGCTTCGCTGTAATCGGTATCTGTAAAGTTAGCTGCATTACCTGCTCCGGTTTCTACCATCACCTGATGGCCATTGTTAACCAATACGGCAACTGAATCAGGGGATAATGCAATACGCTTTTCTTCGAATGAGATTTCCTTCGGAAGCCCTATCAGCATTTCTTTTCTGCCTTTCTTTACTTCAAGCATGCTCTCCTGCGGCATTAACACCGACTGAGTGGACTGTGCTGCTTCAGCTCCTAATGACACTGTCATAGTCTTACTTTTATGGTGCGAATTTCGTCTTTAACATCCATAAGAACAAGTGCTGAATCAAAATTTATAAGCGGTTCAATTTTTTCAGGCCATTCTATCAAACATTTGTTACCACTGAAAAAATAGTCTTCATAACCCAAATCATACACTTCACTCAGTTTATTGATTCTGTAAAAATCGAAATGATAGATTATTTCACCTTTGGATGTGTGATACTCATTCACAATAGAAAATGTAGGACTGCTGACGTTATCCGTTACTCCGTAATGCTTGCAAATATGGCTGATGAGAGTGGTTTTTCCAGCACCCATTTCACCTTTGAACAAAACGATTGTTGAATCTTTCAGCAGTTTGGCAAGTTGCTCTGCAATAACATTCAGCTCTGAAAGATTCTTACAGACGAACGTTTTTTCATCAGCCATAACATTATTTTGTCACGAGTGTAATGTATGGTACAATCATCTCTTCGAGAGAAACACCTCCGTGCTGAAAAGTATTGCGGTAATGATTCACATAATGATTGTAATTATTGGGGTATGCAAAAAACTTATCCTGCTTTGCAAAAACGTATGTGGTACTCACATTTACACGTGGCAGAAATGCATCTGCCGGATTTTTTATTTCGAATACATCACGTTTTTCGTAATTGAGGTTCTTGCCCTGTTTATAGCGCAGATTGGTGTTAGTGGTTCTGTCGCCAATAATTTTTGAAGGCTCTTTCACGCGAATGGTTCCATGGTCGGTAGTGATAATAAGCTTTACATTTTTCTGGGCAATGCGCTTTAATGCTTCTAACAAGGGCGAATGTTCAAACCATGATTTTGTAATAGAGCGATAAGCTGATTCATCATCTGCAAGCTCACGAATCACCTGCATGTCGGTACGTGCATGCGAAAGCATATCCACAAAATTATATACAATCACATTCAGCTTATTGTTGAACAGATTCGGAATATTATCAGCCAAATCTTTTCCGGCTTCGAGGTTGGTTATTTTGGTGTAAGAAGTCTTTATATTTTTTCTGAGTCTTTGAATCTGGTCTAACAAAAGTTCTTCTTCGTAATTGTTCTTGCCCCCTTCATCGTCATCGTAAGTCCACCACTTGGGATGCATCTTTTCAATTTCTGAAGGCAGTATTCCTGCAAAAATGCTGTTGCGGGCATACTGTGTAGCTGTTGGCAAAATGCTGTAATAGGTATCTTCTTCTACCACACGAAACAACTCAGAAATGGCAGGCTCAATTATTTTCCACTGGTCGAACCGCAAATTGTCAATCAGCAGCATAAACACCGGAGTGTCGTCACTTTCGGCAGCGGGAATCACTCTGCGCTTGAGCAAATGCTGCGACATCAGCGGAGCATCTTTCTCCGGATTTTTTAACCATGAAATGTAGTTGCTCTCTATAAATTTTGAGAAAAGTCTGTTCGCTTCTTCTTTTTGCTGCACTAATATTTCGTGCATACTGTCGTCATTTATATTTTCAAGTTGAAGTTCCCAGTAAATTAGTTTTTTGTACAACTCAACCCAGCCCTGATGAGTAAGCCTGTCTCCAAGCATCATTCCAATCTGCCTGAATTCCTGCTGATACTGTGTATTTGTTTTTTCACTTACCAGTCTTTTGGTCTCAAGATTTTTTTTCAGCGAAAGCAAAATTTGTTTGGGGTTTACCGGTTTTATGAGGTAATCTGCAATCTTGGATCCAATGGCATCTTCCATAATTGCTTCTTCTTCGCTCTTTGTAATCATTACCACAGGAATGTTTTCATTCATGTTTTTAATGCGAAGCAGCGTTTCAATACCACTCAGTCCGGGCATGTTTTCGTCCAGAAAAACTATATCAAAAGGTTCTTTCCGGAATAACTCAATAGCGTCATTACCACTGTGAGCAGTAACGGTTTCGTATCCTTTTTCAGTTAAAAATAAAATATGGGGCTTCAGCAAATCTATCTCATCATCCGCCCATAATATACGTTGCATTTCCATTTATTAAAATCGGTTAAAAATAAACTTTTAAAACGCCCATCCGGTTTTTTTATTGGATTTTTTTTGAAAAAGACTTCAGCTTTTTTCCATTGATCCGCGAAATTCAAATTTTATTTTAGTTGATTATTAAGCACTTTTATTCAAAGCACTTTCATTTTTTTTAACAATCCTGATAAAGAGAGATTTCCACTCGAAGGGAATATTATTTTTGCCGCCTGTTTTTTAACAAAGCTGTGTTTAAAATGCAAACCGCAGTCACTGCATCAGCTTTACAATAACATATAATTTCAGCCTTCACAGTTTTAACTGAAGGCACTTTGTCAGAATCAATTAAGAAATTTTTAAATCATGGCTAAAAAATCAACTCATAATTACACCGAAGACAGTATTCAAAGCCTCGACTGGAAAGAGCACATCCGACTTCGTCCCGGAATGTATATTGGCAAACTGGGTGACGGAACTTCACGCGATGACGGTATTTATGTGTTGCTGAAGGAAGTG
The DNA here is from genome assembly GCA_019136655.1 of Bacteroidota bacterium. Classification (GTDB taxonomy): domain Bacteria; phylum Bacteroidota; class Bacteroidia; order AKYH767-A; family OLB10; genus OLB10. Next base: position 270,275 of record JAGVTU010000017.1, read on the forward strand.
ATAGACAACTCTATTGATGAGTATGTGATGGGCTATGGGAAGCAAATTGATGTTACCGTAAAAGACGGACAAGTTACCGTGAGAGATTATGGCCGTGGTATTCCATTGGGCAAAGTGGTTGACTGTGTTTCGAAAATAAATACCGGTGGCAAGTACGACTCTCAGGCATTTCAGAAGTCAGTGGGTCTGAACGGTGTTGGTACCAAGGCGGTAAATGCCCTTTCCTCCTATTTCAAAGTGCAGTCGGTGCGCGATGGCAAAACAACTATTGCTGAGTTTAAGCGTGGCGAACTCGAAAAACAACTGAAAGAAAAACCCTGCGACCTGCAGGATGGCACTCTGGTGAGTTTTATTCCTGATGAAGAAGTGTTCAATGACTTTAAATTCAATCACGAATACATTGAGAGAATGCTCAACAACTATGCTTTCCTGAATGTGGGGCTGAAACTGAATTTCAACGGCAAAGAATTTTACTCTCAAAACGGCTTGTTGGATTTGTTAAAAGCAAACCTCAGCGAAGAAGTTTTATACCCAATTGTGCACCTGCGCGACAAAGACATTGAAATTGCATTTACGCACACTCCATCTTACGGTGAAGAGTATTTTTCATTCGTAAACGGTCAGCATACCACACAGGGAGGAACACACCTGGCTGCATTCAGAGAAGCTGTGGTAAAAACAGTGCGTGAGTTTTACAAGAAAGATTTCGACCCGAGTGATGTTCGCGAAGGCATTGAAGCTGCCATCAGCATTCGCATACAGGAGCCGGTTTTTGAATCGCAAACCAAAACAAAACTGGGATCACAAAATACTTATCCCAATGGCCCTTCTCTGCGCAACTGGATCAATGATTTTGTAAAAACCAATCTTGATAATTATCTCCATAAAAATCCTGAAACGGCTGATGCATGGCTTAAGAAAATTCAGCAGAGCGAACGAGAGCGCAAAGAAATTGCCGGAATAAAAAAATTAGCCAATGAGCGTGCCAAGAAAGCTAATCTGCACAATAAAAAGTTGCGTGACTGTCGTATTCATCTCAACTCCAAAGCACCTGAGAAGTTTGAGTCAACATTGTTTATTACAGAGGGAGATTCTGCAAGCGGATCTATCACCATTTCGCGTGATGTAAACACGCAAGCCGTTTTCAGTCTGAAAGGAAAACCACTGAACAGTTTCGGTCTTACCAAAAAAATCGTTTACGAGAATGAAGAGTTTAACCTGTTGCAGAATGCACTGAATATTGAAGACGGACTGGACGAACTGAGATACAACAGAATTGTAATTGCTACCGATGCCGATGTGGACGGTATGCACATTCGTTTACTTCTGCTCACTTTCTTCCTGCAGTTTTTCCCTGAACTGGTAAAGAATAATCATGTATTCATTCTTCAGACACCACTTTTCAGAGTGAGAAATAAGAAAGAAACCATTTATTGTTATAATGAACAGGAGCGCATCAATGCAATAGCCAAACTGGGAAGCAAGCCTGAGATAACACGTTTCAAAGGACTTGGAGAAATTTCACCTGATGAATTTAAGAATTTCATAGGTAAAAAAATGCGTTTAGAACCTGTAAGTATTGAAGGCGAAGGTTCCGTGCAGCATCTGTTGGATTATTACATGGGAAAAAATACTCCCGAAAGGCAGGATTTTATCATCAACAATCTGCGACTTGAAGAAGAACTGGAGCCTGAAGAAACCGAAGCATAACAAATTATTAACTTAGCAAAGCAACATCAGCAAATGAGCAAAGCAAAAGATAAAAACAAGCAAGCCCCCAAAGAGCAATTACCTACAATTGCCGAACAACCTACAAGACATATAAGCAATATGTATCAGAACTGGTTTCTGGATTATGCATCGTATGTAATTCTGGAGCGTGCAGTACCCTATCTAGATGACGGACTGAAGCCCGTGCAGCGAAGAATACTCCACAGCATGTGGGAAATGGAAGACGGACGCTACAATAAAGTGGCCAACATCATTGGTAACACCATGAAGTATCACCCTCATGGTGATGCTTCCATAGGTGATGCACTGACTCAAATCGGGCAGCGTGACTTGCTGATAGACACACAGGGTAACTGGGGAAATATTTACACCGGTGATGCAGCAGCAGCACCCCGATATATTGAAGCTCGTCTTTCGAAATTTGCTCTGGATGTAGTGTATAATCCCAAAACTACTGTTTGGCAATTGTCTTATGACGGAAGAAATAAAGAGCCTGTTTCATTGCCTGTTAAATTTCCGTTGTTGCTTGCTTCCGGAGTTGAAGGTATTGCAGTAGGTCTGGCATGCAAAATTCTTCCTCATAACTTTTGTGAGCTGATTCAGGGATCTATTGATGTTTTAAGAAAAAAGAAAACCAACATACTTCCTGATTTTGCAACCGGAGGAATTGCCGATTTCAGAAACTACAACGAAGGTATTCGTGGGGGCAGAATTAAGGTGAGAGCGGTGATTGAACAGAAAGACCGTAAAACTTTACTAATCAAGCAGATTCCATTCGGCACTACAACATCATCATTGATTGAATCTATCCTCGCAGCAAACGATAAGGGAAAGATTAAAATCAAAAAAGTGGAAGACAATACGGCTGCTGAAGTTGAAATTGCCATTTATCTACACCCCGATTCTTCTGAAGATATTGATAAAACCATTGAAGCATTGTATGCCTTCACCAATTGCGAAGTGAGCATCTCTCCAAATTCTTGCGTGATACGTGACGGCAAACCTGAGTTTATGAATGTGAATGATATTCTCAGGGAATCCACTTTCAACACGGTGGAACTGCTGAAACGCGAATTGGAAATTGAGCTCAGCGAGCTGATGGAAGACTGGCATTTCTCCTCTCTCGAAAAAATATTTATCGAAAACCGTATATATCGCAAAATTGAAGAGTGCGAAACATGGGAAGCAGTAATTAAAGCCATTGACAAAGGTTTGACCCCTTTCAAGAAAATGCTGAAGCGCGAAGTTACAGAGGAAGATATCGTAAAACTTACAGAGATAAAAATAAAACGTATCTCTAAATATGATTCCTTTAAAGCTGACGAACACATCAAAGCACTGAATGAAAAAATTAAAGGAGTAAAAGAAAATCTTAAGAATCTTACCGCCTATGCCATTACTTACTTTAAAGAACTTCTGAAAAAATATGGCAAAGGCCGCGAGCGTAAAACCGTCATCAGCGAAGAAGGATTTGAGCAGATTGAAGTAAGGAAAGTTGTCATCAACAATGCGAAACTTTATGTTAACCGTGAAGAAGGATTTGCCGGCTATGGCATGAAGAAAGACGAACTGGTAAGTGAATGTTCAGATATTGATGATGTACTTGCACTGACCGGTGACGGAAAATTTGTGGTAAATAAAATTGCCGATAAAGGTTATTACGGGAAGGATATTCGATTTATAAAAGTATTCGAGAAGAATGACGAAGGTACTGTTTACAATATGGTTTACAGAGACGGTGCCAGAGGTGATTTATACATCAAGCGATTTGTTATTTCAGGAGTAACCAGAGAGAAAGTGTATGACCTCACCAAGGGTTCTGAAAATTCTAAAGTCGTTTATCTCGGAATTTCAGGAGTAAATGATGCACCCACTATTCAGATTATTCTGAAACCCCGTCCGAAATTGAAAAACACAACATTCAATGTTAATTTCAATGAGATTTTAATCAAAAATCGTTCAGCTATCGGTAATATTCTCACCAAGTTTCCTGTGCATAAAATCACAGAGGTGTCAAGGCCTAAATCATCCGGCAGCAACGACACTTCAAAAGAAACCAAGAAGACCGATAAAGAAAGTGAGCCCGATATTTTTGAATTCAACGGAAATCATTCCAAAAAAACGGAAGTAAAAAAATCTCCTGCTACACAAAGGGTACAGATGAAAATGGAAATTTAGCATGCGCGAACAAACAATCATGAATCAAATAACCGGCATCATTGCCGGTTTTGATTTTTCTGTACCCCTGCATCACTATCTTAAAAACTATTTCAGACGGAATAAACAGTTAGGCAGCCGCGACAGAAAAATTATTTCAGCAGGATGTTTCTCGTATTATCGTTGCGCAAAACTCTTTAGCCCGTGCAGTGAAGAAGAAAAAGTGGCTTACAGTTTTTATTTAACAGGTGAAAAAAATCTCTTGAGCGAATATCTGTTCAAAAAGTATTCACTTCCTGAAGAATTACCTCTCAGTGAACGTTTAACAGCATTACAAAAAACAACGTCTGTGTTGTCGTTTGATGATGCGTTTCCATTTATCAGACATCTCTCTGAAGGAATTGATGCAAATGCTTTTGCCGGATCGCTCTTTCGGCAACCCTATGTGTGGATAAGGATTCGCAACGGCTATGAAAAAAAAGTTGCTGATGAATTGCAAGAAGCAGGAATTTCACCTGTGGTGACTCATAACAACGCATTGGGATTTCTGCCTATCACCTCACTCACCTCCCTTTCTTCCTATCTCGAAGGACATTTTGAAATTCAGGATTTTTCATCACAGGAAACATTGACATTATTACCTGAAAAAATCACGGGCAACTGGTGGGATTGTTGCAGTGGTTCGGGAGGAAAAACACTGATGATAGCCGATCGTTTTCCCGAAGTAAACTTTTTACTCACCGACAACAGAGTTTCTGTTCTGGAAAATGCACAAATGCGCCTGAAAAAAGCCCAGGTGAAGAATTACAAAATTCAGCAGCTTGACCTGAAAAAAACGCCACTCTTCAACAAAACATTTGATGGCATTGTTGCAGATGTACCTTGTTCGGGTTCGGGAACCTGGAGTCGTTCACCTGAAAACATGTGGAATTTTGATGTATCGAGAATTGATGACTTTGCCAAACTTCAGGTAAATATTATCAAACAGGTAATTCCTTTTTTGAAAGACGAAGGATTGTTGCTTTACATCACCTGTTCGGCTTTTGCAAAAGAAAATGAACGCAATACTCAGTTGATCTCATCCGATTGCAATCTTTCTATCATTCAACAAAAGATTTTTCATGGTTATCGCCATCATGCTGACACCATGTTTGGCTGTCTGTTCAGAAAAAATCAATAACAACCGGTAAAATTCATTTTTCATCTTCTGCGTCACCATTCCGGCTAATGCTCATTTATCATACCATAACATGGATTGCTACATACACAGAGATTATCTGTTAAAATACTTTGATGTAATCCGACAATCAATACTTTTGTCATCCTTTACATAAAATCAAACAAATGAACAGATTTACTTTTATGCTTGCAATGCTCTTTGCAAGTGTTAGCCTGAATGCACAAAATTTCAATATTTCTTTTCTGAGCAATCTGCCTTATCAGAATGATGAATTGGCAAATATCGGAGGATGGACATCACCTACAGGAGTTGAATATGCCCTTGTGGGAACTACCTCCGGACTTTCTATAGTAGATGTGAGCAATCCTTCCAACCCTGTTGAAGTGGTGTTGGTTCCGGGCCCTAACTCAACTTGGCGCGAAGTAAAAACCTATGACCACTATGCCTATGTAACTACCGAAGGTGGTGGTGGTTTGCAGATTGTAGATTTATCACAACTGCCAAATGCAGCACCTGCAATTGACTGGACAGGAAATGGGGCAATCAGTGGTCAGTTAAATTCCATTCACTCTTTGCATATTGAAGACGGATATGTGTATCTGCATGGCTCCAATCTTTTTCAGGGAGCAACCGTTATTGCTGATATTGCAACCAATCCGCTTAGCCCTAATTATGTAGGCCATACTCCCGGAGCTTATGTTCATGATGGATATATACGTGGAAATTATTTTTATGCCTGTCATATCTACAATGGCGATTTTACCATTTACGATATTTCAAACAAAGCCAATCCTGTTCCTGTGGGTGTAAAAGTTACTCCCGGCAATTTTACTCACAACTCATGGCTTTCTACAAACAGCCAGTACTTGTTTACAACTGATGAAGTATCCGATTCGTACCTTACTGCTTATGATGTTTCAGACCCTGCCAACATAACTGAAATGGATCGTATTCAAATCACACCCGGATCCGGCTCTGTTGTTCATAACACGCACATCATTCAGAAAAACGGAGGTGATTTTGCTGTAACAGCCTGGTATAAGGACGGAGTTGTTATTACTGATGTTACCCGCCCCGATAATATGGTGAATGTAGGTTGGTACGACACCTACACACAGGGTTCAGGTGATGGATTTAGTGGCGATTGGGGTGTTTACCCTTACCTGCCTTCAGGTATTCTGGTTGTTTCTGATATGAATAACGGATTATTTGTACTTGAACCAACATATCAGCGAGCTTGCTATCTTGAGGGTGTGGTTACCGACAGTATTACAGGTTCTCCAATTTTTAATGCAACGGTTGAAATTCTTAATACAAACATTATTAAAAACTCAAAAGCTAACGGTGAATACAAAACAGGAATTTTAAATGCAGGCACATACGATATACAGGTTTCAGCTGCCGGATATATTACCAAGGTTATTACCGGAATTTCGCTTTCTTCAGGTGTTGTAACCATTCAGGATGTGGCATTGGCACCATTGGCAAGTACATCTTTAACAGGTCAGGTAATTGAAAGTGCAACAAGCAATCCTGTTCCAAATGCCTACGTAACATTTTCAGGAAACGGCCTTGAGTATAGCACCACTGCCGATGCTTCAGGAAATTTTACAATTCCTTCAATGGTCTTAGGTTCTTACAATGTTACAGCAGGAAAATGGGGATACCGCACACAATGCACAACCATAGGCATTCAGGCAAATCCTTCGCCTGTGGTAATTGCTCTTGATAATGGATACTATGACGACTTTTCATTCAATTTTGGTTGGACAATTTCAGGTTCAAGTGCCAACCTTTGGGAGCGTGGTGTTCCACATGGCACTCCTGCAGTATTTGGTCCGGGTTATGCCAATCCCAATGAAGATGACCAAACCGATTGTCTTGATCAGGCTTATGTAACTGATAACAATCCTAATGCAAGCTCTTCCGGTTCCAATGATGTGGATAACGGAACGGCTATACTTACTTCTCCTGTATTTGATATAACAGGAGTTCCGAATCCTATGCTTAAATATTCACGTTGGTTTTATAATGACGGTGGCAATGGCAATCCCAATGATTCACTCATTGTAAGATTAAGCAACGGAAACACCACAGTTACACTTGAAACAGCAACAGCCAACACTCCAGGAATGGGAACATGGGTACAAAAATCATTTAGCCTGTTAGGTTTAATTCCTATTACTGCAAATATGACACTCACTGTTTATACAGCTGATCAATTTAACTCAGGTCATGTGGTAGAAGCTGGATTTGATAAATTTGAAATTGTTGGTGCAACAGGAATCAACACAGTTGAAGCCGATAACATTAGTCTTACTGCATCGCCCAATCCGTTTAATGATGTAATTCAGATACATTATCAATCGAAAGATGCAACTGCCAACACCATCACGGTTACGGATATTGCCGGACGAACAGTTAAGCAAACCGGAATTTTACCGGCATCAGGTTCAGTTACACTTGGAAGTGAGTTTAGTTCTGGAGTTTATTTTGTCAGGTTGAATGAATCAGGTAAATGCGTTAAGAGTATTAAGGTTGTAAAAAAATAACATAAATAGCTAAATATCAAATTTGTAGCCAAGTGTAATTCAACCATTCAGGAAGGCTTTTGTTCTGTGAATAAATCCGTTTAATAATTTTGAATGATAGATTTGTTAATCAAGAAAAAAATCCTACTTTTGCCGTCCGTTTGAAAAAACTCGTAAAAACATGTATGCAATAGTTAACATAGCCGGCCAGCAATTTAAGGTAGAAGAGAAACAACAGATTTTCGTACACCGTCTGGAAGGTGCTGAAGGAGAAGAAGTAAAATTCAATGAAGTTTTACTTGTGGACAATGATGGAAAAGTAAAAGTAGGTGCCCCTGTATTGAGCAATGCAAGTGTTTCTGCTAAGATCATCAGCCACATGAAAGGCGACAAAGTTTTAGTATTTAAGAAGAAAAGACGTAAAGGCTACAAAAAGATGAATGGCCACCGTCAGTATCTCAGCAAAATTGAAATTAACGCTATCAACGCTTAATCATTTAAAATCGAAAGAAAATGGCACATAAAAAAGGTGAAGGTAAAGTAAAAAACAACCGCGAATCGCACAGTAAACGTCTCGGTGTAAAAATATATGGTGGCCAGAAAGCCATTGCAGGAAATATTATAGTTCGTCAGCGTGGCACTAAGCACAATGCCGGTGAAGGTGTAGGAATGGGCAAAGACCATACTTTGTTTGCTTTGATTGACGGTACAGTAATATTTAAAAAGAAAGCCGATAACAAATCATACGTTTTCATTCAGCCTGCTGCTGAAGCGTAAAACAGCAATTCGGAAAAAACTACTTAGGCTGTATCCAAAAGATGCAGCCTTTTTCGTTTTAAAATACAGTTAAGTTGTTTCACATACATTAAAGTTACATTTGCGAGATGAAAAATCTGCGGCTGCTGTTGATACCTTTTTCATGGCTCTATGGCTGTGTAATGGCAATACGCAATTTTTTATTCGACAGTGGTATTCTTAAATCAGCCTCCTACCCTGCTCCTGTCATCTGCATTGGCAACCTGAACACGGGTGGCACAGGCAAAACACCGCATACAGAAATGTTGCTGCATTTGTTACAGGATAAAAAAACAGTTGTGGTTTCAAGAGGCTATGGCCGTAAATCGAAAGGGGTGATTGAAGTAAGTAACAGTGCAAATGCCGAACACGTTGGTGATGAACCTTTGCAGATGAAACGCAAGTTTCAGAATACAATTTTTGTTGTTGCCGAAAAAAGAACTGAAGGAATTGATTATGCCTTAAAAAAATATCCTGACACAGAAGTGGTATTGTTAGACGATGCCTTTCAGCACCGCAGTGTGAAACCCGGCCTGACGATATTGCTGACTCAGTTTGATGATTTATATACTGATGATTTTGTTCTGCCTGCAGGAAACCTGCGCGAGTTTCGTTCAGGTGCCATTCGTGCAGATATCATCATTGTAACCAAATGTCCTGCGCAGATGAGTGCAGATGAGAAGAAAAAAATATTGACAAAAATCAGTTCGCATAAGCATGTGTTTTTCTCAACACTTCAGTATCAACCTCTGATTTCACTCGAAGAACAACAAAAAATTGAAATTTCATCTCTGAAAGATTATGAAATTTTGTTAATATCAGGAATTGCATCGGCAAAAAAACTTCAGAATTTTCTCTCTTCACAGAGTAAGAATTTTCTCTCTCTTGAATTTGGTGATCATCATTCATATTGTGAAAAAGATTTTTCTCTCATAAGGAGTAAATTCAATACTTTCGCCTCTGATAAAAAGATTATTGTAGTTACCGAGAAAGACGCAGTGAAACTGAAAAATGAAAAGTTTGAACCACATTTAAAAACTTTACCTTTTTACTGTTTGCCGGTTGCTGTTAATTTAATTGAAGACAAAGAAAAATTTAATTTATTAGTAAAGAAATATGTTGGAAAAAGTTAAAGCCATTGCTGAACACATCAGAAAGACTGCTTCGTTCAATCCTGAAGTTGGAATCATATTAGGATCAGGTTTGGGTGGCCTTGTCAAAGAAATTGAAGTAACCAAAGAAATAAATTATGCTGATATTCCGGGATTTCCTGTATCAACAGTAAAAGGCCATGGCAGCAAACTGATATTCGGCAAACTGAATGGTGTGAATGTAGTTGCCATGCAGGGACGATTTCATTTCTACGAAGGTTATTCCATGCAGGAGGTTATTCTTCCTGTAAGAGTAATGAAATTCCTCGGTATTAAAACACTTATTCTTTCCAATGCAAGTGGTGGTGTTAACCCTGCGTATAAAGTGGGTGACCTGATGATTCTTGATGACCACATAAATCTGATGGGCACCAATCCGCTTATCGGAAAAAATGAGGATGAATTGGGTCCTCGTTTTCCTGATATGGGTGAACCTTATGACAAAACACTTATTGAAAAAGCTAAGAAAATTGCAACAGCACATGGCTTTGTATGTCACACCGGAGTATATGCTGCCGTAACAGGTCCTACTTTTGAAACGCGTGCAGAATACAAATACATTAAATACATTGGTGCCGATTGCGTAGGAATGTCAACTGTACCTGAAAACATTGCAGCCCGCCACATGGGTTTGCCCGTATTTGCCATTTCTATCATCACTGACCTTGGAGGAAGTGATCAACCTGAAGTAATAACCCATGAAGAAGTGCTTAAAGTAGCCAATGCCGCAGAGCAAAAAATGACAGTTATTATAAAGGAATTAATTAAAGAATAAAAAGGAGTTAAAGATGAGATTGAAAATTACATTCAACAGTTTGTTGATGGCAACTGCATTTATGATCATGTCAGTTGCAGCTGATGCACAGTTTTGGTTGCCGGTAGGTTCCGGTGTTAATGACAATGTTTACGCTTTTACAAAAGACACAGTGAATGATGTATTGTATGTGGGAGGGCGTTTTACCGATGCAGGAGGAAATCAGGCGTACCGTGTAGCCAAATGGGATGGCAGCACTTGGACTGCTGTGGGTGATGGTTTTGACAGTGATGTGTATGCGCTTTATTATGACCATAACAACAATGCCCTTTATGCAGGAGGAAATTTTACATTTTCGGGAATCAACCCTATGAACAGAATTGCCAAATGGGATGGCACTGCATGGCTTTCCTTAGGTTCAGGATGCAATGATCAGGTGCTTTCGCTCACTGGCGATTCTGTAGGAAATATTTATGCAGGAGGTTTTTTTACAATAGTGAATGGTATAAGTGCAGAGCGCATAGCAAAATGGAATGGCAGCACATGGAGTGCATTAGGTGCAGGAATAGGTTCCGGTTCCAATTACGTTGAATCTCTTACATTTTATAATGGTGACTTGATTGCCGGAGGTCAGTTCAGTTCTGCCGGTGGAATGTCAGCCTCAGGAATTGCACGCTGGGATGGTACTGCATGGTCCAACCTTCTTGGTGGTGTAACAGGTCTTTCGTCACGTGTTTCTGCACTTAAAGAAATCAATGGCGAATTGTATTGCGGAGGAACATTTACTCAGGCAGGCAGTGTTGCATCCAACAGTGTAGCCATCTGGAATGGAACTTCATGGACAGCTATTCCCGGAGGAATTACAGGCGGACAGGCTAAAGTAAAATCACTTGGTTATTTATTCGATGTACTTTATGTTGGAGGTAATTTTTCATCAGCAGGAGGTACAACCGTTTCCGACATTGCTGCTTTTGATGGCTCTACGTGGTCAGATCTTGGTGGCGGAACGAATAATCAGGTGGATGCTCTGATGAATTACAAGAACGAAATGTATGCAGGTGGTGCATTCTCTATGGCAGGAAACAATGCAATCCCTTATATCACCCGTTACCATACCACATGTCTCACTACAAGCACCATGTCATCCATACCGGTTTCATGTTATAATCAGTGCAATGGTTCAGCAATAGTAAGTGCATCAGGAATGTCACCCTTTACTTATCAATGGTCAACTACTCCTGTGCAGACAGGTGATACAGCAACAGGACTTTGTGCAGGAACTTATTCAGTAATTATTACCGACAATACCGGTTGCAGCATAACAGATTCTGTAACCGTTACTCAACCTGATTCACTGGTAATCACATTTTCAACTACAAACCCATCCTGTGAAGGATATTGTAACGGTACTGCCACTGCATCGAATAACGGGCAGGGAACTGTTACTTATACATGGAATACCATACCTGTGCAGAATACACAAACTGCTACGGGATTGTGTGCAGGAACCTATACTGTAGAAATTACAGATTCAGCAGGATGTATTGCCATTGATTCTGTAACAATTGTTGACCCTGTTGCCAATGTTGTAACCATTACAGCATTTGCTCCCTCCTGCTTTAACGGTTGCAACGGAAGTGCAGTGGCTGTTTCAACAGGAGCATCACCATTTACTTATTCATGGAATACCATTCCACCTCAAAGTGCTGATTCTGCCACAGGATTATGTGCAGGTGTTTACACGGTTGTTGTAACTGACAGCCTTGGTTGCACAAGTACTGACTCTGTAGAAATCGTAAATCCTGCGCAGGCAACACTTCAGTTTACTACCACTGCAGCAACTTGCTTCAATGTATGTAATGCCACAGCAACGGTATCTTCAAGCGGTGTTGCACCATTTACTTATTCTTGGAATACATCTCCTGTTCAAACAGGTGAAACAGCATCATCACTTTGTGCAGGCATGTATGAAGTTACTGTTACCGACAGCCTGGGTTGCAGCGTGACAGACTCTGTAAATGTAACTCAGCCTGATTCATTATTCTTTACTTTAAGCTCAACCAACCTCACCTGTCATGGTGTTTGTGATGGTTCAGCAACAGCAACAGTTTCAAATGCACAGGGTGCCGTTTCTTATCTGTGGAATAACGATTCAACAATGACTGCTATGATGATTAGTAATCTTTGTGCAGGAACTTACACGCTGGTAGCAACAGACTCCATGGGATGTATGGCAACTGATTCTGTAACTTTAATTGAACCCGCAGCCAATGTGGTGACATTAAGTGCAACCAACCCTGTTTGCTACAACAGTTGTGATGGTCAGGTAGTAGCTGTTTCTACAGGAGCATCACCATTTACTTATTCATGGAATACCATTCCGCCTCAGAGTGCAGATACTGCTACAGGATTGTGTGCAGGTGTTTATACTGTTGTCGTAACCGATAGTCTGGGCTGCACCAGTACAGACTCTATTGAAATCGTAAACCCTGCTCAGGCTACCTTGCAATTTTCTACAACTGCAGCAACTTGTTTTGGTTCATGTGATGCCACTGCCACTGTCACATCCAGCGGTCAGGCTCCATTTACCTATTCATGGAATACCACACCGGTGCAGAATACTCAAATAGCTTCAGCATTGTGTGCGGGCACATACGCTGTTACTGTAACTGATTCCAATCAATGTGCAGTAACTGACACTGTTACCATTGACGAGACTCCTCAAAACCTACTTACTTTTACCACTGTAAATTCAAGATGTGCAGTTGCCTGCAATGGTACCACAACTGTTAGCTCCACAGGTACTGCTCCATTTACCTATTTATGGGACAATGGCAATACAACTGAAAGCATAGATTCTCTTTGTGCAGGAATTTATTTGGTAACCGTAACTGATAACATCGGTTGTTCTGTAACTGATACTGCAACAGTATTGGATGATGCACCGCTTCCTGTGGTATTCACAACTCAATACAGTGCATGTAACGGCACCTGTACAGGCGAAGCTGTTGCAACCATTGCAGGATTATCAGGATTGTCATTTAACTGGTCAACAGGCTCAACAAATGCTGGTGTGGATTCATTATGCCCGGGCACATATACGGTAACTGTTACCGATAGCCTGGGATGTGTTTCAACAGGATCAACTGACATTGTTGTGCAACCTGTAATCTTAAATTTCACTTCAAGTGCGCCAACCTGTCATGGATTGTGTGATGGCACTGCAAGCATTAACCCGGTTGGTAATCCGCCATTCCAATGGATGTGGTCAACCGGTGATACCACTTCATTATCCCTTAGTGGCCTTTGTGCCGGTTCTTATTCAGTAAACATCAGCGACTCATCAGGATGTACAGGCAGTCATTCATTTGTATTCACTGACCCTGCTCCTATTACTTACGGTACTACTGCAAGTGATGCCACCTGCCCCGGACTTTGTGACGGACAAGCAACAATTTTTGCAACAGGCAATGGTACGCTCTCTTATCTGTGGAATACCAATCCGGTTCAGACTGACTCGATAGCGACAGGGCTGTGTTATGGCTTTACATCATACACGATAACAGATAGCAACAACTGTTCTGTTACCGATTCAGTTCTCATTTTTGAACCTTTCCCAATCACAATCGGAAACAATATACTTCCTGTATCCTGTACGGGCGACTGTGACGGATTTATACGAGCCATACCTTCAGGAGGAACACCGGCTTATAGCTATCTATGGTCAACAGGAACTACTTTTGATACTCTGATTAACCTTTGTGCAGGAACTTATACGGTGACAGTAACTGATGCCAATCAGTGTACATCATCAGCCACCTATATTCTTGGTGACCCCGATCCTATTGCCATTACGTTTAATGTAACCAATGCCACCTGTGCAAGTTGCAATGACGGTGCTGTTACGGCTACAGCTACCGGAGGAACACCTCCTTATGATTATCTGTACACTTCGCTCTCAGTGTTTGATTCAACAGCTACCAACCTTCTTACAGGTTATTATGAACTGTGTGTTCAGGATTTCCACAACTGTATTCAGTGCGACACTGTGTTTATTGACGTCTCAACAGGCATCAATGTACTTTCTTCTTCAGTAGATGATATCAGAATATATCCCAATCCGCTTACTGATTTTGCTTACATTAAAATCAGCAGCGACAAATCGCTTACATCCTCTCTGAAATTCTATGATGTGGCAGGTCGCGAAATTGGATTGCCTGTTACTCAGCTTTTAAAATCAAACGACCAACAACTTTACCGAATTGACAACCATCATCTGAAACCCGGTTTATATTATGTGAGGGTATTTTCAGATAATGAAATCATTGGTGTAGGTAAATTTATCATACAATAATGCCTCAGTCGCAGAAGAGCAATGTTTCCTTAAAACCATACAATACATTTGGAATTGATGTAAAGACATCGAAGTTTGCAGAAGCAGACAGCGTTGAATCATTACGCAACATTCTTTTGCAGACAGATATTTCAAAAACACCATTGCTGGTGCTTGGCGGTGGAAGCAACATTCTGCTTATGGCTGATTTTCCTGGTTTGGTTATTTTAAATCAGATTAAAGGAATTGAAATTGTCAGTGAGAATGACAAAACGATGATTGTAAAAGCAGGTGGAGGCGAACGATGGCATCAGTTTGTATTGTGGGCTGTTGAACATAATCTTGGCGGTATTGAGAATCTGTCGTTGATTCCCGGCAGTGTTGGTGCTGCTCCCATTCAGAACATTGGAGCCTATGGTGTAGAACTGAAAGACTCTTTTCACAGTCTTGAAGCGTTAAATATCAGCACAGGAGCTTTGCAAACTTTCACAAGGGAGGAATGTAAATTCGGTTATCGCAACAGTGTTTTTAAGAATGAACATAAAGGGAAATATATCATCACTTCCGTCATGTTCGAGCTGAAGAAAAATCCTGTTTTCAATACTTCGTATGGAGCCATTCAGTCTGAACTTCAAAAAAGCGGGATTAAGGAGTTAAGTGTAAAAGCCATCAGCGATGCAGTGATTGCCATTCGCAGAAGTAAACTCCCCGACCCTGCTGAAATTGGCAATGCAGGAAGTTTCTTTAAAAATCCTGAAATAGAAAAATCACAGTTTGATGTCATCAAGGAAAAGCATCCCGACATTGTGCATTATCCCGGTGCTGACGGAAAAATTAAAGTAGCTGCCGGATGGATGATTGAACAGTGCGGGTGGAAAGGTTTCAGAGATGGTGATGCAGGATGCCATGCAAAACAGGCATTGGTACTGGTGAATTATGGTAAGGCTTCAGGAGAACAATTGTATAAGCTTGCACTTAAAATCAGGCAGTCGGTGCAGGATAAGTTCGGAGTAACTATTGAGCCCGAAGTAAACCTGATTGGCTGAAATTATTTATGAGAGATACCAAGCTTGTTTGCCGATAAAAAATAAAAGTATATTTGTCCAATAAAATTTAAACGTATGAATTTTCCTGATAATCTGAAGTACACAAAGGAGCATGAATGGATTCGCGTGGAGGGTGATACCGGTATTGTAGGTGTTACCGATTTTGCACAGGGCGAATTGGGCGATATCGTATATGTTGACATCAACACTGTTGGTGAATCCGTTGCCAAAGATGCCGTTTATGGAACTGTTGAAGCTGTGAAAACAGTTTCTGATTTGTTTATGCCTGTAGATGGTGAAGTACTTGAAGTTAACAGTGCGTTGCAAGACAAACCCGATGCAGTAAACACTGACCCTTATGGTGAAGGATGGATGGTAAAAATCAAAATCACCAATAAAAGCCAGCTTGATGAATTGATGTCGGCTGATGCATACAAGCAGATGATTGGTGCATAAGCATCATGTCGCGTGCATGGACCCGTTCCCTGATTTGGGCATTATTCATTTTTATTTTGTGTGCCATCCCGGGCAAGAGTCTTCCTCATTACACCTGGGCTGATTTGTTATCGGTAGATAAGCTGATTCATTTTAGTTTATTTTTTATTCTGGCAATTCTCATCAAGCGCGCCTGGGCATTGTCTGTCACTAAACCAACTATTGCCTTGCAGAATTTTATTGTTATTGCAGGAGGAATAACTTATGGCGGATTGCTTGAACTGATGCAAAATTATTGCTACACCGACCGCAGTGGCAGCTGGTTCGATTTTCTTGCCAACTCTATTGGAGCAATGGCAGGAGCATTACTTTTTCTGAAACTGTTTTCTGCTGATGGAAAATGGTTGTCGTTTAAACGGACAAAAAAATCCTGACTAAAAAAAATCTGATTACTCAGTCAGAGCGAAAATCTGTAAATCAATATAAACTGAGTGAATTTACCTTTTCTCAATCACTGCATGAATTTCACTCACCACAAGGTCATCCACAGAGGTAATTTTATTTTTGAAACAAAGTGGATGTTGAATAATCAGGTCGGCAAAATGTGGCAATCTGAATTCTTCATAAGAATGAACCACTGTTTTGTCACTGAATTGTTTCTTAAATAATTCTCTGAACTGCTTGATGTGCCAGCGGTTGAGCGTATCATCAATGACCAGTTTCTCTGCGCTGTTTTCAGCAATCCATTTATTGAGAAACATTTTGTCGAACAAAAACTGGCAGTATGGAACGCCTATGATGTTGTAGGCATGTGCACCAAATGGCGAATGATACAACGGAGCAAAACGAACAGACATCAGTCCGCCCTTGCGCAATACTCGCAGCGACTCCTGAAAAACTTTATCCGGTGACGGAAAATGCTCGTAGCAGTTATATGAAAATACAAAGTCGAAAGATTCATCTTCGAAAGTCAGGTTGGCAGCATCCATTTTCAGTAGTGCCACACCAGCTGCTTTGGCACGGGGGTCAAAATCATCTTCTCTGTATTCAATAGCCGTAGCTTTAAATCCATTTTGTTGCAGAGCTGCACATACCATCCCCTCTCCCGAACCTAACTCAAGTACATCACTGAATCCGTTTTTGCCATAACGGTTCATCACTTCCATCATTTCATTGGCGCGCTCATCTCCTCTATTCTTTACACTGTCATTATCATAACTCATGCGTTCACCCACCGGGTAGGCTGCCATCAGGGTTTCGAAAGTTTTTTCATCCAAAACCTCAGACACTCCCTTGACCTGAGACAACACACGTGCTGCCTTAAAAAATTTCTGTTCGTGATACAAAGCCGACACTTTTTGCCGTGCTGTAGATGGCAAAAGTTTTCTGGCTAAATCTTTTATCATAACCTGTTTGAAAAATGCAGGCCAAATTTAACTGATGAAATAAATAAATGTTGCCTTGTTAATAACTATTCAAATATGATTCGAACAACCGTTGTCAGCAAGACGTAAAATATTGACTTTTGCTAAGTAAGATTTATATTTGCAACTGTAAAACCCCATTATCATAGAATGAATAGAGAAGAAATAATTGCTATTACCAAGCGCTTTTTATCTGAAGAATTTGAAGTTGAGCAAGATAGCATTGAAGACAATAAAATACTGAAGGACACGCTCGAGTTGGATAGCCTTGACTATGTGGATTTGGTAGTAGTGATTGAGGAAAACTTTGGTTTTAAAACCACTGCCGAGGATTTTAAGACCATCTCCACTTTTGAAGACTTTTACAATTTTGTAGAGCGCAAACTCGGTGCTATGGCCTGATACCAATGAGCCGGTGGGATGGCCGCAGTAAAGGGACGGCAACAGGTTACAGAATTTTTATTTATCTCATTGATAAGTTCGGAGTAAAAGCCGCTTATCGCCTGCTGTGGTTTGTTTCGTATTATTACTTTTTGTTTGCCGGAAATCCTAAAAAAAATATCATCCGATTTTATACCGAAGCTTTGGGCATGACTCCGGCTGAAGCAAAAAAACTTTGCAGAAAAAATTTTTATTATCTGGGCCAGACGCTGATTGACAGGAATGCTTTTTTATTAGGTAAAACTGAAAAATTTACCCACCATTTTGAAAACGAAGAATATCTTGTTGAACTGCAGCAGCAACATCATGGAGGAATTCTAATTAGTGCACATATCGGCAACTGGGAAACAGCTGGAAATTTGCTTCATAAGCGTATATCCAAAAAAATTAATGTGCTGATGCTGGAAGCTGAAGAAGAAAAAATAAAAAAAGTGCTTGACGAAACTACCGGTGGTGCGCGCTTTAACATCATTGCTATAAAAAATGATTTGTCGCATATTGTCAAAATAAACAATGCCTTGGAAGCAAATGAGCTTATAGCTATGCATGCCGACCGTTACACAGATGGTGTAAAAACTATTTCTCTCGATTTTTTCGGGAAAAAAGCACAGTTTCCTCTGGGGCCTTTTCTTATTGCATCAAAGTTTAAAGCTCCTGTTACCTTTGTTTTCGCTCTCAAAGACGGTGATTTTCACTATGAACTGAGTGCCACCAAACCTTTGACAGGCAAACACAGTGCGGAGGAAATTGCACGACTCTATGTTGACGAACTTGAAAAAAAAGTGAAAAAATATCCCGGACAGTGGTTTAATTATTACGATTTTTACAACGTATGATTTTAGAGCGAAATGAAATTGAGAAAGTGATACCGCAGCGTGCCCCTTTTGTGATGATTGACACTTTGAAAGAAGCTGATGAAACAGGTTTCCGGAGTGAGTTTACTGCAAGAGCTGATAATATTTTTATGAAAGACAACAGACTTACCGAGCCTGCTTTGATAGAAAATATTGCTCAGACATGTGCTGCAGGTTTTGGATTTTTAGGAAGTCAGACCGAAGGGCAACCACGCATTGGATACATTGGTGCCATATCCCGCCTTACGGTGCACAACCTTCCTGCACTGGGAAGTACCATAACCACACACGTAACAGTGTTGCATCAGATGGGCTCCATTTTTCTGGTGAAAGGAGAAAACGAGAGTGAAGGGAAAAAACTTATAAGTTGTGAAATGAAAATAGCACTTGCATGAAACATTTTTACCAGGCAGAGATACCAATAAAAATTCGCTTCAGCGATACAGATGCTATGGGAGTGGTGTGGCATGGCAATTACCTCCGTTTTTTTGAAGATGCGCGCGAGGCTTTTGGAATAAAATACGGACTCACCTACCTTGATGTTTACAAGCGTGGTTTTTTTACTCCTATTGTAAAATCATCAGTAGAGCATAAAGCGCCTATCAACTATGGCGAAGAAGTTACTGCTATTGCCAAGTTTCATCCTACACCATCGGCCAAAATACTTTTTGATTTTGAAATACTGAATAAAACTACCGGCAAACTCAGCGCCACCGGACATACCACACAGGTGTTTTTAGGAGTGGAATCGAGAGAAATGGAACTGATTAAACCTTCCTTCTATGTTGAATGGGAGAAAAAACTGGGAATAAAAATCTGAGTTGTGAAAGTTTATTTGGGAGCCGAATCCATTATCAGTCCGTCAGGAAATGCTGAAGAGTGCTTTGAGAAAATTGAAGAAGGCATTGCAGGCATAAAAAATTATTGTGACAGAGGTTTTAATAAAGAGAGTTTTTATTTATCGGCTTTTGAACATCGCAATTTTTCATTCGAACAGTTGTTGAAGGATGCAATTCTTCAGTCACTAAAAAGTTTTGATGAGAAATTAATTACTTCCGACAAAACACTTCTCATCATCAGCTCTACCAAAGGTGATTTAAGCAAAGGCTATGCTCAGGCACTCACAGCACCGGCATCAGCCATACAAAAAGATTTACGGCTGAAACATTTTCCTCTGATAATTTCAAATGCCTGCGCTTCGGGTGTGATGGCGATAAATTTAGCAGCTCATCTGCTTCAGACAAAAAAGTTTGAACATATTATTGTTGCCGGTATAGATTTAATTTCTGATTTCATTCTTTATGGTTTTCAGTCGCTGTATGCATTAAGCAATGAAGCAAGCAAGCCATTTGACAAAGAACGAAAAGGAATAAATCTTGGCGAAGGTGCAGCTGCCGTTGTGGTAAGCACACAACCGTCTGCATTTAAGAGCGAATGTTATCGTTGGCTTGGAGGCTGCACTGCAGGCGATGCCAACCATATTTCAGGACCTTCACGAACCGGTGAAGGATTATACCGAAGTGTCTTAGCCACATTAAAAGCTTCAGGCTTGACAACAGGTGATATTGACTTTATTTCTGCTCATGGCACTGCCACTTTGTTCAATGACGAAATGGAAGCAATAGCCATGAACCGGCTAAGTATGCAACACATTCCGCTGAACAGTTTTAAAGGATTTTTTGGTCACACACTGGGTGCTGCCGGAATTATTGAAACAGCCATGTGCATTCAGTCAATGAGAAAAAATGTGCTTCTCAAAAGTGTTGGATATGATGAATGTGGTACCTCTGTGCCGCTGCATATCATTGAAGAAAGTAAACCTTGCAACATCAATACGGTTTTAAAAACTGCATCCGGTTTCGGAGGATGCAATGCTTCGTTAATCATTCAAAAAAACAGCTGAAGATGACTACATGGTGCCGCTGGAAAGGGGATAAAGTTTTATTAAATGGCGAACTGTTTTTTCAGTGCGACAAAAACAATTCGGAAGATATGGCATTGCAACTCTACCGTTTTCTGAAAATTGATTATCCAAAATTTCACAAAATGGATTCACTGAGTAAAACAGGCTTTCTGTTGACTGAAATTATTAAAACCATAGAAGATACAGGTCGTTTTGCTGATGATGAAATTGCAATGGTATTTGCCAATAATCACTCATGCAGTGAGACAGATATAAAATTTGAACATTCCTATCTGGAAGATAAAACTCCGTCACCTGCACTTTTTGTTTATACGCTACCCAATATTGTAACAGGAGAAATATCCATACGCAACAAATGGTATGGCGAATCGGCAGTTTACATACTTCCTGCATTTGATGCCGGTTTTTTTGAAGATCAGAAATCATTATTACAGCCACATACCAGAGCATTGGTGGCAGGATGGCTGCAACTCATCCCTGAAACCGATGCATTTATTTACTTTGCAGAAAAAACTGCTGGAGAGCCGTTCAGCACAGAAAAAATATTACAAGCATATCATTCATTATAAAGATGGAAAACCTCAAGGAAGAACTGAAAAAACAAATTATTGAACAATTAAATCTGGAAGACAAAAAGCCGTCAGATATAGCTGACGATGCACCATTGTTTGGCGACAACGGACTTGGACTTGACTCTATTGATGCCCTTGAACTGATTGTTCTCTTAGACAAACATTACCACATCAAACTGTCAAATCCGGAGGAAGGGAAAAAAGTTTTTAACTCCATTAACTCCATGGCTGAATACATCAACCAGGCAAAAAAGTAAACTCACAATGAGTGTGTATGTTACAGGCATGGGCATCATTTCAGCTGTTGGAAACAATGTGGCTGAAAATCTCTCTTCACTTAAGGAGAGAAGAAGTGGTATCCGTAAAACAAAGTTGGCCTGTCATCCGCATGAAATATTTGCAGCACCTGTAAATTTATCTGACGAAGACCTGAGAACTCGCTTTCAGGTTTCGAACACGCCTCATTCAAGAACCTCCCTGTTGGGCATTGCCGCAGTGGCCGAAGCCTGGGGCAGTAATAAACATCTGCCCAATGTGCGTACTGCATTTATCGGATCTACTTCTGTTGGCGGTATGGATAAAACAGAAAAATATTACCGACAGGCGCTTGAAGGAAATTCTGCTGACTTTTCACTTGTGCAAACACATGACAGTGGCAACACTTCTGAAAAAATTGCGCATCACTTCGGAATAAAAGGTTATATCAACACCTTGTCAACAGCGTGTTCATCTGCTGCCAATGCACTGATGCTCGCTGCACGCATGCTTGAACATGGCCATGCTGACCGAATTGTAGCAGGAGGCTCCGACCCTTTGACGGGATTTACCATCAGCGGATTTCAGTCGCTGATGATTTATGATGAGGATTGGTGCAAACCATTTGACGAAAACAGAAACGGACTGAACCTTGGCGAAGGCGCTGCCTACCTTGTTCTTGAAAACGAAAAAAGTATTTCTGCAACAGGAAACAAACCACTCTGTTTGCTGAAAGGATGGAGCAATGCAGCAGATGCCTATCACCAAACCGCATCGTCACCGGAAGGAAAAGGAGCAACACTTGCCATGAAAAATGCTATCGAAAAATCAGGAGTTGCACTGAGTGATATTTCCTACATCAATGCACATGGCACCGGAACAAAAAACAACGACCTGAGTGAGTCAACTGCACTGCAGAATATTTTTGGCAAAAACATTCCGCCCTTCAGCTCAACAAAAGCTTTTACCGGACATACTCTTGCTGCAGCAGGTGCCATCGAAGCAGTGTATTCGGTGTTGTCCATCGTACATCAGGTATTGCTGCCCGGATTAAATTACAAAACCGTTATGTCGGAAACAGGATTGACTCCTGTAACTGAATACAAATCCTGCCAGGTAAATGCAGTTCTTTCCAATTCTTTTGGTTTTGGAGGCAACAATACATCTTTAATTTTTAAAAAAATCTGAACGATGTATTACATTCAATCCTCTGCATATATTTCACATCAGGATACTTTTCGCAAGAAGGGATTCTCAAAAAATCTCTCTGAAAATATTTCGACTTTAATCAAACCTGATTACAAAGAATTTATCAATCCGGCTCTCATACGAAGAATGAGTGAAGTGCTTCGTATGTCAGTAGCCTGTGGCAGTGCTGCATTGCAGGATGCAGGTGTGAAAACAGCCGATGCCATCATTGCAGGTACCGGCCTTGGTTGCCTCATGGACACTGAAAAATTTTTGAATAACGTAATCACCATTCAGGGAGGTATGCTCCCTCCTACTTCATTCATTCAGTCAACTCACAACACCATTGCAGGGCAACTTTCGCTGGCACTCTCCTGCCACAGTTATAATATGACGCATACACAAAACAGTTTGTCGTTTGAGTATGCATTGTCAGACGCCATGCTGATGCTGGATGAACAGCAGGGAAATATTCTTGCGGGTGCTGCCGATGAATATATTGATCCCTTGCAGCCTGTTGCAAATCATTTTGGTTTAAACCGTTTTCCACTGACATCAGGAGCAGGATTTTTTGTTTTGTCAGATAAGGCTTCAGCACACACAAATGCTGTATTAGCAGATGTGCTTGCCATTCACGACAGCGATGAAAATATCTGTAAAGATTTTCTTGAAAGAAATCATCTCTCTTCTCCTGATTTTATTCTTACAGATGGATATCATGATGACACCAAGCGCATCTCTCAGAATTTTTCTGAAACACCTGTAATTCCATACACTCCTCTTTGTGGAATGTATGCTACATCATCAGCGTTTGCCATGCATCTTGCCATTGATATCCTTCAGCAGAAAACAGAACAAGTTTCAGGAACTGCAATCAGACAACATCGCAATGCACTTATTATAAATCAACTTTTACCGGGCCGTACAGGACTCATCTTAATAAAAAACTATGAAGCATAAAATCGTAACTGTCGTTTTTATTCTTGCATTAATTCTTACAGGGATTTTGTATTACAACAATTCAAATCTGATTCCTGTTCTCACTGTAATTCTGGTAATCTATCTTGCAATAACGGCATTGGGGTCGTATCAGATAAAACTTAATTACTACATCACTTCTCTGAACAAAACCAACAGCGACAGCATTGCACTCACTTTTGATGATGGTCCTGACCCTGCCACCACTCCTCAGATACTTGAAATTTTGAAACTTGCCAATCTGAAAGCAAATTTTTTTGTGATTGGGAAAAATGCAGAAAAATATCCTGAACTGATAAAAGCTATAGCAGCTGACGGACATACCATCGGCAATCATTCCTATTCTCATTCTGCAGGTATAGGATTATTCTCCAGACAGAAATTAGTGAATGACGTAAACCAATGCACTGAAGCGATTGAGAAAATTACCGGAGTGAAACCTGTTTTATTCAGACCGCCATTTGGTGTTACCAATCCGCGTTATGCCTATCTGCTTCAGACAACAGGACTAAAATCCATCGGATGGAGTATCAGAAGCTACGACACAACCATAGAAAATGAAAAAAAACTATACAACCGAATAACTTCACAATTAAAAGCGGGAAGTATCGTACTTTTACATGATACCAGCACAACAACCATACGAATGTTACCCTCACTCATCAACTATTGCAATCAAAACAATTTACCTATAAAACCGATTAACGAACTTACAGAACAATGAAACACCTTCACCGATTATTTTGGTTAATGCTTTTAATAACTTCTGCTGTAGCTGCACAAAACCCCGAGCCGCTGTCTGACAGTAAAGATTTTATTTCGAGACTGAAAGAGCAAAGCCAACAAAACAAAACCATCAAAGCAGATTTTACTGAAGAGCGTTATATGTCTGTACTGAAGGAGCCACAGAAGTCTAACGGAATATTTTATTACAAAAAGGACAATATGCTGCGCTGGGAGAAAACAGCACCTTCGTCATACATTTTTATCAGTGCCGACAATAAAGTGAAGGTTCGCGAGAGTGATAAAATTAAAGATGTTTCTTCCGTCAATCAGGTAATCGGCAGAATAAAAGATTTGATGCTGACACTAGTGAATGGAAATTTCAACGACAGCAAACAGTTTGAACCCAGTTATTTTCAGACAGCTCAGTCGTATATCGTAAAACTAAAACCTAAGAATAAGCGAATGAGTAATTCTTTCGAATATATTCAACTCAGCTTTAACAAAAAAAATATGCTGCTCGATGAACTTTCCTTCTTTGAAAAATCAGGTGACAAAAATGTGATGAAGTTCAGCAATCAGCGTGTAAATATTCCATTGGCCGATACCTTATTTACTAATTTCTGAAGATGCTGCTGAATTCATTCTTCTTTATTCAAAAAAATGATGACGGTGTTTATCGCCTGCAACTGAATGCCGATCATGTAATTTACAAAGGGCATTTCCCTGAAAATCCTGTTACTCCCGGTGTGGTGCTGATACAGATGCTTACCGAGCTGATGCAACAGCATACAGGCAAAGCAGTGCGACTGATTTCCATCCCTTCCTGTAAATTTTCAAAAACGCTGAATCCTTTTGAATATCCATTTGTCAACTACAGCATTAAAACAACACAAAGCGACAACCACATTCAGGTGAGTGCACAGGTGGAAGAAGAAGGAACGCTGTTTTGTAAAATATCAGCAGTGTACGAATGATTCAACTGAATGTAATTCATGCCTGTGTCATTGTGCCTACCTTCAACAATGACAAGACACTGGAAAGAGTGTTGACAGGTGTTCTTACATTCAGCAATGGCAATGATGTGATTGTAGTAAATGATGGTTCTACGGATAACACCGATGCTGTTCTTGAAAAATTTCGCAACAGAATTATTCTGCTAAAGAATGAAAAAAATCAGGGAAAAGGATTTTCATTGCGCAAAGGATTTGCAGAAGCCATCAACAGAGGATTTAAAAATGCTATAACTATTGACAGTGACGGACAACATTACCCTGACGACATCAGCGTGATGATTGAAAATGCACAGCTCCATCCGGGTGCATTGCTGATGGGCTCACGCAATATGAATCAGGAAAATGTTCCGGGGAAAAGTTCTTTTGGAAATAAGTTTTCAAAGTTCTGGTTTTGGATTGAAACAGGTCAGAAACTTCCTGATACGCAAACAGGTTTTCGGCTGTATCCTCTTGATGAGCTGAAACACATTCGCTTGTTCACACGCAAATTTGAAACTGAAATTGAAGTAATCGTAAGGCTTGCATGGAGAGATGTAAAAATTATTGCAGTGGCTGTGAAAGTATTATATGACCCTGATGAACGTGTTTCGCACTTCAGACCTTTTCGTGATTTTACGCGCATCAGCATACTCAACACCTGTCTGGTTTTTCTTACACTGATTTATTTTCTTCCTAAGCGCATCATTCAGTATCTCTGGCGCAAAGGAATTATCACTGTGCTGAAAGAAGAAATTTTCCGCAGTGATGAAAGTAATTTCAAAAAGGCAGCATCTGTTGGCTTTGGTGTTTTTATGGGCATTGTTCCCATCTGGGGTTTTCAGCTGCTGGTAGGAATTCCTTTGGCTGTTTTAATGCGAATGAATAAAGTTTTGTTTATTGCCGCTGCCAACATCAGCATTCCTCCAATGATTCCACTTATCATTTTTGCAAGCTACTACACAGGAGGATTTTTTGTAAAAGAGAAAATGCGTTTCCAAAGTCTGGCAGAAATTAATCTCGAAAGTATCCATGCCAACTTTATACAATATGCCACCGGTGCATGCATACTGGCTGTAATTGCCGGTGCAATAGCTGCAGTGATTACTTATATGGCATTCAGTATTTATAAATTCAGGAAAGTAAGATGAGTTTACTTCCCGATACAAAACTTCGGATTAAGAAGTTTCTCAACAGGCGTTATCATTTTACTTTTGTGTTTTGTAACGTTGAGTTAATTAAGTATAAAAAGTTTCTTTACTTATAATCCTGCTTAAAATCATTTAACCAATACATAAGAGAGGACAAATAATGAAGGTAGTGTTTTACTGCACGAAAAATATTTGATAGGCTTTCCCTTATACACTTGTTGAATTTGTTACCACATCAAAATCTGCTCCGATGGCTTCAAAATGCTTTCTGCCACATTTGATTTTGTCTGCTTCTGAATTACGGAGCTTTTCAAAGTTTTTGGTGCTTTTTGTTTCTCTTACCAAATAAATGGTTTCATCATTGTGCTTTACTATTGCCCAGTCGGGGTTGTATGTACCAATAGGGGTTTCTACTTTGAAGAATGCAGGTAGTTTTACAAATAGCTTTATATCTTCTCTCTTGTCTAATTCTTCGGCAAAACGTCTTTCTACTTCGCTATCATAAATAACTGCATTATAAACTGATTTTTGAACCTGCAAACATTGTTCAAAGTAGTCTTTCAATTCTTCTTCTCGGAATAGCTGCATACTCCATTCTACCTGCCCTGTTGTTAGTTTTTCGTACTTAATTCCGTCAATCATTAACTTGTGTAATTCCCGATTGATAATTCCGGCTACTGCATCCATAAACTTCTGTGGATTGATGGCAAACTCAGCAATTCTGTTGGAACCTGAAAGTATCTTTACCAATGTGGCTCTTGTGAGTTCTGTTTCTTTTTGCAGGTAGGCAAGAATATCAGGCAGAATGCCTGAATATTCAATTTTTATCTCATTGGCTTTTGTGTTGGTGGTTGTTACCCCTTTCTTTTCAATACCAACAATATCTTCCCTGTATGATACTTTAACCGCTTCAATTTTTTCCATTTCTGAAATAGACTTAATTGCGTTAGCAATTAAGGTGTCTGTTGAGTAATCAACCTGATAGGTAGTGCGGTGCTTGATTTTATTCCAAAGGATTTCAAACTCAGGGTCGAGAAATATCTGTTTGTTGATTTTGAGCCTTTTGGGTTCTTCGTCTTTTTTGATGTGTCTTTCTAATAGGTACGATTGTAAAACGGTGATGATTTCCGCTTCCTGTTCTGCAAACTGCTCGGACAAGCCCAATGAAAATCCTTCTTTAGCAGGGTTGAATGCAGACTGTATTTTGCCGTTGGCATCTACAAACCCTTTGCTTACTAATTCTGCCCAAATATCTTCACTTGCTTTTCTGCCTAATGGTTTTTCTTCTTCACCTTCTAAAACAGATAATTTTGAGAATGCAATTTTGGGTACTTTACCAAAGGTAACGCCACAATCGTCTTCATACTCTTTTTGCAGCCCTGCTGCAAAATCTGCATAGCTTTCACGTGCAATTACAGTTAGTTTGTTGATGTTATCGTCTTTTACTCTTTCGCCATCTGCATTTACTGGCAAACGAAGCCCACGACCTAATGTTTGTCTGCGTTCTTTTGTACTACCTACTTCTCTTAAAACACAAATCTGGAATACATTCGGGTTGTCCCAACCTTCACGAAGTGCAGAGTGTGAAAAGATAAATTTCAATGGCTCGTCCATTGAAAGTAATTGCTCCTTGTTACGCATAATTTTTGCGTAGGTATCATCATCTGCCTGTGTGCTTCCGTTGGTGTCTTTGAATACCCCTTTTTTGTCTGCTGAGAAATACCCATCGTGTAGCTTGTCCACCGGGAAAACATCTAATTCCTTGTATTGTGGCAACTTGATTAACTCGCTGTAATGGTATTCAAACAATTCAGCAAACTTGCCTTTAGCAGGTTTGCCTTCTGAATCATAGATACGGTAATTGGCAACCTTATCAACAAAAAACAAACTCAATACTTTAATGCCTTTACCTTTTAATTGCAACTCTTTATCCAAGTGCTTTTTGATGGTATTTTTGATTTGCACTTCTATCAGATCATCTGTGATACCACCCCTTTCCTGACCTAAGTACAAACGACCTGAAGTAAAGTCTATAAACTCATTACCTGGTTCACAACTGATGTCTAAAACTTCAAAACCATTACGGTAGGCTTCTCTTTCATTGGATAAGGTATATAAATCTGCATTTTGCTTTACCCAAAAATCTTTCTCTTTTACACTTCCTTTGTCTTGAACTTGTATTTTAACTTTTGCTTTTATTCCGCTTTTGTTGTCCACTTCCATCAATTTGATGTAAGCATCATTTTGAGCATTTGCACCAACTACTGAGGCAACTACAATTTGCTTCACCAAACGCAATTCATACGCCTTAATTGGGTCGAGCTTGTAAACAAGGTTGTACAAGTTTTTGTGCGTAGCAGAAAAACGGAATATGCACAAAGGATTGAGAGATTTGATGGCTTCCTGTGCTTTTGGGGTATTGTCCACACTTTGGGGTTCGTCTATCAAAACAATAGGGCGAACTGAATGGATAAAGTCTCTTGGGCTAAATCCGCTTAATTGGTTGCGTTCCTGATTGAAGATGTTTGTTTCTTTATTGAAAGCATCAATATTGATAATCATTATCTGCAACTGGTTGCTGGTGGCAAATTGCCGAAGGCGATTTGCTTTCTTGCTATCATATACAAAATGCTCAAACTCTATATTGTTGTAAAGTGCCTTGAAGTGCTCTCCTGTAATTTCAATATTCTTTAGTGTGCCTTCCCGGATGGCTACACTTGGCACTACAATGATGAACTTCTTGAAACCATACTTTTGGCTCAACTCAAATATGGTACGCAGGTAAACGTAAGTTTTACCTGTGCCTGTTTCCATTTCTACGGAGAAGTTTAAGCCATTATTTTGAAATTCTGTTTCGGTGGTTGGGTCTAAATCATTTCTTTCCTGAATGGCTTGTAAGTTCTTTAATAGGGTATCATCCATAAGGGTCAGATGATTGCCAATGCCTAACTCGGTTTGTATGGTGCTTAATTGCTGCCCCGCTTCTGCTTTTGCATTGATTTCTATGGTATAGTCGCCTTGGTTTAACGGTTGACCATCAAACAAATCAACAAAGCTGCTTACAGCTTGTATTTGATATTCTTGGGTGCTGTCGAACTTTAACTTCATAAGGCTATTCAGGTAATTGGTTTTGAGAGCCATCTTCCAAATAAATATCCGGTGATGTTTTTTTGATGGATTTCAAAAAATCTTGTTTATTCAAGATTTCTAACTGGTATTTTGCAATTTCATATAGTTTCTGAAAACGAACTTGCCTTGCAATACCGTTTCGCATCATATCAGCATTGGCTGATTCCAAATTGGAGAGTACTGCCAATTCATTGATACTTGCAACATCCCTTATGTTCATTTCTTGCAGGGCTAATTGTGGGTTGGCTTCACGCCATTGTTTTGCTGTACATTGAAATAAGGCAAGATTGAGTACATCTGCTTCTTCGGCATATTCCAAGCTTTTTTTGGCTTCCGGTAAGGTAGAATGTGGAATAACGTAATCCTTTATGGCATCTGTTTGAATGGTATAGTTTACTTTACTTAAAACACGTTTTACGTTCCACTCTAAATTGTAATGGTTGCTCTCAACTTCTTTAAGCCTTTGGTATTCTTTAATTAAGTACAACTTGAAACTTGGATTTAACCAAGTAGCAAATTCAAAGGCAATGTCTTTGTGGGCATAAGTACCGCCATACCTGCCGGATTTTGAGATAATTCCGATAGCATCAGTTGCTTCTATCCATTTTCGAGGGGTAAGATTAAAGTTGTTTAAGCCTGTTTGTTTTCTAAAGGTGTCGAATTCGACACCTTTAAAATTTGGATTATTCAATTGTTCCCATAACCCAAGAAATTCAACGGTGTTTCTGTTACGCATCCAGTTTCGGATGTAATCATCACCTTCTTCTGACCTTACTATATCAGTGAGTGATATATAGTCTATTTCGTTGATATTCAAAATAGTGATATCTATGTTTTGAACCTGTATTTTCTTGTTTTGCTTGCTCATTTTTCAATCTTTAATTGTGGCGATTTCGCCATATTTAAACCGTTCTAAAGTTTACAACACCTTTGCTTTTCATTATTTGAACTGCATTGGTTTTTAGTGCATCTGCATTTTCGCCTTTGAAGCCTTCATCTAAGCAAATAACCCTTGTAGGTTGCATTTCTGCCATTGCCTTAATGCATTCGTGGGTGAGTTCTTTTTCAAGGCATATCAATAACTGCCCTTCGGCAATGCTGAAAACAGTTAAGCCTGCTAACGTGAGTTTTTCAATGGGCGTGGTAAGCTCGAAACCTGATTTAAGCAACAACTCATACAATATGGCTTCTTGCTCTGCTTCGGGTGAAATGTGCTGTATATGCTCAAACAATTTTGCCTGGATAACTTCTGGCTCTTTCTCTAAGGTATTTTCCCAAATTTTGAAGTTTGATTTTGATAGTTTGAATACTTTGAAACCGAGGTCTGGTGAATTAACAATATCAGTACCAAAAATAGTTG
This sequence comes from Bacteroidota bacterium, assembly GCA_019136655.1. GTDB lineage: Bacteria > Bacteroidota > Bacteroidia > AKYH767-A > OLB10 > OLB10. The sequence goes on from JAGVTU010000017.1 coordinate 301,379, forward strand.
ATTCTTCATCCTTTCTTTTACTCTTGAAATCCCCACCAATTTTTGAAGCGGCTCTTTTAATTCTTTCCTTACTTATGTCTGCAATATTTTTATACCCTACTTTAAATGCTTCGGATTCTTCTGTTGTAGGTTCAGGAATTTGAACACAAATAAATTTTCTTCTCTTATTCTCAATTGCATTCAACTCCATAACAGCGTGTGCAGTTGTCGCAGAACCTGCGAAAAAGTCAAGAATTATATCATCATCTTCTTGTGACGATAGTTGAATAATTTTCTTCAGTAAGTCAACAGGTTTAGGAAAATCAAAGACTTTCTTTGAATCAAAAAGCTGACGTGTTTCGATAGTTGCTTTTTTATTACCTTCAATGTCGTTCCACAAGTTACCAGGCTGTTTTAACCTATTTTCTAAATAAAATTTTTGATATACCTGCCAATTACCATTTACTTTCCGCCATTCTATCAAATTGTTTTTAACCATTTCTTCATATTTCGCTTTACCGCAAATCCATCTACTCTCATATCCGGTAGGGCCATAAGGAAATATATCTTCATTGTCTGGGCTTTTAATAGCATAAAACATACTCGGCCTATCTTCTCGTCTATCTTCACCACCAGTTCTTCTTAATGAACGAGTCAAGTATTTACCACCTTCATCTTCCTGATTGTAAATAGCCGCTTCTTTATCATTTAATGGAAGCCCTTCAATTGATTTGTAAATATTATCTTTTGAATAAACGAGGATATAATCTACTTCATTTACAATTGCCTTGTTACCACCCCCTGTTGGAGTGCCAGTTGCTCTTGAAATTTGTGAGACAAAATTTTCTTCACCAAAAACTTCATTACAAACATTTCTTAGATTATGTATTTCATTATCATCAATTGAAATAAAAATAATACCATCATCACTTAGTAAATTTTTTGCCAAAAACAACCGAGGATACATCATATTAAGCCACTTGCTATGAAAACGTCCATCTGTATCTGTATTAGTGCCAAACTTTCTGCCTTCCGAATCAATTTGCCCTGTATATTGTAAATAAGTTTCTAACGTTTCTGAGTAGTTATCTGGATAAATAAATTCTTTGCCTGTATTGTATGGGGGGTCGATATAAATCAATTTAATCTTCCCTAAATAGCTCTTTTGTAGTAGCTTCAATACTTCCAAGTTGTCACCTTCAATGAATAGGTTTTCGGTGGTGTCAAAGTTCACGCTTTCTTCCCTTGCAGGTATGAGTGTTGCAATGCTTGGCTGCTGAATGGTTTTAAAACAGTCGGCTTTGCCCGGCCAGTTCATTCCATAGCGTTCTTTGCCTACATCTATACTTTGCCCCAAAGTAAGGCGTAGTTTATCCCAATCTACTTTCAGCCCTTCGGTGAATGCTTCAGGGAAAAGTTCTTTTAGCTTTCTCAATTGCTCTTCGGCTATATTCATTGAGGTGAGTTCTTGCTTTTGTATTTCTGACATATCTTTTCTGTTTTATTTTAAATGCCACTTGATTAAGAACAAATTTGTTTGAGTGAGCTGCTGCTGTAACTTTTGCTCAATCTGTTCTATCAATCGGTCTTTGCTCTGTTCAATTTCTTTTGCTGCTCCATCATATTCACGCCAAGCGGTATCTCTTTCGTTTTCTAACTTCTTACGTTCCTTTTCCAATTTTAGCTTCTCAGGCAAATTAGGAGCAAACCTTGATTGCTTTTTCACTTCTTTGATTTGCTGGTCAAGGTCTTTGAGTGTTATTTTCAGCGAGTTTCTTCTGTCTTCACCCCACAGATCCAATTTCTCTAATTCAATTTCAAAGTAGTTGGCATTTCGTTGTCCAATTTCGTCAATAACTTGCAATTGATGGGCTTTTAGATGGTTTTCTAATTCCGCAGAAACCTGTTCGGGCACAATGGTACTGTTACTTGTAATGTTTGCGGGTAAAGAGAAAAAACGCTCACAAACATCTTTCGTAATGGTTTCGCCTTCTGTTGTTATGGCTGATAACTGAACAAATTCTTCTACGTCAAAAGAAGTAACAGAAAGCACCCTGCCAAGCATATAGCCTGACTTGCCTATGAAGGGTTCAATGGTGGATATTTTTTTGATGGTATTGGAATAGTCAAAAGTCAATTCAACTGATGGCAATTCTTGTTTCTTACATTCTTCAATAATACGCTGTGCCAAAGGATGGCCAATTCTATATACATTGGCATCATCAATATTTTTACCTATCCGATAAGGACCTGGGTGTATTTTTAGGTCGTTGAATGGATTTTTTAACAAACAGAATGAATTTTCGTCTGCTGAAAAATCTGCATTGCTATTCAGAGCAAATTGTGTGATGTTCCAAAGCCAGGATTCATATTTAGAAAGGTAGTCTTTACTTTCTTGTAAATTGATTCTCAACTTTTCGTGTACTTCTTCGTCAAAGTTTTCTAAAAGCTTTTGCCTTGTTTGTTGCATTGCATCTGAAATATTGTTTTCCAATTCAGCTTGCAGTTCGTTGAATGCTTCTTCAATTTGTTCGGTAGTTCTGCACTCCTGATAAATTCGGGCAATACGCTTTTCAAAATCCACTCCGTTTTCAATACTTCCCAACACTTCATCAGAAGCACCAAACACACCATTGAACAATTGAAATTTGTCACGGAGTAACTCATATACTCTTACATCTGCCGCATTGGCTTTATTCAGAAAGTTTACAACTACCACATCGTATTTTTGTCCATAACGGTGACATCTTCCAATTCGCTGTTCAATGCGTTGAGGGTTCCAGGGCATATCGTAATTGATAACCATAGAACAAAACTGCAGGTTGATACCTTCTGCTGCTGCTTCGGTTGCTATCATTATAGTGGCTTCATCACGGAAATAGTCCACTAAAGCTGCTCGCTTATCAGCCGTTCTTGAGCCTGTTACTTTATCGGTATTTTTGTGTCGTGCAACCCAATCAGCATAGATTTTTCGGGATTTTTCATCAGTATTTGAGCCGTTGAATAAAACTACTTTATCAGCATAGCCCCTTGCTTCCAATAAATTTCTCAGATAGAGTTGTGTCCGGGTACTCTCTGTAAAAATGATGGCTTTTTTTGGAGCACCCAAACGAACCATTTCATTAAATCCTCTTTCCAGTGCTGTAAATAATTTTTCCCCTTTGGAGTTAAGTCGAATTGACTTAGCTAACTTTTCAAATTCTTTCAGTGCATCTATTTCAATTCTGATATTTTCAATATCCTGTGCAGAATAGGTTTTCTTTTCTTTTTCTTGCTTTTCATCTTCTTCGCCTTCCCACTCGTCTTTCAATTCATCATAGGTCTCGAAATCAAGGGCAAAAACTTCTTCTACATTGTCTGTTTGGCATTCTTTGACAATGCCTTCCAACCTATTTACCAAACTTTCTAAAGTACCCGAAATAGCAAAAGTTGAGGAGGCTAAAAGTCTCCTCAAAATCAGTGTCATCAATTTACGCTGACTTGCAGGAAGTGCATAAAGGTTCTCTGCTTGAAGATAATTGCTCACTATATCATATAGGCGTTGTTCTTCTTCCGTAGGGTAAAATTCTTCTACCAGTGCTATTCTGTTTGTATAGCGTATGTATTCTAAAACTTGCCTTCTGAGTGTTCTTTTGCAAATGGGTTTTAATCGTTCTTTTAATTCATTGAAAGTCTCAGCATCAGCGCTACTATTTACCCTGCTGTATTGTGTTTTAAAACTCTTTAAGTCACCAAAGGAATAATCGTCAACAATGCTGACTAAGCCAAATAATTCTAATAATGTGTTTTGTAATGGAGTAGCAGTTAAGAGAACTTTGGGAATCTCACTTAATGATTCTTTTATTGATCTTGCAATTTTATTGTTTGCTTTATAAACATTTCTCAATCTGTGTGCTTCGTCAATTACTGCCAAATCCCAATTAATTTGTTTGAGATAGGGTTCTTTGGTTCGAGCAAATTGATAGGAACAAATAATAATATCCGGCTGGTCGAAAGGATTGAGTTTACCCTTTTTGATGAACTCATTAAATGATTTAGCTTCTAAGATAACTGAGTTTAAAAAGAATTTATCTTGTAACTCTTGAGACCATTGTTTTCGCAAGTTGGCTGGTGTAATGATGATAATCTTCTTTTTGCGTTCAGCCCATTTCTGAGAAATAACTAACCCTGCTTCAATCGTTTTCCCTAAACCTACTTCATCCGCCAAAATCGCACCTTTAGATAAAGGTGATCGAAATGCAAATAAGGCTGCATCTACCTGATGTGGGTTGAGGTCAACCTGAGCATCCACCAATGTTGAAGCTAACTTTTGCATACTATCTGATGAACTCCTCTTAGTGAGTTCAAATGCATAATATTTAGCGTGATATGGAGTAAGGTTATTCATTCTGTTCTTGTAATTATTGAAATCAAAACTACTAACATTTCACTTTTTCTATGACTTCTAATAGTTCTCCCGGTTTTTTGCACAGCATATTTGTAGTGTTTGGCCAATTCCTTAAAAAGACAAATATCGTGAATAAAAAATATTTCATTTACTTCCCTATACAAAACTTCGAGAAGATAAAATCGAGCAGGTCTTCTGATGAAACCTGTCCGGTGATTTCTCCCAATTGCGAAATTGCATATCTGATGTCTGATGCAATAAGGTCGTTGCTGATTTGCATATCCAACCCTACCAAAACTTTGTGCAATGATTCTTCGGCTAATCTGAGCGACTGTGCATGACGTGCATTGGTAACCAGCGATTCCTGCAGATTAATTTTTTCTACTCCCGATACATCGAGCAGTTTCTGCATGAGTAAATCGAGATGTGTTTTGTGCTTGGCTGATAAAATGACAAGATTAGAGAATGAAGCATACTCCTTTCGAATGGATTCCTCATCATACAAATCTGCTTTGTTGGCAATAAGTATGATATGCGAATCGGCAGTGGCATCTTTCAGATGCAGGTTGTTTTTGAGTTCGTTTATTTCATCTGTTAATGATGCTGCATTTGTATTGCGTGGGTCAAACAAATAAAGAATGACGGCAGCCTGTGCAGCTTTCTGAAAAGTGCGCTCCACTCCTATTGATTCAATGGTGTCGTCAGTGCTGCGTATGCCGGCAGTGTCAATAAATCTGAAACGGATACCGTTCAGATTAAATTCTTCTTCAATGGTGTCGCGTGTGGTGCCTGCAATATCACTTACAATGGCACGCTCATCGTTAATCAGTGTATTCAGCAATGTTGACTTGCCTACATTGGGTTTTCCTGCAATCACTACAGGAATACCGTTTTTCAGAATGTTGCCAAGTTCAAAACTCTTCAGCAGTTTTTTTATTTTGGTGAGCAAGGTTTCAACATTTGTTTTCAGTTCTTCGCGATTGGCAAACTCCACATCTTCTTCGCCAAAGTCGAGTTCCAGTTCTATCAATGCTGCAAAACGAATCAACTCTTCTCTCAGCAATTTTATTTCGTCAGAATATCCTCCTCTCATCTGCTGCATGGCTGCCTGCAATGCCGATTTGTTTTCAGAAGCAATAATGTCGGCCACAGCTTCGGCCTGCGACAAATCCAGTTTGCCATTTAAAAATGCACGCAGTGTAAACTCACCGGGTTTTGCCATTAGTGCGCCTTTGCTTTGCAATAACTCCAACAGTCGCTGACGTATATAGCCTGAACCATGACAACTGATTTCTGCAACATCTTCGCCAGTGTAGGAATGTGGCGAGCGGAAAATTGTTACCAGTACTTCGTCAAGTACCATATTGCCATCCATTACTTTTCCGAAATGAACGGTTTGTGTTTTAGCATCTGTCAGTTTAAAATCTTTTTTATTAGACTGAAATAAAGAAGAAACTATTTCAATTGCTTTGCTTCCTGAAATACGAATGACACCTACTGCGCCAACTCCCGGTGGCGTGATAAGTGCACAAATGGTTTCACCTTTCTGAAATCTACTCATGCGCCTCCAGTTTTTTGTTCAGCAGATTAAAAATTTCTTTAGTTGCCGAATGTGCAAACTCTTTTTTTCTGAACAAACGTACCCATCTGATACCTGTGCCCATGTTGGAGAGAAAAGCTTCATCTGCTTCTGTAAGCTCACTTTCGGAAAGTGTTTTCTCCTGTGCGTTTAACAGATTTATCAGCACCTGTCGCAACACACCGTTCACACAACCTGCAGTTAATGGTGTTGTATAAGTCTGATTATTTTTAATCCAGAAAATATTGGAAGAAGTGCCTTCGCAAATTTCATTTCTTTCATTCAATATCAGCTGATCGTTCAGATTTTTATTTTTAAAATCAACAGAAGCCAAAATATAAATTAAGCTGTTGCAGTTTTTGAAAGACGACAAAGCATTTATCGGTTTCTTAATATCGCTGTAAACATCTACATGCAAACCGTTTTCGAGCCATGAGAATTTATAATCCTCACAAGGCTGCGAAGTGATGAGCAACGTTGCCTTGTTTTCATGAGGAGAATATGTAGCTCCCGGATTTCTGGTAATGACTACACGTATTCTTGAAGCGTTCTGATGTGAGTTGCGCTTATTGAGTTCTGCAATTTTTGTTTCCAGAAAATCTTTAGTGATGTTTTCAGTTTTCAGTTTGAGAACACTGAGCCCATGTTTCAAACGTTCAAAATGTAAATCTATAAACAATGGCTTTCCGTTTTTGCAGCGCATGGTTTCAAACAGTCCATCGCCATAGAGCAGCCCTCTGTTGTCTGATGTTATTCTTAGATCATCAGCACTTGCCCACTCTCCGTTATACCATACTGTTGTCATCCTGCACAAATTTCTTTTGTGATTGGCAAAACAGATTCATTGGCATTAATCAGAAAACCCTTTACACCTGCTTTTGTGGCAGCTTCAATATCGCGACTGCTGTCGCCAATAAAAAACGAATGTGACAGGTCAACATCATAACGGGCTGCAGCTTTTTCAATTAAAAGACTGTCGGGTTTGCGGCATAAACATTTACTCACATCAGGGTGATGAGGGCAGAAATAAAAATCAGTAATGCTTACTCCTTCTTTGTTAAATATTTTTTGCATGTACTGATGAACAGCATTTACATCATCAACGCTATAAAGTTTCTTTGCCACACCACTCTGATTGGTGATGACGAACAACAGAAAACCATTTTCAGTAAAATGTTTAAGTGATTCCACTACTCCGTCATTTATAACCACCTGATCGGTTGTGTAAGTATAATAGTCATTGTTTCTATTAATCACTCCGTCACGGTCTAAAAAAACAGCTTTATGCATTGTCATCAGAAATTAAGCAGTTGATTGATGAAGTGCAGAAATATTCCGGGTGCAATAGTTATCGGGAAAATAACTCCGTAAACAGCTCCCCAGAAGTGCGCATTGTGATTGATGTTATCGCCACCTTTTCTATCCATATAACTTGAAAGCCAAAGGTAGCCAACACCTGCAAGCACTCCCGGAATTCCAATCAGACCATAGAGATAAATTTTCTGCCAAGGAAAAAACAAGATAAATGTAAACAGTACTGCGGATACAGAACCTGAAGCACCAAGCCCATTGTAGAGATAATTTTCTTTCTGCTTAAAATAAGTTGGCAAAATAGAAACTACCAGTCCGATGAGATAATAGGCTAAAAATATGACGGGCCCTGTATCGCCCAAAATCATTGTAAACTGTCGTTCCACTACCGGCCCGAAGCTGTATAGCACAAACATGTTTACAAACAGATGGATAAAATCGGCATGAATAAATCCGGCAGTAAGCAGCCGATACCACTGTTTGTGGCGAGTAACCATGTAAGGATTAAAAATAAGATTGTTGCTTATCTCACGTTTGCTAAATGCAAGAAGACTCAGTATTACGGTTGCAATTACAATATAAAGTGTCATTTACCCAAAAAGCCGAAATTACAGAATTAATCTGTGTTTTCGGATGATGATAAGTGAACTTTAATGATAATGCGTATGCGAATAAGCAGGAGTTTTTTCGGTACCGGCTTTCTTGGTATCGCGAATACGTGAAGTCGTGTAAAAGAACACTGCCAGTGCTACCAGAAAAAATCCACCAAAGATGACAGTGTATAAAATATTCCAGCTTGTGATGAGGAAGTTGATGGTGTAAACAAAAAATATTGTCAGTGCTGAGAGTAATGCATATACCCATGTCACCTGATTGTCTTTGAGTCCGAGATAAGCAAGGCTGTGTGTAGTATGATCTTTACCTCCTACAAATGGACTTTTACCTTTGCTGATGCGGTTAATAACTACCACTGTAGTATCTGCAATTGGAAGCAAAAATGCCATCAGTACGGTCATGATTCTTTTAATGAGCAGCGACTCGGTAACCTGATAAGGATTGTTCCAGAAAAACATAATGCCGATGCCAGCAAGAAACACACCGAGAAACTGACTGCCGGTGTCGCCCATATACATTTTGGAAGGATGCCAGTTGAAATACAGAAAGCCGAGAATTCCTGCTGACAGACCAATAATAGAAGCAAGATAAAGATTATTGATATCATTGCTCATCATAATAATAACCACTGCTGAAATAATAATTCCAAGGCTAACAGTTCCCGTAATGCCATCCATATTATCGAGCATGTTGACAGAGTTCATAATGCCTACTACCCAAAATATGGTAATAACATAATTGAGCATAAGGTTGTCAAAAATGTCAATGTAGGTACCTGTGAAAATGAAACAGAATGCACAGGATACCTGAGCCAGAAATTTGAGAACAGGTTTTGTATTATAAGCATCATCTGCAAGGCCAATCAGGAAACCTATGGCCATGGCCATGATGAAACCCATGAACTGTGAGTTGTATAAAGCATCGTTGTTGTTGAAGAAAATGGAATAGATAGCAAGCGACAATAAAAATACAATGTAAAAAGAAAGTCCGCCCACGGCAGGCTTCGATTTGGAGCCCCAGCGAATAATGGTTCCGTCATTATTGTTTCTCATACCAAGGGTAAAAAAGAAACGCATAAAAAGAGAGTTAATCAGAAATGAAAAGGCCAGAGAACCTAAAAACAAAGCTGAATAAATGAAGTAGTGGTAGTGGTTGTTTACTATGTCTTCCATTATGTTGTTTTTAAACTGAAAACTTCTGTAATGTTTACTGAAGTGTCAGTGGGGTTATTGAGTAAAAATACAAGCACAAAAATATAATATTGAATATTAAAAAAGAATAGTTGCGTTCTTAAATTCCGGTAATAATTTATCTTTTTCAGAAAGAATGGGGTTTGAAATACCCCAGTTGATATTTAAATCAGGGTCGTTATATCTGATTCCTGCTTCATATTGTCGGTTATAAATATTGGTGCATTTATAATAGAAAATGGTATTGTCTTCCAACGACACAAATCCATGAGCAAAGCCTTCAGGAATCCAAAGCATTATATGCTCATCCTGATTAAGCTGAATAGAAAAGTTTTTTCCGAAGGTTGGTGATTTAGGACGAATGTCAACCGCTACATCCAACACAGCACCTGAAATTACTTTTACAAGTTTGCCCTGTGCAAACGGTGGATTCTGATAATGTAACCCACGCAGTACGTTTTTTGCAGACTGAGAGAAATTGTCCTGTAAAAAATTATATTCAATACCTGATTTCTTCAGTTTTCCTTCGTGATACGATTCTAAAAAATATCCCCGATTGTCTTTAAAAACATCCGTCTTTATAACACACAAACCGTTTAACGCCTGTTCTATTATCTGCATATTATTTTCTGATAAAGAATCCTAAGATTTTTCTCCACCAAGGTAATTGCTCTTTTTCGTCTTCGGAATAATATCCATAACCGTAACCATAACTATAACCGTAGCCATAACCATAGCCGTAACCATAACCATAGCCATAGCCATACTTAAGTTTGGTCTGATCTACACTGTTGAGCACCACTGACAAACGTGGAACTTTATTTTCAGTTATAATTTTATTGATGTTATGGATAAACATTTTACGTGAATAGTTTGCACGCAAAATATAAATAGGATAATCAGCTTTCTGAATGATAGGAATACCATCACTCACCACTCCAACCGGTGGAAGGTCGGCAATGATTACATCATAATGATTTTTTAAATACTCAAGCAACTCTGTCATCTTCGGACTGATGATTAGCTCTGATGGGTTTGGAGGAATAGGACCTGCAGTAATGAAATCAAGATTTTCGAGAGAGCTTTTATTGATACAGTTTTCAAATGAATCTTTCTTGATAAGAATAGTACTGATACCTCTGTTGTTTTCTACATTGAAGCCAAGGTGGATTTTAGGCTTACGCATGTCGAGGTCAAGAATAATAACTTTCTTTCCGGAGAATGAAATTACACCTGCAAGATTGATGGCATTGAATGTTTTTCCTTCTCCTGAAATGGTGGAAGTTACTGCCATCAGCTGCGAGCCTTCTTCGTTATTGATAAACTGAAGATTAGTACGGATAGAACGAAACGCTTCGGCAATCACTGACTTGGGGCTTTTGTCAACCAGCATTTGCGAAATTGGAATTTCGCGTTTGTATCGTGGTACAATTCCCAACAAAGGAGCATCGGTATATTGAGCTATTTCTTCGAGAGAGCCAATCTGATTATAGAAGAGATATTTTAAAAAGATAAGAAGGAAACTTGCAAAAAATCCAACCATTAAGCAGGTACTTAAAATCAAAGCTTTGTTTGGATAAAACGGTACCATGGGAGGTTTTGCAGCTTCGAGTATCAGATTCTTAGATACGTAGCCTGCACGTGTGATTGAAAATTCTGCTTTTTTCTCGAGCAACAATGAATAAAATTTTTCATTGATTTTAAATACACGTTCCAGTCTTTCATATTCAGTCTGCTTCTCAGGAATGCCTTTATAGTCATTACTCAAACCGTAATATTGCGATTCGAGTTCGTCTTTCTTGGCTTTTAAACTGTTCTCCTCATATACAATAGACTGTAGTAAATATTCTTTTTGTCGTTGAATACGTGCAGAGAGGAGCTTTACATATTCAGCCTGATCCGTTACCATTATCAATGCCTGCTCTCTTTTCTCAAGCAACACATTTAATGTCTGCAATACATTTTTTATTTCATCTGTTTTATAAATTCCCGTAAGGCTTAGCATGTGCTCATCCACCTTCTGCTCTTTTTCCACTGTTTCTTTCAGTTTTCTTATTGCCAAAAGATTTAGTGTAAAGTCGGTAAGCTGAGCATCCAGAGCATTCATTTTGGTGCTTATATCTGTAGCTGCAAGTTCGGGTGTGATGATTCGATTAGAACTTTTAAATTTTTCAAGATTTAATTCCGATTCAGCAAGATCTGCATTAACGCTGTACAAAGTGGTATCAATGAAATCGAGAATCCTGTCGGTACCTTCTCTGCTCATCAGCACATCAAATTTCAAAAACTCATTACCAACGGCATTGGCAATGTCGGCAGCTTTATAGGCATTCTTTTCTTTTACTTTAATATTTACCGTTTTAGCTTCGGGGTTTGCCATCATTACCGACAATTTAGACGTATAGTCCTTTATCAAAGCTACATCGGAGTTTATTGTAAACTTAAAGGAATTCTTTTTTAACTGTGATTGAAATTTCTGAATGTTCTGATAATTCGTCACAGTAATCATAAGATTCACTCCATCCAACAGAATCCATTTACCTGTCTGAAAGTCCTGAGTTTCGGGATCTTTATTGCCTTTCACTGGATACGACAGTTTAAATTCTTTTTCAGAATTAAACTGCAGATAAAAGACCTTATCCATGACGGACGAATCTTTTATGACATATTGCACTTCAAACGGATGTGATTTGTACATCTCATTTTCGAGTAATGTACCTTTTGAATAATAAGATACTCTTACAGGCAAGGTGCTTATTGCCTTTTGCATGATGATGTTTGACCGTATCAATTCAAGATTTCCGGCAACTTCATTATTCTGATCCAGATAATTGTCACGTGTAATATTTAATGCCTTGGTGACATTGTTGTCCGTATTGAGTTTCATCAGCAATGTGGACTCATACATAGGCTGTGTGTATCTTACAATCAGATACCACGATAATACCGCCACAAACATGAACAACAGAAACCACTCAAAATTCTTTTGAGCAATAGTTACAAAGAGCTTAAAGTCAAACTCTTCGTTGAGGGGTGTTATTCGTTTTTTAGGCATTGAGGTTTATCGGCTTCTTCTTATGACGTCATACGCAATAAAGATACTTGCAATACCACTGAAAATTCCAACAATCGGTGCAATTTCTGCCAATACTCCCTGCGATACACGCTTACGTGGCTCCACATAAATGATGTCGTTAGCCTGCAATAACAGGTTAGAGGATTTCATTCCGTCAACTGTTGAAAGATCAATGATGGATACCTGAGGATTTCGAGAATCACCACGAATCAGTTTAATGCGTTTGGCAATTCCATATTGCGAAATACCTCCTGCAAGGGCTAAAGCTTCAATGAGGGTAGTGTTATCATTAGTCAGCGTAACCACTTTGCCTGCTCCTCCTTCACCCGGAAACACAAGAACTCTTCTGTTAAGCACTTTTACCAAGACAAACGGTTTATTGTAATAAGTTGTATATTGCGATTCGAGCAGTTGTTCAGCTTCTCTGGTAGTAAGGTTTTGTATTTTAATCTTACCTATAATGGGCAGTTTTACAAATCCGTCAATGTCAACGGTGTATTGGTTCAGTCCGTTGAAAGCAGTGTTGCTATTGGAAGATTCATTTAATGATGAAGAGTGTGCTGTAAGATCTATCAGGTTAATCCCTTCGTTGGTGTAAACACTTACACTTAAAATGTCATTGGGTGCTATTTTATACTCTACATTGCCAATGGTCCGATCCTGTTGGCTAACAAAACTTTTATCGGTCCTGAACATGATACTGGAATTGATAGAACAGCCCGTTAATAAACTTCCGGCCAAAACAGCCAGTATCACACTTTGTAATTTTCTCATTTTATAAAAACTGATTTTATGTCGCGTGGCAAAAATAATTTATTTTCCCGAAGAATGTATCTATTTTTTGATTGAAAGCAATTCATTATAAAGCAATTTGGTATCATTTACCAAACGGGTATAGTGAAACTTGTCTTTTACAAACGACCAAGAGCCGCTAACTATTTTATTTCTAAACTCTTCATTCTCGGTAACCTTTAACAGATTATCCACAAACTGCTGCAAATCACCGGCATCTGACAGCAATCCGGTTTCGTTCTGAAGCACTACATTTTCAATACCTCCTACCCTGGTGCTCACTACCGGCTTAGAAGCAGCCTGCGCTTCTATCAGGCTCACAGGAGTGCCTTCGTTGTGCGAAGTAAGACAAACTATATCAAGTCCGGCTAATGCACGGTCAACATCTTTAATCCATGACGTCATTACAACTCGCGTTTCGGGCTGTGCTGCATCTTTGGCTACAGACAACGAAAGTCTTTGGCAAGTTTGAAGGATATGTTCTCTCTCCTCTCCATCCCCGACAAGCACTGCAATAATTTTTTTATTGGTCTTTTGGGTCAATGACTTAAAAGCTTCGAGAAAAAATGAATGATTTTTTATCAATGCAAAACGTCCGATAATTCCTATGGCAATGACATCATCAGGGATTTTAAACTCCTGTCTGAAGTTCTTGCGTTTTTCGTCCATATTCTCTCTGAACCTGCTCAGGTCGAAGCCGAGAGGAATGATGTGTGCTTTTTCGGGAGGGCAAATCTTAAAACGGTTGCAAATTTCTTCCTTCTGCAACTGGCTGATGGTGACGATGGCTGTACTTTTTCGTGCAAGATACCGTTCCACTTCAATAAAGAAACGTGTTTTCATTGGGCCGAAATACGAGTGAAAAGCATGGCCATGAAAAGTATGCACAATCACAGGCACCTTACAAGCCACAGCAGCAAGTCTGCCCAGCGCACCTGCTTTGGCAGCATGGGTATGCACAATATCAGGTTTGAATTTGCGGATTATTTCTTTGATCTCGAGATATGCCTTGCGGTCGGCAGAGAAATCAATTTCGCGCCTCATCTCTTTAACGTAGTGTGCCTTTACACCGTAACGGTCTAAAATAAATTCTGAGCTTTCTTCTTCGTCATCCTTCATTCCCGAAACAAGCATGGTTTCAAATTCAGGTTCCATGAATCGTGTCAGGTAGGTTACGTTATAGGTAATTCCGCCAAGGTTAAGTCTGTTGATTATTCGCAGTATTTTAGGCATGGTTCAATGGATTATTTGATCGAATGATATTTCAACCACCAGTTTTGGAACACAATCAATGCCCACATACGTGCTTCCGTTTCTCCTTCGGGTTTCTGAAACAACTGTTGCTTAAGTGCGGCAATGCCGTCAGGGTTAAACATGCCCTGCTCGCGTATAAATTTATCGTTCAGCCACACATTTTCAATTTTCGATTTCAAATGTGTCTGAAACCATTTCAGCAGTGGTACTTCAAATCCTTTTTTCCCACGCTGAAATATCAGTTCAGGCAATTCAGCTTTAAAAGTTTCTTTCAGAATACGCTTCTGCATAGAAGATGTAATCTTAAAATATTCAGGCAGCGAAAATGCAAAGTCCACCACTCTGTAATCTAAAAACGGAGTTCTTACTTCCAGGCTGTTGGCCATGCTCATCATGTCCACCTTGCGAAGCATATCACCTCTGAGCACTAACTTCATATCACTAAGCATCACATCATTGAGTGATTTTCCGTCAATGTCGGCAGATAAAATTTGTTTTCTTTCATTATAAACTTTTTTGTCTGCTTTGTCATAAAGTTTTGCAACTTCTGATTCATCCATCATTGAACACCAACGGATATATCTTTCAGCAGGGCTTAATTTTATTCCATCGGCCATGCGATGCAACTGACGAATTTTATTCTGCAAAGCACCTTCTCTTGAACCTTTATTTCCGGGCATCAAAGCAGCAAGCAACCTGACCGCAGGTTTCAGCAGGAAATTATACCTCACCATCCACTCTGCTTTATGTTTCTGATAACCTGCAAACATTTCGTCAGCACCATCGCCCGACAGTGCAACCGTTACCTGTTTGCGGGTATATTTGCTCACAATATAACCTGGAATCATTGCCGAATCTGCAAAAGGCTCATCAACATAATCGAGTATTGCATCCAGATTTTCGAACAACTCATCATTGGTGAGCTTAAACACATGATGATTTGTCTGATGCATTTTAGCAACTTCCAGTGCAAAATGTGTTTCATCAAAAAATGGCTCATCCTTATATCCTATCGAAAATGTATTCAGATTTTTTACCTTGCTTGCAGCAAGAGCTGTAATTACAGACGAGTCAATACCTCCGCTTAAAAAACATCCGAGAGGAACATCACTGATTAAACGCTTTTCAACAGCATCGTCAAGGAGTTTACGCAGTTCTTTTTGTGCAGTTTCATAGTCATACTTCTTTTCATTTTCTCTTCTGATGATTTCATAATATTTAATTTCAGAAGACTGCTGCGGTTTTCCTGCCTGTACATTTATAAAATGTCCCGGCTGAAGTTTTTTCACCTTCCGGTAAATACTCCAGGGTTCAGGAATGTAGTTAAACTGCAAATACTGATGCAACGACTCACTGTCAATTTCTTTTGGTATGCCCATGGGCAACAATGCCTTCATCTCCGAAGCAAAACAAAGTTTGTCGTCATCCTGATAATAGAGCAATGGCTTAATTCCCATTCGGTCTCTGGCAATAAAAACTGTTTTTTCGGTTTTATCATAAATACAAAAAGCAAAAAAACCATTCACAAAGTCGAGGCAGCGCTCTTTATGACGAATATACAATTGCAACAACACTTCAGTATCGCTTTCTGATTTGAAAGTGACACCATCAGCCATCAACTTATTTCGGTGTTCGCGGTAATTAAAAAACTCACCGTTGAAAACAATTACATACCTACCTGAATCGTCCGTAAACGGTTGCGATGCAGCATCAGAAGTATCAATTACCGAAAGTCTCCGGTGTGCAAGCACAACATGCTCATCGGTAAAAATTCCTTCATTGTCAGGGCCACGTTTTTCAAGACATGACACTGCCTTTTGAATGGTACTAAAACTGCTTTGACCTTTGTTGTTAAATGCTACTATTCCTGCTATGCCGCACATCTGTTTAGTAAAGTAATGCAAAGAAAATGTATTTCATTCAGAAACGTAATTTTAAAAAATAAAAAAGGTTGCTTCTCAGTGAAACAACCTTTTAAAGAAATAAATTTATTGTTAACCGTTAATTTTAATTCTGGTAAACGTGCCATTTGTGATGGAATGTGTAGCTCCACTTCCCGAACCGGTAAATTTAAATGTACCTGTTGCACGACCATAAGCAATTCGTGTGAAAGTAAGTTCAACAGAGCCTACAAGGTTATTGTAAATATTGGAACCGTCAATCATTCGTACATTCACAAACGTAAAGCCGGTTGTGGTTGGAGAATCTTTATAAACTACGTTTTCTCTTAAAGAGTCAACACCATCTGTAAAAATAAAAAAGAACTCTATTGCTTTCGAACCGCTCAATCCTTTAAGCTGATAAGTGGTAAAGCCTGAAGACGAAGATTTGTTGAGATAAAATGTATCCACAGCACTCCAGTTTATACCGTCAATCAATGCCGACATGGCAGGTGTTGCACAGGGCGAACATGGCCCACCGCAATCCACTTCTTCTTCGTTCTGGTTCAGGATTCCATCCGTGCATGATTCACCACCTTTGTCTTTTTTGCATGCTGCAAAAGTTAATGATACTGCTGCAATTACCGTGAGCAGCATACTCCATTTTCTGTTCATTGTTTTTTTGATTTTGAGTGTGCTAAAATATTTTATTCCCTAATCGTCATTTTTATTGATTTAGTATGTTATACACAAAAAAATTAACATCACTTTATGCACCTCTGACTTCGCAGCTAAGCAGCATTTTCTACATTTGCATGCTGCAATATGAACACTGACAACGGATTTGAACAGTTAAAACTAAACAGGCAATTGCTCAATGCCGTTGAGGAATCAGGCTTTTCCATGCCTACAGAAATTCAGTCGCAGGTAATTCCTCCTGCATTAGCCGGACAAAATATTATTGGCATTGCACAGACAGGAACCGGCAAAACTGCAGCTTATGTTTTGCCCATTTTAAGAATTCTGAATTACCCTCAGGGTGATGAACCACGTGCACTGATAATTGCTCCTACCCGTGAACTTACTTTGCAAATAACTTCCGTATTTGAACAGTTGGGAAAATATACCGGTTTGCGCATTCTGGCAGTTTACGGAGGGAAAGGATTTTCGGATCAGAAAAAGAAATTAGCCGAAGGTTGTGATATTGTTGCCGGTACACCTGCACAGGTGCTCGAACTGTATTACAGTGGACATTTGATTTTGAAAAAAGTAAAACACTTTGTGATGGACGAAGCAGAACGGCTTATGGACATGGGTTTTACTCCGCAATTGCATAAAATTCTGGAAGTGCTTCCGCGCAAACGGCAGAACATGCTTTTCTCAGCAACCTTTTCCGAAAGGGTAAAGAAAATCTCAGACGATTTTGTTGAGTTTCCTGTGGAAGTAAATATTGTGCCGCGTATCAAAACAGCTGCTACCGTAGAGCAATTTATTTATCATGTAAACGGATTTGGAACCAAGCTGTCGCTACTACAGGTACTGTTGCAGAATGATGAGCTGAGCAAGGTGATTATTTTTTGCAAGTCAAAAAAAACAGCCAATCTGCTTGCTGCATTTATACAGGAAAATTACGGAACCGACAACCTGAAAGTATTGCATGGCGACAAAACCCAACAAACGCGGATGAACGCAGTAAACGCTTTCAAAAATGAGGACATACGCTTTCTGATAGCAACCGATGTAGCTGCTCGCGGCATTGACATTCCGGGAGTTTCACATGTTATCAATTTTGATGTGCCTGTGATTTACGAAGATTATATCCATCGCATCGGTCGCACAGGCAGGGCTTTTGCCACCGGTCAGTCTATTACCTTGGTTACAGCTGCTGACGAATGGCATATACGAAAAATTGAAAAACTTGCAGGTATGAAAATACAACTGCAGGCTTTGCCATCAGAGGTTGAAGTGGTACCGTTATCGCGTGAAGAAGAACGTGAGCAGGCAATGGAAATTGACCGCCAGAAAAGAAAAGATGATCCTACTTTTCAGGGAGCTTTTCACAAGAGCAAAGCAGAATTAAGAAGAGAACAGAAACGTGGAAGAAAAAAATAATTTTCTCCGATGGTTTTATCTGCTGATACTGTCACTCGTATGGGGCAGCTCATTCATTCTGATGAAACGCGGGTTAATGAGTTTTACTCCGGGTCAGGTAGCAGCCATGCGCATGGTTATCTCCTGCATGGTGCTGTTGCCGTTCATTCTTCACCAGCTGAAAAACATTCCTAAAAAATCACTGAAATATGTTGCGGCAACAGGTTTGCTTGGCAATGGTATTCCGGCATTCCTTTTTACTCATGCCGAAACAGGTATCAGCAGTTCAATGGCTGGAATGCTTAATTCACTTACGTCAGTGTTTACACTCGTCATTGGATACTTTTTTTTCAGCACTGCATTTACCAAACGTCATCTGGCAGGTGTTACACTTGGGCTGATAGGTGCAGTTGCTCTGCTGTGGCTCAGTGCCGGTGATGCAGATAGTGCTCAGCCCTGGAAAGGCAGTTATGTGCTGATAGCTACGGTATGTTATGCTGTCAGTGTAAATATTCTCAGGAACAAACTTTCAGATATTAATGCCCTCACACTTACGGGTGCTGCCCTGTTGTTTGTGGGGCCGCCTTGCGGAATCTATCTTTTCTCCACCGATTTCATCCATCGCTTCAGTGTGGATGATACTGCTTTCTTAAATGCATTTTTTGTTTTTCTGCTGGCATTTTTAGGCACTGCTGTATCCACAGTTATTTTCAATCATCTGATTCGCATTTCTTCTGCACTGTATGCTTCGTCAGTTACCTATCTCATTCCTTTTATTGCTGTGCTATGGGGAATTTATGACGGTGAAACATTCAACATACTTTATCTGCTGGCACTTGTCGTCATCCTTCTCGGAATTTATCTGATTAACTATAAAAGCCGAAAATCAAACTTGTAAATTTGTTGCTTATCTTTATCGCACATTATGCGTAAAACATTTTTCATTTCAGGAATCATTTTATTTCTGATTGTTTCAGTAACTTATCTGGCTTATGCCTGGGGCTTTTTCGGTCACAGGCTGATAAACAAAATGGCAGTATATACCTTGCCCGAAGAGCTTATTGGATTTTACAAAGCCAATATTGAATTTATAGAAGAGCATGCTGTTGACCCCGATAAAAGAAGATATGCCGTAAAGAACGAAGCAGCACGACATTACATAGACATTGATCATTACGGTGAACATCCGTTTGACAGTGTTCCGAAATACTGGGGGCTTGCCGTTGAAAAATATACTGAAGACACCTTGCTTGCTCATGGCATAGTACCCTGGCATATTGACCGCATGCTGCAACGACTTACCAAGGCATTTGCTGATAAAGATTACACCAAAATACTTCGTAACTCAGCCGACCTGGGACATTATATTGCCGATGCACATGTGCCTTTGCATTGCACAAAAAACTATAATGGCCAACTTACCAATCAACATGGTATTCACGCTTTCTGGGAATCGCGTCTTCCGGAACTTTTCTCTCAGGATTACGACTTCTTCACCGGCAAGGCAAAGTATATTGACAAACCGATGGACTACATCTGGAATATAGTACGTGCCAGTTATGCTGCCAAAGACACTGTGTTGCTGTTCGAGCGTATGCTCAATGAAAAATTTCCTTCCGACCAAAAATTTTCGCATGAACAGCGAGGAGTAAATATGATGAGGGTGTATTCCTATGATTACTCTGTACAATACCACAAAATGCTTGACGGTATGGTAGAACGCAGAATGAAAGAATCAATAATTTCAGTAGGAAGTTTTTGGTACACTGCCTGGGTAAATGCAGGAATGCCCAACCTGAAAGGAATTGAAAAAGTAACCATCAGCGAAGAAGAGAAAAAAGAAATAGAGCGTGAAGATAAAATGTGGCGTACAGGAAAAGTTTTGGATTCAAGTGGTCATTCGGATGAGTGATTTTTTCTAATCACACAAACATTCACATGGTGGCTGAAATTTTTCAGTTCAACAACTGTTTCTGTTTTTTCAACTGAGAAACCTGCAACCATCAGCATATCATAAAACTCTTTTGCATAGCCTCGGTTAGGTTCAGCAAAAAGGATCAGTCCGTCAGGCAGGGTTAGTTTTTCGAACACTTCAATTACGGTTTGAAACATCCGTTTCTCATAGGCTACATCTGCAGCAAGCAATACATTGCAACGCTGAAAATCTTTCGGAATATGTCGCCAGTCCAACAAAAATGTTTCAGGAGTATCCAGCCCGCTCAACTTGCAGCTGCGCAAAGCAAAACTGAGTGCAGGCTCTGCATAGTCGCTGATGATGGTACGATAACCCATGTCGGCACAAACCATTGCAGGCAATGCCAGTCCGCAACCGATTTCGTGAAACAGAAAATGCTCTTTGAAAAATTGTTTGTTGTTCAAAATAAATTCTGAAAGTGCCAGTGCCGATGGCCATAACTCCGTCCAGTACGGAATGCGTTCATCAGTTACATCATCCTGCGCATCGTCCATTGCTGCCAGCGCATTATAAATTTCATCAGCATTGATAATTTTGCAATACTTAAAAGTTTTGCTGCCCACCTTCACCTCTTCTGTTTCAGATTCAATCTTTACGCCATACTGATAAACCGGTTCATCCATTGCGCTAAAGTAACATCTGATGAGCGATTGAAAAAATATGGTTTAGTTTTGTCAGCCTAAACGCAAATGTTTGAAAATTGAAAGCGACATAACACTGAAGGAAGGCCGCATTGTAATTGCAACCGATATTTTGCTGAATGGTGATTCAACTCAAAATAAAATTGCTTTGCAGCGAGATAGAAACATACTTCTGCTAAGGCACATCACTGGTGAACAGCAGGCAACCATAAACCATTCACCGGAAGGAAAACCTTATTGCAGTTTATTCAAAAGTATTTCCATATCACATTCGGGAAATTATACTGCGCTGATGATGAGCAACCACCCGGCCTGTGGTGTGGATTTGCAGATTTACAAAGAGAGAACCACTCAGGGAATGGATTATTTTATGAGTGAAAAAGAAATTGCTGAAGTGGACGACAATGATTTGATGAGAAATGTTCACCTGTACTGGTGTGCCAAGGAAACTGCAATAAAATTTTTCAGTGTTTCGGGGATTGATTTCAAAAACAAAATCTACATCCATCCTTTCCGTTCAGAGCAGAATGGCATTTTGCAGGCAACCGTGTTTCATGCACAGCAGCATGAACTGATGATTTCGTACAGGAAAACTGAAAACTATGCTTTATGCTTTGCCTGATAAACTCATCGGGCAATCTCAATACTTACTTTGCGACTTTTGATTTTATTGCCGTTCACTTTTGAAAGTACTTTGTTGAGGAAATGTGTATCCACTTCTACGAATGAAAATTTGTCGTAGATATCAATCACGCCAATATTGCTGCTGTCAATTCCGGCAAGCCCTGAAATGCCTCCAACGATATCTCCTTTGCTGATTTTATCTTTCTTACCCACACTCAAAAACAGTCTTACCATATTGGCTTCGCCACTGTGTTTGCCTCTGCCCTGCTTTCTTCCTTTTCCTCTGTCGCGATCTCTCTCATGATCACCTCTTTCACTGCTTCGCTCACTCACTTCTCTCGCAGGTGTCATCATTGGTGCAAAATGCATTTTCAGCAGTGATGCAGCAAGCTGATGCAGATTGATACCTTCATGCTTGAAGTCGGCAATCATTGCCTCGTAACGGTCTGTGTCGCCTTCTTCAATAAGTACTTTCAGCCTGGTGGCAAGTTTTGATTTTGCCAATTCAATACGTTCTTTTCCTGAGGGAAGATGTTGTCTTTCGATTTTAACTTTTGTGTAAGATTCAATATCGCGCAGTTTGGCCATATCGTTGCGGCCTGTTACAAATGAATAGGCTCTTCCTGATTTTCCGGCACGGCCTGTACGTCCTATGCGATGCACATAATTTTCTGCATCCAATGGCAGGTCGAAATTAAATACGGCTTCTACATTTTCAACATCAATACCTCTTGCAGCCACATCGGTAGCCACCAGAATATTTACATCACCACGTTTGAATCGCGACAGCACATTGTTTCTCTGGTTTTGTCTAAGGTCGCCATGAATAGCTTCGGCTTTGTATCCCATCTGCTGAAACTGCTCAGTTACTTCATCCGTCTTGCGTTTGGTATTGCAAAAAACAAGCATCAGTTTAAGACCATGCTGCTCTATCAGCTGAGCAATAACATCAGCTTTCTGCGAAACTTTAATGTCATAATATCCCTGTTCAATAGACGATACCGTAAGTTCAGACTTGGTTACCTTGATAAGTTTAGGGTCATGCTGAAATTTCTTAGTCAGTTCGAGAATAGGCTTCGGCATGGTTGCAGAAAACAGCACTGTCTGTCTTTCTTTGGGAGCATGTTTAAGAATGGCTTCCATATCTTCTCTGAAACCCATGTTCAGCATTTCGTCAGCCTCGTCAAGCACCACCATTTTCAATTCAGATAGGTCAAGTGTTTTTCTGTCGAGATGATCCATGATACGTCCGGGAGTACCAACCACCACATGCACAGCACGTTTGAGTGCATTGATTTGTTTCTGGATTTGTTCGCCACCATAAACGGCAAGCACTGCAATACCTTTTTTGTACTTGGCTAATTTTTTTATCTCCTGCGCCACCTGCACAGCCAGTTCGCGTGTGGGGCACATCACTAAAGCAGAAGTTACTTTATCGCGTGTGTCAATAAGCTCCAGCAATGGAATTCCGAAGGCTGCCGTTTTGCCGGTGCCTGTCTGTGCCTGTCCGATAACATCATGCCCTTGGAGTAATACGGGTATGGCTTCCGACTGTATGGGAGTAGCTTCAACAAAGCCCATATCACCAACAGCCTTTTGAATTTCGCTGCTCAGCGAAAGCTCTGTAAAATTAAGTTGTTTCATAATTATGTGTGGGAACCCGCCATTGCAAAAACATTGATATTGAAAACAAAGCAGGTCTTTTTATTCAAATTGCGTACAAAGATAAATGAAAATCTCTTCCGCTCAGATGATGTAATAATTTTTGCTCACACTTCCCTCAGGATAACATGCGCTTAGTACTGCCTGCTCCTCGATGTGACAAGTTGCAGCATACCCTTCAGTGAGTTTCAGCGACTGAAGTTTTGCAATACCATCACCTGTGACTTTGCCTGAAGCTTCTTTTGCTGTCCATTGCTTCAGAAAGAAAATCAGTTTGTTTTCAGCCTGATTGTAATCAAGTTTTTCCTGCTCTGAAAAAAAACTTTCTGCAATCTGTGAGTAATCTGCTGAAGGATTGATCTGTTCCACATCAACTCCCACAGGATGTTGTGTATGAAAGCACAGTGCAACATAGTTTCCCGAATGGCTCAGGCTGAAATGTATGGTCTGATTTCCCGACATGATGTTAGCCGACTGCACATAAGGTTTGCCTGATGTTTCCTTAAGAAAAAACAACTCTGTAGGCTTGCATTGCAGCAATACCGATAATATGGTTCTCAGAAATGCATGAGCACAGGCATAGGTGTTTCTGTCAGCATCGGCACGAAAGGACATTGCCTTATCCATTTCTTCTTTACCTAACAGATTTTGCCAGTCAGAAAATGATGAGTGAAGTGCTGATACCTGAATCAGAACCAAAAGCAGTTCATCATCGGCAACCGTTAAATGCTGAATGTCTTTTTCAGAAATATAATGAAAGCTGTGCATTGCCTATCTGCCATTCAGTTTTTGGTTGAGCAATGCACCTAACACGCTGTAATATGTTTCGGTGGTGATGATGGAATCATTGTCGCTTTCCGGCACGATGTGCATTTCTATGTTACCGCTAATCAATCGTTTCCACCCCAGTGTTTCATCATAATGTTTAGCCACTTCATCACCGGTTTTAACCAAAACCACATCGCCATTGTAGGTTGTGGCAGGCTGATAATGCAACAATGCTACAGAATGTACCCAGCGGATATCAGGTTTGGTTTTTACGTTGTCTTCTGACTGAGAATTTTTTCCTGAGTCGAACACACTTGTAAGTTTGCTCAACACTTTCTTTCCTGCATTTTTTGTTTTCTCTAATGCAAATTCAAGCTTCGCTTCCATGTTCATGCCTTTGAACTCATCCCATGTTTCGCGGATTTTATACTGCATCGGATTGGAAGGAGGTGCATAGTTGTTAATCATAAACACCAGGTCCGATTTCTCTCCCATTTCACTCAGTTGTCGTGCTATTTCAAGTGCCACCGTTCCTCCAAAACAAAGTCCTCCCAGACGGTAAGGTCCGTGTGGCTGAACTTTTTTGATTTCATCAATATAAAACTTCGCCATGTCGCAGATGGCATAGTGGTAGTCATATTTTTCGTCCAATCCTCGAGGCTGAATGGCATAAACAGGTTGCTCTTTGTCTAGATATTTCAGCAGCACCCTCCATCGCTGTATGTTGCCATTGTGCATGTGCACAAGAAACAGCGGTGTTTTGTTGCCACCCTGTTGCAGTGGAACTACAATTGGCCACTCCATATTCAGGTCTTCGGCATTGATGACCTTTGCTAATTGTGATATGGTTGATGCTCTGAATAAGGTTGGATAATCGAGCTTCACTCCTGTTTTCTTCTCTATCTCTCCCATCATTTTTATTCCAAGCAGCGAATGACCTCCCAGTTCAAAAAAGTTGTCGTGAATACCAATTTTATCGAGACCAAGTATGTCGCTCCAGATGCCTGCTAACAAACTCTCGAGCGGGTTGTGAGGTTCTTCAAAATTTGCACTCTCTGATTTTGTGTTCACCTCAGGCACAGGCAATGCTTTTCTGTCAACCTTGCCATTGGCAGTGAGCGGAATTTTATCCAACCACACCATGGCAGAAGGAACCATATAATCAGGCAAAACTGATTTCAGCAATTCTTTAAGGTCAGTGTTCTCTGCTTTATTTTCGGGAACAACGTATGCAACCAACCGCTTGTCATTAGGCTTATCTTCTCTCACAATAACGGTAACTTCCTTTACATTTTTCTGAGCAGCAATCACATTTTCAATTTCACCGATTTCAATTCTGTATCCACGTATTTTAACCTGATTGTCTGTTCTGCCAAGAAATTCCATGTCGCCATTCAATCGAAAACGTGCTATGTCACCGGTATCATAAACACGCAGTGCAGCACCAGAATACTTTTCAGAGACAAATTTTTCATTGGTCAGTTCCGGTCTGTTTTTATAACCTCTTGCCAAACCATTGCCACCAATAAACAACCTGCCCTGCACTCCCGGAGGAACCGGTTGCAGATTTTTATCAAAAATATAAACCTGTGTGTTCGAAATAGCTTTGCCAATAGTCAGTGCATCATCAGGCCGAATCACATTTTTTACAATACAGCCTACTGTAGCTTCAGTAGGGCCATACTCATTGATGATTTCCATTTCAGAGTTAATGGCTCGAAGTATTTCCACATGTCTTGGCAACATTTCTTCTCCTCCCACAATGGCTTTTTTGATGTTGTTGCATTTTAACGAAAGAGTTTCGAGTGCCAGAATGTGAGCCGGTGTCATCTTGATGACATCTATAATTGAATCCTGCTGAAAAGTTTGCTTCAGAATGTTCAGCACATCATCATTCTGATTAAATATGGTAAGTGTTTTTCCCCTTGTCAGCGTACAGAAAATACTGGTCACCGTAAGGTCGAATGACAATGAACTGTATAAACCAAAATTGCCATAAGGCGGATCACCGAAATAATGTTTGTTGCAATACGAAATGTAGTTGATTACGGTTTGATGTTCTATCAAAACACCTTTGGGTTTACCTGTGGAGCCCGAAGTATAAATCACATAACACAAATCCGATGGCTGCGTTTTGCTTTCAGGCTTTTGTCCTTTGTGTTTGCTGAAAATTTCATTCCACTCTTCACGCAGAAGTATAGTTGCTCCGGTTTCGGGAAGATTCTTTTTATATTTTTCCTGAGTGATGATGAGTGGGCAATCGGCATCCTGCAGCAAATACGAAATACGATCCTGCGGATACGAAAAATCAATGGGCACATAGGCACCACCGGCCTTGAGCACTGCAAGTATTGCAATAATTATTTCGGGACTTCGCTCCATGTAAACAGCCACAAGCGCATCTTTGCCAACACCTGACTGCTGAAGATGCACAGCCAGTGCATCGGACTGTTCATTCAACTCACCATAGCTCAATTTTTTGTTCTCATAAGCCAAAGCTGTTTTTTCGGGATGCTGCTCTGCCACTGCTTCTATCATCTGATGAATGGTATTGTATGCAGTAAAAGTTTCATCCTTTCCCATCCAGTCCACAAAAATTTTCTGTTGCTCATCTCTTGTCAGCAGGTTCAGTTCAGAAACCGGCAACTGCGGACTGGCAATGATATCTTTCAGCAACATCACAAACTCTTCCATTCGCAACCTGATCATTTCATCATCAAACAAATCGGTATTGAATGACGATTCGAGAATGAGGGTGTCGCCCATGCCTGTTGCATTCAAAAAGAATTCGAAGTTTTCGAACTTGCGGGGGTTGGAAACAAAACGATAGGTCAGTCCTTCAAAATTTACACCCTGAGTGATGCCCAAATCCACGTTGAACACTGCCGGCACCAAAGGTATGCGCGAAGGGTCGCGTTGCAGAGGCAATTTGCTGAGCAGGCTTCCCATAGTAAACTCCTGATGATCGAATACATCAAGCATGGCAGGTTTCCTCGACTTCAGATATTCGGCAAACGTCATCTTTTCATCAATGAGCGTACGCACAGGCAACAGGTTTACGCAGTGTCCTACCAGCGCATACATCTCCGATGCTGATTGTCCGGCAGCAGGAAGTCCAACCACCAAATCGCGCTGTGAGGTAAGACGGTAAAGAAATATTTCAAATGCAGCGAAAAGTGTATTCACAAAGCTGCTGTTGTTTTTTGCTCCGAATTTTTTTACGGCAGATACCAGTTCTGCATCCACTTCCAGATCCAGCCTTTTTGCATTGAAGGTACGGCTCGAAGGACGTGTTTTGTTGACCGGCAAATCTAGTACAGGAATTTCTCCTTCATACATTTTGAGCCAGTAATTTTCGCAACGCTCATACGAGCCATCCAGTTTGCGCTGTTGTTGTCTTGCCGAATACTCACTGAAAGCAAAAACATCATCCAAAACCGGAGTTTCATTTTTTATAAAGGCTGAATAAAATTTACTGATGTCCTGCAGAATAATGCCAATACTCCATCCGTCACACACCATGTGATGCGCTGTAAAAGTCAAAGCTGTTTCAGAAGAAGAAATTTTAAAAATGGCGAAACGGATTACCGGCCCTGTTGCCAGGTCGAAAGGAATTTCAGCTTCGCGCTGTGCAAAATGACTGATTCTGTTTTTCTTTTCTGAGGGGTTGAGGTCGGTAAGATCAATCACAGGAATTTCAAGCTTCACTTCTGATGCCACGCTGTAGGAATTTCCATCGGCAGCAAAAGTGCTTCTGAGTATCTCATGCCTTTGCACCACAGCTTTGCATGCCTCAGTAAGCTGCTGAATGTTGCAGTTTCCATCGAGGTAAAGAGTAATACTTTCGTTATAAGAAAGTGAGGAAGCCTCTCCTCCTATCAGTATAGAAGTCCAGATTTCACGTTGCTCTTCGGTAGTTGGCACTGTGGCAGGGGCAGCGGGAGCAAAAGGGTCGAAATCAACGGCAATAAAACGGTCTGACATATCTCTATTGTGGTGGTTCTGAAAAATACGAAATTAAGTCAAAAAAGTTTCGTACTCAAAGGCTTTGTTCTTTATTTCGAAATAATCCATATCACTCGTTATATTTGCCTCCATAATTTATCGAAATGAAAAAAGATACTGCCGTTTTTAAACTTATCAAACAGGAACTCTCGCGTCAGCGCCACGGGCTTGAGCTGATAGCTTCAGAAAACTTTGTGAGCCAGCAGGTCATGGATGCCATGGGATCATGCCTTACCAACAAATATGCAGAAGGACTACCCGGCAAACGCTACTATGGCGGTTGCGAAGTGGTGGACGAAATAGAACAAATTGCCATTGACCGTGCCAAAACATTGTTCAATGCCGAATGGGCCAATGTGCAACCTCACTCCGGTGCGCAAGCCAATGCCGCTGTCATGTTAGGTTGCCTCAAAGCCGGTGATACCATTCTCGGTTTTAATCTTTCTCATGGCGGTCACCTCACACATGGCTCTCCTGTAAATTTTTCGGGAAAACTTTACAGAGCTACTTTTTACGGTGTGGAAGAAGCTACCGGCACCATTGACTATAATAAGGTTGAAGAAACTGCGCTGAAAGAAAAACCGAAACTGATTATCTGCGGTGCATCAGCCTACTCACGCGACTGGAACTATGCTGCCCTGCGCGAAATTGCCGACAAAGTAGGAGCCTTACTTTTAGCAGATATTTCGCATCCGGCAGGACTTATTGCACGTGGTTTGCTCAACGACCCCATGCCTCATTGTCACATCGTTTCCACTACTACGCATAAAACACTGCGCGGTCCTCGCGGAGGAATGATTATGATTGGAAAAGATTTTGAAAATCCATGGGGACTGAAAACGCCCAAAGGCGAAACACGCATGATGTCGGCCATTATGGACAGTGCCGTATTTCCGGGCACACAGGGCGGACCCTTAGAGCATGTGATTGCTGCCAAAGCTGTAGCCTTCGGAGAAGATTTAACTGACGAATATTTTGAATACTGCCTGCAGATTATCCGCAATGCAAAAACCATGGCAGAGGCTTTTGTAAAGAAAGGTTACAAAGTGATTTCAAACGGTACCGACAATCACCTGATGCTGATAGACCTTCGCTCTAAAAATATTACGGGCAAGCAGGCTGAGAATGCATTGGTGGCTGCCGATATTACCGTAAATAAAAACATGGTCCCTTTTGATACGCAATCGCCATTTGTTACCTCAGGTATGAGAGTGGGAACTCCTGCCATGACTACTCGCGGTATGAAAGAGCATGAAATGGTTCAGATAGTGGAACTGATAGATAAAGTGATACTGAATCATACCAGTGAAAGTGTCATCCTGGAAGTGAAGGAAGAAGTGAACCGTATGATGGAAAAATTCCCATTATATTAATTTGCTGATGCTCAAAATAAGAAAGCTGCTGATGCGTTTTGGTAATCACAATCCTGCAACCATGTTTTTACGCCTTACTGCTTTTCTTTTATTTACCGTTAACTTCGCCAATGCGCAGACAGGTGGATCCGCTATTTTCAGATTTCTCGACCTGACGGCTTCCACACGGCAGTCGGCACTGGGAGGCAACGTCATTTCCATTCGCGACAACGACATCAACGCTGCATTTAACAATCCTGCCATTCTGAATCCTGAAATGGACAAGCAGATTACTTTTAATTACAATCCATACTTTGCAGGAATCAAACATGGTTATACCGCTTTTGCAAAAAACTTTGAAGGTGTGGGCACTGCAGCAGTGGGACTTCAGTTTGTGAGCTATGGCACATTCAAACGTACCGATGAAACTGCAGCCGACCTTGGAACTTTCAGCGGTGGCGATTATGCACTTACTTTTTCTCTTGCACGCCCTGTGGGTTTAGACAGTATATTGTTTGCAGGTGCAAGCTTAAAAGCTATTTACAGCCAGATTGATGAGTACACTTCATTTGGACTTGCTGTTGACCTTGGCATCAGTTATCAGAGCATGAACAGACTGACCACGGCAGCACTGGTGATACGCAATGCAGGTGTGCAACTGAAATCGTACTATGACGGCAACCGTGAAAAACTTCCTGTGGAAATAGAACTTGGTGTAAGTCAGAAATTGGCCAAAGCACCTTTCCGCATTACCATCACAGCACGACATTTGGAAAAATGGGATTTGTCATACACCGACCCTGCCACACAAAATGAAACAGACCCGCTTACAGGTGAAGTGAAAGAAGCTGAAAAAGTAACCTTCGGAAACAAACTTCTCAGACATTTTATCATCAGCAACGAAGTGCTTATCTCCAAAAATTTCCACCTGCGCATGGCGTATAATTTTCAGCGAAGAAATGAGATGAAGGTAGAGAGCAGACCCGGAATGGTAGGCATATCTTTCGGATTGGGGCTGCGCGTATCCAAGTTTCACCTGAGCTACAGCAGAAGTATTTATCATCTGGCAGGAGGCACCAACAGCCTCGCCATCTCCACTTATCTCGGAGACTTCAGGCGGGCGAAATAATTTTATAAAATTTTATTTTATACTTTTGAAACGGTTTCCTTACGTTTCAATATATGATTATTGCCATTGACGGATATTCGTCCTGCGGGAAAAGTACGGTTGCAAAAGCAATAGCCAAAAGGCTCAAGTTATCCTATATTGACTCGGGAGCCATGTACAGAGCGGTTACTTATTATTTTTTGAAACACGGTGTGCCTTTCAAACAGGCTTCTGACCAAACTGCCTTCGCATATGACTACAAGCCCGTGCTCAACAATATTCATATCGAATTCCGCATCAATGACGCATCCGGCATTGCCGAAGTTTACCTCAACGGTGCGAATGTGGAGAAAGAAATCCGAAATATGGAAGTATCGGATAATGTAAGTCATGTAAGTGCCATTCATGAGGTGAGGCAGCGCATGGTGTGGCTGCAGCAGCAGATGGCCGGCAAAGGCAACCTGGTGATGGACGGCAGAGATATTGGAACCACCGTTTTTCCGAATGCCGATTTAAAAATTTTTATGACGGCATCGCCCGAAGTGCGTACTTACAGAAGATACCACGAACTGATTGAAAAAGGAATTAAAGTAACGCCTGATGAAATCAGAAAAAATCTGGAAAGCAGAGACTACGAAGACACTCACCGCGAAGAAAGTCCGCTGCGCAAAGCTGATGATGCCATTTTGTTGGACAACACTTTTATGACCCGTGATGAACAGGTGCAGTTTGTGCTGGATGCCATCAGCAACTTAAAAAAATCTCTTAACGTTTAAACCGGACGGTTACATTCTTTCGGGTGCATCAATACCAAGCAGATAGAGCGATTTGCGAATGGTATCGGCACAGTGCTGCGATAATTTCAGTCTGAAAAGACTTGTTGCAGGATTTGTTTCGTCAATAATCGGATTGTCGTGATAAAACTGATTGAAAGTACGGGCCAGCTCAAAAACATAATTGGCCACCACAGCAGGCGAAAATGCTGAAGCTGCTTTCTGTACCGTTTCTTCAAATTTAAGAATGAAAAGCATCAGCTCTTTTTCTTTGGCATTAAGTCCATTGTGTTCTGCAATGCTTAAATTTTTAAAACCACTGAGTGTTTCCATCTGTTGTGCTCTGCGCAATACCGAACTTATTCTTGCATGCACATACTGAATATACGGTCCTGTGTTGCCATGTATTTCCACACTTTCGGAAGGGTTAAACAACATTCTCTTTTCAGGATCTACTTTCAGAATAAAATATTTCAAAGCCCCAAGTCCGAGTGTTTCATACAATTTACTCAACTCATCCTTACTGAACTCATCTATTTTACCCAGCTTCTGAGTTTCGGCAGCAGCAGCAGTCACCACTTCATCCATCAGGTCATCGGCATCAACAACGGTTCCTTCGCGCGATTTCATTTTTCCGCTGGGCAAATCTACCATGGCATAGCTGAGGTGATGCAGCCTCGAAGCCCATTCGTAACCTAACTTACCGAGTATTTTAAACAACACTTTGAAATGATAGTCCTGCTCATTGCCTACCACATAAATTTTTTCGTTGAAGTCAAACTCCTCATGACGCAGCAACGCTGTGCCCAAATCCTGTGTGATGTAAACCGATGTGCCGTCAGAACGCTGAACAATTTTTTCGTCAAGTCCTTCCGAAGTTAAATCTATCCACACACTGTTATCTTCCTTCTTCTTAAACACTCCTTTCTGCAAACCTTCTTCCACCATTTTTTTTCCAAGCAGATAGGTGTCCGATTCGTAATAGAGCTTGTCAAAATCAACACCGAGGCGGTGATAGGTTACATCAAATCCGTCATACACCCATCCGTTCATCATTTTCCAGAGTGAGCGCACCTGCTCATCGCCCTGCTCCCACTTCACCAGCATGCTGCGCACTTCTGTCATCAGTGGCGATTTTTTCTCTGCTTCTTCCTTGGTACATCCTTCGCTCATCAGCTGCTGCACTTCCTGCTTGTAATGCTTGTCAAACTCCACATAATATTTTCCCACCAGATGGTCGCCTTTCATTCCTGACGAGGCAGGAGTTTCGCCATTGCCGAATTTCTGCCATGCCAGCATTGATTTGCAGATGTGTACTCCCCTGTCGTTGATGATGCTTACTTTAATCACACGCTTTCCGGTAGCCTGCAACAACCGCGATGACGAAAACCCAAGCAGAATATTGCGCAGGTGTCCGAGGTGAATGGGTTTGTTGGTATTGGGCGATGCATATTCAATCAATACAGGTTTGCTTTGCTCATCCGCTTTTCTGAATCCGAATTGCTCATCGGAAAGTTTCAGGTGATAATATTGCTGAACAGCATCATCATTTAAACTCAGGTTCAGAAAACCCTTCACCACATTAAATGTGCTGATGATGGAAGCATGCTGCTGAAGATACTCGCCTAACTGTTTTCCTGTTTCTTCAGGCGATTTGCGCGACAGTCGTGTAAACGGAAATACCACCAGCGTAATTTCACCTTCAAACTCTTTTCGTGTTTCCTGAAACGTAATCCATTTCTCATCAGCCTGCACAGCATACAATTCGCTTACGGCATTTTTTACAACAGGAATTAATTTATCTTCAAAAAGCATGGCTTGTATTTTCAGTTATAAATAGCATGTTTGGCAGCGAGCAATGTGTTTTGCAACAAACCAATGATGGTCATGGGGCCTACTCCACCAGGTACAGGTGTGATGAAACTGCATCTTGGAGCCACTTCGTCAAATTTTACATCACCTTTCAGCCTGAAACCGTTGCGCGCTGAGGTATCAGGCACTCTGGTAATTCCTACATCAATCACCACTGCACCTTCTTTCACCATGGATGCGGTAATCATTTCAGGCACTCCAATAGCTGCTATCAGTATATCGGCCTGCAAAGTATATTGTGCAAGATTCACTGTTTTGCTGTGACAAACAGTTACTGTGCAGTTGCCGGGCTTTGCATTGCGGCTCATAAGTATGCTCATGGGCATGCCTACAATATTGCTTCTCCCAACAATCACACAATGCTTGCCCTGCGTATCAATTTTATAACGCTCTATCAGTTGCATTATACCTTTGGGAGTAGCTGCAATGTAGCAGGGCTTATTCTGCTGCAGCCTTCCCGCATTCACCGGATGAAATCCATCTACATCCTTAGCCGGATGAATGGCTTCATTGATTTTTTGTGGCGATATATGATTTGGAAATGGCGACTGCACTATCAGCCCGTCAATCTCCGTGTTGTGATTTATTTCATTGATCTTATGCAACACTTCGCGCTCGCTTACGGTATTTTCATAACGGATAAGTGTGGCTTCAAAACCTGCATCACGGCATGTTTTCATTTTGTTGGCAACATACGTTTCGCTCGCACCATTGTTTCCAATCAGCATCACTGCCAGATGTGGTGCACGAAGTCCGCGTGCTGTGAGTGCTGCCACTTCCTGCCTGATTACTGATTTATATTCCTCTGCCGTTGCTTTACCGTCAATTAATGTCACTGCTTATTTCTCTTAAATATTTTTTTCCGAAAATCTGTTATCACCTTCTCATGCCCGGCATGTTGCGCATCATGTTTTTCATGTTGCCCCCCGTCATCATTTTCATCATTTTGCGCATATCATCAAACTGTTTGATGAGCTTATTCACTTCAGGGACCGAAGTGCCGCTGCCTGCTGCAATTCTCTTCTTGCGGTTGCCGTTAATCAAATCGGGGTTGGTGCGTTCCGTTGGTGTCATTGACTGAATTATGGCTTCAATACTTTTGAAAGCATCATTGTCAATATCCATATCTTTCACCGTTTTGCCCACACCGGGTATCATGGAAACAAGGTCTTTGATGTTGCCCATTTTTTTTATCTGCTGCAACTGACCTAAAAAATCGTTGAAGTTAAACTGATTCTTGGCAAACTTCTTCTGCAGTTCGGCAGCCTGTTTTTCGTCAAACTGCTCCTGCGCTTTCTCTACCAGTGTCACTATGTCGCCCATTCCCAGAATACGGTCGGCCATCCTTTCGGGATGAAACACATCCAAAGCGTCCATCTTTTCTCCCGTACCTACAAACTTTATAGGTTTGTTCACCACCGATTTGATGGATAAAGCTGCCCCACCTCTGGTGTCACCATCGAGTTTGGTAAGCACCACTCCGTCAAAATCCAGTCTGTCGTTAAAAGCTTTTGCTGTATTCACTGCATCCTGACCCGTCATGCTGTCCACCACAAACAATATTTCATCAGGCGAAATAGCTTTTTTCACGGCAGCAATTTCATTCATCATCTGCTCGTCAATAGCTAATCGCCCTGCTGTATCCACTATCACCACGCTGTTGCCCTGCAGTTTGGCTTGCTTCACTGCATTCTGAGCTATCTCAGCAGGATTTTTATTGTCGGGTTCGGTATATACGTCCACCCCTATTTGCTCTGCAAGCACTTTTAGCTGATCAATAGCTGCCGGTCTGTACACATCACATGCTGCAAGCAGCGGATTTTTTCCTTTCTTGGTTTTCAGATAATGCGCCAGTTTACCCGACAAAGTAGTCTTACCTGAGCCTTGCAATCCCGACATCAGTATCACCGTAGGATTTCCTTTCAGCTTAAGCTCTGCTGCCTGCCCGCCCATGAGAGCAGACAGTTCATCATGAGCAATTTTTACCAGCAACTGACCTGGCGAAACCACTGTAAGCACATTCTGGCCTAATGCCTTTTCCTTAATGGTATCGGTAAACTGTTTGGCTACCTTATAATTAACATCTGCATCCAGCAAGGCCCTTCTCACATCCTTGAGCGTTTCGGCCACATTTATCTCTGTGATTTTGCCCTGACCTTTCAGGTTCTTAAACGCTTTCTCGAGTTTATCACTTAAATTCTCAAACATCTTTATGAAATGAAGCGCGAAAATAAGAAAGATTAAGCATTTTTGAGAGTTGGATACCTGTCAGCAATGAGAGTGATAATTCAAAACAAGATAATTAAACGTAACCTGCATCTTAGTATAAGGTATTCTGCAAAACGTTGCGCATTGTCCCTGACAAGCGGCAATCTGCAGTACTGTATGGCCGCATAAAACGTTATCTTGCCGGGTTGCTCATCATATTCGAAGTGCGTCAGCGCCCTTTAGGGCTACGGGTGCGCGGAGGAAATGTAGGCGATCTTAATTTTTTGTTTTAAACTTTTTTAAGGTAAGTCACACAAAGAATTTTTACTATAACACAAACACCATTTCTGTTTTATGGTAATTAGCAGTACCTTCGTAAGTAGTAAATGAGCCATCTAAAAATGAAATTTTTTATTGCCTCAAAAAGTATAATCAAACTGCTTGTGCTGTTGTTGGTTTTTAGCTGGAATCAAGCGTTTGCGCAAGGTTATAACCACACATGGTTATTGGGGTACTTGAGTAACACCCCTAATGATAAAGGAAGATTAAATTTTACCGATACTTCCGTAACATACATTACAGAGATAAGAAAAATTCCTTTTTCTGGAACACAGGGAAACATTTCGGATGAAAACGGAAATCTGCTGATGAGCAGTAATGGGATTTTTATAGCCAATGCTACGGGTAATACCATGCAGGACGGAGGAGATTTAAATCCCAATTTATATACGGATGGTTATAAACAATATGGATTAGCCATGTCTTATGCCAATATATTTTTACCCATGCCTGATGATTCAAATAAATATGTTTTGTTTCATCAGACAGGGAGTGATGTAATTCTTGCTTCAACTGAAATATATTACAGCATAGCGGATATGAGCTATAGTGGCGGGATGGGAAAAGTAATCAGTAAAAATAATATTATAAAAACAGGAACTTTTGGCTATGGATTATCTGCTTGTAAACATGGCAACGGTAGAGATTGGTGGGTGTTTTCCATAAGCATAAATGCAGATTCTGTTTATAAATATTTATTAACCCCTGATTCTATTTATTTTATGGGCAGTCAATATCTGAATTTAACAGCCTCTCAGGGTTGGGGCGGGCAACCAACCTTTTCACCTGACGGAAATAAGTTTGCTTTTGCAACAGGGTATGGTATTCCTTCTTCGGGCAACTGGTATCATGATGTCAGGATTTTTGATTTTGACAGGTGTTCAGGGATGTTTTCAGATGAAACATTAGTTCCGCTTACAGCAGATAGTCTTGCAGGTTTCGGAATAGCTTTTTCACCCAATTCAAAATATTTATATGTTTCATCATGGCAAACCATTTACCAGTTGAATGTTGATACCATTAATGTTCCTGCATCATTAAAAGTTGTAGCCGTTAATGACACTTTTCTTTCCCCTTCTTTTCCTTTTTATACTGATTTTTTCTTTATGTATCTTGCCGCAAACGGCAAGATTTATATTACGTCAGGCAGCAGTGTAGTTGATTTGCATTACATAAATTATCCTGATAGCGCAGATACAGTTTGTGATGTTCATTTGCATGATTTACATTTATTGGGATTTCATTTCAGAGCCGTCCCCAACCACCCCAATTACTACTTAGGTCGTTTGGTGGGCAGCCCGTGCGATACGCTTACAGGCATACATGATTTGGCAGCGCATGATTTTCGCTTTTCCATTTCGCCCAACCCCAACAATGGTAATTTTAAAATCATGTATCTGTTGCCACAAAACAAAAGCGGCACGTTGCAGATATTTGATATAACAGGAAAAG
>JAGVTU010000014.1 GCA_019136655.1 Bacteroidota bacterium
CACCTTCACATTCTCACTTTTTTCTTTTCGTATAATCTTACAAAAGTA
The DNA here is from genome assembly GCA_019136655.1 of Bacteroidota bacterium. Taxonomy (GTDB): domain Bacteria; phylum Bacteroidota; class Bacteroidia; order AKYH767-A; family OLB10; genus OLB10. The sequence continues at coordinate 49 of JAGVTU010000014.1, forward strand.
AATCCCTTTGGGCATGTTGCTTACATCAACTTTTTTAAACTGGCTCCACGCAGCCACATAATCTTTGTAAACCAACTTACCCATTACATCATAAATTTCTAACTCACCGCTTATGCTCATAACATTAAACTGCAAGGTAAACACCCCATTATTCGGATTAGGAAATATTTTTAAGTTGCCTTGGGGAGGATTTAGTTCCGGCTCGCCCACAGTACTTGCGCACAAGCACCCAAGCGTGCTGTCGCAACCTAAAAAATAATTGGGGTGGTTGGGTAAAGCATTTGAATAGTAGTGAGGAACCTGTACAGCATGTTGCTGCACATCACAGGCTAAGCCAGCGCTGTCAGGATTATTAATTATATGCAAATGAAATGTGCTGTTACCTGTTGATATATAAATTTTACCGTCAGGCGCTAATAAGGGAATTTCAAATAAGGTTGCAAATGGGGGAGATGGCGAATAAAAGCTGTCCCACACAGCCACTGTTTGTTGAGATGCTGCAATATTGCCGCTTTGCATGTCAAACTGATATAGCTCGTTTATGTTTGCACAATACAAAAACCGTGAATTTCCCGAAAATGCAAGACCGCCACTAAAACTCGTACTTTGCGGAATATAAACATGTACAGGATTGCTTAATACGCCTGTACATCGGTTAAAATCATATACATCCAATCCACCTGCTGTGGTGTACATGGCGTAAAAAAAAGCGAATTTTGTTCCATCGGGTGAAAAACATGTCATGCCTGCTGACCAAGTTCTTGGTGTGCCTATATTTTGTGTATAGGGACCCAAAATTACATTCGTGCTTACAAGCAATTTATAATAGGTGTTTGAATTAACACGTTGCACCACTACCCACCAGTCGCGCCCGTTGGCATGTTTGCATGCTGTTATTTTTCCGGGGCTAAGTGTATCATTTATCATTACTACATTTTTACTTGTTACAGCGCCTAAACCATTATTTAAACTCATGTCTATTGTACTCATGTATAAATAATGCGCCCTGTTGTACTGGGGCGCATTATCCAATGTGCTGTGAAACAAATAATAAATTGTACTGCTTCCGGGCTTAGGTAAAATAAGGCAGGCTTGCGGCACCGTAAGTCCTTTGGGAGCTAAATTATAAAATCCCGTAGGGCTTATGTTATTGCCGTTCTGCATAGTATCATTGCTTGCATCGGCTATGTAATAACCATTGGTATAAAACAGCAGGTTGCCCTGTGCATCACTGATGTTTGCACTGGTTCTGTTTATATCCATTTCCAAGCTGTCAGATGTTATTTGAGGTATTCCACCGACAAATTCAATCCTTGTATGACCATTCGGATAACCTGCATAGCTGCCATAGCCAAGTATCCAATTATTAGTTATCCCATTATTTTGAGAACATACCTTATTTGAAAACAGTAATACAATAAGCAGTATGCTATATACCTTTAAAAACCTCATCGTATAATGATTAATTTTCCAAAAGCATTGCCTGCGCTGCTGCTAACCTTATACTGGTAAGCACCCGGCTTCATATCCTTAGTGCTGAATGTGTGAGCACCTTTATCGCCTTTTATTATTTCAACCTTTATCAATTGTCCTGTTATGCCCATAAGTGTAAGTTGCACTTCGTCAACTCCGGGAAGGTTATATTCGAACTCCTTTTTATCCGTTAAGGCGTATAAGGCTCGCGCCTTATACACTGCCTGCCCTCCTGCAAGCGGACATTGCGAGGCAATGGCATATAAATCCTGCATTTGGTCATTGGTAAACTCAAACACATCTTTTGCTAGGGTAGCAAGGTAAATTTCGTTTACCTTCTTTTCATTGTCTTCTATTTGTATAGTTGCGACAAGGGCGGCATTCATATTGGAAATGGCTGCTGCCGCTGCAATCCTGTTTGAAGCTATAAGGCTTAAAAGACTGTCGGAATAAAGGTTAAGCCCTTCCAGTACGGCTGTTTCATTATCAAGAGCCGTTAGTGCTGCAACAATGGCTGCGGAATCCTGCTGCACTATGGCAGTATCAAGCAGCATAAGCTGCTCATTTATTATTTCTGCGCTCAAATCCATTGCCTGCCTTTTAGCCGCTAACCATGCCTGCTGCAAGCTGTCCACATTAAACAAAACAGATTTACCTTCATCAATCGGCTTTAACGCAGCCAGAACCGTGCCCTGCTGGCTCAGGTAAAACTGCTGCATCAGCGTATCGCTAAGAAGCAAGGGATTATCCGTTACCTTTTCATACAAATTCTTTTTAATGGTCCATTTTGTTTCTTCCGTAAACGGGTCGTTTTCCAATGTTTCGTCTGCTGCCAGCTTCTCAGGCTCTGTTATCAGGAAATTTGAGCTTGCCGGAAAATTATCGGCACAGTAATCCGTTTCCGGTGTGTGACATTCAAAGTCTGTTTGAACACTGCCTGATACAAACCAAAGTGTTGGGTATTGCAACGCAGGCAACAAAGGTAATGAGGTTGAATTTACATAAAAAGGAATTATATTGATTGGATTATCATTTATCGCATGTTTTCCGAGTGGCGGCAGGTTTTGCACCAACCATAAGTTCCCCCTGTAATCAATGGCGGGCGAGGTGGCATTTGTGCTGTAATGCAAGCCGTATAAATGTTCGTTAATGTTATTACCTTCAACCTGAAGGCTGCCCGAAGTCAGGCTGTTTATAGTTCCATCCACATATATTCCGTTTACCGTTGCATCAATGGTATTACAGGCTATTTCCGGGTCAAGCCCGTCAAACAGCGTTATTGCCGATTGCCATTTCAGCTTAGGCACTGTATAATCTGCTGTGCCGGTAATCGTGTTGCAGTTGGCAAATCCGCTATGGAAATTGGTTAAGTAAATACCATGATTGTTATTGTTATTATCATCCATGGTAATGCTGTTATTAACAATTCTAAGCCATCGGCAGTTGTTGCTGTATATGCCTCCGTAGCCCGAAAGCGCGCCTCCGTTAAAATTAATCCTGTTGTTGTTTATCCACTGCCTGTCGTTACCCAATAAATTTCCTTCGGCACGTATTGCCCAGTCAGGATAAATGATGCCGTTGCTGTGCCCGAATGTAATTTCATTGCTCCACACGTTGGTTTCATTGGCGCCATCAAAACTCAGCAGCTCAATGGCTGTTTCATAAGCATTAATCTTGTTTTGCGCAATAATGGTGCGCCTTGTGGCAAGGCGGCTGTGGTAGCCCGTAGTCATCTTTAACATTATATTATCGCTCGACTGCATTTCCATTCTGCTCACAAATATACCGTATTTGCACTTGTTAAACGTATAAGGGTCATTCGCACCTGTGCCAAGCCCCTTTTGTTTCACCATAAAATTGGTTTTAAATCCGTTTCCGTAAATGCCGCTTCCGTTAAACCGTTCGTTAAAACTGGATAGCGTAAGGTTGTCATACACCGCATCGGGCTGTATATGGTCAAACCATGATTTTTCAATCTGCAAATCGCTTCGCTGTAAAATAATGCCGTTACTCAGGTTGATAAAACGGTTCTGTCCTCCCTTTTGCGGCTGAGTCATGTTTATCATGGCGTGCCATGCCTCTATACCCGCCTTGGGTATATTGCCAAGCAAATTAGTCTGCCCCTGATAAGGCAGCGCCAATGAGCCTCCTGCCCCGTGAAACTCATTATCCGTTATCAGTGCTGCCGAATGGTTAAGCGCGCCACCCGGCAGAGGCCTGTAATAAACCGAAATGTAATCATTATAAAAATAATTATGCGTCAGTATGGCATTGCAGTAGTCGCCAATGTTTACGGCATATTCTGCATCTTCAACAATGCAATCCGTCATTCGTAGCGTTGCGCCTATGGGAATTTGTCCCACGGGCCCAAAACCGCCTGCATTAGTAAGCGTAATTCCTTTCCACATTTTGGTGCAGGCAAGCAAATGGCAATTTTGCATACTCAGCACCGCTCCCGATTGCAAAACAATCTCCGCCCCCGGATCCATGTAAATGGTATTGTTGCTTAACGTTAGCTGGCTGTTTGGCGGCAGTGTAAACGTGCCTGTAATGTTTATGGTCATGCCGTCTAATATGGCAACATCACCTGTGTAAAATCCGTCAATTACAATGTCGCTCACATCACGGCAGTTAGGCAACACCGTAACGCAGGTATCCGCCTGCAACAAAACAGAACTTTGAGATGAAGTATAGCTCATTTCGGCATGGTTGCAGCCGTCACCGTTCAGGTATCCGCTTGCAAAGGTGGAAACGCAGCCTGTAGCAGGAACATTTACGGTTATGGGCTGTCCGTTAAACGGGTCAAGCGTGGGCGCAAACCCTGTTGGAAAATTATCCGCCAGATCAACAGTGTAAGTTTGCTGTCCCTGCGGGTCATTATTTGCACACACCACTATTTCATACGTTACTTCCTCAATGCCATTGGTAATGCTGCCGGGCGTTGCCCATTTTTCTATCTTAAAGCAATCCGTACATGCTGTGCCGCTTATAGGCACAGAGAGCCCCGGTGCCGTCACAGTGTATATCACAGGTGCAGAATTCTGGTTGCAAAATGGATTGTAGCTTAATATCACATCGGGCAATTGCATCATATCCCCAAACTGGCAGGTGGGCGTAAATGCTATTTCTAACCTTAAACAGTCGCCCTGTTTCATGCCGTCATTGGTTGAGGATGGTGCATAATATCCCAAATCATGTAAATCAGTGTGGGAAATTATAAATTCATTGTTTGCATTGGGGGTTAATGGTACACCGTTGTTTGGATTTGCACAGTTAATGGCTGTTACACTCACGGGGTCAAACCCTGTGCTGTTATTACCGAACCAAACCATTGTCGGAAATGCAGTGCCGGCATCCACATTCTTAAACTCCACTGCAAATGTATTATTGCTGCATAATGTTACCGGTTGCAGTGGGGGTGTAACGTTGCTTACCTGTATGTTAGGCATTCTTGGTGTTACTGTCAGATGTTCTGTAAAGTTATGAATGCAGTTGGAGTTATAATCGGGCGTACAGTTCCACCCCCAGTTTAAATCAAAATTCAAATCAGGCATTACACAATCAGTGTATCTGGCGCACAGCAAACCGTTTTGCACCATGGTAACCCCTGCTGCAAAATTGACAAAATCAGGGGAGGCAGAAGGTGGAGCGGGTGTTGGAAAAAGCGTAAAATACCCACCACCTTGCAAAGGCGCAAGATAGCTGTATGAATTATTTTTATAATCGAACGTTAGCTCCCAGTCAGAAAAAACATTAGGTAAATTCGGAGTTTGTATGTAAACATTATAAGCCGCAGTAACTCCCGATGTCAGCGGGTTGCTCATCGTAAATCCCCAGCACACTCTCTCCTCCGTTGCTATTATGGAAGGCGTACTCAGGTTCAGCGAAATATTTTGAGGATTAGGATAACGCCAATCCCCTCCGTTTCGGCTTGGGGCATCCGCTCCCGTAATTTCACAATTTGCAGGGGTCTGATAGGGTGTTACTGATATTTCATCATCATTCGTAAACCCGTTATTGGTAGTTACACCGAACTGTACAAATGAACTTTGCATATCCAAAGCCATGTTTACTGGCGGTGATGGTGGCGATTGCTGACATTTTAAATCTAAGAAAGTAAGAGTTCTTTCCTTGAAAAAATTATCGCTTACCCATAATTGGTTATTTGAGGGTGGCCATGACTGCTGCGTTAGTATATGCAGCTTCCCTGCATCGCCTTGTTCAAATTCAACCTGCGCATTGTTACCTGTGATCACAGGTGCTGTGCCAAAAACTAATGGTAAGGGGTTTATTGTAATGTTTGTACTGTTTTGGTACCATGAAAAAACATTGGCTGACTGCTGCGTGGAAATTACATGATTCAAAAAATCATCATGATACAAACTCGGATTGTTTGTAATGGGTACATAATTAAAATCCTGCGGCAGCAGTTTGGGCGCCCTGAACTCATAAGGAAAAATGTCCCACCTGAGATTAGTACTACATCCGTTTGCTGTGTAGTTATAATTATTTCTTCCGGTAGCGCTGTACGCATAGCTGGTAAGCGTCATGCCGCAGCCGTCAGGGTTATTACCCATGACTGAGGTATTAAAATAATCGGACGAGTAAAAACGAAACACATTGCCGCGCGGCTCACAAAAAAAGCGGAAATAGTCTCCCATATTGCTTTGGGTAGCTGGCGCACATCCGGTACAGTAAGTAGAAGTGCTGAGTTTTAATGGTGTCGGCAGTGATCCTAAATCAACTGTTGAGTTGGGCATTTGAGGCTGAAAATCCCAATACAGCCCATTTGTATTATTTAATTCAAATCCATGATTATTCACTCCTCCCGTTAACCACATTCGGTTCATTATTTCTGATTCTAACTTAATATTATCCCAAACCGGATTGTTTAAATCAGGATCTTCCGTATTCCCGTCCACATCATAATTAACAATCATTCGGTACTGCTGGTTCTCTAAATAATTCAGGTCGCAAATGTCTAATGATGTGTAACTCGTCACCGTTCCGTATCCGGCTAAATTATTGCACAAGTCATTCGTATGGAACGTAAACATCTCTTCTAAATCCGTGCCTAAAGTAATTGCTTCATAAAAAGGCGAGGGGGCTGTAAATGCACTGCTGTTAAATTCTATTTTAAAAAGTGTTTGCCTTGTTCCTTGACTTATATTAAACAAATTTTCATCTACAGTACTTCCGGTATTAATTAAATCATCTATGTACAATGTAGCATCTTTTATCTTCAATGACATCTTATCACATCCTCCGTATTGCACATTTTTGTATAGCTGTAGTGCATTCAGTATAATATTATGTGATGGCGCATTTAGCATATCGGAATAGATCACCTGGGTGCAAGGGCCATCATTCACTGTTTGTTGATTGTAAGTATATCCCCGTTCATTACAATTGCTGAACGTAGGTGCAATAGATGGATCGCCTGCTTGAAAATGAGCTATAAGCCTGTCCGTAACCTCATCGCCAAGTATGGCAGCCCCCAGGTTCATGCACGCTTTATTGGCATTGTAATAAGTATTGCCTGCAATTATAGGTGTGGGGCTGCTTCCGTTAACATCAGCCATTCCGTCATTATCACCGTCTTCAAATCCAAATGTTGTCCTGAACATTTCATATCTGTCCACTATGATACCAGGAGCCATGCATCCCGGACAATGCACATTTTTATGAAATCCTTTTCTTCCTAAGGGTATACAGCATTTATTCCAAAAATTTGAAATCGGATTGGTAGAATACAAAATACCACTTGGTGCCGGTGTTGGAAAAGCAGTGCCTGCACAGGCATCATTAAGCAGGCTAAATGTTACATCATAGTCGCTCACGCTTTCTGCTTGACAGCAGCTTGTCATGGTAAAATGCAAAACACCTGTACTAAACAAGGCATCAATGTCTATGCTATTATCTAATTTAAAATAATAATCATAAGTTGCCTCTATACATGCAGGAGGGTCTGTATTTATTTGAGGGTTATCGGAAAAGGCACCCATAATGGGTATTGTTATGGGATTAGATGATTGCGATATTGTATATTCAAGGCTTACATCGTTTACAAAATCTGCAATTACCAATCCTCTTTTCAGGTTCAGGCTTACCCTCAAAACACCATTCATTCCTGGATCGGTATGAGCAATGCCCAATGCCTGTTTATCAAAATTATCATCCATTATTCCGCCAAAGTTCATGGTTTCTATGCTAACGTCTCCATAAGTATAACCGTTTGTAAGAGGTGCGCTTGGGAGTACATCCAAGTCTGTTCCATGAAAATTATGGCTTATAAACAAATTGATGTCCTTTGTAGCAGAAATAGCATGTGAACTTATTCCCTTGTTCGTACCGGGATATATCAGTGAATTGGCTACTGCATCAGTACTGTCATTCACATTGCCGCATATATCAGTAGCGGTTGCTGTTACTGTCCATTGGTTATAAAATTTATTAATGTTTAAGTATGATTCCCATGCGCTGTTTACTGCTAATCCACTATTTGTGTAAGGAGCAATGCAGCATTTATAAAATGGAAGAACAAATTCATAATATTCACTGGGTGGTATTTCACCTGTTGTTATCTTAAATTCACTTACGGTAGTAACGTTACTGCATGGAGCTCCCGTTGTTGATGATACTATGTTCTGCGATGGTGCTGCAAAAGTATTGCCGCCACTCCATGCAGTAGATTGACTTCCTGTCAATGTATTAATATCACTAAATTTTAAATAAGTAAAACTTGTACTGTACTCAGGATTTTGAAATAAAAGTTCTGTTCCTGCCAGAGTAGTATAAGCGCTCGTATTTTTAATTCTTATTTTCCAGTTAGATGGTTTTGACGGATCAGCGCAGGTAATATCATCTTCATCGTAAAGTACAGGATTCGGAACTACTTCAACAGCAAAATGAGGCTCCTCTAAAACAAATACAAACGGAGTACTATATTCATGCTGGCAGTTTTGGCAGTTGTTTGGCGCATTGTGGCATCGCCACACAAACCGTATTTCTCTGTCATTATTGCAAACATTATCTAAGCAATCACCTATTTTAATTGCCTGTTTTAAATATAAAATCTCACCTGGGTCAAGTGTAATATTTGTAGCTAATGGCGGGCTGTTACCTAATGTGGTATATAAAGCGTTTCCAACTTTATAGGCTTTAGATAACACCGTATATCCCTGACCGCACCTATCGGAAAATTCCATTATATCAATAGTAATTGGCGCATTACCTTCATTTATATATTCAAAAACCATATCCGATTGCTGCGCATAATTTCCCGCAACAGGCACTGCCTGCATTTGCGATGGAACAAGATTATCGGATATAAATGGTATCGGCACATTGAATTGTGCAGTGGCTGTGCTGTTGCCTACGGTTGCTTCCGTTGTAAGTACATATTGCTGCAGGTTGGTGGTTGGCGGTGTGGGTGGTATCAGTGAGCAGTCTAAAAATATCGAATAAGAAAAAGATAACAACAAACTTTGAAGTGCAGAAGTTCCTGTATTTGACAGGGTAATAGTACATTCATATGCATTGGTGTTAGGATTATAAGTAAAAGGAGAATTGTTTAGGCTAATGTTAAGGTCACTTGGCGTTATCTGACCTAATGTAATGGGTAAAGGATTAATAACCGATAAATCCCCGCATGGCGGATGCGGCAAAGAAATTACATTACCTGATAAGTCCGTTACGGTTGCGTTTATACTTAGTGTAAACGTAACAGGAAAACTGATATTGGTATTGAATCCCGAAGGAGTAATGTTAATATGTGCATCACCAACCGAAGCGGACTCGCAAATAAATGCATTATTTATATTCTGGCTGCCAAAATAAACTGTAACATCAGCTGTTGCCTGATGAATTATGCCTGATAAGGCTAATAAAATATATAATATTTTTCTCATGTCAATATGGTTTTAAAAGTTAAAGTTTTAAATAGTTATTTATCTCGATAATTTATTCAGAGCTAATTTGCCGGTAACAACAAAAACAGGAAAATAACTGAATGTTACTAAACTGCACTAAGCAGATACTATCAACCAATGGTCAATAGTTAAATTACACTTGATGGAATATCTATCATTATCATAATAGCCTCCTTTAGTTTTTTTAATACACTTCAAAAATATCATAAAATATTCATATAAACAATACCTGTTATTAAAAAAACGCTCTTCATTTTGTAAACTAAGATTTTTGCGCTTCCGTAGTAATCTGATTATCTACATTCAAAATTACTTTAACCCCAAACACACATCATATACTAAAAACCGCCTTTGGTGGGCCTGTCATCTAACATAAAAAAAATTCCCGCCTTTACAAGCGGGAATCCTTAACATGCAAACTAACAATAGTTGTTATATCTGTTCTTCCTCATTCTGCCTCACCGGCACCAGTGGTTGCTCTGTCACCACCGATTGCATAAACACAGTTACATTCACCGCCTTTCCACGTTTGAAGTCAACATCTTCAATCGTATAAACTGCATAGTTCGTTTTTTTCAATACCACTTCATGTTTACCTTCGCCTACATTGGTGATTGTGCATTTTCCCTGCATATCAGTCATACCTTGCAGTGGTGTTTCTGATATTTCTATCAATACGCCCGCCAGCGGTTGCTTTGTGCTTTCATCTCTCACTGTCAGACGCATTTTTGCATGTGTATTTTTATTAATCACTTTTGCATTGGCTACCATTCCCGCATAAAAATCAGGATATGCCGCTTTAAACTGCCGTCCTTGCTTCAACAGATTTTTACGCATTATTACATTACCCTCTTTAACCAGTTTATCCAGATTACTCGTCAGTACCATTCTTTCTACAATCACATTTCGTGTGCTTGATGCTACTGATTTGTAATTCTCAATCACACTTGCAAGTGTATCTTTCACAGCATCTGTAATGCCAAAAGGCTCTAATTCCTCAGCCGGAAAACTTTGTACTTTCTCAAGCACCAATTCTGCAGCCGAGATGGCAGTTTCATTCTTCAAATAATAAATTTTTGAATACGTAACACCCATTTGGTTAAATAGTACTTGGTCATTTATGCTCAGTGCATAAGCCTGCATAGCGTTTGATACCGCTACCGTACTGTTGGCTAACTCTGCCTTCTTTTCAGCCTTTGTATGCGTAACACCTTTATTATTCTCCTCCTGTCGGCTTTCGGTCGAATAAATACTGTTAATCTTTAGCCTCAATGCCGTCAAGGCAATGCCGAAGGCTGTCGTACTACTCCAGATTTCTGAATTTTCGGAGCAGAAGTTCTCGAATGCATTCATTGCATCCACTTGTTCTTTTAAAATTCGTTTCATTTTGATAAAATTTTTGCGAGCATTAGTTTATATTATTTAGTTAACTTTGCATCTGAAATGTTGCTCATGCATTTCAGATGCAAAATCAAATCCTTTTATGATAAAACATAACTAATGGTTTCATTTTAGGTAAAAAATCTTATATCCAAATCACTTATTTTCCTTAAAATCAAATTAATAATTCCTGCACTCATCAGTTTTAGCAACAAAGTGTAACCCCAAAAAACGCATCTGCTGTTTATCAAAGCGTATCTGCTATTTATCAAAGCGCATCTGCTATTTATCAAAACGCATCTGCTATTTATCAAAACGCATCTGCTGTTTATCAAAGCGCATCTACTGTTTATCAAAACGCATCTGCTATTTATCAAAGCGTATCTGCTGTTTATCAAAACGCATCTGCTATTTATCAAAGCGCATCTGCTATTTATCAAAACGCATCTGCTGTTTAATAGAACGCACCTAATATTTATTTGTATCCGCGAAGTTGCACTTCCTTCGTAACCACGAGGTCTTACAACCTGCCGGGTTGGATAACTTTGCTTTTGTCAGCCATATCAACCTCAGCGATTAATAAATCTGTTGCAGACTTTGAAAAATCAAATCTGTTGCGGTATTTTTACCCATGCTTAAACAAGTTATATGAAATCATTTTACAACGCTGTCATTCTGATATTTTTCTCAACGTTGGCTTTTGCACAATCAAAAATTTCGGGAGTAATCAAGGATGCCTCTTCCGGTGAAACACTTATTGGTGCCACGGTGCTGATTAAAGGAACTACCGAGGGCGGTGTTACCGATATAGATGGAAAATTCTCATTTGAGACCAATCAGAAATTTCCCGTTCAGCTGGTGGCTTCATTCGTGGGATATGTCAATCAGGAAATAAGTGTTAACTCTGAAACACCTGTTAACATTCGGCTAAAAAAGAACGAAGTATTGTTGAAGAATGTAACTGTAACGGGAAGCCGTATTTCCGAAAAGCAAAAAGAATCGCCCATCACTGTTGAGGCAATGGATTATATTGCGATAAAAGAAACTCCTGCAGCAAGTTTTTACGAAGGCCTTGGTCAGCTTAAAGGTGTTGACCTTACTTCAGCAAGTCTTGGATTTAAAATCATCAACACACGCGGGTTTAACAGCAGCTCACCGGTTCGTTCGTTGCAACTGATAGACGGTGTGGACAATCAGTCACCGGGTTTGAATTTTTCTCTTGGAAATTTTCTCGGCAGCAGTGAACTCGATGTACAGAAAGTGGATTTGATTGTGGGAGCAAGCTCTGCATATTATGGTCCCAATGCATTCAATGGAGTTATCAGCATGACTACACGAAGTCCGTTTGAATCTCCGGGATTACAGTTCATGGTTAAGATGGGCGACCGCAAACTCAATGAATATGCATTGCGTTTTGCTCAGGTATTTAAAAATAAAAAAGGAGAAGATAAGTTTGCTTATAAACTTAACTTCTACCGCATGTCAGCTCTCGACTGGAAAGCGGATAATTATGCTCCTACTGATGAGTCGCGAAATACTTCTTACAATCCGGGCGGATATGATGCCGTGAATGTATATGGCGATGAAGATTTGAATGGCACCGATTACAACAGATTTCCGGGAGCTTATCCGGGATTGATGGCCTTCAACCGCAAGGGCTACAGAGAGGAAGATTTGGTTGATTACAACAGCGATAATACAAAGGCCGGTATTGCATTGCACTATATGATCAATCCTAAAATTGAAGCCATTGCTGCTTCCAATTACGGAACAGGTTCCACCATTTATCAGGGCGATAACAGATACATGCTGAAGAACATAAAGTTTTTGCAGAACCGAATTGAAGTAAGACAGAAAGACCGTTGGTTTGTGCGTGCATATTCCACAGAGGAAGATGCAGGACAATCTTATGATGCATATTTTACTGCATTGTTGTTGCAACGTACTGCCAAGAGCGATGGCGACTGGAAAATTGATTACGAAAATTATTGGAATGCAAACTACAGCCTCCCTAAGCTGCGACAACTTCCGGGCTTCCCACAGCCACCACCATTTGGTCCTGCCTATGTGCAGTGGTTGCAGGGCATCAACCCTTTTCTGATGACTAATTATTACGACTCGTTGATGTATTATCATCAGCAGGCACAGGCTTATGCAAGTGGTGTGGGTAATCCGCAAAATCAAAACCTTCCTTATTTCGAACCCGGAACTGCAAGATTTGACTCTGCATTTCAGTCCATCACTTCACGCAAATCTTATTCGCAGGGAGGTTCAAGATTTTTCGATAAGTCAAAACTCTATCACGTACAGGGAGAATATAAGTATCCTAACAAATGGGTGGATGTGGTGATTGGAGGTAATTACAGAATTTACAAGCCTAATTCCGAAGGAACAATTTTTTCTGACACCAGCTATGTGCAATACAGAATTTCAGGAAATGATACACTTGGCGTTGATACACTTCGCAACAAAATTTCAGTGGAAGAATTTGGAGTATATGGCGGACTTGAGAAAAAAATACTGAAAGATAAAATAAAGTTGAACCTGACATGCCGTCTCGATAAAAACCAAAACTTCAACTATCTTGTTTCACCGGCAGGCTCTGTGGTTTACACCCCTGATCAGAATCATGTGATAAGAGTTTCGTTTTCTTCGGCAATACGCAACCCCACATTAACCGATCAGTATATTTTTTATCAGGTAGGAAGGGCAACCTTACTAGGAAATTTATATGGATATAAAGACTTGCTCACTCCCGAATCGGTAACAGAATTTTTTGACAGCAGCAAAACATCTTTCAAGTTTCTTCAGTATTTTGATGTAGCACCTGTGAAACCTGAAAAAGTAAAAACACTTGAAGCAGGATATCGTGCTACACTGTTCGAAAAAGTGTATGTGGATATCAACGGATATTATTCCTGGTATCGCGATTTTATAGGTTATCAGATAGGAGTGGATGCCGATACATTTTCAATCAACTCTTTCGGTGGTACCATTTACGATTTGGTGTTTAACCGTGCAGTGCGTGTGGCTTCCAATGCAAAGAGTGAAGTTACCACACAGGGAGTTTCTGTAGGACTGAATTATTATGTCGGAAAATATTATGCACTCACAGGTAACTATTCATGGAATAAACTGAACAAAAAAGGAACGGATGATCCGTTGATACCTGCATTCAACACACCTGAACATAAATTCAACATAGGAGTGAACGGGCGCGATATTTTTGGTTTCGGTTTTAACATCAATTACAAATGGGTGCAGGGATTCAAATACGAAGGGTCACCTCAGTTTACCGGAAAAATTCCTTCGTATGACATGGTGGATGGACAAATCAATTATCATCTGAAAGAAGCGGGCACAACTTTCAAACTTGGTGCCATGAATCTTCTCAACAACAAACATTACGAAATATACGGTGGACCAAAGGTGGGTCGTTTGGTTTATTTCTCCATTTTGTTTGAAGTAACCAAACTCTGAAAATTTATCAGGAGTAGCGTTGCAAAACTTCGAGCATCAGCTCCATAGTTTTATTCTTTAGCATTTCTACATCAGCTTCTGTCATTCCAGTAGTGTCAATGGGCGCACTCCATTCGGCAATAATTTTTCCTGGCGAAAGTGCTATAGCTGTTTTAGGCGAAAGCAATTTTTCGGAATTGATTACTGTAAGTACTGCTAATGGTGTTTGTGTTGCAATGGCAAGTCTGAAAGCTCCGTCTTTGAAAGGCATCAGCGGTGCATCAGAAATGTTTCTGGTTCCTTCGGGACAAAGAAAAACCGAAATACCTTCTTCAATGGTTTTTTTCATCACTTCAATGCTGCGCTGACGGTCTCTTCTGTCGCTGCGGTTGACGGTGATGTAAAGTCTTCTGATTACATAACCCAGCAATGGTATGCTGGCGAGCTCTGCTTTCGACAAAAACCTGAAAGTATTGCTGCATGCTCTTGCAAACAAAGGAATGTCGAGCATGGACTTATGATTGGCAGCAAAAACATAACACTTGTCGGGATGGATGTAATGGCTGTTGCGCACTTCAAAACGAATGAAGAAACAGCGAAACAGGAACAGCGCCCACAACCTCGAAAGATTATGAGCATAACGTGCTGATTTGTTTCTCCCGGTAAGCGAAAATATCAGAAAATATGCAGGAAAAACTATCAGTAATGAGAGTGAAAATACAATGGCAGCATAGCAGCCGAAAAGTACCCTGAGCACCTTCATCATGATGGCAGAGAATCAATAAAATGAGTCATAAAAATTATTTGTCAAAAATAGAGAAATAAACCCCTCATTAATGTACCTTTGCACCCGTTTTTAAACAAGTCATATTCATGGGAAATATAGCTGAAATAAGAGCCAGACAAATTCTTGATTCAAGAGGTAATCCAACCATAGAGGTGGATGTATATACCGACAATGGTGTTGTAGGAAGAGCAGCAGTGCCTTCAGGTGCTTCTACCGGAGTGCATGAAGCAGTGGAATTGCGCGACAACGACAAGAAAATGTATCTCGGTAAAAGCGTACTCAAAGCGGTGAATAATGTGAATACCGTTATCAATAATGAGCTTCATGGTTTTCCGGTTTTCGATCAGCGTGGTATTGACACAGCTATGATAAACCTTGACGGAACAGAGAATAAATCACACCTCGGAGCCAATGCCATTCTTGGAGTATCTCTGGCATGTGCCAAAGCTGCTGCCAACGAAATGGGTTTTCCATTGTACAGATATGTAGGAGGAGTGAATGCACACATGTTGCCTGTGCCAATGATGAACATTCTCAATGGAGGTTCGCATGCCGACAACAGCATAGATTTTCAGGAATTCATGATTATGCCTATAGGTGCTCCAACTTTTTCTGAGTCGTTAAGAATGGGAGTGGAAGTGTTTCACCAGTTGAAGAGTGTTCTCAAAGGCAAGAAATATTCTACCAATGTAGGCGATGAAGGAGGTTTTGCTCCCGACATCAAATCCAATGAAGAAGCAATTCAAACCGTAATCGAAGCAATTGAAAAGGCAGGTTACAAACCCGGTGAAGATATTGCTATTGCTATGGATGCTGCCTCCTCAGAATTTTACGATGCCGAAAATAAAGTATATCATTTCAAGAAATCGTCAGGTGAAAAACTTACACCATCACAGATGGTGCAATACTGGAAACAGTGGGTGGACAAGTATCCGATAGTAAGTATTGAAGACGGACTTGCTGAAGACGACTGGGCAGGATGGAAAGAAATGACTACGGTTCTGGGCAGCAAAATTCAACTGGTAGGCGATGATTTGTTTGTTACCAATACTAAACGTTTGTCGAGAGGTATTAAAGAAGGAGTAGGTAATTCTATTCTGGTAAAAGTAAATCAGATTGGCACACTCACTGAAACAATCAATGCAGTGGAAATGGCCAAGAACAACAACTATACTTCAGTGATGAGCCACCGCTCCGGTGAAACCGAAGATGCAACCATTGCCGACCTGGCTGTTGCTCTTAACACAGGACAGATTAAAACTGGTTCTGCATCACGTTCAGACAGGATTGCCAAGTATAACCAACTCATCCGGATAGAAGAAATGCTTGGAGGAACAGCAGAATTTCCGGGTAAGAATTTCCGGAGTTTGATTTAACGGTTGAGAAAGTTTACTTTTAAAGTCTGAAATGTAATTTAAGATGGAAGAAGAAAAACAACCCTTAGAAACGGAAGAAGGTAAAGAGAAAAGAATACGTGTAAGAAAACGAATTCGAATTAAGAAGAAGCGTGACCCAAAAAAGAAATTAAAAAAGATAGTCAGAATTATAGTATGGATTATTGTAGTAATAAGTTTTCTGGTCACCATTGTAGTGTTGTTTTCAGAGTCGGAAATAGGTTATGAGAATACCAAAAAGACAAAAGCTAAAACAGAAATTATAGACAGAATACCAATTTTTCTAAACTTTTAAACATTCAACGTAATTTGACGTTACAATTAGGATAATATACAACAAGTATGGATAATATAAAAGAAAAGTTCAAAGAGAAAGCCTTACCAATGGCTGCTGCAATAAAAGATGTGATAAAAACCCATGGAAATTTTGTGTTGGGTCAATATACCGTTGAGCAGGTTTATCAGGGAATGAAGGGTATGATAGGTATGGTTACTGAAACCAGTAAACTTGATGCCAATGAAGGAATTCGTTTTCGCGGATATTCTATTCCGGAGTTAAGAGAGAAACTTCCTGTTTCCAAGGAAGGTCCCGAGCCATTACCTGAAGGAATTTTTTATCTGTTGCTCACAGGCGAGATGCCGCAACTTAAAGATGTGATTGAGGTAAACAATGAGTGGATGAAACGTGCTACGGTTCCTAAGCATGTGTTTGATATGCTGGATATGTTACCTGAAAAAACGCATCCGATGACTCAGTTTTCAATGGCAATTATGGCATTGCAAACCGAATCAGTTTTTGCGCGCAGATACCGCGAAGGCATGAACAAAAAGGATTACTGGGATCCGATGTACGAAGATGTAATGAACCTTATTGCACGTCTTCCGAGGATTGCAGCATATATTTACCGTTCCACTTACAAAGGCGGAAAACACATTGAACCTGATCCAAAATTAGACTGGGCAGGCAACTTTGCACACATGCTCGGGTTTGAAGAACTGGATTTCCGCAAACTCATGCGCCTGTATCTCACCATTCATGCCGACCATGAAGGCGGAAACGTTTCTGCACATGCCACACATCTTGTGGGCAGTGCATTGAGCGATCCTTATCTTTCGCTTGCAGCAGGAATGAACGGACTGGCAGGACCATTACATGGACTGGCTGCACAGGAAGTGGCCCGCTGGATAATTGAATTGAGAGATAAATATAACGGAGTACCTACACGTGAACAGTTGGCTGATTTTATCAAAGAGACTTTGGCCAATGGAAAAGTAGTGCCCGGTTATGGTCATGCCGTACTGCGTAAAACCGATCCCCGTTATACTGCACAACAGGATTTTGCTAAAAAATACATGGCCAATGACGAACTGTTTAAAATCGTTCAGTTATTGTATGAAGTAACTCCTGAAATACTGAAATCAACAGGTAAGATTAAAAACCCATGGCCAAACGTAGATGCTCACTCCGGTATTCTGCTCATGCACTATGGCCTTGTTGAATATGATTTTTATACCGTGTTGTTTGGTGTATCCCGTTCTATTGGAGTACTTACTTCACTACTTTGGGACAGAGCATTAGGCTCACCGATTGAACGACCGAGTTCTGTAACCACCAATTGGATAATGGATAAAATTAAGTCAGGAGAAGAAGTGAAAGCGTAAGAGGGCAACGGATTATTTAAACAAGCCTCAACTAACTTGTTCTTTCATTTCATGCTCCGGACAGTCAACTCTTAATTCGCTTTCTGCAAGGCGACTTTTTAATAATTTGCAATAGTGTCCGTTCTTGTCAAACTGATAATGAGAGCAGTTAAAACACATTCGTTGAATGGTGATAATACCTGATTGATTGAGGTCATAAATCAGTTTCAGCAAACCATTAAGCATTATAGTTTTCTGTTCTTTGGTCAATTTTTCGAGAGGTTGTTCAATCGATGTAGCAAATGTAGATGCTTTCCTGGCTATTTTTTCCCCTTCTTTTGTGAGTGAAAGCGAATAGCTTCTGGTGTCTGTTGCATCTGTTTCTTTGGAAACTAATTTTTTTGCAACCAACACTTTTACACTGTCGCTGATGGTAGCTTTTGTCATATTAAATTCTTCTGCCAGATAGCTTACTTTATTAAATTCAGGTGTGTGGAAATAAATAAAAATCAAAATCTGAATCTGAATAGGGCTTAATGCATTCTCCTTGCTTTCATTCCAGAGTAGCACTCTGAAAGCTTCTGAAATACGCTCTAATGCGACAACAATTCTGCCTTCAATATTTTCATTTTGTTGGTCTAAACTAAACGGGGAATATTTTTTCATTTTATTGATTTATATTTAAAATCGTGTGGAACAATTTATTTTTCATCAATAAAAGGATGGCCGGGAAATACTATCTGAACACTTTGCAGATGTTTTCTTCTATAAGAAAAATACAAGTGAAGGTATGTATTCATTAAATGTGGTACGATTTGATGAAGCTGTTGTATGTCAATTTAATTTTAATAAAGCTGATGTAAATACAAATTCTATTAAAAACTTTACATGCATCTCTCATTCAAAAGTAAGATTTGTTTTGATAAGTTGGATAGTGGATCTTAACTAACATCAGGAGCCTGACCAATCAGACAGACTCCTGATGTGAGGCATTTAAGAATTAACCTTTTACATCAGCCATAGACGCACCATAGTTGATGTGAAGCACATTCCCGTTTGGTGTTACCAGTGCAGGCACTGATTTAACTCCTGCTTTCTCAGCTTCTGCAATTCGGTTGCGTTCTTCACCGATGTGAACGATTTCTACATTGGTTGCACCAATAAGATTTACGATGTCGTGTTCTGCACTGATGCACACTGGACATCCTGCGTGATAGAAAATTGATTTTGCCATTTTTTTAATGATTTAAATTGTTGTTTGGCATTATTGCCGGTGCAAATATAGTAAGGAATCCTAACAAAATACTAAAACACAGAATATTTTTTCTAATTCATTGATTTTGTTTGCAAAAATTTCAAATGGAGTAGGGGTGTAAGGAAATATGCAGGTATTTACCTTCATGCAAATACCTGCAAGGTGGTTCAATATTTAGAGCCAAATAATTACTCTGTAAGGCAGCAAAAATCCTAATTACAAATCCGGTTCAATAACAGCACTACACAACCTGTTTCAGTGAATCAGAATTAAGTAATGTTTATTTATGCAAATCAAATCGGTCTGCATTCATCACCTTGGTCCATGCTGCTACAAAATCTTTTACAAATTTTTCTTTGTTGTCATCCTGAGCATACACTTCGGCATAGGCACGCAATACTGAGTTAGAACCGAAAATCAAATCAACACGGGTGGCCGTCCATTTGGTTGCTCCGCTTTTTCTGTCAACAACATTGAATAAATTATCAGATACCGGTTTCCAGGAATATTTCATGTCAGTAACATTTACAAAAAAGTCATTACTCAAAACGCCTTTTTTATCCGTAAACACTCCGTGTTTTGTTCCTCCATGATTTGCTCCCAACACGCGCATACCACCAATCAATACCGTCATTTCAGGAGCGGTAAGTCCCATCAGTTGTGTGCGGTCAATGAGCAACTCTTCAGGCTTTACTGCATAATCTTTCTTAAGCCAGTTTCTGAAACCATCGTGCAATGGTTCCAGCACAGCGAATGATTCCACATCAGTCATTTCCTGAGCAGCATCACCACGTCCTGCACTGAAAGGAACTTTAATTTTTACGCCTGCATCATGAGCAGCTTTTTCCACTGCTGCAGTGCCGCCAAGAACTATCAAGTCAGCAATGCTCACTTTTTTCTTCAACCCTTTTTGTAATTCGGTAAGTTTACTCAGCACTTTTTCCAAACGTTGTGGCTCATTGCCTTCCCATTTATTCTGAGGAGCAAGTCTTATTCTTGAACCATTGGCTCCACCTCTGAAATCAGAACCGCGAAATGTTCTTGCACTGTCCCATGCAGTTGTTATCAGTTCGGCACTTGTCAGTCCACAGTTCAATAGTTTTGATTTTAATTCTTCAGTTTCAGCATCTGTCAAAGTATAATCAACTGCCGGCACAGGATCTTGCCAGATTAAATCTTCATTAGGTGCATCAGCGCCAAGATAGCGGCTCTTAGGACCTAAATCGCGATGTGTTAACTTGAACCATGCTCTTGCAAAAACTTTTTCAAAGTATTCAGGCTCCTTATAAAACTTCTCAGAAATTTTTCTGTACTCAGGATCCATCTTCAATGCCATGTCAGCATCTGTCATCATTGGATTTCTTT
The DNA here is from genome assembly GCA_019136655.1 of Bacteroidota bacterium. Classification (GTDB taxonomy): domain Bacteria; phylum Bacteroidota; class Bacteroidia; order AKYH767-A; family OLB10; genus OLB10. The sequence continues at coordinate 20,734 of JAGVTU010000014.1, forward strand.
TCACACCTTTTACATGAGCATCCCACGGTTTATCTTCTTCTTTCATGTTCACCGGCTCCCATTGCCACGCACCTGCAGGGCTTTTTGTCAGCTCCCAATCATGATTCAGCAACAAATGAAAATAAGTATGATTCCATCTGTCAGGTGTGGACGACCACGCACCTTCCAATCCACTCGATACAGAGTCTTCCGCATTTCCTTTTCCATGCGGATTTATCCATCCTAAACCTTGCGCTTCCACACCTGCAGCCTCCGGCACAGGGCCTAATTTAGAAGCATCGCCATTGCCGTGCGCTTTTCCTACAGTGTGACCACCGGCAGTTATAGCAACAGTTTCCTCATCATTCATGGCCATACGTTTGAATGTTGTTCTCACATCCTGAGCTGTTCTCAGCGGATCAGGTTTGCCATCCACACCTTCTGGATTTACATAAATCAATCCCATCTGCACTGCAGCAAGTGGGTTCTCTAATGATTCGCTGTTTGTTTTATCGGAGTAACGTGTTTTGTCAAGCCACACTTTTTCCGAACCCCAGTAAATATCTTTTTCAGGATGCCAGATGTCTTCGCGCCCTCCTGCAAAACCAAAAGTTTTAAAGCCCATTGATTCATAAGCCATATTGCCTGCAAGAATGATTAAGTCAGCCCACGAAATTTTGTTGCCATATTTTTTCTTCACAGGCCATAACAGTCTTCGCGCTTTGTCTAACCCTACATTGTCAGGCCAGCTGTTAAGAGGTGCAAAACGCTGATTGCCTGTATTGGCTCCACCACGGCCATCTGATATACGATAAGTACCTGCAGCATGCCAAGCCATACGTATCATCAGTCCACCATAGTGTCCCCAGTCGGCAGGCCACCAGTCCTGACTGTCAGTCATCAGTTTTTTCAAATCAGTTTTTAATGCTTCCAAATCTAATTTCTTAAATTCTTCTCTATAGTTGAAGCTTTCACCATAAGGGTTGGTCTTGGTATCGTGCTGATGCAAAATATCCAGATTAAGTGATTCAGGCCACCAGGTCATTACATTGTCTTTTGTGCCTGTGTTTGCTCCGTGATGAAACGGACATTTTCCTTTATTATCTTCCATTTTAATTTGTTTTAATCAGTTTTTAAATTCTCCTGTTATCTGCAGGGTGATATCTTTTACTTTAAATCCTTTTATTTTTTTCTGTTTGAAATATTTTGAAATCAACTTATCCAGTTCAGGGTCTTCATAATCTTCAATTCTTTCTGTTTCGGTGCAGTATAAATGATGATGTTGCTCAATGATTGCATCATAGCGCATCACATCTTTTTCGTTCTTTACTTTTTTAAGAAGCTGATTTTCTACCAGCGAATCCAGAACCTTATATACGGTTCCGACAGAAATATTCGGATAATTCTTTTTGATATATTCTGTAATCCTTTCAGCCGTAGGATGATTTTTCAGCTTTACCACTGCTTCGTAAATAGCCACCCGCTGAGGAGTAATTTTCATCCCTTTTTGTTTCAGCAACTCCCGAATGTTCTCCAACGTTATCATTTTATAGATGATAATTATTTCGCAAAGATAATAATTCGCTTTTAGAAAAAGTGATTTTGTATAAATGTTAATAACTTTAGCAACCCAACACACTGCCTGAAGGTTGTAATATAAATTGATGAAGGCATCAATCTTAAAATTCAGAGAATATTTTACGGAGGTTATCAGTGCCTCAGCATACAGAAAAGGACTTTCAATAGAAGTAAAATAATGATTTTAGAAATTCTGCATGTACATGAAAGAAAAACATAGAATTGCATTTAACTGCACATCGGGTTTATTTCAGCAGGGAATTCGTGGTTTTATATTTAGGTTGGTTTATGAATCAGGTTGAATTTTTAATCAATAAGGGTCAGGGGTTAAAAGATGTATGGGCAACAGCGGTTTTGGCAATGGAAGTTTTAGTTCCGGTAATATTGCTGTAATTTAAAATCGTTATTGCCCATACACCAAAAAAAATTAATTATGCTTTATCATTATCATCAAGATTGTCTGAAAAATCTAAATCAGCAACATCTTTGTTTGAATTGATTGCATTGCTCACTTCATAGTTGACACGACCCATTCTGCCGAAAGATCTCCTTAAACCATCATCATTTTTCTCAAATACAAAAGTATTATTGATTGAAATTGCAGAAGCGGAATAGTTAACATCATGATCTGTTCCGATATAGGTAAATGTCCAGCTTTTTTGCTTCAGGTCTTCAATAAGTTTTTTAATCTGTTCTCCTGAATATTCCTTTGAAGCATTTTCTTCACCATCAGTAAGTATGGTTACAATTACATTATATTTATCACGTAAAACCGTTTTCAGTTTGTTAATAGAAAAACCGATTGCATCATACAGTGGTGTGGATGCATCCGGATTATAACTGTCTTCATGTAACTCATTGATCTTACTCACAGGCTCTGCAAAATGATGAACCTTTTGTCCTAACCCATTAAATGAAGCCAAAGTAATAAGGTGCTCCTGGTCCGGGAATTGTTTTTCAGTCCCCCGAATAGTCTGCACCAACTCATTAAATCCTTGAATTACCGTCTTCTTAATCATTTCCATTGATCCGCTCTCGTCCAAAATAATTAGATTGTGCACTTGATGTTTGTTTTTCATATATCTGATTTTTAATTAATGATTTCAAATGTTTTAAAGTAATATCAATTCAGTTCACCGGCCAAAACCGGAAACCATCAAAAGTAATAAACATTTGTTTTGATATTTTCAAGAAACAGGAAATAATATTCCTGAGTGGTTGGTGAGAAGGGGAGGGGGGGAGGAAATTCTGCGTATCAAAATTTATTCACATCTTAGAAAAAAGGCTTTATTATGAGGTGCTTTAATGTATTTGTTAAGATTTATAGCCATTTAGTTTTCTGAAATTGTACTGTTTAATTCTTTTGTAAAGTGTTGCTCTCGAAACACCCAAAGCATTAGCAGTTGCCTTAACATTCCAATTTTTTTCCGTTAAGACTTTTAAAGTAAGTGCTTGAATATTTTCACTTTCCGTTTTTGGGTATTTTTTCTCATTCATTATTCTTTCTGGCAAATCAGCAAGAGTAACTTCTTTATTGCAAAAAGTATACAAAGAAATGATTAAGTTCTGCAATTCTCTGATATTTCCTTTGAAGTGATATGAAGTTAATCTATTTATAACTTCCTTACTAAATATAAGCTTTTGTTTACGATTCGGAAATTCAGAATAGTAAATATTGTTGAAGTGATCAATTAATCCTTTTATTTCTTTTTTTGTCCAGTCACGAAGCGATGGAAGCTTTAAAGTTGCCACAGCTAAACGAAAAAATAAATCCCAGCGAAATAAGCCTTTGTCACAAAGTGCTTCCAAGTCCTTATTAGTAGCTGTAACTACTCGTACATCAACAGATATTTCTCTTGTACCTCCAAGTCGTCTGATTTTCTTTTCCTGAATTGCCCTTAACAATGAAACTTGCATTTTTGGTGTAATATCCCCAATTTCATCTAGAAAAATTGTTCCTCCCTTTGCCACTTCAAACATTCCCTTTTTTTCGAATGTAGCTCCTGTAAATGCACCTTTTTCATGACCAAATAATTCACTAACTAGTAATTCATCAGTGTAAGCGGCACAATTAATCGCCACAAACTCTTTATTCTTTCTTTTAGAATTCCTATGTATATATAAAGCTAAATTTTCTTTTCCTGTTCCATTTTCACCTAAAATTAAACAACTTATATTATCAGTGTTCTCTGCTATTTGCAAAGCTCGTTTATAGACTGGTTCGATTGAAACAGATGAAAAAAACTTGTCACCATTCACTTTATTATTAACAAGTTCTCCCATTAGGTTAATTGCATTGGGACTTATAGTGTCTATATTGACAAATACTTTCTCAGGACAATTATTTGAAGTATATTTTCCTTGTCTTATTTGAAATAGTTTTAAATTCTGTTTAAAGTTTACCTGTGAAAGGATCCATGCTACTCTCATGTTTGGTGACCCCGTGCTTATAAATACTTCAACCTCATCATGTTTAAGTTCACTTAAGATTTGATTGCTAGCTTTGAAAATTTCTTCAATATTTAATGGGTCATTCAACTTGACATTTTTCATTTGTATAATTCTTTTAGGGAAGTTTCTCCTTAATTCTTTAACCAAAAAATTAGAGTATTCTAAATCCTCCTTAGTTTTAGAGGAATTTAAAAGAATGTGTAAGTCATAGTTATATTCAAAATCATTATGCAAACTAAAGGTTGGACCTTTGTTATTCGTTTTTAGCTCTCGTTGTACATTATTTAGCATTGTTCTAGTAACGAAGTCTTCCTTGTAACCTTCCCAAGAGATAAGTATTTTTCTCATTGTGTCAAAATATTAAACATATGTCGCAAAAATAGACACTTATTTTTAATTTAAAAATTTATATTGATGTGATAATCAGAAGTTAAGGATGAATATAATTTTTGGAGTGATACTTGACACAATAGGTTTATAAAATCTTAACGTAATTATGTGTAATATCCAAAACAACAATCGAGAACAAATTATTACTTTATTAGACAAAGCTGAATTCAAAATTCAAATTGCTGTGTCATGGTTGACAGATGAAGTTATTATAAATAAGCTTATTGAATTAGCACCAAAGAAGAAGATTGATGTTCTTCTTTCTTGTGATCCTTTGAATGTATGGAGATTTGCCTCAATTATTGAACTTAAGAAAAAAGGAGCAATGGTCTTAAAGACTGGGAAAAATGTTCCAGGTATAGAAGGTTTTATGCATGCAAAATTTATGATTATTGATGATGAAGAAGTTTATGGAGGGTCTTTTAATTTTACCCAAAGTGCTAATTTTAATTATGAAAATTTTGCAAGATATGATATGGAAAGCTCGCAAAGATTAATCAAAGATTTTAAAAATTGGTGGTCCACTGCAAAAGATTACACAGATGACTTTGAAGATCCTAATTCAATTAAAAGTATGGTTGTGCAGGGTTTTCAATTACAAGAGAAGATACGAGAGAATATACTTGGAAAATATAATGCTGAGCAGCGGAAAATTGTTTCAAATGAATTATCGGAAAGAGAAGCATTGTTAAAGGATGAAATAGAAAAGGATAAAAAGAGAATGACCGTTGGATCTGTTCGTTCAGGAGTTTTATCAGTTTCTAATTCAGGAGTCTTAACGAATCAGTTAGGTGGTGTTAAGAGTAAGCCACATAGATATTATGGAGGCAAGGTATTAACAAAGTTTAACGGGCAAAAACTACCTAACTCATATGCACTCGCGTTTAGGCAAATGAATGAATTGAAAAAGAAATATTCATTCCTTCAATGTAAAATTGAGAATGATGTACTAATTTGTCATGGGGTCTTTCAACCAGAATATTGTAAAGCTTATAAGGTTAGAATTGAGTTCCGTGCAGGTTGTTTTCCGCAAGTTTATATTCTTACCCCTAGAATTGTACCTAATAATGATATACATATTTTTCAAGAGGGTTCGCTTTGCTTGTTTTATCCAGGAGATTTAAATTGGAAGGATACTCATAGTATTGCTGAGTATACAATTCCATGGATTTTTGAATGGATTTTGTTTTATGAGATTTATTTACTTACAGGAATATGGGAGGGCGAATTTGTGCCTCACAAGAAGATTGTTGCAACAATAGATAAGTAAGGTGAATTAATTCAACAAATAAAAATGTTTAACTGCTTTCATGTCAAAGAATTGAATAATAAATCAAATTTAGTAGATGTTTATAATTGAAATATTATCCTGAGCTTCAATTATGTGAAATTTCACGTTTATAATCGTTATTTAAGCATTGAATATTTGTTAGTACATTATTGCTTTGAAAATTGCTTTTTCTTTATCTTTGATAATTTAGGATAGAAATATGCTAGTAAACTTAATTCAAACTAATAATTCAAATTTCAGTTATGACTTTGCTTTATATGAATATCAATATAGGCCAATATAAAATTAGCAACATACCTTAGTGCCTGTGGATTGGATTTTAACTGCGTTGTGCTTCGCAACGTGTTACACAATGTGATAGATTTATAGAGAATTATATTAAGCGCCCGATGATTTGTTTGATGTTGATAATATAATCTTATATTATATTTATTTTTAATTGTGTTAATGTCTTTATGTTATTAATTTTTTTTTATTTTGTTTTAGTTTTTTTTATGCCTATAATAATCTTGGGATAAGAAAGATTAAGATGTAGAAATCACACAGGCACTTAAAAGGTATGCAAATCAACACAGAAGATAAAGAAAAGCTGAAGGATAAATTACAGCATGGAAAGACATTGGAAGATTTTACGGATTTAATTAATTATATTATTGAAATACAAAATAGAAAGGAGGGAGCAAATTATAAGCTGATATCACAAAAGCAAATGCGATATTATTACTCAAACTTAAAGAACAAATATGTTAATTTCGACATTCCAAAGAAGACTGGAGGTAAACGAACGATAACTGCTCCAGATAAGTTTCTGAAGCAGATTCAGCGAAGAATTAATCTAATACTAACTTTGTTTTTTGAACCAAAACCTGCTGCTCATGGATTTTTAAATGGAAGAAGTATTGTTACAAATGCCGCGAAGCACGTCAGAAAGAAATATGTCTTAAATGTAGATTTAAAGGATTTCTTCCCTTCCATTCATTTTGGCAGAGTTAAAGCTGTTTTGAAACTACCTATTTTAAAGATAAACCAAGATAAAATATACTATTACAATTTAGGAATTAATCCTTATGTTCAAGTATTAAAAGATTTAAAAGAGAGATATGAAGACTGGGAGATTCGAGAAATCTTTGATGTTGGAGAAGATACAAAATTGGATTTGTCAGATAATAGGTCTTTTATTGAAATTTCGTTTATAAACGGTGATGTAAAAGTATTAAATAAGTCATATAATATTTCTGAAAGAGCAGGTATGGATTATGCAGAAAATATAAGGCAAAAAAATGTAGAATTCTATTACGTACATAAGAATTGTAGAGAGCATGGATCGAAGGTATATATAAGAGATTTACACCCCCCCTTCGGACTGAAAACAGAGTTTGCGCATATTATCTCAAATTTCTGCTGCTTTGATGGAAAACTGCCGCAGGGTGCCCCTACCTCTCCATTACTTACGAACATGGTTAGCCAACGCCTTGACTATAAACTTGTAAAACTTGCTAAAGAGAACTTTTGCTTTTATACTAGATACGCAGATGATATAACATTTTCTAGTGATAAAATTAGTTTTAATAAAGCATTCCTAAAAAAATTAAATGATGTTGTTGTATCAGAAGGGTTTGAGATAAATCAGAAAAAGTCTCGGATACAAAAAAATATTTCACATCAAGAGGTAACAGGAATAACAGTTAATAATAGATTGAACTTGCCTCGTTCATATGTTCGAAAGGTTAGGGCTATACTCAACAACTGGGAAAAGTTAGGTTATGAAAAGGCAAATGCTAAATTTGCATTATTGTATCCTAAAGAGAAAGGATTTTTAAGAAATAGTAAAATCCCACCAATAGATAGTGTAGTGAGGGGGAAAATTTTGTTTCTTGGTATGGTAAAGAGTAAGGATGATGATATATTTTGTAAGTATAATAATCAACTAAAAGCATTGGTAGACTTAAAAAACAAATAATGAATATAATAATAAAGAATAATCTAAACAATGATTTTGCAGACACTTCACTTTCTGTTGAAAAGCGATTAGTAAGTATTGGCAACAACCTTTTGAAAGTAAACTCTGAATTGGAGATGCATCAGTCTGAATTATACCTTGTTAAACAGGGAATAATGGTGAAATCTAATGATTACTATAGTAAAGCAAAATGTGAAATCAAGGAAAATCTTGTAGATGCTTTCCAACACATGGAGTGGTCTTTTATTTCTAATAACATTTCTTCATTTTGCACTTCAGTTTATAGGCAATTAGAGATTTTTACAAATCATTGTCTTTTTGATGTAAAGAGATGCAATGAAAATATTGATTTTGATTCAAAAGCAAATAAATTTAAAGTAAACGGTTCTCATTTCCTTAATACTTTCAGTGGATGGTATATTTACGATTCTAGAAAAAAAGCAAATCGGTTTATAGATTTTAAAAATTCAAATGATAAGCAAGAGTTTATTGAACCTTATTATTTCAAAACAGCCAAAAAGGATAATAAGGGTGTTTTGAATATTTCTTTGACAAATAAGCTGAATTTAATTTTTGGTCTTTATATAAATAAAAAAATCACTAACCCGAAAGACAATCAAGATTATCATTTTATGAATAATAGATATTCTGATTTGACCCTACAAATAAAGGATATAAGAGATGCCAAGGAGCATGGTATTCCTTCAAAGCATTATGAAAAATGGGAAACCCAAAAATATTTTGAAGCCATTAAATTAGTCCAAGAAATTTACCAAAGAGTTAAGGATTTAAAAGTTGAATAAGTCCATTTTTTTGCATTTCTTTATGCTAAAGATATTTTCTTTAAATTATAGTTACTCCCTTTGAGAATACTCCCCCTCCCCCCCCCAAACAAAAAAGCCACCTTACTCAGGTGGCTTTTTATAATGCATTACGCTAACCATTAAGGATTATTTTCTTCCTTCTTTTTCTTTGGTTTTGCCGGTGGTGTGGCCTTGCTGATGTTGGCTTTAAGTGCATTGGTTTCTTTGTCAAACACTACTTCAATGCTGTCGCCTTCCTGCAACTCGGCTTTGATGATTTCTTCGGCAAGCATGTCTTCCACATATTTCTGAATAGCACGTTTCAGCGGTCGTGCTCCATAACTCTGGTCGTAACCTTTGTCGGCAAGAAAATCTTTTGCATCATCACTGAGTTTTATTTTATAACCAAGTGCTGTGATGCGTGAATAAAGTTTTTCTAGTTCAATATCAATAATGCGAACGATGTCTTCTTTGTTGAGTTGGTTAAACACCACCACATCATCAATACGGTTCAGAAATTCAGGAGCAAAAGCTTTCTTCAGTGCATTTTCAATCACTCCGCGTGCATGGTCGTCCATCTGTGCAGTTTTGGCGCTGGTGCTGAAACCTACTCCCGTACCAAAATCTTTCAGCTGACGTGATCCGATGTTGCTTGTCATAATGATGATGGTATTTTTAAAATCAACTTTACGTCCAAGTGAGTCGGTAAGTTGTCCGTCATCCAAAGTTTGCAACAACAGGTTAAACACATCCGGATGTGCTTTTTCAATTTCGTCAAGCAGCACCACTGCATAAGGTTTACGTCTGACTTTTTCAGTAAGCTGTCCGCCTTCTTCATATCCTACATATCCCGGAGGCGCACCTATGAGTCGTGATACTGCAAATTTTTCCATGTACTCACTCATGTCAATGCGAATGAGTGCATCGTCAGAGTCGAACAGATAACGTGCAAGCACTTTTGCAAGTTCGGTTTTTCCCACACCTGTTGGTCCTAAGAAAATAAAGGAGCCAATGGGTTTATTGGGGTCTTTCAGTCCGGCACGGTTGCGCTGTATGGCGCGAACTACTTTCTGTATGGCTTCGTCCTGACCAATCACTTTGCCCTTCAGCTCTTCAGGCATTTTTATCAGCCTTGTAGTTTCGGCCTGTGCTACACGCTGCAGCGGAATACCACTCATCATCGAAACCACTTCGGCAACATCTTCTTCAGTTACGGCATAACGCTGATTTTTTGTTTCATCTTCCCACTGTTTTTTGGCAGCTTCGAGTTGATCTATCAGTTGTTTTTCAGAGTCGCGAAGGCGTGCAGCTTCTTCGTATTTCTGGCTGCGCACCACTCTGTTTTTCTCTGTTTTTATCTCTGCAATTTTTCCTTCCAACTCCACAATGTTGGCAGGTACGTGTATGTTGGAAAGGTGCACACGCGAACCGGCTTCGTCTAATGCATCAATTGCTTTATCCGGCAGAAAACGGTCGGTGATATAACGGTTGGTAAGCGTTACACATGCTTTCAGTGCTTCCGGTGAATAGTTTACATGGTGATGATCTTCGTAGCGGTCTTTGATGTTGTTGAGAATCTCTACGGTTTCATCTACCGATGTTGGATCAATAATCACTTTTTGGAAACGTCTGTCGAGTGCACCATCTTTTTCGATATACTGACGGTATTCGTCAAGAGTAGTAGCACCGATACATTGTATTTCGCCACGTGCAAGAGCAGGTTTAAACATGTTGGAAGCATCCAATGATCCGCTGGCACCACCTGCACCAATGATGGTATGTATTTCGTCAATAAACAAAATTACGTCAGGTGATTTTTCGAGTTCATTCATCACCGCTTTCATACGCTCTTCAAACTGTCCGCGGTATTTGGTTCCTGCAACCAGTGATGCAAGGTCAAGTGTGACGATACGTTTGTTGAAAAGCACCCTTGAAACTTTGCGCTGAATGATGCGCAGTGCAAGACCTTCGGCAATGGCAGATTTTCCTACTCCGGGTTCACCGATGAGAATAGGATTGTTTTTCTTTCTGCGTGAAAGAATTTGCGATACACGTTCAATTTCTTTGCTGCGGCCTACTATAGGATCCAGTTTTCCTTCTTCGGCAGCCTTGGTAAGGTCACGGCCAAAATTATCGAGCACGGGAGTTTTGGATTTGGCATCACCTGCTTTTTTAGAGGTTGAGCTGCTTCCCAATCCCGGACCTTCGTCATCATCCTTGTTGTAAGGATCGTCAGAGGGCGACTGTGGTGCTTCTGATTTGAAATTGGATTTGAAGGTTTCCAGTTCCTCACGCATAATTTCGTAATTCACGCCAAACTGATTCAGAATTTGTGTGGCAATGTTGTCTTCGTCTTTCAGGATTGAAAGCAACAAATGCTCGGTGCCGATGATATCACTCTTAAAAATTTTTGCTTCAAGATAAGTTATCTTCAGCGCTTTTTCTGCCTGTTTGGTAAGAGGAATATTATTGAGGTTGCTGACATTGCCTGTATTGGATTTAACGGCATTCTCTACCGATTTGCGCAGCTCCACCAAATTTATGTTAAGTGATTTGAGAAACTTGATGGCCATGCCTTCTCCCTCGCGAATGAGGCCTAACAACAGATGTTCTGTTCCGATATAATCATGGCCTAAACGCAATGCTTCTTCACGGCTGTAAGTGATGACGTCTTTTACTCTGGGGCTGAATTTTGCTTCCATTATTCTGAGTTTTAATATATTTTAACGGTAAAAATCTGAAATAGTTTACTTAATTAGATGATGCAATTTAACTAAATTACCAACAACAAACCTAACAATAATTTTTCAAACAACCTGTTAGTAAATCTTTATAACATTTTCACTCGTTTTGAACACAAAATATGCCATGAAAACCTTACCTTCGCAAACATGACAAAAGAGGTAGTATTGGCGCAATAAACTAAACGGAATGTGACAGCCTTTACAGCCGTTTTTTACACTGTAAGATATTTTAAAAAAGCTTTTATAAACGATTAATTCATTATGTCAGAAGGAGAAAAAATAGTCCGTATTAACATTGAAGAGGAAATGAAAACGGCCTACATTGATTATTCAATGTCGGTAATTGTGTCACGTGCGCTGCCCGATGTGCGCGATGGCTTTAAACCTGTTCACCGCAGGGTGCTTTACGGAATGCTGGAGTTGGGAGTACTGTCCAACAGAGCGTATAAAAAATCAGCCAGAATAGTAGGGGAAGTGTTGGGTAAATATCATCCGCATGGCGATGCTTCGGTGTATGATACCATGGTGCGTATGGCTCAGGAATGGAGCTTGCGCTATCCGCTGGTTGACGGACAGGGAAACTTCGGAAGTATTGATGGCGACAGTCCCGCAGCGATGCGTTACACTGAGGCACGCCTGAAAAAAATTGCCGAAGAAATGCTTGCTGACATTGACAAGGATACGGTTGACTTTAAACTTAACTTTGATGATACCTTGCAGGAGCCAACGGTGTTGCCTGCCAAAATTCCTAACCTGCTGGTAAACGGTGCTGCCGGTATTGCAGTGGGTATGGCCACCAATATGCCGCCTCACAACCTCAGAGAAGTGTGCGATGCCATCATTGCCTATATTGACAATAAAGACATCATGGTGGAAGAGTTGCTCAAATATGTGAAAGCTCCCGACTTCCCAACAGGCGGAATTATTTATGGTTACACAGGAGTGAAAGAAGCGTTGCTCACCGGCCGAGGTCGTGTAGTAATGCGAGCCAAAGCCAACATCGAGAGTATGGATAATGGCAGAGAGCGCATCATTGTTTCTGAAATTCCTTACATGATCAACAAAGCCGAGATGATTAAGAAAACGGCTGATCTGGTGAATGACAAAAAAATTGAAGGTATTTCAGATATCAGAGATGAAAGCGGAAGAGATGGTATGCGCATTGTGTATGAAATAAAACGCGATGCCATGGCAAGTGTGGTGCTCAACAACCTCTACAAGCACACTCCGCTGCAAACTTCTTTCGGTGTAAACAATATTGCACTGGTTCACGGACGTCCGTTGTTGCTCAACCTCAAAGACCTTATTCAGTATTATGTGGAGCACAGACATGAAGTGCTGGTGCGCAAAACAAAATTCGAACTTGCCGAAGCAGAAAAACGTGCTCACATACTGGAAGGATTGCTCATTGCCCTCGACCATCTGGACGAAGTGATTGCCCTCATCCGTGCATCACAAACACCTGACGAAGCGAAGGCAGGACTGATGGAAAAATTTGCTTTATCCGAAATTCAGGCCAAAGCCATACTCGATATGCGTCTGCAACGTTTGACAGGTCTGGAGCGTGATAAGATTAAAGAAGAATATGCCGAACTGATGAAACTGATTGACTACTTAAATAAAGTGTTGAGCAGCGAAGAACTCCGCATGTTGATTCTGAAAAAAGAAACAGCTGAAGTAGCTGAAAAATATGGTGACGACCGCAGAACGGAGATTGTGTATGCCGCTGACGACATCAGCATGGAAGACATGATTGAAGACGAAGCAGTAGTGGTAACAATTTCGCATTTGGGTTATATCAAACGTACACCTCTCACTGAGTATCGTACTCAGAACAGAGGAGGTCGTGGCTCCATAGGAAGCAGCACACGCGATGAAGATTTTGTTGAACATCTTTTTGTGGCCACCAACCATAATTATATTCTGCTGTTTACTCAGAAAGGCCGTTGTTTCTGGCTGAAAACGTATGAAATTCCCGAAGGAAACAAGCAGTTCAAAGGAAGAGCGATACAAAACCTCATCAGCATTGAACCTGACGACAAAGTGTTTGCATTTATCAATGTGAAAACGCTGGAAGACGAAGAGTATATCAACAACAATTTTATTGTGATGTGTACCAAGCAGGGTGTGATTAAGAAAACTCCTCTCGAAGCATATTCACGGGTTCGTCAGACAGGTATTAATGCCATCAACATCAACGATGGTGATGAACTGATAGAAGCAAAACTTACCAATGGCAACAATGAAATATTGTTAGCAGTGAAATCAGGACGTGCCATCCGTTTCAACGAAAACACAGTGCGTACGGTAGGTCGTAATTCTATTGGTGTGAGAGGTGTTTCATTAGACAATGAAAAGGATGAAGTAATAGGAATGGTTTGTGTGCAGAATCCAAAAGAAGAAACCATTCTTGTGGTGAGCGAAAAAGGTTATGGCAAGCGCAGCGACCTGGAAGATTACCGTGTGACCAATCGCGGTGGAAAGGGAGTGAAGACGATGAACATTACCGACAAAACAGGCGACCTTATTGCCATAAAATGTGTGACAGAAAGTGATGACCTGATGATCATCAACAAATCGGGTATTACCATTCGTATGGAAGTAAAGGATCTTCGCATCATGGGACGTAATACTCAGGGAGTAAAACTGATTCGTCTGGATGATGATGACTCCATTGCTTCAGTAGCTAAGGTAGATGTGGAAGAGGCAGAACCTGAAGCAGAGAATAATGTTGAAAATGCGAATGAAAATGCATCAGGAGAAATAAATAACAACGATGTTTCCGGAGAAACCGGTCAGGAAACAGATTCAAACGAACCACCGGTAGTTGAATAAATTTAAACCATAATCAATAAAATAGTAAGATGAAAAAACTAGTATTTGCGCTGCTGTTTGTTTCTACAGCAGCCGTTGCACAAAAAGCCCAGGTGCAATCTGCTTACAGTTATCTGAAATACGAACAGTTGGATAAAGCAAAAGAGGCTATTGACATTGCCATCAATCACGAAAACACGATGAACTATGACAAAGCATGGTATTATCGCGGATTAATTTATCAGTCGCTTTATAAGAATGATAAATATGGCAATCTGGATAAAAATCCTCTGGCAGAAGCGCTGAAATCTTATAACAAAACATTGGAGATAAATCCAAAATTTGAATACAAAGATGACATTGCCGAAAAGAAAAAACTGCTTGCGCAACAATTCGCCAATCAGGGATATATTGACTATCTCTCTAAAAATTACGAAGGAGCATTATCCGATTACGAAAACTTGCTGAGCATAAATCCGAACGATACAGGAGTATATTACAATGCAGCAATTTGTGCAGAGCGTGCCAACAATCCTGCAAAAGCAAAACAATACTATGCCAAGCTGGACGAAATGAAATACGATGATGCTAAAATCTATCAGCCTTATGCACAGTTGTACCTTACCGAAGGCGATACTGCCAAAGCACTTGAAGTATTATCCAAAGGAGCAGCACGTTATCCTGATGAAAAATCAATCCTGATAACTCAAACAAACATTTACATCGTTTCAGGAAAAACTGCCGAAGCGTTAAATGCAATTAATCATGCCATAGAAAAAGATCCTTCCAATGCCAATTTATACTTCGCAAAAGGAACGCTCTGCGAGAAAACCGACACCAACAAAGATGCGGCAATTGCAGCCTATAAAAAAGCTGTGGAGTTGAAGAATGATTATTTTGATGCTTACTACAATCTGGGTGCTTTATATTTTAATGAAGGTGCACGCCTTGCCAACGAAGCCAACAGCATTAAAGATAATGCTAAGTATGCAAAAGCAAAAGTGGTGTTCGATGCCAAGTTTAACGAAGCAAAACCTTATTTGGAAAAAGCATATTCGCTGAATCCAAAAGATCAAAGCACATTGCTTTCGCTGAAGCAGCTGTATGCTACACTGAATGATGCAGCCAACTACGAGAAAATAAAGAAAGAACTTGATGCACTGAAATAATTTTTTTTGTAAGAAGAGTTTTCGGGGCTTGCACCAGCGGTGCAAGCCCCGATTGTTTTTAGTGTAATTTTGCCGCTTCAACAGTTTACATGAATAAAAATAAAATCATCAATGACCCGGTGTATGGTTTCATCACCATTCCTACCGAACTGATTTTTGATTTAATCGAACACCCCTTCTTTCAGCGATTAAGACGAATCAAACAGTTGGGGCTGGCACCTTATGTCTATCCCGGTGCTATTCACACACGTTTTCATCATGCACTTGGTGCCATGCATATTACCATGCAGGCAATAGATACGTTGCGAAGCAAAGGTCATGATATTACTGCAGAAGAAGAGGAAGCTTTGTGCATCGCCATTGTACTTCACGACATCGGTCACGGTCCATTTTCTCATGCACTCGAAAATTCTATCGTAAAAAATGTGCCGCATGAGCATATCTCCATGCTTATAATGAAAGTGCTCAACCATGAGTTCAGGGGAAGGCTTTCGATGGCAATAGCAATTTTCAGAAATGAATACCACAAAAAGTTTCTGCATCAGCTCATCAGCAGTCAGCTCGACATGGACAGACTTGACTACCTGACGCGGGACAGTTTTTTTACAGGAGTATCAGAAGGTGTTATCAGCATTGACCGTATTCTTAAAATGCTGAATGTGGCCAATGACGAACTGGTGGTGGACGAAAAAGGAATTTATTCTGTAGAGAAATTTATTGTTGCAAGGCGTCTGATGTACTGGCAGGTGTATCTGCATAAAACGGTTCTTGCTGCGGAAAACCAACTCATCAACATTCTGAAACGTGCACGCGAACTGGCACAGGCAGGAGAAAATTTATTTGCCACGCACTGCTTCAAAAATTTTCTGACTCACAACTATTCAGAGAAAGATTTTGTTGAAAATCCCGATCTTGTAAGCCAGTTTTGCCGCCTTGACGATTACGACATTTTTGCAAGCATCAAAGAGTGGTCCGACCACAGCGACCCTGTTCTTTCACACCTTGCCAAAGGTATGGTGAACAGAAACCTGTATAAGATAAAACTCCGTACGCAGCCTTTTGAAGAATCAGAGTTAAAAGATTTCAGAGATCACCTCAGCAGTAAATATAAAATCAACGGTGAGCTGCAGAAGTATTTTATCTTCACCGGAAAAATTGAAAACAGTGCTTACACCACACGTCAGGAAAACATCAACATCCTCTACAAAAACGGAGAGGTAAAAGATATTGCTTCTGCATCCGACAACCTCAGTATTTCAGCATTGTCTGAGCCTGTTGTCAAGCATTACCTGAGTGTGGACAGTTATTGTTTCAGATAAATAATCACTGCCTCAGCTGTCGAACGATAGTTTTGTCTGAAAGGCTTTCAGCTGAAAACTTCTGCGGTGATATTCAGTATAGCCATGTTTAAGTATAGCCTGCACATGACTTCCTGTTGCATAGGCTTTGTTTTTTTTCCACTGATATTGCGGATACAACTTATCTAATTTTTCCATGTACTCATCACGATAAGTTTTTGCAAGTATGGATGCAGCAGCTATAGACATGTAGGTGGCATCACCTTTCACCACACATACATGCTTTATTGAAGGATATGCTTTAAAACGATTTCCGTCAATGAGCAAAAGTTCAGGAACAGGTTTTAGCTGTTCAATGGCGCGGTGCATGGCAAGCCACGATGCCTGCAGAATGTTGATGTTGTCAATTTCTTCGTGAGAGCAACTGCCTACAGCCCACGCCACAGCATGTTTTTCAATTTCGGGACGCAGCAGCTCCCGCTGAGCAGCAGTCAGCTTTTTTGAGTCGTTAAGCAAATCGTTTTTATAGTCTGCAGGAAGAATGACGGCAGCAGCATATACCGGCCCTGCAAGGCAACCTCTGCCTGCCTCATCAACTCCTGCCTCTGTGAGTGTGCTGTATGCTGACTTTAACATCATAAACGACAGCAAAGGTATTTATTGCTATAGATATTTTTCAGAATTTACCCTGAGCTAAATAAGTATATTTGCCGCCACACCGTTATTTTTTCATGTCCATTCAGTTCGTACAACCTTCTTTTCTCTGGTTTTTAGGCTTTCTTGCAGTCCCTGTTATCATTCATTTGTTCAACTTCAGGCGATTCAGGAAAATACTTTTTACCAATGTGAGGTTTCTTAAAGAGCTGAAGGAAGAAACACAGTCACAGTCAAAGCTGAAGCATCTGCTGGTATTGTTGTCGCGGCTGTTGGCCATCGCATGTATTGTTCTCGCATTTGCGCAACCCTTTATCCCCAAGAATAAGAATCAGGCAGTATCAGGTCAGAATGTAGTCAGCATTTATGTTGACAATTCCTACAGCATGAATCTGCAGGGCGATGATGGCTCACTGCTCGATGAAGCTAAAAACAAAACGCGAAGCATCATCAGTGCATATCCTTCATCCACAAAATTTCAGTTGCTCACCAACGAGTTCAGAGGTGAACAGCAAAGAGTACTTGGCAAGGAAGAAGCCATGGAGCTAACCGATAAAATTAAAATTACTTCGTCATCGCGCAGTGCCGATGAAGTGTTTATCCGTCAGAATGATTTTTTCAAACAGGATCAGGGCGAAAACCATACATCATTCTGGATGTCGGACTTTCAGAAAAATTATTTCGGACAACCTTTCAGCGGAAAAGATTCTTCGTTGCAACTGAACCTTGTAAGCCTCAGCACCACATCTCCTTCCAATGTGTATGTGGACTCCTGCTGGCTCAACACACCTGTGGTGCAGCTCAACGTTCCTGCAGAGTTAAGCATCAAGGTAGTCAACGATTCGAAAGATGCAGTAGAAGTGCCTGTGAAATTTTATCTCAACAAAACACAAAAAGCAGTAGCCACCGTAAAAGTAAATGCAGAAAGCGAAGCCGTTACCACACTGAATTTTACGGTTTCGCAACCGGGATGGCAACAGGCTATGGTGAGCATTGATGATAATCCCGTAACATTTGACGATTCATATTACCTGACGTTTCGTATAGCTTCAAAAATTTCTGTTTATCACATCGGCAGCAGCAAAAATATTTACGTAAGCAAGCTGTTCGAAAACAACGACATGATCAACTATTCATTTGCATTGCAGTCTGCAGTGGACTTTTCGCAGTTGAGGCAGTCGAACACAGTAGTGCTTACCGACCTTAAGGATTTATCGTCAGGCATGAGTCAGGAACTGACACAGTTTGTAAAACAGGGGGGCACGCTGATGATTTTTCCTGACAGCATGATAAACCCCGGAGGATATTCTGCTCTGGCACAGCAACTCAATCTGGAAGATTATCTTGCCATCAACGGCAATGAAGAAAAAATCGGCAGACTCGATTTCGAGAATAATCTTTTTAAAAATATGTTTGAAAAGATTGACGACAATATGAATCTTCCCTCTGTAAAACTGCATTACGATTTAAACAACAGACTTCAGTCTGGAAGCATGAAACTGATGCAGCTGCAAAGCGGAGGAGCTTTTCTTAATTTGGTTCATTCAGGAATGGGCAAGGTGTATCAGTTTACTTCACCTGCACAAACTTCCGCAGGAGGTTTTGTGGTTCATGCACTGTTTGCTCCTGTACTTTTTAAAATTGCACTGCAGAGCATACCATCGGTGCAACCTTCTTTTATTGCAGGCAAGAATGATGCTTACAAACTGAATGTTGCCAATACCGGTGATGCCGTATTTCATCTGATCAATTCAGACCTGAAAACAGATATCATCCCCGATGTGAAATCATCTGCAGGCGAAACGGTGGTGATGTTTCATAACCTGGACGATGCAGGAATTTACAAACTGCTTTTGCGCGACAGCACCATTGCCGAAGTTGCCTTGAACTACGATCGTGCAGAATCTGCCATGAAATTTTGCAACGACAACGACCTGATGAGCATTTACAATGCATCGGCTTTTAAGTCGGTTGACATTATCAGAGAAAAAACTTCAGTGTTTGAGAAAAAGCTGAACGAATACAACCGAGGAATTCCTTTGTGGAAGTACTTCGTCATTGCAGGGTTGGTTTTTCTGCTTGCCGAAACACTGTTGCTGAAATATTATAAAGTTTAACTTGTAAAACTTAAATTTGCCGCATGGATGTTTTGCTGAAATCGGTGCGGGTAGTTTACCCGGGTAATGGCCACCACCAGAAAGTGCGCGACCTCTTAATTATCAACGGCAGAATTAGACAAGTAGCAGCCTCTGTAACGGATGTTCCCGAATCAGTAAAAACCATTGACCTGAAAGGCAAATATGTGTCACCGGGATGGCTCGATATGAGAGCAAATTTTCGCGACCCGGGACAGGAATATAAAGAAGATTTGCTGAGTGGTTCGCGTGCAGCAGCTGCAGGAGGTTTTACCGAAGTGTTGCTGATGCCGAGTGTGCACACACCGGTTCAGTCGAAAGCACAGGTGGAATATCTGTTGCAGAAAAGCAAAAACAATTTGGTGACCTGCCACGTTGCGGGATGCCTCACTGCCAACAGAGCAGGGAGCGAAATGGCTGAGATGTTTGACATGATGCAGGGAGGAGCAGTTGCTTTTACGGATGATAAACTGGCTTCGCACGATGCAGGATTGTTGCTGAGATGTTTTTTATACGGACAGTCAGTGAATGCAACTGTAATCGTATATGCCGATGAGCCTTCGCTGAGTGGCAAACACCTGATCAACGACAGCGTACACAGCGTGAACACCGGAATGAAAGGTAGTCCTTCCATTGCCGAAGAAATTGGACTGAGTAAAATTTTGCGTGTGGCAGAGTATGCAAAAGTGCCTGTACACATCAGCGGCATTTCTACTGCAGGAAGTGTGCAGTTGTTGCGCAATGCAAAATCCAAAGGAATTGAATTTACTGCTGAAGTGTATGCACATCATCTGATGCTTGAGGATGAAGAAGTGGAAAGTTTCGACTCCAACCTCAAGGTGAAACCTGTTTTAAGAAGCAAGCAGGACATTGCAGCACTGAAAAAAGGAATTGCTGACGGTGTGATTCATGTAGTGTGCAGCGATCACTCACCTCATGAGGACGATGCAAAAAATGTAGAGTATGATTTTGCTGCTCACGGTATTTCTTCTGCTGAAACAACGTTTGCCACACTGAACACTGCTTTCAAAGGTCAGCTGCCTGTTGAAACCATTGTAGAAAAACTGGCACTGAATCCCCGAAACATTCTGCAGCTTCCGTTGCCATCACTCAACGATGGAGAAATGGCCAACCTGACTGTATTTTCTACAGAGGAAGAATGGACATTTACCACGGACAAAATGCTTTCACGCTCACACAATTCTCCGTTCAACAACACGGTGTTTACGGGGAAGGTTACAGGAGTAATCAACAACAATAAGATTGCCGGTTTTTAATTTACCGAATCATTCATAACACATGCAACAGGTAAGGCCGAAGAAATTTCTGGGACAACATTTTTTGGCTGATGCCGCCATTGCAGAACGTATTGTGGATGCACTTTCATTCGATGGGTATAAACGTGTGATTGAAATTGGTCCGGGTATGGGGGTGCTCACATCACTGTTGGCTGAAAGGGCAGAGGAGAAGCTTACCGTTATTGAAATTGATAAAGAATCGGTGGCTTATCTGAAAGCACATTTTCCGGATAACAAAGTGAATGTGGTGGAAGAAGATTTTCTTCAGATGGATTTGATGCCGCTGCTCGGCA
This sequence comes from Bacteroidota bacterium, assembly GCA_019136655.1. Classification (GTDB taxonomy): domain Bacteria; phylum Bacteroidota; class Bacteroidia; order AKYH767-A; family OLB10; genus OLB10. The sequence goes on from JAGVTU010000014.1 coordinate 41,591, forward strand.
GCCCTGTAGCTGTTATCGGTAATTTCCCTTACAACATTTCCACGCAGATAGTTTTTCGTGTGTATGACAACCGTGACAGCATTGTCGAAGTGGTGGGCATGTTTCAGAAAGAAGTGGCACAGCGCATTTGTGCAGTACCCGGCAGCAGAGTTTACGGTATTCAGAGTGTGCTCATGCAGTCGTGCTACGACTGCGAATATCTTTTCACAGTAGAGCCGAAGGTGTTTAACCCTCCTCCAAAAGTGCAGTCAGGAGTCATACGGCTGAAGTTGAACAGGACAAAAAATACCATCAGCAGCGAAGCTGATTTCAGAAAGGTGATAAAGACTGCATTCAACCAAAGGCGAAAAACATTGCGCAATGCACTGCGTGGATTGCTACAGCCAACACATCATGCCGATGCAATGCCCTTCAAAGAAAAACGAGCAGAAGAATTAAGCTGGCAACAATTTGACGAGTTGACGCAGTGGGTAGTGGGGGGGTGATTGTTGGAGTGATTGCGTTATGGATTTCTTGTAGTGCTTAGATTAAAGTTTGTTACTTTATTGATGTTTCTTCTTATAAATTATTTTTAAATTTCGATAATCATCCAACTCTCAATTTTGCTGCATCCTTCCAAAGATAATGAGGCATGGACTCTTTTAACTCCCATTCGATACTCATAGGTTTAGAGCCATAGTAGTTATTAATATTTCCCTCCCCAATAAAAACGTACCCCATAGTATTACCAAACTCATCAGTTGCTTTTTCTCTCACAAAAAGTAAAATTTTCTTTTCTTTTTGTTTGTGTGATATGTATGATTTACCTTTAGAAGTATCTGGTCCTGCTGAATTCTGGCTCTGCCAATGAAATAATCGTTCATTGACTGCATAGTCATCATACATAGTAGTTGGAGAAAAATCTTCTTCGGACTTAATTAAATTAATGAATAATAATTCTGTGTTGAGTTGCGAATTTTCAGCAACACCTTCTCTATTGGATGATTTTTTTTCAAAACTAGTAAGTCTAAATGCTACAAGAATTTGATCTCTTGTGTAGCGAGCATGCAATTTTAGCGGTTGTTTGTAAGGAAGGTCAATATCCAATTCTTTAAAATCAATAGTATCAACTATTATTTCTAAAAATTCAATGATTTCCTCAACCAATACTTTATTTTTTCCAAGTTGATTAATAGAATCTTCTAATGAGTTAAATCCGCCTGCTTCTTGCCAAACATCATAGTGTAACATTAAGGCCATAGCTTGTTCTTCTTCAGATAATTCATTAATTCTAATTTTGAAATTCTTTTTGGCGAGTTTTAAAATAAAATTGAAATAGCTGATTGATACTGTTGATAACCATTTGTTTTTAATAGCTGCTACAATTTGGTTTTCGTTTTCGGTATCAAATTCATCAATTGCGTTAGCCATTTGACAAAGCCTTTTCCAACCCAAATTCCTATTTTTCTTATATATCAATTGTAATGGTAAATCATAGAACTCACTGAAATTTCTAAGATTCAAAGGAAGTGATGATTGATTTTGAAAGGTTCTAATTTTTTGAATAAGTTGATTTTTGTTCAATGAAATTGCTAAAGAGATGTTGTTTAGGATAACCTCTTTTGCTTTTTTCTCTAGTATAATAGAACACCCTAAGGGCAAATGCGGAAAATTATCTTCAATCTCTTTCTTAACAGGTGTCTTTGTCTTTCCAATTAATGCCCTGAATTTATTCTCAAAATTATATTCAGGCCTTGCATTACCTACAAAATCAAGAACGGTAAGACATTCTTTATCTTCTGCTAACCTTAAGCCTCTACCTAATTGTTGAAGGAAAATGGTTAAACTTTCAGTTGGTCTTAAAAATAAAACAGTATCAATTTCAGGTATATCAACTCCTTCGTTAAAAATATCTACAACAAATAAATAATTAATTTCCTTGTTTTGAAGTTGTTTTCTAATGGTTGCTCTATCAAACGTGTTGGCACTAGTCAAATAATTAGCTTTGAAACCAGCAAGCGTAAATTTTTCAGCCATAAATTTAGCATGTTCAATAGAAACACAAAAACCAAGCGCTCTCACATTATTGTAGTCCTTTGTGTATTTATCAAGTGCGGCAATAATTTCACTAACACGCCTATCATTTCCTGTGTAAATATCACTCAATTCTTTTATGACATATCTTCCTTTTTCCCAATGAATATCTGACAAGTCAACACTATCTGAGATTCCAAAATATTGAAATGGACATAATAATTTTCTGTTTAATGCTTCTGGTAACCTGATTTCAGCAGCAATTCTGTTGTGAAAGTCTTCTTTTATATCACCACCATCCATTCTTTCAGGCGTAGCTGTTAAGCCTAATAAAACTTTAGGCTGGAAATAATTTATTATTCCCCTATAAGAAGAAGCGGTTAAATGGTGGCATTCGTCTATAATTATATAGTCGTAATACTCCTTAGATAATTCTATGTTTTCAAGTCTATTGTTTAATGTTTGAACAGAGGCAAAGACGTATTCAAAATTTGAAGGTGTTTGTCCATCCATCCATAGTTCACCAAAATTGTTATCTCGCAATATACCTTGAAATGTAGAAAGTGCTTGCTCTAAAATTTCTTTTCGATGTGCAAGAAATAATAGTTTGGCGGATTTGTTTTCATTTTTAAAAATTCTGTAATCAAATGCTGAAATTATGGTCTTACCAGTGCCAGTTGCTGCAACAACGAGATTTCTAAATCTACTATGCACACTCCTTTCAACTTCTAACTTTTCAAGAATTTCATTTTGAAAAGGATATGGTTTTATATCAAAGAAAGCGGTAGAATTAACTTGGCTACCGATTGATTTTCCTTTATGGAGTGATTGTATGAGTTTTTCTTTGTGAATAGAGTCATCAAAATTTTCAAAATCGTCACTCTGCCAGTATGAATCAAAGGTTTTTTGAAATTTATCTATGATATGCCCTATTTCTTTAGTAGTGATTTTAATGTTCCATTCTAAACCATCAGTAAGTGCTGATCTTGAAAAATTAGATGAACCAATATAACCAGTATGGAAGCCTGTATTACGGTAAAATAGATATGCTTTTGCATGAAGTCTTTCATTGCTTGAATTATAAGAAATTTTGACTTGCGTATTGTCTAACTTTGATAATAATTGAATTGCTTTATAATCAGAAGCACCCATATAAGTTGTTGTAATAACTCTTAATTGGCCACCTCTTTTCGTAAATTCTTTCAATTCACGTTCTAAAATGACAATTCCTTTAAATTTGATAAATGATACAAGTAGATCAATCCTATCAGAAGAAAGAATTTCTTTCTTAAGCTCACTTTCAAGGGAAAGCCCAGTGTTACTTCCGCCAGTAAACAATTCGCTATAGGTAAGCCTTGTATATGGTGTAATTTCTTTTAAATGTAGGTTTAAATCAGAAAAATGAGAATCAATTCTGGAAAAAACAGCTTTTAGAATTTCACCTTCAATTTCAATTAAGTCGTTTTCAAAGTCATTTTCTCTTAATTCTGCCTTTAGGAGGTGGATAATTTTATTTGCAATTTCAATCTGAATTTCGATGGCATGTTCTCCTTTGACAACATCTAGTGCACCTTTAATAGTTTTAGATAAATGGCGAGAAATAATTATAGAAGCTTCTTCTTTATCAATTTTAGATTTATTAATAAAATATAAATCTTTGTTGAGACCATTTATCCTTTCGGAAACCAATTGTGTAACTAATTCCTCGTATATTCCTTGATTCATAAGTTTAAATACTCTTTTACAATTGGAATGTCAGCTGCAGCCCAATCTAAATCCAATAATTTTTCTTTAACAAGATACTTAAATTCAGCATGTTCATTAAGCCGAATTTGCCCTCCAACTTGATTAGCAACAAATGGAATTAATTCAATCGAAATGTTAGGATAGTCAAAAAAAGATGAATGTAGTTTTTTTAAAAGTCGAATATCTAAATTTAATTCTTCCTTTATTTCGCGAACAATACATTTTTCTTCACTCTCACCATTTTCAATTTTACCGCCTGGGAATTCCCACTTTAAAGGTAAATTCATTTTGTTACTTCTTTTAACAACAAGTACTCGATTCTTATTTCTAATAATTGCACAAGTTACACGAAGCACCATGCCTATAAAAATTTATTGAGTAGCGAATATAATTATTTTGCAAAACAGTATCAGATAGGCCCAAAACATAGCTAACTCCAGGCTTGATTCCTGCCACTGTTTTAACCGGCAACAATAACTTACAATAAAATTAGTAAACCTGAAAATCTTACAACCTCTCGTCAAAAGGTTGAATGAGTATGACGGTTATGCGGTTCATGTCAGAGGTTTCGGATGACGTATTTTTTTTTCTGTTGCCGTCAATCACAATCATATCTTCAGGCAGTTTGTTTTCGTTCTGAGCTTTCACAAAGTCGAGTGCTTCTTTGAGATCGGGAACTATCTGATGTGAATGTGCTATCACCATCAGGTTTCGCGCTGACGACAGCAGTCGCATATCGCCTGTCATATTTTTAGAAAACACTATTGTTCCCTGTTGTGCAATCAGACATTCGCAGGGCAAAGCCACCACCTGAAGGTCGGTATCGCTCTCAGCTTCAAACACACTTTGATGCGGAAATTCGAACTCATCAAAAAATGCTGAAAGGTTTCTGTCAATACATACCACATCGGTGTAATCATTCGAGTCGCAAACCATCAGAATGTTTTCCATCAGTTCGATGCGACCGTTGCACAACACAAACTGTCCGTTGGACTCAGTAAATTTTTCGGCAAACTGCAGTTCCAGCGGCAATGCTGTCTGATGAAAGACAGGGCTGTCCATATCCAGATTGGGAAAAGGATTTGGTGTTTTCGAAATCAGCGCACTTCGTACCTTTTTAAGAACTTTCTCTCTGTTGGTACTCTCGTCCATAGGTTTTTTAAATTGAACCTTGTGATACTGTTGTGTTTGGCGTTTCAGTTTCTTTTACTTTTTCGCCATTGGAAGATGTGGAATTAAAAGTAGCTTTTTCTGATTCAGCCCACTGACGTTGCCCGAAAATTTCTTCCAGATCTTCTTTAAAAATAACTTCTTTCTCAAGTAATCTGTTGGCCAATTTATCAAGCTTGTCTTTGTTTTCTCTGAGCAGTGCTTTTGTTCTTTCGTAAGCAGCATCAATCAGTTTTTTCACTTCCTCATCAATAATTTCTGCTGTCTTCTCGCTGTATGGTTTGTTGAAGTTATAGTCCTGCTGTCCGGATGAATCGTAATAGCTGATGTTGCCAATGCGTTCATTCAGTCCGAAAATACTTACAGAAGCATAAGCCTGTTTGGTAATTTTTTCGAGATCGGAAAGTGCACCTGTGCTGATGGTACCGAAAACAACTTCTTCGGCAGCGCGGCCACCTAATGCAGCACACATCTCATCAAATATCTGTTCTTTGTTGGTGAGTTGTCTTTCTTCAGGAAGATACCATGCCGCTCCCAGCGAATTTCCTCTGGGCACGATGGTAACTTTCACCAGCGGATGTGCATGTTCGAGCAACCAGCTCACAGTAGCATGACCTGATTCGTGATAGGCGATAACACTTTTTTCGTGCTTGGTGATGATTTTATTTTTCTTCTCCAATCCGCCAATGATACGGTCAACGGCTGCAAGAAAATCTTCTTTACCGATTGCAGTTTTGTTGAGACGTGCAGCAATCAGCGCAGCTTCGTTGCAAAGGTTTGCAATATCAGCACCTGAAAATCCGGGAGTTTGCCTTGCAAGGAATTTGATATCAACCGTATGATCTATTTTCAGTCCTTTGGTATGTACTTTAAAAATTTCTTCGCGGCCTGTGAGGTCAGGAAGTTCTACATAAATCTGTCTGTCGAAACGTCCCGGGCGCAGCAATGCTCTGTCGAGAATGTCGGCACGGTTGGTAGCAGCAAGAATGATTACTCCTGTATTGCTTCCAAAACCATCCATCTCTGTCAGCAGCTGATTCAATGTACTTTCTCTCTCATCATTGGCACTGAACGAAGGTGCTTTGCCTCTTGCGCGGCCAATGGCATCAATCTCATCTATAAAAATTATACTTGGTGCTTTTTCTTTAGCCTGTCTGAACAGGTCGCGAACACGCGATGCTCCAACTCCTACAAACATTTCCACAAAATCGGAACCGCTGAGTGAGAAGAAAGGAACCTGTGCTTCACCGGCAACAGCTTTTGCCAGCAAAGTTTTTCCTGTACCGGGAGGGCCTACAAGCAATGCACCTCTTGGAATTTTTCCTCCAAGCTGTGTATATTTCTTAGGATTCTTAAGGAAGTCAACAATCTCCATCACTTCCACCTTGGCTTCTTCGAGCCCCGCTACATCGTTGAACGTGACTTTTACATTCAGATCTTTATCAAACAACTGCGCTTTCGATTTTCCTATGTTGAAAATCTGGCTTCCTGCACCTCCGCCTCCCATTCTGCGCATGATAAAAATCCATACAGCAGCAATGATGATAAACGGAAGCAGATTCCAGAACAACACTTCTAAAATAGAGCGGTCGTTGTTGTTGTATTCGGGTACTACTTTTTCGGCTTCAGGAAAATCTTTTTGTATTTCTTCCATCTTCCTTTCAAAGTTTCCTACATCGCCAATAGGCATGTAGTAATGTGGTCCCGGATTGAGTCCGTTGCCAAAAGGTTTATGGCTTACTGCTTTATAACGATCGAGGCTGAGTTTATCTTTTTTAATGGTTATCTCGGCACGTTCACGGTTAACAATTTCTACTTTTTCAACATCATGATTGAGGAGCATGGTTTTCTCAAACTCACTCATGTTTGTCAGTTTAGGTTTGTCGCCCAATCCCAGCACCCATATTACAAAAATCAACAGGAATACGATGGCATATATCCATGAAAAGTTGAATCCCTTCCCCGGAGGTTTAGGGATTTTATTAAATGGCTTTTTCTTGTCTCCGCTTTTGTTTTCTTCCAACATTATTTTTTTTCGCTTATCTTTTAATTGTAAAGTTTCGTATCAACAATCATGCTAACGGCAAAATGGCAGGTTTGTTTACTAAATGGCTGCTATTTTTTCTTCCTGTGCATCTGCCCACAAATTTTCAAGACCATAAAACTCACGTTTTTCTGCCAGGAATACATGCACCACCACATTAAAATAATCCATCAGTATCCATTCTGCATTTTGTTTGCCTTCTATATTAAACGCTGTTTCTTTTACTTTCTTAAAAACTTTTTCTTCAATATTCCGCACGATGGCATCCACCTGTATTTTATTCCGTGCCTCACAAATTACAAAGTAATCTGCCATGGCATTTTTCAATTCTTTAAGGTTTAAAACAACAATGTGTTCACCTTTTTTATCTTCTATGCTGTCAACAATTACCGACAGCAATTTTGCGGTATTATCTTTCGGTTTTCGTTTTACTGTTTTGCGCGTGGTTTTTTTCAGCGCAACATTTTTGGAGCTTTTTGTTTTTGTTTCTTTCTTGACTGCCAAGTTTTGTTAATATTTAAAATTCAGTACAATACAAAAGTAATAAAAATTACTTTAGACTACATTTGCCCCATGTTTTCCGATGCACAATGGTTTTTTTTGAATGAGACTGATTCCACTAACAATGTAATTCAGCAAAAGTTAGCTCAGGGCCACCTCCCTGAAGGTTCGGTGGTAGTGGCCGACTATCAGTCGCAGGGCAAGGGGCAGCGCGGAAGTATGTGGCAGAGCAAACCCGGTGAAAACTTGCTGTTCAGCATGGCGTTGTACCCTGATTTTCTGAAACCGGACAACATATTTTGGCTTAGCAAGGCAATGGCTTTGGCAGCGGCTGATTTTGCTTCAAACCACTGCAATGGTGTGCAGATAAAATGGCCCAATGACATTTTTATTGATGGCAAAAAAACAGGAGGTATTTTATTGGAAAACACATTTCGCGGTTCAGGTATTTATGCTTCGGTGGCAGGTATTGGTATCAATCTCAATCAGGATCATTTTGACGAACTTCAGTCAACAGCCACTTCACTGAAAATGGTTTCGGGAAAACAACTGAATGTACGTGAGTGTGCAGCTGAATTATCTGCATGCATAGCCCATCGCTACGCTCAGCTCAGAAAAGGTGACTTTGAAATTTTGGACCGCGACTATCACAGTAAACTTTATCGCAAGAATATACAGTCGAAGTTTCAAAGCGGAAATCACATTTTCAACGGTACCATCAAAGGTGTAAATGAGCAGGGTTTGCTGATGATTGATAATGGATCGGAGATTTTAAATTTTGAAATCAAGGAAGTTTCATTTTTGAATCCTTAGCGCTGAAATTACTTGCAGTAATTAAGTTAAAAAGAAAAACTCCAATACAGCTGTGCAGATTTATTTTGCAGACAAACGGTTGCCCTGAAGATTATATATCCACTGCAGCACCAAACCAATTGCAGGCACCAGCAATGCACCCACCACATTGAGCCATAAAAATCCTAAACCCAAAACACCTTTACTGTCTAAAATAAAAAGAGCGACTACAGCCAGTTCACCTACTACAGCTGCAATAAACACTGCATGACCTTTTATGCTTTTGATATAAAAACCTGTAAGAAAAATGCCGAGTATCACTCCGTAAAACAGCGAGCCTAATACATTTACTGCTTCAATAAGGCTGCCCATGCCAACTACCATTTGTGCTACTACAATGCAAAACAAACCCCAGAGCAGTGTGTATAGCTGTGAGAAACGATAGTCGCTTGCTTTTTGTTTTTTCTCTGAAATACCTGAAGGTTTTCGGAACCGCTTATGAAAGTCTATCATGGTGCAGCTTGCAAGTGAGTTGAGAGCAGCAGCTATGCTTCCCCATGCTGCAAGAAAGATAATGGCAATGAGAAGTCCTACCAAACCTGCCGGCAGATAGTCAATCACAAAACGCAGAAAAATATAATTGGTATCGTTGTCATCACCCTGTATGCCTGCTGTTTTAAACAATGCTTTGTATTGTTGCCTGAGTACCTGCGAAGAGTCGTTCAGTGTGCGCAGCATTATTCTTGTTTCGTCCTGATGTTGATGATAACTTTTTAATGCTTCGGCTTTGAGAGCATTCAGTTCTTCAAATTTCTGTTCGAACAACATAGCACTGTCTTTCTTGCTGCTTTCAGCTAATTTTTGCTGTTGCACAGGATTGAAAAATATGGGCTGAGGTTTAAACTGATAAAATGAAAACAACAAAACGCCAATGAGCAAAATAAAAAACTGCATTGGAACTTTTACCAGTCCATTCATGAGCAAACCCATACGGCTTTCTGTAGTGTCTTTGGCAGTGAGATAACGCCCCACCTGACTTTGATCGGTACCGAAATAACTTAATGCCAGAAAAAATCCGCCTATGATTCCGCTGATGATGTTGTATTTGTCTTTCCAGTTGAATCCGTTTTCATCAAATCCTGTGGTGATGATATTCATCTTATTGCTGCTGCCGCCAATCTTCAGTGCATCAGCAAATCCAATTCCGTCAGGTAATAATTTTACAACCATATAACCCGCAAAAAACATTGCAGTGAAAATGATAAACAATTGCAACTGCTGTGTGTAAGCAACTGCTTTGGCCCCTCCTGAAACAGTATAAATTATCAGCATTCCACCCATGACAATATTTGTAAAAAAAATGTCCCATCCCATTAATGATGAAAGAATGATGGAAGGTGCGTAAATGCTCAGACCGGTGCTTAGGCCGCGTGATAAAAGAAACAAGAACGAAGTGAATGCCCTGGTTTTAATATCGAAACGTTGCTCCAAATATTCATAAGCAGTAAAAACTTTGAGTTTGCTGAACAGCGGCACAAATGTGATGCACAATACCACCATGGCAAGAGGCAATCCGAAGTAATATTGTACAAAGCGCATTCCGTCAGTAAATGCCTGGCCGGGTGCTGAAATAAAAGTGATGGCACTTGCCTGAGTGCCCATGATACTCAGCAACACAAGATACCACGGCATGGAACGGCTGCTGAGAAAATATCCTTCCAGATTTTTTTCCGTACGGCTTTTATACAAACCATAGGCAATGATTACTGTCAGTGTGATGCATAGTACTATCCAATCTAATCGGCTCATAGTGTAACCTGTATTTATTACAGTTTAAAATTTTGAGTCAAAACATAAAATACAGCTATCAGCAACATCAGTGTTGCTATCACAACTGCATACCAGTACATCCACTTACCAAAAAAAGGTGCTTTCTCTTGTTTCATAATTTTTCAGCAAAAGCAATAACGTGTCCGTCAGGGTCTGCAAGATAACAAACTTTATCGCCCCAGTCTATGTCTGCAGGTGCACTTATCAGCTTGGCTCCATGTTGCAGTGAGTGATTAAATTCTTTTTCGGCATTTTCAACATTTAGGTAAAGTTCGCAGCGCGGCACTCCGTTGCCTTCAGCAGGGTGAGGTGTGTTGCCGGATAAAATTTTTGCAATTCCGTTTTCAGGCATCAGTCCCAGTTTACAGTTTTCGTTTAAAATAAATTCAGTCATTCCGGGTACATTCAGCGAAGGCTGAATGCGTAATATCTTCGAGTAAAATTCAGTACTTGCCTGCTGATCCCTGACGTAAAGTATAAATTGGGTTTTAATGAAAGAGTTGATCATGTATATTTTTTGATGATGACAGTTGATGCTCTGAAAATTTCAATGCCTGATGTGTCAAAGGTAGAATATTAGCTGTTAAAGTAACATCGGGTTAAAATCTTCCTTTTTATTTAAACTTTTATACATTGCCGAAAAATGTAAATTTGCGACCTTTATGCAAAGAAAAAGTATGGTTAACACATTGACCATAGACGAAATAGAAAAGGTAGCATTCAAAGGCAAAAAGGTAGTTATCAGTCAGCAAACGCTTGATGAGTTAACAAAATCATTTCGCTTTTTGGTTGATTTTTCGAAAGATAAAATCATTTATGGCATCAACACCGGTTTCGGACCTATGGTGCAGTTTAAGGTAGAAAGTCACGAGCTGAACCAACTGCAATATAATCTTATCCGCAGCCACAGCAATGGAGCAGGCAACGTACTCAATGAAGTGTACACAAGAGCTGTTGTGCTGGCACGCCTCAATAATTTTTTACAGGGACACTCCGGTATAAGCCCCGAAACCATAACACTGCTCACTGAGTTTCTCAATCAGAACATCATACCCGAAATATTTGAACATGGTGGAGTAGGAGCCAGTGGCGATTTGGTTCAGTTGGCTCATCTGGGACTTAATCTCATTGGCGAAGGCAATGTGTATTATCAGGGCAAAAGAGAAAGTACAAAAGCGGTTCTTGATCGTCTTCAGCTAAAACCTCTGACGCTGAAACTGCGTGATGGGCTTGGCATCATCAATGGCACATCGTGCATGACAGGAATTGCTGCAGTCAATTTAATTTATGCTCAGCGACTGCTGAACTGGGCAATTGTTGCCTCTGCTGTTATCAATGAAATTATTGAGTCGTTTGATGATTCTTTTTCTTCTGAACTGAATGCTGTGAAATTGCACAAAGGTCAGCAGTACATTGCCTCACAAATGCGTGAGTTGTTGCAAGGCAGCGGACTGGTGCGCAGCCGCAAGGAGTTATTCTCTGATCAACAGGAACTGAGTCGCACAGAGTTTAAAAATAAAATTCAGGAATATTATTCCATTCGCTGTGTGCCACAGATTTTAGGTCCTGTTTACGACACCTGCCTGGCCGCAGTTGCCGTTACCGAAAACGAACTGAATTCTACCAACGATAATCCTGTAGTAATTCCTGAAGCTGATAATGTTTTTCATGGCGGAAATTTCCATGGCGATTACATCTCGCTCGAAATGGATAAACTCAAACTTGCCATGACAAAAATGACGGTTCTTGCAGAGCGGCAGCTGAATTTTCTGCTGAATAAAAAACTCAACCGCAAGTTTCCTCCATTCCTGAATAAGAAAAAACTCGGATTTAATTTTGGCTTGCAGGGAATGCAGTTTGTGGCCACCAGCACCACTGCCGAGAGTCAGAGCCTTTGCACTTCGGTGTATGTACACAGTATTCCCAATAACAACGACAATCAGGATGTGGTAAGCATGGGAACCAACAGTGCACTCATTGCCAAAAAAGTGATTGAAAACGGATATGAGGTAATGGCTGTACTGATGATGGCAGTAGCACAGGCAATAGATTTATTACCCGAAAACGAATTTGAAAAATTAGCTCCCAAAACAAAATCACTGCACAGGCATTTACGCAGTCATACTTCGGTAATTGAAGACGATGTGCCGCAGTTTGAAAATATCAGAAAAGTAGTCGAACTTCTTAAAGAAAACAATTTCAACGAATGAACTGTGCATTGGTAACAGGCGCTTCACGCGGATTGGGGAAAGCTATTGCATTGCAATTGGCAACGGATCATAAGCTGCACATCCTTATAAATTATGCATCCAATAAGGAAGCTGCAGAGCAAACACTGGCAGAAATAAAGACTGCCGGTGGCAGTGGTGAACTTTTGCCTTTCAAAGTGCAGGTAAAAGAAGAAGTGAATGAAGCCATCAAAACATGGCAGAACAACAACCCTGAGAATTTTATTAAAGTGCTGGTGAATAATGCAGGTATCACAAAAGACGGTTTGCTGATGTGGATGCCTGAAAAAGACTGGGACGATGTGGTGAATATTTCAGTAAAAGGATTCTACAACGTTACACAAAGTGTGATAGAACAAATGCTGCGCAAACGCGAAGGCCGTATCATCAACATTGCATCATTGTCAGGACTAAAAGGCAATGCAGGACAAACCAACTATGCAGCTGCCAAAGGTGCTATGATTGCAGCAACCAAATCGCTTGCTTTTGAAGTGGCAAAAAGAAAAATTACAGTAAATGCAGTGGCTCCCGGATTTATAAAAAGTGATATGACGGAAGGCCTTGATGAGAAACAATTGAGTAAATTAGTACCCATGGAACGTTTTGGCACTCCCGAAGAAGTGGCGCACCTTGTGAGCTTCCTTGCATCAGACAAGTCATCGTACATCACAGGTGAAGTAATTAATATTAACGGAGGAATTTATTCGTAATCATGAATCGCGTAGTCATCACCGGAATGGGCATTTATTCCTGCATAGGAAAAAATCTGAATGAAGTACGTCAGTCACTTTACGAAGGCAGAAGCGGAATTATTTTTGATCCGGAACGTAAGGAACTTGGCTTTCGCTCGGCACTGACAGGTTTTGTGGAAACTCCGGATTTGAAAAATTTTCTGCACAGACGCGACCGCGTAGGCATGCATCAACCTGCTATGTTTGCTTATATGTCAACACGCGAAGCATTGGAGCAGGCTCAGCTTGACGTAGATTTTCTCGATAAAAACGAAACCGGAATCATCTTCGGCAACGACAGCACAACAGGTTCTGTAATTGAAACAATAGATAAAGCACGCAAAAAGAAAGACAATACTCTCATTGGCAGTGGCGATATTTTTCAGAATATGAATTGCACGGTGAATATGAATCTGGCAACCATATTTAAACTGAAAGGCATCAACTTTACGCTGAGTGCAGCATGTGCCAGTGGCTCACATTCCATAGGCATGGGATATTTGCTCATCAGACAAGGTTTGCAGGAGCGCGTGATTTGCGGAGGAGCGCAGGAGATAAATCCGTATGCCATGACAAGTTTTGATGGCTTGGGAACTTTCAGTACAAGAGAATCTGACCCACAGAAAGCTTCACGCCCTTTCGACAAAAACCGTGACGGACTCATTCCCTCGGGAGGTGCAGCCACCATCATCATTGAGTCGCTTGAGGCAGCTCAGCGCAGAGGTGCAACCATTCTTGCAGAAATTGTTGGTTATGGATTTTCTTCCAATGGCGACCATATTTCAAATCCCAGTTTTGACGGACAACAACGTTCATTACTCATGGCAATGAATCAGGCAGCCATTAAGCCTTCCGATATTGATTATGTAAATGCACATGCCACTTCAACTCCGGCAGGTGATGGCATCGAAGCCAAAGTTATAGGAGAAGTCATCAGCCATAAAGTACCTGTAAGTTCTACCAAATCAATGACAGGTCATGAATGTTGGATGGCAGGAGCAAGTGAAGTTGTTTATTCCATGCTGATGATGCAGAATAATTTTATTGCACCCAACATCAACTTTGAAGAACCTGATGACGATACTGCAACAATAAATGTTGTTGCTCAGACAAAAGAACAAAACATCAATTGCTTTTTGTCGAACTCATTTGGATTTGGCGGCACCAATTCTGCACTCATCGTACGCAGATTTAAGTAACGGCTTTACATTTAATTACATCTATTGAAGAACCTGTGGCAGCAACTATGCCACATTAGTTTATTTTTGCAGTCGTATTTTTTAAGAAACTGATATGTCCGATAAACAGAATCTCGATTTTAATATTAACGAAGACGCTTATAAAACCCAGCTTGCACATTTGCAGAGCAAACTCAGCCGCGTGTATGAAGGTGGAGGTAAAAAGAGTGCTGCCAAACAAAAAGAGCGCAATAAAATGCTTGCACGTGAGCGAATAGAATATTTGCTCGATAAAGACAAACCGCAGTTTGAAGTTGGCGCATTTGCAGCCGATGAAATGTACACCGAATATGGAGGATGCCCCTCGGGTGGAGTAGTGGTTGTTATTGGTTATATCAGCGGAAGACAGTGTATTGTTGTAGCCAATGATGCCACCGTGAAAGCAGGTGCATGGTTTCCTATGACTGCGAAGAAAAATCTGCGTGCACAGGAGATAAGTATAGAAAATCGTTTGCCTATTGTTTATCTCGTGGACAGTGCAGGAGTTTTTTTACCGATGCAGGATGAAATTTTTCCTGATAAAGAACATTTCGGAAGAATATTCCGCAACAATGCAGTGATGTCAGGTATGGGCATTATTCAGATTGCAGCCATCATGGGAAGTTGTGTGGCGGGTGGAGCTTATTTACCTATCATGAGTGACGAAGCAATGATTGTGGATAAAACAGGTTCTGTATTTTTAGCAGGAAGTTATCTCGTAAAATCTGCAATTGGCGAAGACATTGACAATGAAACCCTGGGTGGTGCCACAACACAGTCAGAAATTTCAGGTGTAACGGATAATAAATTTCCTGACGATGCTTCATGTCTGGATTACATCAAGCGTTTGTTCGACAAGATTGGCGATTTTGAAAAAGCCGGCTTTGATCGTGCAACACCTGCCGAACCCAAACTCAATCCCAAAGAAATTTACGGCATCATTCCTTCCGAAAACAGCAAGCAGTACAACATGCACGATGTTATTTACCGTTTGGTGGACAACAGTGAGTTTGATGAGTATAAAGATAAATACGGGCAGAGTATTATCTGCGGCACAGCACGCATTGACGGATGGGCTGTAGGTATTGTTGCCAATCAGCGCAAAGTAGTGAAAAGCAAAAAAGGCGAAATGCAGATTGGCGGAGTTATTTACAGTGACAGTGCAGATAAGGCTGCACGGTTTATAATGAACTGTAATCAGCGTAAAATACCATTGGTGTTTTTGCAGGATGTAACCGGATTTATGGTAGGCAGTCGCAGCGAACACGGAGGCATCATTAAAGACGGAGCCAAAATGGTGAATGCAATGGCCAACAGTGTTGTTCCAAAATTTACAATCATTGTCGGCAACAGTTATGGTGCCGGTAATTATGCCATGTGTGGCAAGGCTTATGATCCGAGACTGATTGCTGCATGGCCATCAGGACAAATTGCAGTAATGGGAGGAGCACAGGCTGCCAAAACACTTCTGCAGATACATGTTGCCGCCCTTAAAGCTCAGGGCAAAACCATCACACAGGAAGAAGAAGATGCACAGTTGAAGGTGATTACAGACAGATATAACTCACAGACATCTCCGTACTATGCAGCGTCAAGACTTTGGGTTGATGCCATCATTGACCCTGTTGACACACGCAAGATGATAAGCATGGGTATTGAAATGGCCAATCATGCACCACTTACCAAACAATATAATGTAGGTGTGATACAAACCTGAAAATAGTGCACAATAAAAAAGCTGCCTTGCGGGCAGCTTTTTTTGTAAGTATTCTTATTAAGAATTAGTTGGTTTTACTCTTTGTTCCTGAGTTTTTACCTGCAGTAGAGTACAATTTAGATACATCATTGAATGCAGTTTGAACCACACTCAGTTTTTGATTTATTTCAGCATCAGTTTGCTCAAGGCTGATAGAACCAAACAGCTCTTTGCATGAATTTGCTAAGGTAACAGTAGCAGCTCTCATTTGTGTGGCATCAATTCCTGCAGGAACTTCTGCTTTATATAAATCAACAGCAGCATTGATGAGTGACTCAATGTTTGTTTTTACAGGCTTAAGATCACCGGATTTGCTGGCCTTGGTGAAATCAGATAAAATATTCTGGAAAGAGTTTAACTCTGCCCATGTGCCTGAAGTTTTATTTGCCTGACTGTAAGCACTTGCAGTGATGGCAATGAAGGTGAGTAAAACAAAAATCTTTTTCATTTTATAAATTTTTATTTAATATATCTGCAAATATAACACATAGCTACCAAATTCAGAACACTTTTTTACTTTTACACAATGTCGAGATTCATCTATAATTTATTTTTCAAACTTTTTGGATGGAAAATTAAGGGAGCAATACCCCCTGAATTAAAAAAATATGTGATGATTGTGGCACCTCATACCAGCAATGTTGATTTTCTGGTAGGGCTGGCTGCGCGCAGTATTCTGAGGATTGATACCAAATATCTTGCAAAAAAGGAATTGTTCAAGCCCCCTTTCGGATGGTTGTTTTACGCTCTGGGTGGTTATCCCGTTGACCGTTCGCGACATACCAACATGGTGGATAAAGTTGCTGAAATTTACAATCAGCACGAACGGTTTTCGATTTGCATCACTCCAGAAGGTACCCGCAAATATTCACCTGAATGGAAAACAGGATTCCACAAAATTGCCCTTAAAACCGGTGTACCCATTCTGATGGTAGCTTTCGATTACCCAACAAAAAGCGTTGTGGTGGCTCCTCCTTTCATGCCAACCGAAAATACAGAAGCTGATATTGAGCATATTAAGAATTATTTCCGGCAGTTTAAAGGGAAAAATCCCGAGCAAGGGGTACTGTAAAAAATCCCGGAAGTATTATTTTTTTATATCATTGAAATAGCGATATTTGCAGCCCCGAAATCAGGGAGATTTTCGGGATTATGTTTAACGGTATAAAAATTAAGTAAAATGCCAACAAAAATCAGATTGCAACGGTTCGGAAAAAAAGGCCAGCCGTTCTACCATGTAGTGGTGGCGGATTCACGTGCTCCCAGAGATGGTAAGTTCATTGAAAAAATCGGAGTGTATAATCCAAAAACCATTCCGGCAACCATTGACCTTAATATCGACAGGGCTGCTCATTGGATAGCCCGGGGTGCACAGCCAACCGATACTACTCGCGCCATTCTAAGCTACAAAGGCGTGCTTTACAAACATCATCTTCAGGGTGGTGTAAAAAAAGGTGCTCTCACTCAGGAGCAAGCCGATGCTAAGTTCAATGCATGGATGGAAAACAAAAACCTGAAAGTGCTTCAGCATTCGCAAAAAGTACAGGCTTCCAAAGCAGATGAATCTAAAAACCGTCTGGCTGAAGAAGCTAAAAAACGCGAAGCTATCGCCAAGGTTATTGCTGAAAAACGTGCTGCTGCAAGTGTAGCTGCTGCCGAAAGCGCTGCTCAGGAACCTGCTGCCGAAGGTGGTGAAGCCGAAGCTCCTGCAGAAAACGCATAAGCTTTAATTTATTTTAAATGCCCTTTGATGATGGGTTTTGACGGTTATTTCTTCTACGGAACAATCGGACGTACCCACGGTATCAGAGGGCATTTGATTTTAAAATGTACGGATAATTTCAGGTTTAAAAAAAATCAGCCAAAAGAGTTTTTTATCTCCTATGGCGAAAACCTGAAAGCATTTCCTGTAAAAGAAATATCATTTACTCCGCCTTTTACACGTTTCCATCTCGAAGGAATACACAACATGACAGAAGCAGAAGCATATCTGAAAAAAGATGTTTATCTGCCGCTCAATATTCTTGCTCAGCAACCTACACCTTATAAACATGAACTCACTGATGTTACTGTGGAAGATGAAAACAAAAGCAGGATAGGAATCATAAAAAACATTCTTGAATTTCCGCAACAGCTCATCGCACAGGTTTATACAGACGATGACAAGGAAGTACTCATTCCGCTAAACGACCATTTTATTCTGAAGTTCGATAAAAGTTCAGGCATACTCACCGTTCAGCTGCCTGAAGGACTGCTTGATGTGTATTTGAAATAATCGCACTTTTAATAATTTGTTTCATACCATTTTCATGACATTCCTTCTGAAAGGAGTTTTTCCTCATCATGACGTTGATTTTTTTCAGAAATTCGCACAACTTTTCAGAGGAGAAATAAGATGAAATATATCGGAGAACAACTGATATGGGGACAGATAGGAAGCGGGCTGATTTTTACAGCCTTCATCAGTGCATTATTTGCAGCCATATTATACATTATAAGTACAGTTAATGAATCGAAAGCTACATGGATGCGTCCATTGGCTCGAAAATTTTTTGCTGTTCATAGTATTGCAGTTTACGGTGTATTCTTCCTTTTGCTTTACCTGATTTTCAATCACCGTTTCGAGTATTTTTATGTTTGGCAACATTCCAGTTTAACCATGCCAATGCATTATATTCTCGCCTGTATCTGGGAAGGACAGGAAGGAAGTTTTTTACTCTGGATGTTGTGGCATGTGGTATTTGCTTTATTCATTACCAGAAGGAATAAACAATGGGAAGCTCCTGTAGTTGGAGTTATTGCATTGGTGCAGGTGTTTCTTGCTTCCATGTTGTTAGGAGTTTATGTGTTTGATTATAAAGTAGGATCAAATCCATTTTCTCTGTTGCGTCACCATGATCAGTTTGCCAATTTGCCATTCATTCAAATGCCCGATTATTTGAGCCGGATAAAAGATGGAAGAGGACTAAATCCGTTATTGCAGAATTACTGGATGGTGATACATCCACCAACATTGTTTTTTGGTTTTGCAGCTACTGTTGTGCCGTTTGCTTTTGCAATAGGTTCTTTACTTCGCAAAAATGTTTCAGATTGGGTGAAGCCGGCTCTGCCTTACACTTTCTTCGGAATAATGATTTTGGGCGCAGGCATTCTTATGGGTGCTGCATGGGCCTATGAAGCTCTGAGCTTTGGTGGTTTTTGGGCATGGGATCCTGTAGAAAATGCTTCACTTGTGCCATGGCTTATTCTTGTGGGTGCAGGTCACGTTATGCTCGTATATCTGAAAAGACAACGTGCACTCATCAGTACTTTTGTGTTAAGTATCCTATCTTTTCTGTTAGTGCTTTACAGTACATTCCTTACACGAAGCGGAATCCTTGGCGAAACTTCTGTACATGCATTTACCGATTTAGGAATGAGTGGTCAGTTGATTTTTTATATGATGTTTTTTGTAGTGCTTTCAGTAATTCTGCTGATTGCAAACTGGAAAAAACTTCCTAAGGAAGAATCGGATGACAGTATTACCTCACGCGAGTTCTGGATGTTTATCGGTATGCTCGTTCTTTGTATTTCTGCAGTGCAGGTAACTTTTACCACAAGCATTCCTGTTATCAATAAATTATTCGGATTAAAACTGGCTCCTCCTGTTGATGTGAAAGAGCATTTCAACTCATGGCAGATTCCTATTGCCATGATACTTTGCATACTGATGGCAATCGGACAGTTTTTTAAATATAAACACAGCGAAGTAAAAGAGGTGTTCAAAAAACTGATGTTGTCCATCATCGTTTCTGTTGCATTAACCGTAGCAGTGGTGTTGGCATTGCATTTCCGCAGTGTACATTATATCACTCTGGCTTTTGCATGTATTTTCAGTATTGTTGCCAATGCCGATTATTTCTTCCGCATTATCAAAGGAAAACTTTCATTCAGCGGTGCGTCCATTGCTCATATTGGATTTGCATTGATAATTACAGGTGCACTTATTTCAAATGCCAATTCAAGAATTATCTCACAGAACAAACTGAATATTGATCTGGGAAAAGATTTTCCAAACAATGAAAACATCATGCTTTCCAAAGGTGACACATTGCAGATGGGTAAATATTTTGTGACCTATACAGGACGCGAGAAAAAAGGAGTCAATGTGTATTTCAATATTGACTATTTCAAACCTAACCACAGCAATGGTACTTTGAAAAAAGCATTTACACTGAAACCCATCATCCAGCTCAACGAAAGAATGGGAAACAGTGCCGAGCCTGCTACCAAATGGTTTCCTGATAAAGATATTTACACACACATCACTTATGCCAATTTAGATGAGTTTACCAAACAGGAATCAGCAGAAGAATATGATGAACCGGTAGAACATGAACTGTCTAAAGGTGATACCTTGGCAACTTCCAACAGTTTGATTGTATTAAAGGGAATTGCAAAAGACAACACTGAAGTTGCAATAGATTCATTCGACAGTTTTGGAGTGAAAGCAGAGTTGGTTGTTACAGATGTGAATAAGAAAAAACACGAAATCAATCCGGTGTTTCTTGTAAAAGACCGCATGGCTGTTTCCAAGAATTATTTTATTGACGAACTGGGACTTAAAATCCGCTTTACAGGACTGAATCCTGAAGACGGAAAAATAAAACTTGAAATTGCAGAGAAGAAAGCCAACAAGCGCGACTTTATCATCATGAAAGCCATCATTTTTCCGCATATTAATTTGTTGTGGACAGGCTGTATCCTGTTGATAATAGGATCTTGGATTTCTGCAGTGAAACGATTTAAAGAAAATGTTCGCTATGCCGGCAAAAGCTGATGTGATAAAAATTGTAATGATAGGTTCGGGCAATGTAGCCATGCAACTGGCAATGCTGCTGAATATATCAGGCAACAAAATCATTCAGGTTATCAGTCGTAATAAAAAAACAGGAAGGCAGTTGGCTAACCTCTGCAACTGCGATTTTAATTCTGAACTGAAAAATGTGGATACAAATGCAGATATGTGCATCATCGCTGTTAACGATGACAGCATTGACGAAGTGGTAAACAAACTACCGATGATGAAAGCTGCAGTGGTTCATACTTCAGGAACTATTCCTATGGAAGTTTTAAAAAAGAAATTTAAAAACTGTGGAGTGATGTATCCACTTCAGTCACTCACTGCTCGCTCTGGAATTTTTTCAGAGTTGATTTTTTGTGTGGAAGCTTCCGGAAAAAAAGTAATGGACAGAATCACATCCATACTTCAGAAAATCAATTGCCGTTATGTGAAACTGAATTCTGCAAAACGCGAAAAACTGCATCTTGCAGCAGTAATAGTGAATAATTTTCCCAATCACCTCTACAGCCTTGCTTACGATTTTCTGAAACAAAACAAAATCAGTTTTCAGATTCTGCAACCGCTGATAGAGAATACAGCCCTTCGTATTGACAACAGAAATCCGAAATCACTGCAAACTGGTCCTGCTGTGCGTGGCGATTTAAAAACTATCAAAAGACATTTGCAAATTCTGAAAAATAACTCTGATATTGCAGACGTTTATAAAACAATGACTAAATCTATTCAGAAAAGCAGAAAATGAGTATCAGCTACAAACAAAAACTTAAAGACATTCGCTGTTTTATTTTCGATGTAGATGGCGTACTTACCAACGGAATGTTGCACATTACCAATGACGGCAAATTATTGCGTCAGATGAATATCAAGGATGGTTATGCCATGCAGCTTGCCGTTAAAAAAGGATATCACGTTATCATCATCTCCGGAGGTAAGGATGAAGGCGTTGCTATTCGTCTGCAAAAACTCGGTATTGAAGAAGTGTATCTTGGAGTGGGAGATAAGTTGCAGCAATTACTTCAGGTGACGCAGCAACATCATCTGCAAAAGGAGCAGGTATTGTATATGGGTGATGATATGCCGGATTTTGAAGCCATGCAATACACAGGTTTTCCCTGCTGCCCTAACGATGCAGCTGCTCAAATCAAAAGCATATGCACCTATATCTCTCCTGTTAAAGGTGGCGAAGGTTGCGTAAGAGATGTGATTGAGCAAGTGTTAACCATTAATAAAGATTGGGAGTAAATGGAATTCCTCAGACTCATCAGGATTGGTAATCTGGCTATGCTTGCATTGGCTCAGAGTTTTGTTTACTTTTTTATTGTCGTGCCTTTATTGAAGATGTCTGATTTTACACCCTCATTGGTAATATGGCAGTTTGGACTGATTGTGTTAGCAACTGTACTGATTACTGCCGGGGGCTATTCTATCAATGATTTTTTTGATAAAGACATTGATGCTGCTAATGGAATACGTAAAACACCTAACATCTCATCATGGACCATGAAAACAGTTTACTTTTCATTCTCCATCATTGCTGTTGCCATTGGTGTTTATCTTACTTATTGGTTAAAACTGCGACAGCTTGCACTGATATTTTTACTTACATCAGCCTTGCTGTATTTTTATTCCGCATCCTATAAAAGACTTCCACTGGTTGGAAATTTTGTAGTAGCTTTTCTCACAGCACTGGCAGTTTTTATTCCTGCCTTTGCAGATTATGAAATGCAATATGCCTTTCGTGATATAAAACTTCCTGTTGCCAATGCACGAATGTACAATCTTCGTTTAGTCATTGCAATTACAGGAGCTTATGCAGCATTTTCGTTTTTACTGACATTTGTCAGAGAAATTTTTAAAGATTTGGAAGATATGGAAGGTGACAGAAAGTTCGGATGCAAAACTCTTCCTGTGGTTGGTGGAATTAGGCTGGCAAAATTTGTAGCCATCTTTTTACTCTTGCTTATTTTTATTCTCCTTGTTTTGCTGCTGATTCGGTTTGAATGGTGGAATCAATGGATTTCATTTACATATCTTGTTGCCGGAATTTTAGTACCTTTATTTTCATTGATAATATATCTGTTCATAGCTGAAGATAAAGAGCAATTTCGTTTTGCAAGTTTATTGGCAAAGATTACGATGATAGCAGGAATATTATCCTTGCCGGTAATGTATTATTCAGGATTATGATTAAAATATTTTAACCGCACATAGCTCCACAATGTTACTGGTATATACACAACAATCTTCTCCGCGGCTTCAGTATATTTTAAATCTTTTTGTAGGTGAGCTGATGGGAATTCCTTTCACACTTACCCACAACCGCGAAGAGTTTAAGAGCTACAGTGGTGCCAAACTGAATTATTCAGAATCTCCGATAGAAAATGAGCCATTCATTTATGCCGAAAAATTACTTTTCGAAAAGGGGATAGAAGATCAGCAGTTTGGATTTACTGAATGGGCAGGACAAAAAGCATTTTATGCAACCCATCCAAAGTATGTAATTCCCTTTGATGTGTTTGCTGCTTCGTTTTATCTTGTCAGTCGCTATGAAGAATATCTGCCGCACCTCCGCGATGCACACGACAGATATAACGAAACAGAAAGCCTTGCATATACACGCGGCTTTTTGCAAAAACCTCTCATCAATATCTGGGCAAAAAATCTTCGTGAAGTATTGTTGAGTTATTTTCCTTCTTTACCGTTTACGCCATCAAAATATCGTTATATCAGCACCGTTGATATTGACAATGCGTACGCTTATCTCGAAAAAGGTTTTATGCGCACCATTGGTGCTTATGGAAGATCTTTGGTGAATCTGGATTTTCAGCAAATGATTGAACGTACCAAGGTGTTGTTGCGTATGGCACATGATCCGTATGATACATACGACCTCATGCTCGACCTGCATAAGCGATATAAAGTGAATGCCATTTATTTTTTTCTGCTCGGTGAGTATGGAGAAAATGATAAAAATGTATCCGTTGACAGCCGCACATTTCAGTCACTCATTCAGTCGCTGGCCGACTATGCCGAAACAGGTATTCACCCAAGCTATGGTTCCAACAGTCAGCAGGGACGTTTGCAAAAAGAAGTTCAGATACTCTCCCGCATTCTCAAAAGAGAAGTAAAAAAAAGCCGTCAGCATTTTCTTAAAATTAAACTTCCTGATACCTACAGAAAGCTCATTGATGTGGACATCAAAGATGACTTTACGATGGGTTATGCAGGTAATATTGGTTTCCGCGCTGGAATTTGTTCTCCTTTTAATTTTTATGATCTCGACAACGAAACCATTACCACGCTTAGAGTACATCCTTTTGCGGTAATGGATGCCACCTTCCGTTATTATCTCAAAGTTGAACCATATCAGGTTATTGATTTGATAAAACCTTTGGTTGATGAAGTGAAAGCGGTGAACGGTACGTTCATCAGCTTATGGCATAATGAATCACTGAGTGAAAATCACATCTGGAAAGGTTATCGAAGTGTTTACGAAGAATTGTTAAAGATAGCTTCGGCATAAATGAATATTGTATTCCTGAGGCATAATGAAATTGATAAACAAAAATGGGATGAAGTAATTGCTTCATCACAAAACACATTGCCTTATGCGTATTCATGGTATCTGGATTGTGTGTGTCCCGAGTGGAATGCATTGGTTGGTGACGATTATCAGTACGTATTTCCTCTCACCGCAAATACTAAGTTTGGAATTAAATATTTGTATCAACCCTATTTTGCTCAACAGTTAGGTTTGTTTTCAAAACATAAAATTTCCACTGAAGAAGTTATTTCATTTCTGAAGGCAATTCCTGAGTTTTATAAGTTGATTGAGATTAATCTCAATTTTGCAAACACGGTCAGCGATTCAGGGTTTCAGGTAAGTAAAAGAAGGAATTTCGAACTTCAGCTTGACAAACCTTACACTGAGATTAAAAAATTTTACTCCGACAATCATAAGAGAAATATTGCCAAAGCAGAGAAAAGTGGTTTGTTCGTAACAGATAAAATTTCAATCAGGCAGGTCATTGATTTTTTTAAACATGACAGAGGTGCAGGCCTTGACACCATGAAAGAAAAACATTACAAACTGCTTGAAAAATTATCTGATGTACTTGAGCAAAGACAGATGTGTTTTGTAAAAGGTGTTACCGATGGCAAACAATTGTATTGCGGAGCAATGTTTATCAAAACATCAAATCGTATCATTTTTATTTTCTCAGGCAACAGTGCCGAAGGAAAATCCAAAGGCGCTATGTCGTTTCTGATTGATTCTGTTATCGAAACATTTAGCAACAAACCCATGATTTTTGATTTTGAAGGATCCAATCATCCGGGGCTTGCACGATTTTACAGTAGTTTTGGTTCAATTGAACTCGTATATTTACACCTGAAAAAAAATACACTTTCCTATCCATTAAGGCTGCTTAAAAAATAATTATGGTAAACCTTATCAGTCCGAATAATTCTCTGGTCAATCAGTTTGTTGCTGAGTTGCGTGATGTTGAAATTCAAAATGACAGAATGCGTTTCAGACGTAATCTTGAACGTCTTGGCGAAATTGCTGCATATGAAATCAGCAAAACGTTTAACTATGAAAATACGGATGTGACAACTCCTCTTGGCGTAGCTACAGTTCCTCTCATGCAGAGCCAACCTGTTTTGGGAACTATTCTCAGAGCAGGATTGCCACTGCATCAGGGTTTACTCAATTATTTTGACCAGGCCGACAATGCATTTATCTCTGCCTACAGAAGACATCATAAGGATTCTACTTTCGACATTCATCTTCAGTATGTATCTGCACCGCCTATTGCCGGACGTATTTTAATTCTTTGCGACCCGATGCTGGCAACAGGGCAATCGCTGGTTGAAACTTATAAAGCGTTACTGGAAATGGGTGTTCCTGCATATACTCACATAGTAGCTGCACTAGCAAGCCGTCAGGGAATTGAGTATGTAAAAGCGAATGTCTCTGATGATATGACCATTTGGGTGGGTGCTATTGATGAAGAGTTAACCGCTCAGTCATACATAGTTCCCGGTCTTGGTGATGCCGGTGATTTGGCCTATGGAGAAAAAAAATAGCACCTGACGAAAAAAATCATTATTTTTCGGAACAGACTATAAACCTGTCATGAGTGAGCCGCTAAAAATATTGATGGTTATTTTAATCAGCAGCGTAAAATTTGTTGTTGGACCTGCATTTGCTTACTATGATGATAATTTCAATTTTACTTTTTTTGAAGCAGTGATTTATCCGGTGATAGGAGGTATGCTCGGAGTGTTTGTTTTTAGTTTTTTCAGCGATCAGGTAGCTAAATTATGGACGTTTATCAAAAATAATATTTCAAAAACCGTTGGAAAGAAAAATAAACTGTTTTCAAATCCTACTGTTGATGCAGACGAAAAAATCAAAGTCAGCTATACCTATGTGGAAAGTAAGAAAGAGAATAAACCAAAAATTTTCACCAAACGCAACAGGAGAATCATTACACTGTGGCGCAAGTACGGTTTGTTTGGTATAGCTTTTATCACACCTGTAATTTTATCTATACCCATCGGCACCATTATTGCATCACGTTTGGTGACTAACAGAAAGAAAGTATTTCTGTTTATGTTTGTGAGTATTTCATTCTGGTCTGTACTGATGGTATCATCATTCGAATTATATCACGCTTATTCCATCAAAGCTCTTCAGCAGAAAATGCTTGAACCATGAAAATAAAAAAACACTACACACATTTATTGTTCGACTTGGATCATACCCTTTGGGATACGGATAAAAATGCGGGTCAGGCGCTGACGGAATTATTTCATGAGAATAATCTGCAACAATATGGTATTACGAATTATCAGGAATTTGTAGATAAATATACATCCATCAATAACCGCATGTGGACCGATTATGCATTGGGAAAAATCAAAAAATCCTATTTGCGTACAGGCAGGTTCGAACTCACACTCAAACATTTTAATATTAATGATCAGCAACTGGTAGAACAGTTGGCTGATTTTTTTGTAAACCGTACACCGAGTAAAAAGCATTTACTTCCGCATGCTGTTGAATTGCTCAACCATGTGCAGGGGCGATACGGACTGGCTATTGTTACCAACGGTTTTGCCGAAGCGCAGCATACCAAGTTAAAATCATCTGACATTGCACATTTCTTTTCGCATGTTGTTATTTCAGAAGAGGTAGGTTATCACAAACCTGACCCAAGAATATTTTTGCATACCGCAGAAGTATTGAATGCCCCCATTGAAAATTGCCTGATGATTGGCGATAATGCAGAAACGGATATGGCAGGAGCAATTGCAGCAGGGATGGATTGTGTGTATCTGAATTCATCTAATGTGATTCACGATTTGCCGGTTACATTTGAAACGAACAGTCTGCATAAACTCATAGAGATATTGTAAGCGCAGCATGAAACCTCAGCAAGGTATTGTAATTAAAACCACAGGAAGTATTATCACGGTAATGTCAGGTAAGGATGTGTTGCAATGCCGCGTAAAAGGTAATTTCAGAATAAAAGATATTGACGCAACAAATCCTGTTGCAGTAGGCGATGAGGTTGAGTTTGAAAATGGTTTTATTGTGCGGCTGTTGCCACGCAGAAATTACATCATTCGCAAATCGAAAAAGTTAAGCAAGCAGGTGCAGATTCTTGCTGCCAACATTGACCATGCATATCTCATAGCTACACCGGTACTGCCACGTACTTCTACAGGTTTTATTGATCGTTTTCTGGCAACTGCCGAAGCTTATTCCATTCCTGCATCAATTGTATTTACCAAATCTGATTTGTACGATGATGAATTAAACAATTATGTAAACGAGCTTACTCAGTTGTATAACAAAATTGGTTACTCCACTTATTTGGTATCTTCTCTTGACGAAAAATCTTTGCATGCTCTCAAAACAAAACTTGCAGGAAAGGTCAACTTGTTTTCCGGTCATTCGGGTGTTGGCAAAACATCTCTCATCAATGCACTTGTTCCGGGTTTAAATTTAAGGACAGCGCCCATATCTGAGCAACATCTCACGGGAAAACATACAACTACCTTTGCTGAAATGACGGAATTGCCTTTCGGAGGATTTATTATTGACACACCGGGCATCAGGGAGTTTGGTATTGTGGATTTTAATCAGCAGGAAGTCACGCATTATTTTCCTGAGTTTTTTAAACTTCTTCCGCAATGCCGTTTCAACAACTGTATTCATGTCAACGAAGAAGGTTGTGCCGTACTCGAAGCACTTGAAAGGGGAGAGGTAAGCCCGTCACGCTATCATAATTATTTAAGCATCCTTAACAACGAAGATATTTATCGCTAAAAAATGAGACTGGTAATACAACGTGTTTCTCAGGCAGAGATTAAGATTGATGAAAAGCAACATGCAGCTATTGGAAAAGGACTGCTCATCCTGCTAGGAATATCAACAGAAGATACACATGAGGATGCAGATAAGCTGGCAAAAAAAATTCCTGCACTGCGTATTTTCAGTGATGAAAACGGACAGATGAATCTTTCTGTATCTGATATCAATGGTGAAATACTTATCGTGTCGCAGTTTACACTCTATGGTGATGCTGCAAAAGGCAACAGGCCCTCTTTCATTCATGCTGCAAGACCCGAACAGGCAATACCACTCTACGAATATTTTGTTCAGAAAGTAAAAGAAGGCAGTACACTACCTGTAAGTACAGGAGTGTTTGGTGCCGATATGAAAATTAACCTGACCAACGATGGCCCTGTTACAATAATTATGGATTCTAAAAAAAATTAAATGACAATTGCTGAAGCACAACAAACGGTTGACAACTGGATAAAAAAGTATGGAGTAAGATACTTTAATGAATTAACCAATATGGCATTGCTTACAGAGGAGGTGGGTGAGCTTGCAAGAATTATTGCCCGCAAATATGGCGAACAGTCATTTAAGGATAAAGAGTCTGAAAATAATCTGGCTGATGAAATGGCTGATGTGCTCTTCGTGTTAATTTGCATTGCCAACCAAACCGGTGTAGATCTCACCCGGGCTATGACAAAGAATTTGGAGAAAAAAACCAAACGTGATGTTGAACGACATCGGTCAAATGATAAGTTGATGTGATTTGTTAGGAGAATTTGTTTTCGAAATAGGATGAAATGAACAATATTTTAGTTGATTTTTCATCAGGCTTGACTTTTTCGTCCCGCTGAACTGCAGGAGTGTGTCAAGTCAAAAGAACAATTAAAAGTGTTTTACACCCAACAAGAGCTTGCCTCTTGTAGGGAGTCAAGAAAAACTTTTTCGAGAATGGTTCACATCGCTCGCGCTCACCCCCAACCCCTGAAGTGGTGACAACGCTCAACGTATTTGAAGTGCGCATGCGCCCTTTAGGGCTACGGGTGCGCGGAGGCAAAGCAACAACTACTTCAAAAATAACTCCGCCATTTATGGCGGAGACTAAACCTGTAAATGAAAAAAGGCTTTAGCCTTGACCTTTTGCTCTCGCAGTACTGCAACATACGGATGCACATACACAAGAATCAGTAATGGTTGATGGATTGTATCACACGATTAAATTTTGGCACAACACAAATACCATTTCTGTTTTAGCGCAATTAACACTACTTTCGTAAGTAGTATATGAGCAATCAAAGAATAAAATATTTTATTGCCTCAAAAAATATCATCAAACTGCTTGGGCTGTTGATGGTTTTTAGCTGGAATCAAGTGTTTGCGCAAGGTTATAACAGTACATTCTTTTTGGGATATAATGCCAAAGCGAGAATGTCTTTTACTGACACTTCTTATTCTATTATACCAGAAACCCGCACCATTCCCTTTGATAATACACAGGCAAATATTTCTGATGAAAACGGAAATGTATTAATGAGCAGCAATGGTATTTTTATAGCTGACGCCACAGGCGATACTATGATAAATGGGGGGAGCTTAAACCCAGGTCAATTTACAGATGATTTTCCTGCCGGTTTGCCAATACCTTATGGTAACATTATTTTACCTATGCCAAATGATTCAACAAAATATGTTTTGTTTCATCAGACAGGAGATTATAATTCCATTGCAACATTAGCTTCGCCTGAAATTTTTTATTCGGTTGTGGATATATCCATGAATGGGGGATTAGGACAAGTTATTTCAAAAAATAATATTGCCCTGACAGGCTCTTTCGGGTGGGGACTTTCAGCCTGCAAGCATGGTAATGGAAGAGATTGGTGGGTAATAGCATTAAAT
>JAGVTU010000003.1 GCA_019136655.1 Bacteroidota bacterium
ATGTAACCAATAGGTTCTTGTTCACCTGTTTCAATGCTTTTCAAAAGAGCAATAACTTTTTCTTTGTTTGAAATTTCCATTTTTTCTTCTTTTTGTGTTTGTGAATTAGAGTTGCTTTGATTGGTGCAAGCTGAAAATCCAACTCCTAAAATTATCGCTGCACTTAGTATCGTCTTGTTCATTTTGAATTGATTTAAATGACGATGCAAAAGTGCAACGATACACAAGAAGGTAAAAGGTAGAAACAGTCCTTTGAATGATACTTTTAAGCCAAAGCAAATTGCTCTCTAAATTCAACAGGTGTTGAATTACTGTGTTTGCGAAAGTATTTTATAAAGTTGGTTGGCTCATCAAAGCCCAAGTCAAAGCCAATTTCTTTTACACTTTCGTTAGTGTGTGCTAAAAGCCTCTTTGCTTCAAGCATTACTCTTTCGTCAATCATTTGCTTTGGCGATTTGTCCAAAATTTTTGATGTTGCTTGGTTCAACCGCTTTTCAGTTACACTAATTTTTTTTGCGTAGTTGCTTACTTGTTTCAACTTGCGGTAGTTGGATTCTAAAAGATCTTTGAAGAGCATTACATAGTCAAGGTCAGCACTTTTTTTAATTTCTGTGAAATTTTGTTTCCTTCTTTCTCTTTCAGATAAAAGTAAAAAGTTATGTAATAGATTTTTTAGAATATCGGGCTGTGAAATGTCTTTTTCGTTTTCTAATTCAATTTCCATTAGTTGAAACAAATGGGCAAACAGCGAAGCAGTTTTGCTCATTTGAATTTGAGAAACTGAAAACAGGTCATTGAATAAAATACTGCTCCGTAAATACTTTATGTCTGCATCTGTCTTGCAGAAAAAACTGTCAGTAAACAGAATTGCTTTGCCGTCAAAACCACCTTTTTTATCAAATCGCTGAACCGTGTCCTTGTTCAGAAACAAAATTGTGTTTGGTTTTATTTTTACCGGATTGAAGTCAACCAAATGTGTCGGACTACCTTTTTGAAACCAAAGGATATGATAAAAACCCGTCCGATGTGGTGTTGTCAATGTGTCAGAATGGTTGTTGTATAATTGTCTGATACCAACCAACTCAAATTCTTGTGGCAGTCCCTGTTTGAATGAATATTTCTTAATGTCAGACTTCATTTTCTGTTGCACTGTAGTCTTTTAGGGTTGACAATAACGTCAGCCCGTCTAATAACTTCTATCTGCATTCAAAAATAACAAATCAATGGTATTAAAGATGCATCAGAAAGATTTTATATGTATTTAAAAAAGACTGCGTTCTGTTTGTACCTTCGTGTTGCATAAAATAAAAATACAACACACACACTACAGGTTATAGCTGCCTTAAAAGTATTACACAAAATGAAATTGAGTTTTTAGACTCACGATTTGTCGGGACAAGTAATGGCATTACCTTGTTAGCAGTATGTGCTTCTCTCTGCCCGAAATCGTTAAGCCCGAAGTCCGCACAATAGTTTATTAGAAGTTTGTTATCGTGTTGTGTCATGTTCAGGTGTATGTTCTTTCTTTTTTGGAAATGGAAAGTCGTCAAGAGGAGTAAATTTTATTTTGTTGATGTAAAAACTAAATTGTTTGAAGTCAACTTTCGTGTAACCGCTTGCTATCATTAAGTTTCTAATCTCGTCAATTTTGTCTTTTGTCACACTACAACCAAAATAAATTGCAGTCAATGATGCTTTGTTGAATGGTTTACCACCTTGCACATTAGTAAGTATTCTCCATTCATTTTCATATTTCCAAGCAGTTCTTTTTCTAAGAAGTGCTTCGGGTAAATCGTCCACAGAATTAATGACTGGAAAAGTGTCATTGTATTCAACAGGGAATATTTTTTCGTGAAGGTCGGGAGTAGCTGACAAATCAAACTCTAAGCAAACACCTTTATTACCGTCTGCGTAGTGAGCCCACATAATTTCATTTGTCGGGTCTGTCTTTTTAAAGTCGGCAACATGATTTCAAAAAAGCGGTCACTACTGATGTCCTTGAATTGAGGAACTCTGTCCTGTAAATCCTTAAGTAAATGAGAGAAAGAGTTTTTGAGAAGTTTTAGAAAATACTCGTCAGATAAAGAATATTTGCAATCATAAGGGTCGTTTAAGTCCTCTTGTGCGGAAAACCAAATGTTGCCAGTCCTGATAAGCTCAAGTAAATTGTTGTCAAGTTTGTGATACTTGAAAAAAACTTTTGGTCTGTCAATATTTAGGTCTCGGTGTTCCAATGTCTATTCCTGTTTTGTAGTTGGTTCAATTTTGCACTGTCGTCATAGCATAACCGCTAACTTGTTTATACCCCTCACAAAATGTCTCAAATACAACCAAAAATGGTTGGCTTTGCGCCATAAGTATGAGGATTTATTTAGTATCAAATATATACTTTTTCTTTTACAAATCATCAAACGGGCTCTTTATATTTTGTAGATTTTTGCTGCTATAATGAACCGTAAAATATTGTAGAACCCAAAAAAAATTAATCAGTTTTTGAAAAGAGTTGTGCAACGGTTACTTGTGTTTTGCGAATACCAGAATGTTCATTTAAAGAAGTAATGCTGGTCTCGGCACTAAAGTTTGTAAGTCTATTTGTCCATTCACAAAGCAATAAAATTAGAGTGTAGGCTTAGTCAAGGCTACTTTTTTATTTTTAAAAATTACTTGCGAGAGTTTATGATTAGCCACTGTTTGGCGGATGTGTCTCCCATATCTGCTGCATTCCTATAATATTTTTTTGCGTTTTCTATGTCTCCGTTTTGAGAGTAAGAGTAAGCTAAGTTGTTGTAAATACTCCTTTCAGCATTGCCACCTTTCAACACTTTATTGTAGTATTCAATTGCAGAGTTAAAATCTTTTTCTTTGACTAATACATTTGCTTTAATAATGTAAAGATTATTTAGATTACGTTTTATTAGTTCATGAGATGGATTAATGGTTAAGCCTTGTAAAAAATATTCTTCGGCATCTTTAAGATTTCCTTTTTGGTAATATGCGAACCCAATATTGTTTATTGCAGTAAGGTTGTTAGGGTTATAGAGGAGAAGGTTTTTATTTGATTGTATTATCTCGTCATAGTTGCTTTCTTTATATGCTTTATAGGATTGAGCTAAGGGATATGAAGGATTGTTATGATAATTATAATAGTCAGTTACCGAATAAATATTTTCTTCAATATTTCTATTCTTGCGTGGGTTAGGGTAGTCATCACCTTCATTGTAGGTTTTATTTTCTATTTGTTGCCGTCTTTCTTTAATCTCCTGATTGTAATTGTCTATTGATGTTTGACGGTCTTGACTTTGTTTGTTAGCTAAATCCTGATTGCTTTTTAGTAAGTCCTGCTTTCTTTGTAAGTCATCAAATACTTTTTGATTTTGAGCATCAATGGCTTTTTGTCTTTTATCGTGTTCTTCTTTTTGTTGTTGCTGCTGTAAATTTTGTGCATAATTTCTTGCTGAAGAAACATTAGAAGCTGCTTCGGATTTTGTTTGGTCAATTTCTGTTTCAATTTCTTTAAGTGCGTTTTCAATTTCTTGTGAAGGTTTTGCCTGGTATTCTTTTGCTTTATCTTCTGCTTTTTTTACGGCACGTTCGGCACGTTCAATAAATTTGAGATAGGATATTAGGTTGGGATCTGCACGTTTTACTGTGGGAACGTTGTTGTAAATTTCTCGTATTTGTTTAATCTGTCGTTTTAGTTCATCAATTTTGTCTTTAAGTTTATCAAACCAAGTGGGATTGGGTTTGTAGTTTGTTGCATTGGGGGAATCAAAAATTTCAAATCTTATAACTTGAGCAGTGGCAGGACCAAAACCAGGCAACCAATTCCCTGCATAATCATTAATGCCCGCTTTCCTAAAGGATACTGGTTCAGTAGATGTTACACTGCTGTTGCATTGTTGATATGTTATAACAATATCGCCACCACATTCACCTATAATGTTTGTTCTTAACCTATATCTTGAAGTTTTAGAATATTTACAGTACTCTTCCTTAGTTGACAATTTAAAGCTTATCTCAAGTTTAGGTGCATCCGGATGGTTACCATTAGACCAAATAGTTTGCCATCCTGTCCACTCTTGTGAATATGAATAATATGAAATAAAGAAAAAAAACAAAAAATATTTTTTCATTAGTTAGATATTGAACCAGACCCTAAACACTTAGGACATTCTTTTTTTCTTCCTCTTATAAGCCCTTTACCATCACACTTAAAACATTCCTTATGCCCCATCCCTCCACAGCGGGAACATTTTACATTTCCATTATTACATTCTTTGCAGGCAATTTTACCTTTCCCATTACATTTAAGGCAGGGTGTGTATGTTGTTCCTTGCGAGGTTGATGTTTGACCTGCGGCAATACTTATAAGCGACCCTGCTGCGTTTACAAGATCAGCAATATTGCCAGTACCTGAACAAACAACACACAATGTTTTGCCTGTGCCAGTGCAAAAGGTGCATGGTTCTGATTTGTCGCCATTGCATTTACCGCAAATGAAATCGCCAGAACCTCCGCATTCATCGCAAATTAGTTCGTCTTGTACTTTTCCTGAACCCTGACAAATATCACATTGCCGGATACCGCTATCGTCATAGTTTATTGATGCATTGATAGGTTGAAAAGCACCGGCAACAGTAAACCCTCCTTTGTTGCTTATGTTGGAACTGTTTTGATAGGTATAGCGAACATTGTTTTGAAAAGAACCTTTGTTTGATTTTGGATAGGCAGAATAAGCAGAATCGGCTTTGTTTGGAGTGTTTAAATAGGTTGGTGTTGAATTATTAGTTATTGAGTCATTCTTAACCGTTGGTGATTTAAATGAGCCTACATTTGATTTGTTATTTTGAGAGAAACAAAATGTTGCGTACAAACTTATAATTGAAATGATAATAGTTTTCATTTGGATTACTGGTCTTTTTCAACACAAGAATTAAATGAAATGGTGAGATTCTTTATAACAGGAGTATTTGCACTATAAAACTTATAAGTGTAGTTGCCAACTGGAAGGTCAAATCTTCCTGCACTGTAATTAAGACAACCGGGGCTATTGTTTAAACATGTTAATGATAAAGGAAAATCAGGTGTATAATTAATTACAGCATTGCCAGCAGAGTTATAAATTGTGAGGTACATGCTGTAAGTATTGCCAACAGTTACAGATTGCCACAGTTGTTTATTTAGCCAAAAAACAACACGTCCATATGAACTTTCAATTTGCTTGCTGGAAGATGATAGTTTAAATTTTTGACATGCCCCGCTTGTATCAGCTTTTAAATAACCATTCCATTTGTACTTATAGGGGTATAAAAATGATGAGCCGCTATACTTAATGGTTCTGCCTTGAAAGACACCATTTCCATATTTAAGAAAACCACATCCCTCCGCATCGCAAGCAGGGGTTGAAGTATATGACTTAGTTATTTTTTGTTGTGAAAAGATTTTATTGTAGGCAGAATCTGCAAGCAATAGTTCAATTTCTGCATCATTATAATCAGTCCAAAACATTACTTGCTCAAGATTACCTACCTGTACAGGGGCACTTTCAAAATTAACTGTCTCTTTCTTTTCACATGAAAAGAAAACTGAAACTAATGCGAATAATATTAATGTTTTTGCCTTCATGAGTTAAAATGTTATGCCAAATGAAAATAATAGCGAGTTGAAAGGAGAATCGGGTTTGGTATATGAACCAGTATTAAAATCAGGGGTGTTAGAAATGCCTTGATTCAGTAGATTGTTATTTAATTGATTTGAAAATGCTGAGTAGTCTTTGTCCCCCTCGCTATATTTAATCTTTTTTGATTCTTTATGTGTAATAAAAGACTTTGGAAACCACCATAAATAGCGCACTCCTGCAAGTAAACCAAAGTTGCCTTTGTTATTTAGAGAAAGCCTGTATAAAACACCTATTCCTCCTTTATCCAATCCTCCTTTTACGTTTAAGGATTCTGAGCCGCTTTCGGATACTTCATAAATTTGGGCAAAGCCGTAATTGTTTTTTATGTATGTATCAAAAGTAGCCTCCGCTTTAGTAATGGCATGGGTAAACAAAGGAAGAATGGCATTTATATCTATTTCGCTTTTTGGAGATATTTTAAGTTTATATGTAAATGATAATTGAATACCCAAAGAAGTAAGATTAAAACTTTTAATATTGTATTTTGAAAAACCACTGTATTCATAAGAAGTATCACCATTCTCTACATTAAAATACCCTATATCCGAATCAGGAAAAAAGTAAAATATGTTGTTGGCGTTTTCTTCGTTCACTTTAAGGTAATCTAAGTAAAATCCAAACTGGAAAGGTTTGGTATTATTTTTATTTTTAAATGGGTTTAACAAAACTGACACCCCCTTGGCTTTGCTGTTTTTGAATTTTGCTGTGAAATAAGATAATCCTACTGTCCAATGTGGTTTCCTAATTAAGTTGGATTTACGTGCTTGTTTCTGCATTTCAATTTCCTTAACTTTTAAGTCTGCTAATCTTTTTTCTTCATCAGCTTTTTCTTGGATGGCACGTTCCTCTTCCTCTTTTTGTTCACGCTCTTTGATACCGGGTAGTTTAAATTCAATTGTTTCTCCATTTCGTAAGACATTAAGGAAATTGCCTCTTAGTGCCTCGTTTAAATCTGAACAATTATTAACAGGTAATTTTTGTTCATTATAAGAAAGAATCACATCACCAGTTAGTAATTCAGGATAAGGTTTAGAAATAAATGTCGCACCGCTTGCAATCTTTACTATACCAGAGTTACCATAAGGACATTGAATTGTAACTTCTTGCCCTGTGTAGAGGGTAATTTTTTGCTGCCTTTCTTCAAACGATTCAATACCTAATTCATAAACGTAAACGTTTATAAGGAAAGAATAATCGTCTCCTGATAGTCCTTGTGGTACATCTTGAAGATAGCTCCATACGATTTTTTTACCTGCACCCTGATATTGCCCTTTTCCAAAATCTCCTGTAAGAGATTTTGGAGTTATTTTAAAATTTTTGTCAGAATCTCTTATTAATATCGGTTGAACATAAACCTCCTGAGTAAGGTCGGCAGGAAGGTCATATAGAATTTCAACATTATCATTCACAACTTGCCATGTGATGTTAAATGCATTAATTCGCTTTTGAGAATATGATTGAGTTTGATTTATAAGAAACAAAATCAGCACAAAGTTTTTAATGAGCCTTATTTTTTTCATAGTATCAAATTATTTGTTTAGCAAATAAATCAATTTATTTTGAAATGAATTTTAAACTTTAATTGGTTAAGGTAAATGGTAAGAAAGTGGTGGAGAGGGGGGCAAAATAAAATGTGAAGTAACAGAAGGGAGAGTTTTTGTATAGGGGTTGCTTCTCTTTTTATTTTGCGAAGAATGGTAAACGCGTCTTGTCCGACCTTGCAGAAAGGTTGTTTCTTGTTCCTCAGTTTGAAGTCGCTGTGCAGCCATAGTGTTGCGTTTACATCGCAAATATAAAAAACTCAATAATATTTATCTTAGATTTTAAATATATAAATTATAGATATACATCTACACCAAAAACAAGTTGCACTAAAACTAAATATGCACATTCTACATATTACTCTTACTGTAATATTTCGCAATCCTGCATTCGCAGCTCCCTAAACAAAATCAGTTTACCAGAAACAACTTGGTGACGCAGGTGTTATCGCCTTTTTCGTCAGTAGCAAATACAAGATACACACCTGTGTGTGCACGTTTGCCCGAAAAATTATTTCCATCCCAGGTGGCCATACCACCTTTGGCCTTGGTTTCATACACTACGTTGCCTGCAACATCAGTAATTTTTACATTGCCGTTGGCAGTAATTCCTCTGATGGCAATAGGGCCCGTATAATTTTCTTTCACCGGATTAGGAAAAACCAGTAAGTCTTTGCAGCCTGTTTCGCCCTGAGTGGCATCGCCCACATAAGAGATTAAACCTTTGTCGGTGCCTATATATACTTCGCCAGTTACAGGGTCAATGGCTATGGATGTGATGGTGTTTGAAAACAGCGGACTGTTGGAAGTGTTGAAGTTGGCAATCTGCTGAGTGCCGTCAGCCGAGAGCAGAAAAACTCCTCCTCCGTTGGTGCCTACCCACTTGCGGTTGGCGCCATCCACTGCCAGCGCAGTTACAATTTCTTTGTCGAGCAGGTATTGCGTAATGCCATTGATGGTGATAAGAATTTTCTGCGCCTGCACTGCTGTGCTTCCGGTAGCGTTGCCTGGCGAATAAATTACTGCTATACCCTCTGAAGTGCCCAGCCATATTTGTCCTTCGTTGTCCTGCACCATACACCTCACATCGTTTACAGGAAGTCCGCCTGTTTCCTGCGACACACGAACTGATTTTTGTGCAGCAGGATCATACACTATCAGTCCGCTGCTTGTTATCGTTACCCAAAACTGTCCGTAGTTGTCGTACAACACATCACCAAAAAATAAATTTACTCCTCCGGGAATGCTCGACTGCAAACTTACAGGCAGCCATGTGCCGTCCTTATTTTTTCTGTTCAGCACCGTATTCACACCTGAGTTCACTATCCACAGGTTGCCGTCAGCATCATAACACATTCCGCCAATTTTTACCTGACCGGTATTGCCAAAAGCTCCCTGCAGGCTGCTGTTGTTTTTGCTGTACTGCATCACCGGTGTGTTGTTGTCGAATTCAAAAACACCATTGATGCGCGAGCCGCAATATATGTGATCGGGATTGCCGGGTTCGCTGATGATGGTTTGCACATCCATCATCTGTCCCAAGTCAACAGAAGAAGAAGGAATGGTTTTCTGATTCCATGTTTTCCACTGCACTCCGTCAAACGTTGAATAGCCATCGGTATCGTAGCTGTCGTTCCAGCGGTTTACGCCATGTGCCACATAAAGTGTTTTGCCGTTATGATACAAGTAACTGCAGCGGCTTGATGCAGGCGAATTGGGAATGGTGAATGAAACATCGGTGTCGCTTCTGTATTCTACCAGGCCGTTGTTGCCGTCAGCAATGTAAAGTGTGGAACCATCACCGGGACTTACGCCATACATATCGGTGTTCGTGTAAACAATTCCGCCAAAAACTTCGCGCAGCTTGTTCTGAAAATCGTTGTCCCATTCCTGAACGGTGTAGTTGTTCACAAAATAAAAACGGTTACCGGATATGCGCAGTTGACGTGTGTCAAAATTTCCTGCCACCAGCGTTTTTTCAATTGCAAAGGTTGAAGCATTTAAAATTACCACACTGTCAGTAATGAATGAATTAAAGTTTACGGCAAGTCGTCCGTTGATGGAGCGAATGGCAGAGTAATTGAGCGAAGGATTGGTATCAGGAAAAACCAACTGCCACTCTGCAAAGTTGTTTAAATCGGGGTTGGCAATTTCTCCTCTTAAAATACCATCATCGGTGGTTGCATAAATATACATTCCGTCATTGGTGACAGCATACACAGGCACTTCATTTCCGGTAAGACCAATCACGTAGGTTTCTTTAATTTCTGCTTTTACCAAATCGAGTGCCAGCACACCAAAGCCTGTGGCTAAGTAGGCAAACCTTCCGTTGAATGAAATATCATAAATCGTTTTATCACCTGTTGCCGATCTGCGTTCTATGTCGGAAACATTGACAATACCATTGTCGTAAATCAAATCCATGTTGGAGTTGGAATAACATATAACCAACACCTTTTGCTCATCGCTGTAGTCCATTCGCGATATTCCCACATCCGACAATCCGTTTATTTTGGAATAACGATGCACACTGTTGTCTGATTTGTCTAAATAAAATAATGCCTGATCGGTACCGCAATACACACGTCCGGCAGTGTTGTTCACAAACAGTGCATGGGTGAAAGAGAGATGTTCGCGCCACGAACCTAACGGAAGGTTCTGTGCATTGACAACACCGGCAGGCAGAAGAGCAGATAATATCAGAAAGAGCTTACGCATATTGTTCAGGGAATACAGAAATCATTAACTCCACAAAGAAAGAATTATTTTATGGCTGCTGTGACGAATAATTTAAAATACTTTTGCAGCACAAAAATAAAAAAATAGCAATGGCTCTTATCGCAGTTAACACCCGCATGCTCCTGGCCGACAAACTGGACGGCACGGGGTGGTTTGCCTGCGAAACACTGAAACGAATTACACAAACACATCCCGAACACCGTTTTTTGTTTTTTTTCGACAGAAAGTTTTCTGATGAATTTATTTTTTCATCCAACATTACTCCTGTGGTCATTCCTCCGCAGGCAAGGCATCCGTGGCTGTGGTATCTGTGGTTTGAACAATCGCTGTATTATGCACTTAACAAATACAAACCTGATGTTTTTTTCAGCCCTGAAAATTTTATCTGCTGCCGTTCGGAAGTGCCTCAGATAAGTGTGATTCACGATCTCAACTTCGAACATTTTCCTCAGTATCTTCCTGCAAGGGTAGCACGTTACTATCAGCATTGGACGCGCAAAACAGCCAATACAGCCAAACGTCTTGCAACAGTTTCTGAATTTTCTAAACAGGACATTGCCAAAACATATCAGGTTGATGAAAAAAATATTGACGTGCTTTATAATGGCATTAACGGGCATTACCAACCTTTGGATGATGCTGTGAAAAATGACATCCGTAAAAAATATACTTCAGCAAAACCTTATCTGTTGTATGTAGGGTCGCTGCATCAGCGCAAAAATGCAGCAAGAATGGTAAAGGCATTTTCTGCATTTAAAAATAAAACAGGAAGTGAACTCAAATTTCTTTTTGTGTCTGACAAAAACAAAATGGAAGCTGATTTGAAAGATGCCATTGCCACAAGTAATTTTCAGAACGACATTGTTTTTACAGGTAGGCTGAATGAAAAAGAGTTGGCAGCAGTTACTGCATCAGCTCATGCAATGATGTATGTTTCGCTGTTCGAAGGTTTTGGAATTCCGGTGATAGAAGCCATGCGTTGTCATGTGCCGGTGATAACTTCTGATGTTACCTGTTTGCCTGAGATAGCAGGTGACGCTGCCTGTTTGGTAAACCCAAAAGATGAGAATGAAATAGCTGCTGCCATTGAGCGTGTGGCAGCAGATATGGAATACAGAAAAATGCTCATTGAAAAAGGAGAGCAACGTCAGTTGTTTTTTTCATGGGATAAAACTGCAGAGCGCACATGGCAATGTATTTCGGCTGTGCTGAAATAACTGATGATGCCGTAATGCATTCCAAAAAATAAAAACTCAAATTAAAATATTGCTCTTGCCTGCACACTGGCAGTGTGAATCATCTTTTCGCTCTGTGGTTTGCGACCCTGATATCCGAGGCTTATCTGCAAATTGCCCGACAGGTTTTTCTGTATATTCAATTCCCAGGTAAGATTTTTTCCCCGTTTCAAACTTTCAAGCATTTCAAATGCCACAGGGCTGTTGGCATCGGCATTGTATCCTATGCTGATGAGGTTGAAGGATGCTGACACCACTCCGTTTTTGAAACTGCTGTACTTTACTTCAGCACCAAATGTGCTGAGTGTGGCATGTTCGTCAGCATCACCATAAATATTTTGTTTGTCCTGATATTTATAAATAAATGTTGTTCGGAAAACCGTTCCGGGTTGTATGCTGAAATTAGGATTCAGCTCGTAGTACTGCAAATTATAATTGCGGGCTGCAAAAGCTGAGTAGTTTTCCTTATTGCCCATTCGCAATGTCATTGTCAGTCCGTAAATACGTTTGATGTAGGTGCGCGTATTCAGCAACCATGAATGCAGGTAACGCGACTCTGCACCATTGGCAAGCAGACTTTTGTTTCTGTTGTTGTCGTAATTCAGGTCGGCAGCAAACACCGATGATGAACGGTTAAAAAACATAGTGCTTCGGAAAGAAGAATTGGTGACAACAAGATTGCTGTCTGTTACGGTGTTCTGAAAAGGATTTAGTCCTTTGCTGATTTTTCCGGCAAGCAGTTTATTGTCGAAACGGATGGATGTTTGCAGAGCAAATCGGTTAATGAGTTTTGTTCTTCCATCTTTGTTTTTGATAAATGCAGCAGGGTTGACTGACAGCACCTGACTCAGCTGATTGGTTTGTGTGCGGATAAAATCATTTGTAGGTGTGTAAATTTTAATATACTCTGCTCTGTCGTTATACTCTGCAATTTCGAATTCATTCAGTTCCTGAATTCCGTTTCCGTTGTAGTCGTTCCATTCAAACACTCCTGTTCCTGCAGCAACTTTTATAAAAGAGTATTCCTGTTTCTGCTCCTGACCTGTTCCTATTTCGTAGTAAGTATTGGATGAGATGCCTCCTTTCAGAAACTGAAGTGCTGCTTCGGCACGGCCTAAAAAACTTTCGTCTTTTTTCTGTGCTGTAATTTCTTTTCTGTTTACCTGCAAGGTGCGGTAGGTGCTGCCAATGGTAATTTTTCTTCCGTAGCGTGGCTGCCAGCTGAAATCGGCATCGGCCTGATTGGCTGTTGTTGAT
Source organism: Bacteroidota bacterium (assembly GCA_019136655.1). Classification (GTDB taxonomy): domain Bacteria; phylum Bacteroidota; class Bacteroidia; order AKYH767-A; family OLB10; genus OLB10. The sequence continues at coordinate 12,453 of JAGVTU010000003.1, forward strand.
CTTTTCAGTTGTTGCAACTGCGTAACATAATCCATCCTCCGCGACAACTCTGCACGGTATTGAATTTTTCCGGTGTCGGATGATGCTACGTAAAATCCTCCCTTGTCATAACCCTGACTTGCTGCAAGCAGCGAATCTGTTTGCGGCAGATAAATTTTGTTGCGTTCGTTTTCCTGTTTATATCCTGCTTTCAGATTTTTAAACTTTCTGCCTGCATCACCATAATTTCTGAAGAAGGATGTCTTGCTGTTTTGCCCTGTAGTGTTGAGCAAACTCGTATTCAGATTCAGGTACCAGTTGTTGTAAACATAATTTGTGCTTATCTGATTTATCAAACCTTTATAGGCGCTGCCGCGGTTAAAAGTTTTAAGCTGATAAATAAAATTCTGAGAAGGATTTTTTTCTATTCCTGCTTTTATGGTGGTGAGTATTTCGTCTGTAGTATCTGTTTGTGCCTGCAGATTCCAGTCGCGGGTAAACTCTACCGGACGATAATTTTCTACCGGTTTGAAATTGGCTGAAGTATATTCCATTGCCACCTGCGACAACAAATGCCATGATGTATCTTTGAGATGCAACGGAAGTCTGTTCATAAATGATGCCGTCACACCATAACCTGCATCATTGCCTTTGTCTTTTCTAGAAAACAGATTGATGTTGTTGTTGCTATATACACCTTCCACCATCACCATTGTATTTTTTGATAAGGCCACATCTGCTCCTGCTGTTAGCATTTGCTGACGTTTGGGAGCAATGAGCAGTTGCACCGGTTCAAATTCTCCCTGCGGAATACCGTTGACAGGAGCTATCCATTCAAAGACTTTTCCATTTACCACACTGTTCACCTGCTTGTAATTTCCGTTGCCTGCACCAACACGTGCAAACCCCAAACGATAAAACGCCCGAGTGGAATCAACAGAGTAACTGTAATAGGTATAAAAAACACCGTTGATGGTTACAGTATCTTTTTGATACAACACTTCATTGTTGTTGAATCCAACGCTGTCCACATTTTCGAAAAATGCAGACTGAATATTATCACCAACATTTGCCATTGCCTGTTTTTTTTCAGCATTCAAATCCTGAAACAGCGGTTGATTTTTGCTGTCCTGTTCGGAGTAGTAATTCAGATGTAAGCGTACGTTTTTATGTTCGAAAGTGTTGGCAGTGTGCAACAGTGTGCGTACATAATTTTTATCTGAATACTGAAACTCTGCTACGATGCGCGAATCTTTGGTAATAAGTCTCCGTGCCGAAAAAGTTATCTGTGCAGTGTTGTAATCTATCACATAATCGTTGTCTTTTCCGCGGATGAGCAGCACTCCGTCAAGATAAATTTTTTCGGAGCCGCTGAGCACGATGATATACGTTTCGTTGTTGGCACCAATGAGTGTGTAGGGGCCCTGATTGGCTTCGGTGCCGTTAAAAGTATTTCTTGAAAATTTTCCTTTGGAGATTGCTGCTGCATCTGTTGTGCGCACAAGCCACTGATTTTTTTCGTCAGCATAAAATGAAGTGCTGAACAATGCTCCCTGAGATTTTTTAAAAAAGTTCATAAAATATCCCTGCGGACGTATCAGCTCAAAATCACCTGCAACAAGTCGTGTGCTGTCGCGGGCAAGTTGCACAAATACTCTATCGAATTCCTGCAGCTGTTGTGTGTTTCCTTCGGGCTGAATGGGAATGTTGTTATCGGTAATGGCAGCAAGCACTTCAACCCTGTCGCTGAGTGTTCCCGAAAGCTGAAGATTCAGTCCTGAGTTGACAATCACATCCTGATTGTTTCCAAAACTTATCCCACGCGATATACTGCCGTTTTTATTCAGTCCGTCAAAATTAAAAACCTGCAGTGCCTTGTTTGCAGACTCATCATAGCTGAAAGGATTATACTGACCTGCATATTTTTCTTTGATCAAATTTCTGTCGCGGTTTTTATAAGTCTGCGAAAATGAAAGCGGAAACACACGGTAACTTACCGTAACTGAATCACCTTTTTTTACCTGACAGGATGGTGTGAGCCACATTTTTGCTGCTGAAATATCGAAATGAAAACAGGAAGTGTCGAGAGAAACACCGTTGAAAGTTATGTTAATACTTCCCGGAACAATGGAAAGAGTGTCGAGCAACAAAGTATCACTCTCAATTTTCAGAGTATGCATACGCCAGTTGGAATACTGTGCTTTGGCAGTCATACCACAACAACATAGCAAAAAAGCTATCCATAACCGGTGACGAAGGATCATACTTTTGAAGTGCTAAAAATAGCAAATGCACTGTCAAAAAACGCTGAGTAATGGATTATATTGAGCTAATCAGGCTGTCAAATCTGCTGACTCACAAATTTCATCAGCGTTCTTTTGGCAAGAGGCAGAAAAGTTTCTTCCAGCGGAAGAGTAAGATCTGCTTCAATGCTGTAGGTGGCAGGATTGGGCAGGTTTCTTCGCTGTGCTACTAGGTCACTCTTGATGAATTCGTAATTGTTCGACAAAGTTTTTTCATACATGCAGATAAACTGTGTGCAGAGTGCGCGGTATTTTTCATCCGGATTTTCAAACAGCGTAACCTGATATTCATACACCCTGGTATCGCTGCTTTGTGTGGTTGAAAGAAAAAAGTATCCTTCATTCAGCTGCAGAGGCATGATGCCTACAGTGGTGATTTTAATTTTTGATTCGATAAAGTCGTAAATTTTTTTCCCTTCGGCAAGATGTTTTTCAAACTGCGGTATGCTGAACAGGATGATGTTTTCAATTTCCTGCATGAGGTTGTCATCTTCCATAATTTTCTCATACATGATTTTAAAATTCTTAAAATCTACGGAAGTCATTCTGTCGGGAAAGCTGTCATGAAAAAGTTTTTTGTTGTCGCGCAGTACTGTTAAACTGCGGTAATGTTTCATCAGTTCGCTCAGAGGCGGATACAATTTGTTCTCGGTGAAACTGTCGGATACATGTTGCAGATATGCCAACAGCATATATTTCTTGTATTCGAAGTCAATATATTTTTCGGTAATCCAGTTTTCGCTTAATGTATCCATAATGAGTTTATTGTTTTCAATAATAAATGTTCAAAAATCGTACTAAAACTATACCTGTCCTCAAAAATTCATTTTCCAAATGACCTACTTTTGGCCAATATTAAATTTTACTTTTTAAAACGGAAAATGTTACAACAAATTTAAATAATCAGAAATGAACATCAAATTGTTAAACTTCCTTTATGCCATTGCCTTCATTGGAACGCTGGCATCGTGTGTTCCTGCACGTCAGTATGACGAACTGAAAGTGCGCAAAGCCACCTGTGATGAAGAAAACAGCAAACTGCGTGCTGAAAACACCAATTATTCAACACAAAACAAAGAGCTTACGGCATCGCTTGCTGACCTGAAACGTGAGAAAGAAAAACTGGAAACAGACACCACTACATTGGGTAATGCGCAACGCAGACTTTCAAATCTGTACAATGAGTTGAACGACTCTTATGAGAAATTACTGCGCAACAACGACCGCATGATGAAGGACAAAAATGATGAAACTAAAAAAGTCATCAATCAACTGCAGATGACGCAGGAAGAACTCATCAAAAAACAGGATGAGCTTACAGCTAAAGAGAAAAAGCTGAATGACCTTACCGAAGAGCTGAAAAAACGTGAAGCAAGAGTAAGTGAGCTTGAAAATGTATTGCGCAAAAAAGACGAAGACGTGAACAACCTGAAGAAAATGGTGAGTGATGCACTTGTTGGTTTTGAGAACAACGGACTTACCGTTACCACTAAAAACGGAAAAGTGTATGTGAGCATGGAAGAAAAACTTCTTTTTGCTTCAGGAAGTACCGTTGTTGACAAAAAAGGAGAGGAAGCGTTGAGTGAAATCGGAAAAGTTCTTGAGAAAAATAAAGATATCAACGTGCTGATAGAAGGTCATACCGATAATGTTCCTATTTCGGGTGGAACAATGAAAGACAACTGGGATTTAAGTGTGTTGAGAGCTACCAGCGTAGTACGAATTCTTACTAAAAATAAAAACATAGATCCTGTCAGACTTACACCTGCAGGTCGTGGACCTTATCTGCCGGTTGACAGTGCCAACACAGCAGAAGCACGCAGAAAAAACAGACGAATAGAAATTATTCTCACTCCTAAATTAGACGAACTGTTTAAAGTGATTGGCGAAAACTGATTTTATCAGTCGAAGTTCTCAAAGTTCTGAAAAATAATTTTTAGCTGCCCTTCGTCATTGATGATTACCAATGTCTGGAGGGCAGTTACTTTTTCGCACACTACTTTATACTTCAGAATAAGTTGGTTGAGACCGCTGACTGAATCGTGTTTTTCCTTTGTTTCCAGCAATTCATAACTCTTCATTGGCCCCATCACTTCTCTTAGCCGTTTGAACTTTTCAATTTTTTTCTCTTTAGGTTCATTCTCCGAAAACGATGCTGCGTAGTAACTGTCAATGCGGCTGTAATCTTCTTTTTTTAAGTCGTCAAGAAGTTGGTTGGCAAACTGAATTCCTTTTTCCTTATCTACTTTTCCTAAAAAACAGGCTGAAAACAATACCGTCATCAGCAGAAATAATACTTTGTTACTTTTCATTATTTGTGTTTTATGTTATAACGATTTTTTTAGTCCGAAGGTATTTCGGCAGTTTTCTTTCTCTTGTAAGGGAAATCCATCCGCAATGTTTTTCCGTTTTTGGTTCCTTCTATCCATGCATACAAACTATCTGCTGCCTGACGATAATAAATCCGCTGAGGAAAATTATTTTCATTGTTTTCAAAAACAAACTCAGCATTGTCATCGCTGATTAGCTTAAAAGGTTTGTTTGTTTCAGAATTTCCAATGGTAGGAACATACACAATATCGCTGCCTGATTTTTTTATCTCCATATTCTCGAAAAAAATGGTATCACCATTTTCTACCGTATAACCAATACCGGCCATACCCATGTCGGTGCGGTGCCATATCTCACGCGTAATCAGAGGAAATTCCGCATCATTCACCCACTCACCTTCAAGCCAGTCGAACTGAGTAATCCTGTCGGCAGGAGCCTCATGACGGCATGATGGCAGCGTCATCGCAACAAACAGCAAAAACAAGGTTATTCTCATCCTTTGATATTATTCAACGAAGATACGCTATTTGATTTGCTATTTTAGCAGCGCAAAAAAAGCAGGGATGAATCTGGTAATAGACATTGGCAATACACGGATTAAATATGGAGTGTTTCTGGATGACACTTTGCTAAGAACCGGTGTTACCTCCAAAGCTGATGTTTTTTTCTTCAGAATTGTTTTTAAAAAATATATGATTACGGATATTATTTTTTCATCTGTAGCTCATGTTAACAAACGTGCACTGGCTTTTGCCGAAAAATATTGTCGCGTTCATTATCTGAATCATCTCACTCCTCTTCCTCTGAAAAACAAATACCGCACACCTCAAACCCTGGGTACCGACCGTCTGGCGAATGCTGCCGGTGCAGCATGGCTGTTTAAAGGCAGAAACTGTCTGGTAATTGATGCAGGTACCTGCATTAAGTATGATTTTGTCTCTGAAAAAGGTCATTATCTGGGTGGAGCCATTTCTCCCGGTTTGTATATGCGTTATCAGGCATTGCATCATTTTACGAAAAGACTTCCTTTGGTAAAACCCGATATCAGTGTACCTCTCACGGGCAACACTACCGATTCGTCAATCAACAGCGGAGTGATTCATGGTGCAAGAGCAGAGGTAAAACAAATTATTGCACAATATAAAAGCCAATATAAAAGACTGAAAACCGTTGTTACGGGTGGCGATGCTTCACTTTTTGTCAATATCGCAAAAAGCTACATCTTTGCAGCCCCTGATTTAACACTTACCGGATTAAATCATATTCTTAATTACAACAAATCAGTCACTGATAAAAAAGTCAATGCATAAATCTCCGATATTCTGTTTTATAGTTTTTTTATTCGCCTCGTCTTTTGCCATTGCTCAAACAGGCACAGAAACTCCTTATTCCCGTTATGGCATTGGCGAGTTGTATTATACCGGCTTTGCACGTCAAACAGCTATGGGCGGACTCGGTGCAGCATATCAAAGTTCTTCGGCAGTTAATTTCAGCAATCCTGCAAGTTACTCTCATCTGCGAATCACAACTTTTGAAACAGCACTTCGCGGTGAGCTGGCACGCGCTTCTTCTTCAGGTGTATCACAAACCAAAAAAGGAATGTTGCTCAACTATCTTTCTCTGGGATTTCCTGTGATAAAAGATTTATGGGGAGCAAGCTTTGGGCTAATTCCTGTGAGCACATCAGGTTATAACCTCAAAGACGAAGGGACAACTTTTAATCCGAATGATACGATAACATCTTCTTTCACGCGATTGTACAGTGGCAAAGGCGGACTCAGCCGTTTTTACATTGGCAACGGAGTGGCACCGTTTACCAAAAGTCTTGATAAGTTTTACGACTCACAACGGTATGAGGATTTACGCAGTGCAGGCGACTCTGCAGCTATTCACCGTGCTGTGCGTACCCGCAGTTTTTTCAAAGGTCTGGCAGTAGGGTTTAATGCCTCTTATCTTTTCGGTACACTGGTGAATGAACGAAAGGTGGTGTTTGATGATCCTTCGTTTATGAATATCCGCAACACCGACAATACTTCTTACAATGATTTTTATTTCGACTACGGACTCACCTGGGCTTTCGACCTGAAAAATGATTACCGCATTACCATTGGAGCTTCAGGAGCAGGTGGAACCAACATCAGAGGAAGAAGAGATGTGCTGCAAACACTTATAGCTTCCAATACCATTGAATCAAATATTGATACCGTTTATTTAGTCGAAAACGAAAAAGGAAAAATATTTATTCCCTCAAATCTTTCTGCAGGAATTGTAGTGCAACAGTCAGAAAAATGGCTGATAGGTGCAGAGTTTAATTTTCAGCAGTGGAGCCGTTACAAAAGTTTTAATGCAGACCAGAACCTGAGTGACAGCTGGCGCATATCTGCCGGAGGACAGTATATGCCAACGCCTAAACTTTTATATCGTGCCGGACTGCGCTATGAACGTACCAACATCAACCTGAGAAATACACCCGTAAATGATTTTGCAATTTCATTGGGTGCAGGCGTACCTATCCGACTTACCAGCACTGAGCGCAGAACACTCGACAACAGAACCATGTTGCACTTTACCCTCGAAGCAGGCCAGATGGGAACAACAACCAACAACCTGGTAAGACAACAGTACGTACGACTGTATGTTGGTATTACTGCCAACGAGTTGTGGTTTATCAAGCGTAAGTACGATTAATTTTTTGAAGAGTTTTTGGTGAAAGGCAGTAGCCATTTGAAACAATTAATTCGTTGAAACCATGAAATTCTATTTAGGTGTAACAGATAACAGTTGGTTCAAATATTTAAGTGAAATAAATCCAGAAGACGTTAATTTTTGGCAACCTGGTGGTACTGTGGCCTTTAAAGTTCTACAAACGGGAGCACCATTTTTATTTAAGCTTAAGAGTCCAGTTAATGCGATTGGTGGTGTTGGATTCTTTTCAAGTCACACTTTCTTACCTATGTCAATTGCATGGGATACATTCAGAAATAGGAATGGATGTAATACATATGATGAATTCAGAAAATTGATTTTGAATTATAGATATGATAAGCAGAATATAAATCCTACTATCGGTTGTATAGTGCTTACAAATCCAATATTTTTCAAACAAGAAGACTGGATTGAAACTCCGGTTGATTGGCGCAAAAGCATCGTACAAGGTAAATCTTATGATTCTAATGACTTAATAGGCAATCGGATTTGGAGTAGAGTTGAAATACTTTTAAAAAAATATTTATTTATAAATTCTATTGATGAAGGTAAGAGTCAACTCTTATTAGAGGAACCGGAATCACCAGCATATGGAAATTCTATTTTGACAAAGGTAAGACTAGGACAAGGCGCTTTTCGAGTTTTAGTTACGGATGCCTATTCTAGAAGATGTTCGATTACAGGGGAAAAGACATTACCAGTACTTGAAGCTGCTCATATTAAACCTTATTCCGAATCTGGTCCTCACTTTATATCTAATGGTTTATTACTTCGTTCAGATATGCATAAACTTTTTGATGGAGGTTATTTGACAATCACAAAGGATTTGAAGATTGAAGTTAGTTCTAAAATTAAAGAAGAATTTCAAAATGGAAAGGAATACTATCAATACCATGGTAAAGATTTCCACTTTTTACCAAACCGAGATTTGGACAAACCAAATTCGAAATTTATAGATTGGCATAATACAAATATTTACAAAGGATAAAGTTTGAAATAGTTGAAATTCTTAATATGAAAAATTTTTCGAGGAGAAAGGTATTGGCAAAAGTTTCAGCGTAAAAAACATAATAGATGTTTAAACACAAAATCTTTTGAATTACTTGATTTGATGACTATTTTTGTATCAAATCATTTCACTTCACCTGCTCCGAAAGTTTCCTCAACGGCAGTCCTGATAAGTTAATCAGAAAAATTTCTTCAAGTGATTTTATGAGTTGTGCGCGCGTGGTAAGTATTTTTTTGCGTGGTTTTTTATTCACGTGATGGATGGAGAAAAGATTTCCGCTTAGTGTATATCTGATTCCCGGTTCAGACCGTGCCACTACCAGCATTTGTGTGAACTTAGAGTTGGGATTGGTGGAGGTGTACCAGTTGGCAACTTCATAGTCCATCTGTAACTGTGGCTCCAACCCAAAATCATACATCCTTTTCCACTCTCCCGGCAGTTGTATTTCCAGTAGGTATTCGTCCTTGTTTTTTCTTACTCTGAAATTTTCATTGGGTGTTTGCTGAACAATATTTGGCTTGAACAACAGTGGTGCAGTAGGATTAAATCCACCGTAACCTACATCCACAAGATACTCTTTGCCATTGAGCATTACCAGCAGAATAATATGTGTGCGGCCTACACTGTTTTCTTTAACTCCGGCTCTTCCTAAAACACCTCTCACACTAAAACCCATTTTTGTGAGCATGGCTTTCAGCAACAGATTATTTTCAAAACAATAACCTCCTCTTCCATTATTTACAATTTTGTTATAAAGCACATCTTCCGAAAGGTCAACAGGAAGTTTCAGCAAAGGATTCAGGTTTTCAAAAGGAATTGCCGCAACATGCAGCCTTTGAATTTCTGCAAGCGTATTTAAGTTAACTTCAGGTTTGGCCGTAAAACCTATACGCTGCAAATATCCTTCAATGGAATTCTTTTTCATTTTTTCAGCGTTCAATTTCTCTAAACAAAATTAAAACAATTTGTTTAAATCATTAGTATGGCCGGTAGTTTTTTTGTTATGTAACCAAAGTCGCTTTTCATGAAATAAAATTGATGCATTTTTGCAGCCTTATGGTTAATCACTGATGGAAATTGCAGGCTATATTGCTTCTGTGTTTATAGGAATATCACTTGGTCTCATAGGTGGCGGAGGAAGTATTCTTACCGTGCCTGTGCTGGTTTATCTTTTCGCAGTAGATGCTGTGGCAGCAACTACCTATTCGCTTTTTATTGTTGGAGCTACCAGTGTGGTAGGGTCTGTGTCTTATTTCAATAAAGGACTGGTGGATATAAAAACTGCAGTGTTCTTTGGTATTCCTTCTATTCTCTCAGTGTTTCTCACACGTATGCTGATACTTCCTGCCATACCTCAGCAAATTTTAAGTACACCTGCATTTACAATCACTAAGGATGTGCTGCTGCTGTTGCTCTTTGCCATACTGATGGTTTTTGCATCCTACAGCATGATCAGAAAAAAACCTTTCGCTGATACCGTTCATTCCGGCATAGAAAATGAAACAGTAAAAATAATTTTCTGGGGATTGTTTATTGGAATGATTACAGGACTGATTGGCGCAGGCGGAGGTTTTCTCATCATTCCCGCACTGGTAAATCTGCTTCGTTTGCCAATGAAAACGGCCATAGGAACTTCGTTGCTGATTATCTCAGTCAATTCACTCACGGGTTTTCTTTTTTCGCTGTCGTATATTCCTATCAGATGGGGGCTGGTGCTGAGTATTGCAGCTATTGCCATTGCAGGTATTCTGGCAGGAAGTTATCTGGCAACCAAAATTGACGGTAAAAAACTTAAACCAACTTTCGGTTGGTTTGTTCTTGTTATGGGAATTTATATTATCATCAGAGAAACATTGTTGAAACAGTGATACAGTAAAACATTAATTTCAGAAATTTGCATTATAACAATTGAAAAATAAAAAATAAGAATATGAATGTAGAACAGATTTATACAGGATGCCTTGCTCAGGGTGCATATTACATTACTTCCAATGGCGAAGCTGCCATTATTGATCCTTTGAGAGAAACACAACCTTATATGGACAGACTCCGGAAAGATGGTGTAAAACTGAAATATATTTTCGAAACACATTTTCATGCAGACTTTGTGAGCGGGCATCTCGACTTAAGCAAAAACACCGGAGCCACTATTGTTTATGGCCCCACAGCTACTCCTGAATTTGATGCACTCATTGCAGAAGACAATCAGATTTTTAAAGTAGGCAATATTCAGTTGAAGGTATTGCACACTCCGGGTCACACCATGGAAAGTATGTGTTTGCTTTTGATTGACGAAAACGGAAAAGAAAAAGCACTGTTCAGCGGTGACACCCTTTTTCTGGGAGATGTTGGTCGCCCCGATTTGGCACAGAAAGCCACTCACATGACGCAGGATGAATTAGCAGGATTGCTTTACGAAAGTCTGAACAGCAAAATTCTTCCTCTTGCTGATGATATAACGGTGTATCCCGCACACGGTGCAGGCTCTGCATGTGGCAAAAACATGATGAAAGAAACAGTGGATACGCTGGGCAATCAGAAAAAAATGAATTATGCACTGAACCAACCCGACAAAGCATCGTTTGTAAAAGCTGTTACTGACGGATTGCTTCCTCCCCCGGCTTATTTTGGAATGAATGTTACCATGAACAAAAAAGGTTATGACAGTTTTGAAAAAGTACTCAACAATGGAATGAGGGCATTGACTACAGATGAGTTTAAAACTGCTGCCGAAGAAACAGGTGCGCTGATACTCGATTCGCGCAGTGATAAAATATTTGCAAAAGGTTTCATTCCGCAGTCGGTGAACATTGGTTTGGGTGGTGATTTTGCTCCATGGGTTGGCGCTTTGATTGCTGATGTACAACAACCTTTGCTATTAGTAACCGATGCAGGCAAAGAAGAAGAAACTGTTACACGACTGAGCCGTGTGGGATTTGATCATATTCTCGGACATCTGAAAGGTGGTTTTGATGCCTGGAAAAATGCAGGACTTGAAACAGATACCGTAAAAAGAATTACCCCTGAAGAATTTGCTGCAAAAGTAAAACCGGGAACAGACATGATTATTGATGTGCGCAAAGAGACTGAATATGCAGCAGAGCACATTGAAAATGCATACAATAAACCACTGGCATATATCAACAACTGGATTAAAGACATCAATCCGAAAGAACATTTCTTTATGCACTGTGCAGGAGGTTATCGCAGCATGATTGCAGCAAGTATTCTGCAGGCAAGAGGCTACAGAAATTTTACTGAGATAGAAAGCGGTTTCAATGCTATTTCAAAAACCAATGTTCCAAAAACAAATTATGTTTGTCAGAGTAAAGTATTTAACGTTTAGTGTTATCGGTATAATGCTGATAGGCATAGCCGCCTGTCGCAACAATGCAGAGACGCTTACAGAGAGTGAAAAACAGCATTATCTTGCCACTGGCGACAGCATAGCAACACATGCACAAAAAGTTTTGCTTGCAAATGTTGGTCAGGCTATTCAAAATGCAGGTGTTGCCGGTGCTGTTGATTTTTGCAATGTTCATGCAATGCCCCTTACCGACAGTGTTTCGTCCATTCATGGAGTGACTATACAAAGAGTGAGCGACAGAAACAGAAATCCTGACAATGCTTTACAATCTGAAACGGATAAAAAAGCATGGCAACAGATAATGCTGATGATGAAAGATACAGCCATGAAACAAAAACAACTGGTTTTGCAGCAAGATGGCTCAGTTTATTACTACAAAGCCATCCCACTTGGTATGCCCACATGTCTGTCGTGTCACGGAATGAAAGACGAAAATATTTTGCCTGAAACACAACAGGTGTTAAGTGCAAAATACCCCAATGATAAAGCCACCGGTTACACTATTGGCGAACTTCGGGGGTTGTGGAAGATAAAAATGAACTCGAAAGCGCAGTGATGCTCTTTCTTCCTCACGTTATGTATTAAAGTTGCATTTTGCGCATTGGCAAAACAACAGGTTAACTTCCTTTTTCCATTCAGGTTTTAGGCTTCCTTTTTATTAACTTTGACAAATGGAAATTGCTGAAAAATTCAAAAATGTTTTTGAGCCGGAGTTGTTAAAGGAGATTGAGGCTAAAGCAAAATTGGTTCAGGTAAAAGAAGGTGATATCATTCTCGACATTGGGCAGACAGTAAAAATAATTCCTCTGCTGATTAAAGGAATTTTAAAAATTACACGTGCTGATGACTATGGTAAAGAATTACTGCTCTACTATGTTCATTCAAACGAAAGCTGCGCCATGACGTTTACCTGCTGTATGCAACAATATCCCAGCGAGATTAAAGCAACTGCCGAAAGTGATGTCGAATTTCTGGCAATACCCATTGGTGTAATGGATGAGTGGCTGGCAAAATATCCTACCTGGAAAAGCTTTGTCATGCGCACCATCCGCAACCGGTTTAATGAGTTGCTGGGCACCATTGATCAGCTTGCCTTTCAGAAACTGGACGAGAGACTTGTTAACTATCTCAAAGAAAAATCAAGAGCTACAGGCTCTGCCCTCATCAACCTTTCGCATGAGGAGATAGCGAGAGAGCTTGCCTCATCACGCGAAGTTATTTCGCGTTTGCTGAAAAAGTTGGAAAACGATAACAAACTGCTGCTTTACCGCAATCAGATTAAATTGCTGCAGGCTTTTTAAATTTCTGTTTTTTGGCTTACTGTGACTAAAGTCACTACCTGAAAGTTTTTTTCTGTTCACCTTTGTACTGTTATTTTAAACTTCAATACATCGGATTATGAAACACGAAATTGAATCACAGTGGATGGGTAAAATGCAGTTCAATGCATTGGTCAACGGACATACCATCATAATGGATGCACCTGAGCGTGTAGGCGGAGAAGATCAGGGTCCTATTCCAAAACCATTTGTACTTACAGCATTATCAGGCTGCACAGGTATGGACGTTATTGCACTGTTGCGCAAACAGGGTAAACAGTTAACCGACCTGAACCTGAAAGTAAGTGGCGAAATCAGCAAACAACAACCTATTGAATATGTTGCTGCACATATCATTTACGAAATGAAAGGCAATGCAGAAGATGAACAGGCAGCACTGGATGCAGTGATGATGTCGCAGGAAAAAATTTGCGGTGTAAGCAGTATGCTTAAGAAAATTATGCCCGTAACCTGGGAAGTGATTTATAACGGAAAAGAAATTTTTAATAATCAGGAAAAACATATCGCTCCTGTAAACTGATGCAATTTATTTTAAAATATAAACTTTTGCTGCTTGGAGTGGTTTTGGGTAGTCTGGCAGGTTATGCTTACTACTATTATGTTGGATGCAAAACAGGAACCTGCGCTATCACTTCCAATCCGTTCAACAGCACAGTGTATGGTGCAGTAATGGGAGCATTGCTGTTATCATCATTCAAAAAAGAAGATTCAAATAATACACAATCTGAAAATGAAAAACGATAAAACAATAATTGATGTACGCACTCCCGCAGAGTTTATGGGAGGAAATGTGGCAGGGAGTATCAATATCCCATTAAATGAAATAACTGATCGCCTCGAAGAAATAAAACAAATGAAACAACCGATTGTTCTTTGTTGCGCCAGTGGCAACCGAAGCGGACAGGCAACTGCTTATCTGCGCAGCACAGGTGTTGATTGCGAAAACGGTGGAAGTTGGTTCGATGTAAACTATATGATAAACGAAAACGGATAATAAATGATACAATTGATTAAAAACATTTTTGGAATAGGTCCGAAAACAGATTATAAAGAACTTGTACAAAGCGGAGCACAGATAATTGATGTGCGCACCAAACAGGAATTTCAGGGAGGACACATCAAAGGCTCTGTGAACATTCCGCTTCAGAATCTTTCAAACAATCTTTCAAAGATTAAAAAAGATAAACCCGTCATCACCTGTTGTGCCTCGGGTATGCGCAGTGCTTCGGCAAAAAGTATTCTCAAATCAAAAGGATTTAGTGAAGTGTATAACGGTGGCGGATGGATGAGCTTACAAAATAAAATTTCGTAAATGAAACAACGGTTGCTTACAGGGTGGAATATGCAAAGAGTACTTTATGTGCTCATAGGCGGAGCAATTGTAATACAGTCTGTCATCAACCGTGAGTGGATAGGCGTATTGCCGGGAGGTTACTTTGCAGCTATGGGGCTGTTTGCCTTTGGCTGTGCTTCAGGAAATTGTTATGGCGGAAGTTGTACTTCTGATGCAGGCTCATCTTTAACAAATGAAAATACAGAACAAACCAAATAATGGAAGCAACAAAACAAAAAACATTTTCAGAAATTATAGCTCAGGACAAACCTGTGCTGGTAGATTTTTTTGCTGAGTGGTGCGGCCCCTGCAAAATGATGAAACCTGTACTTGAAGAGTTGAAGCAAAAAGTTGGTGACAAAGCCACCATCATCAAAATTGATGTGGACAAAAATCCACTGGTGGCGTCTGCTTACAACATTCAGGGTGTGCCCACACTTATACTTTTTAAAAACAGAGAAGTAAAATGGAGACAAGCAGGTGTGGTTCCTGCAAACTACCTCGAACAATTAATACAACAACATCAATAATACAATGAAGAATTTTTTAACTCTTATAATAGCATTTGCTTTTTTAGCTGCAGGATGCAATCAAAATACAACAAATGGCACAGCAAGCAATGATCTTTCGCCTGTAGAATTTTCAGAAAAGCTGAAAGATTTTTCTGATGCTCAGATTATAGATGTACGCACTCCTGAAGAGTTTGAAAGTGGCCACTTGCAAAACGCCATCAACATTGACTGGAACGGAAATAATTTTGAAACAGAAATTTCTAAACTTGATAAAACAAAACCCGTTTTTGTTTACTGTCTCAGTGGTGCACGCAGTGCCTCAGCAGCAAAACAAATGCGTACTGAAGGATTCACGTCCGTTTATCAGATGGATGGCGGCATCATCAAATGGAATGCAAGCAACCTTCCTGTTACCACTTCCGAAAAACCACAAACTGCAGGAATGACAATGGATGAGTTTAAGCAGCTCACCCAATCCGACAAAATGGTGCTGGTAGATTTTTATGCTGACTGGTGTGCTCCCTGTAAAAAGATGGAACCTTTTCTGAATGAAATTTCAAATAGCATGGCCGACAAGGTAGTGCTGGTTCGCATCAACACCGATAAAAATATGGAGCTGTGCAAGGAACTTAATATTGATGCCATACCTGTTTTGCAACTTTACAAAAACAACACCCTTACCTGGTCCAACAAAGGATTCATCGGCAAGGAAGAGTTGCTTCAAAAACTGATGTAAAAGAGGAGGGGTGAGATTACGGATCCGCTTTTTTCTCCCCACCATTTACATGATTTTTGTCATTTTTTCATAAGCTGATTTTTTTTGAAATTGCTTAAGAAACTGCGCATTTTGCAAGGTGAAATGATGATACATCACTTTTCTCTCTGAAAAACCTTCTTATCCGGTGCTTTTTGTCTTTGTTTTGACACAAACCCTTCATTATTCATGCGTAATGTCGCCTGCAATTAAAGTCAAAAAATATTTAAGATAAATTTGTCCTAAATAAAACAGGTCTTACCTTTGCAACCCCAAAGTAAAGTTTATGTTTTCAAAAGCATGTGAGCACGGAATTAAAGCAATTATTTACATAGCCACTCAGTCGCTGCAAGGGCAAAGGGCAAAAATTGGTGATGTGGCAATAAACTCCGGATCTCCCGGAGCTTTCACTGCAAAAGTTTTAGGTACACTTACCAAGTATAATATTGTTAATTCATATACCGGCCCTACAGGTGGCTTTGATATGTCGGTGAAACAAATGCGGCAGATAAGAATGAGTGATATTGTAAAGATTATTGATGGCGATAATATTTACAATGGTTGCGGATTAGGCCTCAGCGAATGTAATGAATCAAAACCCTGCCCCATGCATGACAAGTTCAGTAAAGTGAGAGCGGGAATTAAAGATATGCTTACAAAAACTACTGTTTATGACCTTGCCAAAGGATTGCACGAAGGAAAGACAGTGCTGATCAGATAACGAAGCAAAACTCACTTCTTGGTATTTTGTTCACTAATAAGATAAAAATTAATAAAAGTAAAAAGCAGTATAATTAAGATAAAAAATATGGAGAATAAAGAAATCTGGTTACCATCATTAATTACAGCAACACCGCAGGAAGGACGTGAGTTAGCTATTAAAATGGCAAGAAAATCTATAGCTGCTATTCAAACCGATCCGGAAATTAGAAAACAACTCCGCAGCGATTATGCTAATGACACAGCACAACTGATTGCTTCTGCAAATGTGGTGGCTCTCGAGTTTCAAACCATTGCAGTTGCCAATAATTACTGGAAAAAATAATTCTCAGAATAAACCGGGTATATCCCTTTTTTAAATGAGTGAGCTCAAAGACATAACATCCATTGACGATATCAGAATTCTGGTAGATACTTTTTACGGCAAAATACGTGAAGATGATTTGCTGAAAGATATTTTTAACAATGTCATTCAGGACCGGTGGCCGCAACATCTCGAAAAAATGTATCGTTTCTGGCAAACTGTTTTGTTTGACGAACACACTTATTTTGGTGCTCCATTTGTACCGCATGCGCAGCTTCCTGTAGAAAAACTTCACTTCGACCGTTGGGTGTCTTTATTCAACGAAACAGTTGATCATTTTTTCAGTGGCGAAAAAGCAACCCGCGCCAAATGGCAGGGCAACAGAATGGCAGAAATGTTTCTGATGAAAATACAGTATTACAAAAACAACGCTTCAACACCGCTGCAATGAAAATAATTAAACATCCGCAAGTGGTAGTTGCCGTTTTTATATGGATAGGTTTTGTCAGTGCAATAAGTTTTATGGAGTCATGGCTTAAGTTTCTGGCTCCCGGCATCACCATTCCTCTTGGACTCGGTGTTGGCAGGTTGGTGTTTGTTGCACTCAACAAGGTTGAGTGGGCGCTTGTACTGTTTATTTTAATCAGTTTGTTGTATGCACGCGAAAATATTTTCGTTATTGGGTATGCAACATTTCTGATTCCGTTTTTTATTGTAATCATACAGACATTCTGGTTGCTGCCTGCAATGGATGCAAGAGCACAACTTCAGATTGACGGAACTACTGTTCCTCCTTCTTATCTGCATATTTATTTCGCAGGTTCCGAAGTTATAAAGGCAACCTGTTTGTTTATATTTGGCATCTCACACTTCAAACCTGTTAAAAATTATGAGTAAAGAAAAAATCTTAAACGACATTGATGGAAAATATCAGCAGCTTGGCGAAAATTCTGAAACCTATCTGAAAGGATTGCTTCAGGCAAAACCCATCACTTACTGGGATTATATTCAGGTGGACACACTGTTTACCCTGCAAAAAACCAGAACGGATTTTAAAGACGAAGCCATCTTTGTGATGTATCATCAGGTTACTGAATTGGTGTTGAAAATGATGGTGCACGAACTGCAGCAGCTTGTTTTCGAAGACCTGAAAGAAGAAATATGGATGGATAAACTCAACCGCCTCAACCGTTATACTTCCATGCTCATTACCTCATTTGATGTGATGAAATTCGGAATGAACTATGACGACTATAATACTTTCCGCAGTACGCTTGCTCCTGCAAGTGGTTTTCAGTCGGCCACCTTCCGTTATCTCGAAATTTATTGCACACCGCTTGAAAACCTCATTAACGAAGAAGGTAAAAAACGCCTTCCTGCAAATCCAACAGTTGAAGATTATTTTGAAAACATCTACTGGAAAGATGCAGGTACCGACAGAAAAACAGGTAAAAAATCTCTTACCCTTCGTTTGTTCGAAGAAAAATATTTGAACAGTTTTATTGAGTTAGCCAAAAAAGTAAAAGGAAATACGCTGGAAGAAAAAATCAAAAAGTTTCAGAATCCTTCAAAAGAATTTATATCAAAGCTTAAAGAGTTTGATATCATGTACAATGTGAAGTGGCCTATTGTGCATTTGGAAACTGCTCAGCATTACTTAGACAGCAAAGGCGAAAACAAAGCAGCAACCGGTGGCAGCGAATGGAAAAAATATCTGCATCCGAAATATCAGCAACGTAAATTTTTCCCGAAACTATATACCCATGATGAAATAGCCCGTTGGGGAGAAGAGTAAAAACAATTAAATATAATATCATGGAAGTTAAAGATTTTGAAAAAGCACAGGGACACTGGATTCTTGCAAGAATGGGAAAAAGAGTTTTACGTCCCGGAGGTAAGGAGCTTACTCAAAAATTAGTTTCTGAATTACATATTTCTTCTGATGATGATGTGGTGGAATTTGCACCTGGGTTAGGTTACACAGCTACACTTGCATTAAAAGATCATCCGCATTCTTATACCGGTGTGGATGCTGATGAAGATGCAATCAAATCATTAAAACAAAAAGTAAAAGGACAAAATATTCAGTTTGTTCTTGGCAATGCAGGAAATACCAGTATTGAAAGTAATTCTAAAGATAAAGTTTGGGGTGAAGCCATGCTTACTATGCATGCCGACCATCGCAAATCCGAAATCATAAAAGAAGCATACCGCATTCTTAAAAAAGGAGGCCTGTATGCCATACATGAATTAGGGTTGAAGGATGTGAATGAAAATCTTAAAAGTGAAATTCAGAGAGACCTGGCAGTTACCATAAAAGTAAATGCCCGCCCACTGACAGAGCAGGAATGGAAAAGTTTACTCGAGAAAGAAGGTTTCACAGTCAGAAAAATTTATACCAATGAAATGTTGTTGCTCGAGACTAAACGTATTCTGGATGATGAAGGATTTTTCAGAACACTGAAGATTGGTTACAACATTCTGGTGAACTCATCTGCACGTAAACGCATTACAGAGATGAGAAAATCATTCAGAAAACATCAAAAACACATCAATTCAATTGTTCTGATAGCACAAAAAAGTTAATTTATAAATATCGTACCAATGAGTATTTCAAAAGAAAGTATCATAGGAGAGTTGGTTGCCAATGATTATCGCACCGCTTCTGTTTTTAAAAAACACAACATAGACTTTTGCTGCAATGGCAACAGAAGTATTGCAGACGCCTGTGAGAAAAAGAAAATTGACAGCAATGAACTGATACAGCAACTGGAGCAGGCAATAACTACGAACAATGCATCGTCTGTTGACTTTAACTCCTGGCCACTCGACTTGCTGGCTGATTACATTGAGAAAAAACATCATCGCTATGTTGAATCCCGTTCGCAGGAAATAAAACCATTTCTTGATAAAGTAATTCGTGTGCATGGTGACAGACATCCTGAGCTGATTGAAACAGGAAAACTTTTTAACGAGAGCGTTGGAGAACTGGCAATGCACATGAAAAAAGAAGAGCTTATGCTGTTCCCCTTCATTCGCAGAATGGTTCAGGCAGAACAAAACGGAACTTCTGTTCAGGCGCCATTCGGATCGGTGCAAAACCCCATTAAAGCTATGATGCACGACCATGATGGTGAAGGAGAGCGTTTTCGTAAAATTTCCTCTCTTACCAACAACTATAACCCTCCTGCAGATGCATGTAATACATACAGAGTAACTTATTCGATGTTAAAAGAATTCGAAGAAGACTTACATTTGCACATTCATTTGGAAAATAACATCTTATTCCCAAAAGCAATTTCAATGGAGGAAAAATTAGCAACAGTTTAATCAAAATCAATTTATAACAAATTAAAAATTCAATTAAAAATGAAAAAATCAATTTTAGTTTTTGCATCTGCAGCTATGTTTTTAGCTGCCTGTAGTTCATCAACCGAGCAAAAAAGCACCGAACCTGCTGCTCCTGCCGAAACAACTACTCCTGAAGCAGCTCCTGCTCCTGCCCCTGCTGAGCCTGCTGTAGTTACTCTTAACGCAGGTGATGATATGAAGTATGACATTACAGAAATTAAAGTTAAAGCGGGACAAACAGTGAAACTAACACTGCACCACACAGGTAAATTGCCGGTGTCAGGAATGGGCCATAACTTTGTTTTGTTAGCTTCTGGTGTTGACTTGGCTGAGTTTGCTCAGGCTGCTCTTAAAGCAAAAGACAGTGAGTATATTCCGGCAGATCTGTCAGATGATATTCTTGCTCATACAAAACTTATCGGTGGTGGCGAAACAACAGAAATCGAATTTACTGCTCCTGAAAAAGGTACATATGATTACCTGTGTACTTTCCCGGGACACTATGCTATGATGCAAGGTAAATTTATTGTTGAATAATTTTGCGCTGCGATAAAAAGCAAAATTTTCATGACGGGCAAGCAACTGAAAAGGCTTGCCCGTTTTTTTATAGCTGTTATTTAAAATAAAAAGTTAGCTGCAACAATTTTCTTTATCAACTGTTTTGAACAGAAGAAAGATAATAAAGTAAATTTTCATTCTGAATAAAAATAGAATTTATGAAAATTAAACGTGTATATGAAAAACCTGAGAAGGAAGATGGCTACCGAATATTGGTTGACAGACTGTGGCCCCGTGGTATCAGTAAAGCCTCTGCTGAAATTGATGAATGGATAAAGGAAATAGCTCCTTCAACTGAACTGAGAAAATGGTTCAATCACGAACCTGAAAAATTTCCTGAGTTTAAGAAACGATATAAAGAAGAACTCAAAACACAAACTGCAGAGCTTAAAAAAATTCACGAACTTTCACAGAAGAAAAAAGTAACCTTATTGTATTCTGCCAAAGACACACAATTCAATCAGGCAGTCGTGTTGCTGGAAGTGTTGCAGAAACTCAAATAAATTAAACTAACAAAATTGATTCTGTTTTTCAATGGACGATATACTTCATAACCTTCAGGTCATCAACAGCCGTATTGAAGCAGCTTGCAGCAAATCACACCGCGAACGATCGGAAGTAAGATTGCTTCTTGCAACAAAAACGGTAACACCTGAACGCATTATCAAAGCTATGGAAGCAGGATATAACATGATTGGTGAAAACAAAGTGCAGGAAGTAAAAGAAAAGTACGAAGCCCTGAAAAGTATTCCGCATACAAAACATTTTATCGGACATCTTCAAAGCAATAAAATTAAGGATGTCATAAGATATGGCGTTACCTGCATTGAAACAATTGACCGCATTGAGCTCGCACAAAAATTACATCAGCGGCTTCTTTCTGAAAACAAAACAATGGAAGTGTTGATACAGGTGAATACTTCAAATGAAGAGAGTAAGTTCGGAGCAGGTCCTGATGATGCTATAGAACTTACCAAACAGGTTTCGCAACTTGAAACATTAAAAATTAAAGGGCTGATGACAATAGGCCTTTTCAGTGCTGAAACTGAAAAAGTACGAAGCTGTTTCAGATTACTTAAAAATATTCAGCAGCAGATTGTCGCATTAAAAATTCCTCATGTGGAAATGAAAGAACTTTCGATGGGCATGAGTGGCGATCTTGAAACAGCTATTGAAGAAGGTGCAACCATTGTGCGCGTGGGCACTGCTGTTTTTGGCAAAAGGATTTATCCTGACAGTTATTACTGGAATGAAAACAAATAATTCCTACTGATTGCTTTTCAGATAATCAGTCAAAAATTTTTCAATGAGTCGCGGGTGTGCATATTTTTTCTGAAACTCCTTTATTGTCACTTTGTAAAGTTTTTCTTCTTCCGCTTTCTTTAATTTACGCTTAAGAACACTTACAATAAAATGTGCTTCTATTTTACGGTGTGTCAGCTGATGAGAGTATGTTTTTGAAATGGTGTAATCACGAATCCCTATTTCCTTCAGCTCTTTTTGAAGTTGTTTATCTGAAATTTTTTCTTTCGTTTCTATCAGAGGAAACTCATAAAGATTTTTCCAGATGTCGTTCTCTCTGCGTTGCTGAATGTAAATTTTATCGTCATGTTTCAGCATCAGATAATAAAACCAGCGTTGCTTAATTTTCTTTTTTTGTTCTTTAACAGGAAATGATTTTTGTGTTTGATGCGCATAAGCCATGCAATATGGCTGCAGCGGACACTGATGACATGCAGGGTTTGCAGGCGTACACACCAGCGCACCCAATTCCATCATTGCATAATTATATAATGCAGGTCGTTTCCTGTCTCCACATTCATTTGCAATTTGCTCCAATATTTTTTTCCCTTCAGTGGAATTTACTGCCTGTTTCACTTCAAACATTCGTGCCAACACACGGTTCACATTTCCATCTACAACAAACACCGGCTGATTGAATACAAAAGATGCAATGGCAGCAGCAGTATATGGCCCTATCCCTTTAAGTTTTATCAACTCACTATATTGCTTCGGAAAAACACCATCGTATTTCTCTGCCACTTCACGTGCAGTAGCAAGCAGATTTCTGCCTCTGGAATAATATCCCAATCCCTGCCATAACTTCAGCACTTCGCCTTCTGACGCTGCAGCAAGAGAATAAACATCAGGATATTGTTCAGTAAATTTATAATAGTATGGCAGCCCCTGCTCCACGCGTGTCTGCTGCAGAATAATTTCGCTCAGCCATATTTTATAAGCATCTTTTGTTTCACGAAAAGGAAGGTCGCGTTTATTTTTCTGATACCACTTTATAAGTGCTGACTGAAATGACATGTGCCAAAGAAAACAAAAACATCTGTTATTCCGGTGTTCAGTTAAATGGATTTGTGTTTTTTCGGTTGTAACAATAATTCCATGTCAGTTCATTTTCTATTTTTGATATTTATCTTTTCGCACTTGTCAACTCCGTTGGTACATCCTCCTTTATTGCTTCGAAAGCTATATCCCAGTTTGATATGGAAATTGCCAGCTGCAGAAAAAGTTGTTTACCTGACATTTGATGACGGTCCTATTCCTGAAGCAACACCTTTTGTTTTGGACACACTGAAGCTATTTAATGCGAAGGCAACGTTTTTTTGCCTTGGTAAAAATGTTGCAACTAATCCCGGATTGTATGAACGCATTTTGCAGGAAGGACACACTACCGGAAATCACACCTACAATCACCTCAACGGCTGGAAAACATCACTGACGGAATATCTTGACAATATAGAACAATGCAGAACGCTTGTTGACTCAACATTGTTCAGACCACCTTACGGAAGAATAAGAAGCAGTCAGATACACAGCTTAAAAAACAACATGCACATTATTATGTGGGATGTGTTGAGTTATGATTTTAAACAGGATATTTCTCCCGAACAGTGTGCAGAAAATGTTTTACAGAATGTGGATGCTGGTTCCATTGTTGTTTTTCACGACAGCATTAAAGCTTTCAAAAATATGTCAGCCACACTTCCGATGGTACTCAAACAACTTTCAGAAAAAGGTTATCGTTTTGAAGCTATTCCGAAAAACCTTCCACTACAATCACAATCTCACCCTTAGGAGGATGAGCACTGTAATATTGATGCAGTTCGCTCAGGTTACCTCGCTTTTTCTCTTCGTAAATTTTTGAAATTTCTCTCACCACACAGGCTTTTCTCTCCGCTCCGAAAGTTGAAATAAAATCTTCAAGTGTTTTTATCAGCTTATGTGGCGACTCGTAAAACACCATGGTACGTGTTTCAGTACTCAGCATTTTCAACTTTGTCTGTCGCCCTTTTTTCACAAGAATAAAACCTTCAAAAACAAAACTGTTGCAGGGAATACCCGACATTACCAGTGCAGGAACAAAAGCCGTTGGGCCGGGCAGACAGGTAATCTCTAATTCATTTTCAATACAGGCACGGGTGAGCAAAAATCCCGGATCAGAAATTCCGGGCGTTCCTGCATCGCTAATGAGTGCAATGTTTTTCCCCTCCTGTAGCCAGCGTATAATTTCAGCAACTGCAGCATGCTCGTTGTGCTGATGATGGGCATATACTTTTTTATCTATTCCAAAATGGCGAAGCAATACAGAAGCATTTCGTGTATCCTCTGCAAGAATGATATCTGCCATCTTCAATACGGATAATGCACGAAGGGTGATGTCTTCAAGATTGCCAACCGGTGTGGGAACTAAATAAAGCATATTGTTTTATATGCTTCAAAAATAGAGGTTCTTGGGCGATTACTGTTTAACAAATCTGCGATAAATCAACTTATCGTCCATCAGCTGCAGTTGAAGAATATAGACGCCTTTGTTGAGTTTTTCTATTGGAATAACTGAGCTGGCATCGCCTTTTTTATCCACAACCAGCCGTCCTGCTGCATCTAAAATTCTTACGTCCTTAACGTAATTATTTGATGGGGTTTTTATCTCTAAAAATTCCTGGGCAGGATTGGGTGTGATGGAAATTGCACTTTCGGGTTCTTCATTTACTCCTGATGATATCTGAAAAAATACACAGGTGTAATAAGGATTGTATTTAATGGTTCCTGTTCCCTGACCACCAACAGGCCACACCACAATTACATTGCTTCCGAGTTTATAATTTACAGGACTGAAAAAATAAGCTGACTGAACAGCAACGGTCAAATCGCTGTTGGGTAATATAGTGAAAGTAGCCCCCGCATTAAGTGAGATTGTATCGGGAGGAAACACCGTGTCTGTCTGCAAGTAGATAAATAACGTACCGATAAAAGCGTTTATCGAGTCGTAGTTATGAATCGTAAACTGAATATTCAGATAGGCTTGATTGCTGTAAGCTGTATCCGGACACTGAGGATAGTCTGCGGAGATAGCCACCACGCCTAATGAATCGCTCTGCGCTGATGCGCCTGCAGCCAGCAACAGCACTGTGATGATTGATAGCAGAAGTTTTTTCATTGCTCTGTTCTTACGTTTTTAATGACTAATTAAAAGTATAAAATGTTCTGTTATCATTATTTATTATTTTTGATTTTTCTTACCCGTTTAAAAGCAATAAAATGGATATCCTCAATCAGATTATTTGTGGGCTGAATAAAGAGCAGGTACGTTTTTTCAAAATGTATCTAAGCCGTATTGAAACTGAAGACGAGCGAAAAGATGTCGTATTGTTTGACTACATACGCAAGAGTAGCGACAACTATGATGATGAAAAAATTTTCAGGCGACTTTATGACGACAATGAAAAGAATTCTTTTTACAGATTAAAAAACAGACTCATGCGTGAAGTCAACAAAAGCCTCACGCTTCAGCATTTTGATGATGAGCCTGTGGTTTATATTTTCCGTTTGCTGGCACTCGTAAAATTTTATCTGAATAAAAACGCACTGAAGCCTGCACATTATTTTCTGCGTAAAGCTGAACAGAAAGCAAAATCTATTGAAAACCTTGAGTTGTTAGACATCATCTATGGTGAGTTTATCAAACTTGCCAGAGAACAGGTTTCAATAAATCCTGAGGAATATATTTTAAAGCGAAAAGAAAATCTGATGAACCTGAGCCGTATGCGAACCATGGACGACATTCTGGCTGCAGTAATTTACCGTCTTAAAGTAACTCAAAATCTTGGCACCACTGACAGCTCTGTTATTCAACTGCTCCAAAAAACCATTGACGATTTTGATGATAAATCACTTTCATCAAGTCCTTTGTTTCGTTTCAAAATGTATCAGGGTGTAAGTCAGGTTTTGTTGCAGTCGCATCAGTATGCCCTTCTTGAAAATTATCTGCTTAAAACCTATCATTCTTTCAGAGATGAGAAACTGTTCAACAAAAACAATCATGAAACCAAACTGCAGATGTTGATTTATCTTGTCAACTCACTTTACAAAAACGGCAAACAAAAACTGTCGCTCGAGTATGCAGATGAGTTGCACACTGCCATGAAAGAGTTTGGAAATATGCTTTATGATAAATATTTGTTTTACTATTATAACACGCTTGTCATCAACTACTCCCGCACAAATAAGCGAAAAGAGTTGGAAGTGCTGACAGAAATGGACAAGAATCCGAAGATAAATTCAAACCCTTTCCACCGTCAGTTTATTTTACTCAATATGTCGTTGGCATGGTTCGATCTGAAAGAGTTCAATAAAGCAGCACGTTATCTTTCCAGACTGCAACTTTTACCTGAATTCAAAGAGGCTGACAGTGCACTGCGTTTGCGAATTGCCGTTACTGAACTGATGATACGTTATGAGCTGAATGATATTGACACATTTAAATACAAACACAAACAGTTCAGGAAAGACTATGCTAAAGAGCTCACCTACCCTACAAACGAATCCGAAAAAATTATGGCAGAAATTCTTAATCTGATGACGGAAGAAAATCCTAAGAAGAATAAATCACTGTTATCGAAGGTAAAGAATATCTCCTCTGCCACACATGCCGATGATGATGCTCAGGGATTGATTCATTATGCATCATGGTTAAAAGAAAAATTTCCGGCAGTGTTGGTGTGATCCGATTACAACTTTTTATTGTGTAATAATTCAAAGTGCTAAATTCACACTGCCGCTTCCAATGAAGTTATTTTTTGTTCGATTACTACAATCAATTTATCAAACATAATCTTGCAATCGTTCAATACAGCAAGAGTAGCTTTCTTATCCTGCCCTTCAAGCAACAACCATTCAAGGTTTTTAAAAATTTTTGTGAAGTGGTCAAGCTCCAGCTGCCTGAATGATGGAATCATGCGATGCAAATGCGCTGCCGCCTCTGCATAGTTTTCTTCTTCAGTAAAACGAAGTGTGTTATCGAGTAACTTGGTATTGCTGCTGACAAATATTTTAAGCATTTTTATAACAAAGTCACTTTTGCCGTTGGAGGTTTTGTACAAACTGCCCAGGTTGAAACTAAAAACATCCGTTACGATTGCAGACTGTTCTTTATGCCTTTCGATAAGTGGATTCAGAATGGTTGCAAGCTGTTTGGTGTCGAATGGTTTTAAAAGCACTTCATTCATTCCTGCATCTGCACATTCCTGGCGTGCATCATTCATCATATTTGCTGTTATGCCTATCACAGGAAGTGTTTTGCTGATGTGTTCACGGATAAACATTACAGCTTGTCTGCCATTCATTTCAGGCATTTGCACATCCATCAGCACAGCAACAGGGTTGTTCAGTAAAATCTTTTCTATCGCTTCCTTTCCGTTATGCGCAGTAATTACATCGGCACCTGCCTCTTTCAATGATGCTATTGCCAGTTCGCGGTTCAGGTCATCATCTTCTGCAATTAAAATATTTTCGTTCAGCAAATATTTCTCTTCTTGTTCGCCAATGGTTGTATGCACGTCAGCAGTTTCCACCTGACGATAGGGTATGGTAACTGTAATTACAGTACCTTTCTGCAAGCGGCTTTCAATGGCAATATCACCGTAAAGCAATTCAACAATTTTTCCTGTAATAGCTAATCCAAGTCCTGTACCTCCATAATTTTTTTCAATGTTGTCGGCTTGTTCATACGGATTAAAAATTCGTTGCAGTTTTTCTTCCGGAATGCCGATGCCTGTATCTGAAACTTTAAACGAGTACTTGTTCTGTTCAGATTTAAACACCTGCAAATGCACTGTGCCTTCATTGGTAAATTTGATGGCATTGGCAACAATGTTAATCAATATCTGTCGAAGGCGTAATGGGTCGCCCTCCACCACATCACGTATTACCGCAGTAGTGTCAGCAGTAAAATTTATATGTTTTTCTGAGGCTTTTTGCGCTAACATGGAATACACATCATTCACTAATGCAGCAACAGAAAAGTTTTCGTTCTTTAACTGAAGTTTGCCTGTTTCAATACGCGACAAATCCAATACATCATTCACAATATTCAGCAGATGATCGCCTGCCATATCTATAGTTCTGATATATTGTTTTTGCTCTGTTGTGGCTGAAGTATTCAGCAGTCGCTTGGTAAATCCGGTGATAGCGCTTAGCGGAGTACGTATTTCATGACTCATGCTTGCCAGAAAATCTTCTTTAAACTTCGCTAACTGTTCTGATTTTGCTTTAGCTTTTTCAAGTTCGGTTTTATAGCGGTTGGCACGACTTATTCCTGTGAGAATTATAATAGACAGCAGCAAAATAAATACCGAAGCAAACAGCGTAACTGCCATCACGGTTTGCATCTGTTGCCGCGAATCGTAAACAACTTTTTGTGATTGTATTTCGTTGTTGATTCTTATTTTTCCTTCGAGGTTATTCACCTGTTCCTGCAATTGTTCTTTCAGGACTTTATCCTGCTCCAACAAATGCAACTCTTTTTCGCTGAGAATAGAAATCTGTTTAACTTCATTTTCCTGCGCTGCAGTAACTGTTTTCTTAATACTGCTGAGTTTTTGAGTTTGTAATTCGTTGAGCGAATCCAGTAGAATAGCTTTCTCTTCCAGCTCCCTCATTCGTTTGCCTGAAGAAAACAACCGTTTGAAAAAACCCTGTTTTGTTGCTGCAACAGAATCACTGTCGGCAGGAATGACAATATCTTTTACATTGCCTGAAATTTTACTCATTGCCTCATTAATGAGTTGCCGGTACCGAAGGTCAATCAGTTCGTCATACAATTCAAATTTCATTTTAACTGATTTTGAAATGTCATCGAACTCTTTCTCATAACCGGTAAAAAGAGATTTGAGATGAATCATCTGTGAGTCGGAAGCCGAAACCATGTTATAATAACCGGTCAGATAGTCTTTATTACGCGTGATAGCAAATGAACGTACATCACTTTCTGCATTATTTACATTCAGCACAAGCAGGTTTAAATCTGAAATACGAGTATCAGGCTTCTGCAGATTTTCTATTGTATGGCTTAGGGCTGTTGTATTGCGGAAATTGTACCAGGTCAGAAAAACCGCTGCTGCCAGAGCTACTATCATCAACAGTACTATGTAAAATCTTTTTTGCATATCGGAATCAAAAATACAACCCTGTTTTGTGTCATTCAGAAAATATTTTTCCCATTTTGAAACAAATACTTTCTGAAAATGCTTTTAGAAGGGAATGGTGTAAAACTTTGCAAACTACTGATATGTAAAATATTGGCATGTTAATAACGAAGGGAACAGACTCTGATTGTTTGCTTTGGCACGTTGTTGTATAGTCTTTAACCGTACAAATTTCAAATTTCAATCAAAATGAAAAAGTTAATTTTAATAGCGCTGCCGGTAATAGGAATGACTTTATTCGGATGCGAAAACTACAAAGAACAGGCTGCACAGTTAGCAAAAGAACGTGATTCGCTAATGGCTTTAAATAATGCTGGAACACAAACTATTGATGAGTTTGTAAGTACGCTTACTGAAGTTGAAAACAACCTTGGCAAAATCACTGAAAAGCAAAATGCAGTTGCAATGGCCGCTGACCGTAATCCTGAAGGAGCACGTTCATCACGCGAAAGACTGAATGCGCAGATTGAAGAGATCAACCGTATGATGTCAGAAAATAAAGCTAAAATTGAAGAGCTTTCTAAAAAACTCGGTGGTGCAAATGCACATGCTGCAAAGTTTAAGAAAATGGTACAATCTCTTCAGGAGCAACTGACACAGAAAGAACAGGAACTGGTGGCACTGAATGAAAAATTAGGAAACCTGAATGTAGAGCTTACTTCTTTAAAAACGAGCTTTGACTCTGTTTCAACAATGAATCAAAATCAGGCTACTACTATTGCTGAACAAACCAACAAAATTCACACTGCTTACTATACTGTTGGTAACTACAAAAAATTGCGCGACAAACAAGTTCTTTCCAAAAAAGGCGGACTACTTGGTATGGGTAAATCTGCAACTGTTGTTCCAACTATTAAAGACGATAACTTTACACGTATAGATTATACTCAGGTAAGCACTATTCCTGTAAACAGCAAAAAAGCAGAGCTGGTAACTACACATCCGGTTGGTTCATATAAAATTGAAAAAGAAAATGACAAAATCAGTGATATCGTAATTACCGATCCTGAAAAATTCTGGAGTGCGTCAAAATATTTAGTTGTAATGACCAAATAAGAACAGAAAATAATTCTTTGGTTTTAGGTTGGGTAGCGGAGTAGAAATGCTCCGCTTTTTTCATGTCCGTATGTTAACCTTTAAACTTGCTTTAACCCCTTGCAAGCGTAATTTCAACCAAACTAAATTAATTATTGGTAGATGTTTCAACTATAAATTGCAAAGCTTAATGCCTCCGGTTTAATCAGTTGCTTACTTTAAATCTTCTCCATCAAAAAGCTTTATTGCTGCAAGATTTTAAACTCCTTATCTATACACATGAGTTGTATAAGCATTAATCATAAAACTACCTATAAGGTTTGCATTAAAAAAATGTTCTGCAAAATATTGGAGGTTCTGCCTAAAGCTAAATGCAGTACTGAATTAACAGCTTTGATAAATGTAAAGGCTTAGAATATTTTCAGTGGTATTCCTGTTATTTCAGATCAACAGAAGTGCCTGCAATCATACTTCCTTCGCAATATACTTCAATGGTATATTTACCGGGAGCAAAAGCTGAACCTTTTTCCCAATAAATACACATATTAGTTTCTTTATTGTCGTAATCAAAGGATTCTTTTACTGTATAAAGTGATGCCTGTCCGGCAATGGTAAATGTTTCGGAATTATTGGTCATCACGGAACCATCAGGTCCGGTAATTTTTACAAAAACATCTTTTGAACCCGCAGTAGTTACCGTGTTTTCGAGAATAGTAAAGCAAGTTTTGATTTTTTGAGCCGAAGAAGCCTTGTTGGTTTCCATCTCCTTGCCACTGTTTTTATATCTCACTCCTGCAGATTTGATAGCAGTTGTTTTCAATACTGATGCTGCAGCTACCCGTTTTGTCAGAACAGAATTTTCCATTTCCAGATTAGAAGATTTATTCTTTTCAACGGTAATCATATTGTTGAGCGATTCGTTTTGTGTAAGAAGTTGTTCATTTACTCCTCTCAGTGAATCTAATTGCATCACATATAACTGATTCATTGACTTCAGACGTTCAAGTTCCTGACGTGCTGCTTTCAGTTGTGCTGCATCACCCGATTCAATCATTCTTCTTATCTGAGCCATCTTGCTTTTAATCTCCTCATCCTTACTCAGCAATTGTGATTGCAGACTGGAATTCTCCTGATTTATTTTTTCAAACTCGGCTTTTACACGTTGTAATTCTGCTGACAATGCATCCCGTTCAGCTGAAGTGCTTTCCAAACTGCGCGAAACTTCTTCCAAATGGCTCTTTTTATCAAAAAACTGCCATAACAACAGGCCATTTACTCCTAATAAAATAGCAATTACTACAAAAACCAATGCCCTGCGAGAGTTTTGTTCTCTCCTGTCGGCTTTGGCATATTCACTGTTAGAGTCTTCCATTCTGTGGTGAGCAAATTTTTAATGGTGCAAAATAATATAATTTCATGAAACAGGCAATACCTGAATTGAAAATTACGGCTATTGATACGTATTTACAGTACTAAGGGTTGCTTACTTCCCTCTCCGGTTCACTGATTTATTTTCAAAATCCTTACAAAAAGGATGAACTAATTCCTTGGGTCATTCAAATGATATCCATATTTTTACCATTACATAGTTTAAAAGTTATATTTCTGATCTAACTATCAGGCTTATGATTTCCAACCTTGTTAACCTGTTTTTCCCTGACAACTGCCCCGGCTGTGGTTATAATTTTCTGCGTGGCGAGGCTGTAATATGTCAGCGCTGCCTTCACCATTTACCCAAAACCAACTATCACCTTTATCACGATAATCCGGTGGCTAAAAATTTCTGGGGTAAAGCTAATCTGCATGCAGCTACTTCAGTTTATTATTTTGACAAAGGTGAGTCTCTTCAGCATTTATTGCACCAACTCAAGTACAGAGGCAATAGCAAAATTGGTGTAGTGCTTGGCCAGCGTGTAGCTATGGAACTGGAGATGGCTGATGAGTTCAGACGTGCTGATGTAATTGTACCTGTACCGCTACATCCTAAAAAATTACTGCAAAGAGAATATAACCAGAGTGAAGTTATTGCTAAAGGAATGTCTGATGTGTGGGGGACACCTGTGCAACCTGCTCTTTTAATTCGTACAAAACATACAGAAACGCAGACTCATAAATCGCGATTCGAGCGTTTTGAAAATGTAAGAGATGTTTTTCATCTTGATAACGAAGCTTCCTATGCAGGAAAACATATTCTTATTGTAGATGATGTTATTACCACAGGATCTACCATCCTCTCCTGTGCTGATACTTTTACAGATGTTCAGGGTTGCAAAATTTCAGTGGTGTCTGTTGCAGTAGCCCATCGTTGAAATTCGGATATTTGCCACACGAATTATGGCAGAACAAATTTATATAGACACTTCTCTTCCCGTAAAAGAGCGTTATGAAGAATTGTTGCCTCAGCTCAAAGCACTGGTTTCGGGTGAGGATGATATGATGGCCAATGCTGCCAACATTTGTGCTGCTCTGAAAGAAACATTCGGATGGTTTTGGGTAGGATTTTATTTTGTAAAAGAAAACAACTCCAAAAAACAACTTGTACTCGGGCCTTTTCAGGGACCGGTAGCATGCACGCGCATTGATTTTGGCAAAGGTGTTTGCGGAACAGCCTGGGTCAACAAGGAAACTTTAATAGTGGATAATGTAGATTTGTTTCCGGGACATATTGCATGCAACAGTCTTTCAAAATCAGAAATTGTGGTTCCTGTGATAAAGGACAATCAGGTGATTGCAGTGCTCGATATTGACAGCGAAAATCTTTCGGCATTTAATGATATGGATGCTTTTTATCTCGAAAAAACAGTAAGGCTTTTAACTGATGACATCCGCTGATTTAAAATTTATGCAGAGAGTTTTTTTTCAACCGCTGATGTTGTTGGCCATGCTCATGATAGGTGGTTGTGCTTCGGTAGTTGCACCATCTGGCGGACCAAAAGACACTAAAGCTCCCGAATTGCAGAAAGTATCTCCGGCAGCACTCACCACACATTTCTCAGAAAAAACAATTGTGTTTTATTTCAACGAGTTTATTCAGTTGAAGGATAAAGAAAAACAGGTTGTCATTTCACCCATAATGAAACCGGCACCTGAAATGACGGTGAAAGGAAAAAAACTGATTGTTACTCTGAAATCTCCACTCAAAGACTCGTCAACCTATACCATCAACTTCGGCAATGCCATCTGCGACCTTCATGAGGGAAATGCACTTTCTGATTATACGTATGTGTTTTCTACCGGAAGTTTTGTGGACACTCTTTCAGTGAAAGGAAATGTGAGCTATGCAGAAAATAACAAACCGGAAAAAGGAGTGTTGGTTATGCTTTATACGGCACAGGATGATTCATTACCTTTCTTATCCATGCCTTCCTTTATTACACGAACTGATGATAAAGGAGATTTTAAAATCAACAATATCGGACATGGTCCTTTCAAAATTTTTGCGCTGAAAGATGCTGACAATAATTACAAATATAATTCGGCAGACGAGCCTGTTGCTTTTCTTTCGTCACCAATAGCAGGTGGCGACAGCAGTGTGATTCATCTGCAGTTGTTTAAAGAAGAAGAACCCAATCTTTATGTTAAAGAATACAAAGTTTTGAATGCATTATCTGCACGCATTATACTTAACAAACCTTCTGAGGCAGTCATTCAGCCTCTGGATACAACTTCAAATTCAATCCTCTACACCAACTACAATCTGACACGCGACACAGTAATACTCTGGTTTAATGACACCCTTCAAGATACATTAAAAACCAAAGTCATTAATCAGGGCATTGTGATAGATACAATATCTCTTTACAAAAGCATTCCTGTTAATTTAAAACGTATTGCAGAAAAACTGATGGTTACAACCTTGCAGCCAACATACAGCATACCGGGTGAACCGTGGAGGTTTCAAAGTTCAGTTCCACTTTCATCCATCAATATTGATAAAATTAAAATTACCATAGACAGCATTAAGTCTGTAGCATTTATTGATTCACTAAGTCCAGTTTCTAAGCAGACGTTTTATTTGAATGCCGGTTCTAAAGAAAAAAGTAAATATGATATTACCTTTCTGCCGGGTGCATTAACTGATATTTATCAGACTACAAATGATACAGTGAAGTTTGTTATTTCCACAGCCGCCTTTACCGATTACGGAAGTTTAAAAATTAAACTGAAAGGACTGAAAAACGGAAGATATGTGCTGCAACTGGTTGATGAAAAAGATAATGCCATCGCTGAAAAAATAATTTCTGCTGACGGAATTTATCTTTTTGAAAATTTAGCACCTGCAAAGTGCAGAGTAAAACTTATTGAAGACCTTGATGGCAACGGAAAATTCACTACAGGAAATTATCTGAAAAATATTCAGCCGGAAAAATGTTATTACTATGGTGAAACCATCACGGTGCGTGCTAACTGGGATATTGAAACCGACTGGAAAGTTAAAATGGAATAAATCATGCAACAAGAAAAATTTGATTCAGGAAAAGCTCCCGAGCCTGTGGGACTTTATCCTCATGCAAGACGGGTTGGCGATCTTCTTTTTTTATCAGGTGTGGGACCTCGCGAACGTGGTACAAAAAAAATTCCGGGAGTAACACTTGATGACAAGGGCAACATTTTGTCGTATGACATAGCAGAACAATGTCATTCGGTTTTTCGCAATGTGAAATATATTCTGGAAGATGCCGGCAGCAGTTGGGAAAAAATTATTGATGTAACAGTTTTTCTTACCAATATGAAAGACGATTTTCAGGTTTACAATAAATTGT
Organism: Bacteroidota bacterium; assembly: GCA_019136655.1. GTDB lineage: Bacteria > Bacteroidota > Bacteroidia > AKYH767-A > OLB10 > OLB10. The sequence continues at coordinate 47,316 of JAGVTU010000003.1, forward strand.
GGGCAGAATATTTCAGCGGGAATCCGCCCTGTCGCACCACAGTGGAAATTAATTGCCTGCCTACGCCCATTGCTATTGAGCTAAAAGTGATAGCAACTGTTTAATTGTTTTCTGATAACGACCACATGCATTTAGTTACTGGTGCCACAGGGCTTCTTGGTTCACAACTTACACTCGACCTCATGCGTCAGGGTAAGCAGGTGCGTGTGCTGGTACGTAAAAATTCAAACCGTGATTTGCTGAAACATAAATTCAGAAAAGAAGAAAAGTTATACGAAGCTATTCAGTTTGCAGAAGGTGATTTGCTTGACTTTTTCAGTCTGGAAGAAGCATTAGATGGAATAACACATGTGTATCATTGTGCTGCACTGGTAAATTTTGCTCCGGGAAAACGAAAAGAGTTATTTAAAACAAATGCAGAAGGCACTGAAAACTTAGTTAACGTTTGTCTTGAAAAACCTGAAGTGCGATTGGCTTATGTGAGTTCCGTTGCAACACTGGGTCGTGGAAATTCAGAACAGCAAACCGATGAAAACACTTTATGGGACAGCTCACAGCGAAACAGCGCCTATGCCGAAAGCAAATATGCAGCAGAGCGCGAAGTGTGGAGAGGAATTACCGAAGGATTGAATGCAGTTATCATCAACCCCTCTGTTATTCTGGGCGAAGGAAACTGGCGTAACGATTCTTCTTCGCTTATACGAAAAGTGTATGAAGGTATGCCGTTTTTTACCAAAGGCGTATCGGGGTTTGTAGATGCAAAAGATGTCAGCCGAAGTTTGATTGCTTTGATGGAAAGTAATATCCACTCCGAAAGATTTATTGTAAGTGCAGAAAACAAAAGCTATGAGTGGCTGCTGAAAACGATTGCAAAAAATCTGAATGTGAGTCCTCCGCGTTTTCATGCAACACCTTTTTTAAGCGGTTTGGCATGGAGAATGGAAAAACTGCGATCACTGTTTAGCGGCAAGCCCACACTCATCACCCGTGAAACCACCTACAGTGCTCAGCAGAAATATTTATACAGCCATCAGAAAATATCACAGGCACTGAACTTTTCTTTTACTCCTTTGGAACGCACCCTCGAAGAGCTGTGTGCTTTGTACCTGCAACAACGCAAATAAAATTATTTTCTCACATAAGCAATGTAATCCATTTGCTCAAAAGTGGTGTGTCCTGCATTGCGCAGCATGGTTACCAGTTGTCCGCGATGATAGCTTCCATGATTTACAAAGTGCACAACTATATCTTGGATGCTGTTTGAAAATTCAATTCCCTTGGTGTTTTTATATGTTATTTTCTGTTGCAAAACTTCTTCCTTCATCGAATGAATTAAATCTCTGAAGGCAACACTGTCATCAATTAACAATTTACATAATGCAGCAAGATTTTCGGGGTAACCTCCTTCCGGATGACCGCTGTATGGTTCATTCTTCAACCTCATCTGCCACACTTTTCCTGAGTTGTAAATATGTTCAACCGTTTTTCTGACACTGCTGAAGCTGCTTTTCTGTTCTAAATCAGCAGCAGTATTACCTGCCTGCAACACTGCTTTTGTTATCCGTTCATTGGCCCAAATGTTATACGCCAAAAGGTTGATGAGCATTTCTTTGTTCATGATAATAATTTTTTATCCCCTCTAAATTACAGATATTGTTTATACAATTATCTTTAGGGCAAAATTTTAATATGCAGATACTTCCTCCATTACCAGAAAATCTTTCTACATATTACCGTAATTATTTGCGCTATATGAAGGAAGTGGACATGTTGCAGGCTTTGCAAAATGCGTCTGATGAAATAGAATTTTTTCTGCGTTCGGTTCCTCCCGAAAAAGAGAATTTTGCTTATGGCCCCGGCAAGTGGATGCTGAAAGAAGTTGTCGGACATTTATGTGATGCAGAGCGCATACTCACTTACCGTGCCTTACGTTTTGCACGCAATGATAAAACACCTTTGGCAGGTTTTGAAGAAAACGATTATGTGGCTTTTTCAAATTTAAAATCGCGTACTATGCAAAGTATAGGCATTGAATATCTGATAGTGCGCGAATCGTCCATTGCATTTTTTAATTCGCTTGACGAGTCTGACTTTGACAGAGCCGGTGAAGCAAATAATAATAAAGTTACTGTGAGAGATTTGTTGTTTTTTATTATAGCTCATCAACGTCATCACTTTGCTATAATTAAAGAACGTTATCTTGGTCATTGATTTTTTATTTACCTCCACTTAAACAGGTTTGCCCGCAGTGAAAGCGAACAAGCAGTTTTTTTATAGCATTATACTCATCCTCATAGCCTGGTTGGGTTATTATGAAATATCGTTTTTCCGTCATACGCTGAAGTGGGATGTAATTGATCAGTATTATCCGTGGCGCATGTATGTGGTACAGTGTCTTCGCAATGGTTTTTGGCCGTTGTGGAATCCTTATGAACAGTTTGGTTATCCCATGCATGCCGATCCGCAAAGTGGTGTGTGGTATCCTGTGGTGTGGTTGTTTTCGTTGTTTGGGCCTTACACTCTTTACAGTGTGCAATTGGAATTTATGTTGCACGTGGCTCTGGGTGGTGTTGGAATGTTGCTGTTTCTTCAAAAAGCAGGCATACAACAGAAGGTGAGTTTTTTTCTTGCTGTATGTTATATGTTTTGTGGTTTATTTATCGGCAATGCACAACACCTCACCTTTACAGTTGCTGCCTGCTGGATTCCTTTTATGCTTTATTCTTTTATTCAGCTGACACAAACTCCGGGAGTAAAACATGCTGCACAATTTGCTTTATTCGGTTATCTGCTGTTGTCGGGAGGATATCCGGCTTTTGCAATTATTTTATTCTATATCCTGATTGCATGCACACTGATTCTGCTGTTTACAAAACGAAATAATACCACATGGATAAAACAATTCTTAATTTATTCTTTTGTTGCTGTTGTATTGTTGGTGCTAGCATCTTCTGCCCTGCTTTACAGTGTGTGGCAAAGCTCTGATTATCTTGCACGTGCTGAAGGTTTAAGTTATAAAGTAGCTTCCTTCGGGCCATATTCACCACAATCGTTGCTATCGTTTTTCTTCCCACTGGCATCGGCCAAGGAGTTTGCTTTCTTTGATACTGACATCAGCATGTCGTCCACCTATGTTGGGCTGATTGCTTTTGCGGGGTTTGTTGCCTTTTTGTTTTCATCCAAATCGCGCTGGCAATGGCTGTTACTTGTTGCAACACTGCTTGTTGCACTAACTGCTTTTGGCAAATATACTCCCGTACATAAACTGGTTTATTCATTTGTGCCGATGATGGATTTGTTCCGGTTTCCGTCAGTGTTTCGTCTTTACATTATTATTGGTGTGTTGATGATGGCAGGATATTATTTTTCTGCAAACTTTAATGCTATTACTGTCAGAAAAATATTAGTGGTATTCCTGATTATTATATTTCCGGTTTCTGTTTATTTGTTTTTATCGTCAGGAAATTTTCCTCCATTCACAGGATGGAATTCTTTTATCACTGCTTTATCACTCAAACAGTCATTTGTTTTTCAGGGATTTTTTCAGTGTCTGGTCATAGGCTTGTTTCTTTTGTTGCTGTACAAAAGCAAACAGGATACCAATTTAAGAAAATGGTTATTCGTAGCAGGCATTGCCGAAGTAATGATTGCTGCACAGTTTAATATTCCCATCACTGCTATAAATGAAAATAAAACAAAACAAACAGCAGAAGAACTACATCAGAATGCTGTTGAAGATTTTCGTCTTCCTGATATCAGACCTATGATTCTGAATAATGATTCGGGAGGATATGTTTCACCCTTTTGGCGCAATCTTAATTTATTCAAAAAACAACCTGCATGGGATGGTTATAATTCATTTCAGCTTAAAAACTATATCCGCTTTGTTGATGATGAACGTTTGCGCAACTCACAGCTGCAAAACAACTGGTTGTTTTATTCCGACTCTGTAATTTTCTTTTATGATTCAATTATTGTAGCAGATGTGCAACACAGAAAATTAGTATTTATCAACGACTCCAACCGCAAAGATATTTCTGTAATTAAACCGGGTGATAATTCTCTTAAGCTTACTGAATTTAATCCTGAAATCATTCAGGTACAGACAGAAGTTCATAATGCTACATTACTCACACTTATGCAGCAATATTATCACGGCTGGAAAATTTATGTTGATGGACAAGAGCGAAAACCGTTTGTAAGTGATTATCTGTTTATGAGTGTTCCACTTAAACAGGGTGACACAAAGGTTGAATTCCGTTATGAAAACAAACCCGTTAAAACCGCAGCAAAAGTTTCGTTTGCGACACTGCTGATACTTGCTGCAACATGGATAGGACTTTCTTTTAAAGGCAAGAAAAACTAACTGGTCTTTATCAGTAATTAACAACACGTTTTTTAATCTTAATAAAATGTACATGTTATGTTTCTGTGATGATGACCTATATTTGTCATTCACATTCATCAAATGAAAAATTTTCTGTTGATATTCTTTCTTCTGTCGTGCATGTCGCTCTCTGCACAAACAGAAATGCACACAACTGCTGAGCCACAATCGCTGGTTAAGTGGATGACTTTGAAAGAGGCGGAGACACATTACAAAGAAGTACCTAAACCTATAATCATTGATTTTTATACAGAATGGTGTGGCTGGTGTAAGGTGATGATGAAAAACACCTATTCCAATCCGGGTATTGCATCTTACATCAATGCCAACTTCTACCCTGTGAAATTTGATGCAGAAACAAAAGACACAGTGGAATTTGATGGTGTGAAATATGCTCCCACAGGAAAGGAAAAACGCGACCCAAATGAGTTTGCAGTAAAAATGCTGAATGGCAAAATGGTTTATCCTTCAACATTGTTTCTGAATAAAGCAGCCAACTTCAATATGTCGGCACAGGGTTATCTCGAACCACAAAAAATAGAACCTATGCTGGTGTTTGTTCTTGAAAACGCTTTTCGCAGTTCGACATTTGATGATTTTAAGAACAATTTCGAAAAAGCATTTTATGATTCAACACAACAGGCACTTTATGAAAAAGTAAAATGGAAAACACCTTTGGAGTCATTTGCAGAAAACCAAAAACCCTCCGGGAAAAAACGAATTGTGTTTGTTCATACTGAATGGTGCAACACATGCAGGGTGATGTACCGAACTACTTTTGCCGATTCAAGTCTGCAAACTTATCTCAACAAGAAATTTGATCTGGTAGATTTTAATCCTGAAAATAAAGATGTGTTGTATTTCGAAGGTAAAAGTTATCAAAACCAACCCACACGCGAAATGCCTTTTCATCAATTGGTTTACACCCTCGACCGCAAAGCATTCGCATTACCACAAATGGTTATTTTGGATGACAAAGACGCTATTCTCGATGTGATTTCATTCTACATTGCACCCGATGTGTTTGATGATATCATTCACTACTATGGTGACGACCGTTATAAGAACACTAAGTGGGAAGATTTTCAGAAAGAAAGAAAGGGAAAATAGTTTTTTTTATTTACGCAGTACAATACGAAATACAGTTCCTTTATCAGGCTCAGAACTTTTCACAAAAATATGTCCGTTGTGATATTCTTCAACAATACGTTTGCTAAGAGAAAGGCCCAAACCCCAGCCTCGTGCTTTGGAAGTATAACCCGGCTTAAAGACCGTCTTGAATTTTGATTTAGGAATTCCTTTACCTGTATCTGCAATATCAATGTAAACAAACTGCTGCTGATCGAGAAGTGTTACATTGATGGAACCTTCGCCATCCATGGCATCAATTGCATTTTTAAAAATATTTTCAAGTACCCATTCAAACAGTGGTACATTGAGTGGTGCAAACACCTGATGCGATTGTGCCGTGTCAAATTTGAAAGTAACTTTTGTAGAAGTGCGTGTGCTGATATAAGTAATGGTATTTTCAATCACCGTATTTACATCTTCTTTTTTCAAAACGGGAGCAGAGCCTATTTTTGAAAAACGCTCAGTGATGGTGTTCAGTCGGTTGATGTCTTTTTCAAGTTCTGCAAGATGAGCAGGGCTGCTTTCCGTAGATTTCAAATATTCCAGCCAGGCCATGAGGCTGCTGAGTGGTGTGCCTAACTGATGTGCCGTTTCTTTTGCCATGCCCACCCACACCTGATTTTGTTCGGCCTTGCGCGAAGTGCTGAACGCCAGGTAGCTTACCAATAAAAACAGGGCAATTATCCCTAACTGAAAATACGGATAGAATCGTAACTGGTAAAGTACCTTAGAGTCTTCGTAATAAATATAATTGTGTTGGTTATTGGCAAATTCAATTTCAATAGGTTCATGCTTGCTTTTCATTTTCTGAAGCATACTTTTTAAATACTCATCACTCTGTGCTTTGGTTGTGTCCAGATTGATATGAGAAATTATTTTGCCTTCAGCATCGGTAAGTATAGCTGGTACAGTGTTGTTGTCCTGCAGCACCATCAGCGAAAAACTGATATCACCTGCTTCCACCGAAATATCGGCTAACTGTTTAGAAGCTTCTGCCCACAACTGTACTTTCTTGCGCTCCTCATCACTTAACTTGGTAACCAGATTATTGGTGTACCATAAGGAAGCAAGCCCTATGAGCATCGCTGCTGCCAGTAGCAACAGTTTCCATCGCTGTTTTTGTGTATAAATATTCACCCTCAGGTTAAACGAAAATATATCCGGGTAAAAATTCTTTCGATAGTAGGATGAATTACGAGTTTGATGCTGCAATAGTATAAATTTCAACTATATAATCCAATAAATTCACGCGTAAGGTGCATTTAAATACTTTTTTTAGGTCCCCATGCAACCTCGGTTTCTATTTTTGCATCTTTAAGAATAAGAGCACGGATGCTAAATGATGAACTCATACAACAATGTAAAGCGGGAGATGGCAGGGCACAGAGAAAAGTGTATGAGCTTACAGCATCAAAAATGATGGGGGTTTGCCTGCGTTACTCCAGAGACGAAGAAGAGGCGAAAGATTTAATGCAGGACGGATACATCAAGGTGTTCAGACAAATGGCCACTTTTCGTGGCGAGGGTTCTTTGGAAGGATGGATTAAAAAGGTAATCATCAACACTGCGCTGGAAAACCTGCGCAAAAAGAAGTTGAGTTTTGAGTCGTTTGACAATCAGCCTGTTGAAATTAACGAAACAGCAATAAAAGACTCAGGACTGGAAGCAAAAGATTTACTGAAAATTATTCGGTCGCTTCCTGATGGTTATCGAACGGTGTTTAACCTTTTTGCAATTGAAGGTTACACACATCAGGAAATAGCCGAACAGTTGGGCATTTCCACCGGAACATCCAAATCGCAATTTGCACGGGCAAGACAACTCCTGCAAAAATTATTGACAGAAGAAAAAATTAAATAATTCCCATCAGGGATAAAATGAAAGAAGAAAAAAACATAGAGCAACTTTTTAAAGACGCTTTCAGCAATTTCGAGGCGCCTGTTGACCCTGCTTTATGGCAAAATATTGAAACCGCTGTTTCTTCTAACCCGGTAAATCCTGCTGATAAAGTACTTTCTACAACAGCAAATAAAGTGCTGGTGGTGAAAACTCTTTCAATGATTGCAGGTGTTGCATTGATTACAGCAGGAATATTACACTATTTCAACCGACCTGAAAAAACAGAAACGAAACCATCAGTTCCGGTTACGAAAGAAATAATCACACCTGCTGTTCAGCCAAAAACAGAACAAAAAGTAACCGAAACCGACCCGATACATCCTGCAGAAAAAAATAAAACAGTACAACCTGCAGAGAAAGAAATAAAGACAGAGAAAGAATCTAACATAGTTACTCCTGCTGTAAAAAAGGAAACTCCTGCTGTTGTAAATACTATCAGCAATCATCAGGAGAATACAACTGTCAACCTGCAGGATAATAATGCTGTAAAATCAGAGTCAGTTAAAAAAACTGTTGCCCCTGCAACTCCCGCAGTAACTGAGAATAAAGTTACCGAAGCCCCAAAACAAAACACTGTTGCAAAACCGGAAACAGTGGCTGTACCCGGACTTGGCAATACGATTTTTACTCCCAACGGTGATGGTATTGGCGATGTGTTTGAGTTTGACGACAGCTACCTGACAGAGGTAAACGTAAAAATATACAACTCCAAAAACTACAAGTTGGTGTATGAGTGGAATCAGACAGGAGGAAGCTGGGATGGAAAACTAAGGAATGGAAACGATGCCGATGAAGGAATTTATATCGTCATGATAAACGGAAAGGGTGTTGACGGAAATACATATAAATCTACCATCAAATTACAGTTAAGAAGAAATTAAAAATTAAAATAAGTATAACAATCAAATCAAAATCATCATGTTTAAAAATCTAATACGAATAATGGCTTTGTGTCTTATAGGTATTATGCTAAAACCGGAAACGGGTAATGCCTCACACATTGCAGCGGGTGACATATCGTACACCTATACGGGAAGTCCGAATACCTTCCTGATTAAATTGCGTTTGTATCGCGATTGTGCGGGGGTAACCATGAGCACATCAGAAAGTATTTGTTACACATCTGCTTCCTGCAATATTAACCAAACTCTGACGGTGACATTGTTACCGGGTTCAGGTCTGGAAATTCCTCCAACACCTTGTGTTCCTGCACAGGGACCATCCACTTGCAGTGGTGGTACTGCATATGGGGTTCAGGAGTACATTTATCAGGCTGTACTGGTGATGCCTGCACAGTGTCAGGATTGGAAATTTCAGTGGGAAGTTTGCTGCCGAAATGGAAATATTACGAATCTGGTTAATCCGGACTTTTATGGTATGTATCTGGAAGCAACTATGAATAACCTTGATTATCCAACTAACAGTTCTCCATTTTTTAACACCATTCCTGTTACTCAGTTTTGTGTTAATAATCAGTTTTATTTTGATCAGGGAGCTATTGATCCAGACAATGATTCATTGAAGTTTGTATTGATTGATGCTCAGGATGCTTCAGGAGGTTGTCCTATGACTCCAACCAACCTGGCATATGTCTCACCATTATCAGGAATAAATCCTGTAGCGTCTGTTAATGGAACAACCATTAATCAATATACCGGTGTAATTTCATTCCTTCCCAATGTTCTTCAAACTCCAGTGATTGCATTACGTTGTTTTGAATATGACCGAACAACAGGAGCCCTGAAAAGTATAGTGAAACGGGAGCTGCAGATAAATATCGTAGCAACCTGTATCATCTCTACTCCGGGATTCGACAGTACATTGGCTTCAACCGGTTTGAATCTTGTGACCGGTGTTAACAATGTTAGTTGTGATGATACTGTATTTTATATTGTTATAGATCCTCCTGTTCAGTGTGGTTCGATTGTTCCATCTGATATTCGCGTACTTGACCCAAATGGTGTTCCTAACCCTGTAGTATCTGCATCAGGAGTTAATTGTGTGAATGGTTTAACAGACTCTATCAGAGTTGCTGTTCTAAATCCGATACATATTGGTACATCTTCGTTGTTTACAAAAATCGGCAATGACGGAAATACGTTCCTTAGTGAATGTGGTTCGCCTATGAATGAGTTTGATACCTTGTTTATTACGCTATATGATTCATCAAATTATGCATTTAATCTCACCGATACATTAGACTGCAGCTTTGATCAGATAAACATCACAAGTAATCAGTTGATAGATTGTTTTACAATAGCTGCTGACGGAAGTGATTTTATTGTTGTTGATGCCAATGGTGTTAATGTTCCTGTTACAGGCGCTACTTGTGTTGGCGTCAACGGAAGTCATTTTGGTACACAATTTATACTTACTACTGTTCCAACCAGTAACGTAGTAAGTCCATTGACGGTTATCGTACAAAACGGTAGCGACCTGAATACGATGGCCAACGGATGCGGCACCATGGTGCTGTCAAATGATACCATAGGAACCATTTATGTAAGAAGTCAGCTGGATATAGATTTGGGTACAGACGTAACTGTTTGCTCCAGCGATCCTACTCCTCAGCTTGATGCAGGATTCTTTGCAGGAGCTACTTATGACTGGACATTAAACGGAACTTCTTTAGGACAAAATGCACAAACTATTCCTGCAAATGCTACAGGTCAGTATATAGTAACTGTACAATCATCCGCATCATGTATTGGAACAGATACTGTTGAGGTAAATATTATTGCTGCTCCTGCAGTGAATTTGGGCAACGATGTTCACCTCTGTGCAACCGATCCGTTCCCAACATTGGATGCCGGTAACCCGGGAGCAACATATCAGTGGTATCAGAACACTACTGCTATCCCCGGAGCAACATCACAACAATACACGCCAACTGCTGCAGGTACTTATTTTGTAGAAGTAAGTGTTGGAGCTTCATGCCTTGGCCGCGATACAGTAGAAGTAACCGTTGAACAACAGTTAAGCATCACCATGAGCGATTTAAGTTATTGCAGTGGCAATGCTGTAACATTACAATCCAGTTCACCAAATACAGGAGTAAATTATAGCTGGACTCTTGATGGAACTCCAATTGCAGGTCAAAACGGAAGTTCAGTTCCTGTAACAGGTTCCGGTGTTTATCAGGTTACTATCACTGCAGGTTCTTGTTCTGCCAATGCTTCTGCCAATGTAACAGAAGTAGAACAGCCTTCAGCAACTTTAACAGATATATCACAATGCGACAACGTAACAGCACCTGTGCTTGATCCTGGTTATGCACCGGCTGCAGGCAACAATACCGTATTCAGCTGGACATACAATGGAAACAGTGTTGGCGGAAATGATCCTACATTAAATACTGCTGCCACCGGAGCCGGAAACTACAGTGTTACTATCACTAACACAATTAATGGTTATTCATGTACAGCCAATGCCTCTATGGAATTAACCATTAACGCTGCACCTGCAGTTGGTTTAGGTAATGATATTACACAATGTATGGGTGATAACCCTGCTACTCTTGCCACTGCAAATGGCACAGGATATACCTTTGAGTGGACATTAAACGGTAATGTAATTGGAGATGCTACTGACTCCAGCATTACTGCCACAAGCGCAGGAACATATGCAGTTATTGTTACTAATGCTAACGGATGTACAAGTACTGACAATGCTGTTGTAAGTATTAATGCTTTACCATCTCCACTTATTCAGGATGATATGCAGCGTCAGGACAGTATTCCTTTCTGCGTGACACAAAACCCTGCACCTGTTTTAGCACTGGTGAATAATGCCTTCATCCAAAGTTATCAGTGGACATTAAATGGTGATGACATCACTACCAATGCCAATGTAACCGTTACTGCTGTTGGTGAATATCAGGTTACTGTAATTGACTCCAATGGATGCCGCAACTCTGATGTAATTCAGATAATAGAAGCTCCTTGTGAAGTTGAAGTATTTAACGTTATCACGCCTAACAGTGATGGCAAAAACGATGTGTTTGAAGTAAAAAATCTGCTTGATTTCCCAGTACGTAAACTGACCGTGTTCAACCGCTGGGGTAAGAAAGTTTACAGTGCCAACCCATATAACAACGACTGGGATGGTGGTAATCTTGCTGCCGGTGTATATTACTTCATTTTGGAATACGATAACGGAATTAAGTCTGAAACCAAGAAAGGTTCTTTCAACCTTATCCGCTAAGTCACTTTTTGTTTCTATTTTTGCAAGAGCGTATTCAATAATGAGTACGCTCTTGTTTTTTGTTTCAATTCATTTATGAAAGTTACCGAACATTTACGTCAGTCAAAGAAAACGCTGTTCAGCATTGAAGTTCTGCCTCCATTGAAAGGTAAAAGCATTCAGTCTATCTTCAATGCTATTGACCCACTGATGGAGTTTAAGCCCCCCTTTGTTGATGTAACGTATCACCGCGAAGAGTTTGTATATAAGAAACGAGAAGGTGGTTATCTGGAAAAAATTTCTATTCGCAAACGCCCTGGTACTGTTGGAATTTGTGCGGCTATTATGAATCATTATCAGGTTGATGCAGTTCCACATATTATTTGTGGAGGTTTTTCAAAAGAAGAAACAGAAAATGCTCTGATAGACTTAAATTTTTTGGGTATTGACAATGTGCTGTTACTGCGTGGCGATTCAGAAAAACATGAACAACATTTTACACCTGAACCCGGTGGTCACAACTATGCGATAGATCTGGTGAATCAGGTTGTGAATATGAACCGAGGTGTTTTTTTGGATGATGATTTGAAGGGTGTGGAACCAACTTCTTTCTGCATTGGTGTTGCCGGTTATCCCGAAAAACATTTCGAAGCTCCCAATCTGAATACCGATATTTCCCATCTCAAAAAGAAAGTTGATGCCGGAGCAGAATATATCGTTACTCAAATGTTTTTTGATAATGAAAAATTCTTTGCCTTCGTAAAAAAATGCCGCGATGCGGGTATTTCCGTTCCAATTATTCCAGGTCTTAAACCACTCTCTACCCGGAAACAATTAACCATACTTCCTAAAACATTTCATATAGATATTCCGGAGACATTATACTCAGAAGTGGAAAAATGTTCGGACGACACTGCAGTAAAAACCCTTGGAATTGAATGGGCTGTTCAACAATCAAAAGAGTTGATAAAATTTGGCGTACCATGTCTTCACTTTTACACCATGGGTAATCCCGAAAATATCAGACTCATTGCATCACAAATATTTTAGATCAGGCATTTTAGTTGTGAGCGATACAAAATCATATACATGTAAGAATATAATGACACTAAAACTTTTAATTTTTGCAGGTGTTAAGCAATATATTTTGTAATATCTAATACGTGAACAGGTTTTCAATTAAGGACATTGAAATACTGACAGGCATCAAGCCTCATACTATCAGGATATGGGAGCAACGTTACGGTATTTTGCAACCACAACGCACAGCCACCAACATACGATATTATTCTGACAATGATTTAAAGCTGATGCTGAATGTATCGTTGTTGAATAAGATGGGTTATAAAATTTCTAAGATAACCTGCCTTAGTGCTGACGAAATTGAAAACAAAGTAAGGAGCATGGCCGAGAGTGCCTGCGATGCCGATATCAATCTTGGTGTCCTGCTCAATTGTCTGGTAAGCCTCGATGAAGAAGCCTTTGAAAGTCTCCTCAACAAAAACCTGAATTGCATTGGCCTTGAAATGACAATGAACAATATCATTTTTCCTTTTCTGAAACGCATAGGTATGTTGTGGCTTGGCGGAAGTATTGCACCTGCATTTGAACATTTTTTTACAAATCTTGTACGACAGAAACTCATTGCTGCCATAGATAAACAGGAGAGAAAAATTGGTCCGAATTCAAAAAACTTTCTTCTTTTCCTTCCACCCAACGAACCACATGAACTTGGTTTGCTCTATGCGCACTATTTAATCCGTTCGCGTGGTCACCGGTCAATTTATATGGGATTAAATTTGCCTGTTCAGCATATCTTATGCGCTAACGAAATGTACAAACCCGATTATGTACTTACAGCACTGACTACTTGTGTAAAAATTAAAGCAGTAGAAGAGTTTGTTCAACATATCTCAAAAGCTTTTTCTCAGAGTAAAATTCTCATTTCAGGAACACAGGCATTAAACCGTTGTTTCCAAATACCACATAATGCACGTCTGGTAACCGACTTTGAAGATTTTATATTTTTGCTTGAAAATAAAACCGGCTGACAACAGTTTTTTCGAATGCCACTTTCTGAACTGACAAGTCAACATCCGTATTTGTTAATTGATTTTTACGCTGACTGGTGTGAGCCCTGTAAGTGGCTTAATCCGGTGCTGGAAGAATTAAAAACAAAACTGCCTCAACTGCATATTCATAAAGTAAATGTAGATGAGCAAACAGCGATTGCTCAAAATTTTGATGTTCGCAGCGTACCTGTACTGGTGTTGTTTGTAAATGGAAAAGTAGTTTGGCGTATGAACGGATTTAAATATGCCCGAGAGTTGGCAGACGAACTTAAAGCTTATATGAAATAATCTTTTTGTTTATAAGTTTTGTCATTGTGCTGAAGTTACAGACATACAGTTGCTGTTAACTGCTACTTTTACACACCTTCAACTATGGCAAAAAAGAAAATCACATTATCAAAAAATCAATGGGCTGAAATTAAAAAAGAGCTTTATGGGGTGTTTATTAAGCAGCCAAATGCTTCCTTCAATTACAAACAGGCCTGGCGCAAAGCCGAAATAAATCTGAGTGATGAAATTATTACTCAGCTATTATTTGCCGACAAAAAATATGTAGATGACCATTTGCAGCAAATATTGATAGAATTGACTGAATCGGGAGAGTTGATTGAAACACAACCTTACCGTTATAAACTTTTGCCTTCTGTAAAATTTGTAGTAGGTGTTATAGAGATTTCATCCAAAGGAGAGGGATATGTCATAAACAAAGAATTTAAAGAAGATATACAGATTCCTGCGCGGCTGACTGCTAATGCGCTCAATGGCGATACAGTGAAAATTAGTTTGCTAGCACACCGTGAAGGAAGACGCCAACAGGGAGAGGTTGTTGAAATTATTAAACGTGCGCGACTTGAATTTGCCGGTACGCTACAGCACAGCGGCAGTTATGCATTTGTAGTCTGTGATGACAGCAAAATGCATACTGATGTTTTTGTTCCCGGAAAAAATCTGAACGGAGCCCGAAATGGTGATAAAGTAATTGTACGCATTACCGAATGGGACAGCGATGCAAGAAACCCTGTTGGAGAAATTATCAGGCTGCTTGGAACTCCCGGAGAGCATTTTGCAGAGATGAATGCCATTATAGTTGAGTATGGCTTGCCCGAAACATTTCCTGAAGAAGTAGAAAAAGAAGCTAAAAAAATTTCTGATAAAATCAGTAACGAAGAAATTAAAAAAAGGCGCGACTTTCGTAAAATACTCACCTTTACTATTGACCCTGTTGATGCGAAAGATTTTGATGATGCGCTTTCAATTAAAAAGTTGCCGTCCGGTAACTGGGAAATAGGCGTACATATTGCTGATGTTTCGCACTTTGTAAAACCAGGCACTGCGATGGAAGCCGAAGCATATAAACGTGCCACCTCTATTTATCTTGTTGACAGAGTGATTCCCATGTTACCGGAAAAATTATCCAACATGGTTTGTTCGCTAAGGCCTAATGAAGAAAAGCTTTGCTTCTCTGCGGTTTTTGAAATGAATAATCGTGCTGAAGTAATTTCAGAGTGGTATGGAAAAACCATCATCAATTCTGACAAAAGATTTACTTACGAAGAAGCTCAGGAAATTATTGAAACCGGAAAAGGTGATTATAGCGAGGAGCTGTTAACTTTTAATCAACTTGCAAAGTTGCTTCGCAAAGAAAGGTTGAAAAACGGAGCCATCAGTTTCGAAAAATCAGAAGTAAAATTTCGCCTTGACGACAAAGGAAACCCTACAGGTATTTATCTTAAAGAAAGCAAGGACTCCAATAAACTAATTGAAGAGTTTATGTTGCTTGCAAACAGAAAAGTGGCGGAGTTTATAGGAAAAAATAATGAGTCAGGAAAGAAGAAAAAAACCGAGTCAAAAACATTTGTTTACCGAATACACGATGTTCCTGTAGAAGAAAAGCTAAGTGACTTTAAATCATTTGCTGCTCAATTTGGCTACCGCATTAACAATTCATCCGGAAAGGAAGCTGCACACTCCATAAACAAAATGCTTACTGATGTGAATGGAAAAAAAGAACAAAGCATGCTTGAGCAGTTAGCCATCAGAAGTATGGCAAAGGCTGCTTATTCAACAGATAACATTGGACATTATGGTTTAGCTTTTGAATACTATACGCATTTCACTTCACCCATCAGACGTTACCCGGATGTGATGGTGCACCGTTTGTTAGAGCTTTATATGGCCGGAGGAAAGAGTGTGTCTAAAGATGAGTATGAGGAAAAATGCAAACACAGTACCGAACAGGAAATTAATGCTGCTGACGCAGAACGTTCTTCCATTAAGTATAAACAGGTACAATACATTGCTGAACGGAAGAATGAAATTTTTAAAGGTGTAATTTCAGGTGTTACAGATTGGGGAATTTATGTAGAGCTGGAAGGAAATAAATGTGAGGGGATGATACGGCTTCGTGATATGAATGATGATTATTACGAGTTGGATCAAAAGAATTTTTGCATCGTTGGTAATCGCACACGAAAAAAATACACCTTGGGTGACGAACTGCTTGTTGCCGTAAAAAACACAGACATAATTCGCAAGCAGATTGATTTCATCATTTATGATGAAAACAGACAACATGAAATTAATCCGTTTAAGAGGAGTGACAAGCAAAGAAATTCAAAGAAGTTTAAAGGCTCACCAAAACGAAAAGGGAGAAGGTAAGTAAATTCCTCAGGATTTTTTACTTTTAGCGCAATGGAAAATATTAAAGTTATAGAGCGAAGAGGAGCAAAAAAAATAATCTCCATCTTTTTTAAGTTTCTAATGACAGATACGATAAACTCATTTTTGTTACTCTTAAAAAAGAACCGGAAATACTCTTTTGATGATGCTAAATATCACGGAATTAATTTAGGAAGTAGCACAACCTCTCCTCAGGGTTGGATAGGAATCAGTGGAGGTGTTACTATTCTTTTGCTGAATATGCCGGCCTTTGTATTGCGCATGATTTATCCTTTTTCAAGCAGAAGTAAAAAAACTCCTTTTAGTGAATTTTATAAAAAAGTAAAATCATCTCGCATATTACATCATAATTTGTTTTATGGTATTCCTTTTAAGAATGCTGCTGTTTCAAATGTTTTCACAAGTCATTTTTTTGAGCACCTTTCTTATAATTCAGCCGTATATATGGTTAAGGAATCTTATCGTGTTTTAAAACCAGGTGGTATGATTCATGTTGTAGTACCAAGTTTAGAAAGCGATGTGAATAAATTAAAACAAGCTACAGAAGAATATGATAAAGGTAATCCAGATGCAGCAAGGGCATTGTTAACAGAACCTTATGTTGACTTAACTGATCCATTCAGCCATCATCGCTTTATGTACGATTTTGATGATATGAAAATATTGCTCGAAAAAGCGGGATTTAAAAACATAAGACAGGTAGAACGTTATAAAGGGGCAATGCCAAATATTCAACCTCTTGAAAACAGGCCCGGGCTAATTGTTGAAGCTGTAAAAGAATTATAGAAATTAATTTTCTTATTTCCTATAAAAGTTCATTTCGTCAATATAGTCTGCTACTTTTTCAGGCATCATAAAACGCACATCTTTTTTTGATTTGATAGCATTGCGAATGAATGTTGATGATATTTCCATCAACGGTGCTTCTATAAATTTTACTTTAGGATGATTCTTAAAATCACCTCCGTCAAACCCGGGACGAGGATATATGTAGATGGAATAATACTCCAGTATCTGCTCATAGTTTTTCCACTTATGAAAAGTATGCAGATTGTCACTTCCCATAATTAATACAAACTCATGCTGCGGGTATTTTTCCTGAAGGTGTGTAAGTGTGTTAATGGTGTAAGATGGTTTGGGTAAACCAAATTCAATTTTTGAAGCTTTCATTTTGCGATAGTCGCCAATTGCCAACTCCACCAGCTGCAATCTTTGAAAATCGTTTAGCAAACTTCCTGCCGGCTTGAGTGGGTTATGTGGCGAAACAACAAACCATACCTGATTCAAATCTGAAAACTCTGTAAAAAAATTTGCAATAACCATGTGGCCATTGTGCACGGGATTAAACGATCCGAAAAACAAACCGGTTTTCATCTTTCAGTTTACTCTGATGTTATCAATTCTTGTTTCTCTGTCGGCATTGTACTGAACGGTAAGAATCAAGTTTCCATTATCATCATACGTTTTCCAAATACCGTTGCGCATGCCATGTTGGTAGTTTCTTATTTCACGTAATTTTCCATTTTCATTGTAATAGAGATGTTCTCCTTCTTCCAAACCGTCTGCATATTTACCTGAAAAAGCCTGTTTGCCGTTTCTATAGGTTTGATGCCACATCCCAAATTTTCTTCCATCGCGGTATTCACCTTCGGCAATATATTCTCCATTATTATATTTCCACAGTCCCTCTTTATTGCCTTCAATGTATTTTCCGGTGGCTATCAGCTGCAGCGAATCGTTGTACTCATTCGAGATGCCATTTTCTTTCCCTTTGTCGAATGTTTCATCTCTGCGCAAATTTCCATTTTCAAAATACCATTTCCATTCTCCCTGCGGCAATCCGTTTTCATAGTTTCCGGTTTGTTGCACACTGTTGTTTTTAAATAAGTATTTCCAGGTACCTGTTTTCTTTCCATTTTTATATTCTCCTTCGGCACGTAAAGTTCCGTCATCATAAAAATATTTCCACCAACCCTGCCTTTGATAATTATCATCCATCATTCCTTCACCGGCAAGTTTATTATCCTGATATAATTTTGCAGATGTTACTTTTCCGTTTTCATCAAAAAATTTTTCTGTACCCTCTTTCTTACCATCAATCACATTTACTATTGATTTGAGTTTTCCATTCGGGTAAAAGTTTCTTTCAAGTTCCAGCTTAGCGGTATTTTGTTTTTCGACAACAGGTTCTCCGTTTTTATATTTCTCGTTTTTTGTCAGCGTGCCATTCTCAGAATATTCTTTATAGAAACCATTCAGTTTATCATCAAGATACTGTGCTTCGCTTTTAACCTTTTCGTTTGGATAAAATGTTTTCCATACACCTTGTTTTAATCCAAACTTATCAATACGGTTTATTCGCTCAACATTTTTTACATATCCTTCGCTGTAATGTGTAATGGTTACAATTCGCCCGTCTTCGGCATATTCTTTTGCAATACCTTCCTCCACTCCGTTCTTAAACGGTATTTCAGAAATTACTTTTCCATTTTCGCCATATTCCTTAAACCATCCTTCGCGTATATTGTCTTTTAACTGCTCTTCTGTTTTAAGTTTGCCATCAGCATAAAAAGTACGTTGCAGTCCATTCTTTTTTCCATCAGAATAGTTAAACTCTGAAACAAGTACGCCTGCATCTGAATAAAATTTCCACAGGCCTTCAGGTTGATTATTTTTTCTTTCACCTTCTGATTTCAGTTTTTCATTTTCATAATATGATTTCCAAATTCCTTCAGGTTTACCGTTTACAAATTTGCCTTCGCTGCTTTTTTTTCCGTTTGGATAATAAAAAACTTTATATCCATCGGTAATAATGGTATCCGTCTGGCCGAAGCCTGACATCTGAAAAAGCAAAAACAAAATAATCAGGGAACTTTTATATCCCATATTTAGCCGATATTTCAAGCATTCGTTTCAGTGGTCTCAGTGCGTCTTCGCGCAGATGCTCAGGAATGGTTATTTCAGGTACCTCGTTTTTCATACATAAATATACTTTTTCAAGTGTATTCAGTTTCATATACGGACAGTCGTTGCATGCACAACTGTTATCAGGCGGAGCAGGAATAAATGTTTTGTCAGGCGATGCTTTCTGCATCTGATATAAAATTCCTGTTTCAGTTGCTACAATAAATTCTTTTGCAGGATTTGTTTGTGTGTATTTAAGTAATCCTGTTGTGGAGCCAATAAAATCAGCATGGCTCAAAACTTGTTCTTCACATTCAGGATGAGCAATTACAAGTGCATTGGGATGTTGTTCTTTCAGTTTAACAATTTTTTGCTCTGAAAAAATTTCATGCACTATGCAACTGCCATTCCACAGCACCATTGGACGACCTGTTTTTTTAGTGATATATGCACCCAGATTTCTGTCGGGAGCAAAAACTATTTTCTGATCAGGTGGCAACGTTTCAATTATTTTAGAAACATTGCTTGATGTACAAATGATATCACTCAGTGCTTTTATCTCTGCCGAACAGTTGATATAAGATATTACAATATGATCGGGATACTTAGCTAAAAATGCTTTAAAATCTTTTGGAGAGCAACTGTCGGCTAAAGAGCATCCTGCATTTAGGTCAGGTATAACAACTTTTTTTGTTGGGTTAAGCAGTTTAGCTGTTTCAGCCATGAAATGAACTCCGGCAAACACAATAATGTCAGCATCTGTTTTTTCAGCTTTTTGTGCCAAGGCCAAACTGTCTCCAATGAAGTCAGCCACATCCTGAATGTCTGAATCCTGATAATAATGCGCCAGAAGAACTGCATTCTTCTCTTTTTTCAACCGCTCTATTTCTGCAAATAAATCCACTGTTGGCAATACTTGTTCGGGCAAATATCCATATTTCTTAACCAGTGTGGCAGTATCCGTACTCATGATTTAAAACAACAATACAATAATTAATAAATTAAAATTTAAATATATATTATTTCTATTTATCCGGTTGATAGCTTGTATAACTTTTACAGTACTCTCTTGTTTTAAAACTTATTATTGGTTGGTCAACAATTTATTGTTTGGTTATACCATGTTAAAGAAATGATTTTTAAAGATATGTAAATATATATTAACAACGGTTAATAACCTTTATTGTTTGTAAATATCAGTTGATAAAATGAAACTTCAGGTGAATTAATCAGTGCAAAGTTCGTGAAAAAATAAGCTCCCTTAAATTTTGAATTTCTTAAAAAGTACTTAAGGTAGTTTTGATTTGAACAAAGCAATCTAAAACTTTAAAATTCTTTCAACAGAAAATTAAAATATAAACAGGATAGTTGTTAATTTTACGCTGAATTAAAAGGCTAAATATCAGTACAAAAAAATTTAGCTGTTCATAATGGTTTATAACGTAAAATAAGATGCAAAAAATAGTAATTGGCAGCGATCATGCAGGTTTTGAAATGAAGGAAAAGATTAAAAAATCCTTTGCTTCTAAATATGAGTTTACAGATAAAGGAACATACAGTGCTGATTCTGTTGACTATCCTGATTATGCACACCAAGTGGCAGAAGCTGTAGTTTCCGGGAGTTTTGAAAAAGGAATTTTGCTATGCGGCAGTGGCAATGGTGTGGCAATGGCTGCCAACAAACACCACGGTATCAGAGCTGCACTTTGCTGGACTCCTGAAATTGCAAGTCTTGCCCGGCAACATAATGATGCCAACATTCTTTGCATTCCCGCACGGTTTGTAGATGAAAAAACAGCTTTTGAAATGATTGAAAGATTTTTTGATATTTCATTCGAAGGAGGAAGACATCTCAAGCGTGTTGAAAAAATTGACTGTTAACAAGCCATATAAATGAAAAAGCTAATTCTGATAATTTTAATTTTTGTTGCAGTAAAAACAGAAGCACAACGCCAAGACATTGCCAGAGATTCTGTAATGAAAACAAGTCATTTCAATGTATCTCTTATGGGCGGATTAAGCTGGCGTGTGGCACAAACAGACCCTGCAGCAAACAAAATTGAGAAGGCATATATTAAAGACCTGAAAAGCGGAAAGAGTTTTTCCATTGCAGCACGATACTTTTTTAAAAAGAAATTTGGTGTTGGGCTTAAATTTAACACACATCTGTCTAAAGTGCAGTTTAACGACCTTTACATGGAGTATAACGGTCAGAATTATTATGGCAGTTTATCAGATGACATAGCCATCAATTCTTACGCAGCTGTTTTCAGCGGGCGGATTTATAACCGTTCTCACTCAGGCTGTTTTACTTTTGACGGAGGGCTGGCATTTATGACCTACCGCGATAATGCACGAATTGCTCAAAACAAAATTCTTGTAGAAGGATTGACAGCAGGTATCAATTTATCTGCAGGTTATGCACTCTCACTCACCAGAAATATAGCAGTAACGTTGGGGTTTGATTATGTTATGGGAACTTTAACAGAATATGATCAGACTGAAAACGGAGTTAAAAGCCGCATTACTCTTGACGAAAATCAGGCTCAGGGGTTAACTCACATTGATGTGATGGCGGGACTCATCATTAGTTTCTGATTTGTACCTTAAGGTAATTCTAAAAATCTTTCCTGATAAATTTACGGATAGCAGCAATTGTCGGAACAATAATCCACACAATTAATATTGCAAAAATTACAACCGATCCTTTTTGTGAGCCCAAAAACTCTTTGAACAATGCACCGCTGTAGCCCATTAGTGCAGAGTAATCGGTGTGAATCAAAATTAAAATACGTGAAATATCAACGGGGTTGAACGAACTGAGCACAATGATTAATTTTTCAATAGGATAATCGCTGAACTGAAACATGATTAACAGCAGAATACCATCGTAAAGAATTGAAAAAAACAACCAAATGAAAATAGCCATACCAATTCCTTTGGCTTTATCTCTGGTAATGACAGAACCAAAAAATGCAAGTGATGTGAAAATAAGCGTGAGCAATGCACCTGTTATAATAAACAACAAGCCAATTTTATCGGGAGAATAAATTAAAACAGGAATTCCTGCACCTACAATAAATGCAGTAACCAGTGATAATGATACTGCTGCATAAATACTGGTGATTAATTTTTTTCTGGAAATGGGTTGCGCCACCAGCAGCTCAATAAACTCACCTGAATTGAAAATATAAATGGTGCTGTAAATTAAACTTACCAAAGGCACTATAAACAGAATAATATTAAGCAGACTTAAAATACCTTTTGTGGTATTGTTATCCAGATTAAAAATGCCGAAACAGGTTAAAAACAAAAAGAGCAAATAAGTAAGCACAACCTTACTTTTCAGTATATCAATGGTAACGTACTTGACAATCTTATTCATAAGGTTTTTAAAATTGAAGTAATTACTTTTGAAACAGACTTTTCACCGGTGCGGTGCTGAAGTTCTTCAATGCCTGAGTGAAACACCAGATTACCTTCGCGCAGATACATTATTTCTGATACCAACTCATCCAACTCACTGAGTATATGCGAAGTGATGAGAATAATTTTTCCTTTGCTTCGTTCGTGTTTGATTTTTTCTTTCAGTATTTCAGAAGATAAAGGATCAAGGCCGGCAGTAGGTTCATCCAGAATAATTATTTCAGGAGAAAACAAAAATGCAAGACAGGCACTTACCTTTTGAGTGGTACCACCCGACAGTGTGCCCATACGTTTGGAGAATAAAGCTTTCAAGCCGAAAGCTTCCATCAGTTCAGTGTCAGCACTGCTCAAGGCTGTTTTTCTTATTTCAAGAATCATATCGAACACCTGCTGAATGGTCATATTCTGTGGATAACGACCTATCTGTGGCATATATCCAATGATGTTGCGGTATTTATAATCTCCTTTGATAGACTGATTGTTTATTTCAATCGTTCCCGAATCCGGAATCAGCATTCCGAGCAGACATTTGATAAAAGTAGTTTTGCCGGAAGCGTTAGGACCCAGTAGTGCTACAGAATTACTTTTCTTTATCTGAACAGAAATATCCTTAAGCACATGCAGCTTACCGAATTTCTTGTTAACGTTTTTTATATCTATCACATCTTTACCGGTTTTATCAGAGGAGTGTTGTCAACCAGGTTTTCAGGAGTGATACTTGGAATGATTTTTTCGCTCTGATCGAGTAGAAAAACTATAAAACTTCTCAAAAATACGGATGCTACGGGAATATTTTCAATGACCATGCTGAATAAACTGATTGGGCGGTAAGGAACATCACCAACACCATCACGTTTTAAGTCATAACCATCATATTTATCCCAGAAGTTTCCGTTAAAATTATTTAATACAAGGCTTCCATTGGTTGCAACATCAAATGTGTTTTCAAAAAAATTATTGTTGTTAACATTATTGTTATTACAACTTGCCTGTATGCGGATGGCATATCCATTTCTCAGAAATTTATTGTTGGTTACATCTATTCTGTTAGTACCTTCCAGATAAATACCAATGGTATTTTGTTCAAAAACATTATCTCTGATGATACCGTCATTTATTTCTTTCAGTAGCAGCCCATATGTAGATTCACCCTGATTAAACAGAAAGTGATTCTTAAACATGTGGATATTATTTGAAAACATTACTGCCACACCTGCACCATTTTTTTCGAATGTATTGTTAATGTATTCATCGTTGTTTGAAAACATAAAGTGTAACCCATAACGAATGTTACTCTTGCAATAATTATCAGTGATGGTGGAATGTTGAACAAATTCAAAATAAATACCATCCCGATGACCCGTAATATTGTTATTTGCTATTTTAGCATAACTGTTCTTCCAGAGATGAATGCCATTTCCGGTTGTTTGTTCGTCATTACCCGGAACACCTCTTATCTGGTTGTATGTAATACTAAAATTGTCGCATCCTGCAATGTAAATGGCAAAATGTGTATTAAGAATGGTATTTTTTGTAATTAAGAACTGACGGCTGTCAATTACTTTAATGGCGGCTAGATCTTTTAATGACGAAAATCCTGAATACTGAAATGTAAGTCCTGAGACAACCACACCGGCAACATCTTTTATAGTAAGAATTTCATAAGTGCCCTCACCATCCAGCACCGGATTGTTTTTACCCAGAAGGGTAATTTTTTTCTTTATTACAATATTTTTTTCTTTGTAAATACCGCCATTTACCACAATGGTATCTCCATCTTTGGCAATGTCAACAGCATTTTTTATGGTGGTTATTTTATCACGGCCCGAAACGTTGATCACTTCTGCATGAAGTGGCAACATGAAAAATAAAAAAACAACAGAAAAGAAAAGACAGCGTATCCAACTAAGGAAATGCAGCCAAAACCTTTTCCCAATTACAAATTTCTCCACCGTATTCATTTAAAAGCTTCCGAGCGTTTTCTTCTGATGAAAAAGCAGCAAACCCACTATTCATCGGAGTGCGAATATCGGCACTTTTCAGAAAAACGGCATTTGCTGCTTCTAACAAATCAGTCTTATCAAAATAATTTACAACTAAAACATGACTATACTGTACTTCTTTATTTTCAGGCAAAGCTTTCCACTGTATCATGCAGTTTACATCGTCAAACTTATAAATACGGCCTTTATTGGTAATCAACTCTGCACCAAAACGTGTATCTGCTACAGGCATTTTACAGTGATGGCAACTGTCTTTTCCGGCAACAAGGGGTTCCGGTTTCTGCGCACAAGAGGTAAATACCAATACAAATAACAGCAAGAACAATTTTTTCATTACGCTGCTTTATGTTTTCGCCATTCGATAAACCAAACAACAGCCGCAATGACTACAGAGCCTGCAACAATATAACCTCCCAAATCGGGCATTGAAAATGCATCAAAATTCAACAATTGTTTATGACCAATAATTGGAGGCTGATACGACATGCCCGGAACCTGAATAGGAGCATCAGGGCTCAGGTTATGTCCATAGTCGTAAGTCCACTGATAAAAATCGTACATTGCTAAAACACCTCCTAATGCAGAAACAATCAGGTAGCTGAATAAGAGTTTGCGACTTCCGGTAATTGCAACCAGCAAACCATAAATAATGAATGCCGCTACAATATAAACAAGGTATGAAAATTCCGGAAACATATCAACACTTATTTTTTTCATTCCGATATAATGATTCAAACCATTGATGATATCAACATCACCGGTAAGTTTATTAAACCATATATTCATCATTAACCCTTCCGGATATTGTGGCGCGAACAAATCTATCCGCCAGATAGGAGTGAAATAAGAAATAATAATAGCTAAAGAACATAAAGCGATTATTACTCTGGAAAGGCCACTTAGCTTTTGCATATAAAGGATGTTATTTTGAATTATTAATTACCGGGAGGTAGCAATACGGCATCTACAACATGAATAATACCATTTGCTGCTGGAATAGTGGCTATTATATTTGCCTGATTATTTACCATTATCTTTCCATCTTTAACAGAAAGGCTAATGTTTTTTGAATTAGCCTGATTGATACTTTGTCCATCAGAGAACATTTCAGGCTTAAATACTCCAACAGAAACATGGTACTCCAATATATCCTGAAGCTTTGCTTTGTTTTCTGGTTTCATAAGGTCTTCCACAGTTCCTTTTGGTAATTTATTGAAAGCATCGTTGGTGGGTGCAAATACAGTAAATGGTCCTGCATTTGATAATACTGTTACCAGTTCAGCCTGTTTGAGCGCAGCTACCAATGTTGAATGGTCAGCCGAACCAACGGCAATTTTAACAACATCTTTTTGAGAATCATTATCCTGAACCGCTTCTTGTCCTCCTGCAGGAGATTCCTGAGCAGTGGTGCTTTCACCGTTTGTTTTATTTTCAGCTGCGGGAGGGTTGCATGCATATACCAATGCTGCAATCATTACTAAATAAAATAATTTATACTTTCTCATTGTGTTTTGGTATTATTCGCCTCATTGCTATGTTAACATAGCAATGAGGCGAAGGTTTATTAATTATAGTTTATCATCTTCAGATTTTGGCTGATTAGTTCCTGTGCTGAAATGTAAAGGAACATTGTTATTAGGAGCACTGATTCGGATATAACCTTGCATTTCCTGATGCAAAGCTGAACAGAAGTCGGTACAATAAATTGGATAAACACCAACTTTCTCAGGCTTCCAAACAAGTGTTTGTGTTTCGCCCGGCATAATAAGCAATTCAGCATTGTTAGCACCCTTTACAGCAAACCCATGTGGTACGTCCCAATCTTGTTCCAAATTAGTAACGTGGAAGTAAACTACATCACCCAACTTCACGCCTTCAATGTTATCAGGAGTAAGATGTGAGCGTATTGCAGTCATATAAATATGCACTTCGTTGCCTTTACGTTCAACTTTGGCTTCTTTATCGCCCATGGTTACATAAGGATGTTTATTTTCTTCAATTTTATAAAACTTAACAGAGTTCTTCGACACTATATCAGCAGGAATTGCTTCAGCGTAGTGAGGCTCGCCTATAGTTGGGAAGTCAAGTATCATTTTCATTTTGTCACCACTGATATCATACAACTGAGCACTCTGACATAATTCAGGTCCTGTTGGCAGATAACGGTCTTTGGTAATTTTGTTGTAAGCTATTAGATATTTACCCCATGGCTTTTTGGTAGGCCCACCGGGTACACTCAGGTGTCCAACAGAGTAATAAGTAGGAGCACGATCTAATACCTGAAGGTCGCTCACACGCCACTTAACAACTTCAGAAGATACGAACATAGAAGTATAAGCATTACCGTTAGCATCAAACTCTGTGTGCAATGGTCCTAAGCCAGGTTTTTTAACTTCACCATGTAATACGGCATCATATTTTAACACCGGAATACCCGCATAGTCACCTTCAAATGTTTTCTTATCTATAGCATCCAGCATTTTAGTGAATGAGAACACAGGAATAACTGCAGCAAGTTTTCCACTACCTACAATATATTCTCCTGTTGGGTCGGTATCACATCCATGCGGGTTTTTGGGACAAGGCATGAAATAAACCATGTCAGGACAATCTTTTGGGTCGAGCATAATCACTTCTTTCTCCATTACTGAAGTTGCAGTATGAGTATGTTCGTCAAAGGTATTGTGAGCATAATTTACACTTTTCTTAATACCTTTTCCGGCTTTTACATATTCTTCTGCTTTTTTCCAGTTAACAGCCATAATGAAGTCTTTATCATTTTTGGCAGAGTTTACTTCAAGAAGTGTGTTTGCTCTTTCTGTATTATAACAACTTACAAAAAACCATCCGTGAGATTTTCCTTTTCCTGCTCTTGCCAGGTCAAAGTCAACACCCGGTAACAGAATCTGAAATGCAAGGTTCATTTTACCTGTTTCTTTATCAACACCGATTAAGCTAATGGTAGCTTTAAAGTTATCTTTATACGTATTGATAGGCACATCATTATTATTATCAGACATTGGCACGGCAAAACGAGTTCCTGCAATAACATACTCTGAATTCTCTGTAATAAATGGAGAGGAGTGGTTACCTGCACTGTTAGGAATTTCAATAATTTCAGCCGTTTTGAAAGACTTCATATCAATTCTTGCAATACGCGGAGTATTGTTTCCGTTTCCAAAAGCCCATCTTCCATCATGCACACCATCAGTCTCTGATAAGGCAATATGATGTAAGTCGTCCCAAGGAACAAATCCATGAGAAGTGTTGAGCATAGGCTTTGTTTCTTCGCTGTAACCGTAGCCTTTTTCTGGATCTACAGAAAATACAGGGATAACTCTAAAAAGCCTTCCTGAAGGAATACCATAAACTGACATTTGGCCGCTGAAACCTCCGGAAACGAAGTTGTAAAACTCATCGTATTTTCCGGGAGCCACATAAACCTTTTGAGCAGCGTCTCCTGACGTAGTAGTACTTACGTTTTTGGGTTTACAGGAGAAGACGGTTGTTGCAAACGCTATTGCAAGCAGCGATAACGTTTTTAATTCTGATTGTCTCATATTATATTTATATATTTAATTCCTAAATTTATTTTACTCCGTCATTTTCGCGCATAAACTCATACACATGACGGGCATCATCATCTGTCAATCCCTGATTGGGCATACGCACCAAGCATTCCTCTAATAAACCCTGTGCAATTGCATCGGTATCGAGCATTTCATCAGGATTTGTAGAGAAGTTCATAATCCACTCTGCAGTACGTTTTTTAGTAACATCTTTCCATCCCGGTCCAACAAGCTTTTCGTCTGTGAGACGGTGACAGGCAGAACATTTTACATCATAAATTTTCTTTCCGGCATCTGCCATTTGTTTATCAAGGGTAGGACTTACTTCAACATTTGTAAATTTACCTACACCTTTATTTTCATCCGAAGCTTGTACTTCTTCGGCTTCTTTTACCAACTCTTTTGAATCAGTTGGTTCTTCTTTTTTTTGTTCGTTGCTTCCACAAGCATAAAATGCTATGATTGCAGTAAGAACAACCATGGTTTTAAGTGTTAAATTTTTAATGGATTTCATATTTAATCTGATTTATATTAATGACGGTACAAAAGTAAAAAAGAGATTAAGTGCGCACATATATAACAAGGATGATAATTATCAACAAATAATTTGATAATTATCTGATTGCACACCCCCAATACATCCTAAATGACCGATTTTGAAGTATTCAAAAAATATTGAACAAAATGCAGCTATTTTTCACTAACAACTAATACGGTAAACAATCCATGTATAAAAGAAAGACAACACCAATGAACCAACAACAAGTATTGTAGCTCTTACAACATCTTTTTTATGGCAATGATGGTCGTCCACATTTTCAAGATTACCCAATTCTTTAAAATTATATAGACTGAAAAACGCAAAAAGGATACAAAACCGGGTAAGAACTTCAATGAATAAAACGATGGTTGCAAAAGTGGCAATCATCAATAAAACGGCCAACCACTTAGCACAGGCCAAACGCACTGCAATGGTCAGCAATACGGAAATAAAAAGAAATAAGAACAGGAATTTCTGCCTTACCCTAACTTCTTTTTCGCCTATATTACAACATCCTGCAAGATAGCCTTTGTCCGACATGCATTATGATTTTTATCCCATTAAACATAATATATGTGTAGTTGTTTGCTGATAAATAATTTTTAAAGTCAAAAATATAGCCTTTGACTTTTTTATTTTCACGGCCAAAATCAGATTGAATGAAATATTTTCTGGCAGTATTACTGTTTTTTTCCTTTTCGGTTTCGTCTCAGGCACAGAGTGAAGACTCACTCGTTATCCGTAAAATATTTGAAGAAGCATTGCAAAACGGCAAAGCTTATGATCATCTGAAAGTGCTTTGCAAAACCATTGGACACAGGCTGAGTGGCACACCTCAGGCAGCAGAGGCGGTAAAATGGGCCGAAAAAGCAATGACAGATTTTGGTGCCGACACTGTTTTTAAGCAGGATGTAATGGTGCCACACTGGGACAGAGGTGCAAAAGAAAAAGCAGAAATATTTCCATCCAAATCCAGAAATATTATCCCATTAAATGTGCTTGCTCTTGGAGGCAGCGTGGGTACTGATAACGGACCACTGCTGACGCAGGTAATTGAAGTAAAATCACTGGCATCACTGGACAGCATTCCGGCAAAAGAAATAAAAGGAAAAATTGTTTTTCTGAATGAGCACATGGATGCAAAATATGTGAACACTTTTGAAGCATACGATCATGCATTTATGATTCGCTGGGCCTGTGCCCTTAAAACAGCTCCTTTGGGTGCAGTTGCAGTTATCATTCGCTCGGTGAATCCATCACTCGATGATTTTCCGCATACTGGAGTGATGAGCTATGCTGACAGTATCAAAAAAATTCCTGCATGTGCTATCAGCACCAACGAAGCTGATAAACTTTCTGCACTTTTAAAGAAAGACCCTTCATTGAAAATAAAACTTGAAATGCACTGCCGCACACTTCCTGATGTAGCATCGCACAATGTTGTTGGTCAGCTAAACGGAACTACATTTAAAGATCAATACCTCGTAGTTGGCGGGCATCTTGATTCATGGGATACGGGCGAAGGTGCTCATGATGATGGTGCAGGAGTGGTACAGTCTATGGAAGTTTTGAATCTGCTTAAAAAAGCAGGAGTAGTACCTAAACACAATATTCGTGCAGTTGCTTTTATGAATGAGGAGAACGGAAACCGTGGCGGAATAAAATATGCAGAACTGGCACAGCAGAACAATGAGAAACACATTGCAGCTATTGAATCTGATGCAGGAGGATTTACACCAAGAGGATTTTTTATGAAAGGGGACTCGCTGCAGAGAGAAAAAATATTAGCCTGGAAACCGCTGTTTGCTCCTTATTTTATTCATAGTTTTGAGCTGGAAGGAGGAGGTGTGGATATTGGCCCTCTCAGAAAAAAACAAAATACTTTTTTAATGGGATTACTTCCGGATACACAGCGCTACTTCGACATTCATCACAGCCCCAATGATGTTTTTGAAAACGTTAACCGGAGAGAACTTGAACTTGGTGCTGCCACCATGGCTGCAATGATATATCTGATTGATAAATACGGTTTGGAATAATTGTAAGGCACTATGTTGAAAGAAGCAGATTTCAAAAAAGCAACATCCGAAGTCTTAAAAGAGGGAAAGACAAGACAGCGTTTTGAGCAGGCCATTCAAAAGCAGAATCAAAGAAAGAAAAATTACGATACACTTTTTTCTGATTTTGATCTTGCATCCAAACGTGCTGCATACATTCGGTGGAAAGCTATTGAAAGTCTCGACAAACTGCTGATAGCTTTTGAAGCCAATTGCATCAAATCAGGAATAAAGGTTTTGTGGGCACTCGACAGCGAACAGGCATTACAGGAAATTAATTCCGTTGCACAAAAACACAACCTTTCTCATATTGACATTCAATCGCGATTGCAGGAAGAGCTTAATCTTCCACTTTCCGAAATTGGTTATGGCAAAAAATTAGCAGTGCGCGATGTTGCTTTTATCAGCGCTGAACCTTCAGGAATTATTTGTCGCAACACAACAAATAATCTGATACAGGAGTCTGCTTCAAATGATGTGGTGCTTTACATAGCTCCTATAGACAGTATGCTGACATCACTTCACGATGCAGAAGTGTTACTCGGAATTTTATCTGCCGGCCCTGATGACCAAAACATAAAAAATAACTTACGCATTATTACTTCTGCTAACGAAAGTAACGGAGCTGTGTATGTGCTGTTGGTGGACAACGGAAGAAGCACCCTACTCGAAAATATTAAACTGCGTCAGTTGTTGCGATGTATTCACAGTGGGGCATGCAACGAATCAAGTGCAGTAGTTCACAGCATTGGTTTTACGGGCGGCAACAGACAGGAGTATGGCCCTTTGCTTTATGCCAAAGCTCCCGCTATTGGAGGGTACAGAGATTTTGGACATTACGCCTATAACACTCCTTTATGCGGACAGTGCAATGTGGTTTGTCCGGTTAGGGTTGATTTTACAGATATTTTCTTAGAGCACCGCCACGTGATGGTTCAGCAAAAACTGCGGCCGCAAAAAGAACGCTTATTTTATATGGTTTGGAAAAAAACCATGCTCAAGCGCGAGTTTATGAACTGGAAAGCCGTTAACCCGATGCGATATTCTATAGAAACACTTTTTCTGAAATCAAAAACAGGTATTCGCAAACTTCCTGAAGCAGCACACGTATCGTTCAATCAGCAGTGGCGCGAACGAATGGGAATGAAATAATCACTCACTTTTTAGAATCAGAAAGCAATTGCTTTAAGTCAGGGCGCAACCTGCTTTTGAATACGGCATGAGCATTTTCTTTCTTCTTGCCTTTGCGTAATTTTTTCTGCTCTTCTAAAGGAAGATTGATGATGGTCTGACATTCAACAGTGCAACATCCCTGATATTTCTCTCTGCATTCATTGCATTGTATAAAAAGCAGATGACAATCATCATTGGCACAGTTCACATGTGTGTCGCATAAGGCACCACACTGATGGCAGGTGCTCACAATTTCATCGCTGATGCGTTCACCCATGCGCTCATCAAAAACAAAATTTTTTCCGTGATATTTATTTTCAAGCTCTCCGGATTTAATGTCTCTTGCATATTGAATGATTCCACCATAAAGCTGGTTCACATCTTTGTATCCATGATGTTTAAAATAAGCACTTGCTTTCTCACATCTGATACCTCCCGTGCAGTACAACAGAATTTTTTTATCCTTATCATCCTTCGTCATTTCAATGGCTTTTGGAAGTGCATCGCGAAAAGTGTCTGCATCAGGCTTCAATGCGTTTTCAAAATAACCTACTTCACTTTCGTAATGATTGCGCATATCCACCACAATGGTGTCGGGATGGCCGAGAGCTTCGTTAAATTCTTTTGCCGACAAATGTTTGCCCACATTGCTTACATCAAATGCATTGTCATCAAGTCCGTCAGCCACAATTTTATTTTTTATGCGGACAATAAGTTTATAAAACGATTTACCGTCATCTTCCACTGCAATCTTCAGCGGAACATCTTTAAGATATTCGTTTTGGTTAAGGTATTCTGTAAATTTATTCCAGTTGTGTTCAGGAACACTAACCTGTGCATTCACTCCTTCTGAAGCTATATAAATACGTCCGAAGACCTGAAGGTCTGTAAAATCAATAAAAAGCTGATTTCTGAAATTTTCAACATCTCCCAACTTTAAATAGCGGTAGAAAGAAACGGTGATACGTTTAAAAGTTTCTTCCGCCAATTGTTTTTTAAGGAGCTGTTTACTTACAAGGTTTCGTAATTGCATGTTACGTGTTGTAATTAAATTAACTCGGCTGCAAAAGTAATAAAAACAAAATTCTCACAAAGGATTATCTCTTAATAACACTTACATTTGTACATAAAAAGCCATCCTGTAACAAAAAATCAATGAGCAACGGAAAGTTTGTCATCTCTCTCGACTTTGAACTGATGTGGGGTGTAAGAGACAAAAAAAGCAAAACCACTTACGGTGAAAACATTCTTGGCGTACATCAGGCATTGCCACTCATGCTCAAGATGTTTCGCGACTATGATATAAAAGCTACTTTTTCTACGGTTGGGTTTTTATTTTTCGAAACAAAAAAAGATTTATTAAACAACCTACCCAATATTAAACCTGCATATAACGATTCCAACATCTCTCCCTACAATGGATATTTTGATGAGTTAGGCGATGATTATAAAAAAGACAAATACAATTTTGCTACAGACCTGCTTCGTGAAATTCAAAAATATCCTGAACAGGAAATAGGTACTCACACTTTTTCGCATTATTACTGCCTCGAGCCCGGCCAAACTCCTGAAGCTTTCAGAGATGATTTGAACAAAGCTATTGACATTGCCGAAAAACAAAACATCAGACTTACATCACTGGTGTTTCCGCGAAATCAGTTCAACAACCGGTACCTGAAAGTGTGCAGCGATTTGGGAATTGTATGTTACCGTGGCAATGAACACTCGTGGTTGTATGATGCAAAAAATGCAGCGAGCGAAAGTTATTTTAGAAGAGCACTGAGGCTGATGGATGCTTACGTCAACATCTCAGGGCACAATTGTTATTCGGATGAATATATGAGAAGCAAAACACCTTACGATATTCCTTCGAGCAGATTCTTAAGACCTTTTTCCAAAAAGCTGGCTGCACTGGATGGTTTAAGACTGAAAAGAATTACTTCAGGTATGAGCTATGCCGCAAAAAACAATCTTACCTATCATTTGTGGTGGCATCCTCATAACTTTGGTACTGACCAAAAAGAAAACTTTAATTTTTTGGAAAAAATACTGAAACATTATTCCAAATTAAATAAGGAATACAATTTGCAGAGCATCACTATGACAGAGCTTGCATTGCAACTGCGCAAACAGGTATAACATGAGTCAGGAAATAGAATTTAGCAGAATAGAACCACAAGACACACCACGACTGCACGAACTGGCACTGAAGAATGATGGCAATGTTAGTCTCACTCCCGAAAACTTTGATCACTGGTATTTTCGCAATCCTTCAAAATCTAATTCACTGTGGAAAGTAGTTTGCAATGGAGAAACGGAAGGATATGCCACCACCAATAATTTTAAATATGTGATTGAAGGAAAAGAATACCTCATCGCTTTACCTCAGAATGTGCTTACCTCTGAAAAAGTAAGAGGCGGAGGGCTGTTTGGCAAGCTATATTACCTCACCGAAAAAGATAATCTGGAAGAAAAAGGCGTGGACATGTTTCTGACATCAACAGGTACAATGAGCACTGATATTTTTCTTAAAAAGTTTGGTTATGTCAGAGGATATTTGCCTTCTGTACTTGTGAAATTTGCAAGCCCGCGCGCATTGTTTTCACGTGGAAACTTTTCGCTCATTCAGGATGTAAACAGCTTGTCGTTTGAAACCTCTTATCAGATAGAAAATGCACGTATAAAAAACATGGAGTATCTGAAGTGGAGATATGCTCAGTGTAACAAAAAGGTTTTGCGTGTGATTTCTGTTTCAGTAAAAAATGAAATAGTAGGATATGCATTCTTAATAGTACGAAAAATGTATGGTTTACCAACTTTGATGTTAGCAGATATGATTTGCAAGCGCGAAGAAAACATTGCTGATATTATTGATGCCTGTCATGTGTTTGCCACACGCAACATGTTTGCTGCCGTCATTATGCTTGAGTTGGATTATAACTGCAGACGCAGAGGTATAAACGTAACCATGAAAAACCATCTGAACTTTTTGTCGAAGGGAAAGACTCCTGAAGAAACGAAATGGCTGAGCACACGCAAGCTCAATTATTTTTTTGGCGATCTGGACTTTTTCTGGTAGTGAAATATTTTTTAAAACACATCCCAGTCGGTAAGTGTTGCCAGCCAGTTGTTTTTGTCTAAACAATCATCATCCTGATATTTTAATTTTCGCACCAAAAGGTTTAATGGTCGCGGATTAAATCGCTCAGGAATACGAATGAAACCACTTCGTTTCTTTTTAAGAAATGTATGGCAGTTGAACGATGTAAAAATCATTGCAATATCTTTTCCGAAAATCTCTTTGGCATTTTTTCTGACAGTATGAATCAGCCTTATCATGTCATCTTCTTTTTCAAATGCAAAATCCATCATCAGCAAAGCCTGTGCGCCTAACATTTCATCAGTTTTAAAAATAGCCGAGGCTGTAATTTTGTTTCCTTCTCGCACTGAAATAATGCGGTGTGCAGCAGTTGGCTTAAGTTGATAACGCCATTTCATATAATCAAAATCTTTTTGCAGATGAAATGTAAAAGGTTTTGCAAAATGGTCGTAAAATTCACTCAGAACTTCCGTTATTTTTTCTGAAATCAGAAGATTTTCTTTTGGAAAGGATTTAGCGCGTGCAAGACTACCATACAACCTGAGTATTGCACTTCCCACAAAAACAAAAAGCGGATTTTTTGTTTTGGCTTTTATCAGCAATGAAGCTTTCACCGGCATAAGGTAAGTATCATACACTGCTACTTTGTGGTATCCGTTGTATTTGATGAAGGTATGTATGCTTTTGTTATTCGGAAAAGTATAAGCAATATCAATGTCGTGATTCAACATATCATCATTGGCATAGCATGCAAGCTGACGAAACAATCCACGTCCGCGCTCGCTCGCACTCATTGCCACATCCTGCACCATGGCAAATTTTTTTTCCCAACCATGAATTCTGCCGTGATAAACAGGAACATGATAATAACCTACAATTTTATCACTGTTGTTATAAGCCACATATATCAGTGACTGCTTTGCAGGCAAATCACGATATTGCCACTTCCAAAGTTTATCAGTGAATACATCAGCATTATGCGAATCGCCTTCGCGGAGGATAATTTTTATCTGCTCCAGCAAAGCTTCTGCATCATCGCCTACATCAATCCTGCAAAACCTGTAAGCTGATGTTTGGGATTTCTCCTTTTCGCTCATACTCATTTACAAGACTGGTTACGGTATCAAATTGAAGATGGGACAATAATTTTTGGGTGTTGCTATAAGTTTTTTTCAGATTGGCATAATGCGTGAGCATGGCTTTTCGCTCAAATTTTACATGCGGATGTTCAGGATCGTATTCCCATGGATGTATGTAAAACATATTGGGAAGATTATTCTTTAAACGTTGCTTCATTCCATTCAGCGTAAAGGAATAAGGAAATATTCTAAAATACGCTCCACCAACAGCCCATTTTTTTCTTAGGAATGAAAAACGTGAAACTGGAAATTCTATCAGATTGTTTTCTTTAATTCTGAAAACAGAATCGGGACAGGAAGAAATACCATAACGCCATGTTTTTATGGGCGAAATGGAACAATCAATTTTATAACCTTCTTCGGCAAGAATGTCGAGTGCCCACAAACTTTTGGAAGTGATTGAAAAAAATGGAGAGCGGTGTGTGGTAACTTCTTTCCCTGTTAACTGCTCAATAATATTTTTCGTTTGTCTTATTTCATTACGGAATTCATCAGGAGTCTGGTTATAAACTTTTTCATGAGAGTAGCCGTGCGAACCCAGTTCATGGCCTGCTGCAGCAACTTCTTTTATCAAATGTGGATAAGTTTCTGCAATCCATCCCAGGGTAAAAAATGTTGCTTTGCTGTTGGAGGCGTTCAGAAGTTCCAGCACTCGGTAAAAACCTTTTTCTATTCTTCGTTCATATTTATGCCAGTCGCTGAAAGGAAGCTCAATGCCCTGATACCAGTCTTCAAAATCAACAGTGAAACTATTCTTGCTCATCACATTTTATAAAAAAACAAACGTACAGCATTTATTTTATATTCAGAAGTGATAGATCGAAACAATAGAAAATGTTGGGAGTGGTAATAATTTTTCGCGCTGCAAAATGGGCTTTAACCATAAATTAACCAAATTCGCACAATGAATTATTTTGTTTTACATCTGAAAAATTAAAATATATGAAACGGAGTAAATTTCTGACAGCGTTAGTTATCACAGCATTTGTTATTGCATCGTGCAAAAGCACCAAGGAAACAACAGTGGAAACGCATTACCTTCCGGAGATAGAAGTAAAGCCTGCCTTTGAAGGTTATCAGGCTAGCACTACTATTCTTACTGATTTGCAACACATCAGGTTGCAGGTGCGCCCCGACTGGAGTAAGAAATATCTCTACGGTAAAATTGAGATTACCGCCAAACCGCATTTCAATCCGCAAAACACGCTTATACTTAATGCTCGTGGAATGGATATAAATGAAGTGGCGTTGATGACTTCCTCAGGAAGCAAAAACAAATTGACTTATGATTATCAAAACGACTCACTTACCATAACTCTCGACAAAACCTATAAGAATACAGAGCCTTATACAGTGTATATTGACTATGTAGCCAAGCCTGATGAATTGAAAAAAACAAGTGGAAGCGCAGCCATATCCAACGACAAAGGACTTTATTTTATTAATGCAGATGGTAAAGACCCTAACAAACCTACGCAACTATGGACACAGGGCGAAACACAAAGTAACTCTGTTTGGTTTCCAACCATTGACAGGCCCAACCAGCGATTTACTCAGGAGATAAGCATCACTACTGAGGACAAATATGTTACTCTAAGCAACGGTGTGCTAACTTCATCCATGAAAAATGCAGACGGCACACGCACCGACACATGGAAACAATCGCTCACTGCTGCACCTTATCTCACTATGATGGCTGTGGGTCCATTTAAAGTGGTTAAAGACAAATGGCGCAATTTGGAAGTGAACTACTACGTAGATGCCGAGTATGAACCTTATGCACGCGATATATTTGGCAATACTCCGGAAATGCTTGAGTTTTTTTCAAAGAAACTGGGAGTAGATTATCCCTGGGAAAAATTTTCGCAGGCTGTGGTGCACGATTATGTAAGCGGAGCCATGGAAAATACTACTGCCGTAATTCACGGTGGACAACTGCAACGCACTTCACGCGAATTGCTTGATGCAAACAATGAAGAAACTATTTCGCATGAGTTGTTTCATCACTGGTTTGGCGACCTTGTTACATGCGAATCGTGGAGCAACATTCCGTTGAATGAATCATTTGCAACTTATGGTGAGTATTTGTGGAATGAATATAAATACGGACGCGATGAAGCGGATTACAGCGGTATGAATGACCTGAACCAGTACCTAGCTGAAGCACGATACAAGCAGGTTGATTTGATAAGGTATCATTACAATAATGAGTTGGA
Source organism: Bacteroidota bacterium (assembly GCA_019136655.1). Lineage (GTDB taxonomy): Bacteria > Bacteroidota > Bacteroidia > AKYH767-A > OLB10 > OLB10. The sequence continues at coordinate 85,794 of JAGVTU010000003.1, forward strand.
AATGTTTGATCGCCATAGCTACTCGAAAGGAGGTCGCATATTGCACATGCTTCGCAAATATGTTGGTGATGATGCTTTTTTTGCTTCGCTGAAGAAATATCTCAACGATAATAAATTTCAGCCTGTGGAAGCACATGAACTGCGCCTTGCTTTTGAAGCAGTGACAGGAGAAGATTTAAACTGGTTTTTTAATGAGTGGTTTTTTGCAAAAGGTCATCCTGATATTGAAATAAGTTATCAGTGGAACGATACCATAAAAAAAGAGACCGTAATCATTGAGCAGAAACAAAGCTTGAAAGAAACTCCACTGTACAAACTTCCGCTGGCAATAGATATTTACGAAGGAGGAAAAGTAAGACGCGAAGAAGTAACATTGACACAGGAAAAAGAAATTTTATTTTTTGACTGTAACACCAAACCGGATTTGGTAAATGTGGATGCTGAGAAACAATTGTTATGTGTTAAGAAAGATAATCATACAACAGAAGAGTGGATTTTTCAGTACAATCATGCTCCATTGTTTTTAGACAGATATGAAGCCATATCCAAACTTGCCAAAGGTTATGAAGGAGGAAGCGCATCTGCAGCAACCCTGAAAAAAGCATTGCTTGATAAACATTTTGCCATAAGAATACTTGCGCTTAAAAATATTGGTGCTGCTGCTAAAACAGACAGTACCATTAAACCAATGATAGCACGCCTGGTGCAACACGATAAAAAATCGGATGTACGCGAAGAAGCACTTGTAATGATGCATGAATTGTATGACGATGCATCGCTTGACAATGCTGCAATGAACGACTCGTCATATGCAGTGATGACAACGGCACTGGATTATTACATAGAAAAAAACCCAACGCAGATAACCATGCTGAAAAAATATGAGAGCGACAACAATAATACATTGCGTTACGCTCTCAGTAATATTTATGCTGATTATGGTGATGATGAACAGTTTGATTTTATGAAATCGGCTTTGGAGAAAGCATCAGGATTTGGGAAATTTGGACTGATACAAACCATGGGAAAATATCTGGAGCGCTGCTCACCTGATAAGATAGACGAAGGAGCGAAGTTGCTTGCTTCAACGGTACAAAACTCCGGCTCTAAATTTATGACCATGCAAATAAAGAGTACGTTTGGACGTGTTGGAAAATTTGTGGATGGAAAGGCGAAAGAGTTTGAAAACAAACCGGAGGCTGAACAGTATAAAAAAATTTCTGCTTATATAAAAGAACAACTGGCTGAGATTAAAAAGAAAGAGTAAGCCGGTGATGCGTTAAAGGGAACGATTGTATGCTTATTGTTATAGCATCAACAATCAATTGCATGTTAATATTTAACACCCGGCATCCCGCAGTATTACGCGACTGTTGGGTGGTTAATGTAATCCCTATATGATTAACAATTTCAGTTTATAATCAGAGGTTCTTATGTTGTGTGAGTACTCTTGTCTCAGTTGAAAGGTTAGAGATACGCCCGTTAACCCACTCTGTTTTTTTATAAATTTGCTTGCATAATATTGAACGGCAACACAGCGACAATAGCACTAGAAATGAAAAAATATCCAATAACAACTTTCGTGATTTTTGCCATGTTAATATCCTGGGCAGGTTGGATACCATTCGCTGCTACACAAGCCGGTTTATGGACTGTCAAAGTGCCTGCAGAGCTGGTTTGGCTTGCAGAATTTGGACCAACATTGTCAGCATTTATTGTTACATGGTTGGTTTATAGCAAAACAGGCATCAGTAATTTAATGAAGAGATTGTTGATGTGGAAGGTAAATTACAAATGGTATTTGTTGGCGATTTTTATAACTCCGGTTTTTATTTTGTTAAGCATTGGTATTGATATTTTATTTTTCGGAACAAAGTACGACTGGTCTTTATTGAATGATTGGGACAAAAATTTCATTACTCGTACGGAAGCATTTACTCCTTCATTAGGATTGATTTCCGGAATTGTTTCGTTTATGAAAACAGGAACCCTTGCAACAGCATTGATGTTTCTGTTGCTTGCCCTCACCAATGGTGGATTATCAGAAGAAGTAGGATGGCGAGGTTTTGCTTTGAAGGAATTTCAGCGCAAGCCATATAATATATTACTTACAAGTTTGTTTGTTGCAATTCTTTGGGCAGTATGGCATACTGGTACATTATTCTGGAAAACCATGATGACATCCAGCTTCAGCGAAGGACTGTTGTTTGCATTTACTTATTTGTTGCAATATCTGTTGTTAATATTTCCTCTATCGGTAATTTATACAGTTTTGGTCAATGGAACAGGAGGCAGTATTTTTCTTGCAATTATTCTGCATGCATTTTACAATATTTCAATTTCAGTTATTACGGCAGCTTTCCCTGGTTTTCCAATGTTAACATTTGTGATTTGTATGTTGGTGTTTTCCATCATCCTTATTGTAGCATTATGGAGAAACAATACATACAATAAGTGTTTACAGTCAGTATAATTAGAGTCTTATTATCATGGAAAGAACCAACTGTATTTAACACAGGGTATCAAGCAGTATAGCTGAGTGATTAATGTATAGCCATAAATGGTGATGTTATTAATTACATTTTCTCTCCACCTGATATGGTGAACTATAAAAAAATAATGCCGGTTCGCTTCTGCGCACATTCTGCAATTTTATCTTTGCATTATTATTTTAGAAAATGCAACGAAGAATAAGAACACGTTTTGCGCCAAGCCCTACCGGCCCGCTGCACATGGGTGGTGTGCGCACTGCATTATATGCTTATCTGTTTGCCAAAAAAAATGGCGGAGATTTTTTATTGAGAATTGAAGATACCGATCAGAACCGTTTTGTTCCCGGTGCTGAAGATTATATTATTGAAGCGTTGCACTGGTGCGGAATACATATTGATGAAGGTGTTTCCGTAGGAGGGCCACATGCTCCCTATCGGCAGAGTGAGCGGAAAGAAAAATACCGTCAGTATGCATTGCAGCTGATAGAGTCAGGTCATGCCTATTATGCATTTGATACGGCAGCTGAGCTGGAACAACAGCGTAAAATCGCAGAAGAGAAAAAACAAACATTTGCCTACGGCAGTGCCACCAGAATGAACCTGAAAAACTCTCTTACACTCAGTGCTGACGAAACTCAAAAACTGCTGGATGACGGTGTGCCTCATGTCATACGTTTGAAAGTGCCTGCTGATGAAACCATCGTTTTTACTGATCTCATTCGTGGTGAAGTGCAGTTTAATTCATCACTTGTTGATGATAAGGTACTGCTCAAGAGTGATGGCATGCCAACCTATCATCTCGCCCACATTGTGGACGACTATCAGATGGAAATTACGCATGCCATTCGTGGTGAAGAGTGGTTACCATCTGCACCGGCACATATTCTTACGTATCAGTATCTGAACTGGCAAGATAAGATGCCTCAGTATGCACATTTGCCATTGTTGCTGAAACCGGATGGCAAAGGAAAACTCAGCAAACGCGATGGCGACAGGCTTGGATTTCCTGTTTTTCCTCTGGAGTGGAAGGATCCCTTCAGCGGAGAAATTTCAAATGGCTATCGCGAAAAAGGATATTACCCCGAAGCGTTTATCAATATGCTTGCAATGCTGGGATGGAATCCCGGTACGGAACAGGAACTGTTTACCATGGATGAACTTGTGCAAGCATTTTCATTCGACCATGTGCATAAAGCAGGAGCACGTTTCGATCCTGAAAAAGCAGTATGGTACAATGCACAGTGGCTGCAAAGGCAGAATGATGATGACTTGGCTGAACGATTAAGTAAATATGTTCAGCAGCATTTTAAACTTTCAGAAGGCCATCATTGTCTCGAAAAAGTCTATCTCAAAGAATGTGTTCGATTGCTAAAACCACGTATTCAGTTTGAGCAGGAGATGATTGCCAAAGGCGAGTATCTTTTTGTAGCACCAACTGAATATGACAATGCAGTCATCAGCAAACGATGGAAGCCTGCACTGCAACCATTCTATAATAATTTACTCTCGGCTTGGGAAGAAGTTAAAACATTTGATGCTGCTGAAGCAGAACAGACTTTTAAAAACACTGCAGAAAAAAATAACCTGAAACCGGGCGAGGCGTTGCAACTTACCAGAGTATTTGTGAGCGGACAGGCTCAGGGAGTAGATTTATTTCCTATGATTGCATTGCTGGGCAAAACGGAAGTATTGCAGCGTGTGAAATCAGCTTTGAGCAAAATGAGTTAAATATTTTCCGGAAGAATACAACAGGTTTTTCAACTTAAATTCAATGGCGAAACAAGTTGAAGAAAAAATTACTCAATATGGATTAGCAAGAATTATACTGCTGTATGGTCCAATAGTAAGTTTCAAAGTATTGCTGTTGTATAATGTTTCGCGCGAAGTCTGAAAAATAACCTTCATTAGTAACTTATCCTTTTCATTCAGTGTGACTGTTATTGGTGTTGCTGTTATGTTATTCACTACTAAATATTGCTGCATATTGTAATTGCGGTAATAAGCCAACAACCCTTTGCCACAGAGTTCCGATTTTTCAAACGATCCAAACTTCAGTGCAGGAGAATTATTGCGTATTTGTATCATTCTGACATAGTGGTTGTAAAGCGAAGTGTCCTCCGGAATTTGCATATAGGCAGGAACAACAGTTTTGTCGGTGCTGTATTTTGGTTTCTCCCAGCGTGGACGCATGTTATCTGTTTTCTCACTGTAAAATAACATGGGCTCTCTGATGTATTCATCAGGTTTCATTCCTCTCATTCCTATTTCTTCGCCATAATAAATATAAGGAATTCCCGGAAGAGTTAACAAAATGGTTGCAGCAATTCGTGCTTTTGGAAAACTGTTATTCAGTTCACTCATCACTCTGTTCTGATCGTGATTTGTCAGAAAAATAATATCCTTATAATCTTTGTTTGCAACGGAATAGTGCGAGATTATTTTTTCCATTTTATTGGTAAATCCTGATGCATCTTCTTTCTTAAGCGACTGAACAACCTCATCAGCCAGAGTAAAATCAAAACAGGCATCCAGCGGTTTTAAATAAGGCGCAACCATGTCGAATGAATTATTTACTTCTCCTGCAAGAAAAACAGATTTATTGAGATTTTTAACGTAAGCTGAAATCATTGTCCAGAATCCGATGTTCTTGTTTACATCATTAAAAATATGCTGTGCTGCATCTAATCTGAAACCGTCCACACCTTTATCCAACCAGAATTTTAAAATACGTTTAGCCTCCTCCACAACTTTTGGATTGTCGTAGTTCCAGTCGGGCATTTCAGGACTGAAAAAACCATAGTAATACGATTTGCCAATATTTTTTCCTTTAGCATCTTTAGGCAAATGCCATTGCGATTTTTCATTTGCGGGCGGATGGTCTGTCCAGATAAAATAATTTCTGTATTCGCTGTTTACATCTTTTGCTGCATTCACAAACCAGGGATGTCTGTTGCTGCAATGATTGAGAGGAATGTCGAGAATTACTTTGAAACCCTGATCATGCGCATCTTTTATAAAGTAAGAAAACGATTCCGTGGTTCCGTATTCCGGTGACAAAGAATAATAGTCTGTTACATCGTATTTATGGTAAGATGGAGAAGCAAAAACCGGACTTATAAGAATAGCTTCCACACCCAGTTTTTTGAGATAATCCCATCGGGCTGTGATGCCCTTTAGGTCGCCAATGCCGTCACCGTTGCCATCGCAAAACGAACGAACGAAAATATGATAGGTTACCGATTGTGGCCAGTGGGCATTGGAGGGTTCTTTGGTTAGGGTTGCCTGATTTTGACCTTGTGTTGCCGTCATCGAAAACAATAAAATAATAAAGAGAATAAACTTATTCATTGTGAAATTTAAAAGGAACAGCGATATTAAACAAAAAGTATGAGCAGTCAATGATTAGCTTTGCAGCAAATTAAGTTTTCTATGCAACAACTGCTCATTTCAGGAATAGAATTATATGCCTTTCACGGATGCCTGCCCGAAGAGCGAATCATTGGCACATATTATACGGTTGATGTTTGTTTTACCGGAAATTTTGATGCCGCCATTGCATCAGACAACCTTTCAACGGCTGTAGATTATGTAAGAGTGAGTGAAATAGTGAAGGCTGAAATGCTGATACCCTCCAACCTTATTGAGCATGTAGGCGGCCGCATACTCAGGTCGTTGCGTGTTGAATTTCCTTCCTGCGAAAAAATTAAAGTGTCTGTGGCTAAAAAAAATCCGCCTTCTCATATAGGTTTTAATAAAGCTGTATTTGTGATAGAAGGATAATTATTCAATTTAAAGTAACAATCGCCCTCAAATAGCCGTACAATCCATTAAGGCCGAGAACCTGTAATTTCCGAACTGAATTATTTTTATTTTTGCCGCCAGTAAAAATGGTCGCGTGGCCGAGTGGCTAGGCAGAGGTCTGCAAAACCTTGTACAGCAGTTCGAATCTGCTCGCGACCTCATAAAAATCCGGTCTTAAAATGCCGGATTTTTTTATTTCACCCCTCAGGTAACCTTCCCGAAGTCCGTAGCGTATAAATTTTATTTCTTTAACTACGGGTAATGCACAGCAGTAAGTGGTCTTTCAAAATTGATAAAAAACTTTATGGCATTTTTATCTCTCTCATCATTATTACGCTTTTAAATGCTTTAATCAGTACTTATATTATTGATAAGAGCAGAAAAATCACCCTTGAAATTGCTGAGGTAACCTCTCCTACGCAAACAGCCATTGCCGATTTGAATCAGTTGGTCAATAATTCGTGGTTGCAGATTACACATTTTACATATCAGAAAAACAAAGAAGATGCTATTGAGGAGATTGGGTTTATTAACCATACGCAATATCCGCTGCATAAGAAAGAATTGCTGAAGTTGTCTGAGTCATGGTCTGTCTCTGATCAAAAACAACTGTTTTCTTTTTTCGAAAAATACGACCAGCTTATTTATTTTCAGGAGACATTAATCAACAGACATAACAGTTCTGTAGCATTTAATAATTCTGCTGAAGAGCTTCTGACTACAGAGATTGACCCGCTTGTGCTTGACCTTTCCTCCTCTTTAAGAGCCTTTAATTTTAAAATTAAAAAAGAAGCAACAGCCAAACAAAAGGAAATGATTAACTCCTTTATTGTGCTGATGGCCGTGGTGCTGGGCCTGGCCATGATCATTATAAATTTCATCATTGTCATCACCCTCTTCCTGAATAAAAATGTAGTGAATCCGCTGATGAAAATCAGACGTTATTTGCTGCAACTTAGTAAAGGTGAATTGCCGGAGCTCTCAATGAAAGTTCCAAAAAGTGCAGTGGGCGAAATGATTGAAGCTCTCAAATCGCATGTGGAAGGACTAAAAAGTGCTGCCATGTTTGCAAACCACATTGGACAGGGCAACTTCAACTATCCGTTCACCCCTCTGAGTGATAATGATGTTCAAGGTAAAGCACTCCTCGACATGCGTTCACGACTCAAGGAAGCAAGTGAAGATGATGCCACTCAGAAATGGATTTCGGAAGGGTTGGAAAGAATAAGTGTACTCAACCGCGATTTTACACTCGACATGCCATCGTTATGCAACGACTTGATAAAAGAAATTGTCACCTATTCAGGGGTATGCCATGGAACCATATTTCTTATTGATGATAAAAACGAAAACAAGTTATTCGCAGAACTGAAAGGAAATTTCTCACAGGGCGAACCTTTAAGCATTTTGCAAACGGAATGGTTGAAAGCACACGTGATACATAACGTCATTGAAACAAATTCCATCTATCAGCCATCACAAAAATTTATTTCTGATGATTTAAACAGTCCTTTTATTACTAAATGTTATGTAATAGCATTGCCGCTGTTTGCTTCCGGAAAAGTAATTGGAGCACTTGAAATTGCTTCAGCTGAAAAACTGAGCACATCACAACTGACTTATTTAAATCGTTTGCTTGAGCCTGTATCCGCAAGTATTTATTCTGTTTCAACCAACATACTTACCCGCGAGCTGTTAGACGCCAGTATTCAACAGGCTGAAGAGCTTACAAACCAAAAGCAGGAGCTTGCCTGCGTAAACAAAAATCTGCTTACCAAATCAGAAGAACTGGTGCAGTCACAAAAAGAACTAAAGCTGCAGCAGGAAGAACTGAAAGCAGTAAATGCCGACCTCGAAATAAAAGCACATCTGCTCGAAGAACGAAGTCTTGCAATTGAACAGGCGCGTCAGGCACTGGCCTTTAAAGCTTCGCAGCTCGAGGAGACAAATAAATTTAAATCTTCTTTCCTTGCCAACATGTCGCATGAGTTGAGAACACCTCTTAACAGTATTCTTATTCTTGCCAAACTGCTTGCCGATAATAAAGCCAACAACCTCAACCCAAAACAGGTTGAACATGCTACAGTCATTCACAAGTCAGGGTCTGATTTGCTGATGCTGATAAACGATATTCTCGACATCTCTAAAATTGAAAGCGGAAAACTGGAATTCGTTTATGAAAAAGTGCGTCTGGCCAATGTTGCAGAGGATATGCGCCTGTTGTTCCGTGAGTATGCCAACGACAAGCAAATTGATTTTGTTGTAGAAACAGAAGAAGGACTGTTTGAAGAAATTACCTCTGACAAACTCCGCCTCGAACAGGTGATAAAAAATCTGATTTCAAACGCTCTTAAGTTCACCGACAAAAACGGTGTCGTAAAACTCTCTTTCAAAAAAGCTACTCAGGCCGATGCAAGAAAACACAATATCGTTTTTGCAAGTGATGATATTTTTTCAATAACCGTAAGCGACACAGGAATTGGAATTCCGGCTGAAAAACAAAAATTGATTTTTGATGCCTTTAAGCAGGCCGACAACAGCACAAGCCGAAAGTATGGTGGAACAGGCCTTGGACTTACCATCTGTCGCGAAATTGTCGAAATTTTAGGAGGAGAAATTATTGTTCAAAGCGAGCCCGGAAAAGGAAGCAGCTTCATCGTATTCCTCCCACAGCATGAGGGCGGACAAAATTATGATTCAAAGCCTGCTTCAAAAGTAGTGTTGCTTGATCAGGATGAAAATATTCCTTCAGAAGCAGTGAACACACAAGAGGTTACTGCTGAAACAGTGATTCAAAAATTTACGGATGAAGGTTTTTCTGACGACCGCACGTTTATCAACCCTTACGACAAAGTAGTGCTGATTCTTGAAAAAGATATTACACTGCTTAAAACTCTGATTGATTATTGCCATATCTATAACTACAAAGCTATCGCTTCACAAAACGGTGAAACAGGCATTGCTCTTGCCGGAGAATATCATCCACATGCCATACTAATGGATATTCAGTTGCCCGACATGGACGGATGGAGTGTGTTATCTCATCTTCAGAACAACAAATCGCTTGAAGTAATGCCGGTTCATATTTTAAGTACGCTGCAAAACATCAAAGTGCCTGCAGGAATAAAAATAGAAGCCATTCATCAGAAACCTTTGAGTAAAAACCAACTCGAAAAGATGATGAAAGGTTTATTCTCTGAAAACAAGGAAGAGCAAATTGAAGAGCCAACAGAGTTTGTTCACGACAACTCACTGAAGGGCAAAAAAATTCTGATGGCCGATGATGATATGAGAAGCATTTACTCACTCACTACCATTATAGAAAATGCAGGAGCCAATCTCATCTGTGCTTATGATGGCAAAGAGGCTTTGAGTAAACTCGAAAAAAATCCTGATGTTGACATTGTGTTGATGGATACCCACATGCCTGTGATGAATGGTTTTGAAGCCATAGCTCAGTTACGCAAAAACCCGCGTTTTCAGCATTTGCCTGTGCTGGCACTTATGCAGAATGACAACTCCGGTGAGCAGGAAAAATGCAAACTGGCAGGTGCTTCCGACTGTTTGACAAAGCCCCTTAGCACAGGACAGTTACTCCACAAAATTTCTTTTCTCGTTTATCAGTAAATTTACAGACATCCGGTGCGCCCACCATCCACCACCATGTTGGTGCCATTGATGTAGGCTGCTGCCGGTGATGCAAGAAAAGCTATTGCCGCAGCAATTTCTTCCGGCTGACCAAATCGTTTCATCGGAATTTCCGCTACCATTTCTTTTGAAATTTCTTCCTCACTGTGTCCCGTTTTTTCTGCTTTGTCGCGAATGATTTGTTTCAGTCGTGAGGTAAGTGTAGCTCCCGGCAACACATTGTTCACCGTAATACCATAAGCAGCAACTTCATTGGCCAATGTCTTGCTCCAGTTTCCTACGGCAGCACGTATTGTATTCGACACACCAAGCCCTTTCAGTGGTTGTTTAACCGAAGTTGAAATAACATTGATAATCCTTCCGTATTTATTTTGCTTCATTCCGGCAATGCAGGTTTGCGCTAACAAATGATTACAAATCAGATGCGACTCAAATGCCTGACGAAAACTTTCTGCCGTTGCAATTTCTATATTTCCTGCAGGAGGACCACCCGTGTTGTTTACCAGGATATCTATGATTCCGTTTTCACGAATAAAATTCTCCACTCTTGATTTTACTTCATCAGGATTTGCAAAATCTGCTGCTATGCAAAAATGCTTTTGATTTCCTGTAACAGGAAGCATATTTTTTACTTCGTTAAGTTTCTCTTTATTCCTCGCTAACAGAACAATGTTTGCACCCATTGCAGCTAACTCTGTGGCAGCGGCCAATCCTATGCCCTGCGTACTGCCACAAACCAATGCTCTTTTTCCTGATAAATTTAAGTTCATGCCACAAATGTAATGACATGCTTCATCATTTTTTCGTTATTTAGCATTACTTTTGGTTGATTAAAATAAATAATTATGAATCCGGTTATCGAAAAAATCGCTCAAGAAGCAGGCATCAATACCGAGCAAGCCGAAAAAGCTTTACAGTCTGTTTCAGGTCACCTTAAAGAAAAACTCCCTTATCTTTTACATAATCAAATTGACAATCTTTTGCAGGGAGGAAGCCTCTCTGACGGAGTAAAACAAAAATTCGAGTCGCTGAAGGACGATCTGGAAAATTCTACTAAAGACTTTGGCGCAAAAGCTCAGGAATTTGGTCAGGAGGTTGGAAAAAAAATAGGAGAAATATTTAAAAAATAAAGTATGGGAATAGCAAGAGCATTTAATCTGCAGAAATGGATTGATGAACACCGTCATCTTTTAAAACCACCTGTAGGCAATCAGCAGGTGTATGTGGAAAACAAGGATTTTATTGTCATGATTGTGGGTGGCCCCAACTCCCGCAAGGATTATCACTACGAAGATGCTGAAGAGTTATTTTATCAGATAGAAGGCGACATAGTAGTGAAGATTATGGAAGACGGAAAACCTGTAGATATCCATATAAAGGAAGGTGAAATGTTTTTGCTGCCTCCCAATGTGCCGCATAGCCCGCAGCGTGGAGCCAATACCGTGGGACTGGTAATTGAAAGATACCGCAAACCCGAGGAAAAAGATGCCTGCATGTGGTTTTGCGAAAAATGCAATCACAAGCTGCATGAGGAGTTTTTCCCTCTGAAGGATATTGTAAAACAGCTGCCTGTTGTTTTAAATGATTTTTATAAATCAGAAGAAAAACGTACTTGCAAAAAGTGTGGTGCTGTGATGCAACCACCTGCACCGGTGAAGTAACACATGCCGTCCGAAATCAATTTTTTTCGCGAAGGATGTTCTTTTATCCTCCGAAATAAAACGGCTATACGCCATTGGATAGACCACTGCATCACTCTCAACAAAAGAAAATCAGGCGTTATCAACGTTATTTTTTGCAGAGATTCTTTTTTGCTGAAATACAACAAAAAATACCTGAAACACAATACGTTAACAGATATTATCACCTTCGATTATTCTGAAAACAAAACCCTGTCGGGCGATATTTTCATAAGCATTGACAGGCTGCGCGAAAATTCTAAGCTATTGAAAACCAGTCTTAAAGACGAGACTCACCGCGTCATTATTCATGGAGTTTTGCACCTGTGCGGCTATAAGGACAAGTCGCCCTCGGACAAAGCAAGGATGACCAAGGCTGAAAACAAATGCCTATCTTTGCGAACTTTCTGATTACAAACAGATTATAGTTCATACAAAGGAGTGTTTCACGTGAAACATTCGGGTATTATTGATGGTTAACTGAAGATTAAAGATTGAATATGCATCAGGATTACGATGTAATAGTAGTGGGTGGAGGTCATGCCGGCTGCGAAGCTGCTGCCGCTGCTGCCAATATGGGAAGCAGGGTGTTGCTTATTACCATGAACATGCAAACCATTGCTCAGATGAGCTGCAACCCCGCTATGGGAGGTGTGGCCAAGGGGCAAATTGTGCGCGAAATTGATGCGCTGGGAGGTTATTCAGGCATAGTTTCTGACCGCACAGCCATACAGTTTCGCATGCTAAACCGCTCCAAAGGCCCTGCCATGTGGAGCCCCCGTACACAAAACGACAGAATGCTCTTTGCCCAGGAATGGCGCATCATGTTAGAGCAAACTCCCAATGTTGATTTCTGGCAGGACATGGTGAAGGAGCTGATTGTGGAAAACAACAAGGTGCAGGGAGTAATTACCTCTATGGGCATTGCCTTTAAGGCCAAAGCTGTAGTGCTCACCAATGGCACTTTTCTCAATGGATTGATTCATATTGGAGAGAAAAACTTTGGCGGAGGACGCTCAGGCGAAAAAGCAGCTACCGGAATTACAGAACAGCTCGTAAAACTTGGTTTCATCAGCGGCAGAATGAAAACAGGAACTCCTCCCCGATTGGATGGCCGTTCTATTGATTATTCCAAAACCGAAGAGCAAAAAGGTGACGAAAACCCGGGTAAATTTTCTTTTTCCGATACCGCCCCGCTTGTTAGGCAACGCAGCTGCCACATCACCTATACCAACGAGAAAGTGCATGAAATCCTCAAAACAGGATTCGAAAAATCGCCCATGTTTGCAGGACGCATTCAGGGTTTGGGCCCCCGATACTGCCCTTCCATTGAAGATAAAATCAACCGCTTTGCCGACAAAACAAGGCATCAGCTTTTCATAGAGCCCGAAGGATGGAATACAATAGAGATTTATCTCAACGGCTTTTCGTCAAGTTTGCCCGAAGAAGTGCAGTACAAAGCGCTTAAAGAAATTCCCGGACTTGAAAATGTAAAAATGTTCAGGCCCGGCTATGCCATCGAGTACGATTATTTTCCGCCCAACCAGCTCAGACATTCGCTCGAAACACAACTGATAGAGAATTTATATTTTGCCGGACAAATTAACGGCACCACCGGCTACGAAGAAGCTGCCTGCCAGGGTTTGATGGCCGGAATAAATGCGCATTTGAAATTACATAAAAAAGATCCGCTGATTTTAAAACGCTCCGAAGCCTACATAGGTGTGCTTATTGACGATTTAATCACCAAGGGCACCGATGAACCTTACCGCATGTTCACAAGCCGTGCCGAATTCCGTACATTATTACGTCAGGATAATGCAGATATTAGGCTCACACCAATGAGTTATGCCCTGGGACTTGCTTCGCGCGAACGATTTGAACGGGTGCAGAAAAAAACAGCCCTGGTGAACGAATTTATTGACCTGTGCCGTACCACAAGCATTTCGCCTGCCGAAGTAAATGCCATGCTTGCATCAAAAAACTCTGCCGAAATAAATCAAAAAATAAAAGCAAATCAGCTGGTATTAAGGCCCAACATTGGTTTGGCAGAAATTGCAGGCTGTTCCGAAAAAATCAATCAGTTTTTTAATCAAATAGACAATACAATCGGTCAGGAAGTTCTTGAGCAGGCCGAAATAAGTATCAAATACGAAAGCTATATCGAAAAAGAATTTGAATACGTAGAAAAAGTAAACCGATTGGAAGATGTACAGCTGTTCGAAGATTTCGATTATTCGCGTATTTCTTCTTTAAGTCTGGAAGCAAAGCAAAAGCTAAGCAAATTAAAACCCCGCACACTCGGACAGGCCTCACGCATCAGCGGCATATCTCCTGCCGACATCTCAGTGTTGATGGTTTACATAGGAAGATGATTGTTTCACGTGAAACGATACAGAAGCCGGCACATAATGCCGGCTTTTTTAATTTTGCGCGCTTATGGAAGAATTAAAGGGATGCCCTGCATGCGAATCAAAATTCAATGCCTTTATTACCTGTAAAGATTTTACCGTTTCAGGCGAGTATTTCACTGTTAATCAATGTGTTGAATGTGGTTTAAAATTCACATCTCCACGCCCTGCCGAGGCTGAAATTGGCAGATATTATCAGTCAAATGAGTATATTTCACATTCCAACAAAAGCAATGACGGCATTGGCAAACTCTATGCTGCCGTAAGGCAATTTGCTGTTTATCAAAAGGTTAAACTGATAATGTATTTAGTGCCACGTGGCTCACGGATTGTTGACCTTGGTGCCGGCAACGGCTACTTCGTAAAACAGCTGAAAGCAAGTGGATATAATGCCAGCGGCTTCGAGCCATCTGATGATGCACGCAAGGTAGCACAAACCGATTTCGACACAGAAATTGAAGCGTTGGAACGCTTTCAGGAGGTAGAGATGCAAAGCGTAAAATGCATCACATTATGGCACGTTCTGGAGCACATACACACACTTAAAAAAACACTCAGCGACATCCACTCAAAACTTACTGCTGACGGATATCTGATCATTGCTGTTCCCAATCCCGAATCGTATGATGCAAGGCATTACAAAGAATATTGGGCAGCCTACGATGTTCCGCGGCATCTCTATCATTTCTCAACTGATTCCATCACAAAACTCCTGGCGCAGTCAGGTTTTCAGTTAAAAGAAAAAAAACCCATGCTGTTCGACTCCACCTATGTAGCATTGCTGAGCGAAAAATACAAAAGCGGCAAACTGTCATTACCGCAACTCCTCAAAGGACTTTGGTTTGGTTTTATCTCCAATGCAAACGGCTTTCTTTTCACAAAAAATTTCTCAAGCCATATTTATATTTTTAAAAAGCGAAACTGATACAGAAGATAATTATCTCTGAATAATTCGATTGAATAAAAGGTAATCATTCCTCTATGTAGAAGAGGAGGCATATTTTTGACTTAAATAATATCAGTTGATTTTGTAAGTGATATTCTTGGTTTATATACCGGAGTCCTTAATGTTCAGGTGCAGATTTTCTATTTTTGAAAAATGAATAAAATAATTGTGACATTAAAAGGATGAGTACAAAACTATCACGAATCACAAAAATCAACCCCCGTGAAATATGGAAACATGAGGCCTTGGATTTTACGCAATGGTTAGCGAAAGAAGAAAACATTTCAGTGCTATGCGAGGAATTGGAATTGAACCTTGAAAACATAAAGCCCGAAGCTTCAGCAGGCAGATACAATGTTGATTTGGTTGCTGATGACATTGATTCCAAAAGAAAAGTCATTATTGAAAATCAATTAGAATCAACCGACCATAAGCACTTAGGTCAGTTACTAACTTATGCATCTGCGTACGATGCCAGTATTATTATTTGGGTAGTTACTGATTACACAGAAGAACACCGTCAGGCAATAGACTGGTTTAACCGTAATATCAGCGAAAGCATCAGTTTTTTTCTAGTGCAGATTGAAGTTTACAAAATTGGCAATTCTGATGCAGCACCTAAATTCAATATCATTTGCGAACCCAACAATTGGGGTAAAACGGTTAAGAGTTCAGAAGCGGGCAATACTCTAAGTGATTTGAAATTACTTCAAAAAGAATTTTGGGATGGCTTGAAAGAGTATGCACACAAGCATAAAACAACTGCTAACTTTGGCAGAACGCCAAAGCCACAACATTGGTATAACATTTCTTTTGGAACAAGCAGATGTCACATTGCTCTGACATTAAACACCCAAAAAGGTTATGTAGGTTGCGAAATCTACATCCGTAACGACAAGGCACTTTTTGATACCTTTCACAAAAATCAGGAAACTATTGAAAGAGAAATTGGCGAACAACTAGAATGGATGGAATTGCCTGATGCCACAGCATCAAGAATACTGTTGTGTTATGATGGAAACCCAAAAGAAAGAGAACGCTGGAACGAGTATTTCAATTGGTGCATTACAGTAGTTGAGAAATTTTCAAAAGTTTTTAAGAAGTATGTATAACAACAAAAATTCTCAATCTGTTTAGTTCCTCATACATTCGAAATAAATCAGCAAAAGCCTTTCTCTTGTTGAATTGATTCTTATGGTATGACCCCGAAGGGGTCACATGATTATAGATAACGATTAAATCTATAAACCTCCGACTCCGTAGGAGTCGAATATAGATAATCAAAAGTGCGCCAGCGCCCTTTAGGGCTACGGGTGAGCGAAGGAAATAATTACAACCCTTCAGGTCGCGTTATTGAGCAAATAAGTTTACGGTATTAAAAGACAGCAAAATTGCTGCTAATAATAATTTCTTTGATTTTCTTGTTCATAGTTTCAGAATTTTAAAACTTAATTTTTTCTTTTCGTTATATAAGGTAAGAATATAAATACCTCTTCTGATTTCACCGGCATTAATTTTTTTGTTTATCAGCTTTTCATCCCTTATGATTATTCCATTCACATCTTCTATAGTGTAGCTGAAAATTTCATTAGTTGTGTAATCTATGTTTATGGTATTCAGAAATGGAACAGGATAAATTTTAATGTCTTTATTTTTAGAATTATATTCCTGAATACCAACTATTGTAAAATTTGGCTGAAAAATATAAACAGCAATGTCTGATAAGGTTATTGTGTCCGTTAGCTGGTCATCTATAGCTCTGTCATATTGCCGGAAGTCGCCATTACCTGATGAATCCATCCATGACCTAAACCAGCCGTTGCCAAACTTTTCATTTGTATTTATCAGGTAGGTTGCATTATATTCACAAAAGCAGCCATAATCAGCAGTGTCCGGCAAAAAAGGAGTGCTGCGTTGTATATTTATTTTAGCTATGACTGGTGGAATGTAATTATAAAACCGGATTTTATAATCAAGCGGATCATTAAAAAAATTGTAAAATGTGGCATAGACTGCAGTAGAATCGCAATACCTGATATCATATTTGGTGTACCAGTCATAAGCAAAGCCATCAATCATTTTATTTTCAATACGTGCAGTAAATACACCCGGCTGCACAAAAGCTCCTAAATCCACCTCGCCAAAGGCAGTGTCAATATTCGGAGAAACAATTTTGGGGCATGTTGGCGGAGGGTTAATGTATAAGTAACAGGAATCAAAATAATGCCCGATGTACACCGTGTCTCTTGCGCCTGTGGCATCTTCAAAGGCAAT
Organism: Bacteroidota bacterium; assembly: GCA_019136655.1. Lineage (GTDB taxonomy): Bacteria > Bacteroidota > Bacteroidia > AKYH767-A > OLB10 > OLB10. The sequence goes on from JAGVTU010000003.1 coordinate 103,045, forward strand.
GGTAAGCAATTCGCTTGGCGTAACGCTTCCCTGTGCATTTGCCAAATGAATATTTATCAGGAATAAACCTAATAAGGTTATTTTTTTTAGAGTGTTTATTTTTATAAACGTATTTTTTTAATACTTTCAAAAGTATAATACTTTTTTTCAAATACAGATTAAATAGAGCTAATTGCTTTTGATCAACTTTTCATAATAATGATTTTTTGAGTTATCTGTAATTTGTATGATATACATTCCGTTTGGAATATCTTTTATTATAAACCGGAAATAATCGGAATTAATTCTAACACCCGACAAGAGCTTGCCTCTTGTCAGAAGTCAGAAATTCCTCCATCAAAAACAAAAACACACTCATCAAACGAAACCAAACCGCCCTATGAAAAATCAACGTTAAAAAATAGCAGTTCATTTCAAAGCGCAAGGCACAAGTAAGCAACCCCGAGCGAAGCGACCTTGGGTTGCGTGATGAAATGAACAATATTTTAGTTGATTTTTCATCAGGCTTGACTTTTTGGTTCTTTTGTGTCAAGACAAAAGAACATATAATTATATCGCCACCAAAAAGTCCTTCTGAATTGCGGGATTGTGTCAAGCCAAAAGAACAATGAAATAGAATGATTTTATAGAAACAATCAAACAAGAGCTTGCCTCTTGCCGGGTTTTAGAGAGAAAAAATTCAATTATTCGCCATCCCTAAAAGCATTCTTACTTCAGCAAGTTTTCTGCGCGACACTTCCAGCATGCTGTTGTCGTGCAACTGCACATGATTATCGTTGCCCAGCGAGCGTATATGTTTTTTGTTCACCAAATGTGTGCGGTGCACCCTGATGAAACCTTTATTTTGCAGAAGCTCATCAAAATCTTTTAAGGTACGTGCCGTAAAAATTGCTGCACTTCCCGTTACAAAAATGCGGGTGTAATTGCCGTCAGCTTCGCAACGGATGATGGAGTCTGGGTCCAAAAAATAAGTCTTGCCCGTAGTGTTTACTGCCAGTTTAAAATTTTCAGTTGTGCCGGTCTTAATATTCTGTATAAAATTTTTAATCAGACTTTTTTTGTCGTAATTAAATTTTTGTTTCTCTATAAATTTTTCAACTGCTTTAATAAACTCTTCGCGGTTCAGCGGTTTCAGCAAATAATCGAGTGCCGAAAATTTTATTGCCTTCAGCGCATAATGATCAAAAGCTGTAATAAACACCACTTCAAAATCGGGTTCGTTCAAACTTTCCAATACTTCAAATCCTGTTTTATGAGGCATTTCAATATCCAGAAACACCAGGTCGGGTTTATGATAATGAATAAGACTCACCGCTTCGGTTCCGTTTACCGCTACGGCAACTATCTGTATTTGCGGAAACGATTTCTGAAGAACAGACTTCACCTGCTCGCGCCCAAACAAATCGTCTTCGGCTATCAAAACCTTTATCATAATAATTTGAAAACTCAAATATTAAAATTTCTGCTCAATTCATCAACAGCGGCAAGGCTTTGTTTTCTGATTTTTATAAAGTCGGGTAACAGCTGATTGGGTTTTATATTTTTCTTGTTCTGCTCCAGGTGGGTAATTATGGTTTCGCAGTCTGTCAGACCAAAAGATGCTATCATGGGTTTAATGCTGTGAAGTATGCGTATTACGGCATCGGTTTCACCGTTGCGCAAAAGTTTTTCAGCTTCCTCTATTCTTTGCGGTATGGCTTCTCTGAAAATGTCTGCATATTTTTTCACCTCATCCATATCGCCTCCCGTAAACTCATACAGGTAATCAATGTTTGTTATTTCCTGTTTATAGTTATTAGGTTTAGTTTTTTCAATCTGAGATTTAATCGTTTGCCCTGCATATATCAACACTGCCTGCACCAGCACATCTGTTTTGTAGGGTTTGGCAATAACATCATTCATACCGGCAGCCATGCATCGTTCTATATCTTCTTTAAAAGCATTGGCCGTTACTGCAATTATTGGTGTTGCATGAAATGGATTGGATGCATTTTTTCTGATTTGCTTTGCAACTTCATATCCGTCCATGTCGGGCATTTGTACGTCAAGGAGTATTACCGTGTCATTGGCACTTTCAGGAGTTTGGTTTTGCATAAACTCCAATGCCTGCCTGCCATTATCAAACACATTTAATTGAATGTTTTCAATTTTTTTCTTGAGTGCATCTGTTGCCAACATTCGGTTATAAACATTGTCTTCGATAAGCAGCACATGGATTTCTTTTTTTAAATCAGTTACCGTTGCTGCATGAGTGTTTTGTTGTTCGCTTTCTGACGCTGTAAATATTTCACAGGGCAACGAAAAAGTAAATACACTTCCCTTGCCGGGTGTGCTGTCAAGTGTAATGGTTCCTCCAAACAGTGTGGCTAAATTTTTTGATATGTTCAATCCCAATCCCGTTCCGCCATACAATCGCGAAGTGCCGGTGTCGGACTGAATAAACGACTCGAAAATTTTTTGCTGATTCTCAGGTAAAATTCCAATGCCTGTATCGGCAACTGAAAACGAAATCAAGGTTGAATGGTCTGAATGGTTTTGCAGTGGAGATGATTTGACAGTCAGTTGTACACTTCCTTTTTCAGTAAACTTAAAAGCATTGCCAAGCAGGTTTACCAATATTTGTCTGATGCGGAAAGCATCGGAGCGTATCACTTGCGGAACGGCTGCATCAACATCAGTGGTGAAAGAAATATTTTTTTGTCCGGCACGGTATTCAAAAGCGTTGTAAACTTCCTGTGTGAGTTTTCTTATGTCAACCGGAATTTTTTCAAGCTCCAGTTTTCCTGCTTCCACTTTCGATAAATCAAGCACATCGTTAATGATGGAAAGCAAACCCGCAGAAGAAGCGCTGATGACATCAATATATTTTTTCTGTTGTTCTGAAAGTTCTTCTTCGCTCAGGAGCTCTGTCATGCCGCAGATGGCATTCAGTGGAGTGCGTATTTCATGGCTCATGTTTGCCAGAAACTGTTGTTTAAACTCTTCACTTCGTTTGGCTTTTTCTTTTTCTTCCTGTATCAGTTTATTTTTTTGTGTAAGCTGAATTTCTGCTTTTCGCTTGATGTTGTAACGGTTGTAAATACCGAGTGCAATAAACAGCAGCACCACAGCTCCTGCAATAAAAATATTTTTAAGCTGGCGTTGTTTAAGCGCTATTGCTTCCTGCAGTTCTTTATCTTTTTTTATAAGTGCTATCTCTTTGTCTTTTTGTTCGGTTTCAAATTTTGTTTTAAGTTCATTGAGTTTTATCTGTTGCTGTTGCAATCCCAGACTGTCGTTTACAGCCGATGCCTGAATGAAATATTCGTAAGCATTTTTATAATCGTTTTTTGCAGCGAACAAGCGGCTGAGCGAAGTGAGTGCTTTTTGTTTCAGCGATAAATAACTGTTGCTGTCAGCAATTTGCAATGCACGCTGCTGGCATAAGATTGCGGCTTTAAGATCTCCTTTTTGTTCGTACGCATCGCCAATGGTTATAAGTTCGTAACACTCATCATTACGGCTGTTCAACATCCTGAAATTCTTCAAAGCTATTTCGTAATGCTCAAGAGCTTTGGTATAATTTTTCTGCTCCAGGTAAACACTGCCAATGCTTTCATTGGAATAAGCTATTCCATTCAGGTTGTTGTTGTCTTCAAAAAGATTCACGGCCTGATGGAAATAATACATTGCACTGTCGTACTGCTGCAGGCCAAGCCATGCATTTCCTATGCCGTTGATACATTCAGCCATTTTTACGGTATCGGCATTGGCGAAGTTCAACACATTGGCTTGTCGGAACCAACCAATAGCTTTTTTATACTCTTTCTGCGAATTGTAAATTGCTCCTATGGCATACAATCCTGATGATTTAAATCCCTTATCCGGACATCCTTTACTGAGCTCTACACTTCTGAGGAAATTTTCAAGAGCTTCGGCATAGCGGTTCTGGTTGAAATATAAATTTCCAATGTTGGCCACTGCTACACTTACGTAGCAATTATTACCTGTTTTTTCAAAAGCGTTTTTAGCCTGTTCAAGATATTTGCCAGCCTCATTATTCATTCCTTTCTTGGAGTAACACCAACCCAGGCTGTTGTAACAATCACCAATACCTTTAACATAATTTATTTTTCTGGCCAGTTCCAATCCTTTATTTGAAAAGTAAATTCCGCTGTCGGGGTTCAGCAGACTGAAATTAAATCCCAGATGACTGTATGCATCAACTTTATCAGAATCGTTCTTAGCTTCAAATAACTCGCTGAAGTTTACACTTAATTTTGAAGGATCCTGAGCAAAGGCAGCGGAACAGACATGGAGAATAACAAATAATAGAAGTAAATATTTTTTAACCATTTCAGTTACAATAGTACAATATTACACCTGAAAAAAATATTCTGTTTACCATTTAATAAATGAAGCATACCGCTTACTAAGTTGCTGTTGTCGCACACAGAAGTTGATTTTACATTTGACACCATAAATCAAAAAACATCAGAAAATGAAAAAACTTTACACCTTAATTTTATTCATGTGTGCAATACTTCCTGCATCGGCACAATTCAGTATCGACACTTTGCAACCAATGAACTTTTATTCCACTACCGGCAACGTAGAACAAATGCAGATTATTAAACATCCTACCAATGGATATTTTGCATTCTGGAGAGTTAAACCAAGTGGAGGTACGCAGTTTAAATTATATGGACAACGATTTGATGATGACGGCAACCCACAGTGGACAGCAGGTGGTAAAATAATAGTATCGTCAGTTACTCAATCAGTAGTCGGTTATAATTGCATATTATTTGATGGCGGTATTTTAGTTTCATGGCGTCAGGCACCTGCAGCTTTTGGTGACTCTTTGTTTTGCAAAAAAATCAATTACAGTGGAAATAATTTATGGGCACAGCCTACTCTAATTGCTACAGGAGGTGTAAGCCCCATATTGTCTATAGAAAGCTATGGCATTAAAGCTATACCCAATGATTCAGGCGCATTTATCAACTACAGTGTTACATATTTTGGTGGCTCTTCAGGAATTCAGTTCAACCGTATTGATTTTAACGGAGTATTACAATGGGCATCACCCAAAACACAATTGTTGCCGGGATATGTTTTCTATACAAGTGCCGGCTTACAAAATACTTTTTATTCCATTTCACGAGGCAATGGCATTGGATCGGGAATTTATATTCAGAAGTATAATATGCAAAGTGTTGCGCAATGGCCGGCATCGGTAGATGTATCTCAGGGTGTGTCGTCCAATGGATTCAATGGCCTACATAATTTGATGGCTGACAACAATGGAAATATCTACTTTGTCTGGGAAAGTGCAAATTACAGAGTTTCTCTTACCAAGCTTGATTCATCAGGTAATTATGTCTGGACACCAAATCTTAAACAAACGGTATCATTGGCAAACACAACACAAAACCGAATGACATCCATTTTTAATAACAACAACCTGTATATTGCCTGGTTGGATAACCGTATTTCAGGGCAGGGTACCATTTTTACACAAAAGTATAATGCCTCTGGAGTTGCACAATGGACAGCCAACGGTGTGCAAACAGGAGTGTGTAATAGCTATTACTCTTACCCTAAATTAGCAATCTGCGACAGCGGTTCGGTATTTTGTAATTATAACAATTCTACAGGAACATGGACACTGTCAGGGCAACGTATCAGAAGCAATGGTACACTTACCTGGAGCGATAATGGAAAGACAATGGCATCCGGAAGCAGTGCTTTTTTACCTTATAATGTAAATATTCCTGTAGATGATGCTGATGGTTGCAATGCCGTGTTCTGGATGAATAACTCGAATGCAAATCTTTTCGGAGCTAAACTCTGCAGCAATGGAATGTTGGTAAATATCAGTGAGCCCGAAATTGCAGCTCATGATTTTTCAGTGTTCCCCAATCCCGCAACCAATGATGTGACCATACGTTTTGACGAAAATCAACAGACAGCAAACACTACACTTTCCTTATTGGATATGCAGGGGAAACTACTTTACAGCAATGATGTAAAAAATAATCATGAGGCTTCAATCAGCATCAGAAATTATGCTCCCGGAATTTATTTGATAAGAGTGACAAATGGCAATCAAAACAGTTACCGTAAATTGGTGATTCAATAAAAACAGCAAATAAAAACCGAAAGCCCTGTATAATTTTTATGCAGGGCTTTTTAATTTATACCCCAAACTGGCTCAGGTGATGATCCAGATGTTTATAAAACATATTGTTCCACTCTGTAACCGAAAGTTTGCCAAAGGATCGTGATTCTTTATTTTCAAAGTGTGCAGCACCCAGCATATATGTTCTTTCTATAAAAGCTACCAGCCTTTTTTTCTCTGTTTCAAAATTTTTATTGTCATGAATGAGAAACTCAGGAGCTGTAGGGTTGTTGCGTTTGTAAGGCTTGTCGCTCACAACAGTGTTCTTAACGAATAGTTTCAACAAAAACTTTTTAAATGTTCCCGGTACCGGATGTTGGTTTTCATAAATAAATTCATAGGTAACACAGCAGTGAGCCAACATTTGACTCACCGACATTTTTCCCCAAAGAGGTTTAGATTCGGTAGTTAATTTGTTAATTCTGTTTATCACTTCATCAACCACCTGCGTATCAAAAATATTCTTTATCATATTTAAAAAAGTTTATAATGCAGCTACGTATTGTCAGATATTTAATTTTTTTTCTTTGCAAATTGTAACCTGATGACAAAAAGATGTTATGGATAAAATAGTCAGTTTGTTGTTGGTTACAGCTTCAAAACAATTGTAAAAATAGTATTCATTACTTATATTATAATAAACAGGTGTAATAAATAAACTTCTGTTCTTTGCAGAAAAGCATAATCATAAGAAAACATAATATTACAATGAAAGCTAAATTATTAAGCGGGTTGTTGATTCTTTTTTCTTTGTTTGGTTATTTGGAGTGGGGGAAAGAAAACCACTCTTTTTTATTTGAAGCAGAGTATGAGGTATTAACTAAACTTTTTGCTGACACGCAGTCAGTCATACATCCTTTTACGCTAATTCCTCTCATAGGACAAATTTCACTTTTGATAACATTATTTCAGAGGAATCCACATAAGCGAATGACTTATGCAGGTATTGTTTGTATAGGGTTGCTGATAGGATTGATGTTTTTTATCGGGATCATAAGTATGAACCTAAAAATCCTGATTTCAACCATACCGTTTATTGCAACAGCAATTTATACACTGAGGTATCTGAACAAACAGAATAAAACACACGATATAAAATAAATGATACCAAACTCAACCAGTCACAATTTATGTAGCAAAAATTATTCAATGGTTATCTGCAAAAATCTGGTTGCTGCATGAATCATAGATATACATTCTCTTCTTCAACCAAAGTTTACTTTTAAATCAACTAACTTTACCCGATAAAAATTTAAAACTTGAAATAATGAGAATTCTTAAAAAGATTTTAGTCGTACTTGCAATCATCATTGCAATTCCATTGATTGTGGCTTTATTCGTCAAGAAAGATTATGCTGTAGAACGTGAAGTCATCATCAACAAACCTAAAGCAGAAGTTTTCAATTACATAAAGTTTATTAAAAATCAGGACCATTACAGCAAATGGTCAATGATGGATCCGGCCATGAAAAAAACCTATCAGGGAACTGACGGAACAGTAGGATTTATATCTGCATGGGAGAGCAACAATAAAGATGTAGGTGCAGGTGAGCAGGAAATTACCGCCATAAAAGATGGTGAGCGTATTGATTTAAAACTCCGTTTCAAAGTACCTTTCGAAGCACAGGATGATGCTTATTTTGTTACCGAAAGTGTTTCTGATAATCAAACCAAAGTTAAGTGGGGATTTAAAGGATCATTTCCCTATCCTATGAATTTTATGGGCTTGTTTTTCGATATGGATAAAGCTGTAGGGGGCGATTTGCAAACAGGGCTCGATAACCTGAAGAAAATTTTAGAAAATCATTCTGAGTAATTTTTATTGTCGCAGTTTATGGCAGTTTGATTGAAAAGTGTTGAGTTAATCTTCAACTTTGATTTGTGCATCATTTAAAATTTCTTCGTTCATAAAAAGAAGAAATAGCTGTACAATTGTAATCACATCTTTGCGGCAGTATTCAGCAATTTTTTTCAGTGCTTTATCCTGCCAGTAAGCCTTGCCAACCTGGCTTCCGTCCATTTCTTCCTTAGGGCTGGGTATTCCGAAAATATGTGCCAACAATGCAAGTGGAGTATAATTTTTATAATCACCAAAACGCCAAAGCTCCATGGTGTCCAGGTGTTGAATTTCCCACGGTTTCTTGCCTGCAATATCAAGTATGGCGGGCAGACTCATTCGGTTAATCAGCATACGCCTGCACAGGTATGGAAAATCAAATTCTTTACCGTTGTGCGCACACAGCCGGTGGTCCGATTTGTAAAACTGCTTATCCAACAGCTCTTTGAATGAGGTAAGCAAAGCTTTTTCGTCATCGCCATAAAATGACTTTAGGTGAAGTTGTTTCTCCTTTCCGCTGATGCTAAAATAACCTGCACAAATGCACACTATTTTTCCAAACTCTGCATAAATACCTGCACGGTTATACAGATTATCTTCGTCAGAGGGCGTTTTGTTTATAAATTTCGATTTATTCAGCCAGAGTTCACGACTTTTTGCATCCAGCTTTTCAAACGACTGTTCCTGTGGAACAGTCTCAATATCAAGGAAAAGTATTTTATCAAGACGGATTTTCTCGAGCATAGTCTTATTTTAGGCTAAAAATAAACAAAATTACTCTTACAAAACTTGTTAATTATTTTCTTACTTTTGTGGAGTTATTTGGATGAGTTGAAGGGGACAATGTCCCCTTTTCTTATAAACATAGCACAGAGATGGATATCGGAATTATAAATCAACACATTACGGATTATATTCAGGATAAGGATATATTTCTGGTGGAGTCGAAAATCACTCCCGGAAAAGTATTGGTATCTGTTGATAAGACCTCGGGCATTACGATTGATGAGTGTGCAGCGCTTAGCCGACACCTTTATCAGTCGCTCGAGAGCACCGGTATTTTTGAAAAGTACGAACTCGAAGTAGGCTCTCCCGGAATGGATCAGCCGCTGAAAGTTTTTAAGCAATATCTCAAACGGATTGGCAAAAATGTAAAAGTCATCACTACTGAAGGTCAGCACTACAAGGGAGTTTTGCAAAATGCCACCGAAGAAAAAATAGAAATAGTTCAGCCGCCAAAGGGTGCCAAAAAAGGGAAGGAAAAAGCAGAGCCCGTTCATACGGTTATCCCTATGGAGCATATTAAAGAAACAAAACTTGATTTAAATTTCAAATAATAAGTACAATGGATCACGCAGTCCTCATAGAATCGTTTAGTGAGTTTAAAGACTCCAAAAATATTGATCGCGCTACGCTGATGAGTATCATGGAAGATGTTTTCCGTGCAATGGTCAGAAAAAAATATGGCGAAGGAAACAACGTGGATGTCGTTATCAATACCGAAAAAGGTGACGTGGAAATGTATCGCAACCGCACCATTGTGGAAGATGGTATGGTGGAAGATGAAAACACACAAATTGCTTTAAGCGATGCGTTGAAAATAGAATCTGATTTTGAAGTTGGAGAAGATGTTACCGAACAGATTCATCTGGAAGATTTCGGGAGAAGAGCAGTGTTGAGTGCCCGCCAGAATCTGGTGGCTCGCATCATGGAGCTGGAAAAAGAATCTATCTATCAAAAATATAAAGACCGCGTAGGCGAAATCATTACAGGAGAAGTTTATCAGGCATGGAAAAAAGAAATTCTGGTGATAGATGACGAAGGTAATGAACTGATTTTGCCAAAGAGCGAGCAGATTCCTGCTGACTTTTTCAAGAAAGGCGACACCATAAGAGCTGTAGTTCTGAGAGTGGAAATGCAGGGAGGAAGTCCTCGTATCATTCTATCTCGCACAGCACCTGTGTTTTTGGAGCGATTGTTTGAGCTGGAAGTTCCCGAAGTTTTTGATGGACTTATAACTATTAAAAACATAGTTCGAGAGCCTGGTGAAAGAGCTAAGGTAGCTGTAGAATCGTATGACGACAGAGTAGATCCGGTAGGTGCATGTGTAGGTATGAAAGGATCACGCATTCACGGTATTGTAAGAGAGTTGAAAAACGAAAATATTGACGTAATAAATTATACCACCAATATTTCGCTGTATATTCAGAGAGCGCTGAGCCCTGCAAAAATTACCGAAATAAAAATTGACGAAGAAAACAAGAAGGCCGCAGTGTATATGAAATCAGATCAGGTTTCATTGGCCATTGGCAAGGGGGGTAATAACATCAAACTTGCAGGTAAGCTTACAGGATATGAAATAGATGTATATCGCGATTCAGATGTAGAAGATGATGAAGACGTGGATCTGGATGAGTTTACAGACGAAATAGAACCATGGATTATTGAAGAATTTAAAAAGATAGGTTGCGACACAGCAAAGGATGTATTGGCAATTCCGGTAGATGAACTGGTAACACGTGCCGATTTGGAAGAAGAAACGATAAAAGAAGTTGTGCGCATATTGAAAGAAGAGTTTGAATAACTTTGTACGAAAAACCAAAAGGTTTTTTCGGGTAGTTGAAATATAGAGCAATTAATGTCAGAAGAAAAAAAAGACGTACGTTTAAGCAAGGCCACTAAGGATTTAGGAGTGGGGATAGATCACATTGTGGAATTCCTTAAGAAGAAGGGAATCCAGGTGGAGAAGAACCCTAATACCAAAATCCCGGCAGATGCTTTTTCGCTGCTTATGCAGGAATTTGCTCCTGACATGCATGCCCGACAGGAAGCTATTGAAATTACCAAGGAAAAACAGAAACGGGAAAATACCATTATTGAAGCCAAACCAACTGCTGCTGAAAAAACGGAGCAGGAAGCTGAGTCGGATGAAGATCTGGCCTCTAAGCTTTTAAACATTAAACAAAAGGCTTCAGAAAATCAGGCTGCAAAACCAAAAACCAAAGAACCAAAAGCCACAAAAACAAAATCTGCCGCAAAGGAAGAGAAAACAACTGCTGCCGAAGAACCTGTTGCAGAGGTAAAATCTGAAGAAAAACAGGAAGAGAAAGTTATCAAAGCGAAGGCTTCGAAACTCGAAGGACCAAAGATTACCGGTAAAATAGAACTGGAAGAGAAAACAAAAAAGAAAGCAACGTCAAAAGCAGAAAAGGCAACAGCAGAAGAGAAGGAACAGAAAAAGAAAGGAAAGAAAGAAGAAACTGCCGAGGCGACAGCAAAGAAAAAAACTACTCGCAAGAAAGAAGAAGCACCTGTTGCAGAAACAGAAGAGGAAGTTACACTGTCAGCTACTCCTGCTGCTGAAGAAACAGCAACACCTGTAGCATCAGCCGAAACAGAACAACCTCCTGTTGCAGAAACACCTGCAGATGAAACTGAAACAAAAACAGAATCAACTCCGGCAGAGCTGTATCGTACAGAGGCTAAAAAACTCACAGGACCTAACATCGTTGGCAGAATTGAATTGCCTGTTGAACCTGCGAAGAAAAAACCGGTAGCAACATCTGCCGAAGACGACAGAAAGAAAAAGCGTAAGCGTAAAGACAAAAAAATTGATATTGCCAAGGCTGGTAATCAGCCTCAGGGGCAGACTTCAGGTGGTCGCCCACAGGGAGGACCGGGACGTGGCGATTTCAAACGCAAGGGTGATTTCAGAAACAGACACGGAAATAAACCTGCAGAGGAAAAACCTGAAGTGACGGAGAAAGAAATTCATGACAGGATAAAAGCTACGCTGGCAACTTTACATAACAAAGGAAAATCGAATGTAGGCAAACGTCCCCGTCCGAAACGTGGAGAAGATATTGAAAAACCGGAGCCAAATAGCCCAGAACTTGCAGAATTAAAAACAATTGAAGTTACTGAGTTTGCAACAGTTAACGAATTGGCGAAGTTGCTGAATGTTGATGTAAAAAAAATCATCGAAACATGTATGGAACTTGGCATGTTTGTTTCTATCAATCAAAGACTGGATGCTGAAACCATAGGTGTAATTGCCGAAGAGTTTGGTGCCAAAGCAGTATTTGTGGATGCAGATGTGCAGGAAGCCATTAAAGAAGCACCGGACAATCCTGATGATTTGAAACCAAGAGCACCAATCGTTACTGTGATGGGTCACGTGGATCACGGTAAAACATCGTTGCTGGATTATATCCGTAAGACCAATGTGATTTCAGGTGAGGCGGGAGGTATTACTCAGCATATAGGCGCATACGAAGTGAAACTTGAAAGTGGAAAACGAATAGCGTTTCTTGATACTCCCGGTCACGAAGCATTTACTGCCATGCGTGCTCGAGGAGCTAAAATTACTGATGTTGCCATCATAGTTATTGCTGCTGACGATAGCGTAATGCCTCAAACCGTTGAAGCGATTAACCATGCACAGGCTGCAGGTGTACCTATTGTTTTTGCCATCAACAAAATTGATAAACCGGGTGCTGATCCTCAAAAAATAAAAGAGCAACTTTCCAAGATGAACATTCTTGTAGAAGACTGGGGAGGAAAATATCAGGTGCAGGAAATAAGTGCAAAACAGGGATTGAATGTTGGTTTATTGCTGGAAAAAGTATTGTTAGAAGCAGAATTACTCGACCTGAAAGCAAATCCTGATAAAAATGCAAAAGGAACTATAATAGAATCTTCACTGGACAAAGGCCGCGGATATTTGGCTACGGTTCTAGTGCAGGCTGGAACACTTCGTGTTGGCGATGCTATACTTGCAGGCTGCTACAGTGGTCGTGTAAAAGCTATGTTCAACGAGCGTGGACAGAAAAGAAAAGAAGCAGGCCCATCCACTCCGGCACTTATCCTTGGATTGAACGGTGCACCACAGGCAGGCGACCAGTTTAACGTTTTGGATGATGAACGTGAAGCAAGAGAAATTGCCAACAGAAGACTACAGCTGCAGCGTGAACAGGGCATTCGTACACATAAACACATTACTCTTGATGAAATCGGAAGACGTTTGTCTTTAGGCAACTTCAAAGAGCTAAACATAATTGTGAAAGGTGATGTGGATGGTTCTATTGAAGCTTTAGCAGACTCATTGCTCAAACTTTCAACTGAAGAGATACAGGTAAATATCATTCATAAATCGGTTGGTGCCATTACAGAATCTGATGTATTACTTGCATCAGCATCCGAAGCGATTATTGTAGGATTCCAGGTGCGACCTTCCGTAAATGCACGTAAACTGGCAGAGAAAGAAGAAATTGAAATACGTCTTTACTCCATCATTTACGATGCCATCAACGAGATTAAAGCTGCTATGGAAGGTATGCTTGCTCCTGAGTTTGAAGAAAAAATTGTTTGCAATATCGAAGTTCGCGAAACCTTTAAGATTCCAAAGGTGGGAACCATTGCGGGTTGCATGGTGCTTGACGGAAAAATGACCCGTAATACTGCCATTAGAGTAATTCGTGATGGTATAGTTACCTACACCGGTAAACTGGCTTCTCTCAAACGTTTTAAAGATGATGTGAAAGAGGTTTCAGCAGGTTTTGAGTGCGGACTGAATATTGAGAACTTCAACGATATTAAGATTGGCGACATTATTGAAGGCTATGAACAGGTAGCGGTAAAAAGAACATTAACAGTATAAGATGAAACGCAGATTTTTTTACCTCATCACATTCCTGTTACTTACTATTACAACGCATCAGGCATTGGCGCAGTGCAGCGTTTGCCGCCTTGGTGCTGAGAGTAACGTTGAGCAAGGTTATGCAGCAGGAAAAGGGCTGAACAAAGGTATTTTGTATCTGATGGCTGTGCCTTATGTTTTAGTTGGTGTTGGTGCTTATGTTTTTTATAAAAGAAGAAAAGGCAAGGTGCATCAATCTACTGGAGAGTAAATTACTTTTACTGCAAAAAACAAAATTTTTAAATTTTATTATAAGCGGAGTGATATACAACACTTCGTTTTTCTTACCATATTTGCACTATGGCAGAGCAAATAAAAAATCCCAATCCGCAAACAGACTCAGGTATTGAAGTAAAACCTGTTTATACTTCCTGTAACCCGATGCATGACATGCCCGGAAAGTTTCCTTTTACACGAGGCGTACAGCAGGACATGTACCGTTCGAAACTGTGGACTATGCGGCAGTATGCAGGTTTTTCGACAGCGGAAGAGTCGAATAAACGGTATCATTATTTACTGAAGCAAGGTACAACGGGTTTGTCGGTAGCATTCGATTTGCCAACACAGATAGGATATGACTCGGACCATGCGCTTGCTGAGGGTGAAGTGGGAAAATCGGGTGTGGCCATAGACTCACTTCGTGATATGGAGGCACTTTTTGACGGGATAAGATTGGAGGAGATAACCACTTCGATGACGATAAATGCTACAGCAGCAATACTTCTGAGCATGTATATTGCTCTTGCAAAAAAACAAGGTGCTGATTTGAAAAAAATATCGGGTACGATACAGAATGATATTCTGAAGGAATATGCAGCGCGCGGAACGTACATATATCCGCCTAAGCCTTCGATGCGGATAATAACAGATATATTTGATTACTGCAGTCGCGAAGTACCGAAGTGGAACACCATTTCGGTTTCGGGATATCATATTCGTGAAGCAGGAAGCACAGCCGTGCAGGAACTTGCGTTTACATTAGCTGACGGAAAAGCATATCTGAAAGCTGCCATGGCAGCAGGATTAGACATCAATGTTTTTGCAAGAAGAATTTCGTTTTTCTTTAATGCACATAATAATTTTTTTGAAGAGGTGGCCAAGTTCAGAGCAGCACGCAGAATGTGGGCTACCATAACAAAAGAACTTGGCGCAACAGACGAACGCGCAATGATGTTGCGTTTTCATACACAAACAGGAGGAAGTACTTTAACAGCACAGCAACCGCAGAACAACATTATACGTGTAACACTTCAGGCAATGAGTGCTGTGCTTGGAGGAACACAGTCGTTGCACACAAATGGTTTTGATGAGGCACTGTCGCTGCCTACGGAAAATGCGGCACGTATTGCATTACGCTCGCAGCAGGTGATTGCCTATGAAAGTGGAGTAACACAGACGGTAGATCCATTAGGAGGTTCGTATTTTGTGGAAACACTTACCGATGAGGTGGAAGCTGCAGCATGGGAGTACATTAAAAAAATTGATGATATGGGCGGTGCTGTAGCAGCGATTGAAGCAGGATTTATTCAAAACGAAATTGCTGACGCTGCATACCGTTATCAGTCGCAGGTGCAGAATGGTGAAAAAATTATTGTAGGAGTAAACCGTTTTCAGGTAGAAGAACCGGCCTTTGATGATTTGCTGAGCATTGATGATAACATCAGAAAACTTCAGATACAAAAACTGCAACAACTCAAATCAGAACGTAATAACAACAATGTGCAACAATCACTGGCAGCATTGAAAACAGCAGCGCAGGGCAATACCAACCTGATACCATTCATCATTACCTGCGTGGAACATTATGTTACACTTGGCGAAATATCAGACACGCTGAGAAATGTTTTTGGAGAGTATCGCTAAGAGCAAGTAAAATTTTTGTAAATTGATAAAACTCTTATGCTGCTACTGATGTTTATCATCCTGTAACTAATTTTTAGTGAGTTATCTTTGCAGTGGTGAAAATTTTTGTTTCCATATTTCTGTCAGCCGTAATTCTTGTCAGTTCATTAGGACAGAGTATGTTGTTTTTTCACTATCTGACAAACAAATCTTATTACATCACTTTATGTGAGAATAAAGCCAGACCGAAGATGAACTGCAATGGTAAATGTCACCTGGCTAAAGAAATGAGAGAGCAGGAAAAACATCAGCAAACACCATGGAACAATATTGTTGAGAAATCAGAATTGATGCTCTTCTGTCAGGAGAATATTTCACCGGTTACTACAACACTTAAGATAACTAAAACAGAATTTCCTTCTTATGAAGATGTATTGTCAGTCGGATTCAAAACGATTGTTTTTCACCCACCATTAATTTAAACGGAATTTTCTTCGGCTGACAAGGAACAGTCAGTATTATTCTTCGGAGAGTGTATGCTTTCCTGAGATTATTGCATCACGTATGCATTATAACATCTGTTTATTTTAAAAAAAAGTTATTATGAAAAAAACAATATTACTGATGGTGTTGCTGTTGCCATCATATCTTTTCGCCTGCGATTTTTGTAATGGTTATCTCGGATTAAATCCTCATTACAAAAAAAACAGCATTGGTTTTCGTTATCACTATATGTCAATGAGCGGAACGATGATGGATCCTGCCCACCTGCAAGAGATGGGATTAAACAAGAATGATTTTTACGAAAACCGCAGTGAGTATGAGTTGCACGGACAATATTATCCAATTCAAAAATTACAAATTGTAGCATCATTGCCTTATGTTTATAACCGTGATGGCATGAGCGACAAAGCCAAAGATGCAATGGGAATTACTAATCATAATATGCATCACGATGATATGAAAGCTCAAAATGTGTATCAGGGAATTGGTGACTTAACACTGTTTGTAAACTACCAGGTGTTTAATAAAAACAGCACAGATTCTTCAGGATTTAGTCACCGCTTGTTAGCGGGTCCCGGATTAAGAGTGCCTACCGGAAAAATTTCTGTAAGTGAAGGATCGGAAGCACACTTATTCACTCATCAACCCGGAATGGGCAGCTGGAACCCAATGGCAGCGATAACCTATATTGCACGCTATCAAAAAGCTGGAGCAAGACTTAATGCTGTCTATTTGGCAGGAACAGAAAACAAATTTGAGTTTGCTCCTGGCAATAAAGTGAATGTAAATATTACCGGATACTATGAAATGAAGTGGAGTAAGTGGCAACTCTATCCAAGTGTTGGTGTCTATTGGGAGAGTGCAGCAAAAGATATTTATTATTCAGAAAAAGTAGCTAACAGTGGTGGGAGTATGACATATCTGCATATTGGCAGTGATTTATATTATCAGAAATTTGCACTCGAAGCAGCATTTCAACTGCCGGTACAAAAACAGTTGAATGGTTATCAGGCAGAAAATAATTTCAGGTTGATAACAGGACTTTCTTATACCTTTAATTAATTTTAATTTCTTAATTTGTAACATTTAAATAGTATAAAAAAATGAAAAAGAATATAATCATCATTACATTCATATTGTTTACATCAGCGGTAGTATTTACAGGGTGTAAAAAAGATAAGGACAATGGACCTGCTGAAAGAAGTATATCCTTTCACCTCCACACTGTAGTTGGCAACACAGTAGCAAATTATACTTCAGTGTTTACTGATGCTACGGGCAGGTCGTTTACACTAAGCGATTGCAGATATTATATCAGTAATATCGTATTCATAAAAGATGATGGAACAGAGTTGCCAATGACGGGAAAAGTTTTGTTGGCAAATCCTGCAACCATGAAGTATGAGATTGGCAATGTGCCGGTAGGAAAATACAAAGGATTCAGGTTTATTGTAGGTTTGGATTCTGTTACCAATCATTCAGACCCTGCAACCTATCCGTCATCAAGTCCGCTTAGCTACCAGAATCCTTCCATGCACTGGGGATGGAATTCGGGTTACATATTTATGATTCTGGAAGGCAAGGTTGATTCAACAGCAGCTGCCAACGGCACACCTGATTATGACTTCTTTTATCACATAGGTCTCGACCAGTTGAAACGCACTATTGACTTCAGCACAACAGCCTTTGAAGTAAAAAGTTATGAGGATATGGAATTGGGAATTGTATTTGATATAAGAAAGGTGCTGAATGGCGTAAATATTCCGCAAGAGTATTTTACACATACTATGGATAATATGCCGGTGGCGGTGAAGATTGCCAACAACTGGCCAATAGCATTCGAAGCGGAATAATACTTGTTCTTCTATAGGTAGTAATAAAATTACAATGGTTACGTGAAACTGCATGACTGTGAAGCAGGGGGTAATGCAATTGAATAAATTGGTTTAAATTCGTACTGTTATTTTAAATTTCATGAAAAGGATTTCAATTGTAGTAATATTATTTTTAGCTGTGCTTGCTTCGTGCAAAAAAGATGATACAGTAGAGCAGCCAATAAAAAATACTGACTCTACTAATCATTCCGGCAACACGCAGACTCTGGCATTTAAGTTTTCGCACACCAGCGGAAACAGTGCGCTGATATTAAATACTACCTTGTCAGATACATCAGGCAGAATGTTTTCTCTCTCCGATTTGAGATATTACATCAGCAATATTGTTTTGATTAAAGATGATGGAAGTGAAATGTATCTGACAAACAAAGTGCTGCTGGTAGATGTGCAACAACCTGATTACACATTGGGGCAAGTACCCATTGGACACTATAAAGGATTTCGTTTTATGGTGGGTATTGACTCTGCCGTTAATCACAGCGATCCTGCATTATATCCGTCTAATCATCCACTGAGTTATCAGCCTAACAGCATGCACTGGGGATGGAATGTTGGTTATATCTTTATGAAAGCAGAAGGTTTGGCAGATACTTCTCTCATTCCATCAGGAACATTGAATGGAACACTTTCCTATCATCTGGGAACGGATGAACTTGCACGTATAATTGATTTCTCACAACATTCATTCACTGTATCTGAATCTGCTGCTGCTGTCATCAACCTGAAATTTGATTTTCAGAAAATGCTGAGCGGTGTAGATTTACAGAGTGAAAATGTAACACATACCTTACCACGCACCGGCCTCGAAAATAAATTGGCCGATAATTGGCTTACATCGTTTAGTGTTCAATAATTATGAATCGAAAAATTACAGGAATACTTGCCATTGTTTTATTCGTAGTCATTTCATCATCACTCATTACCTCATGCCGTAAGGATGATGCCATAGATACAGGTAATGAAGTGTTGACGCTGGAAGTGCCAACAGGATTTCCTTATCCTAATATTCCTGACGACAATCAGCCTACAAAAAACAGAATAGCGTTAGGCAAGAAACTTTTTTTCGACCCGATACTTTCGCGCGACAGTACTATTTCATGTGGAAGTTGCCACCATGCTGATAAAAAAATGACAGATGGTCTTCCTGTTTCGCAAGGTATTGACGGACGACATGTGTTGCGCAATGCAATGACTGTTTTAAATACAGCATACCAACCCAATATGTTCTGGGACGGAGGTTCACCAACTCTTGAACAACAGGTGGTAGCACCAATTGAAAGTCATGAGGAAATGGATTTTAATGTGCTGAAAGTTGTGGAGCGATTAAAAAATCATCCTGAGTATCCTGAACTGTTTTTGAAAGCATACAATCTGGATCCGTCTCCTTATACACTCACACGTGCCATTGCAAATTTTGAACGCACATTGTTTACAGGAAAAACAAAGTTTGACCAATACCAATATGACAAGGATACCAATGCGCTTTCTGCTTCTGAAAAAAGAGGAATGGAACTTTTCTTTGGTGAGCGAGGCGAATGTTTTCACTGTCATGGCGGATTCAACTTTACTGATTTTAGTTTTAAGAACAACGGATTGTACGAAGTGTATGCCGACTCCGGAAGGGCAAGAATTACTACACTGCACAGTGATGTAGGAAAATTTAAAGTGCCTTCGCTGCGCAATGTGGAACTTACAGCACCCTATATGCACGATGGCAGTATGGCTACACTTGAAGAAGTGGTGGATCATTACAGCTCAGGAGGGAAACCACATTTTAATAAAAGTTTTCTGATACAACCACTCAACCTCACACAACAGGAAAAAACAGACCTGATCAATTTTATGAAAGCACTTACAGATTTATAAATTTTTTTTTAATAAAATGAAAAACAGAATCACATTCACCGGAATCCCCCTTGTTTTAATGATAACGCTGACTATGGCATGCCGAAAAGAAAATGACGACTGCAAAGGAGGCACCGGAGGTGATAATAGCATGATGGTGTATCTGAAGCATCATTCCAAACTGATTACTGCTGTCCCCGGTCATGCAGATACGTTATTCATTAAGTATGATACCAACGAACTTCCCGGAGAGAATCCTTCTGACTTCGATGCATTTTATGTTGGCGATACACTTACAGATCATTTTATGATTACCGGTCTGAACTGTGGTGATTATTATCTCTTTGGTGCAGGATGGGATACTACCATTTCGCAACGTGTAAAAGGAGGAGTACCTGTAACTATTGACGATGATGCCGGACAGATAACAGTGAATGTTCCTGTTACCGAAGTGCATTAAGACAAATATTTTGCAGCTACGGGCATTCTTCTTCCGAAACCGAATGCCTTTGCAGAAATACGCAACACAGGTGCCAGTTGTCTGCGTTTGTATTCATTTGTGTTTACCATTTTCAGAATACGGTGCACCAGTTGTTTGTCAAATCCTTCTTCAATAATACGGTTAGGGCCTTTGCGCAGTTCAATGTATTGATAAAGTATTTTGTCTAATACATCATAAGGCGGAAGTGAATCTGTGTCTTTCTGACCGGGACGCAATTCGGCACTTGGGGCTTTGGTAATAATATTTTTCGGAATAATTTCTTTATTGCGGTTGATGTAGTTGCAAAGCTCATACACTTCTGTTTTGTATAAATCGCCAATCACACTCAGTCCGCCACACATATCGCCATACAGCGTTCCGTAACCTACAGCCAGTTCACTTTTGTTGGAGGTGTTCAGCAGTATATGTCCAAATTTATTACTGAGTGCCATCAGAATATTTCCGCGAATGCGTGCCTGCAGATTTTCTTCTGTAACATCAAAAGGCCTGTCGCCAAACAAAGGTTTGAGTGAATGAAGTAATGTTTCAAACGTTGGATTGATTTCTATTTTTTCAGGTTTTATTCCAAGATTGCGACACAACTCTTCAGAATCCGAAACAGAGTGGCTGCTCGAAAATGCTGATGGCATCATCACAGGCAAAACATTTTCTGATCCCAGCACATCACATGTAAGCACAGTAACCAAAGCACTGTCCACTCCTCCCGAAAGTCCGAGTATTGCTTTTCTGAAACCCATTTTTGAAAAATAATCTTTTATACCAAGTGTCAACGCCTGATAGATGAGTTCATATTTTTCTTTTTTAGTTTCAGTTGCGCGAACAGGATTTTTAGTGTCAATATAAATTATCTTTTCTTCGAAATATGGGCCTTCATGTACCAGCTCTCCCGCTGCATTATAAAACAAAGAACCTCCATCAAAAATTATTTCAGTTTGTGCTCCTACATGATTTACATACAACAGTGGCAGCTGATACTGCTTTACGTTGCGCAGCAAAATGGCTTTACGTTTCTGAGCATGCTGATAATCGAAAGGCGAAGCAGCAATGTTGATAATGAGTGAAGGATTTTCTTTTATAAGATCTTCCATGGGCGAGTGTATGTACATCGGATCTTCTTCCATGTTCCACAAATCTTCGCAAATGGTGAGTGCTATTTTTTGTCCTTTAAAAGAAATACATTCAAATTTTCTGCACGGTTCAAAATAACGGTACTCATCAAAAATATCGTAAGTAGGCAACAACGCTTTGTGAATGACAGACTGCACTTTGCCATCATGTAAAAAGAAAGCAGAGTTATAAAGATTTTTTCCTTCAATAACAGGATTGCGCGAAGGACAACCTACTATGGCTGCAATACCCTTACACGCAACAGCAATTTTTTCAATGGCAATATAACATCGTTCTATAAAATCTTCAAACTCCAGAAAATCAAGAGGAGGATATGCCGTAACGGCAAGTTCAGGAAAAACAATCAGGTCGGCTCCTGCAGTCTTAGCCTCTTCAATAGCCTGAATAATTTTTTTTGTGTTCTGTTCAAAATTGCCCACATGAAAGTTGAGCTGGGCAAGTGCTATATGCATAGTCTGAAATTGTGATACAAAGGTAACGTTATTAAAGAAATGAAAATATAAAGAAGAGCAACCTTTTTACAAATCATTTTTAATATTTTCGTGCGGCTCACAGCGTTATTAATTTTAACAATGCAGGAAACAGTCACAATAAAATAACACATAAAAAATAAAAGTATGAACAGAATAATAAATCCATGGACTAACGATCGGGTAAAAGATTTTTTGTTACTGTTTTTAAGACTTGCAATAGGTGCATTGCTCATTTCGCAACATGGTTATCCAAAATTACTTAAACTGATGTCGGGTGAACCAATTCAGTTTGCTGCTGTGATGGGAATGAGCGAAAAATCCTCTCTCATACTTGCTATGTTCGCTGAATATATCTGCGCTATAATGGTGATGCTTGGAATGTTTACACGACTTGCAGCAATACCGGTGATAATCACTTTTCTGGTAATAGTTTTTCATGTGAAAGGTGGCAACCCTGTATCAGATCGCGAGCTGCCTTTGCTTTATCTTATTTTTTATACCTACATCTTTTTTTCAGGAGCCGGAAAACATTCTTTCGACAATATTTTTACCAAACTATTAAAGCGAAGAGAGTAAGGTAATCCAATAAAAGAATGTTTTAAGCGAGCATTTTGTAACAACCGATTTCATATTATATTAACACAACACTGCAATTTTTTAGTCAGATAAAAATTGTAATTAAACTGTAACCACATCGAAGTAAGGCTGCAATAACACATCTGTTTTTTTGCATTAAATTTTAAATTCAAGATTTAATGAAAAAGACAATTAAATTATTAAGCTGTATTTTATGTTTCACTACAGCTACTATTGCACAACAAAACGATGAAACAGCAAATGCTTTAGAGCAGCTGGAACAACAGGTTGAGTCACATGAAAATGCTATCAAACAACTAAAGCAGTTCAAAGTTTCAGGTTATGTGCAAACACAGTTTCAGTATGGTGAGAAAAATGCATCATTAAAAGTAGGTGGTGCTAATTCCAACACTAATGAAAGTTTCAGCAGGTTTGGAGTCAGACGAGGACGTATTAAGTTTACATATGAAAAAGGAATTGCTGCAGGTGTATTTCAGTTAGACATTACTGAAAAAGGAATAGGCTTAAAAGATGCTTATGTTTCCATTAAAGATCCATGGGCAGGAAGCAATATTTTTAAAGTAGGTGTGTTCGACCGTCCGTTTGGATATGAGGTTGCTTACTCATCATCACGAAGAGAATCACCGGAGCGTGCAACAGTAACCACTACACTTTTTCCTGAAGAGCGGGATTTAGGAGCTATGTTAACGCTTCAGGCATCTAAAAATTCGCCATGGAGAATTCTAAAACTTGAAGCTGCAATCATAGGCGGTAATGGTATTAAAACTGATATAGATAATCGCAAAGACTTTATCGGACATCTTAGTTTCAACAAGAATTTCAAAGAGAAAACTACTTTAAGCGGAGGTGTTTCATATTATCTGGGAGGAGTATATCAGGGCTCTTCTACTGTTTACACCATGAACGGCAATTCTTTTGAATCGAAAAAAGACACATCAAATTATGGAGCTTTTGCTAAGAGAGAATATGTAGGTGTAGATGCACAGTTTGCAACTTCTACTGTTTTAGGTATGACAAGTATTTATGGAGAGTATCTTTTCGGTACACAACCCGGTGACAAGAGCAGCTCAAAAAGTCCCAACTACTCTACATTACCTACAGGCAATACTTATATTAGAAACTTCAATGGATACTATGTAACATTGGTACAGGATCTGGGAACATTACCGCTTTCTCTGATTGCGAAGTATGATTATTATGACCCGAATATCAAGGTGGCAAAAAATGACATAGGACTAAATGGTACAGGTAAAGGTGATATTGCATATGCAAATTTTGGTGGCGGACTGATGTGGCGTATCAATAGCAGCCTGAGGCTCACTGCTTATTACGACAAAATTTCCAACGAAACTTCCTCTAATCTGACAGGTTACTCCGATGATTTATCTGATAATGTATTCACATTGAGGTTACAATACAAATATTAAAAACGTAACCAAAACGTAACATCATCTACAAACGGTTGTAATAACATCCTGTGAATTTTGCATCAGAAAAATGAAATAAGAAACAAATATTAATGAAAATGAAAAAACAAATTTTATTAGGCTTAGCCCTGTGCAGCTTGGCTTTTACAACTTCAGCACAGAAAATTAAAGGCTCTGAAACTGTACTTCCTATTTCAGAAAAAGCAGCTCAAGTATTTATGAAATCCAACAGTGCTAATAAAGTTACTGTTACCGGAGGAGGCTCAGGCGTAGGTATTTCAGCATTAATTGAAGGCACAACAGATATAGCACAAGCATCCAGAAAAATTAAATTTTCGGAAAGACAAAAATTACAGGAAAGTGGAAAAGCAGTAAAGGAAATAACCGTAGCAATTGATGCTTTGGCAGTAATTGTGCATCCGAGTAATAAAGTAAACAAACTTACCAAAGAACAACTGGAAGGAATTTTTACAGGCAAAATTAAGAACTGGAAAGAAGTGGGTGGAGAAGACATAAAGATTGTTCCTTATGCACGTGAAACCTCATCAGGCACGTATGAATTTTTCAAAGAACATGTATTGAGTAATAAAAACTACATGTCAGGTATAATGAGTATGCCTGCCAATGGTTCCATCATTCAATCGGTAAGTCAAACCAAAGGTGCCATTGCTTATGTGGGATTAGCATACTTAAACAGTTCCGTACAGGCAGTATCAGTTTCCTTTAACAAAGGAAAATCCTTCACTGCTCCATCCGTAGCTAATGCAAAAAACAAAACCTATCCGGTGGTAAGACCATTGTTCTATTATTACCTAACTAAATCAGAATCTAAGGTGAAGAAATTCATTGATTTTAGTCTTTCGTCTGAAGGACAAAAAATTGTTGAAGAAGTTGGCTACATCGGTGTTAAATAATACGAGGAATTGATTTTTTGAAAATGCAAAAAAGAAAAATCATCAGACGCATTTTAGATAATATCACTGAAAAACTCTTAACAATAAGCGGTGCTGTTACAGGCATCGCTATTCTGTTTATTACTTTTTTCCTCTTTACGGAAGGTGCTGCATTATTTCAATCACCACAGGTTGAACATGGGTATGCGTTGTATGTAAATAGCAGCAATCCGGTTAATAACTTGCAACCGGAGGAAACCAAAGCCATATTTGATGCTGAAATAACCAACTGGAATACGTTGGGTGGTAAGAATTCA
The DNA here is from genome assembly GCA_019136655.1 of Bacteroidota bacterium. Taxonomy (GTDB): domain Bacteria; phylum Bacteroidota; class Bacteroidia; order AKYH767-A; family OLB10; genus OLB10. The sequence goes on from JAGVTU010000003.1 coordinate 128,166, forward strand.
GAAATAAAAATATTCAGAATTGATGATGCATTTCAGATTTATCCTGAAAGTGAATTAGGCGAAAATTATGAATTGCTTCCTGCTAAATTAGGCGAGATTATCAGCAAAGAGGAAAATATTCTTGCTTTCCTTCCAACACAATATGCACCACAGGGAGCAGCAGTAAAAGCATTAGCCGGTAAAAATATTCAACCAAAAGAATACTTTTTGGGAAAAGAATGGTTGCCTACTGCCACACCGGTTCCACTGTTTGGAGTATTGCCTTTGGTATTAGGCACACTCTTAGTAAGTATAGTTGCATTGCTTATTGCATTGCCATTGGGCTTGGGTGTAGCCATTTATTTATCAGAAATGGCAAGTGATAAACAACGCAGGTTATTGAAACCTGTAATTGAATTGTTAGCGGGCATTCCATCAGTTGTGTATGGTTTCTTTGGATTGGTAGTATTGGTTCCTATCGTCCAAAAAACACTGAACTTACCTGTAGGCGAAACCGCTTTTACCGGAAGCTTGCTGTTAGCAATCATGGCATTGCCAACAATAATTTCTGTTGCTGAAGACGCTTTACGCAATACACCAAGAACCATGCGCGAAGCAAGTTTAGCACTTGGTGCTACGCAATGGCAAACAATTTACAGAGTGGTAATTCCTTATGCCAAGTCGGGAATATCAGCAGCGGTTGTACTTGGCATTGGCAGAGCAATAGGTGAAACCATGGCAGTAATGATGGTAACAGGAAATGCAGCTGTAATGCCACATTCATTGATGGAATCGGTGCGTACTATTCCTGCAACCATAGCAGCTGAACTTGGCGAAGCACCAGCCGGAGGTGCGCATTATCAGGCGTTGTTTTTATTAGGCTGCATACTGTTTGTATTCACAATGATAATTTCCATTTCTGCCGAAATAATTTCAAAAAAGAAAAACTATAAAACACATTAACCGAATGAATAAAAAACTTAGTCAGCAAATAGCATTTATAATTTTTAAGTTGTTCGGTATATTGGTAGTTGCAATACTGATAAGCATCTTAGGGTTTATCATAGTAAATGGAATAAGTGTAATTAACTGGAAATTTTTAACTGCTTTTCCAAATGAAGGAATGACTACCGGAGGTATATTTCCCGCAATAGTTGGTACACTGTATTTAATTATCGGAAGTTTACTTTTTGCATTTCCATTAGGTGTAATGTCTGCCATATACACCCATGAATATGCAGGTAAAGGATGGATTGTAAAAACCATTCGCATGATGACAAACAATCTTGCAAGCATACCTTCCATTGTATTTGGTTTGTTTGGTATGGCTTTGTTTGTAAACAAACTCAACTTTGGTGATTCAATCATTGCAGGCTCACTAACCTTGGGACTATTGGCATTACCGGTAATTATCCGAACAACTGAAGAAGCATTGAAAGCCGTACCCAACACCTATAGGGAAGCAAGCTTAGCATTAGGCGCAACTAAATTACAAACCATAAAAAAAGTAGTAATACCCGCTGCCATGCCCAATATCATCACTGGTTTAATTTTATCTATTGGAAGAGTATCGGGAGAAACAGCACCAATTTTATTTACCGTAGCAGCATATTTACTTCCACAACTGCCAACAGGAATTTTTGATCAGGCGATGGCATTGCCGTATCATTTATATGTATTGGCTACCAGCGGTACCGATTTGGAAGCATCGCGACCAATGGCGTATGGAACTGCATTAGTACTAATTATGATTGTTCTTACAATGAACTTGCTTGCATCTTTTATGAGAAGAAAATTAGAAAAGAACCGCTCAAAATAAAAACTGAAAACAACAATGATTGAAGCAAAAAATATAAACTTTTACTATGGCGATTTTCATGCACTAAAAAACATAAGCATTGCCATAAAACCCAACACTGTTACTGCATTTATCGGACCATCCGGTTGTGGCAAATCTACATTTCTGCGTTTGTTTAATCGCATGAATGATTTGATTGAAAACACGCGATTGAATGGAGAATGTTTGATTGAAGGAAAAAATATCTACGACAAATCAGTTGATATTGACGCTTTAAGAAAACGTGTAGGCATGGTATTTCAAAAACCGAATCCGTTTCCAAAATCCATTTTTGAAAACGTAGCGTATGGCTTAAGGGTAAATGATATGGGCAACAAACAATTTATACAACAACGGGTAGAAGAATCGCTTAAAGGTGCTGCACTTTGGGATGAAGTGAAAGATAAATTGCATAAGTCAGCCTATGAATTATCAGGCGGGCAACAACAACGCTTATGTATTGCAAGAGCTCTGGCAGTTGCACCATCCGTAATATTAATGGATGAACCTGCTTCTGCTTTGGATCCAATTTCTACTTCAAAAATTGAAGAGCTTATACATGAATTAAAACAACAATACACCATTGTAATAGTAACCCACAACATGCAACAGGCAGCTCGAGTGAGCGACAATACCGGATTTTTTATGCATGGCGAATTGGTTGAATACAGCGATACAAAAAAAATGTTTTTAAACCCCGATAAAGAATCTACACAGAATTATATAACAGGAAGATTTGGATAAAACTTTAAAAAAAAGATAAACACATTGAATATGAAAACAATTAAAAGAATTGCATTAGTTGCCCATGATAATTGCAAACAAGAATTATTGGATTGGGTAAAATGCCATTGGAATGAAATCATACAATATGAATTGGTTTGTACAGGCACAACAGGAAATTTAGTAGAAGAAATGTTACTACAATGCATGGATGAAAATGGAGATGAACTTAGATTAAATATGACCAAACTTAAATCAGGACCTCTCGGTGGCGACCAACAATTAGGTGCTGCTATTTGCAATGCCGAAATTGATGCATTGTTCTTCTTTTGGGATGCCATGGAACCGCAACCACACGATGTGGATATTAAAGCACTGCTACGCATAGCTACGTTGTATAACATCATTTATGCATGCTCTCGCTCAACAGCAGATTTAATTATAACCTCCCCGTTTTTTTCAAACGGATTCCATTTTGGCAAAAACGAACAAATTGATAAATACAAAAACAGAATACTACAATGAAGCATAACGAACAAGAGCTTCTAACGCTCAAAGAAGATATAAACCAAATGTGGCGATTGGTAATTTCGCAGGTTGAAAAAGCCAAGCAAGCACTAATCGGCAACAATGAAGAACCGGCACTGGAAGTTGTTCGGTTGGAAAAACGTGTCAATGCTTTTGAATTAAAAATAGAGCGCTCGTGTGAGAACTATATCGCATTATTCAACCCTGTTGCAGTTGACCTGAGATTGATTTTGTCTTTGATAAAAATCAACATCACTCTTGAGCGCATTGGTGACTATGCCGAAGGTATAGCCCGTCAGGTTTTGGATAAAGACTGTTCGGTTATGCATCATGAATTAATTGAAGAACTGGAGTTAGAAAAAATGTTTAACCTGTTACTGCAAATGATGGAAGATAGTTTCATAGCCTTAAGCTCTGAAAACACCCGGTCATCAGGCAGAATCCTTATGAGAGATAAAGAGGTAAACGAAATTTACCACAAGGCATTTCACAGATTGGAAACTTATCTTTTACAGAATCCTTCAGCAATACAATGTGGGTTAAAGACTATTTTGCTCATTCGTAAAATGGAACGCATTGGCGACCATTGCAGCAATATTGTGGAAGAGATTGTTTTTTATGTTGAAGCAAAAGTTTTAAAACACAGGGGCACTGCTGAGTGATATTTATTTATTATTGTAATCAAGATTTGAATATCCATGCAGCAAAGAATATTGTTGGTTGATGATGATAAAAACATTTCAGAGATTCTGGAATTTAACCTGAAGAGTGAGGGTTTTCAGGTAGATAGTGTTTACTCTGCAGAAGAGGCTTTGAAGAAGCCGCTCAGAGAGTATCAACTGCTGTTATTGGACGTTATGATGGGTGGCATGTCGGGATATAAATTAGCAGAACACCTGCGAAAAGAAAAGATTTCAGTACCCATCATTTTTTTAACTGCTAAAGATACCGAGAACGATATGCTAACCGGATTCTCCGTTGGTGGAGATGACTATATTTCAAAACCGTTTTCTATTAAAGAAGTGATTGCCAGAATAAAAGCTGTTCTGAAACGTACAGGCAATATTTCGGTAGAGGAATCAACTGAGAACCTGCTTACTATTGGCGCACTCACATTGAACTTAAATACAAAAGAAGTGCTGTTGCAAGGTGAAAAAATTGCACTTACCAAAACAGAATTTGAGCTGTTGGCATTGTTCGCACAAAAACCCGACACCTTGTTTTCCAGAGAAAGAATCATTGATATCATCTGGAAAGAAACGCCCTATATTACAGAGAGAACCGTTGATGTTCACATTGTGCGTTTACGAAAAAAACTGGGTAAATACAGTGATGCCATAACCAGTCGCACCGGATATGGTTATCGTTTTAATGCTGATGTGTTATGATGAAAGTAAGTTTCCGTCAACGGCTGTTTATCTACTTTGCTGTTTTGTTTACTGTTTTTACAGTAGGTATTGCCATTATAGAGCAGATGCAGGAAAAGGATTACAAAACAGAAGCTCTAAAGGAAAAGTTAGATGTATATACAAACATTATTCAGGCAGCAATTTCAGGCGACACTGTAAAACCGGATATAGCAGTTGCTTACGTCAGACAAATGTTACCTGCTGATTTAAGAATTACGCTTATTGATGCAAAGGGTAATGTACGTTACGACAACATGGTTGAAGATTATTCCAAAATGGATAATCATGCCGGTCGCGAAGAAATAAAATTAGCATCACAAAATGGCTCCGGTAGTTACATTCGTGAGTCCGAATCCACACATCAGCCTTATTTGTACTATGCAAAAAAGTCCGGTAACACCTACATTCGTGTAGCTTTGCACTACAACATTCAGTTGCAGCGGTTTTTAAAAGCCGACAATTTGTTTTTGTATTTATTAATAGCATTATTTTTAATTTCCTTATGGGCAATGCACCGTATTACAAAACAGTTTGGCACTTCCATACAACAACTGCGTGACTTTGCTTTGCAACCTTCTGCACACTCCGCAAATTTTAGCTCTGACGAACTTGGAGAAATAGGAAAAAAAATCTCGGAGAATTACCGACAAGCCGAAGAAGGCAAAAAAAATCTTCAGCTCGAAAAACAAAAACTCTTACAACACATTTCAATATCTGAAGAAGGAATTTGTTTTATCTCTGCTGCACATCAGGTAGAATTTCACAATGGATTATTCATGCATCATCTCAACCAAATTACAGATACACCACAAAGTAACCCTGCTGTAATTTTACATGATGAAATATTTTCTTCTTTACATCAATTTTTATCCTCTCCTCAGGAAAATTATTTCGAAACCCAAATAAAAAAACAAGGAAAGATATTTTCCTTACGAGCATCAGTTTTTGATGACAAGAGTTTTGAAATTATCCTTACCGACATCACCCAACACGAAAAAACCAAGCAGCTCAAACAGGAGATGACAGGCAACATTGCCCACGAATTGCGTACACCTATCACAAGTATCAGAGCTTACTTAGAAACCATTTTAGAACAATCATTGCCTGAGGATAAGAAACAGCACTTTATTACACAGGCATACCAACAAACACTCACGCTTTCTGAAATGATAAAAGACATGAGCCTGCTTGCTAAAATGGAAGAAGCTCCAAATACTTTTGCTTTGGAAGCCGTAAAACTGATACCCTTACTGGAGCAGTTGAAAACAGAAGTAAGTGAATCTTTGCAGCAAAAAAATATTCAATGGCAATGGCAGCTACCCGACAACATTACAATTCTGGGCAATGCAAGTTTGCTGAATTCCATTTTCAGAAACCTGATTGAAAACTCCATACGCTATGCAGGAGAAAATATCAAGATCAACTTATCTGTTTTTAATGAAGACCCTGAATTTTATTATTTTTCTTTTTACGATACAGGCACAGGCATACCAAACGAAGCACAACTGAATCGTTTGTTCGAACGCTTTTATCGCATTCAGGAAGGCAGAACAAGAGACACCGGTGGCAGCGGTCTTGGATTATCCATTGTAAAAAATGCCATACAATTCCACAAAGGAACCATCACCGCCAAAAACAGAACAACCGGAGGGCTGGAATTTATATTTACGTTGCACAAATAAACCAAACCCTTCTTCAGTATTCAGAGATTTGTTTTTGATATAATATTTAAGCATGTGCTGTGTTTGCACCTCATTAGTATTAAATTTTATACAGCAAACCAACTGCAATACTTTCGAAAAACAATTTCTATACATTTGACCTTACAATAATTTAATTTGTTAACCTCATCATTTAAAAATCTCAAACGCTCTCCCCATGTCATTCCTCAAACTCATTTCACTCATCTTCCTCAGCCTCGATGCATACCTTGGCGTCCGTTTCGCCCTCAACGTCATTGGCCTGCTTCAAACAAGCAAATATTCTCCGGGAGCTACGCTGCTCTACGCAATCATTTTCCTCTGCCTTGCTGCCGTTGGCATATATTTTTTGTTTTTCCGCAGCAACCTCAAACTCGCCTTGTGGATTAGCCTCGCACCCTGGCTCTTGCTTTTCATCATTCAGTTCCTCAGCATGATTTTCAGCGATCATCGTTAATCCCATGAACCAAATTTATTTTACTGTTCGCTGGCGCGAAGAGCTTGTTGCTTCTTCCGATTTGGGCACGCTCGTTTTCGAACTTACCATGGGCAAATACCACGTTTATTTCCCCGACCGGTCACAGTGGAAAAAAAGCGTTCCCCCATGGGCTGCCAACCTCTGGCAACACTACTACACCCAATGCTCTCAATGGTGCGCTGCCAACAAAATCCCCATCACCATCACACCCGATGCTCTTGTTTATGAAGAAAAAAAACAAGAGTAAAAATTTAGAAAAGTATTATTAAAATTTTTTTTGCGAAGAGAATTTATCAATGCATAATGCAATTACTTTAAAAGTAATCACATAAAACTTCAAACAAAAAAATTCTCCTTACTTAAACCTGTGTGCTGATTTTGTCAACTCCTCAGGGCTGAGCGATTTAAAATATGCATATGTTCGCTTCAGCCCTTCTTCTCTCTGCACGGTAGGTTCCCAGCCAAGTATTTCTTTTGCTCGGCTTATGTCTGGTTGTCTTTGTTTTGGGTCGTCCTGTGGCAATGGTTTGTATATAATTTTTTGCTTCGTCCCGGTCAGTTGTATAATCTCTTCTGCAAACTGTTTTATCGTTATCTCCACCGGATTACCTATGTTCACCGGATACACATAGTCACTCATCAGCAATCGGTAAATCCCCTCCACCAAATCATCCACATAACAAAACGAGCGCGTCTGGCTTCCATCGCCAAACACCGTAATATCTTCTCCCCTCAGTGCCTGGCCCACAAAAGCAGGCAGTGCCCTTCCGTCATTCAGTCGCATCCGCGGCCCGTACGTATTAAATATCCTCACTATCCGCGTATCCAGTTTATGATACGTATGATATGCCATCGTTATCGCCTCCTGAAAACGTTTTGCCTCATCATACACTCCGCGTGGTCCTATCGGATTCACATTGCCCCAGTAATCTTCGTTCTGTGGATGCACCAATGGGTCACCATACACTTCCGATGTGCTGGCAACCAATATCCGCGCTTTTTTTGCAAGCGCAAAACCCAGTAAGTTATGTGTCCCAAGCGAGCCTACCTTCAGTGTTTGTATCGGTATTTTCAAATAATCTATGGGCGATGCAGGTGACGCAAAGTGAAGCACATAATCTATCGTTCCCGGCACATGCACAAACTTCGATACATCATGATGATAAAAAACAAACTCCTTCAGCTTGAATAAATGCTCTATGTTTTTCAGATCACCTGTTATCAGGTTATCCATTCCCACCACCTCATAACCTTCTTTTATAAATCGGTCGCACAAATGCGAACCCAAAAATCCGGCAGCACCGGTAATAAGAATTCTTTTCATAAAACTTTTTCTCTAACTGATTATTTCCCGGCCTATACTGTTGTAATAATAGCCCATCTCTTTCATCTTCGCAGGATCATACAAATTTCTTCCGTCAAAAATAACTTTCTCTTTCAGCAAAGTATCTATTCTTCCAAAGTCAGGCGTGCGAAACAGGCTCCACTCTGTTGCTATCAGCAATGCATCAGCATCCTTCAGTGCATCATACTCGTCTGTTGCAAACACAATCTTATCACCCAACAGTTTTTTTACATTACTCATCGCTTCCGGGTCAAATGCTTTCACTGTTGCTCCTGCCTTCAGCAGTTCGTCTATGATATACAGCGCAGGTGCTTCACGTATATCATCAGTATCGGGCTTAAACGCAAGTCCCCACAATGCAAAATGTTTTCCTTTCAGATTTCCTTTAAAATATTTTTTCACTTTCTCTACCAGCACAAGTTTCTGTGCATTGTTCACCTCCATCACCGATTGCAATATCCTGAAATCATAATCATACTGCTTCGAGGTATGTTCCAGCGCCTGCACATCTTTCGGAAAACAACTTCCTCCATATCCTATTCCTGCAAACAAAAATCGTTTACCTATTCTGTCATCAGCGCCAATGCCTATACGCACTGCATCCACGTTGGCTCCCACTTTCTCACAAAGATTTGCAATCTCATTCATAAAAGTAATCTTCGTGGCAAGAAAAGAGTTTGCTGCATATTTGGTAAGCTCTGCGCTGCGTTCATCCATAAAATAAATCGGATTGCCTTGTCGCAAAAACGGAGCATATAAATCCTGCATCACCTGCTTTGCTCTTTCCGAGCGTGTCCCTATCACCACACGGTCAGGTTTCATAAAATCATCCACTGCAAATCCTTCTCTCAAAAATTCCGGATTCGAAATCACGTCAAACGCTCCTTTATATTTTTTAGCAATGGCATCATGCACTTTCTCTGCCGTTCCCACAGGCACAGTGCTTTTGTTGATTACAATTTTATAATCCGTAAGCATATCACCCAACTGATCGGCCACTCCAAGCACATACGATAAATCCGCTGAACCATCTTCGCCCGGAGGTGTTGGAAGTGCAAGAAAAATAACAGTTGATTTTTTCACTGCATCAGCAAGATCTGTTGTAAACGACAATCGGTTTTGTTTAATGTTGCGTTCAAACAACACATCAAGGTGTGGCTCATAAATAGGAATTTCTCCCTGTCGCATTCTTTCAACTTTCGATTTGTCTATGTCCACACAAATAACCTGATTACCCATTTCGGCAAAACAGGTTCCTGTTACCAATCCTACATATCCTGTTCCTACTACTGCAATATTCATTATTTAATTTACTCTTTATTAAAGGTTATACTTTTTTTATTTACAAAAATCAAGCACCGAACGTGTGATGTATTCCAGCTGTTCCTCATCAAGTTCTGTATGCATTGGCAGCGATATCACACTTGCACAAAGTTTTTCTGTTATCGGAAATGCACCTTCTTTATAACGGTCATCCTTATACGCTTTCTGCATGTGCAGCGGAATAGGATAATAAATCATTGCCGGAATTTCTTTCGAAGCAAGATGTTGTCTCAACTCATCACGGTTCACACCATTCAGCACCAGTGTGTATTGATGAAACACATGTGTTGACTTTGCATCACGTTCAGGAACTTTAATTTTTACATTTCCGCCAAATGCTTTGTCGTAATATGCTGCTGCTTTTTGTCGTGCTGCTGCATATTCATCTAAGTGTCGCAGTTTTATTCTCAGAATAGCTGCCTGCAAACTGTCGAGTCGCGAGTTTACACCTATCTCGTCATGCACATATTGAACAGACTGTCCGTGGTTAGCCACCATTCTCAGTTTTTGTGCAAGCGTATCATCATTCGTAAAAATAGCACCGCCATCACCCATGCATCCAAGGTTTTTACTTGGGAAAAAAGAAGTGCAACCAATCGTTCCAATCGTTCCTGCTTTTTGTTTTCTTCCATCCGAAAAAATATAATCAGCACCTATAGCCTGAGCAGTATCTTCTATCACATAGAGATTATGTTTCTTGGCAATCTGCATAATGCTTTCCATGTCGGCACACTGGCCAAACAAATGCACAGGCACTATCGCCTTTGTTTTTGGAGTGATAGCTTTTTCAATAGCTGCAGGGTCAATAGTAAATGTTCCCGGAATCACTTCCACCAAAACAGGTTTCAGTTTTAGCAGTGCAATTACTTCTGCTGTTGCAACGTAAGTAAAGCTTGCAGTTATCACTTCATCACCCGGCTGAAGGTTCAGTGCCATCATTGCTATCTGCAATGCATCAGTTCCGTTTGCGCAGGGTATCACATGTTTGCAGTTCAGATATTTTTCAAGTTCAGCCTGAAAAGATTTTACTTCAGGTCCATTGATATAAGCCGAACTCATAATGGTATCAAGTACCGCTTTATCTATTTCAGGTTTTATTTTTTGATATTGACTGATTAGGTCAACCATGTGTATTTTTCTCATTGTAATACTCTTTTTAACGGCTGCGAAGATAAGCTAAAGGCCGCTTAAAAAGTAATGTTAAATGGTTAATTAGCTCACCGCTGTATGTTAGTTTTTTCTGTTCATTTAAAAATGAGAGTTGTACCTTTAGCCCCTCAGCATGAATCTGTCTTTTAAAATAGCCAAACGGTACCTCCTCGGTAAAAAATCACACAACATCATCAACCTTATCAGCCTTGTTTCGGTGATGGGTGTGTTCACAGGCACTATGGCGCTCATCATTGTGCTCAGCGTATTCAATGGCTTCGGCAATCTGGTCATTTCTCTCTACGATTCCTTCGACCCCGACATCAAAATTGTCACTGCCAAAGGAAAAACTTTTGACAACGCCTCACTCGACCTCAGTGCCATTCGCTCCATACAGGGTGTAGCTTACGCCACTTATACCCTCGAAGAAAACGGATTGGTAAAATACAACGACAAACAGTTTATCGCCACCATCAAAGGCGTTGACGATACCCTTATCAGGCGCACGGGCATTGCAGCTTCCGTAGTGTCAGGTACCGACAAGGTGCAGCAAGGCAGCCGCATCAGCGCTCTCATCGGCAGCGGCATTGCTTATTCATTGGGTATTCACCTTGAGGGCGACTGGTCGCAACTTTCCATTTACATGCCCGACAAAAATGCAACCTCGCTCAACAATCCCGAATCAGCTTTCAGAGAAAAAGATATTGCCCCGGGAGGAGTTTTTTCAATTCAGCAAGATTTTGATTCAAAGTATGTACTCGTTCCACTCAGTTTTGTTCGTGAGCTTGCTGGCGAAGACAACCGCTCCTCAGCCGTGGAAGTGATACTTGATAAAAATGCAGACGAAGCGGCAGTGATGTCAGCCTTAAAAAAAATCAGCGGAGAAAAATTTGTAGTCAAAAACCGCATGGAACAACATGAGTTCATGTATAAAATTCTGCATTCAGAAAAATGGGCAGTGTTCTTGATTTTATCATTCATCATGGTCATTGGCATTTTCAATATTCTTGGCACCCTTACCATGCTTGTAATCGAAAAGAAAGAAGACATTCTTACGCTCAAATATCTCGGTGCACCTTTTCTGCTGGTGCGCAATGTGTTTTTTTATCAGGGACTGATGATTACACTCACCGGAATTGTTGGCGGACTTTTGAGCGGAGCACTTATTTGTTTTCTGCAGCAGACATTTGGAATCATCAAGCTTGGCAATGCAGAGTCATTTGTTGTAGAGTCTTATCCTGTTGATATGCAACTGATGGATTTTGTAAATGTTTTTGCTGTTGTATTTGTTATCGGAGCACTTGCATCTCTTCTCATTTCAGGACACCTGGTACGCAAGCGTTATCAGAGTGTATAATTTCACATTCGGTTTTTGTTATTTATATTGAAACAAAAAAGGGCTGCCTTTGAGCAACCCTTTATTTCAAATCTTAACTAATTTAATTATTTCTTGGCAACACCTGCATTTGCTTTTCCTCCGAAGTCAATAACTATTGGAGTAGAAATACACAATGAGGAGTAAGTACCGATGATACGTCCTATGAGCAGAGCAAATATGAATCCTCGTATCACCTCACCACCGAATATAAATATTACTACAAGTACAAAGAATACGGTAAGTGTAGTATTGATGGTTCGGCTCAGCGTGGCATTCAACGCTTCGTTTATCACCACTTCGTCAGGAGCTGTGTGATGATGTCCCAGATATTCACGGATACGGTCAAACACAACCACCGACTCTGTCATCGTATAACCCATTACCGTAAGTATGGCTGCTATAAAGTGCTGGTCTATTTCAAGAGCAATTGGAATTACTCCATTCAGTATAGCAAAGAAAGAAAGTACGATTAACACGTCATGGAACAAAGCGACTACGGCACCAAGACCATATTGCCATTTTTTGAATCGGATAAAGATATATCCAAACATCAGCGCACATGAAATCAACACAGCCCACACAGCACTCTTCTTAATGTCATCAGCAATGGTTGGTCCCACTTTCTGTGATGAAATCACATCTTTCGATTTAAAGGTTTCAAAATCGGGTGCAGTCTGATACAACGGTTTCAGTCCGTTATACAATTTTTCTACGATTACATTCTCCACATTCGATGCAGTATCATGTATCATATAAGCAGTGGTAATTTTAAAACGATCTATTGTTCCTACAGATTTTACTTCAGGAGCATCTTCCAACAATGGGGCGAGTGCCATACGAATATCTTCAGTCGAAACAGATTTGTCCATCTGAATGGTATAGGTACGTCCTCCTTCAAAGTCAACACCGTAGTTCAGCCCCTTCATGCTGAAAGCTATTATACCGCCAATGATGATAAGGGCAGATAAGATATAATATTTCTTTCTGTTATCTACGAAGTTGAAGTGAATGTTCTTATAAATATTATTAGAGAAATTGTTGCCGAATGAAATCGGTTTGTTTTTGTCTAATAAGCTCTCGAAAATGATGCGTGACAACAATACAGCAGAGAACAGCGATGTCAATACACCGATAACAAGAGTGGTTGCAAAACCCTGTACCGGACCTGAACCGAAAACATAAAGCACGATACCAAGAATAAGCAGTGTAAAGTTGGAGTCAAGAATTGAAGGCATTGCATGCTTGAATCCATCAGAGATTGCTAAACGTATTCCTTTTCCTGCACGCAACTCCTCCCGCACCCGCTCGAAGATAAGAATGTTGGCATCCACTGAAAGACCTATCGTAAGAACGATACCGGCAATACCCGGCAGGGTAAGTACAGCCCCAAGTGATGCAAGCACACCCATGATGAAGAATATGTTGGCTACCAATGCAAGGTTGGCAACCCATCCTGCACGCATGTAATAGAATCCCATGAATAACAGGATGACAACAAATGCACCTGCAAAAGATATCCAACTGTTTTGAATAGCTTCTTCACCGAGTGAAGGACCAACAATAGCTTCTTCTACAATATGTGCAGGAGCAGGAAGTTTACCTGCCTTAAGAATATTGGCTAAGTCCTGTGCTTCCGAAATTTCAAAATTTCCTGTAATGGAAGAACGTCCTCCTGCAATTTCACCCTGTACGTTAGGGAAAGAATAAACATAATTATCGAGGACAATGGCAATACTCTTTCCAACGTTTTCACCGGTAAGGCGTTTCCAAGTTTTAGCACCCTCTGGGTTCATGCTCATCGAAATTTCCGGAGCACTGTTAAACTGACCGAACTCCTGTGTAGCATCAGTAATGGCAGCACCATCAAGAGGTGCTTTTCCGTCACGGCTTTTTACACGAATAGCAATAAGTTCTAAAAACTTCGACTCTTTTGTAGGCGGTTTTGCTGTCCACAACAAGCGAAGGTCGCGGGGTAAAATATTTTTGATTTCAGGACGCTGAAAAATAGCATTTACTTTTCCGGTGTCTTTAATAGCTGCATAACCTACAACAGGTCCCTTGCGGTATTCACTTTGGTTTTGCGCATTGTTGAAGATAGCGGGAGTAAGTACTGCAAACAGTGGATTCTCTTTTGAAAACTGAGCAAACTGTGCCTGTGCAGAAGTATCTTTAGAAGCAGTATCGCTGTTGAGTTTACTTAATAAAGCAGGCTTTTTATTGGAACCGGTATCAGCTTCAGCAATTGCTGTTGCTGATGAGTCAGTTACCGCAGTTGAATCGGTTGTAAGACTGTCGCCACTGATGGGTGTTTCAAGCGCAACAAGTTTTTTATTTACTTCTTCAAGTTTTGGGAATATCTCTGCATTGTCATACGTCTCCCAGAATTCAAGTTGTGCAGTTCCCTGAAGCAGTTTTCTCACACGATCAGGTTCCTTTACACCGGGCAATTCAATCAGAATTCGTCCTCCGCCTAACTGTTGAATGTTAGGTTGTGCTACACCAAACTTATCTATACGTGTACGCAAAATATTATAAGTGCGGCTGATGGCTGCATCAGCTTCTCCCTGTATTACTTTCAGAACATCCTGATTAGAAGAGTTGAAATTTACACGATTCTGCAAATCCATTGTGCTGTATAATGCAGCAAGTTTTGCATTGGGATTATTCCTTTCGAATGCTTCACCAAACAGTTGAACAAGGCCTTTCTGGCTGGTACGTTTTGCCTGATGTGCATCTTCCAGTGCTTTCAAAAGCATTGGGTCGTTTGGATTGTTAGAAAGATTGCGAATAAGATCCGTAATGCTGATTTCCATCGTTACGTTCATCCCGCCTTTCAAGTCCAGACCAAGATTTATTTCTCTTTCCTTACATTCCTGATACGAATATTGTTTTATTCCAAGGTTATAAACGGTCAATGGACCAATAGAGTCAATATAAGCCTTGTATGCATCAGGGTTGCCATTGGTGGCTTCATGTGCTTTTTTCTCCACTCTGTTAGTCACCAGGGTGAATGATAATTGAAATAAGCAGATGATGAATACCAGTATGGCTAAAAATTTAATAGCGCCTTTGCTTTGCATGAATAATTGATTTTTCGGTAAATTTTTTAAGAGCGGCAAATATAGAAGTTTTTAACAAATGATATATTCACTATTTATGTCACATTTTCAATGAGTTAAGCTGAATGTGCCTATAAGTAACCTCTGACTTAGTTAGTTTTTTTTGCACAGTTGCCAGTTCAACACAGTATTACTAATTAGCCGGTATTATCCGGATTTAACTTAGGTTAATAAATTTTCAGTAACAAAAACCTCTTTCTTGTCAAGAGAAAGGTTTTCATGCCAACATGATAACAGTCATCTGTTCAGACTCAAACAACAGCAGTAAATTTGTGTTATAGTGTATAATTTAAAACAAAAGAATATGATCAACATTGGGTTAAACAAAAAGGATACAAAGGAACTTGTAGGCAAACTGAATGAGTTGTTAGCTGATTATATGGTATTTTATCAGAATGCACGAGGGTTGCACTGGAATATCAGAGGCGAAAAGTTTTTTGAGTTGCATGTGAAATTCGAAGAGTTATACGACAACCTGTTTTTGAAAATTGATGAAATAGCTGAGCGAATTCTTACTCTTGACGGAACACCGCTGCATACGTTTGATGATTACATGAAAACAGCTGATGTTAAACCGGTGAAAAATGTTACTGATGCAACACGTTCAGTCAAATCGGTGTTGGATGCATTTGCCACCATACTGGTTAAACAGCGTCATATTCTTGCTCTTGCAGCCGAAGCTGATGACGAAGGCACCAATGCAATGATGAGTGATTATATCCGCGAGCAGGAAAAACTTGTCTGGATGTATAATGCTTATCTCAGTAAGTAAGGCCTGCTGTCAATCAATGGTTAGAAACGCTTCGGCTTTAATTAAAAAGCAGAAGTTGATTCACAAGTATTATACTGTTTAAAATTTGAGAGAATTTTTACTCCTTTGGAGTATAAACTGTAAACACGCGGTTCAGATTAAACCCAAAGTGAATACCTCCGTCAAGCCATTCGCCTGTTGTTTCGGCAATAAAACCTTTCTCCACCATACTGCGTGAGTTGGTGAAATGTATCTGAAAAACGTGACCACCGGTTTCTATATCAAAACCTACTGCCAGCGAGTTTTTATAAGCCGATGAAATCTGTCCCGGAAAAACATAATAATATTCCGCAGTGAAATTTACACTGCGCGATATCCGGATGCGTCCACCACCGCCCAGTGCAAACACATCATTTTTTTCAGATGCCGTAGGCACAAGATTGCGGTGTACATAACTTGGCATAAGTTGCAACGAAAAAGTATTTGACACCTTTGATGCTATCAGTAACTGATGTGAATATGTTAGCCTTGATGAAAAATAATTTTTTCGGTCAGGGTCAGAAAACTTCAGTGTGTTTATTTGCATGGCACTTACGCCTGTAATGGTTATCGGTGTACCTCCTTTGCGTTGTTTTAAAAGTTTAGCTTTGAGAAAACCATCATAAGTTTTTTCAAAAGTACTTCTTCCCACACCTACAGTAAGCCAGTTAAACACACCATAATCAAAAGCAAGTCTCATGGTGGCCTGATCTAATCCGAATAAATCATAAGTTCCCTGGTTTAATTGTCCGAAGCGGTGTTGAACTGTAAAAAGTAACTCACCCTGTTTGCTGGTTTCAATATCGTGCCCGTTTATCAGTCTTGTGGACTTAAACGTAGCAGTAACTTCTTCTTTTTTTGTTTTGACATTTTGCTCTTCCATCATCTTCATCAGGTCATCCTGTGCAAGTAGCATATATGATGACAGCAACAGTGTACTTGTGAATATTGCTTTTTTTGTAAACATTCCCATCAATAAATTTCTCATCAGTTTTTCTTTTTATATGGTTCAAGGTCAAATTTACAGGTTACCTTCACTACTTCGGCTATATTCTCAATTACCAGCTTGGGAATAGTAATGTTATAATCCTTCAGCGCAATATTAAAACTTCCTTCAAGCGAAGGATTTCCACTTTTCACACTATAGTCTGCTAAGTACGCAACCGGTTGTTCCACTCCGTGTATTTTCATGGTGCCTGTTACATTAACCTTGTATGATGTGTCTTTATCTGCAATCAAAGTTTCTGTTGTTTTTCCTTTAAATGTGGCATCCTTATATTTATCACTCTCCAGATATTTTTCATTGAAATGTTCTTCCATCAACGCTTTTTCAAACTTAAAAGAACGTATAGCTATGATTGATACAACCTCACCATTAGCAGTATTCAAAATACAATTAGCCTTGGTAGTGGTAGCTTCAATATCTTCAAGTGGAGCTTTGGAGTAAAAAGTTACTTTGCCTGTGTTGGTTATGAAAACCGTTTGTGCAGTGGCAGTAGCAAACCACATCATTACTGTAAGTACTGATAAAACAATTCGCGTCATATTTTTCTAAATTTAATTATTCTGCATACCTTCATTTATCCAAATGGCTATTTTTCTGATATCGCAATTGCTTAGTTTATTCTGATCCTGTGGCATTGCAATATATCCGCTCTCATGGTTGATGGACCCCAGAAGTCTTCCATCAGCTGCAACTTGTTTTACCGACTGATAGTTATCCAATACTACACTTCCACTTGCCATGGATGTAGAGTGGCAACTGTAGCAATAATTTTTTAGCACAGGTTCCACACTCTGAGAGTAAGTTACGTTTGAAGTGTCGCAACTTGATGACGGATACAACTCATCTTCCACATCGTAATAACAACTGCTGAAAGCCATTACAAGGAATATGCCTGCGAGGAAAAGTGTTTTTTTATTCATGTTGCATTAATTATCAGGATAACCTTCGTTAACCCATTTAACAATTTGTCTGATCTGGCATTGGCCAATATATTTGTTAGAGTCGGCAAAGTCAGGCATGGTTACAAACCCCGGTGCATGTGTAATGGTGCCAACCAACTTTCCATTGGCAGCTATTGCAGCCACATCATCATAAGATGTAAGTATCAGATTTCCCGAAAGCATATAAGGGTTGTGGCAGGTTTTGCAAAGACTCTCTATAATTGGTTTTATGGTTTGCGAATAAGTAACATTTAAGGTGTCGCACTGAAGGCATTCATTATTTTTTGCTCCCTGCATTATCCATGTATATATAATGTTTATTTGTTCTGCACTCAAAGGTTGATTAGGTGGCGGAGGCATGATGTCATCCGGATCACTGCTGATAATTACTTTATATAGTTTACTGTCGTCAGGATTTCCTGCTTTCACTTTTCCGGTGTTGATGATGTTGGTGTAAGTATCGAGAATTACATCATCTTCATGCGAAGCAGCATCATGGCATCCACTGTAGGCACAGGCAGTTTGTATAAGTGGTTGAACGGTGTTTTTAAAATATACGGTATCACCGTTGCAAAAATCCGACACGGTGCTGTCGGCAGGTGGTGTATTTACCTGTGGAATTTCGTGCTTGCAGGAAGTTGCTGCAACTATCAAGAAGGTCAATAACAAATGAATAGTTGAAAATCTTAACGGTGTTTCCACGATGAATAATAATATCTCTTTAAAAAACGAAAATAGGATTCAGGGGCAAATAAATAAATCTAAATCATAACTACATCTTATCTTTATCTTAAAACCCATTTTGAATACTATACCTTTGCACAAAATTAATGTAAATGTTATCCATGCTTCTGTTTCTTGATAATCTTGGTGGCGGAGAGTTACTTGTTATTTTGGTATTTGTACTTTTCTTTTTCGGTTCCAAAAAAGTACCTGACCTTGCCCGTGGTTTAGGGCGTGCCAGCCGTGAGTTCAAAGATGCCATGAATGGCGTTCAGCGTGAGATAGAAGAAAGTATGAAAACACCTCCGGTGGCAAAAAAAGAAATCCCGGAAGCCGAAGAACCCCTGCCTGAAGAAATCAATGTGCCAACTGATCAAAAAAGTGAAATTTCCGGCACACCCCCCTCAAATTCGGTATCCAGATCTCAAAAAATAGAATAATTTCACTAATTACCCCAATTTTTTAGGGGGGTATGTTAAAAAAAATGTAAAAAAACTTGACAAGGCCTGTGTTTTTGATTTATGTTTGCAGCGCATAAACATTAAACAAAAACACATAATATGAGCAATGTTCGCTTTCGTGCGCTTGAATCACTGAACTCACGTCCTCCGGTAAAGGTGGAAGCACCTTCCAACAAAATCTCCGACTACTTTGGCGTCAATGTCTTCAACAATGAGGCTATGCTGAAGTTTTTACCTAAAAATGCCTACAAAGCAGTGATTGCTGCCATTGAAACAGGTGAAAAAATTGACCGCAAAATTGCTGGCGAAATTGCCCATGGAATGAAAGAATGGGCTATCAGCAAAGGGGCTAAACACTACACGCACTGGTTTCAGCCGCTTACAGGAACCACTGCCGAAAAGCACGACAGTTTCTTTGAGATGGAAGGAGAAAATTCATTCGAACATTTTTCGGGTGGCTCATTGGTTCAACAGGAGCCTGATGCCAGCAGTTTTCCAAGCGGTGGTATCCGCAATACCTTTGAAGCGAGAGGTTACACAGCATGGGATCCCGGTTCTCCGGCATTTATTATGGAGAGCCTTAACGGAAAAACGCTTTGCATTCCTACCATCTATGTTTCTTATACCGGTGAAACACTCGATAATAAAGCTCCATTACTGAAAGCCGTACATGCAATCAATACTGCTGCTGTGCCTGTAGCACAGTATTTCGATAAAGACATTACCCGCATCATTCCAACACTTGGTATTGAGCAGGAATATTTTCTGGTGGATGCTGCATTATTTCATGCGCGTCCCGATATGGAAGTTACAGGACGTACCTTGTTTGGTCATGCTCCTGCCAAAGGTCAGCAACTCGAAGACCATTATTTCGGCTCCATTCCTTCAAGAGTAAATGCATTCATGCACGACTTCGAAAATGAAGCATATAAACTCGGTATTCCACTTAAAACCCGTCACAACGAAGTGGCTCCATGCCAGTTTGAATGTGCACCGCTGTTTGAAGAAATAAACCTTGCTGTTGACCACAACCAGTTGCTTATGGACCTTATGGATAAAGTGGCACGCAGACATAATTTCAAAGTGTTGTTTCACGAAAAACCGTATGCAGGCATCAATGGCAGTGGTAAGCATAACAACTGGAGCATGAGCACCAATACAGGAAAGAATCTGCTTTCTCCGGGTGGTAATCCAAAGTCGAACCTGATGTTCCTTACCTTTTTCATAAACACGATTAAAGCAGTTTATGAACATGCCGATTTACTTCGTGCAAGTATTGCATCTGCTGCCAACGACCATCGTTTGGGAGCCAATGAAGCACCTCCGGCTATCATGAGTGTGTTTTTGGGTGCACAATTAAGTCAGGTTCTTGATGATATTGAGAAGAAAGTAGGGACTGTGAAAATGAGTATTGAAGAAAAAACAGCCCTTAAACTAAACATTGGTAAAATTCCTGAAATTCTTTTGGACAATACCGACAGAAACCGCACATCACCTTTTGCATTTACAGGTAATAAATTTGAGTTTCGTGCAGTAGGTTCTTCAGCAAACACCAGCGGACCAATGGTGGTGCTCAATACCATTGTTGCCGATCAGCTTCGCCACTTCCGCAATGCAGTTGACAAACTCATTGCCAAAAACATTAAGAAAGACGAAGCAATTTTAAGAGTGTTACGTGAATATATTGTTGAAACAAAAAACATACGTTTCGAAGGCAATGGCTACAGTGAAGAGTGGGTACAGGAAGCAAAGCGAAGAGGTTTGTCCAATCTCAAAACCACTCCTGAAGCGCTTGATGCTTATGTATCACCTAAGTCGCTGAAACTTTTTGAAGAAAATGGAATCTTCACTCATCGCGAAGCAGAAGCGCGTCACGAAATCATGCTCGAAACCTATATCAAAAAAATTCAGATAGAAAGCCGTGTAATGGGCGACCTGGCACAAAATCATATCATCCCTGCATCATTCCGCTATCAGAATTTTATGGCAGGATGTGTAAATAAACTTCAGAATTGCGGACTTAAAGAAGATACCTATGGCACTCAACTCAAACTCATTCGCGACATCAGCAATCATATTACTCAAATACAAACCGGTGTGGACGAAATGATAGAAGAGCGTAAAAAGGCAAACAAAATTACCGATGTACGTAAGAGAGCAGTAGCTTATTGTGATAAGGTAAGACCTTACTTAGATGTAATACGCAAACACATTGATAAACTGGAGTTGATTGTTGATGATGAAATGTGGCCGATAGTAAAATACCGTGAGTTGGTAACCATTCGTTAAATCAGAGATTGGAATAAGCGCAGGGGTAACTCAACGCTTGTCATATTGAAAATAAAAAAAGGCTTTCCAAAACGGAAAGCCTTTTGTGTATGGGAAGATGAGTCAGATGCTATTTGCCAACCGGGCCGATAATCACAGGACTACCTCCTGTGCGTTTACCCGGTGATATATGTGGATTTGAAGTTTCAGTTTGCAGATTATGAAGCTGCGTTTGTGCCTGTTGTATTTCACTGGCATGTTTATAACGCCAGTCTTTGTTCATGATGTCTTGGGGGGTTACATTCACACCCATTGAAATTAAAATTGCAAGTAGTAAGTCCATAAATTTATTTGTTTTGAATTTGACATACACTTGCAAAGTCATTGCCGCAATCACTTAAATTTAAACTCTCATTATGTGGATGCTGACATTTGTAAGAGTTTTGGTTGGTTGGAGTGGTTTTATCGCATTACTCTGCAGTAGTTACTCCTGAAATTCATTTTCTTTGGTTAATTATATGCATAAATTGAAAAGTAAGAAAACCGGGCAACACATCATTTTTCATGGTTTATGTTAAGTTTTAAACCCCACTTTAATTTAATACTGAACTAATATAATAAACGGGAACAGGAATCTTTTAAAAGAAAAAATTTTTTTAAAGTCAATTCTTCTCTTAATTTTGTCAGTCTGTTTTTTCAGAACCTTTTTTTAGTAAACTTTTTAAAACCAAATAACATGATTAGAAATTTAACATTTCTCCGAAGCCTGACAGTTATGGCTTTTGGAGTATTTTGTCTGTTTGCCTTTAACACTTCAAAGGCGCAAATTACGTTGGGGTCTTCTCCTTATACACAAGACTTTAATAGTATTGGATCAGGGTTGCCAACCGGATGGACAGTAAGAACCGGTGCAACAGCTTCAAATTTAGGAACAACTCAAACGCTCGTAACAGCAACTACAGCTTGGGGTAATACTAACGGTCAGTTTCAAAATAGTGCTTCGGCTAATTCACCTGCAACTTCTTCTGACAATAGTGCTACTCAAAACGCTAATACCGACAGAGCCTTGACAGTCAGACAAACAGGTTCTTTTGGTGATCCGGGAGCTGCATTTGTATTACAAATTGCCAATACTCTTGGATATAACAGCTTTAGCTTAAGCTTTGATTTAATGTCGTTAGATGGTGGCAGTTCGGGAAGGACTACAACTTGGGTGGTAGATTATGGATTTGGAACCACACCAACCTCTTTTTCCACTGCAACTACCAGTCCTGCAACATTGACTACATCCAGAGGAACATGGGGAACTACTGCGGTAACAGTGAATTTTGGTTCTGCGCTTGATAATTATAATGGCTCAGTATGGATAAGAATTGTAACATTATCAAGTGCATCAGGTAGTGGTAGCAGACCTGTTACCGGCCTTGATGATTTTTCTTTATCTTACAGTTCATCTCCGGTGCCAAATTTGTCAGTAGGTGCTTTAAGTAATCAGTTCGGAAATGTTTGTATAAACACCACTAGTAATTATGAGAGCTTTACCGTTTCGGGTACTGACCTTGATGGTAGCTCTGTAGATGTAGGTGCATTGAGTGGATTTACTTATTGCCTGACATCTGGCGGAACTTATACATCAACACTAAATCTTCCATATACAGCACCAACACTCAGCAGCACAACCGTATATGTGAAGTTTAGCCCTACCTCTGTGCAAAGCTATGCCGGAAATATAGCAGTTACAGGAGGTGGTGCATCTACTGAAAATTGTGTTGTTTCTTCAGCCAATGGCGTAAACAGTGCACCTACAACAACTTCAGGCTCCAGCAGTTCTATCACTCAAAATTCGGCTACTGTAGCAGGAACTATTCCTGATATTGGATGTTCATCACTGATAGATTATGGAATTGAATATAGCACTACCATGGGATTTGCCAATGGTAGCGGTACACCGGTTTCTTCAACCAATTTATCCGGAATTGATTTTTCATCTGCACTGAGTGGGTTATCAATGGCTACTACTTACTATTATCATGCATATGCAACCAATAGTGTTGGTACAAGTTATGGTTCAGAGCAATCATTTACTACACTTAATATTGATGCTCCTGTTGCTACTGCAGCAACCAACATAGGCATTCATAGTTTCCGTGCCAACTGGAATGCAGTTTCGGGAGCTACCGGTTATTTTCTGGATGTTTCTACTTCATCAACTTTTATTGCTCCTATAAGTACTGATATTGCTTATTGGGATTTCCCTAATAATCCTGATGATGCCACAGCCGATGGAGGAATTGCTGCTAATCTTTCGGCTACTATCACAACAGAAGGAGGTGTTAATGCACCCTCGTTTGATGTTGGCGGAGCAACTACTGAAGCTGCCACTGCAACCGGATGGGATGGTGGTATGGGAACAAAATACTGGCAGGTAATTGTAAATACTCAAAATTACTTTGACCTTACAGTTTCAAGTAAACAACGTTCATCAAATACAGGACCTCGCGATTTTAAATTACAATATAAAATTGGTGCCGGTGGAACCTGGACTGATGTTACAGGAGCAACTGTCACAGTAGCTAATAATTTTACATCTGGAGTTTTGTCAAACGTGGCACTTCCTGCTGAATGTGATAACCAGAGCAGTGTTTATTTACGTTGGATTATGACCAGTAATACATCTGTTAATAATGGTACTGTAAACAATTCAGGAACAAGCCGGATGGATGACTTGTTTGTAACAGGCTATGAAGGTGATTATGTAGTTTATAATCAATCTGAGAGTGGTTTGTTTTCTGACGTTACCGGACTTAATGCTAGTACAACTTATTACTACCGTGTTCGTGCAACAGATGGCACACATACTTCAGACAACAGCAATGTGATTAACCTAACAACTCTTGGAGTATGTGATTTGCTTGCAGTAAGTGCAGGTAGTAATTCACCTGTATGTGCAAATGCAACGCTCAATCTTACTTCTAATGGTACAGGATCTGATGGTACCATAACAGGTTACGAATGGTCAGGCCCCGGAGGTTACACTTCTTCTGTACAAAATCCATCAGTGAGCAATCCTGTAGCAGGAACTTATACCGTTACAGTTACTGATGATAATGGATGTACTGCAGAAAATTCTACCTCTGTAATTGTAAATCCGTTGCCCTCACAACCCGATCCAATAACCGGAGCGCCATCAAGTGTATGTCCAAACCCAACAGACGGGCCTTATACTTTAAGCACAAGTGCAACCAATGCAACCAGTTATCATTGGTACTTAAGCCCAGGTACAACAGGCGTAAACTTTTTAACACCTGATGGCAGCAGCACAAGAGATGTAGAGTTTGGAACCACAGTAAATTCAACCTATGTAATTCGAGTAGAAGGAATCAATTCATGTGGTACAGGTGCATATCGTTCAGTAATGG
>JAGVTU010000001.1 GCA_019136655.1 Bacteroidota bacterium
AGGTTGCAGAGAGGGTGAGATGTCAGCAAGTGCACTGAATGTATATCCGAACCCAACAGCAGGTGTGCTGAATGTGGAATATACTACAGAGAAAGGCACAGCACAGGTAACAGTGCTTGACCTGAGTGGCAGAGTAGTGATGACACAGACACAATCTGCATCAGAAGGCAGAAACACTATGCAACTAGACCTGAGCAAGGTAGCTAAGGGAGCGTACATGCTGAATGTACAAACTCAGAGCGGCAACAATCAGGTGAGAATTGTAGTGGAATAAAAGTTAGTCGGAAGACTGACAGATAAAATAAAGCCTGCGAGCAATCGCAGGCTTTATTTTTTTTATGAGGCTATATTCCACTAAATTACTTTACTAAATAAAAGTAATTTCAGATTTCTCAATTTCTTTTATTGGCCAGATAAAGGTAAGGTTCAAAGAAATGATGGATGAAAATTTTATCAGTGTTATCAGGAAATAGTTTGTAATAGTCTTTATCCGCAAAAAGCACAATGGTTGCACCTGTACGTACGTAATTGGTGCAGTTTGCATATTCAGGCTTTTTGAATTCTTTTAAGTTCCTGGTCACAAGTTTACCTGCATATTTACCCAGATATTTTTTATATTGACGCATTGCCTTTAAAGGTGTTTTAATAAGTCTGTTGAATACATACATCGTAAATAAATTAGCAGGAAATTTTTGCTTTCTGATTCCATTACGAGCTTTAATCAGAGGATTGGTTTTATTAAAATCATGAATAGTTTGAATAGAAATTGGAGTTTCAGGAACCCAGTCAGCAGAGTTTACCACATTAAAAGCCCAGCCATTGCGAGTAATATTTTCATACTCATAAGCAAAATATAAGTTGCCTGGCTTAGGTGCAGCACTGCAATAAGTTTTGAATGTGATATCAGCAGGTAATTGATGATTACTTTTGTAATGATAAAGCAATGATGTAATCAGATATGCAATTGCACCTCCCTGACTGTGTCCGGTAATTATAAAGTCTTTTATACCTGATTTGTAGCAGGAATCTATGCGTGGAAGCATATCTCGAATAAGATATGCAGTGGATAATGTCCAACCTGCATGTACGGCAGCCAAATCATTAGAAGCAAAGTGGTATTTAAAAGTATCACCGGGAGCTAACACGAGATATCCTTTTGCCGGAATCATTCCAGCGTAGAGATTAGCCAACCAACTTTCACTGGTGCCAATTGTGCCTCTTATTTTTATAACTGCTATGGAATCATTACTTCCCCACAGTGACCATTGATTTTGTAATCCAACTTCAGGTGATGTATAAACATTCCGGTAATGATGCATCTGAACAGAATCAGGATATAGAGCGTCATTGTGTTTAATTTGTTTAAGCTGAAAACTTAATAATTCTATATACTCTTTAGGGTTATAACCGGCTTGAAGTTTTTCGGCTTTTATAACTGAAGAGAATAAAAATAGTAAGGTAAATAAAATGCACTGACGAAACATAGTTTGAAAAATTGATGGTGAGGGGCAAAATAAAAGAGAATCCTGCATGACATCAACTGAATAAGTTGTTGCAATGGAGAAGTATTGAACGTTATTTTTAACCGATCAGAAGAAATTCAGGCAAACAAAAATGATCTCTTAAATACTATAAATAATAAGACAGCCGTCAATCAGAGAAAGACGGCTGCATAAAAATTCTAAGAGTACTGTTAAGGAATAAGGAATTTAAAACGATCAATGTTTTTAAGAGCAATACCTGTTCCGCGTACTACTGCACGCAATGGATCTTCGGCAATATGCACAGGTAATTTTGTTTTCATTGATATCCGTTTGTCTAATCCTCTGAGCAAAGCTCCACCACCGGTGAGATAAATTCCGGTACGGTAAATATCTGCTGAAAGTTCAGGAGGAGTCATCTCCAGAGCTTTGAGAATAGCCTCTTCTATTTTACTGATGCTCTTATCGAGGGCATGAGCAATTTCAGAGTAGGTTACGGTAATCTCTTTAGGAATTCCTGTCATCAAATCGCGGCCATGAACTGCATAATCAGAAGGTGGATTGTCTAATTCGGGGAGTGCAGATCCTACTTCTATTTTAATCATTTCCGCACTGCGTTCACCAATTAAAATGTTGTGTTGTCTGCGCATATAGTCCCATATATCCATTGTGAAACCGTCACCGGCAACACGAATAGACTGATCACAAACAATTCCTCCTAATGCAATAACTGCAATTTCGCTGGTGCCTCCACCAATGTCAATAATCATATTTCCCATTGGCTCTTCCACATCAATTCCAATACCTATAGCTGCAGCCATCGGTTCGTGAATTAGATAAACTTCTTTAGCACCGGCATGTTCGGCACTGTCGCGCACTGCTCTTTTTTCAACCTCGGTAATTCCTGAAGGAATACAAATCACCATTTTTAAAGAGGGCTGAAACAATCTCCTGTTAGGATTAATCATTTTTATCATTCCGCGAATCATGTGTTCTGCTGCATCAAAATCAGCAATTACACCATCTTTCAGCGGTCGTATTGTTTTTATATTTTCATGAGTTTTCCCGTGCATCATCATAGCCTGTTTGCCAACGGCAAGTACTTTACCCGAAGTGCGGTCAATGGCAACTATACTGGGTTCATCCACTACTACTTTGTCATTGTGGATGATTAATGTGTTTGCTGTTCCGAGGTCAATGGCTATTTCCTGAGTGAGAAAATCAAATAATCCCATTATACTATTTTTTATTGATGTTTTAAATTATTTTTTGATGTTATAAAGAAAATCAAAATATGTTTATGTTTTTTGATCTGTCGGTATTTGTCAATTTTTGAAATTCAGTTTAATGTTTGAAATGTCGTTTTCCTGTTAATACCATTGTCATATTGTTTTTGTTACAGAATGCAATTGAATCCTTATCTTTAATGGAGCCACCCGGTTGAACAACAGCCTCAATCCCCGAATTAAATGCAATTTCCACGCAATCGGGGAACGGAAAGAAGGCATCGCTTGCCATTATTGCTCCATTCAGATTAAATCCAAAATGTTTTGCCTTTGCAATGGCATGCTGTAGTGCATCAACACGTGAGGTTTCACCGGCACCAATTCCAAGCAGTTGTTTATTTTTCGCAAGAACAATGGCATTGCTTTTCAAATTGCGCACTATTTTATTTGCAAAAAGCATGTCTGAAATTTCCTGTTGTATCGGTTTTCTTGTAGTTGCAAATTCCCAGTTATCTGCAGACATCTCATCCTGATCTTTGGTTTGTACTAAATATCCATTAAGGGCTGAGCGAATTGAAACAGTATTAGTAACAGATGGCTTTAGTTTTAAAAGAATACGATTTTTCTTTTCACTTAAGATAGCTAAAGCGTCAGCAGTAAAATCTTTTGCAATTAATATTTCAAAAAATAATGTTTTCATTTCTGCTGCTAAAGTTGCATCAATAGATGCATTGCAAACGATAATTCCACCAAAGGCAGATACAGGGTCACCAGCCAATGAATCTTTCCATGCCTCTGCTGAAGAGCTTCGTGTAGCAAGCCCACAGGCATTATTGTGTTTGATAATGCCAATGGTAATGCCATCTTCCTCCTTAAATTCAGAGATAAGACTGAGTGCAGCGTCACAATCGAGCAAATTGTTATAGGATAATTCTTTGCCTGAAAGCTGATCGAAAATTTCGTTCAGCAGGCCATAATACGAGGCCTGCTGATGTGGATTTTCGCCATATCGTAATTGCTTTCTGTTGTTGAGGCGTAAACTGATTTCGTCTGTAAGAAAATTTTGCTGAGGATTAAAATATTTTTGAATGGCAAAATCATAATTGCTGGTAAGCCTGAAAGCATTTGCAGCTAAGGTTCTGCGTAGTTCAAGAGTGGTTTCTCCTCTCAAATCTACATAATGTTGCAGGAATAATTGCCTGTCAGCAGGGCTGCAAACGATGGTAACATCGTTGAAGTTTTTAGCAGCGGCACGAATGAGAGAAACACCTCCGATATCAATTTTCTCTATGATGGCATCTTCAGAAGCACCTGAACTTACTGTTTCTTCAAAAGGATACAAATCCACCATTACCAAATCCACTGCAGGAATTTCATAAGTATTGATCTCCTCCAGATCGGATGAAACATTTCTGCGATGCAGAATACCTCCGAAAATTTTTGGGTGAAGAGTTTTTACCCTTCCTCCAAGAATGGAAGGATAATGTGTTACATCTTCAACAGCAGTAACATCATAACCCAGTGTTTGAATAAAATCATAGGTTCCACCGGTTGCATAAAGTG
Source organism: Bacteroidota bacterium (assembly GCA_019136655.1). Lineage (GTDB taxonomy): Bacteria > Bacteroidota > Bacteroidia > AKYH767-A > OLB10 > OLB10. The sequence continues at coordinate 4,271 of JAGVTU010000001.1, forward strand.
CCACACCATTTTCATGCAATGCTTTTAATACCGGTTCGAGGCCTGTTTTGTAATAAACGGAGATAAGTGCGCTTCTGATTTTCACTTTCTTACTAATTGTTATGAGTCTTGCTGAAGAATTTGCAAAAATAGGCAAGTGAATCATTTAAAATTTGTTAAAATGAAAATAATTATATCTCTGTGGCGGTAGTGCTTTGGGCAAGTTGCTATTTTTGTTCAGGTGAAACGATTCGGAATTTTTATAAAACTGCTGAATGAAAGCATTGCTTTTGCCTGGCATGCACTTAGGTCGAATAAGCTACGAACAGTGCTTTCTTTGCTCGGTATTTCCATAGGAATATTTGCTATAATAAGTGTTTTTACTATGGTAGATGCTATGGAAAATAATGTAAGAAGCAGTGTGGAGTCCTTAGGGGATAGAACGGTTTATGTACAGAAATGGCCCTGGATATTTGGAGGAGATTATCCCTGGTGGAAGTATTGGCAAAGACCATTGCCATCGGTAAAAGAAATGCATGAATTAGCCAATCGTGCCAAAAGCATTGAAGCATTATCTTTTGAAGCAGCTGTTAACGGACAAACAGTAAAGTACCAGAGTAATAACGTTGAGAATGCAACGGTAATGATTGTTTCACACGATTTTAATAAAATTAAATCTTTTGAATTGACAGAAGGAAGATATTTTACCGAATCTGAATCCAATTCAGGAAGACCGGTAACAATATTAGGTAGCAGTGTTGCAGAAGGTTTGTATAACCATACAAGTGCTGTTGGTAAGCAAATTACTGTATTGGACCGTAAGATGGAAGTAATTGGTGTATTCAAAGAAGAAGGGAAGAGTTTGATGGGAACAGAAATGGATAATACCGTTGTGATTCCTATTAACTTTGGAAGAAATATCATCAATATAAGAAGCGACAGGATTGACCCTTATATCAAAGCTAAAGTTAAAGAAGGGGTTTCGATACAATATGCCAGTGATGAGTTGAAAAGTATAATGAGAAGTTTGCGCAGGTTAAGGCCTGTTGATGAAGATAATTTTTCCATCAACCAATCAAGTTTATTGAGTAATAATATAACAAGTATATTCAGCACTCTGGATATAGCGGGAATCATTATAGGCGGATTTTCTATTTTGGTCGGAGGATTTAGCATAGCCAATATCATGTTTGTGTCGGTAAGGGAGCGCACGCACCAGATAGGAATTCAGAAATCTCTTGGTGCAAAAAATTATTTCATACTGATGCAATTCTTGTTTGAAGCCGTTGTGTTATGTATAATTGGTGGTTTAGTTGGGTTGATGATTATTTACATTCTGACTCTGATAATAACTTATGCTGCTGATTTTACACTTACTCTTACATTAAAAAATATCAGTTTGGGAATTCTGATTTCAGCGGCAATAGGCTTGATATCCGGATTTATACCTGCATATTCAGCTTCAAAACTTGATCCGGTTGAAGCTATTCGCACAAACGGATAATTTGTTTTTCAGAAGTTTTTATCCGGGATTTATTCAGCAAGTTGGAAATTGGATGTCGTTTTTCTATGACAAAATATTCAAGCATCTTGTTCACTGAATTTATTTTTACTTTGCAGAGGTTTATATTTAAATGACAAGAAATAAAAAACTGTTTTTATCAGTGCTATCAGCACTGATGCTATGGGTATGCTGGCCTGCAGGAGGTATAACGGCAATTGTTTTTGTAAGCTTGGTTCCATTGTTGCTGATGGAGTATTATGCTGCACATGAATCAGCCATCAGTAAGGCTCAGATATTCGGCTACTCCTATCTTACATTTTTGTTATGGAATGGAGCCACTACCTGGTGGGTTTGCAATGCAACCTTAGGCGGAGGACTTTTTGCCATATTCTGCAATGCTTTGTTTATGGCAGTTGTATTTCAGTTGTTTCATGTGGTTCACAAAAGGTCTGGTGATTTGGTGGGATATTTTTCACTGATAGTTTTCTGGCTTGCATTTGAATATTTGCATCTTCACTGGGAGTTAAGCTGGCCTTGGCTTACATTGGGTAATGTGTTTTCTGTTCAACCCACATGGATTCAGTGGTATGAATGGACCGGGTCACTGGGAGGATCGCTGTGGGTGTTGGTGGTGAATATTCTGATAACACAATGGCTGTTGAGCAGTGAGGTAAAGAGAAAGAAGAAAATGTATGCAGTAGTAACAGTACTGATTGTTCCGCTTATTATTTCCGGTATCAGATATTACACTTATGAGGAGAAAGGCAAAACCATCAGAGTTATTGCAACGCAACCGAATATAGACCCATACAACGAAAAATTTTCGGGGATGAGCAATGAGGAGCAGATTATAAAAGTATTACAATTGGCCAATCTTGAGTCTCCTGACTCTGCAGATTATATTTTAGCACCTGAAACTGCTATAGCAAATTCTCTTTGGGAGTCGGATATGGAAGAATATCCTGAGATAAAATTATTGCGCAATTACATGAGTGCTTATCCTCATATTAAATTGATTGTTGGGGCTTCAACATCCAAAGTTTATGCAGCAGATGAAAAACTTTCGGCAACCGCTCGTAAATTTACACAACAGGATGGCTATTATGATTCATACAATACGGCTTTGTTTTTTCAAAACAAAAAACCGTTACAGATTTTTCACAAGTCTAAATTAGTGCCAGGTGTAGAGCGAATGCCATACCCTAAAATTTTTGGTTTTCTTGAAAAATTGTCAATTGATATGGGTGGAACTTCAGGTAGTCTTGGGGTACAACCGGAGCCCTCCGTGTTTATATCATCCGATTCAGAAATTGCAGCACCTGTAATATGTTATGAATCCATTTATGGCGACTATCTTGCAGAGTATATTCATAAGGGAGCACAATGGATAGCTGTAATTACCAATGACGGATGGTGGGGAAATACGCCCGGTTACAGGCAACACTTTCAATATGCACGCATACATGCTATAGAGTTGCGAAGAGATATTGCACGTTCTGCCAATACAGGAATCAGTGGTTTTATCAACCAACGCGGGGACGTGTTGCAGCAAACACCTTACTGGCAGGAAGCAGTAGTACGAGAGCGTATTACTCTGAATAATCAAATAACGATTTATGCACGTTATGGCGATTACATTGGGGTAATAGCAGCATGTTTGTTTCTTCCGCTGCTGTTGACAGCTTTTCTCAAGCGAAAGAAAAGCATATAGTTTTTTTCAGACCTTTGCCGTATTAATAAAATACAAATGGAATCATTTGATGTAACGGTGATAGGCTCAGGACCTGGAGGATATGTTGCAGCAATAAGATGTGCGCAACTTGGATTTAAAACTGCATTGATTGAAAAATACAATACATTAGGAGGAACATGTCTGAATGTGGGTTGCATACCATCAAAGGCACTGCTCGACTCGTCAGAGCATTTTTATAATGCCACAACGCATTTTAAAGAACATGGAATTGACATCAAGGATGTAAAAGCAAACCTCCCGCAGATGATAAAAAGAAAAGCGGCTGTGGTGAAGCAAACGTGTGATGGTGTGAGTTTTCTGATGAAAAAAAATAAAGTCACTGTCATTACAGGTCATGCATCTTTTAAAAGTGCTACGGTTATTTCAATTACAGGAACTGATGGAAAAGTTTCGGAAATTGAAACCAGGCGTGCAATAATTGCAACGGGCTCCAAGCCTTCAGCATTGCCGGGAATTACCATTGACAAGAAGCGTGTGATAACTTCAACTGAAGCATTGGAGTTAAAAGAGATACCAAAGCATCTCATCATAATTGGTGGTGGTGTTATCGGCCTTGAACTGGGTTCGGTGTATGCAAGGCTGGGAGCTAAGGTTACGGTTATTGAATTTCTGGATTCCATCATTGCCAACATGGACCGTGCATTAGGTAAAGAATTGCAAAAAGTGCTTGTTAAAGAGGGATTTGAATTTTTGCTGAGCCATAAAGTTACATCTGTAAAAAGCAGTGCCAAAGAGGTGCAGGTAGAAGCTGAGAACAGTAAAGGAGAAAAAGTTAAACTGAACGGTGATTATTGTCTGGTAGCAGTTGGACGTAAACCTTATACTGAAAAATTAGGATTGGAAAATGCCGGAGTAAAAACTGATGAACGCGGAAGAATTTTAACGGATGACAATCTTCAAACCAACGTATCAGGCATTTACGCAATAGGCGATGTGGTTAAAGGAGCTATGCTTGCACATAAAGCAAGTGAAGAAGGTACACTCGTTGCAGAAGTTATGGCAGGACAGCAACCGCATATCAATTACAGGTTGATTCCCGGTGTGGTTTATACCTGGCCTGAAGTAGCTTCAGTAGGTTTCACGGAAGAAGAGCTGAAAGCAAACGGAACTCAGTATAAGGCAGGAAGTTTTCCATTTAAAGCCAGTGGCAGAGCCCGTGCAAGTATGGATACAGATGGATTTGTAAAGGTATTGGCTGACAAATCAACGGATGAAATATTAGGTGTTCACATAATTGGGCCAAGAGCTGCCGATATGATTGCCGAAGCAGTGGTTGCAATGGAGTACAGGGCATCGGCAGAAGATATTGCTCGCATGAGTCATGCGCATCCCACATTTACTGAGGCAATTAAAGAAGCATGTCTTGCAGCTACTGAAAACAGAGCAATTCATATTTAATAACTAAAATTTCTGAAATGAAAATCAAAGAAATTATTACCGTCTCCATGATTTTGTTTTCGGTGATAGATATCATTGGATCTGTACCTGTAATCATTAATATTCGGAAGAATGTTGGTACAATTCATCCTGAAAAATCTTCCATAGTGGCTTTGTTGATTATGATTGTTTTCCTTTTTTTAGGTGAAAACATATTGAATCTTATAGGACTTGATGTTTCCTCATTTGCCATTGCCGGTTCTCTTGTTTTGTTTTTTCTCGCTTTGGAAATGATTCTTGGAATTAAACTCTACAAAGACGAAATGCCGGAATCGGCAAGTATTGTTCCTATTGCATTTCCACTTATTGCAGGTAGCGGAACAATGACAACACTGTTAACCTTGCGAAGTGAATATGACATCCTGACTATCATTATTGGTGTGTTGTTAAATATGATTTTAGTGTATCTGAGTCTGAAGAATCTAGGGTTTATCGAACGTATTCTCGGCCCAACAGGAATTGCCATTGTAAGGAAAGTTTTTGGTTTTATTTTGTTGGCAATTGCAGTGAAATTATTCAAGAGTAATTTGCATATCTGATAGTGGCAAAGAAAAAATTTTATGTTGTTTGGAAAGGACGTGAGAGCGGAGTGTTCAACACATGGGAAGATTGCCGCAAACAAGTAGAGGGATTTACAGGAGCATTGTATAAGAGTTTTGAAACAGAAACAGCAGCAAGGGATGCGTTTGCCAAAGGTTCTTCAGGATTTAGCGTGAAGGCTGATCAGAAGAAATTATTTGAAGTTAAACCTCATGTAACCAGACATCCCATGAAACACAGCATAGCTGTTGACGGGGCATGGAATACCAAAACATTGGACAGTGAATACCGAGGTGTGGATGTAAGTTCAGGTAAACAACTTTTTTTAAGAGGCCCTTTTGCTGATGGAACAAATAATATTATGGAGTTTCTGGCATTGGTGCATGCTTTGGCTTATTGCAAAAAACATCAGCTTACTGTTCCGATTTATTCTGACAGTGTTACTGCAATGAAATGGGTAAAGGATAAACATGCAAAAACAAAGCTGGAACCCACTCAGCGTAATAATGAGTTGTTTGAACTGATTGAGCGTGCTGAAAAATGGTTATCAGAAAACACCTACAGTAATCCCGTGTTGAAGTGGGAAACAAAATTGTGGGGAGAGAACCCTGCTGACTTTGGAAGGAAATAAGAGGAGAACTGCTTTTCTTCGAGGTTAAAATTCGGTTGGATGAAGTTTTACTGTTTTGTGATAAGATAATGTTTATATCTTCCTAACAACGTCATGTTATTTATTCTTTTACAGAATGAAATAATATAAGGTATGTAAAAATATTTTTGCTCTATGTGCATGAGGAAGAATTTTATTTTGATGTTATTTCTGTTAGGTTGTTGCTTTGTTGTAAACGCACAGAAAAAATTACCGCCATTTATCAATCCGCAATCCTATAACTGGGCCGACAGTGTGTTAGACAGAATGTCGCTCGAAGAAAAAATCGGTCAGTTGTTTATGGTGCAGATGCAAAGTGTGTGGCCACAACGCGATCTGGATTCTTTAGCATCACTTATTCGCAACTATCATATAGGAGGTCTCATTGTTTTTAAAGGAGGACCTTATCGTCAGGCAGAGTGTATTAACAGAATGCAGGCACAGTCATCCATTCCTCTTCTTGTAGGTATTGATGGCGAATGGGGCCTGAGTATGAGAATGGACAGTACCATAAGGTTTCCAAGACAAATGACGCTGACTGCTATGGGAAATGATTCATTAATTTACGAAACAGCTGCTGAAATAGGAAGACAATGCAGGAGAATGGGCATTCAACTGAATTTTGCACCTGACATTGATATCAATAATAATCCGTTAAATCCTGTTATCAATACACGTTCATTTAGTGACGACAAAACTGTTGTAAGCCGACATGGAATGCAGTATATGAAAGGACTGCAGGACAACAAGGTGATTGCCTGTGCCAAACATTTTCCGGGACATGGCGATACTGATACAGACTCGCATTATTCATTGCCCGTAATTAATAAATCAGAAAAAGAACTTGACACACTGGAGTGGTATCCGTTCAAACAATTAATCAATGGTGGTGTGGATTGTATTATGACAGGACATTTGAATGTACCATTGCTTGACGATGAAAATAATCCTGCTTCACTCTCATCAAAAATTATTAAAACTTATCTCGAGAAAGATCTGGACTTTAAAGGGATAATTGTTTCTGACGCATTGAATATGAAAGGTGCAATTATTGAAGGTGCTAAGCCCGGTGATATGGAACTTAAAGCTTTGCTTGCCGGTAATGATATTTTGCTCATGTCGGAAAATGTGCCGCAGGCATTTGAAAAAATAAAGACTGCAGTAGTGAAGAGAAAGTTTCGTAAGAGTAAATTGGATGACCGTGTAAGAAAAATATTGATGGTAAAACACTGGGTAGGACTCAATAGCTACACACCCATTGACACAACCAACATCTATTATGATCTCAATCCTGCTGATGCATCTTTTCTGAATTACAGGCTCTACGAGGGTGCAGTTACATTGTTGTGGAATAAGGATAATATTTTGCCGTTGCATCATTCATCTGAAATTACAGCAGCCTCCGTTGAAATTAATGATTCACTCAACAATACTTTTCAGAATACACTGAACTTATTTGCACCTGTAAATTCATTTGCAATGACAAAGGATGCTCCTGATTCTACCATTGACAGCTTAACAAATGTTTTATCTGGTTATTCAACAGTTGTAGTGAGCATTCATAATACCACAACAAAACCGCAAACTAACTTTGGGATAACTGCAAGCATGAATAAACTGATAGAAAAGCTGTCATCAAAAACAAAAGTGATTGTTGTGCTTTTTGGCAATTCTTACTGTCTGAGCAAACTTGAACTGCCTGATTCTGTAAAAGGCCTCGTTATAGCTTATGAAGATACATATCTGCCTCAGTACATCACAGCTCAGGCTTTGTTTGGTGCAGTGAGTATGAGAGGAAGACTGCCGGTTACTGTGTCTGAAAAATTTATACGTGGCAGCGGTGTTTCATTAATTTCTTCAAATGATATTGTGAAGTACACATTTCCAGCTGAACTCGATATAGATGACAGTTGCCTGATAAAAGTTGATTCAATTGTGAATGATGCCATTCACAGAAAAGCAATGCCTGGATGCCAGATATATGCATCAGTTGACGGGAAAGTTATTTATAACAAATCATTTGGTTACACTACTTATGATAACACCATCCCTGTGAATAATGAAATGCTCTACGACATTGCATCCGTAACCAAGATTTCATCAACAGCATTGGCTGCCATGTGGCTTTATGATCATCATTTACTCGATTTGCATCAAACGGTTGGGTATTATCTGAGTGAGTTTGAACATTCAGACAAGAGTAATATAACCATTGAACAGCTCATGACACATACGGCAGGTTTGCAGGCATGGACACCTTTCTATAAAGCAGCTATCGGCAGGGATGGCAAACTGATGAAATCTTATTTTTCAAAAACAGAAAGAAATGGATTTTTTATCAAAGTAAATGACAGCCTTTACACCAATGCAAAATTTCAGAGCAAGATTGAAGAGATGATAAAAAAATCTCCATTGTCTGAAAAAGGACAGTATGTTTATTCCGATTTAGGAATGTTGATACTTCAGAAAATTATAGAGAGACAGGCTTCAAGGAAAATAGATGTGTTGGTGGAAGAGGAATTTTATAAACCCCTTGGGCTTACACATATGTTGTTTAATCCTCTGTCGCGATTCAATAAAAATGAAATTGTTCCAACGGAAGATGATACTTCATTCAGACACGTATTGGTACATGGTTATGTACATGACCCTGCTGCTTCAGCAATGGGAGGTGTTGCCGGAAATGCAGGAGTGTTTGCCAATGCACAAAACGTAGGAATACTGATGCAGATGCTGCTCAATGGCGGAAGCTATGGCGGAAAGCAATATCTGAAACCTGAAACGGTAGCTTTGTTTACTTCAGCACCTCTGCCCGGAATCAGAAGAGGATTGATATTCGATAAACCTGATACCGATAAAAGTAAAGCTAGCCCTTCATGCAAAAGTGCTTCGGGTTTGGCATTTGGTCATCAGGGCTTCACAGGCACATGCACCTGGGCTGATCCGCAGAATAAGCTTGTTTATGTATTTCTTTCTAACAGAGTTTATCCAACTGCAACAAATCAAAAGCTGAACCAATTGAGCATCCGTACCAACATTCAGCAGATATTTTACGACTGTATTCATTCTAAATCTGAAAAATAATACCATCTTAAAATCTGTTCCTAAACTTTAGAAACTTATATTTGTTGGTTAGCTAAAACATTTCATATTGATGAAAATAGGCATTGTTTGTTATCCAACATTTGGTGGTAGCGGAGTGGTAGCTACCGAGCTTGGCAAAGCACTTGCTGCCAAAGGCCACCGCATTCATTTCATAACCTACAGCCAGCCGGTAAGGCTCGATATTTTTTCTGAAAATATTTCATATCATGAGGTTAAAATCAGCAATTACCCATTGTTTGAATATGCACCGTATGAATCAGCACTGACCAGTATGCTGGTGGATGTTGCCATGCATGAAGGTCTTGATATTTTACATGTGCATTATGCCATACCACATGCTTCTGTAGCTTATCTGGCCAAACAGATTCTAATCTCTAAGGGAATCTATATTCCTGTAGTAACCACATTGCATGGTACGGATATTACTCTTGTGGGTCGCGACAGCAGTTACGAGCCTGTGGTTACGTTTGCAATCAATCAGAGCGATGGCGTTACGGCAGTTTCTCAAAGCCTGAAGAATGATACTTATGCCAATTTTCATATCTGTAAGGACATTGAAGTGATTTATAATTTTATTGACCTGAAACGTTTTTCCAAGAAACCAAAGGATCACTTTAAGAGAGCAATTGTACCCGGAGGGGAAAGATTACTAGTGCATACATCAAATTTCAGAAAAGTAAAAAGAGTGGAAGATGTAATACATGTTTTTGAAAAAGTAAATAAACAAATACCTTCCAAGTTGTTGATGATAGGTGACGGTGATGAACGTGTTGCTATTGAAAAACTCTGCAGAGATTTAAACCTGTGTGACGATGTTCGTTTTCTGGGCAAGCAGGATGCCATTGAAGAAATTCTTTCTGTATGCGATTTGTTTATTATGCCCAGTGCATCTGAAAGTTTCGGACTTGCTGCTCTCGAAGCAATGGCTTGTCAGGTACCGGTTATTTCATCTGATGCAGGAGGTATGCCCGAACTGAATGTACATGGTGTAACGGGTTATTTGAGTAAGGTTGGTGATGTGGAAGACATGGCTCGTAATGCTCTTAAAATTCTGAAAGATGACAGTACTTTGAATCAGTTCAAGCATAATGCACTTAAGCGTGCATCAGAATTTGATATCAATAGAATTCTTCCTTTGTACGAAGCTTATTACAGCAAAATTATTCAGTCGGTAAAAGCAGAAGTGTAAAAGCTGTTTATTCTTGAATTACGCCAATCTGCATTTAAGAATGGTGTGAAAGCTTTCACCTATCAGAGGAAACTCTTCTACCACTTTCCATCCCGCTTTTTCTACCAGTGATGTCATAGCTTTTACACTGTACATCTTACTGTTTCCATTGGCTAATGCCGTAAAATAAAGTGATGTAGCAGTAAGGCAATAGGATGCTGCATCAAATTTCTGATTATCAATAAAAGGTTCAAGAATAAAGACAGTTGTATGTGGTGATGCAGCCTGTTTTACATTTTCAAGAATAGAAACTATCTCATCTTCGCCAAAACAATCCAGAAACTGGCTCATCCATACCACATCAGCACCCTGAGGAATTTTTTGTGATTTGTCGAGCAGGTTGATTTCAAAAAACGAAATTCTGTTGAGTAAATTTCTTTTTTCAGCATTTGCTTTTGCAACAGCAATTTGTGATGGAAGATCAAGAATGGTAACTCTTACGTCAGGGTTATAATCGCAGGAAGCAAATGCCCATTTTCCGGTATTGCCACCGATGTCGAAAATCATTCCCGGATTTTCTTTGAACACAATATTCAATGCATCGCGAAAAGCATCATCGCTGTAAAAGTGATCAAACTCAAACCATGATTTCTTAATATGTTCAGGCAATATACCTAATGCAGGATAGATGGTTTTCCAGTTACCTAATGTTTTTAAACCTTCTGGTTTTCCGTTTTTAATGGATTCAGTCAGGTACTTAAACCCATCATAACATACATCGTGAGTGAAATTAATATTCACCCTTGTCATTTCATCAGAATTAAGAAAATAACCTAACATTGTTACTGTAACAGTATCATCATCCAGATATTTTACAATATCTGCATTGGCAGCCATTTCAAGCAACACCTTAACTCCGTATGTGCTTACATTAGTCTGTTTGCTGATATCATCAATGGTAATACCTTTACGATGTTTACAAATCAATGGGAGAATTCCAAGTCGTTGCATTGCTACTACTACCTGAAACACTACAGGAGCAAAGGCCAGTTTTTGAGCTTCGTTTTTAGCTTCAAATGCTGAAAGTTCTTTCTTCTTCTCCTCTGTTTTTTGTCCGGTTTCCATAATTGATGATTTGTTACTTTGAGCGTACAAAGAAAAGAAAATTTTCCTCTGTGTTTAGTAGAATGAATGAACTGATTTCAGAATGAATTACACTTAAAATGATTGTTACATGCATCTGACATTAGGGCATAAAGAAAGAGGAGTGCCTGCAGGCACTCCTCTTTTTGATATTCAATTTTATGAACTGAATTTTTTCTTCCATTGTTTATACTTGGAGGACTCTATATCTTTTTTGATTTTAGTTGCACAAGCCATCCAGTAATTTTTCAATCCGAAACCGCCTGCTTTTGCTTCCATTTTTTCAGTGTATAACACTTTGTTATTTGAGAGGTCAACAAATGTAACCCAAATCACTGCTTTTTCCTGTAACTTATTAAAACTCTCAACAACATAAGAAAGACCTATTGCATCTTTTTCTTTTGAATGATAGTGCGACACTGCTTTTTTAACATCATCTTCAGTTATGGAGTAGGATTCGTTAGTTATGCGTTCGTGAACATTTATTTTGCTGTTGATGTCCTGATTGTTGTCAACATTGGTTTCGTATTTATCATTCGTAAGCTTAAAACTTTTTTGCAGACTGTATTTTTCATACTCTGCCACAAAGGTGTTGTTCCAGGCATATAAAAATCTGTCTTTAATAGCAGCCGGGTCAGTAAAACCCATTGTTCCGATAAATCGGGCTTGAGATAAGTCATAACCCATAAATATGAGTTTAGTCTTGTTGTTAAACACATCATTCATGGAGTGTTGTGCAAACGCAGTTATGGTAGCACAAAAGGCGGTTAAGAATAGAATAGTTTTTTTCATTTTTTTTAAATTTTAAATCAAAGATAAATAATTTTTTCTGTTTTTCGCTTATCTGTTTTATGAACGCGTGAAATTAACTCGTGTTCTGAAATAAATTCCAGCTTTGGTGTAACTCGAATCTTGGATTTGAAAAGCGACAATAATTCTTTACTAAAAACAGACGTTTTTAAATTTTCATCAATATAAACTGTAACACTGTCATTGTTAAACTCATCTCGCTTCACTTCCACCTGATAAAGTTTAATCTGTGGCATCATATCCAGTACATTGAAAATAGATTGCGGAAAGAGAGTCGTTCCTTTGTATTTTATCATTTGTTGTTTACGACCCATTACAGGACCAAGTCTGGTGGTGTTGCGCCCACACAAACATTTTGAATAATACACATGGCACAAATCTCCGGTACGATATCTGAGTAAAGGCATTCCTTCAACGCCAAGAGTAGTAACTACCACTTCTCCCAGTTCTCCGTCTCTTACTTTATTTCCATTATCATCTACCACTTCCAGAATGAGTAATTCAGGGTGAGAGTGTCCTCCATTTCCATGGCTGCATTCCGTAAATGCAGCACTCATTTCTGTTGATGCATAAGTGGAATAGAGTTTTACATCCCACTGAGAGGTGATTCTTTTTCCTAATTCATTAAAGCTAAAATCAGGCTGACGAACCGGTTCGCCAAGGCAGATGATTTTTCTTACAGAAGTATTTTTGTAATCTATTTTATTTTCCTGAGCATATTCAATAAGCTTAGGAATAAATGATGGAATTGCAATGAGCGTTGAGGGCTTAAAACGATGGATGTACTCCCACTGTGCATTTGGAGTTCCGGGGCCAACCCGAATAGCTGCTGCATTTAATTTTTGAATTCCCAGAAAGTATGCCATGCCTGCCATGAACAGTTTATCTATCGTAATCATTATTTGAAAAATATCATTGTTGCTGCCGTCTGCACATTGCAATGATATGGCCTCATTATAAGCTATCCGTTCGAGGTCGTTTGATGTAAGATAAAAAGTTACAGGCTCACTGGTAGTTCCTGATGTGGTAATATAATCAGCAACCTTCGATTTTTCTGAACACAAAAATTGCTCGTTATATTTTGCCAAATCATCCTTGGTGGTGAAGGGTAATTCTTTCAGGTTATCAATAGAAATATTTCTGATATCAATATTTAATTCTTTGAATTTTGCTTTGTAATAAGGAGAGTTTTGATTTATAAAAGAGAGCATTTCAGCTAATTTATGCTCTTGCATTTGCCTTATTTTTTCGTTGTCAGCAAATTCAATTTCACCCGGCCGGTTTAATTTTTCAGTTTTTTCTGACATTCTTCTATTAGCTTTTTAATTTTAAGTTCTTCTGTTTTTGAAGCCACTTCATGTTGCAGTGATTTTTCAAGATATGAAATGGCTGTTTCATATTGCTTCTTGCTTTTATAATATTCTCCAAGGCTCATGTAGGTTACATAACTGTTGGGGTTATTCGAAATATATTCCTTGATTTCCTCTTCAGAAAGATTTAGATTCTGTCCAAAAGTATTATGTCTGAAAATTTTTTGCTTGGTAATTTTAAATGCTTCAAATTTTTTCAAATCGTCCGACTGTGTAAAGTCGTCAGAAGGTATATCCAGACTGTCATGATCATGATATACTCCGGATAAAAATTCTCGCAGATTAAAATGCACATACTCTCCATCCTGATAAGGCATGGTAGATACCCACATGTCGAGTTTTTCCGGTTTAAATATAACACTGTGATGTGCCAGAAGCTGATCTATTGCTTTTGGATTACCATAGCCTATATTTTTTCCGTCAAGGCCTTCTTTGTTGCGCAACACGTCAGCCGCTTTATCGGCATTCAGTGGAATGTGCTCTTTAAGTAATTGTTTCATTCTGTCGTACCTGAACTTGCTGTCGCTGTTTGTGATGTTTGAAATGTTTTCATCATCATCCTTAAAGACATTGCTCTGATAATGATTGGAGCATATCAGCATGTTATCAGGTGAATAAAATACATCTAGTTTCGAAGGTGATTTTTCAATGAGCGCTGCTTTATTATCCTGTGCCGATCCTATCAGTAATGTTTCAGATACAAAAGTTTCTCTTTTTCTTGCGATGGCAGTTGCTTCTTCAATATTTTTAGCATATTGAAGAATTTCTCTTGCAAGAAGTGAAATAGGATCTTTTGCTGCGAAAGGTATATCAGATTTTGCAGCGTTGATAGTTACTGTAAGACCTTTTTCATTCATTCCGGAAACTACTCCGGTAAAACCTGCCCATGAATAAGATGCAAAAGCAAAGCCGCTGTCGGGTTTGACAAATAACAACAGTTTGTTTTTTGCAAAATCATCACCCATATAAAAATCAAAATTTCTGCCTATCAGCAAAGTACTGTCAGCTGATAAAGACTTATTCACTGCAAATGAAGTACAGCCTACTAACTGATAATCTGTAAGCGCATGTCCAATGTCGTGAGCTGCATGATAATTGAGTATGCGGTAATATTTAGGTCCGATATTATCATAGTTATCTGAAAAGGACAACGACACTCCATAAATTTCACGCAGATTTTCAGCCGGTACATATTTGTAGATATCTTTATTGAACCATGCAACAAACATTTTTATAAACTGAAGATATAATTTGTGAGGAATAATTTCATTAATCTGTGCAATAAAATAATCTTCCTGTTCTTCCATGAGTTCTTTCGATAATACACCATAAATCACTCCACGTTCGTAATCATCACCTTCAATATACATTACCCAAATTCCTTCTTTGTTCTTACGAAGCCAGTTTTTTCCTATCTGATAACTGTCGGTTCCGGTTTGAATTCTTTTAAAATCAACAGGCTGAACTTTGCTGTTTATTTGTGGTAAGGGAACTTGTATTCGCCAGAGAAAAAACAGAAAAAGCACAAGGAGTACAACTCCTGTCCAGGCAATAAATTTCAAAAGAAAACGGAGAATCCGTTTAAGCAGACTCATTTAAAAACCTATGTTGTAAATTAACATGGCGAAGTTAACAAAAACACATGAGGCACTGTTTGCAGTGCCTCATGTGTAAACAATGAAAAAACAAATATTAATATCCTAATGTAGCAGTACTCAGATCTGATACCTGAGGATGTACGGCCATTACCGGTATTTTGCTGTGATTTACAACCTGTGTAGCGTAAGTACCTAGGAATAATCCGGTGATGGAAGGTTCCTGTTCAGTCATGATTACAATTAAATCAGCATCCAGTTCTTCAGCTACCTGCATGGTCATTTTGGCAAGGTTATCACCTTCTACAAATTTCTTTTCAGAAGTTACTTCATGTTGTGCCAGCCACTCTTCTACCTGATCAACTTTTATATGAAACTTGCGCTTATTTTCTTCATTGGAAAAATTAATCAATCCAACTACATAAACATGTGATTGGTAAGCTCTTGCTATGGCAAGTGCATAACTAACTTTTTGACGTGACTGTGGTGTATTGTCAATAGGAATTACAATTTTCTTAAATCCTACGCGGTGGCTGATCTTTTGGACAGAGATAACCGGGCACACGGCTTCTTCAACAACCTTGCTGGTATTTGTTCCTGCCCTGAATTTGGTATAACCTGAAGCACCATGTGTACCCATAATAATTATATCAATATTCTCACGTTTGGCAACCTCAACAATTTTCTTGTAAATACGTCCAACTTCTGTAAAACATTTAATGGTTACACCGCTGTTCGAGAATATTTCATGTGCAATTTCTTCGAGTTTCTGATTTGATTCTGTCTCTAATTTTTTATCCACACTGCCAAAAGCCGCACCAAATGCTGACGTGAAGGATACAGATTCTAGAATATGCAACATGTAAATATCTGCTTTGAGCAGTTTTGCCATAAACACTGCATGTTCAAGGCTCAGTTTTGCTGTTTCCGAAAAATCATACGGAATCAGTATTCGCTTAATTTCAAAAGTTGTTGTTGACATAGGAATAAGATGTTATGAAAGTACTGATTGAGTTAAATCCTTACGAACCATAGGTCTGATACACAATACGGGTATATCTGAATTATTGATTACTTCCTGTGCAGCTGTGCCAATAAACAGGTCAGTGATATTTGTTTCATTTTGTGTCATTATTACAATGAGATCACACTCTTTCTTTCCGGCATATTCAATGATTGTCATTGAAACACCATCCTTTTCTTCAATCAGTTCTCCCGTGCAAGTAATGCCGGCATCGGTTATAAATGATTTTACCTGTTGCAGTTGCCTTTCCAGTTTGTTTACATGGAATTCATCATTTGATTCTAAGACTGAGAAAACGTGGATGGTTGATCCGAATAATTTTGCAAAATCTATTGCATAATTCACCTTTTCGCGAGTCTCTTTAGTGAGGTCTAAGGGTAACGCTATATGCTTGCATCCTTTATAATGAGTATGTCCTTTAATGGTGATTACCGGACATAAGGCCTCACGTATTACTCTTGATGTATTTGAACCTAAAAATTTCTTCCGCAAGGTACTTGCTCCCTGAGTTCCCATTACGATAAAAGCCGCGTCCGTATCGTAAGCTTCGTTTACAATTTCTTCGTAAATTTTTCCTGTACGGATATGGGTGGATGTGATTATTCCTTGTTCTTTCTTGATTTTGGTTGCAAGTTCATCAAGCCTGCGCTCAATATCGTTACGAACCTGATCAGCATAGTTTTCTTTTGAAAAAAATACGTTCGTAAGATGAGTAACAAAATCCTCATCAATCACATACAACAGCCTTAAATCGCTGTTAGTAAGTCGTGCTAAGTTATAAGATTGCTCTAAAGCAATAAGCGATTGTTCCGAAAAATCAACGGGAGATACTATTATCTTCTTCTCTTGGTTCATACCCTCAGGTGGTTTAATCTATTGCAAATATAAAACAAAGGTTTGAAAAAAAATATCAATTAATACGTTCTAAATCACATTTTAATAATTATTGATTAAAATCACTCAGGAGTCTTATTTAAAGCATTTTTATCTACTGATTTTTTACTCATTTATTGACTATCTTAGCTATCTTTCTACGAATTTCAATCCTTCATTTCAAATTGCAACAATATACCTTACTTTAGCCGTTCATTTATTGTTTTTATTATGAATAAAATACCCGAATCGGAACTGATTCTCAACAAAGATGGCAGTGTTTATCATTTGAACCTGCTGCCGCAGGACATATCAGATGTGGTTATAAATGTTGGCGACCCTGACAGGGTAAGTAAGGTCAGTTCATTTTTTGACCGTATTGAAATTAAAAAGCAGAAACGAGAGTTTGTAACGCATACAGGATATTATAAAGGGAGACGCATTACGGTGCTTTCTACCGGCATAGGAACCGATAATATAGATATAGTTTACAATGAACTGGATGCTCTTGTAAACATTGATTTACAAAACAGGGTAGTGAAGGATAAACTCACGGCCTTGCATCTTATCCGAATAGGCACTTCAGGGGCATTGCAGGTTGAAATTCCTGTGGATTCTTTCGTGTTTTCAACTTTCGGATTAGGGCTTGACGGACTGTTGAATTTTTACAAATACGATAATACTTCTGAGGAAAAGGAAATCATAGAAAATTTCAGAAAGCATTATCCAAACATGGGAGTGTTGCCTCAGTCTTATCTCACTCGTTGTTCACCCAAACTTGAAGAAGCCATTTCAGAAGGTATGTTTAAAGGAATCACGGCATCGTGTTCGGGATTTTATGCGCCTCAGGGCAGGGTATTGCGTTATGAGCTAGCGCGTACCGATATGGTTGATAAACTCCACACCTTTCAGCATGGCAAACACAGAGTCACCAATTTTGAGATGGAGACTGGAGCCATGTATGGCCTCGCCAAGTTACTCGGACACCATTGTTGTGCCGTAAATCTGATAGTTGCCAACAGAATTTCGCAGCAGTTTTCCAGTCATTACGAAGAGAACATGCATCGTTTAATAGAACTTACGCTCGATCGTATTGCATCCAACTTATAACCTCAGAATTGTATGTCAGTTGAAGTAGAAAAGGTGAGCAAACTTTACGGAAGCCAGCGGGCTCTCGATAATGTAAGTTTCACCATAAATGCAGGACAGGTGGTAGGCTTGCTGGGCCCTAACGGTGCAGGGAAATCTACCATGATGAAAATTATTTCCTGTTATATTCCTGAGAGTGAAGGTGTGGTTAAAGTATGCGGATATAGCACTGTTACACAATCTATTGAAGTAAGAAAAAATGTAGGTTATCTTCCTGAACACAATCCGCTTTATCCTGACATGTATGTTCGAGAATATCTTCGCTTTGTTGGAGGAATACATCTTAAGAAAAAGGATGTTGCAAAACGTGTGGAAGATATGATTGAAATTACAGGACTCACTCCTGAGAGTAAGAAAAAAATCGGAGCGCTGTCAAAAGGATATCGTCAGCGTGTGGGCCTGGCACAGGCTATGATCCATAATCCCGCAGTGCTTATTCTCGATGAACCAACTTCCGGTCTCGACCCAAATCAATTAGCGGAAATTCGCGCTCTTATCAGACATATCGGTAAAGAAAAAACCGTGATTCTTTCTACGCATATTATGCAGGAAGTGGAAGCAATTTGCGACCGTGTGATTATCATCAACAAAGGAAAAATTGTTGCCGATGACGATACCGGAATGTTGCGTCATAAGGTTAAACCTTCGCATATGATACAGGTTGAATTCGACAGGCAAATGGATGCTACCTTACTCAGAAATTTACCACATGTAACAGACGTAAAACACAGTGGTGGCAATAAATGGACAATTGCTTACTCGGGCGATGAAGATGTGCGAAAAGATATTTTCAATCTTGCAGTCGCAAATAATATGACTGTGTTAAGCATGCAGAAAGAAGAAAGCCGCCTCGAAGATGTTTTTCAGCAGCTCACTCAGTCCTGATTGTTTATTCAGCTTTTAACAGGAAAAAATTCTTCTTTCCTTTTTGAAACAGGATGTATTTTTCTGCAAGAAGATTCGCCTTACTAATAATCTGAGCAGGGTCTGATATTTTTTCTTTGTTTAGTGAAGTTCCGTTTGCAGATATCATTTTACGTGCTTCGCCTTTGCTTGCAAACACTGAAGTTTCGGCAGCAAGCAAATCAAGAATACCAATGCCATCATTTAATTTTGAGAGCGAAACAGTGAATGCGTTTTTGCCTAAACCGTTGAATACATCACCTAAATCATCAGCAGAAAGTTTTTGCAAATCATCAGCGCCTCCGTTGAAAAACACTTCTGTAATTTCAACAGCTTTTTGATAATCGGCTTCTGAATGTACGCGAATGGTAATTTCTTTTGCAAGTTCTTTCTGCATCAGCCTTAAATGTGGCGACTGAAAATGTTCAGCTTCCAGTGCTTCTATCGTAGCCTGATCTTTCAGCGAGAAAATGCGGATATAGGTTTTTACATCATCATCACTTGCATTGAGCCAAAACTGATAAAAACTGTAAGGAGATGTTTTATTTCTGTCGAGCCATACATTACCGCTTTCTGATTTTCCGAATTTGGTACCATCAGCTTTTTTAATCAGTGGAGTAGTAAGAGCAAATGCTTCGCCATTGGCTTTTCTGCGAATCAACTCAGTTCCAGTAACAATGTTTCCCCATTGGTCAGAACCGCCCATCTGAAGTTTTACTCCTCTGTTTTGCCAGAGATAAAAAAAGTCGTATCCCTGAATAAGCTGATAACTGAATTCCATAAACGACATACCATTTTCGAGGCGGTTTTTTACAGAATCTTTCGCCAACATATAATTTACGGTAATATGTTTTCCTACATCACGAATAAATTCCAAAAACCCTAATCCTTTAAACCAGTCGTAATTGTTTACTATTTCGGCACTGTTTTGACCACAGTTGAAATCAAGAAATTTTTCAAGTTGTTTGCGCTGGCAGTTGAGATTATGGTTTAATGTTTCTTCGTCAATTAAATTACGCTCAAGCGATTTTCCTGAAGGGTCACCCACCATACCTGTAGCACCTCCAACGAGTGCAATAGGTTTATGCCCGGCTCGCTGAAAATGCAATAAGGTCATAATCTGAACCATATTTCCAACTCCCAAAGAATCAGCAGTAGGGTCGAAACCTATATATCCTGTAACTTTTTCTTTAGAGAGCAGATCTTCTGTTCCGGGCATGGCATCGTGCAACATACCGCGCCATTTCAACTCATCAATAAAATTCATATTAAAAAAACTGAGCGGCAAATATAAGGATAGATGCCCACAGGCATGAAAAAAGTGTAACCTTACTCTACTGATATCGTAAATAATGCTTTAAAATATCTGTTAAAATGAGCTATAAGCAAGTAATAATTCCCGAAAGGTTTTTGAATTACCTCTATCATGCATTTAAAAACATCAATAATCCTGAATACCACAGGGTAAAACTGATTACGCGTGATGGAAATAAATATAGAAATCTGCAGGTGATAAATGGATGTGTGTTGCTGGTAGAACGGTCAGCACCTGTCACTTCAAATGATATTGAAATTCTTCAGATAGATATGGAGTATATTCCTGTTAAAGTGCGATAAAAAAATTTTTTTTGATGTTGGCACAGCCGGTACTTTCATTATTGAGATGCCGGTTTTTTTATTGCTTAAAATAAAAGATTTATTAGTTGTGCAGGCATATGAAATGAAGACCTAATCAGGATTTTAACCCATAAACTACAGTCTAAAATCTTTATCAGGAAAAGTAATGTACATTACCTATTTTTGCGGCTCAATTCAAGAAAGGTGAATGTAGAAAAAACCGAATATTTTCTGAAGCAGGTAAAAGGAATGCGTGCTTTGGTAATAGGCGATGTAATGGTTGATGCCTATTTATGGGGGAAGGTTGATCGTATTTCTCCTGAGGCACCTGTACCCGTTGTTGCAGTTGATAAACGAGAGAGCAGACCCGGAGGTGCCGCCAATGTAGCCGTAAATATTCATTCGCTTGGAGCTGTGCCTTACATCTGTTCCGTAATTGGAAAAGACAGTGCCGGAGCAGAATTCAGAAAGCTGATTACCGACAGCGGTATGTTTGACGATGGAATTATATCTTCCTCTCAACGTACAACCACTATAAAGACGAGAGTAATTGGCAATAATCATCAGTTGATGCGTGTTGATTCAGAAGTGGTAAACCCATTGTCGCAAACTGACAGCAATCTTCTGGTGAAAAAAGCAGCACAACTAATCCGAAGTAAAAAACCTGCTGTAGTTATTTTTGAAGATTACGACAAGGGTGTTCTGAATAAAACGGTGATTGAAGCCATCGTTGCTGAAGCAGATAAACATGGCATCCCAACAACAGTTGATCCTAAGAAGAATAATTTTTTTCATTACCGTAACGTAACATTATTCAAACCCAATCTGAAGGAACTGCGTGAAGGATTGAAAACAGATTTGGAAAATCCTACAGAGAAAGCACTGACTAAAGTTGCTTCGGATTTTGCATCCAAACAAAAAATAAAATCATTGCTGATAACACTTTCTGAAAAAGGTGTGTATTATTATTCGAAGAAAGATTTGGGAATTATACCCGCACATTTGCGCAACATCAGCGATGTGAGTGGAGCTGGTGATACAGTTATCAGTGTGGCTTCGCTGGCATTGGCTTCAGGAATGTCGTTAAAAGAAATTGCTGCAATAAGCAACCTGGCCGGAGGTTTGGTTTGCGAAAAAGTAGGAGTTGTTCCTATTGAAAGAAAACTGTTGTTGGATGAGGTAAAAAGACTTTCTGCAAAATAAGAATGGAAGTATCAACAGAGCATAAAGGAGCGAAGAAAGAGCAGGTTCGTGATATGTTTAACAACATTGCTCATCGTTATGATTTTTTGAATCATTTTCTTTCATTAGGCATTGACAGAAGGTGGCGCAAAAAAACCATTCATGAAATAAGTAAGGTTGCTCATGTAAACATTCTTGATGTTGCAACCGGCACAGCAGACCTTGCCATTGAAGCTGCACGATTGAATCCACAACAGATCACAGGAATTGATATTTCGGAAAAAATGCTTGAGTTAGGAAGGCAAAAAGTAGCTGAGAAAAACCTTGATAAGATTATTTCACTTCAGGTAGCCGACAGTGAAAAACTACCTTTTGAAGACGCAAAATTTGATGTGGCGATGGTAGCATTCGGTATTCGAAATTTTCAGCATCTTGAAACAGGACTTAAAGAAATGAGAAGAGTAGTGCGCGAAAACGGTGCTGTTTTTATTCTGGAGTTCAGTCATCCTGAAAAATTCCCAGTGAAACAATTTTATTCTTTCTATTCACGTTTCATATTGCCTTTCTGGGGTAAATTTTTTTCAGGTGATAATAATGCTTACAACTATCTTCCGGAATCCATACGTAATTTTCCGTCAGGAAAGGAACTGGAAAAAGTTTTGCTCCACGTTGGGTATTCAAAAGTTAAAATTATGCCACTGACATTTGGTGTGGTTACTTTATACATTGCTTCGGTATGACAGGTAGTAGAAAAATCTTATTCAAATTGTTTGCTGCAATATTGCTTGTGACAGCAGTTCATGTGGCCGAAGCACAAAAACAAAAAATTCTCAATCTTCCTAAATACGACAGACAACGCTTTCACTTCGGATTTATTCTCGGTATCAACAGAACAGATTTTGTGATTGACCGTATTTCAGGATTGAGCCTGATAGATTCACTTTATACCATTGAATCAAAAGGCATGTCGGGATTCAATTTGCAGATAGTTACCAATATGCGAATGGGTGAGCATTTTGATTTGCGTTTTTTACCGGGATTGGCTTTTGCATCACGAAACCTCATTTACACTTTTCAACCCGGACGTCCGCTCGAAAATGTTGTGACAAAAAAAGTAGAGAGTACCTTTGTTGAATTTCCACTCGATGTAAAATTTAAATCAGCAAGGCTGAATAATTTCAGAGCATATGTTTTGGGCGGAGTAAAATACAGCATTGATATGGTTTCGCAGGCCAAGGTAAAAGCAAAAGACAAAGAGTTTGTAAAGTTGCAGCGCAATGACTATGGCTATGAAATAGGAGTGGGATGTGATTTCTATTTGCCAATGTTTAAGTTTTCACCTGAAATAAAAATGTATCATGGTGTGCGGAACCTGCTTGTAAAAGACAACCTTGTTTATTCGCAATCACTCGATGGTTTGTTCACCAAAATGTTTGCACTTTCATTGACTTTCGAATAAACTGATTTTAAATGCAGCGGTTTGAGCTTGCACTTTCACCTGAAGAAGCTTCCGGAGAGCAATCCATCAGAAAAGCAGTTTCATCTCGTTATGGAAGTAAATTTCAATTCCGTATTCTTAAGCGAAGCATTGATGCCCGTTCACGTAATGTAAAAATCCGATTGCTTATAGAAGTGTTCTCTGATGCTTCTGAAAAAGAAGTTTTTCAAAAGCGTAAATGGCAGAATGTTTCCAATGCTGAACCAGTACTGATTGCTGGTTGCGGCCCTGCCGGTTTATTTGCTGCCATACGTTTGATTGAATCTGGTTTTAAGCCTGTAATTATTGAAAGAGGTAAGGATGTACGCAACAGAAGACGTGATCTTGCTGCAATCAATAAACAAGGTAAAGTCAATCCTGAATCCAATTATTGTTTTGGCGAAGGTGGTGCAGGCACTTACAGCGATGGAAAATTATATACTCGTTCCAATAAGCGGGGAGACATACAGGCAATGCTGCACACATTTATTGAGTTTGGTGCTTCGGCTGATATTGCCATTGATGCTCATCCGCATATAGGCACCAATAAACTCCCCGGAATAATTTCTTCCATGCGGCAAATGATACTTAATTGCGGTGGTGAAATTTTATTTAACACAAAGTTGGTTGACATACACAGTTCAGATGGTAAATTTAAAAGTATAACTGTGCGCAGTGTTAATGATGCTGAAACAACAATTCATTCTCGTGCACTTATACTTGCTACCGGTCATTCTGCCAGAGATATTTTTTACCTGTTGCAACATAAAGGTATTGCCATAGAAGGTAAGCCATTTGCATTAGGTGTGCGTGCAGAACATGATCAGCGTGTAATTGATGCTGCACAATATCATCAGCCGGAGCGAAGCCCTTATCTGCCACCTGCCTCTTACAGCCTCCGGCATCAGTATAATAACAGAGGAATTTATTCTTTTTGTATGTGTCCCGGAGGAATTATTGCTCCTGCCGCTACCGGCATTGACGAAGTAGTAGTTAATGGTTGGAGCCCATCCAAAAGAAATAATCCATTTGCTAATTCTGGAATTGTAGTAAGTGTGACTGATGATGATGTAAAAGCATATGCATCATTTGGTGAATTGAGATTTCTGAAGTTTCAGGAGGAAGTTGAAAGAAATGCATTTAAAGCGGGAGGAGGAAATCTGCAGGCACCTGCTCAGCGTATTGCCGATTTTGTAGCAGGAAAAACTTCTTCATCACTGCCCGCATGTTCCTATATCCCGGGAGTTACTTCTGTCAATCTGCATGATGTTCTTCCTTCGTTTATTGCAAAAGGGCTTGCAGAAGCATTTGTAAATTTTGGAAGAAAGATAAAAGGATACCACACCAATGATGCAATCATCACGGGTGTTGAATCGCGTACTTCTTCACCGGTGCGCGTTCCAAGAAATAATGACAATGCCATGCATGTGCAAACAGAAGGCCTTTTTCCATGTGGCGAAGGTGCAGGTTATGCAGGAGGTATTATCTCAGCCGCAATTGATGGCGATTTTGTGGCATCAAAGTGTGCCTTATTTTTGACAAATGATTTAAAGTAAATAAACGTATCTTTATTTCTCAAATTTAAAATCATGTATCAACAACCTCCATATTACATAAGAATTACCTTTAAACTGTTGCTGGCAATTCTAGTTTTTTATGTTCTGAATGTTGCGCAGGATATTCTTATTCCATTCATTATTGCAGTGCTTTTCACCTTTATGCTGTTGCCGGTGTCTGACACATTGCGCAAGTGGAAATTTCCTGCTGCCATCGCTATACTTATCAGTATTGTGCTTGCAATTCTTGTTGTGTCAGGGTTTTTATATTTCTTTTATTATCAGATAGCATCTTTTGCCGATGACCTGCCTGTATTACAGGAAAAACTTATGACTAAAGTAGAAGGAATTCAAAATTTTGTGTTTAAGAATTTCAGAATTTCCAAGGCTGAACAAATAGATTTTCTACAATCTAAACTTGCTGAAAATGCATCTTCCAGTGGCGCTTTGCTGCTTGGTTTATTCAGCGCTACCGGTGCTTTTTTTGCCAATCTTGCTCTTATCCCTATTTATATTTTCTTTCTTACGCTGTATAAAGAGAAAATAAAGCAATTTGTTGCAGCAGTGGTTGCAGATGAAAAACATCAGAACGTGATGGAAATTATTAAGAAAGTATCAGGTGTCTCTCAAAAATATCTCAAAGGAATATTTTTAGATGTATTGATATTGTCCATTCTCAATTCAACAGGATTTATGTTGCTTGGTATTGAGCATGCCATACTGTTTGGAGTGCTTGCATCGGCTCTCAATATCATCCCTTATATCGGTGTATTGATTGGAAGTATTCTGCCTGTGCTGATGGCTTTGCTCACTAAGGATGAAATTGGTTATGCAATAGGTGCTGCAGGAGTTTGTGTGGTTGTACAGTTTATTGACAACAATTTTATTACGCCTTATGTGGTTGGCAGCAGTGTGAGCATCAATCCGCTGACAGCAACTCTTGTACTTATTATTTGTGGCTCAGTTTGGGGAGTTACTGGAATGATTATTTGTCTGCCTCTCACCGGTATGATAAAAGTGGTTTGCGATAATGTGGATTATTTAAAACCTTATGGATTCCTGCTCGGTGAAGAAGTTGATTATACCAAAAATAAGTTCCGGCTGCGAAGATAACAGTCGTTTTTTCACTCTGTAAGGGAATAATTTCATGGTGGAAATCGTTATCTTTGCATACATTTTTATGCGACAGCAAAAAAGTAGCAAAGGCACAAATGGAGAATTTGAAACAAAACATTGAAGCATTAATATTTACTTCTGAGCAAAGTATCACGCTGAATGAAATTCAGGGAGCGTTGAAGGCAGCTTATGGATGGGAAGTTACCAATGACAATATCCGTCAGGTAATCACAGAACTTACTTCCAAATACGAAGCGGATGATTATGCATTTGAACTTGTAGAAATAGCCGGAGGATTTCGTTTTTTAAGCAAAAAGGAATATTACGGTATTGTCAATACCATGTTGCAGATAAATTCAAAAAAGAAACTGACAACAGCTGCTTTAGAAACCTTAGCCATTATTGCATATAAACAACCCGTTTCCAAACCTGAAATTGAAAATATAAGAGGCGTAAACTGCGATTATTCTATTCAGAAACTGCTCGAAAAAGAGTTGATTGTGATGCAGGGAAAAGGTGACGGTCCAGGCAAACCGATCCTTTATGGTATCAGCAAAAATTTTATGGATCACTTCGGGCTGAAGTCGGCCAAGGATTTGCCAAAACTGAAAGATGTGGTGTTTGATGAAAACGAAATTGGAGTTCCTTTGGAAATGCAGGATACAGCAAGTGAAGAGATTCCTGCAACGGAAATTTCTGATGACGAAAACCTTGCAGCAGAGAATGGAAAAACGCAAGATGCCGAAAGCAACTGATAACTTAATTACAATTTCATCTTAGCATAGCGTGTTTCGTTTTAGTGGCTTGTGTTTTGTAAGGCATTTTAAAAAATGTTTTCCGGTTATGCTGGCTACCATGCTTACTTTATTATTGTTTCAGCCTGATGTAAATGCTCAGGAAACCAAATTACGCACAGTTGAAAATCGTGCATTCAGGTCAGGTGAAGTTCTTGAATACAGAGTGCATTATGGTATCATTGATGCCGGAGAGGCAAGATTAGAGGTGATGCCCGAGAAGAAGTCTATAGGCCCGCGTGAAGTGTTTCATGTTGTTGGCACAGGACAAACCAAAGGTGCATTCGACTGGTTTTTTAAAGTACGTGACCGTTATGAAAGTTTTATCGATTCACAGGCATTAATTCCCTGGTTATTTATCAGAAGAGTGAATGAAGGTGGATATAAGATTAATCAGGATGTAGCTTTCAATCATGTAAAAAATATTGCTGTAAGCAAAAAAGCAACTATAGCAACGCCAAAGAATGTTCAGGATTTGATTTCTGCTTTTTACTATGCCCGTACTTTGGATTATACCAATGCACAAAAGGGTGATGTTTTTGAGATAGCAGCCTATCTGGATGATGCTGTTATTCCTGTAAAATTTGTTTATGTAGGCAAGGAAGATCTCAAAACAAAGTTCGGAACCATTCGGTGCATGAAGTTTCATCCACAACTTTTGGAAGGCCGTGTTTTTAAAAATAAAGACGACATGACACTTTGGGTAAGCGATGATGAAAACAAAATCCCAATTCGTGCCCAGGCAGAAATATTGGTAGGGTCGGTGAAAATGGATATTAAAGGATTCTCCGGTCTGGCAAATGAATTGACTGCTCTAAAAAAATAATAAAATTATCTGTCGGAAGACATTTTGGAAAACTTCAGCGGATTGGCTGTTATTTCTTCGGTGACTTTACGTTGCTTCACAATATCACATGCTGCATACACTGCTTCACGGAATGACTCTTCAGAAGCAATATTTTTTCCTGCTATATCATAAGCAGTTCCATGGTCAGGCGAAGTACGCACAACAGGTAAACCTGCAGTATAATTAATACCTGAGGTAAAAGCTAAGGATTTGAATGGCACCAATCCCTGGTCGTGATACATTGCTATCACAGCATCAAAACTTTTTATTTTGGATGAACCAAAAAATCCATCTGCAGGGTATGGCCCGAAAGCAAAAACATCTTTGCTGTTTAATTCTTCCACAGCAGGGGCAATAATTTCGATTTCTTCTTTTCCTAAAAGTCCGCTGTCACCGGCATGAGGATTCAATCCTAAAACAGCAATGCGCGGTTTGCGAATTCCAAAATCTTTTCGCAGCGAATCATAAACTAATTTTGTTTTGGCAATAATTTTTTCTTTGCTGATAGCAGTAGGCACTTCACGTAAAGAAATATGTCCGGTTACCAGACCCACCCTCAGTCGGTCGCTTATCATCAGCATAACGGGCTCGGCATTGCCGCACACACTTGCAAAATATTCAGTGTGACCTTTAAAGTTAAACCCTTCACCCTGAATGGTATTTTTGTCAATAGGTGCTGTAACTATTGCATCAATTTTATTTTCGAGAGCATCTTTGGCAGCAGCCTGCAATGCATTGAATGCATAACTGCCTGCTATGACGGAGGGTTTTCCAATGTCCACTTTCACATCCTCTTCCCAGCAATTAAGCACATTCACTTTTTTATGACTTGCTTCAGAAGGATTTTTTATCGTATTAAAATTAAAATCCTGATGGTTGAGCATTTTCCGGTGATAGGATATCACTTTCGAAGAACCATATATGATCGGTGTACAGGTTGATAATATTCTGTTATCTGAAAAAGTCTTAATAATTACTTCAATGCCTATTCCATTGAAATCTCCTATCGTAATTCCAATTTTAGGTTTTATTTCGTTTTCTGTTTCACTCATTACTTACTCTTGTTTTTAATAAAATCAGCAATCAATCTTACGCCATATCCTGTTGCACCTTTTCCGCGATAACTGTCTTCGGCATGCACAAATGCTGTTCCTGCAATGTCGAAGTGCATATAAGGATAGTCAATAAAATTTTCTAAAAATTTTGCAGCAGTTATCATTCCTGCTACCGGGCCACCAATGTTTTTAAGGTCAGCAATATCTGAATTCAACAGTTCGCCATACTCATCCCACAACGGAAACTCTACAATGCGCTCAAATACATTTTCAGCACTCTTTAAAATAGCCTGTTTCTGATTGGATGCTGTTGTCATAAATGCTGCAGCATATTTTCCCAAAGCACTTGAAGCAGCTCCTGTAAGAGTAGAAAATTCCATCACTAATGACGGATTATATTTTTTGGCATAATGAAGTGCATCTGCAAGTATCAGTCGTCCTTCGGCATCGGTGTTCAGCACTTCCACTGTCTTACCGCTGTACATGGTGATGATGTCTCCCGGTACATAGGCTGTTTCACCGGGTCTGTTATCGGTTGCAGGTACCAGTGCCACCACGTGCACGGGAAGTTTTGCCTTGGCAATTGCATAAAGTGCACAAGCAACAGCTGCCGAACCTCCCATGTCGCATTTCATATAATCCATGCTGTTGGCAGTAGGTTTCAGACTCAAACCTCCTGTGTCGTACACCACGCCTTTGCCCACCAGCACAAAAGGTTTTTTATTTTTTGCACGTGCATGTTTATATTCCATTATGTTGAAAGTAGGAGGGTCCTGACTGCCTAAGTTAACCGAAAGCAAACCTCCCATTTTCAATTTTTCAATTTCTTTTTTATGCAGAACGGTTACTTTAAAACCGGCTTCTTTACCTAATTTTTCAAACTCTTTAGAAAGTTGAACTGCCGACAAATAGTTTACAGGCTCATTCACCAAATCGCGGGCTTTGCAGGTTGCTTCAATGGTACAGTTCAGCCAGTGCATATCAGCATCAGTAACCTTTGACGATTGCAATGCTATTACTTCAAGAGAATTTTTTTTGCCACTTGGTTTATGCTTCAGAAACTGATAGTTGGCTAATGCCATTCCTTCTGTAAAACATAATGCTTCCTCACGTAAACCGTCAGCCTGAACAATTACTGCATTAGCTTTCATCTTATTCAGCATACCGGCCATCTGATGACCTGCTTTTCTGAATTCTTCTTTCTGCTGATAAACCGGCTTCTTTTTATTTCCTGCAACGCATACAAACACCATTCGTTTGTATTGATTTACCGCAACAGTTTTTTTATCGTCCTTCAGTTCCTGCTTAATGTATCTGAGTTCATCAGCAGAAAATGCTTTTTCGTTAAAACGTTGTGCGTTATTGGTGAGTATAATCAGATGGATATCATCGTTGGCTCCTGCATTGCTTTTTTGAATCATACCTGTGGTTAATTGAAACTGTATAAAATAGTTGAAGTACTAAATAGCTTTACCGGAATTTATATAAATTTACACATTAAAATCTATCTGTTCCGAGGGCGTGAAATTAAAAAAACATTTAATACTTTTCTCCGTTTCAGATAGAAGATATCACACAGTACTATGAAGTTTAAAACGTGGCTGAACCATATTGTAGAATACATAAATTTAAAGGGAATGTGTTTAATTTGCCTGATGCAAAATGCATTCTTCCCGCAAGTGAATGTTATTAAAATTGCAAAGCAAACTTTGAGTAGTAAACATCCATTTTCAGAATGAAAAATCAAACATTAATCCGCTGATACAATAGTATGTTCAGAAGAATAATTTTCCTTACTGCTGCAATTCTGTTCTCTTGTTTTGAGAGTATGGCCACCCATAACCGTGCAGGTGAAATAACCTATCAGCAGATAGCTTTACTTACTTACAGAGTACAGATTGTAACTTATACTAAAACGAGCAGCCCAGCCGACAGGCCTTTATTGGAAATGAACTGGGGTGATGGTACTAAGGATTCATTGCCACGAATAAGTAAAACTACCGTAGGCCCCGACATCAGCAGGTGTTATTATGAAGGTGTTCATACTTTTCCCGGCCCATCAGCTTACACAGTATTTTTCGAAGATCCTAACCGCAACGGTGGGGTTGTAAATATTCCCGGTTCGGTGAATGTTCCTTTTTATGTTGAGTCACAAATTATCATCAATCCGCTATTAGGATATAACAACTCACCTGTATTGTTGCAACCACCTATTGACAATGGAGCTGTCGGAAAAATATTTATACATAATCCCAATGCTTATGACCCTGATGGCGACAGTCTTTCTTACGAACTGATAAAATGTAAGGGAAGTGGTGGCCTCGATATTCCCGGATATTTTTATCCTGCTGCTACCAATTCTTTTTCACTCGATGCAGTTACAGGCGATTTGATTTGGGATGCACCTACCATTCAGGGTGAATTTAATGTCGCATTTCTCATTAACGAATGGCGCAATGGTGTAAACATTGGTTCCGTTGAACGTGATATGCAAATAGAAATCGGAGTGACCAATGACAATCCTCCTGTGATAAACAACCTGAATGATATTTGTGTTACTGCTGGTGATTTTATATCGTTTCCTGTTACTGCCGTTGACCCTGATGGCAATATGATTACTCTTTCGGCCACAGGTGCGCCATTGGATACGGCATATACGCCTATAAGCACTGCTTCTTTTCCCGAAATTACTGATGTCTCTCCTGCCACCGGAACTTTTACATGGCAAACTGAATGTGTGCATGTGCGAAAAGCTCCTTATCAGATTTTGTTTAAAGCACGTGATAATGTTACTCCCATCAATCTGGTTGATTTGAAAAGGATGAATATAACAGTAGTAGCACCCGCTCCGCAGAACCTCACTGCTGTGCCAACAGGAAATAATTCCATACAACTCAACTGGAACCAAACTACATGTTTTAATGCAACAGGTTATAAAATTTACAGACGTATTGGGTTTTATGGTTACACGCCTTCTCAGTGTGAAACAGGTGTGCCTGCCTATACCGGCTATACTTTGCTTACTACCATACAGGGAATTTCGAACAACAGTTTTAAAGATGATAACAACGGTACGGGTTTGATTCCGGGTAATGACTATTGCTACATGGTAATAGCTTATTTTGATGACGGTGCAGAGAGTTATGCTTCCAATGAAGCCTGTGCTATTCTTATTCAGAATCTTCCTGTGATGACAAATGTAAGTGTGGTCGCAACAGATCAATCTGCAGGAAGCATTTACCTTGCATGGTCTAAACCAAAAACCATTGACAGCACACAAACTCCCGGCCCGTTTGAGTATCGCCTGTTGCGCGCACAGGATTTAACAGGAACTTCCTTTACTCAGATTGCAACTTTCAGTGATTTGAATGATACCATTTATACAGATACAGGACTGAACACTGCCGATCATGGATGGAACTACAAAGTAGAAATGTATAACCTTACTCCCGGAAATACTTTTAAAATGGGAGAGTCGGTAATGGCATCAAGTGTTTATCTTACTACAGCAGCAACTGATAACACAGTTCAGCTTTCCTGGCAGGCAATAGTACCCTGGACCAATTCGCAATATGTCATCTGGCGACAAAACGGTGGCGGCACTTACGCAGTGATTGATACAGTGACTTCCACAACCTATAATGATACAGGCCTTGCCAATGATTCTTTATTTTGTTATAAAGTAGAAACCATCGGCAGTTATACTTCACCTGCATTTGTAAATCCTATTCTGAATTTTTCAGAAGAGAAATGTGATACTCCTGTTGACAATATTCCACCCTGTGCAGTCAGTGGATTAGCCATTTCTGCCTCATGCGACCGTGAATCGGTGGACATTAGCTGGAACAAACCTGATTCAGCCTGCGGGAATGATGTGGTAACTTATGAGCTGTATTACACCCCAACACATGCTCAGCAACCTTATCTTATTGCAGAGTTACACGACAGGAATATTACTTCATATACACGCGATGTTGCTGACAGTATTCGTGGGTGTTATTATATAGTAACTGTTGACTCAGTTGGAAACCGAAGTGTTGAAAGTGATATGGTATGTGCTGAAACCTGTCCTGTTTACACCTTGCCCAATGTGTTTACACCTGACAATGATGGCAAAAATGATTTGTTTGTTCCCTTCCCGTATCGTTTTGTTGACCACATCGAAATGACGGTATATAACCGTTGGGGAAATAAAGTTTTTGAAACCACAGATAAGGATATCAAATGGAAAGGTACCAAGGATAATGGCTCTGTGAGACTGAGTGACGGAGTTTATTATTACGTATGCACGGTTTATGAAATTTACATTGACGGTATCAAAGCCCGCACAATTCATGGTGCAGTTCAACTGATAGGAGGCAAATAATGTTTACCGGAATTGTTGAAGAAAAAG
The DNA here is from genome assembly GCA_019136655.1 of Bacteroidota bacterium. Taxonomy (GTDB): domain Bacteria; phylum Bacteroidota; class Bacteroidia; order AKYH767-A; family OLB10; genus OLB10. Next base: position 37,310 of record JAGVTU010000001.1, read on the forward strand.
CAAAAGTGGTTGCCATTACAACAGAGGGAAGCAACAAACATTTCACCATTCAATGCAGTTTCACTCGCGAACTTAAAGTTGACCAGAGCGTAGCGCATAATGGAGTTTGCCTCACGGTAACAAAAATAAACTTAAGTGACAGCACTTATACAGTTACTGCAGTTGACGAAACTTTGAAACGCACCAATCTGAACCTCTGGAAAACCGGTGATGAAATAAATGTTGAACGTGGCATGCTGATGAACAGCCGTCTTGACGGGCATATTGTGCAGGGTCATGTTGATGCCACAGCTATTTGCACAAGAATTGAAGATAAGAATGGAAGCCACCTTTTTGTTTTTGAAAATGACGGCAGCTATAAAAATCTGATGGTAGAGAAAGGTTCTGTTACTGTTAACGGAGTTAGTCTTACTGTAGTGGATGTTTCTGATTTTTCATTTTCTGTTGCCATTATTCCATACACCATGCAGCATACAACATTCTGTAATTTGAAACAGGGCGATACCGTTAATATTGAATTTGATATTATCGGAAAGTATGTTGCAAGACTGATGTAAGCTCAAGTAAAATTGTTGAGATTAATTTAACCACTGATACACTTCTAAAGTTCAGTGCAGACGAAATTTTCATTGACAAATATTAATATATTTGATGTTAATTCAATGTCGACTGACTTCATAAAATAGCAGCAGTAACCTAAATAAAATGAACAATGATTTCACCTGCAACTAAACTTAAACTGATAAAAATTTCACATAGCATTATTTGGCTGTTTTTTAATGTAGTAATATTTTATATGCTATATGCAGTTTTGGTCAATAAAATTGATAAATGGCTTTGGATATGTTATGGACTAATTATAGCTGAAGCTATTATTCTTGTTATCTTTAAATTATTTTGTCCTTTGACTGTATTGGCAAGAAGGTACTCCTCATCTGAAAAGGCTAACTTCGACATCTATTTACCTGAATGGTTAGCAAAGCACAATAAGGTGGTTTACACATCCATTGTTGGAGTGATAACAATTATACTCATCTATCAGTTGCTGAAATAACAAACACCGCCTAACTGAGCATTACTGATTTCATGAGACATCAGGACGGCTGAACGCCTGTATAATTTTGGGGAGTAATTTGAAGCAATTCTTTTTTTACCCTGTCATCCACCTGTAACGTTTGGATAAAGGCATGGATTTTCTCCAACGTAATGTGTTCATTCTTGCGGGTGAGTTCCTTCAGTGTTTCATAGGGATTTTTAAACCCTTCGCGTCTGAGAATGGTTTGAATAGCTTCTGCAATTACTGCTGCATTGTTGTTCAGGTCATCATTCAGCACTTTTTCGTTGGGAGAAATTTTGTTCAGCCCTTTCAGCAATGATTTTAATGCAATAAGGGTATGTGCAAACGGAACTCCTGTATTTCTGAGAACTGTACTGTCTGTAAGGTCGCGCTGCATACGTGACACAGGAAGTTTTGCAGCTAAAAATTCGAACCATGCATTTGCAATTCCAAAGTTTCCTTCTGCATTTTCAAAGTCTATGGGATTCACCTTATGTGGCATCGCTGACGAACCGGTTTCATTGGCAGCAATGGTTTGCGAAAAATAATTCATGCTGATGTAGGTCCATACATCACGGCACAAATCAATAAGAATGGTGTTGATGCGTTTCAAATTATCGAAAAGAGTTGCTGCATTGTCATAAGGCTCTATCTGTGTGGTGCATGCTGTGCGCGACAGTCCCAGTGAACTCACAAAATTATCAGCAAAAGCAGGCCAGTTAATTTCGGGATAAGCAACATGATGTGCATTAAAATTTCCTGTGGCACCGCCAAATTTAGCACTGTGCAAAACAGCTTTCAGCAAGTCAATCTGATTTTTTAGTCGCTCCGAAAAAACACGAATTTCTTTTCCAAGCAACGTTGGGCTTGCCGGTTGGCCGTGGGTATGTGCCAGCATGGGTATGTCTTTCCAGTTCAGCGAAAGTGTAATCAGTTTTTGCTCTACATCTGTAAGTGCAGGCAGCATTACCTCACTAAGGCTGTGTTTGGTGAGCAGCGGCATTGCTGTGTTGTTGATGTCCTGCGAAGTAAGTCCGAAGTGTACAAACTCTTTTACATCTGAAAGACCCAGATTATCGAGTTTTTCTTTTACAAAATACTCCACTGCTTTAACATCATGGTTGGTTGTTTTCTCAGCTTTCTTTACCCATTCGGCATCTTCCACAGTGAAGTTACGGTAAATTGCACGCAGCGCATCAAAATGTTTTACATCAATCTTCAGTTGTGGCAATGGAATCTGTGATAAGGCAATCAAATAACGCACTTCAACTTTTACTCTTTCGCGAATGAGGGCATATTCTGAAAAATATTCTGTCAAAGGTTGGGTAACAGTTGCATACCGGCCGTCAACCGGAGAAATGGCAAGGAGGCTGTTTGTCATATCAATGGGTAATAAACGACAAAAGTAATCCTTAATTCTCAATTCCTCAGTATGCTGTGTAAACATGGTATTACAAGCCGATTTGTTATCTTAGCACATTGAAAAATTCCGTCAGGGAAAAACATTTTAAGAATGGCAAAGGCAGATTTACAATTTCTGAATTACATCACACCGATAGATCAGACAGGTGTAGAAGAAAGAGTTGCGCGACTCAACAAACGAAGTATTAAGAACGAATCAAAAGCGGAAGCACTTAGGTTGGCCATCAGCATGATGGACCTTACAACACTGGATGCAAAAGATACTCCCGGCAAGGTGAGGCAACTTTGTGCAAAAGCCATCAGACCTCATGAAATGGAAGGAATACCATCGGCAGCAGCAGTATGTGTATATGCCAATTTGGTTAGTGTGGCTAAGCAGGCTCTCGAAGGAACTTCGGTTAAAGTAGCTGCTGTGTCAACAGCATTTCCCAGTGGCATGAGCAACAGAAAGTTTAAACTTGATGAAACCCGTTATGCCGTAGCTGAAGGTGCTGATGAAATTGACATGGTTATTTCGAGAGGAGAATTTCTCAGAGGAGAATATGCTTATGTATATGACGAAATTGCTGCAGTGAAAGAAGCCTGCGGCAAAGCACACCTCAAAGTGATTCTCGAAACGGGAGAATTGTCAACGCTCGACAATGTGCGCAAAGCAAGTGAGCTGGCCATTGCTGCAGGAGCTGATTTCATCAAAACATCTACGGGAAAAGTTCAGCCTGCTGCAACATTACCTGTTACACTCGTTATGCTTGAATGTATCCGCGATTATTATTACAAAACAGGAATTAAAATAGGGATGAAACCCGCAGGAGGAATTGCAACTGCAAAACTTGCACTGCAATATCTGGTAATGGTACGCGAAACACTCGGACAAGACTGGCTGAATCCTGACCTGTTCAGGTTTGGAGCAAGCTCGCTCGCCAATGATTTGCTCATGCAGATTGTAAAACAAATCACAGGAGTTTATCAGGGAGCAGATTATTTTTCAAAAGATTAAAACATCCATGTTGTTGCTTTCAACAAAAAAGTAATTTTGGCGAAATATTAATCATCACATTCCACAATGAAATACAAACGCATACTCCTTAAACTTAGTGGTGAAGCACTGATGGGCGACAAAAATTTCGGTATTGACAACAACCGCATCACACAATATGCCGAAGACATCAAGTCAATTGTTGATATAGGTGTGCAGGTAGCCATTGTAATTGGTGGCGGCAATATTTTCAGAGGGCTTCAGGCTGCTGAAGGTGGTATGGATCGCGTGCAGGGAGATTATATGGGAATGCTTGCTACCGTCATCAACAGCATGGCCTTGCAAAGTGCACTGGAGCAAAAAGGAATTCATACACGACTGCAGTCAGCAATAAAAATGGAAGCTATTTGCGAACCATTTATCCGCAGAAGAGCAGTGCGCCATCTCGAAAAAAACAGAGTTGTAATTTTTGGTGCAGGAACTGGAAATCCCTATTTCACTACCGATACTGCTGCATCATTGCGTGCCATCGAAGTTGAAGCTGATGTTATTCTCAAAGGAACCCGCGTAGATGGTATTTATACGGATGATCCCGAAAAGGTAAAAGATGCAGTTCGTTTCGATACCCTTACTTTTGACGAAGTGTATGAGAAAGATTTGAAAGTGATGGACATGACTGCATTTACATTGTGTCATGAAAATAAATTACCCATCATTGTTTTTGATATGAATAAAAAAGGTAACCTGCTTCAGCTTGTTCAGGGCGAAAAAGTAGGTACACTGGTGGATGTTTAAATCCTGAAAATAGAATAAGATTTTATTATTGTTTTGCTTTTTCAAGCAATTCGTTAACTATTCGAAAAAATTCTTCCTGCTTATGTGTGCCGATGATGTACTGCAGACCATCACGGTCGGTGAGTTTAATGGCTGTTTTTCCTGAAGTATAGAAGCTGATGGTTCCATTTCGGTGGAGATTATATACAGGGGTGTTTAGAATATAATTGCTGTAAGGAACTTTCTCCACAGAAGCTACAGAAGCAATATCAATTTTTACTTTACGTGTTGTCCACAACCCGTCAAGTTCAATGGCACTGTCATAAACACGCGTATGAAGGTGTTTGATAAACATAGACAATAATGAAAGCACAAGCAATGCAACACCACCGAAGAATAGTAACTCTGCATTTTTCTCACGATCTTCAGTATAATAGTAAGCCACAAAACAAAACAAAGCCAGCACCAATCCACGCAACATACTGTAATGATTAAGTCCGAGATATTGTTTTTCTTCTAATAAGATATTGCGTGGCATAAGTTTGCAGGTTAATTGTTTCAGAAAGTAATTTCTCTTTCAATTTCAGTTTTATCGCGAAGCACTTTTACATGAGTGGTTTCGCCTTTTTTAAATTTGCTTAACGCTTTCATATAACTCATCATGTCCACCACTTTTATATCACCTAACTGTATCACCACGTCACCTTTTTGTAATCCGGCTTTTGCTGCAGGTTTATCATCAGTCACACCATCAATGCGCATACCTGCACCTTCAAAAGCATAATCAGGAACCACACCCAGTGTAACTTTAAAACGCGGAGCCTCTTCGTTGTTGGCATCATTTGTTTTGGTAAATACAAACCGCGGCTGTGAATTGGCTTCAGTTAAAAGTGCAATCATGTAATGCATAATTTTTATCATTCCCGCATAATTGATGAGTGGTTCATCGTCACTGGGCTTGTGATAATCGGAATGTGTTCCGCTGAAGAAATGCAGCACGGGTATGTTCGACAAATAAAACGAAGTGTGATCTGAAGGTCCAACTCCCGACTCAGTAGTTTTTATTTTGAGTGAATCAATATGTATTTTTTTCATCAGCTCATTCCACGAAGGTGATGTGCCAACACCATTAATCAGCAATACCTGATCATCTGGTTTCAGTCTGCCAACCATGTCCATGTTCAGCATGAAGTCAACTTTTTTCAGGTCAATGGTGGGTTCTTTAATAAAATGATTGGAGCCAAGCAGGCCTTTCTCTTCACCTGAAAATGCAATGAACAGGAAGTTGTAATTTTTCAGAGAAGAATTTTTGATAATTCTCGCCAGTTCGAGGAGTGCAGCTGTGCCACTTGCATTATCATCAGCACCATTGTGTATGGCTATTTCTCCGCGATGCAGTGATTCATGCCCTCCATATCCCAGATGATCGTAGTGTGCACCTATTACAATAATAGAATCTTTATTGTTGTTGATATAACCTATTACATTATGTCCTGTACGTGTGATTTTTATTATGTCAGTTTGAAGTTTCAAAGAAGCACCATCAACGAGTAATGCAGATTTATTCTCATTGACAAAAACCACAGGCACGGATGCAGGTGTAATTTTGTTTTCAGATTCTTTGCGTGGATTTTTCAAATCTTTTGAGGAATTATAAAAAACAACTGCAACTGCACCTTTGGCAACAGCATCATCAATTCGCTTTCTAATGTCTGAAAATTCAGCCCATTTACTGTGTGGATTATCTGCATCAGGCGTGGCATAATCCATTACAAAAATCTTTCCTTTCAGGCTATTCAAATTGGCATAGTCATCCTGTTCAAGTGAAGGTGCAATAATGCCACTGCCTACGTTAATCAAAATTCCTTCAGCTTTACCTTCAAGTTGCGAGTAGGGTAGTGGATAATACTCATCTTCAATTTTCAGTTGATTGTCACCAATGCTGAAATGGTTGTTTTTTCCAAGTTCCGTTCCTGCATTAAACGTGAACGGCTGCAGATATCCATTGATTCCTTTTGGTGCAATACCATAATCTTTGAACACACCTGAAATATATTGATAAGAGAATTTTTCACCTTCTGTACCAGTTTCGCGTCCTTCAAATTTATCACTGGCAAGAGTTTGAATATGATGCTTTAGAATTTCAGTGGTTTTTAAATCACTCTTAGATGATTGAGCAGATAAACTTAATGCAGCAAAAGATAATGCGGCCGTTAAAAATAAATTTCTGATTTTCATTTCTAATCAATTTTTTTTCAGGTTGCAAAGGTATTGTTTATAAGCAATTAACCTGTGAAACTGTTATTTCCTTACAAAAAAATTATAATCCGGTAATTTCAGTCAGCGAACAGTGAGAGAAGTGTTTTTGTACGTCAGTCAACCGTGTATATTTGTAACAAAATTCAGCATTATGTCCGATTCCATCCGTCAGCATTTTCAGGAGGCATTGCAAACACTTCAGGCATTTATGGCCGATGACAAAAACCTGGAAGCCATCAACGCTGCGGGTACACTTATGTCAGCAGCATTACGCAATGGTGGAAAAATTATTTCGTGCGGAAATGGTGGCAGCATGTGCGATGCCATGCATTTTGCCGAAGAACTTACAGGCCGCTATCGCAACGACCGCAAACCTTTCGCAGCAATCAGCATTTCTGATCCTTCTCATATCAGTTGTGTCGGTAATGATTACGGTTACAATTTTATTTTTTCGCGTTATGTAGAAGCTGTGGGAAATAAGGGTGATGTGTTGTTGGCCATCAGCACCAGTGGCAACTCTCAGAATGTGATTGAAGCAGTACGTTCTGCAAAATCTAAAGGAATGAAAGTAGTAGCGCTCACCGGAAAAGACGGAGGAGTTTTGAAAAACGAATGTGATGTTGAAATACGTGCACCTCATTCACCTTATGCCGACCGTGCACAGGAAATACATATCAAAGTCATTCATGCATTGATAGATTTTATCGAGAAAAATTGATAACATTATCGTATTGGAAAAATTTGAAAGAATAATAAACAGTGTATCACGGTACATCAATATTACCGGAGAAGAAGCTGCTTATTTTACTTCATTGCTGAGTACAAAGCTGGTGAGACGCAGACAATTTATTCTGCAGGAAGGAGAAGTTTTTACAAGCTCATGTTTTGTAAACAACGGTTGCCTGCGTTCCTATACCATTGACAAAAACGGTGTTGAACACATTCTGCAGTTTGCACCTCCCGGATGGTGGATAGGCGATTTTTACAGCATTATCACAGGCAAACCTGCTGTATTGTTTATTGATGCAATTGACGAAAGCGAAGTAGTACTTCTCCCTAAGGAAAACCGTGAATTGTTGTTTGAAAAAGTGCCAAAGTTTGAAAGATTTTTCAGAATACTGGTAGAAAACAGCATGGCCGGAAACCAGCAGCGTATCCTCGATAAACTTTCGCTTACTGCCGAAGAGCGTTTTGAAAAATTTTGTTTGAAATATCCCGCACTTGTTGCATGTCTGCCTCAGAAATACATTGCATCCTACATTGGTGTTACACCTGAGTTTTTCAGTAAGATGCGCAGCAAAATGAGTAAATAGAAAAATCTTAATCTACATTAAGTTCATTTGTTAATCTGCCTTATTGGGCAGCCCTGAGGGCAATACTACTTTTGTATCGTAAAATTTAAGTGGTATGGAAAATAAAGTAATTCATAAATCAGAAAACAGAGGTCAGGCCGACCATGGCTGGCTGAAAGCTAAACATTCATTCAGTTTTGCAAGTTATTATAATCCAAGTCAGATGCATTTTGGAGTTCTCAGAGTGTTGAATGACGATGAAATTGCTCCCGGAAAAGGTTTTGGAACTCATCCGCATGACAATATGGAGATTATCACAATTCCTTTGGAAGGCGCACTTGAACATAAAGATAACATGGGTAATCATGGAGTAATAAAATATGGTGATGTGCAGGTGATGAGTGCAGGCAGTGGAGTAATGCACAGTGAGTTTAATGCAAGTAAAACAGAAAGGGTAAAACTTTTTCAGATATGGCTTTATCCCGATAAAGAAAATGTAAAGCCACGGTATGATCAGGTATCGTTAAATGTCAGCGACAGAAAGAATAAGTTGCAGACGATAGTTTCTCCCGATACCGAGAAAAATGGAATATGGATACATCAGCAGGCATGGTTCAGCATGGGTTCTTTTGATAAAGACAAAGAAGTAAATTACAATATTCGAAAACAAGGCAACGGAGTTTATGCCATGGTGGTGAAAGGTGAATTCAGCATCAATAACGACACTCTGAAAGAAAGAGATGCTATCGGAATCTGGAATACGGATAAGTTACAAATTGTATCTAAAACAGAAGGCGCAGAAATACTGCTGATGGACATCCCAATGCAATTAAATTAAAATAAATAAAAATCAACAATATAAAATTAAATACAATGACAACAGCAACAATGACAAAATGGGGCATAGACCACGCCCATTCAGAATTATCATTCAAAGTGCGACACATGATGGTGTCCAACGTAAGAGGTAAGTTCGGAAAGTTTGATGGTAAAATAAATACCACTGATAACGATTTTACGAATGCAGAAATTGAAATTAATATTGAAACAAACTCTGTACTTACCGGTGATGACCAGCGTGACGGCCATCTGAAAAGTCCTGACTTTTTTGATGCAGAGAATCATAAGAACATTACTTTCCGCTCTACATCCATGCAGAAAAAATCAGATGACCAGTATGAACTTAAGGGTGATTTAACCATCAAAGGTGTTACCAATCCTGTAACATTTCAGGTGGAACATGGTGGAATCCTGAAAGACCCATGGGGAAATGAAAAAGCAGGATTTACTTTAAGCGGTAAAATCAACCGCAAAGACTGGAATCTGAACTGGAATACCGTTCTTGAAGCAGGAGGTGTTTTGGTTGGCGAAGAAGTAGCTTTGACAGCAGATGTGGAACTTGCTAAAGTGAAGTAAACAATAATAGTTTGGTTTTGGTGAGGGAGGAGCAATGGAATCATTGCTCCTCCCGTTTTTTGTGGCTTGATAAATAATAGCAAATACATGGAACAGGAAAAATTCATATTTTAGCAAACAAATCCTTTAAAAGTATGAAATCAATTACCATTCTGTTATCTTTCTTATTTATTACGCAGCAGGCATTTTCGCAGTGCAACGACCCGTATTATCACCGTATTTATCCAACCACAGTTGAACGCGATATTCCGTATGGATCGGCATTAGCATATAATGGTACTACTGCCAACCTTCAAATGAATATCTGGAAACCGGTTGGCGATAATAATATCTCCAGACCAATGATATTATGGATTCATGGAGGTGGGTTTTTTACCGGTAATAAGAATGATATGGATGCTATTGCTCAAGCTTATGCCGAGCGTGGTTATATAGCTGCAACCATGTCGTATCGTTTAGGGTTTTACGGGAATTTGTTTTTCAGTGCACCTTTTACTTATGATTCAAGTGAAGTAATCAGAGCAGCATACAGAGCAGTGCAGGATGCTCACGGGGCAATACGGTTTTTAAAAGGCCGAGCTGCACAGGATTCTTCCAATGTGAATATGGCTTTTGTGGGTGGTGCAAGTGCTGGGTCCATTACAGCTATGCATTTTGCTTATGCAGATAAAGCATTTGAAGTACCTGCTGATGGGGATTCCATTAGCGATGTAACTACTTTGTTTGGCAATGTTCACCGTCCGGCATTAGGTCCATTGGAGGGAAATTTAAATCAGAATGGACAAAGCAGCAATGTGCTTGCTGTAGTGAATATTTTCGGTGCTTTACTGGACACAGCATTAATTGAGTCTAATGCTGATCCTGCTTTATTTTCTTATCATCAGACCGGTGATGGAACAGTTGGTTGCAGTTATAAGTTAGGACTATGGAATCAGCCATTGAATGTTTCACAAAATTACCCTCATCTATATGGATCATGTGTAATTGATGAGAGGGTTAATAATCTTGGATTTTCACCACTTCACTATCAGTCATTACTTTTTAATGGGAATGACCATGGTATTCATGATAACGTTTTAGTGGATACACTTATCGCACGTTTTCTAAGTGATATTATTTGCGAAAACATAACAGCTGTGCATGATGAGTCAATGGAACCAACAGTAGAAGTTTTTCCAAATCCCGCAAAGGATGTGTTGAATATCCGTATGCTTAATTCAGATTTTCAGTTTGCACTGTACGACCTGAACGGAAGAAAAATAATTGCATCTGATAAAATTAAAAATCACAAAGCAGAGATTAATACTTCATCACTGAGCAAAGGCATGTATGTATTGCATCTGATTACGGACAGCCGTACGATTACAAAAAAAATAATCGTAAATTGATGCGAACAGATACGGTTTCTATTCAAATCAGATTTTCTGATATTGACTGGATGGGACATGTGAACAATGCCGTTTATCTGAATTATATTGAGAAGGCACGAATAGATTTTTTCAAAACAGCAGCCTTAAAAATAGACTGGAAGAAAGTTGGAATTATATTAGCACGTACTGAAATTAATTACAAGATGCCTGCTTTGCTCGAAGATGACTTGTATGTAAAAACATGGTGCAGCAGAACAGGTACTAAGAGTTTCGACCTGTCATTTTCAATCTATAAAAAACTGAAAGCAGAAACTATTGAAATTGCTAATGGCCTGACAGTGTTGGTTTGCTACGATTACAGCACATCACAAAGTGTGGATCTGCCTCAGGAATGGAAGGACTGGTTAGCCGAAGAAAATTCAATTTAAATTTGTGCAATGAGAATAATAAGTATAGTTGCAGCAGTATTGATAAGCATGCTGTACTTATTCTCCTCATGCAAAAAAGAGCATGATAATGCTCCGGCACCGTTTCTTGGAATTACTGTTTATGATTTTTTCAAAACTCATCCCGATACATTTATCTTTAAAGCATCATCAACAATAGACTGCTCTTACAGCTGGAATTTTGGCGATGGCTCGCCTGAAATCAGCGGTGACAGTGTGAATCATGTTTTCGATTACGGGTATCATTACGTTACTCTCAGAGGAAAAACTGAAGCGGGTGCCACAGCCTCTACCATCAAGGGAGTGAATGCATCACCTTATGTCAGAGCAAAAATCACTAATCTTACTTTTTCAAAATTACCATCATACAGGCAGGATGGAACTCCCTGGAGCAGCAGCAGCGGAGGTACAGATGTTTATTGTGTTGCAACAAATGGTGGCAATCAGTCTTACACCACTACTATTTACAATGCACCTTTAGGTGATACAACAAATCTTACTTTTCATTTCTCCATTCCGCTGAATATTGAGTTTTTTGATAAACCACTCATCATAAAAGTTTTCAAGCAAAATATTTCTCCGCAGCCAGATGAGTTGATGGAAGTTGTCACACTTGATAAAAACGTAACAGAGTTGATGACCAATCAACTTCCTTATGCTCTGAGTATGGAATTTGAATCATCAACTGTCAAAGGTAACTTCACCTTTTACTGGCAATAATGCATCAATGATATGGCACAGCTGAATGATCCTAAAATTATAAAAGCATGGACCTGGTACGATTGGGCTAATTCCGCTTATTCATTGTCTATAACCACTGCAATTTTTCCGATTTACTATAATTCCGTTACCTCTGCCAATGGTAGCGATCAGGTAAAACTGCTTGGACATACCTTTACCAATACAGCTTTGTATTCTTATTCGCTCTCTGTGTCGTTTCTGCTGGTGGCATTTTTATCACCTTTGTTAAGTGGTATTGCTGATTACAGAGGCAACAAGAAATCATTTATGAAATTCTTTTGCTTTTTAGGTTCGGTTTCCTGTGCCGCACTGTTCTTTTTTAACGACATCAGCAATCTTGCCATTGGAATCACTGCATTTATTCTTGCAAGTGTAGGGTGGGCAGGAAGCATAGTATTTTACAATGCTTTTCTTCCTGAAATAGCAACACCCAACATTCAGGATAAAGTGAGTGCACGAGGATTTGCTTTAGGATACATAGGCAGTTCGCTATTGCTTATTTTTAATCTGCTGATGATTATGCAGCCGCAATGGTTTGGGTTGAGCGGTGCAGGCATTGCTTCGCGAATTTCATTTCTGATGACAGGAGTATGGTGGTTGTTTTTTGCATTTTATACGTTCAAATACCTTCCTGAGAAAACAAGTATCAAAAAGAGTGACGATAAAATTCTGTGGCATGGTTTCAGAGAGTTGCAACGGGTTTTTCGTCAGATGAAATCAATTTCAAAATTAAAGTCATTTCTGTTTTCGTTTTTCTTTTACAACATGGGTGTACAAACTGTCATGTATGTAGCCAGCCTCTTTGGTGCCAAAGAATTGAAATTAAAATCGGATGAGCTGATTATAACTGTGCTTATTATTCAGTTTGTGGCTATTGCCGGTGCATATTTGTTTGCATGGCTATCGTCACGCATTGGCAATATTATGGCACTGATAGTTTCTATTATCGTATGGTTGGGCATTTGCTGGGCAGCCTATTACATCACCACTTCCTATCAGTTTTTTGCACTTGCATTTGTGGTGGGTATGGTAATGGGAGGCATTCAGTCACTTTCAAGATCAACCTATAGCAAAATGTTGCCCCAGACGGAAGATCATGCTTCGTACTTTAGTTTTTACGATGTGTGTGATAAAGTAGGGCTGGTGCTTGGCACAGTAGCCTATGGATATATTGAAGAACTTACGGGTTCCATGCGCAATTCTATTTTAGTGCTGATGATATTTTTTGCAGTGGGGCTTTTTTCATTACTTCGCATTCGGAAATTTAAGATTGTTACCGGATAATTCCGGAGGTGATTTAACAGAGAAAAAAATGATTGTTGATTTATTTATTCCGTGTTACATGGATCAGGTTTTTCCCGACACTGCCAACAATGTGGTGAAGGTGCTTGAAAAGCTGGGTTGCGGAGTAAATTATAATGTGGAACAAACCTGCTGCGGCCGCACAGCATTTGAAGATGGATATCAGAATGAATGTAAGGCTGTAGGTGAAAAACTGATACGCGAATTTCAGAACGAGAGATTTATTGTATGCCCGGGCTCGTACTGTTCGGGAATGATTAAAACCATTTATCCCAAAATGTTTCACAACTCGTCCATGCACAACGAGTATAAAAGTGTGCAGAAACATATCTATGAGTTTTCGGATTTTCTGGTGAATGTGCTCAACGTAACTGATGTAGGTGCGAAGTTCTTGGGGAAGGCAGTGTTTATGGATTCATGTAAGGCTGTCAACGAACTGCATGTTAAAGAATCACCTCGGGTATTGCTGAGCAAGGTACGAGGACTTGAGTTGGTGGAACTGGATGATAATTGTACCTGTTGCGGTTACTCTCCGGCATTTACAAGTTATAACGAGCCTGTTTCTGCTGATATGGCAATGAATAAACTTTCATCCATTCAACAAACGGGAGCAGAGTTGGTGATTTCCACAGATTACACCTGTTTGATGCATCTGCAATCGGTAGCTGAGAATGTGCAACCCAACATTAAGGTCATGCACATTGCAGATGTTTTAGCTGCAGGATGGTAAAATATTTAGCACAAAAAAAATGCCCTCAAAAAAGGGCATTTTTTAATTTATAAAAATCTTATTGAATTAATCGAGATAACCTTCGGCAGAGAAATTAATTTTTACCAAATCACCAACAGTAGGTCCTGAACTTCCTACACCAAAGTCAGTGCGGTTGATTTCTGCAATACCTATAAAGCTATGAGTATCTGTACCTGCATTTTCATTGAATACAGATCCTACATAATTAAATTTTAAATCGGTTGACTTAGTGATTCCTTTAATAGTTAAATCACCTTTGGCAATGTAGCGATACTCAGATCCTTCGGGAGCAAGTTCAATTTTTGTTGCTTTGTATGTTATTGAAGGATATTTGTCAACTTCAAAGAAATCAGCGCTGCGTAAGTGATTATCACGTCTTGCATTCTTGGTGTCAATAGATTTTGTATTGGCAACTACAAAAAGTGAACTGTTGGCCAAATCATCTGTAATGTTTAAATAACCTGAGTCAACCTGTAATGCTCCGTTGGCACTTGTAAGAAAATGACTGATGCTGAACTGTACCCAGGTGTGACTATTATCGAGAGCAATATTTCCTTTCATCTTTGCAAGATCCATTAAGGGAGTTGCATTGCTTGCAGCAGCGGGTGTTGCAGGAGTTACTGCTGAAGTTACTTTAGCTTCGTTTGCTGAACTAAATCCATCCTTATTTCCAATAGAAGCAATATGCGGAGCAATAATCAATGAAACAATACTCATCAGTTTGATAAGAATGTTCATAGAAGGTCCGCTGGTATCTTTAAAAGGATCACCTACAGTGTCACCTGTTACTGAAGCTTTGTGAGGCTCTGAACCTTTGTAGTAAGTCTGACCATTGATGTCAACACCTTTTTCAAATGATTTCTTTGCATTATCCCATGCACCACCTGCATTACTCTGAAACATTCCCATCAGCACACCTGAAACAGTTACTCCTGCAAGCACACCACCCAACACTTCAGGTCCGAAAAGAAATCCTACCAACACAGGCACAATCAGTGCAAGTGCGCCCGGAGCAATCATTTCACGGATGGAAGCTTCAGTTGAAATAGCTACACACTTCTCATATTCAGGTTTGGCTTTATATTCCATAATACCCGGAATCTCGCGAAACTGTCTGCGCACTTCTTCTACCATACTCATGGCAGCACGGCCTACAGCAGCAATTGCCAGCGATGAAAAGATAAATGGTATCATAGCACCAACAAACAATCCTGCCAATACATTTGCTTTGTAAATATCAATATGGCTGATGCCTGCAACGCCTACAAAGGCAGCGAACAATGCAAGTGAAGTCAACGCTGCTGAAGCAATGGCAAAACCTTTACCTGTTGCAGCTGTAGTGTTTCCTACGGCATCCAGATTGTCTGTACGCTGACGAACTTCTTTCGGCAACTGACTCATTTCGGCAATGCCACCTGCGTTGTCTGCAATTGGTCCGAAAGCATCAATAGCAAGTTGCATGGCAGTTGTTGCCATCATACCTGCAGCAGCAATGGCCACACCATACAATCCTGCAAGTGCATACGAGAAATAAATTCCGCCTGCCAGCACAATCATGGGCACTGCTGTTGATTCCATTCCCACAGCAAGACCACCAATGATGTTGGTAGCATGACCTGTAGAACTTTGTTTCACGATGGTTAATACCGGTCGTTTACCAATGGCAGTATAATACTCAGTGATAATACTCATAAGTGCACCTACAACCAAACCTACTACAATAGAGAGGTAAACATTCATCGGTGTAAATTCAAAACCACGGATAACAAGTTTTTCAGGCAATAAGTAAGTCACTGCGAAATAACTTGCAATTGCTGTAAGAATAATAGATGACCAGTTACCCATATTCAATGCTCCCTGCACGCTGTCATTCTCATTCTTAATACGAACAAACCATGTTCCTACAATAGAGAAGATGATTCCTATACCTGCAATCAGCATGGGTAGCAATATAGGCGACAGCCCTCCGAATTTATCGCCTGAAGCGTCAATCTCCTGACCCAATACCATGGTAGCAAGAATGGTAGCCACATATGAGCCAAACAAGTCAGCACCCATACCGGCAACATCACCCACATTATCACCTACATTGTCAGCAATGGTAGCAGGGTTACGAGGGTCATCCTCAGGAATTCCAGCTTCTACTTTTCCTACGAGGTCAGCACCTACGTCAGCAGCTTTGGTATAAATACCTCCACCTACACGCGCAAACAATGCAATGCTCTCTGCACCTAATGAAAATCCTGCAAGCACTTCAATAGCTTTTTTCATTTCCACTCCGGTGATGGCTGCCCCTGCGGGAACAAACAACTGATAAAAAACAATAAATAACGATCCTAAACCAAGCACCGCTAGTCCTGCTACACCAAGACCCATTACAGCACCTCCTGTGAATGAAACTTTCAGCGCTTTTGCCAAACTGCTGCGTGCAGCCTGTGCAGTACGCACATTAGCCTTGGTGGCAATGTTCATTCCAATATATCCTGCAGTAGCAGAAAACACCGCACCTATAACAAATGCTATTGCAATGACAGGGCTGGAGTGTACAGGATGTTCTGCCGTGCCTTCAAGTGTTCCTGAATAAGCCAGCAACAATGCTGCTATAACAGCGAAATAGCTTAATATTTTCCATTCAGCTTTTAAAAATGCCATAGCACCACTGGCTATATGGCCGGCCAGTTCACGCATGTTTTGCTCACCGGCATCTTGCTTTCCTACCCACGAAGCCTTTAAAAACATATAAATCAGGGCTACAAGACCCAGGGCAGGAACAACAAAAACAATTTGATTCATAAAGAATTACTATTAAAAAATTTGAGGCTGCGAAAGTATAAAAAAAGTAGATATAACTCATGGATTTGAGCTATCCTTTTGAAACTTAAAAATCAATGGGAGCGTTTATCCCCAGAGAGCGTAACAGATTAGTATTGAGAAAATAACACCTGCCAGATCAGCTATGAGCATGACCGGAATAGAGTAGCGGGTATCTTTTACTGAAACAGAACCAAAATATAAGGCCACCACATAAAAAGTGGTTTCACTGGAACCTTGTAATACACTGCAAAGTTTGCCTATGAACGAGTCAGGACCAAATGTGCGCATGGCATCTATCATAAAACCTCTTGCACCTCCCGCACTGAATGGCCGTAGCAAAGCAGTCGGAAGTCCTTCCGCCCAGCGAGTGTCCATACCAGATAATGCTATTAGATGTTTCACAGGATTTATGACCATGTCAAAAGCACCGCTGGTACGCAGCATACATACTGCCACCAGCATTCCTACCATGTAAGGAATAATTCGTACTGCCGTTTCAAATCCACCTTTGGCACCATCAACAAAGGCATCAAACAAATCAATTTTTTTATACAACCCTCCGGCTATGATGGCCAGAAATACCACCAGGATAGCACCATTGCTGAAAGCATCTGAGAAAGTATTGAGGGCATGTGGTTGTAATGAATGTAAAAACCATACAAACAATGCTACACCGGCACTCAGTCCGAAAAGAGGGAATATCAGTTTTGGCTGCAGCAGATTTATTTTTTGTTTGAGTGAAGTGAGAATTAATGCTGTAAGTGTACACACAAAAGTTGTCAGCATCAGAGGGATAAATATTTCATTGGGATTGTGCGAACCATTGGCTGCTCTTACTGCAATGATGGATACAGGAATGAGGGTAAGTCCTGCTGCATGCAATGCAAGAAACATAATTTGTGCATCGCTGGCACGGTCTTTATCGGGATTTATTTCCTGAAGACTTTGCATGGCTTTCAGCCCAAAGGGTGTGGCTGCATTATCAAGCCCAAGCATGTTGGCAGAAAAATTCATCACCATGTGTCCGAATGAACTGTGGTCCTTAGGCAAAGAAGGAAACAGTTTACTCAGAAAAGGACTGATGATTCTGCTGATAACAGATATTCCTCCTGCACGTTCGGCAATATTCAGCAAACCCATGAATAAGGCAAGTGTGCCTATCAGTCCAATGGCAATGTTTACTGCAAATTTTCCTGTTTCGAAAATGCCGTCAATATTTTTCGGAAGCCAAAGAAATATCTTGGAAGCTTCAATAATTTTTTGTTGCTGACTGATGGCTATCCAGTTTTGACGGAGTGAATCGGTGTTTTGAGCGGTAGTTACAATCACATCTGCACTCAAAAGGTTATGCGTGGTTTTGAAGTTGCCATGATACTCATCTTCTGTATAAACCAATTGTGATGAGTTAACCTGTGAATCCAGGTCTTTCAGCTGAATAATTTTTATGGCAGAAAGTTTTTGTGTGAGTTGTTCGCGAAAAGTATTTTCTGCTGATGCGGGAACAACAATAAACTGTGCCTTCGAAAAATTCTCTGTTACTTTCCAGTTGGCTTTTTGCAGTTGTTTTGATGTTGCAGATAAAGTGATAGCAGTATCGGGCATGTAGTAGTTTACCTGCTGGAAAGTTTCGCCTTCCTGCAGTTTTTTCTCCGTAACCATGTCGTTAAAAATGTTTTTATCGCCCTGCACATAACGGTAAGCCGCTACTGCAATAGCAAATAAAATCATATACGACCAAATTCTGCTCAGTGCCATATTCTACAATGGCGAAAAGTATAAAGTCAATGTATAGGAAATGTGTTTTATCTCTAAATAATATCCACAACTTAATGTTCAACCGGAAATCAGAAGTTGCAGAACAAAAAATCCCGCATGATGCGGGACTTTTTGCTTGTGTCGGGGTGACTGGATTCGAACCAGCGACCACCAGCACCCCATGCTGATACGCTACCGGGCTGCGCTACACCCCGAACGGTGTGATTGATTTTAATGGGTCTGCAAAAATAATAAATTTAAAGTTGTCTTTTTATCATTTACCTGATGCTGCATCATCAGTTGACTAAAATATTCACTGATAACTTTTGTGAAATCCTTCCTACTATTACGCAGTGCCGGTGAAGTGTTTAAGTATCTCTATCTTTGAAGACAGTTTATGGATCATGCACTGGTTTTGTTAGCTACAGGTTTGCTGATTGGTTTTATAGGAACACTGATTGGTGCAGGAGGAGGATTTTTATTAGTGCCATTGCTGCTTTTTACTCATCGCGAGCTCACTCCCGAAATCGTTACTGCTGTTTCACTTGCTGTAGTTGCCTGTAATGCTCTTTCAGGTTCCATAGCTTATGCACGTTCAGGAAGAGTTGATTTTAAAGCCGGAATTTTATTTACACTGTTTACTATTCCCGGGTCGGTGCTCGGTGTTTTTCTTACCGAATATATTCCCACACATATTTTCAGTTTTGTGTTTGGTATCATTCTGCTGCTGCTTGCAATTTTTTTATTTGTAAGAGCAAAACCTCAAAAAACGGTAACAGACACATTCACCAATCAGCCACACCTCACAGAGCGTACACTCACCGATAAACACAACGTGACGTATCATTATGCTTACAATAAATATGTTGGAATTCTTATCAGCATTATGGTTGGATTTATTTCACCATTACTCGGAATAGGAGGAGGTATTATTCATGTTCCTGCCATGGTCAACTGGTTGAGTTTTCCTGTTCATATTGCCACTGCAACATCTCATTTTATTCTAGCGATAATGGCAAGCATCAGTGTAATTGTTCATGCCATAAGAGGGAATTATGCCGACAGCCATATTTTGCATCTGGTGGTTTGGTTATGTGCCGGTGTGATTGCAGGGGCACAAGGGGGAGCTTATTTCTCACACAGAGTAAAAAATACGATTATAGTAAAAGCGTTGGCTGTTTGCCTTGGTATTGTAGGAGTAAGGTTGCTGATGAGTATTGCCTGATGTTACGGAATCAGATTTTTTGTTAGATAAAATTTTTTATTCACTTCAACAGGCTCACGGCTTTATCTTTTATTAAAATCGTTCATGGTTCTGGTGATGCCATGACCGATAAAACTTTTCACTATGTCTTCTGCAAGTTTTAGTTTTTCAGGAATTGCTGTAAGTTCTTCAGCAGTCCATTTTCCTAAAACATAATCTGCTTGTCGTCCTTTTGGAAAATCGTTGCCCACACCAAAACGCAAACGTGCAAATTGTGTGTGGCCCAAACATTCGGCAATACTCTTCAGTCCGTTATGTCCGCCATCACTTCCTTTGGCGCGCAGGCGAAGTGTTGCAAATGGCAAGGCGATATCATCTGTTATGATGAGAATATTTTCCGGTGAAATTTTTTCTGCCTGCATCCAGTATTGCACTGCTTTTCCACTTAGGTTCATATAAGTAGTGGGTTTAATCAGCAATACCGGTTTGCCGCGATGACGCCATTCACATATATGTGCGTAGCGGCTGCTTACAAAACTACACTCGTGCTGTTGGGCAATAAAATCAACCACACCAAAGCCAATGTTGTGTCGTGTGCCTGCATATTCGGCACCGGGGTTTCCTAATCCTGCTATTAAATATTTAGACATTGATGTGGTTTAAAATAAAAAGCCGGATATAGTTATACCCGGCTTTGAAATGCAATGACAAATTTATTTTGCCGGTTTCGCCTCTGCAGCAGCGGCAGCAGGTGCAGGAGTTGCAGCAGCTGCCGGAGTTTCCTCGGCAACGTTGCGCGTAGTACGCACGGCAACAATAATATTATTTGGTGAATCAAGTAAAGTAATGTTCTCACGCTGTACCATAGATACTTTTACAGCCTGGCCAATTCCCAAAGGTGTAACATCTATTTCAATGGCATCAGGAAGGTGAGAAGGCAATGCGCGAATGTTCATCTTACGCATTTTCTGAATAAGTTTTCCTCCTTGTTTAACACCTTCAGAACTTCCTTTGATAATTACAGGAACAGCAACAGAAACCGGTTTGTTGTTGTCAAGTTCAAGAAAATCAACATGCAGAATTTTATCAGTTACAGGATGAAACTGCAAATCTTTCATCACTGCCTGACGTTGTTCTCCATCTATATCAAGATTAACCGTGTAAACGCTGGGTGTATATACCAGGTCACGAAGTTCTAATGCCGTTGTGCTGAAGTGCACATTTTCTTTCCCACCGTATATCACGCATGGTACTTTACCATCGGCACGGAGTTTCTTCAACTCTTGCTTTGTAAGGCCTACTCTTTTGGTACCTTTAATCGTTAATGATTTCATTGTATTGATATTTAAATTTAAGATTTAACAAACAAATTGCTGATGGATGAATACTCATACACCCTGCGTATTGCATACGAAAACAATTCGGCTGTGGACAGCTGAATAATTTTCGAAGATTTTTTTCGTAATGGAATGGTATCTGTAACGATAAGTTCAGTAAGCTTTGAATTTTCAATCGTTTCATAAGCTTTTCCTGAAAGCACTGCATGCGTACAGAATGCACGCACTGAGTTTGCACCTTTCTCTACCAACAACTCTGCAGCTTTGGTAAGTGTTCCTGCAGTGTCCACAATATCATCCACCAATATCACATCTTTTCCAGTAACATCTCCAATCACCTGCATGCTGGCAACTTCATTGGCACGTTTGCGGTGTTTATCGCAGATGGCCATTTCAGCATTGAAGAATTTTGCATATTCACGTGAGCGATGCACACTGCCCATATCCGGTGCTGCTATCAGCAGGTTAGGGAGATTTAGACTTTTGATATACGGAACAAAGATGGAAGATGCGTCTAAGTGATCTACAGGCACGTCAAAAAATCCCTGAATCTGTGGCGCATGAAGGTCCATGGTCATCACTCTTGTCACTCCGGCCGCAGTTAGCAGATTAGCTACCAGTTTGCTGGCAATTGCCACTCTGGGTTTATCCTTACGGTCGCTGCGTGCAAAGCCAAAATAAGGAATTACCGCTGTGATATAATGTGCTGAAGCTCGCTTGGCAGCATCAATGAGCAGCAACAATTCAAACAAATTGTCGGTAGGTGCAAAAGTGGATTGAATGATAAACACATCGCAACCTCGTACCGTTTCTTCAAAATAGGGCGAAAATTCACCATCACTGAATCGCGATACTTCTACATCACCCAGGGGTAGTCCATAACTAAGTGCTATATTTTCAGCAAGGTAGCGTGTAGCTTCACCTGAAAACAATTTAACTTCTCTTGCCATGATTGGGGATTCTGAAAGGGCTGCAAAGAAAGTAAAAATTTGCCTATTGTCAAAGCGTTTTACTGAATTTTTATGAAGGACTAAATCCTGCTAATTTCGGTTATATTACTCTCATTTTCTATTGATTAGCAGAAAGGAGTCTTTTGAGTTGAATTGCTGTTTTAAGTTGATATCAGTAGTTGTACGAGGTTAAACGGATGCGCTACCGTCAAAGGTGATGGAGTAAATGTTTAGTACTTCGGTATTTTCAGTAAAAGTAGTTTCAAACTTCAACCCCAGTTTTTCAATCAGTCTTATTGAATTTTTATTGGAAGGCAAGGTGATGGCAATTACCTTAGGAGCAATTTTTTCTTTTTTAATTTCATTCAGATAATTGCTACAGGCTTCAAAGGCAAAGCCCTTTTTTTCAAATGCAGGCAACATGGCATACCCGATATCCGGAAACTGTTGATTGGCTCTGTGCAAAAATGAAATCACACCTATTGGCTGACGAGTTTCTTTGAGTTCAAATACGCTGCAAAAATATAAGGGATTATCAAGGGTTTTACGGATATAATTTTCAGCCTCAAGTTTGTCATGCACATTTCTGTCGCCAATAAACTGCAACCAACCGGGAGTATTCAGCAATTGGAGCATAAAGTTGCTGTCTCCAATCTCAAGTGGTCTTATGTGCAATCGTTCGGTGTCGAGAAGTTTATACATGGTGATTTCGGCTTCGCTCAATCACCAAATCGGAATCGATGTTTTCACTTCGCTCGGTGGTTTCGTTTTCTTCAGTGATTTCGATTCCTTTGGTGGTTTCGGAATCGGTGGTTTCAGTTTTGTGAGTGGTTTCAGTTTTGTCGGTGGTTTTGATTCGCTCGGTGGTTGAGCGAAGCCGAAACCACCGGTTTGAAAAATGGCTTTCATTTTTACATGCTGCCAATAAATGTAAATCTTCTGGTCTGTTTGCAATTAAAGCCTCTTTCTTTTTTCTGCTCCAACCCTGAACTTGTTTTTCTCTGTAAAATGCAACATCTATTCTACTATACTCTTCATAATAAACTAATTCAACCGGTAGATGCTTTTTGGTATGATTAGCTCCTTTACCTGCTTGGTGTTGTGCCAATCGTAGTTCAAGATTATTTGTACTGCCTACGTAGTAACTATCGTCTGAGCATTTCAATATGTACATGTAGCCTTTCATAGGTTGAGCGTAGCCGAAACCCGGCTGCATAATTGAGTGTAGTTGAAATTTTTTATCATTCTTCGTAGTAGTAGGAATAGTCAATGCCTTTCATAAACATTTCCCTGTCATTAATTTTGGGAGTTAATGCAGTTTTTAAGAGCTGCTGTAATACACTACTATCAACAGTGCTAATTATCATAGCATTCATATAATCATCTTTTTTTATCTTGCTCCAATCCACACATTTTTTCAGGTGCTTTTTCAGCATCAAATCCAGCCATATCCTTGTACTTCTGCCATTGCCTTCCATAAAGGGATGTGCTTTGTTCATCTCAGCATACTTTAAGATAATCTCTTCAAGTGTGGTATGCGGCATCGCATCTATTTGTTTCAATTTATCTTTTAAGTGCTGTGCATATACAAACTGATAGCCTCCTTTTGAAATACTTTTCTCTCTGATTTGTCCTGCAAAATCATACAAACCGCCAAATAGATAAGCGTGTATTTGCTGTAAACCTTTGGTTGTGCCCACTTCAAACTTATTGATTAAATTGCTTTCAAAAAGGGTGTAGGCTTTTTTCTTGCTTTGCCCGTCAATACTGGTGTCGCTGTATAAGAACCAATCCAAAAAATTCATTGCCTTGTTGTTGGGGAAGTTTTTGCATAGCTCAACAATCCCGGCACTGTCCAACATATCTGTATTGTATTTTTTGCCATCAGCTGCCATTAGCTTCAGTTGGGTAGTGGCACTAACCAACTGATGGTTTTCCTTCCTGAGTTTGGCTTTTAGGTATTTCCAATAGTTGCGGACTTTTGCATAGTCGGGTTCTTCGTTCAGCACACCTACAATATCCAACACGCTAAACCACCATTTGGCATGAGCATCATCCCAAACAGCACGCACCTCACGGTCGTTGAAAAAACGGATGGATATTTTTTG
The DNA here is from genome assembly GCA_019136655.1 of Bacteroidota bacterium. GTDB lineage: Bacteria > Bacteroidota > Bacteroidia > AKYH767-A > OLB10 > OLB10. Next base: position 61,284 of record JAGVTU010000001.1, read on the forward strand.
TTGCTCTTTCATTCTTCGTCTTCGCTATCTTTTGTCAATCTATATTTATTATCATAAGATTTGATGAACTCAATTTGTTCTACTTCTAAGCCAAATACAATTTAGCGTGAAGTGTGTAATGCAAATGCAGTTTTACAACTACTTTTTTGTCAGTCATTTGTTGGCTCAATTTCTGCAAAGTTTTTTCGTCTGCTTTTGTCGGTGTGTCTATTGTCAGGTGGTTTTCTATATTATCGTAAATCTTAGGCATTGAATCGAAATATTTTTAGCTGGTTAAAATAATGAATATTATCTGCATAGATCATATAAATGTTTTCATACTTAAAAATAAAAGCTCGCTTTGTAGCATTTTAGTCTTGTTCAATAAAACTTAAAGTCACACCTTATCTATAAAGTTCTTTAATTTCCGACAAATTTGCAAAACTTTTAAGAATGAATATATCTATAATCTGATGCACGATAGAACTGTTGTGTTCATTGATAGGGGGCGTAGCTCAAATAATTGACTTTAGCTTAGGATTTATTCAGTAATGGTAACATCTTTGGAACTTTTAGTTATCGTTTTCTCACCATTAAATTCATAGCAAGTGCGCAAATCTTCACATACTTTGTAGTCTTTCATCAAATTGTCCGATAGACACTTTATGTTTCAATGAATTTTTCTATTTTCGCAGCCTCATTTTCATGGCACGTTGCTTTGAAAACGTTCTTTAAATGCACAACACACTTACCCGGATGGCGGAATTGGTAGACGCGCTGGTCTCAAACACCAGTGAGCTAAACCTCATGCCGGTTCGATCCCGGCTCCGGGTACTAATCTTAAGCCTCCTTCCTAAACCTTCGGGCAGGAGGCTTTGTTTTTAATCATGAGCGCTACACGTATGAACGTTCCCGGTTTTGACGATATTTATATGGATTTGGCACAAACGCTTGCCCGCAAATCGCACTGTGTAAAAATGCAGGTAGGTGCTGTGCTCACCAAGGATACAAGAATTATTTCTTTAGGCTACAACGGTCCGCCCGCAGGCACTCATAATTGCGATCAGGAATGGCCTGATACCGGTTGCCCTCGCGACAGCAAAGGTGGATGTTCTCTTGCAATTCATGCAGAACAGAATGCAATTTTATATGCTGCCAAAAACAATGTGTCGGTTGAAGGTGCTACGCTTTACGTTACACTTTCGCCATGTCTGGCATGTGCCAAGGTTGTGTTTACATCAGGTATTAAGAAAGTTATTTTTCTGAACTCTTATGCACAGTACAAGGGAATTGCTTCTGACGAAGGTGTGGATTTTCTCAGGCAGTTTCATGTAGAAGTTGTGCAGTATCAACCCACAACCGATTTTCATACAATTACTAAATAATGGATTCTGAACAACGCAAAAATTTTAGACCATTATGGTATGCATTATTCATTACTGCAGGTATTGTTATTGGTGTATCGCTGAATGGTTCTTTCAATGGAAGCCGCAATATTTTATTCAGCCGAAGCACACCTTCAGGATTCAACAAAATAAATGATGTAATCAATTACATCCGTCAGGAGTATGTAGATACTATCAATCAAAACCAGATAGTAGATAATACCATTACCCAGATACTTCAAAACCTCGACCCTCATTCATCCTATATTCCTGCTGACGAGCTTAAATCTGTCAACGAACCTTTGGAAGGAAATTTTGAAGGAATAGGTATTGAGTTTCACATTCAAAATGACACCATCATGGTGGTGTCAACCATTGCAGGCGGACCATCAGAAACAATTGGCCTTAGGCCCGGTGACCGCATTGTCGAAGTAGATGGAAAAAATGTGGCAGGGATAGGAATTAAAAACGAAGATGTTTTTAAATACCTGAGAGGACAGGAGGGAACCAAGGTGGCCATAAAAGTGAAAAGAAGCGGATTAAGTAAGTTACTCGATTTTACCATTGTCAGAGGTAAGATTCCAATCAGAAGTATTGAAACAGCATTCATGGCATCGCCTAATACTGGCTATGTCAAAATTTCGCGGTTTGCAGCCAATACCTATGAGGAGTTTATGGATGCATTGAATAAACTGAAGGAACAGTCAGCAAAAAATCTGATTATTGATTTACGAGGTAATCCGGGAGGTTATCTGGATGCAGCAACTGCACTTGCCAATGAATTTCTTAAAGGGAAAAAGCTGATTGTTTATACTCAGGGTAAAGCTCGTCCACGCAAAGAATACTATTCCAACGGTGAAGGCACTTTCGAAAACGGAAAGTTATTTGTCCTGATTGATGAAGGTTCGGCATCAGCTTCTGAAATCTTAAGTGGCGCACTTCAGGATTGGGACAGAGCTGAAATTATTGGAAGACGTTCATTTGGTAAAGGCCTTGTACAGGAGCAAACTTTATTTCCGGATGGCTCAGCAATGCGGCTTACGGTAGCACGATACTATACTCCAACAGGCAGAAGTATTCAAAAACCATATACCGATGGTACACTTGCTTATGATGACGAGGTGATAGAACGTTACAAGCATGGTGAGATGATTAATGCAGACAGTACTCATTTTAACGATTCTCTGAAATATAAAACTCCGGGAGGAAAAATCGTATATGGCGGTGGAGGAATCATGCCTGATATTTTTGTTCCTATTGATACCACTTCAGACAACGAATTTTCGCGCGCAGTTTTTGCATTCGGAATTGTTTCAAAGTTTTGTTATGATTATGTTGATCACAATCGTAATTTGTTAGGAGTTTATAAAACTCTTGAGCAGTATGAGAAAAATTTTAAAACAGAACCCAAATTGTTCAGCGATTTTATTGCCTATGCCGTCAGCAATAAAATTCGTCCGGATGAAAAGAATATTGCAAGTTCAAAATCATTAATCAGCAATCAGCTCAAAGCAAATATTGCCCGGTTGCTTTTTGGTAACGATGGCTACTATCGTATTACGCTTCAGGAAGACAAAGTTTACAAAATTGCAGTGGAACTTTCGGAGCAAACCAATGCTGATAAAACAGTATCAACACGTGTAGAGAAGAAATAGCAAAGTGCAATTATCAGTGATGACTGTATCTCTGCAATAAAAACTAATTAATTTCAGCCATTCAGAATTTTTTCGTGTACGGCTAATACCTGAGGCAGCAAAGCAGCTTTACCGTCATTCAATATCACAAAGGCACATTTTTTATTTCGCAACTCATCGTCCATTTGAGACTGAACTATAGTGTTTACTTTGGCAACATCAATTTTGTCTCTTTCTACAGTACGTTTAATCCTTAGTTCTTTCGGTGCTGTCACACAAATTACCGTATCAAGTCCTTTGTCGGCACCAGCTTCAAAAAGTATTGCAGATTCTTTCAGTACAAAAGGTGCTTTCTGTTCAGTAATCCATTTTTCAAAATCAAGTTGCACCTGAGGATGAACCAGTGCATTCACTTTTAACCTCAGTGTTGAATCATTAAAAATAAGCTCTGACATTTTTTTACGATTCAGATTTCCGTCAGATGAATAGATGTCTTTACCCAGCAGTTGTTGCAACTCATTTTTCAAAATTGGGTTGTTATGCATCAGCATTTTCGCAGCCGAATCAGCATCATAAACGGGAATGCCCAACTCGTGAAACAACTTTGCAACAAATGTTTTCCCTGAACCTATTCCACCGGTAATGCCAACAGCTTTCATTATTTTTCGATATAGTAATCTACTGTAGCAGGCATAATGGCGCTCACAGTAGTATGTGCAGGTGAAGATTTTATATCCACTGCCAATCGCCCTTTTTCCAAAAAGCCCTTTGCATTTAACTGAACACTGAAAGCATCTTCGCTTATCGTGTCAATATATTTCAGCGGTACTTTATAAGTTATGGTTACTCTATCCGGCATGAGCAGAATTTTCCGTGCGCCCAGTTGCTTATAACTTAATGGGACGACTACCGATTTCTCAATAAACTCATCTACAGGAATTATCAGTGCAACCGATTTTTCTGAAAGCCTTATATCTTTTGATGGTGATAAAAGAGTAAGGCGTGTTTTCAGGTCTTTGTCAAGAGCTTTGAATTCTACATGTTCTGTTTTTACTTCCGTAATAGTGTCAACAATAGATTTTTCGCCTGAAATAAAAATGCTGTCAGGAGTGGTTATTGGTTTTCCATATAGCCCAAAGTTTTTACGGACATCATAAATGACATCTGTTCGAACCGGAACTTTTTTAAAGTATTTTGCAGAGAAAAATAATACGAGTGAATCGGGTGCTACAGAAACAATTTCAAATGCATTAGACTTGTTTTTGAAATTACTTTGAAAAGCCTGCAACAGTCCTACATAAATAATATCGTCAGAAGCATGATAAGCATTTACATCAATGACCATTTCTTTTCGTTGTCGGTTTAATAAAAACCACAGCAGTTCAAAACCTCTTGCTTTAACAGTTATTGCTGCTTTGTCGGGAATATCATTAATAACCCGCTTGCTGTAAGGCACATTGGTTACAGCAAGTGAATAGTTTACCTGATAAGTAAAAGTTTTGTTTAAAGAATAGAGAATCCAGAATACTACTGATATAAAAACACAAATAAGAAATATAGGCAATGAATTGTTGCCCTTCCATTTGAATTTATTCAGTGTATCACCAGGCAATATCTTTATTTTTTATCAGCAGGCTTCTGAAATTGTTTGGATGCTTCAGCAGACACTGCACTTTTTTCAATTCTTATTTTCACATTGTTGTCTATTTCAATGAGAAAAGTGGTTTCTGCAATTTCAATTATTTTACCATGAATGCCGCCAATGGTAACAATTTTGTCGCCTTTGTTGATACTTTCTTTAAATTGTTTTTCAATTTTCACTTTGCGCATCTGAGGGCGCAACATGAAAAAATACATGATTAAAACAATCAGTCCCAGCATCAGCAGTTGTTGCATAGCCATGCCTCCTCCTGATGACTGTAATAGAATAGTCGCTGTCATTAGTTGTCTTTTTTAGTTATATCTGCACTTATTGTTAATACCTTGGTGTTAGGGGTTGTATTGGCCAGCAGGGTAACGGTTTTTGAAGTCATTCCGTGCTTGCCTTCGCTGTTAAAGGTTACTTTGATAAATCCATTTTCCCCTGGAGCAACAGGATCTTTGGAGTATTCAGGAACAGTGCAACCGCAGCTGGCACTTGCCTGAGTGATGATGAGCGGAGCTTTGCCAACGTTTTTAAATTTGAAATCAAAACTTACAACATCGCCTTCCTTAATGGATCCAAACTCATGGTTTTCTGTCTCAAATTCAAAAACAGGAATTTTTGCTGTGTCAGCTGTTGCAGTAGCCGATACAGGATTGTTTATCAATTCAGGATCCACCTTTTTATTACCTCCGTCAGGTTTGCAACCTATACCGAGGGCAACAAATAAGAATATGGTGATAAAGGCTCTTGTATTCATCCTTTTTATAAATGTGCCGCGAAAATACAGTTATGCTCTCTCAACAGCAAACATTACAAAGGGTTTGTTCATAAATCAGATTTTTTTCAGACTGCTGAGAAAATCATCTTTTTTGCGTTGCGACACTGTGATAGTGCTGCCATCACTCATCACCACATATCCTCCACGGCCACTTTGGTATTTCTTGATGAAATCAAGGTTTACCAGATGAGAATGATGTATTCTGAAAAAATTATATTCAGTTAGGAGTTCTTCAAATTCTTTGAGGTTCTTACTTACCAGCAATTTTTTACCATCTGTCAGAAACACAGAAGTGTATTTACCATCAGCTTCACAACGCAAAATGTTTTTTATCTCAATAAATTCCAGACCTTCTCCTGAGGTTAAGCCTATTTTCTGATGAGGAACAGGTTTTTGCGTGTTGCTGATCAGGTTCCCGACACGTTCTTTGTTGTTTTTACGGTTATAGTTTTCCTCAGCTCTTTTAATTGCTTTTACCAGTTCTTCCTCATCAACAGGTTTCAAAATGTAATCCATTGCCGAAAACTTGATGGCTTTGATTGCATATTTGTCAAAAGCTGTGATAAAAATTACATCAAAATTTACCTCATCAAATTTGGAAAGCAAATCGAATCCTGTGCCTCCCGGCATTTCAATGTCGAGTAATACTAAATCGGGCTCGTGTTGCAGGATTAACTGGTGTGCTTCTTTGATATTAGATGCTTCTCCTATTAACTTTATATCAGGACAATTGGTCGTAAGAATCATTTTTAATAATTCACGTCCACGTTTTTCGTCATCAACTATGAGTGTCTGTAACATAATTTGTTATTTTATTACCGGTATGGTGACTATTACGCGTGTACCTGCCGGATTGTTATGTTCATCTGTTTTATCTATTATTTCAATTTCAATTGATTGCGGACGAATATAGTTTAAAGTTTTTATCCGTTCATCAATCAGTTGAGTACCTCGGGAAATATGAGTAACAGCCTTCTTCTGTTTAAGTTTTGCGGAGTTACTTCTTCCTATTCCGTCATCATCAACAATCCCTTTAATTACTTCATTTTCCTGCTCAAAGATAAGGGTTAAATTGCCTTTCCGGTTTAAATTTAACAGTCCGTGATTGATGGCATTCTCCACAAATGGTTGAAAAAGGGTTGACGGAATTTCGGTGTTTTTATAATCTATGGAATCATCCACCTGCAGATGAAAATTAAAGCCCTCGTCAAAGCGCATTTGCTCCAGCTCAATATAAAGTCGCAGCAGATTTATTTCTTCTTCCAGGGTAACGGTGTTTGTAGTGGAATGATCCAAAAACATTCGTAATAATTTGGAGAACTTGGTGAGGTATTTATTGGCAGCAGAAGGATTGTTGGTGGTAATAAAATATTTAATGGTGTTGAGGCAATTAAATAGAAAATGAGGGTTCATTTGTGCCTGAAGTGCTTTTAATTCAAACTCTGCCAGTTTTTTATTGATTTCTGTTTTATTTTTTTCCTGTTTGCGAATGTACTTTATACGTAAGTATGTAATTAATCCTAATAAGGCGATAGCAGCAACGTAAATAAATGCCAGAAACCAATTGCTTCTGTAAGCAGGAATTGGCACAGCAATTTTGATGGATTTATCAGAGCCAAAGATGCCGTAAATTCTAACTTTAAATGAGTAATTTCCGGGTTTAATATTGAAATATTTAACAGACCGTTCAGTTGTTGGAGCACTCCATTCTATATCGTGCCCTTCGAGCTTATACAGAAAATAAATTTTTTGTGGATTGGTAAAACTGGGAGCGGTGTAATTTATTTCAAGAGAATGAACTGTTTCCGACAATTGTAAGGAGTCTATAGCTGTAAATTCTTTATCATCGGCTTTTACTTTCTCGATAATAACACGTGGTAAATAATCATTAGTAATAATCCTGCGCGTGTTAAGAAGAGTTATACCTTTTATGGTTGGAAACATAAAATGAGTATCGTCTTCTTTCAGAAAGTTTGGCTGAAATCCTGAGTTGAATTCATTGGTTTTCAATCCGTCTTTTCGGTCGAAAAATCGGAAAGTAACAGTTGCAGTTTTAAGGTCAGCATAATTATTAAGATCATATTTTTTTATACTGTAAATACCTTTGTTGGTTGTAAACCAAAAATCCTGCAGATTATCTTCAGCTATACAAAACACATCGGAGTTAGAAAGTTCAGGGATATTTTTCAAGGCTGTGAATTTCCCATCTTTATATCTGCAGAAACCGCCTCCAATTGTTCCTATCCAAAGAGTGTTGTTGTCATCAAAATACAAAGAGCGAAGCGTGTTGCTCGGAAGGCCGTTGTAGGTTGTGTATATGTTTACATTATTTCCGGAAATTTTTATAAGTCCGTTGTTGCTCGCAACCCAGATGTTTTTGTTAGAGTCTTCAACAAAGTAGCAGATCTTGGACTTGATTATATCACTTTTGAATGAAGCAATTGAATCGTTTTTGATGGTGAAAATTCCTTTATCAGTTCCAACCCAAATTGTACCACGACTATCCTGAAATAATGATAATACCACATTGTCCAAAGCACTATTTCTTTTATCATACTGCTCTATTTGAACATCATTTCGAAATTTAAACAAGCCATCTCCAAATGTGCCAATCCATAAATTACCTTCTTTATCTTCGAGTAGAGACCAAACACAGTCGTTGGCTTTGGGGATGATGAGTTTGATGATTTTTCCTTCAATAATTTTATTGACACCTCCGCAGTTATTCCCTGCATAAATAATTCCCGAAGAGGTTTTGATGATAGGTGCTACTCCATCAGCTATCAATCCGTCCTCAACCGAAATGGTCTTAAAAACCTTGTATGATAATTTGTTTACACCGGCATTGTTAGTTCCTACCCAAATATTGTTTTCTCTGTCCTGATATATAAAATTGATGGAATTAGAAGATAAACCGGATTCTTCAGTGAGTTGTGTAAACTCTTCGTTATCGGAAAGGTAAATTCCTTCCGACCCTTTGTATATCCATTTACGGTTTTGGCGATCTACAAACACTTTTAGGTAATGATCACTTTCATCAGGTAATTGTATTTGTACAGCTTTGGTATCACTGACTCTATACACCCCTGCAGCTGATGCAATCCATAAAAAGTTATCAGCATCGTAGCTCATCCCTGTAATCATGCTATGAGGCACAAGTTCATTTCTCGACAATTTGTTGTTTTTTAATTCATATAAACCATCGGTAGAAGCTACCAGCACACTATTGTTTTTGCCGGCTTTTATAAAGCTGACACTGGCCTGATTGATGCGGGTAATAAAATCAAGGACATTTGCATTTACATAATAAATTTCATTGTTTGTAGTGGATACATATAAATTTCCGTCATCAGCAAAACAAAAGGAAGTGATAGTTATATTTTCAAATGATTTTTCAAACCCGGAGAATGTCTTACCGTCATATTTTACAAGATGACCAATATCATCAAGAAACCACAACTGATTGTTTTTATCTTCCTGAATGGATACAACACTATTAGATAATAATCCTTTGATTTCGTTCTGGCCGAATATTCTAAAACTTATCCCGTCAAAGCGCACGATACCGCTGAAGGTGGAAAACCATAAATACCCGTCTGAAGATTGATGGATAGCTATAACAGAATTTTGTGGAAGTCCGCTTTCGGTATTGTACACTTCAACAGAATAATCATTTTCAATGCCCAGACTTTCCTCAGAAAGAAAAGACTGAGGCTGCGTAAATGCCGTCAGCGTTAAAAGCAAACCGGTTATTGTCAGTGAAAAGTACTTTACCATACGTTATCACTTGCAAAGTAACAGATTTGTTTTATTCTTGCTGCATCAAATCAGTAATATGCAATTATTCAAAGAAGGTAATATTTGAGGGCTGATAAAACTATTTATAAAACAACCCGCTTTTTGGCTGTTTTTTGCTCAATTATTACTTTCTGTGTTGTAATTATAGTTGAGTACTATTATTTCGTATCCGATTTGAACAACGTATGACCAATTTGAAGAAAGGCGATAAAGTGATGTTCGATTTGCCAAATGCAGGTGGAAGGCAGGTGGCTGAGGTTACTGATGTTCTTGAAAAATGTGTACAGGTAAAATATTACAGTGATTCATATAATAATTTGATGACACTGGATAAAGATAAAATTCTGGAGAAACTTCCGGAAACTTTGGAAACAAAGTAAAGATGCGGTTTATTTTCTGTTTTTAGGTTAAGGGCTGGGAGAAATCCCGGCCTTTTGCATTTGATAGGATTTTGTAAAGTTTATTAGAATTGAAACGGTCAAAGAGTTATCTTTGCAAAAATTAAATTTATGAATAAACTATTACTTTTCTTTACAGCCATTTTAATCAGTTCAGTTACTCAGGCTCAGATATTCCGACTTACCTATAATGCTACTGTTTGTCCGAGTCCTTTAAATGCGTCAACGGGGGTATATCTTTATGCCGGAGCCAATACAACCAACCCGGGTGCTGCACCAAGTTATTTTGCCGATGCAAATCAGTTGAACTTATATCCGCTTTATCAGACTTCTACAGGAATCTGGGAAATATGCTTCAATCCGTATCAGATATTTAAGGACTTTAACGGCACTCTTATGCCCGGCAATGCTACTATTTATAGCTTTACTATCAATTTCCGCAATTCATCAAGTACTATTTTTACTGGAACTTGTAATCACGGAAGTATAACGATTGATAACCCTCTATCAAACCCATTTTCATCAGCACCAAATATTGGCTATGGTTTGGTTGTTTCGACTTGCAATGTGGGTTTGAATAATCTCCAAAACAATATTAGTTCTATTACACACAGCAATAATCCATTACGAACAAATACAACGTTTTCAATAAATATCAATGGTCGCTCAAAGGTATCAGTAGAATTCTATAATATTTTGGGAAAAAAGGTTTTCACCTTATTGAACAACAAGGAACTTAATGGATATAATGAATTTACCTGGGACGGAACCGATAATGCCGGTAATCTGTTAGCCAATGGTTGTTATTTTTACCGTTTTACTGTAAACGACAAGATTGTTTCAACCAATAAAATTATAATTTCACATTAAGATTTTAAGGGACAGTCCTCTGATATTTATCAGCATTAAAAGGGTAGGGTGCAAGAAAAGAACATCTTTTTTAAGATTGTTTTTGATATAAACGAAATTCTTTTTTTCTTTGCGCTGATAAGCAGTATTGTTTATTATTCACCATAAAAATTATTATGAAGAAGTTATCTTTAATACTATTAAGCCTTGCCTGCATCTTTTCTGCAACAACCATGGATGCCGCCAAAGCCAAGAAAAGCAAAACAGCAAAAGCAGACAAAGCTTTCAACTCAGGAAAATATGCTCCTGCAGCTGACTTATACAAGAAAGCTTATGCTAAAATTAAGGACAAAACGGTAAAAGCTGAGGCTGCCTATAAAGCTGCTGAATGCTACAGCAAAATGAGTAATGCTGCCGAAGCCTTGAATTGGTACGAAAAATCAGTTAAAGCCAATGGAAAAAATCCTGATGCAGTTTTAAAATATGCTCAGGCGCTGAAAAATAACGGACGCTATGATGAAGCGGTAGCTCAGTTTAATGCTTTTAAAGTATTGGAGCCGGGTGACGAACGGGGCACAAATGGAGCCACTTCATCCGAAACAGCACAGCAGTGGGTTGATAAACCAACTAAATATAAAGTAGAAAATGTAGCAGCATTAAATACGAAGTATTTCGATTTTGCAGTAGCAGTTTCTAATCTTGATAAAAACACCCTGTATTTTACTTCTTCACGTGCTGAAGCTTCAGGAAATAAGAATGATGCCTGGTATGGTGAAAAGTTTTTCGACATTTTCAAATCAACACTCGATAATAATGGCAAATGGAGTATTCCAACTCCGATAAGTGATGTCATTAACACTGACGCTTCAGAAGGTGCAATGACTTTTGATGCAAAAGGAAATGTAATGTATTTCACACGCTGTAAGAAGAGTGATGTTAAAGGACAGGAAGGACAGTGTAAAATTTACAAATCAACTTACGACAGTTCAAAATGGAGTGAAGGAGAATTGCTTCCATTCAACAGCGACAGCTACACTTGCGGACAACCTACCCTTTCTGAAGACGGAACGACAATGTATTTTGCTTCTGATATGCCGGGAGGACTTGGCGGAAAAGACATTTGGATGATTAAGAATGAGAATGGCACTTGGGGAACACCTGTGAATGTTTCATCTGTTAATACTGCAGGTGATGAAATGTTCCCTTACCTTGCTCCTAACGGAAAAATGTATTTCTCATCAAACGGACATCCGGGAATGGGTGGACTGGACATTTTTACAGCAATTACAGAAAATGGCACCTGGGGTCAGGTTACCAATCTTAAATATCCTATCAACTCATCTTATGATGACTTTGGACTGATGTTTAATACTTCAACTACCGGTTATTTAACTTCAAGCCGCTCAGGAGGACAAGGTGCTGATGATATTTATTCTTTCGTAGTTCCTCCTGCTAATTTTGCAGTTTATGGCCGTGTTTATGATACCGACACACAGGAGCCAATTGCCGGAGCAACAGTTGAATTGTTTGGAAGTGATGGTACTCAACTTTCTGTTAAAACTCAGGATGCAGGTACATATCGTTATGAATTAAAACCCGAAGTTGATTACAAAATTTCAGCATCATTTACCGGTTATCTGACACAGTTTAAAGAAGTTTCTACAAAAGGACTTGACGAGTCTAAAGATTTTGAAAAGAATTTCGACTTCCCATTAAAGTCAACTGCGAAACCAATTGCATTACCTGAGATTTTCTATGACCTTGATAAATATAGTCTGCGTCCAGAATCTAAAACAGCATTGGATGGTTTAATCAAAGTATTGGATGATAATCCTACTATTACAATTAAACTTACTGCACATACCGACTTCAGAGCGGATGATAATTATAACCTCAGACTTTCCAATAACCGTGCTCTTGCAGCTTACAACTATTTAGTGAGCAAAGGTGTTGACAAAGCAAGACTAAGTTGGGAAGGTCGTGGTGAAAAAGATTCAAAAGAAGTTGAAAATGATCAGAACTATCCTCCATTTAAACGCGGTGATGTATTATCTGAGCAGTTTATCAATAACCTGCCTACTGACGAGTTGAAGGAGAAAGCACATCAGTATAACCGTAGAACTGAGTTCAGAGTGTTAAGTACTGATTATGTTCCCAAAACCAAGAAGTAAGAATTATTAATATTAAAACTGAAAAAGCAATCCTCAAATGGGTTGCTTTTTTAGTTTTGTAAAGAGGTCTTTCGTACAATGAATAAAAACGAAAAATATAATCAGCGTGGTGTGTCAGCCGACAAAGAAGATGTGCATGCTGCAATAAAATCAATTGACAAAGGCATTTTTCCCAAGGCATTTTGCAAAATAGTTCCTGACTATCTGTGCAACGATAAGGATTATTGTATTGCTATGCATGCCGATGGTGCAGGTACCAAATCATCACTGGCCTATGCTTATTGGAGAGAAACAGGCGACATAAGTGTGTGGAAAGGAATAGCTCAGGATGCACTGGTAATGAATATAGACGATTTGTTATGCATTGGTGCAACTGATAATATTTTGCTGAGTTCAACAATTGGAAGAAATAAAAATCTCATACCGGGCGAAGTCATTGCTGCCATTATCAACGGAACAGAAGAACTGACAGAAGAACTGCGCAAACATGGTGTGAACATTCATACAACAGGAGGCGAAACAGCTGACGTAGGTGACTTGGTGAGAACAATTATTGTGGACAGCACTGTTACCTGCCGAATGAAACGCAGTAATGTTGTGGACAACTCAAAGATTCAGGAGGGCGATGTTATTGTTGGTTTTGCATCGTATGGTCAGGCAACGTATGAGCATTTTTACAATGCAGGCATGGGAAGTAACGGACTTACGTCTGCCCGCCACGATATCTTTAATAAAACAGTTGCAGAAAAATATCCGGAAACATTTGACGCTTCAATTCCTGAAAGTGTTTGTTATTCCGGAACCTTCGGTTTACTTGATACCATTGAAATAACTGTTGGGAGTATGAAAATGACAATGCCTGTTGCAAAGGCAGTACTTTCACCCACAAGAACCTATGCTCCTTTGATAAAGAAAATCCTTGAACAACATCGTAACCAAATACATGGTATGGTGCATTGCAGCGGAGGTGGCCAGACCAAGATTCTGCATTTTGTAGATCAACTGCATATTATCAAAGACAATTTGTTTCCGACTCCATCCTTGTTTCAGATTATTCAAAAAACTTCGAAAACGCCATGGCATGAGATGTATAAAGTATTCAATATGGGCCACCGTATGGAAATATACTGTCCTGAAAAAATTTCAGAAAGTCTGATGCATATAGCTGCAGGTTTTGGAATTGATTCTCGAATTATTGGTCGTGTAGAAAAATCTGAAATGAAAAAACTGACAATAAAATCTACAGAGGGAGAATTTAATTATTAATCGTTGTTTTTATAATCAGCCTGTTGCTTGCTTAAGTTTTCAAGTACCTTGGTGTAAACTTCATGCATGATTTCGGGGTGACTCTCGTAATAGCGAAAATTTTTTCCGAATACAGCAGTATCAATTTTATGTTTATTGAAAACAAATCTGTAGTAAGCCGGCAGATTAACTGTGCCTGCCGTATCGCTGTAAGGATAAACTGCTGCTTCAGCTTCTGCAAGATGGATATCTGCCATGATAGCAGCCATAGTATCAATCGGAACAATATCATCAGGAACCTTTATTGCATTTTCTTTCTTCGCAGAACATGCAAACAGAAAACTACTGATCAGAAGGAATATAATATTACGTTGATACATCTTACGTTAATGAGTATGAAAATATAATCGTTGCCCTTTGCCCTGATGTTGTAGTTTGCCTTTGTAATATACGTGAATGCCATTGATAAAAGTGTGCAAAATCTGAGAGCTGAAAGTAGTTCCTTCAAATGGCGACCATCCGCATTTATATAATAAATTACTTTTTTCAACTTTCCAGGGTGAATGCAAATTGAACAACACAACATCAGCTGCATACCCTTCGCGAATATAACCTCTGTTTTTTATTCTGAAACATACTGCAGGAGCGTGACACATTTTTTCTGCAATCTGTTCGAGTGAAATTTTTCCCTGATGATATAATTCAAGCATTGCCGGCAAAGCATGTTGCACCAGTGGCCCTCCCGATGGGGCTTCGATATATGGTTTTTGTTTTTCTTCGAGTGTGTGCGGTGCGTGGTCGGTAGCTATTACATCTATTTTATTATTCAATAATGCATTCAGAACTGTATCTCTGTCATTCTTGGTTTTAACGGCAGGATTCCACTTGATAAAATTTCCTTTTGCAGAATAATCTTCGTCAGTAAACCACAGGTGATGAATGCAGGCTTCAGCAGTTATTCGCTTCTCAGCTAAAGGTTTTGAGTTATCAAACAGTTCGGTTTCCTTAGCAGTTGAAATATGTAAAATGTGTAAGCGTGTATTGTATTTTTTTGCCAGACTTACTGCATGCGAGCTGGAGAGATAGCATGCTTCTTCGCTGCGAATAAGCGGATGATGTTTTGCCTGAAGGTGGTCGCCAAATTCAGCTTTATATTTTTCAAGATTATGTCTGATGGTTTGCTCATCCTCACAATGGGTAGCAATCAGCATTGGTATTTTTGAAAAAATCTGTTCGAGAGTAACGGGATTATCTACAAGCATATTTCCTGTTGAAGAGCCCATAAATACTTTTACTCCACAAACATTTTCAGGATTCGTTTTCAGCAACTCCTCCATATTGTCGTTGCCGGCACCCATAAAAAACGAATAATTTGCCCAGGATTGTTTTTCAGCCAACTGATATTTCTCTTCCAGCAATTTTTGTGTAAGGGTGTTGGGAACGGTGTTTGGCATTTCCATAAAGGAAGTAATTCCTCCTGCTACTGCAGCTGCAGATTCAGTTGCTATGGTGGCTTTATGCGTAAGTCCTGGTTCTCTGAAATGTACCTGATCGTCAATCACACCGGGCATTAAATGTAATCCGTCACCTGCAATTTCATCTACTTTATGTTTCACAGATATGGATGGATCTATACGTTCAATAATTCCATCTCGCAAAAAAATATCAGAAACAAACTTCCTGCCTTCGTTTATTATGGTTGCGTTGTGAATGATGGTTTGCATCAAAAGATATTTGTTGCAAAATTACGAATAAGACAGGCAGGTCAGTGGCTGTTAAAAGTTGAGGTTAGTGAGAATCAACACCTAAAAAGACCAATTTCAGAGTGATTATGCCTGGTTCAGTAATTACACAAAATCAGTTTAAGTAGTGATTTTATGACAAATAAGACTATGGTTAATGATTCAGGAGTGAATTTCCCTCCAAAAACAGGCTGTTTCTGTCTTAAAATCCACCTTTTCCCTCAGGAAGATATGCCTTAACTTCTTACCTTTGCACACTTTATAAAAAAGGGCATGAGCACGAAAAACTATGCAGAATTCAAGCAGTTAGACCTGCCGGGTATTGCACGTGATGTTCTGGCTAAATGGGATAAGGAAAATACTTTTGATAAAAGTATCGCTTCCCGCCAGGGCAATGAGGCCTTTACTTTTTATGAAGGTCCGCCCAGTGCCAATGGTTTACCCGGTATTCATCATGTGATGGCTCGTGCCATTAAAGATATATTTTGTCGTTTCAAAACGCTTCAGGGGTATCAGGTTAAGCGCAAAGGAGGATGGGATACTCACGGCTTGCCTATAGAACTGAGTGTAGAAAAAACGCTTGGCATAACGAAAGAAGAAATCGGAAAAAAAATTTCTGTTGAAGAGTACAACAAAGCCTGCCGCAAGGAGGTGATGAAGTATAAAGAAGTATGGGATGACCTTACCCGTAAAATGGGTTATTGGGTTGACCTCGACAATCCGTACATTACTTTTAAGAATGAATATATCGAAACCTGCTGGTTTCTGCTGAAAGAACTTTATAAGAAAGATTTACTTTATAAAGGATTTACAATTCAGCCTTACTCACCCGCTGCAGGTACAGGGCTCAGTTCGCACGAACTAAATCAGCCCGGCACTTATCGTATGGTGAAAGATACAACGATAGTTGCACAGTTTGCAATGCTGAAAGACAGCATGAGTGATGAATTGAAACAAAAACTCAGCACATATTCTGAACCATTTTATTTTCTGGCATGGACAACTACTCCCTGGACACTGCCATCCAACAGTGCTTTGGCTGTGGGAGAAAAAATAAAATATGTGTGGGTGCGTACCTATAATGCATACACCGGTTTGCCCATTGTCGTAGTAATGGCAAAAGATCTGGTGTCAAAATATTTCAGTGAAAAAAATGCAGCACTGAGTTTGGATGATTACAAAGCAGGAGATAAAAATATTCCATTTCAGATTGTTTATGAAACTTCAGGCTCTGCTTTAAAAGGAATTAAGTATGAGCAGCTGTTGCCTTATGTGAAACCTTCAGGTAAAGCGTTTGAGGTTATCACAGGTGATTTTGTGAGTACTGAAGACGGTACAGGTATAGTTCATATTGCTCCTACATTTGGTGCTGACGACTTCCGTACTGCTAAGCAGAATAATGTGGAAGCTATTTTGGTAAAGGACGAAACAGGAAATCCTGCACCTTTGGTAGATAAGCGTGGCAGGTTTGTGAATGAAGTTGCTGATTTTGCAGGTGAGTATGTAAAAGAAGAATACCTGACAGAAACTGAAAAAGAAGAAGAGAAGAAAAAGCAGGGCCGCGATAAATATCTTTCAGTTGATGAACGTGTTGCCATTAAACTGAAACAGGAAAATAAAGCATTCCGTGTTGAAAAATACGAACACAACTACCCACATTGCTGGCGTACCGACAAACCGGTGTTGTATTATCCACTCGACAGTTGGTTTATTCGTACCACTGCATGCAAAGAGCGCATGATTGCACTCAATGAAACAATTAACTGGAAACCGGCAGCAACAGGAACAGGAAGATTTGGCAACTGGCTTGAGAATATTGTTGACTGGAATCTTTCGCGCTCACGCTACTGGGGCATACCTCTGCCTATTTGGAGAACAGAAGATGAAAAAGAAGAAAAATGTATTGGTTCAGTTGAAGAATTGAAATCTGAAATTTCAAAAGCCATTGCTGCAGGATTTATGGATGCAGCGCATCTGAATCATATAGATGCTGCGAAACCTGACTTTGACCTTCATCGTCCATATATTGATGATATCGTTCTGGTTTCTGACAGTGGAAAGAAAATGTATCGTGAAGCTGATTTGATTGATGTGTGGTTTGACAGCGGTTCCATGCCTTATGCTCAGTGGGGACTTGATAAAGCTAAACTGAAAGAGAATAATTCAAAACCGTTCAATGCAGGATTTGAAAATGCTTATCCTGCTGATTTTATTGCAGAAGGTGTTGATCAGACACGCGGATGGTTCTTTACATTGCATGCCATTGCAGTGATGTTATACGATTCAGTGGCATTTCGTAATGTGGTGAGCAACGGATTGGTGCTCGACAAGAATGGTAATAAAATGAGCAAACGCCTTGGTAATGCTGTGGATCCTTTTCAGACCATTGAAAAGTACGGACCTGATGCTACACGCTGGTACATGATCAGTAATGCTCAACCATGGGATAACCTGAAATTTAACGTTGATGGCATTGGCGAAGTTCAGCGAAAATTATTTGGCACTCTTTATAACACCTATTCTTTCTTTGCATTATATGCCAATATTGATGGCTTTCATTTCAGCAGAGATAAGCAGATTGAAATTGCAAAACGCCCTGAATTGGACAGATGGATATTATCCAAACTAAACAGTCTTATTAAGCAGGTTACGGAGAGTTATGAAGATTATGAACCTACACGTGCAGCACGCGCCATCGAAACATTTGTTGATGAACATCTGAGCAATTGGTATGTACGTTTGTCGCGCAGACGTTTCTGGCGCAGTGAAATGTCGGCAGACAAGCAAGCTGCTTACGATACTTTATTCGAATGTCTGGTGGTAACATCGCAGTTGATGAGCCCGATAGCACCGTTCTTTTCCGATTGGCTTTATAATAATTTAACTGATGGTGCTGAAGGCTCAGCTTCTGATGATAAACAACTTTACAGCAGCGAATCGGTTCACCTGACTTTTATGGCTAAACCGGATGATGCTGTTATAGACAGTGCTCTGGAAGAGCGAATGGATTTTGCTCAGCGTATTTCAAGTATGGTGCTTGCTTTACGCAAAAAAGTAAATATCAGAGTTCGTCAGCCATTGCAGAAAATTCTTGTTCCCATAAACAACGAACATGAAAGGGAAGTGTTGGAGCAGGTAAAAGCACTTATTCTCGCAGAGGTAAATGTGAAAGATATACAGTTCATCAACGACACCTCCGGATTGCTGGTGAAAAAAGTAAAAGCAAACTTTAAAGTTTTAGGTAAAAAGCTGGGTGCTTTGATGAAAGATGCAGCAGCAGCCATCAGTGCCATGGGTCAGGATGACATCAGGCAACTGGAACAAAATGGAAGTTTTGTTGTTACACTGAAAGACAAACAGGTTGAAATTACTGCTGAAGATGTGGAAATAAGCTCGGAAGATATTCCGGGATGGCAGGTAAATTCGCAGGAAGGCCTTACAGTGGCTCTTGATACTTCGCTCTCACCGGAACTCAAGGCAGAAGGAATTGCCCGCGAACTGATAAACAGGGTGCAGAATCTGAGAAAGGACAAAGGATTTGAAGTGACTGATAAAATTCAGGTCAAACTGAAAAAACACCCTTCAATTACATCGGCAATAGAAAACAATTTAGTATATATTTGCGCGGAAATTTTAGCTTCCTCATTCGAGCTGACCGATGAACTTAATACATCACATGCTGTTGAAATAGAAGTGGAAGATGATGTTAATACTTTAATTCAAATAGAAAGGATTACAAATGGCAAGTAAAACGAAAAAGAAACCGGCAACCAAGAAGAAAGTTGCTCCCAAAAAAGCAGTAAAGGCGAAACCTCAAAAGGTGAAGAAAGTTGCTGCAAAAGCAAAAACTTCTGCTAAGAAAGCAGTGAAGCCTGCTAAAGCTAAGGTTGCGGTAAAAGCCAAAGCCAAATCAGGTGCCAAGGCTAAAAGTGCTATTAAAGTAAAATCAAAAGCAGCTGCTAAACCTAAGGCAAAAGCAGCAGGTAAGAAAGCAGTAAGCAAAAAGGCGGTAACTAAAGTAAAAGCAACCGCTAAACCAAAGGTTACAGTTAAACCAAAAGTTACAGCTAAGCATAAAGAAGTTACTGTTAAAGTAAAACCTTCAGAAAAGGTTTTGAAAAACAAGAAGGATGTGAAACCTTCTACTTCAGCAATCAAGCATGTGGAGAAAGCTTCCGAGCGCCCATCACGCAGAAGATCAGTCATGCCTTTTGTGAAGCCTCCTATGCCGGCACGTACTACACCACTGCGTGAAGATCCTGTTTTACCTGATACTCCGGTAGCATCTATCTTGAAAAAGCCAATAGCAATTCTTGAGAATCGTCCCGTAAAAATGGAAAACAGTCCTGACAAAACACGTTATAGTGATGAAGAGTTGCAGGAGTTCAGAGATTTAATTATCCAAAAAATCACAAGTGCCAAAACAGAGTTAAATAATCTGCAGGCATTTCTTAACAGCAGTAATGAACATGGTACTGATGATACTGCATCATCCTTCAAAATGCTTGAAGATGGCAGTGATACATTAGCCAAAGAAGAAGCAGGTCAGTTGGCTGTAAGACAACGTAAGTTTATTGAACAGCTTGAAAATGCTCTTGTGCGTATTGAGAATAAAACTTATGGTATATGTCGTGTTACTGGAAAACTGATTCCGAAAGAACGACTGAGAGCAGTACCTCATACTACTCAAAGTATAGAAGCTAAGGTGAAACAGTACAGAGATTAATTTTTTTAGTTTGAGTAATAAATTTAACGAAGGATTGTCAGTAATCAATGGCAGTCCTTTGTTTTTATAAATCAGTGAAAGTACTTTGAAGAAATACGCCATCCTTATTTTTATAGTTCTTTTGATTGATCAGAGTCTGAAATTCTGGATAAAAACACATATGTATCTGGGACAGGAATATCATATTGCCGGAAACTGGTTTATCATTCATTTCACCGAAAACAACGGAATGGCTTTCGGTATGGAGTTGTTCGGAAAAAAATTCCTTTCATTGTTTCGTATTGTGGTGATGTTAGCTCTTGGTTGGTATGTGATGAAATTAATAAAAGACAAGGCCAATCCCATTTATATCACTGCCATGTCACTGATTTTTGCAGGAGCTACAGGAAATATCATAGACAGTATTTTCTATGGCAAAATATTTTCGTCAAGCGAATATCAGGTTGCTGCATTATTTCCTCCCGAAGGAGGTTATGCCGGATGGCTACATGGAAAAGTAGTGGATATGTTTTATTTCCCTTTGATTGAATCTCATTTTCCGGATTGGTTTCCTGTTTGGGGAGGCGAGGAGTTTGTGTTTTTCAGACCGGTCTTTAATATTGCTGATTCGGCAATTACTGCAGGAGTATGTTTAATCATTCTGTTCAATCGAACAATTTTTAGTGAGGCCGGACAAAAAGAAGAAGCTACTGAAGCGTTAACTTCAGAAAATTCTGTTCCGCAGGAAAATCAATAGTTATTTTTCGTAGAGTGAAATTCCTTTAACTCAACTCAGTGGGAAGGAAATTTATTTGTTATCACTCAAATGCCATTCAGCAAATGACGAAGGCGTCTCTTCAAGCTTTACATATACCAGTTTAGGATTGGATGAAAACTCAGGGAGCAAAAGATTTTTAAAGTGGATTAGTAAGTTTTCACAGGTAGGTTGCTCATCGAAATAAATAATTTTTTCGAAATGACTGGTGAGTAACTTGTCTAATTCACGGTGTGGTGAATCACCGTTAAGCACCAATGCATGATCAAATAAGTTGATGATTTTGTTGTGTACAATCGTTTTTAGATTGGAAAAGTCAATTACCATCCCGTTTTTTACATCTGATTTATTATTCGCGGGAATTCCGGCAAGAGTAATGGTTAATTTGTACGTGTGCCCGTGAATATTTTTACAGGGACCATCATAACCAAACAATGCATGGCCCATATCGAAGGTGAAAACCTTACTCACTCGAATAATATCAGACATATTTTTTTAATGACATTTAAAGTATTCAAAAGGTTGGTTGCAGGTGTTGCAATACCACAACGCTTTGCAGGGTGTAGAGCCAAACTGGCTTACAAGCCGTGAATCAGCATTACCACATCTGGGGCAGGTAACATGTTTTTGTTTTGCGAAAATAAATTCACCGTCAGGGTCGTTTTCAGGAGGAGCAATTCCATGCTGACGCATTTTTTCACGGGCTTCTTCTTTAATCCAGTCAGTAGTCCATGCAGGAGATAAAACAGTTTTAATTTCTATATCCTTAAATCCATTGGCTGCAAGTACATGCCTGATGTCATCTGTAAATACATTCATGGCAGGACAACCGGAATAACTTGGAGTGATGGTTACTATTACTTTTTGGCTGACAATATCAACCTTTCTCACTATGCCCAATTCAACTATGCTGATAACAGGAATATCAGGATCAGGAATGGTGTTGAGCAATTCCCAAACCTTGTCCACCATTGTTGAATCAGATACCAATTCTTTATGGCTCACAGTGCTTTTGTCTTTTACCATTTTGCATCAGGATAGGCACGCTGCAGATATTGCATTTCACACAGCAGGTGACCTAAGTGTTCGCTATGTATTCCTGAATAACCTCCTGTAATTACATTGAATTTTTCAGGTATGGTTAAATGTGATGCCTGCATGATTTCTTTTACAGTAAGATTCCACTTTGCTGCAATAGAATCGCTGCTTACTGTAATTCCGGTAGAAATCAGCTCTTCGTCAGTTGCATTCATACAGAATAAATCATCAGTAAACCGCCAGAGTTCATCCAGAGCAAACTGCGCACGTTTCAAACTTTCATCCGTTCCGTTGCCGAATCGTATTATCCATTCGCTGCTGTGACGGAAATGATATTTTACTTCTTTAAGTGATCTTTCAGCAAAACCTTTCAGTGTTTCATCATTACTTGCAGATAAAGCTTCGTAAAGAAATTTTGCATAGGTTGAAAACAAAAATTGTTTCATCATGGTAAAAGCAAAATCGCCATTCGGCTGTTCTGCCAACAGGCAGTTGAAGTACTCACGTTCACTTCTTCTGAAAGCTAAATCATCAGCTGACTTATTATTGTTGATGAGTTGCGAAGCATATTCATACATTGTTTCAGCCTGACCAAAAAAATCCAGAGCCATATTTGACAGTGCAATATCTTCCTCCAGATACGGACCACAACTGTTCCATTCAGCCAAACGTTGTCCTGATATCATACTGTTGTCTGCAAGGCGAAGACAATAGTTAATCAATGCATCTTTAGTGTTCATCTTATTTTCTTTAAATCGTTATGGATTAGAGATTCTTTGTGCCCTGTGGCATTTTGTAAAAATTGGGTGTGCGGTAGATTTTATCATTGGCAGGATCAAAAAATTCTTCTTCCATTTCTTTGGTACTTGCCACAATACATTCAGTCGGTACTACCCAAATACTTCTGCCTTCCTTTCTCCGGCTATATAAATCCCGCGCATTTTGCAAAGCCATGTTTTTATCAGCAGCATGCAAACATCCCTGATGTTCAAACGGACCGCCATTTTTAGTCTGCATAAACACTTCCCATTGCGATAGTTGATTGTCTTTACTCATTTTGTGATTGATTAATTTGATTTTACTGCATTAGATTCTTTCATTTGATTTACTTCGAATGCACGCGCACAGTCGCGTACCCATTGACCTTCCTGATGATATTTTTTATGATGACTCAGGCGCTGATGATTGCATGGGCCATTTCCTTTCACCACATTCCAAAACTCGTCCCAGTTGATAGGACTTATTTCCCAATGCATGGTTTCTTTGTTGTACTTAAGATTTTTATCAGGAATGGTCAGCCCGATGTGATGTGCCTGCTCCACTGTGCGGTCAATGAAACGCTGACGCAAAGTATCATTGCTCTCCACTTTAATTTTCCATTTCATGGAGTTTTGTGTATGCGGAGAATCTGCATCATGAGGTCCAAACATCATCAGCGATGGTTCCCACCAGCGATTGAGTGAATCCTGAGCCATCTCTTTTTGTGCCGGAGTTCCGCTTGCCATCTTGGCAATTATTTCATATCCCTGACGCTGATGAAATCCTTCTTCTTTGCAGATGCGAACCATAGCACGTGAGTAAGGTCCGTAACTGCATTTTGCAAGCATGGTCTGATTGACGATTGCAGCACCATCT
The DNA here is from genome assembly GCA_019136655.1 of Bacteroidota bacterium. Taxonomy (GTDB): domain Bacteria; phylum Bacteroidota; class Bacteroidia; order AKYH767-A; family OLB10; genus OLB10. The sequence continues at coordinate 85,061 of JAGVTU010000001.1, forward strand.
ACCAGCCATCCTATTGCCCCCATATCAGCCCATGTAAGAGCAGGATAGTTGAAAATGCTTGAATATTTTGCCTGCCCTGAGTGAAGCATGTCAATCATTTCAGCACGGTCAATACCAAAAGTTTCTGCTGCAGAATAAAGGTACAACCCATGCCCGGCTTCATCCTGAATCTTTGCCATTAATATTTTTTTGGCTCGTAATGAAGGTGCCCTTAACAGCCAGTTACCTTCCGGTTGCATTCCTATAATTTCAGAATGTGCATGCTGCGATATCTGACGGAATAAAGTTTGCTTATAACCATCAGGCATCCAGTCAAGCGGTTCTATTTTTTCACCGGCATCTATACGCTGCTGAAACTGTGCTGTTTTTTCTTCTTCAGTCATAGTTGTTTCCTTTATTATGAAAATTTTGTTTTGTTAACGCCAATGAAACGGAAAAAATCCGTTTCATTATCAGCGTGTAAATTTACATTTTTAATTGTTAGAAAAATACTCAACCAACCCTTCAGCTGTGGCTTTCAACCCCGACTTACCTGCTTGCCAGTCAGCGGGGCATACTTCTCCGTTTTCTTCGTAAAAACGAAGTGCATCAACCATGCGCAATGCTTCAGCCACACTTCTTCCCAAAGGAAGGTCATTGATTACCTGATGACGGACAACACCTTCTTTGTCTATTAAAAATAATCCGCGATAGGCTACAGGATTGCCTTCGAACTGAAGTTTACCTTCGGTGAAGTTGTATTCACCTGCCAGAACACCAAATTGTGAAGCAATTGTTTTAGAACGATCGGCAACAATAGGATAAGTAACTCCTTTAATTCCTCCTTTGTTTTGCTCGGTATTTAGCCATGCCCAGTGCGAATATTTTGAATCGGTAGAGCAGGCTACCACTGCAGTATCGCGGATTTCAAATTCAGCTAAATGTTGCTGAAATGCGATTAACTCTGTTGGACATACAAATGTGAAATCCATTGGATAAAAGAAGAACACTACATACTTCTTTCCCAGATATTGTTGCAACGAAAAATTCTCTGTAAATTCTTTTCCGTTTACTACAGCATCTTCACTGAATGAAGGTGCTTTCTTTCCTACTAATACATTCATGATATTATTTAATTTAATTATTTAATATTTTATTTTTATAGTTTAAACTGTTTGTACATTTTTATCCGACATCTGCCACGACATATAATATTCCGGTAACTCTACCTTCATGGCTTCAGCAGTAATTTTTACAGGATTAAAAGGATCTATCATCACAGCCATTTCATTGGTTTCTTTTTTACCAATGCTGCGTTCAATTGCTCCCGGATGTGGGCCGTGTACCAGTCCTGCAGGATGAAGTGTAATCTGCCCTTTCTGAATATTATTTCTGCTCATAAAATCACCATCTACATAGTATAACAATTCATCGCTGTCAATGTTACTGTGATGATAGGGGGCAGGTATTGCCTGAGGATGATAATCATACATACGCGGAACAAAAGAACATACAACAAAGTTGTTTGCCTGAAATTGCTGATGTATGGGAGGAGGCATGTGTATGCGACCTGTAATGGGTTCAAAATTGAAGATGCTGATTGAATAGGGATAACAACATCCGTCATAGCCTACTACATCAAATGGATGTCTTTCATAAATATACGGATAAATCAGACCACGCTTTTTGATGTTGATGAGAAATTCTCCTTTTTCATCATGCGTTTCGAGAGAGTGTGGCAGTTTAATATCTCTTTCGCAGAAGGGAGAATTTTCCATAAACTGACCATATTGATTACGATAACGTGACGGTGTTTCAATTGGTGAATGTGATTCAATAAAAAGAATTTTATTGTCGTTTGTGTCAAATTCAATCTGATAAACCGTACCGCGTGGAATGATTATATAATCTCCATATTTAAAATCAATTGTTCCATACATTGTTTTTACTGTACCGTTTCCGCGATGGATAAACAACATTTCATCTGCATCAGCATTTTTGAAAAAATAACCGTTTGTACCTTTTAATGGTGAAGCAATTCCTATTTGTATATCGTTGTTTACAAACATTACCTTCCGACTTTTGATGTAATCATCTTCAGGTGTTACTTCGAAACCTAGATAACTTCGTGCCTGTAAATTATCTTCAATTACAATTTGTGGTCTTACACTATAAGGTTTTCCGAATTCTTTAACAATTGTTGGCGGATGAAGATGATAAACCAACGATGAAATACCTGAGAATCCTTCTGTTCCAACCAACTCTTCGTGATAAAGTTGTCCGTTAGGCTGACGAAATACGATATGTCGTTTATGTGGAATTAATCCTTGTTTCTGATAAATTGGCATAGTAAAATATTTTTTGCAAAGAGATTGAATTTTGAACTTAATTCAAATGATATTTGTCAAGTAAACGTGATTTTTACATTGTTGTTTAATTTTTATTCTTGCAGAAAAATTTCTTTTATGACAGAAGTAAGTTATACCTTAACAGAATTACCTGACAATGTCAAAAAGTTTTTGGTTTCGGGGCAATTGACAATGAAGGATAAGAAAAATGTCAAGGCAATTATTGAAGCATTGTTATTCGCATTAGCATATCCGCAGTCAGCTGAAACGGACCGAATTGCCGAAAAACGACTCGAGAGCGTGACCCGTTTTCTGAAATCAGCATCCAAAAGACAAAAAATAATTTGGGAGAATACAGGTATGCCATTCACCAATATGAAGGTGCAGTTTACACATGATTTTTTGCAGTGGTTACAAAATCATGATGGTTGTAAGGTTATTTTAGAAACATTAGCCTCAGATATGCCTGAGTTGAATAGTTTGCTTTACACCACTTTGACATCAGCAGAGCGTACTGAAACTTCGGCAGGATTGGATAATGATGCTTTATTTCAGACATTAGGAGTGAAGCAGGATAAACAGTTGATTTTTTTGTTGAATGAATTTAACAGACTGAATCATGTACCTCTGGTTAAAGATTTTTTGTTCGACAGTCTTGCTTTACAGTGTACTCTGAAACCTGATGACAAGAAATTTTCTTTGGCGTATAATCGTTTTCAGTATTCTCCTGTTTTTTATCACAGAGATTTGTTAAAGAAATTTGATTATGAGAAATTAATCAGTGCGAAAATGCCGTTACCGTTAAAATTGGATGCTATGGCAAAAAGCAAACTGATTGATACCATAAAAAAATCAATGGCACTGACAAATCGTGAAACGGATACCGTGACATATATGGATGGGAACTCACTCAGATATGTTGAGCTGGAAAGAGGAATTGCAGTAGCTGTATATGGAATGACACCGGAAAGGCAATTGCCCTTTGAGTCATATATGGGATATACTTTGTTCAAAAATGGTTACCCCTGTGCTTATGGCGGAAGTTGGGTATTTGGCAGGAGAGCATTGTTTGGTATCAACATTTTTGACTGGTTCAGAGGTGGTGAATCAGGTTATGTATTTTGTCAGTTGCTGAGAGTTTACAGGCAATGGTTTGGCATAGATTATTTTGAAGTGGAGCCATATCAATACGGGCAGGATAATCCTGATGGAATAAAATCAGGTGCATTTTGGTTTTATTACCGATATGGTTTCAGACCTATTGATTCAACACTAAGAATGTTGGCAGCAAAAGAAGCAGAAAAAATCAGGCTAAATAAAAATTACCGTACACCGGAGAAAATACTTGAGAAATTTACAGAGAGCAATATTGCGTGGGCAATCAAACCTGTCAGTCAAATCAGATTAGAAAATCTTACCAAAAAAATCAGTCTCTATATTCAAAGGAAATTTCATGGAAACAGACTGAAAGCAGAGGAGGAGAGTGTAACAGTTTTCGCTAAACTGATAAATAAGAAAATTAAAAATGTCACTCCTTCATTAGTTGAATCAGCATTATGGTGTGGTGTTTATGAAATTACCAAACCAGAAGGAGTAAACTTGTTATATCAGATGAGTAAAGCTAAACCTGTTGACCCTTATCGTTATCAGCAATTGTTGTTAAGATTTTTAAATGCTGAATGATCAGATTTAACCATGATGACAGAAAACAAAAAAGCCATCTTTTGAAGATGGCTTAAAAAGTATTTTATTTAATCATTATCGTTTGATGACGATACGTTTATTCAGTAACTGTCCGTTCATGTTAATTTTCATAACGTAAACACCATCAGGCAGGTCAGTCAGATTCAATACCGTTTTGCCATTATTTTGAATGAAGTTAAGATGTTTTACTTCTTTGCCAATCATATTGATGATTGCAACTTCAATCACTTTTCTTTCAGAACTGCTTTCAATATTCAACACTCCGCTTGAAATGGTAGGATAAACCGATACAGGATTATTATTGCTTAACTGGTTTATTCCAACCGGTCCGTTAGAAATAACGATATCATCCAGTGCTACGTTATAACCAATAGTATCTTTTATATATTCAAATTTAACCTGAATATCATTTGAATTAAGATTTAATGTGTAGGTAGATGCAGCAGAAGGCACCGGGTTGTAAGTTTGTAATATGTTCCAGGTATTACCATCTGTTGTAGTATATATATTAAACGGATTATAATGCAAGGTGCCATTTCCTTTCATAAAAAACTGCAGTTGAGTGGCATTAGTAAATGTAGGAGTTATGATAGTTGCACCTGTCTGATTAAATTTATAAGACGGACATGAAGCTCCACACGAAGCGGTAGTTGTGTAGAAAGTTTGAGCAGAACCGGAAGTACTGTCATTAACAGTAATTGTCCAACCGGCAGGAATACTTTGCACCAAACCATTGTAACCTGTAAAATCATAGGATACTAATATCTGTGAGAATCCTGAAATGGTAAGTGCAGAAAAAATTAGTGTGAGTAAACGTTTCATCATTTTCAGTTTATTTTGTACAAAATTAAATAGTTCGGATGAATTAAATGTTATTTCTTTATTAAGAAATGCATTTTTTCGGGTAAAACAACCCTAATGAGCGGTGAATTTAACCTAAATGACCTGAGTATAAAGATTGATACAGCAGTTTAGATATGATTACCTGTAAATAGCTGTAAATGGCTTTTCATGGTTTATTTGATAGCCTCTGTACATCCCTTCTGAGTTAAATACAAGTTGAGGAATTCCTTTTTTGTCAACCGCAATAAGCCCTCCTTCTCCTCCTGTTTTTACCAGTTTGTCCATCACAACAGTTCGGCAGGCTTCCTCAAGAGAGAGACCTTTATATTCCATGAGGCAACTCACATCATAAGCCACAACAGAACGTATGAAGTATTCGCCATGACCGGTGCAACTAACTGCACATGTATGATTGGCAGCATAAGTGCCTGCACCTATGATTGGTGAATCTCCAATGCGTGAAAACCGTTTATTTGTCATACCGCCTGTTGAAGTAGCTGCTGCTACATTGCCATGCACATCCAGAGCTACAGCACCTACTGTTCCAAACTTTTTGTTATTGCTGTGATCTAATTGTGTTATTTCAGTATCACGAATACTTTGCCATTGTTCATAGCGGAATGCATCATAAAAATATTCAGGGGACTCAAATGGAAGTTGATGTAATCGTGCAAGTTCTTCTGCACCATTGCCATGAAGCATAACGTGTTCAGTTTTTTCCATTACAAGACGTGCTAATATGATGGGATTTCTTACGCCCTGCACACCGGCAACGGATCCGGCATTACCGCTGTTGCCATCCATTATTGCTGCATCCATTTCATGCAATCCCTCATGTGTAAATACACTTCCACGTCCTGCATTGAACAGTGGATTGTCTTCCAGTTGTACAACCGCTGCCATTACTGCATCCATAGCAGATCCGTTTTCTTTTAAAACAGTATGTCCTGCTGATAAAGCCTGCTCCAATCCTTTGAGATAGAGTTGTTCTTTTTCAGCTGTCATGCTGTCGGGACTGATGGTGCCGGCACCTCCGTGAATAGCTATGGTAAATGGTTTCATGTTGTTTTTATTAAAATTATCAGGTGAGAGAAATGTGTTGCAACTGCACCTGATGTCCAAAAAATATGCGTGTACTTTGTTCGAATGATGCAGTAAAATCCGAAACAAAAAAATGATTGTTGCCGGTACTTTCTGTTGCAAGAAGATTTTCTTTTTGCAGAATCCATTGCAGGCGTGACGCAACTACCTGTGCCGAATCGAATAATTTTACTTTCCCCTTGAAGAAAGAATTTATTTCGTTTTTGATGAGAGGATAGTGGGTACATGCAAGCACAAGTCCGTCTATGTTTTGAAAGGGAGAATACGAAAGATATTCTTCTAATACAGCAGTGGAAATATTGTTGTTGTAAAATCCTTCTTCAATCATTCCTGCCAAAAGGGGTGTTGCTAAAGCATGATATGTCAGGGATGGTTTTCTCCGTGAGAATTTCTCCTGATAAATGCCTGATGCAATAGTAGTTTTTGTGGCAATGATACCCACAGACTTAATGTTGTCATCGGCAATAACGGCTTCAATCATGGGATCTATCACATTAATTACAGGAACAGCACCTTTATACCTGTCGCGCAACAAAGAATAAGCAGCAGCCGAAGCGGTATTACAGGCAATAACGATGGCTTTACATTTTTTTTCGTTGAGCAAAAAGTTGGTAATGCGTTCGGCATAAGATCGTATCAGTTCTTCCGATTTATCGCCATAAGGCACATGAGCGGTATCACCAAAATAAATAAGTTGTTCTTCAGGCAACAGTTTATGGATGGCTGCAGCCACTGTAAGTCCACCAATGCCGGAGTCGAAAATACCAATAGGTGAGGTTGCAGGTAACATATCAGACAACTACTGAATATTTTTCTTTGATGAGTTCAAGCGTTTCCAGAAGTTCATCAAGATGATTAGAAGTAACCAGTTTTACTCTGTAATCACGAAAATGATCCATTCCTTTGAAATAGTTGGTGTAATGTCTTCGCATTTCGAGAATGCCCAATACGTTGCCTTTCCACTCAACTGATTTAAGTAAATGGGTGCGGCAAACATCCACTCTTTCTTCAATACCCGGAACGGAATAATTTATATTCCCGGAGAAATATTGTTTTATCTGGTTAAAAATCCACGGATATCCAATACTTGCTCTGCCAATCATTATGCCATCCACTCCGAAACGGTTTTTCATTTCAAGAGCTTTTTGTGGTGAGTCCACATCTCCGTTTCCAAAAATTGGAATAGTAAGCCTTGGATTATTTTTCAGTTCACCAAGCAATGTCCAGTCTGCAGAGCCTTTATACATCTGTGAACGTGTACGTGCATGAATGGTGAGTGCTTTTATTCCTATATCCTGTAATCGTTCAGCAACTTCAAGAATATTTTTTGTCTTATCATCCCAACCAAGTCGTGTTTTTACAGTTACAGGAAGTTTTACTGTATCCACAATTTTCTTAGTCATGCTTACCATTTTAGGTATATCCTGCAACAATGCTGCACCTGCACCTTTGCATGCAACCTGTTTCACCGGGCAGCCGTAATTAATATCAATTAAATCAGGTCCTGCCTGTTCTGCAATGAGTGCAGCTTCATACATGGAGTTGATGTCTGAACCGAACAACTGAATTCCAATGGGCCGTTCATATTCAAAGACATCAAGTTTGTGAGTGCTTTTGGCGGCATTGCGTATCAATCCCTCTGAACTGATAAATTCAGTGTACATCATATCAGCACCGTGTTGTTTGCACACATAACGGAATGGAGGGTCGCTGACATCTTCCATTGGTGCAAGCAACAATGGATATGTACCTAATTCAATAGTTCCGATTTTTACCATTTAACAGTTCTTCCGAAAGGAAAATTTACCTTCGCGCAAAATTACAAAAGATGTTGAAAGGATATCTGAAGCAGACGGATCCCGTCTTAAAATTAATCATTTTCACCGGTCTGATACTGGTATTTTTCGGACTTTTTTCAATCATCAGCATACCACTTACAGCATGGGTTTTTGGTAAAGATTTGACTGAGTTGATGACTGCCATGCAAGGAGCAAATGCCACTGTTGAGGAGTTAAAGTTTATGCAGGTGATGGCTCAGTTAGGTATGATGATTGTTCCTGCAGCAATTGCTGCCTATTTATTCTCCATCAATTTTTTTGAATATCTTTCTTTCAAACGTGTAAAGTTTAGCAGCTTAATCATTATTCTGATTTTAACTCTTGCTGCAACTCCATTGATAAATTTTCTGTTGGAATGGAATAGTCAGTTGCATTTGCCGGCTTCATTGCAATCCATTGAAGATGCAATTCGTAATATGGAAGAACAGGCTGCTAAGCTCACGGAAGAATTTTTGAAAATGAATTCAATGTCTGACCTGATCATAAATTTACTGATGATAGGTATGCTGCCTGCAATTGGTGAAGAGCTAATTTTCAGAGGAGTATTTCAAAAACTTTTTCAGCAGGCAACAGGACGTTTGCATCTGTCAGTAATAATTACTGCAATTATTTTCAGTGCCATTCACATGCAGTTCTTAGGATTTGTTCCGCGTTTTGCTTTAGGTGTTTTTCTGGGATATTTACTGGTGTGGACAGGAAGTATCTGGGCACCAATAACAGCTCATTTCGTGAACAATGCATCTGCAGTAATTTTCAGTTGGATGGAACAGCATGGACAACTTTCATTTAATCAGGATACCTTTGGCACCGAACAGGGACAGGAGTGGTGGCTCGCAGTATCAGTTATAATTCTGTTTTCAGGATGTTTTTTTATAAAAAAAACCGGGAATAGCCTCAGTTAATAGTCCTTATTATCAATTTGTTAGATAATTGTTGTGGATAGAATATCAACATACTTTCCATACGGTGATTTTATCAACATTATTTTGTTAATTTTAAACCCAAATTGGGGTTTAAGATCAGAGTTTTGTTTACAAGAATAACTATATGGTTATTGCTTAGTTGTTTTTCATTTTCAGCTGTTGCACAAGATATCATCATGTCTGATGGCGTGGTTAGTCAGTGCAGTGGAAATTTTTTTGACAGTGGTGGCGATTTGTCAAATTATTCCAATAACGAAAGTTTTGTTTATACATTCTGCAGCGATCAGCCCGGAAAGTGCGTGCAACTTACATTTCAGTCGTTTATTCTGGAAAAGGATTTCGACTTTCTGTATATCTATAATGGTTCGACCACAGGTGCATCACTCATAGGAACCTACACAGGCACAAATTCACCCGGAGTAGTAACAGCAACATCCGGATGTCTTACCATAAAATTTACATCAGATTATACTGTAAACAAACCGGGGTGGAAAGCAGTAATCGGATGTGTTAATTGTCCGATAAACAATTGTCCAACTTGTAATGGTGGGTCTCCTCCAGCCAATGATGCATGCAGCGGTGCTGAAAATTTAGGCCAGTTGCCATTGCCACAGGCATGCCCGGTGGGCATTGGCGCAGTAGCTGTTTTTAATACTTCCAACTTGTGCGCAACTGCTGAGGTACCATATAACGCCATGCAAGGGTGCAAACCGGTTGGAAATATGACAAATCCTGCTGCTGATGTATGGTATAAGTTTACTCTTACCGCACCGATACTTAACATTACAATCAATGGAATGAATACTCCACAGGTGGGATTGTATTCAGGAACGAGTTGTAATAATCTTATTCCCCGTGGCTGTGCAATAGGAGGAGGAGGAACATTGAATACCACTTTTGGTGGACTTGCAGCAGGCACTTATTATCTGCAGGTGAGTGGTGGCACCATCAGTGATCAATGTAATTTCACACTTTCATTACAAAATAATTTTGATTGCAGTGGATGTGTCACACAAAGTACATTGAGTGTAAATCCACCACCTGTTAACGGAATATATCTGGCCGGGCAGCAGGTTACTTTTTGTCTTAACATTACTGATTTTAATCCAACATCGTCCAACTGGCTGCATGGTGTTGTCCCCTCGTTTGGACCAGGATGGGATTTGTCAACACTTGTTGCAATGCTTCCAACTTCCTGTTCAGGAAACGGAACATGGTCATGGTATGATAACCCAATAACTTCAACAGCAAATAATCAGACATTTGGCCCCGGCTTTTTCTTTGAGTCGGCCAGTGGCAACATCAACAATGTTGTGGATACAAATCCCGGAAATAATTTCGGTGATAACATTGGCCAGAATTGCAACATTAATTTCTGCTGGAGAATTAATACCCTCTCATCTGCTAATTGCATTTTTGGTACTAACCTGAATGTACTCATCAATACATATACTGATGGTGAAAGTGGTTCATGGACATCAGCAGCGTGTGCCAATGATCCAATGCATGATTTGTATGCAACATTAGCATGTTGTATTCCTCCTGCAATTTCCATCACACAGCCATTATGCTATGGCAATCAGGGTTCGGCCACAGGAACAGGAAATGGTAGTGGTCCTTGGAAGTATTTCTGGAAAAACGCCTCGAACGTAATCATTCAGCAAAATGGTCCTACGGGTGGAAGCAGTAGCATTAACAACTTACCACCGGGGATTTATTATTTAACTACTGAGGATATAAACGGATGTCAGAGCACAACATCATTTGCAATTGTGGCGCCTCAACAACTGTCAGCTACACTAACTACTGTCTCAACGAAATGTGCTTTAAATAATGGTTCCATTGCTATTACTGCACAGGGTGGAACTTCTCCTTATACTTATAGTAGTAATGGTGGTGTTAGTTTTCAGGCAAGCAATGAGTTTAAAAATCTTGCAGCAGGAAATTATACTATTGTTGTTAAGGATAATAATAATTGTTCGGTTTCATTACCTGCTACAATAGATCCCAGTACAGTTCCAGCAATTACATCAATCGTACATCAGGACGTGAATTGTTACAATGGAAGTGATGGTTCAATAACCCTTGGAGCAACAGGGGGTACCGCACCCTACACCTTTCAGGTGAATAACGGATCAGGGTTGGTTTCGCAGAGCCAGAATATATTTAATAATTTACCATTTGGAATATATCAGGTTACTGTAATTGATGTCTTTGGTTGTAAAGATGATTCAACAGTTACTTTAAATCAGCCTCCTGCAATAGTCCTAACATCTGCACCAACACCTTCCGGATGTAACCTCAACAATGGGACTATACAACTAACAGTTACAGGTAGTTTCAGTGGCACACTTCTTTATAGCATTGACAAGGGTAATTCGTTTCAGCCATCAAATCAGTTTGTAAACCTTTCTCCGGGAATTTACTATGTACAAATCGAAGATGGAAATGGTTGTCTGGTAAATGATACAGTAATTGTAAATACTATCAATGCTCCTAATATAGACAGTATTCGTTCTCAAAATTTAACCTGTTATCGTTCTGCTGACGGTGAAATTACAATCTATGGTTCCGGAGGAGTTGGAACTTTGCTGTACAGCATTAATAATGGAGTTTCTTATGGCGCCACAAATCAGTTTACCTCTCTGACAGCTAATAATTATTCAATCGTAATTAAGGACAATAATAATTGTCGTATATATAAACCAATAATTGTAAAAGAGCCTCCACCTTTAATAATCAGGGCAGATTTAGTAGGTACTACATGTGGATTGAATAATGGCTCAGCTAATGTACATCCGGATAATGGTGTTGCTCCGCTTCAATATTCTATAGATGGTGGCGCAACCTGGACATTCAATAATATATTTACCGGATTAGCTGCAGGACCTGTCACATTTCATGTAACAGATGCTAACGGATGTACTGCTACACCAAGAACTCTAATAATAGATTCATCATCAGCACCTGTTTTTTCAGATATACAGATTCAGAATATCCTATGTAAGAGTACAAACACCGGAACTATAACAATAATTACATCTGATGGTACCCCACCAATACTTTATAGTATTGATGGCGGAATAACAAGCCAAAGTATCAATACATTTACCAACCTTGTTGCCGGAAGTTATACATTACATTTAAAAGATAATATAGGTTGTGTGGAGGATTCAGTAATTACCTTGACAGAACCTCAGGCACTTGCATTGTCTTCCACTGCTGTCAATACTACTTGCAGTTATGCAAACGGAAGCATTGACATGACAGGAAGCGGAGGTGTTGCCCCATATTTATACAGTATTGATGGTGGGATAACGTTTTCTTCTGCTTCAACTGCCACAGGGTTGGTTTCAGGTACTTATAAAATTGTAATTCGCGATGCTAATAACTGCGAAAAGTCCTCAACCGTTACTATTGATGATGCTCCGGGACCACGTATTACAGGGAGTAGCTTTACTCCTCAGGTATGTGACGGTATAAATAATGCCTCTGTAAGTATTACAGCCGTAAGCGGTACAGGTGCTTTAATGTACAGTGCTGACAGCGGAATGACGTATGTCGCTACAATGAATATACAAAATCTCCCAGGTGGAGACCATACCCTGATTGTAATAGATCAGAATCAGTGTGCAGATACTGTACAGGTTTCAATTCCTGTTTATCACTCACCGATTATTAATGCGGTTAATACTGCAAACCCATTATGTTTTGGTGATAGCAATGGAAATATTGTGATTCAGGCTTCAGGTGGAAACGGTCCTTTACAGTACAGTATTGATAATGGTTTATCATTTTTTAGCTCACCTGTGTTCAGTCAGTATCCGGCAGCAAGTAATATTGCTATAGTAAGAGACACCAATCAATGTACTGCTGTGGACACTGTCATATTAAGTCAACCGGATCCTCTTGCTGTGCAAACTGCCATTACAAATGAAACATGCCTGAACAGCAACGGAGCAATTGCGTTGAGCACAACAGGAGGAACGCCTCTTTATCTGTTCAGTCTGAATGGAGCATCTGCTGTAACAGATTCAGTATTCAATCAACTCACTGCAGGTAGTTATACAGTTCAGGTAACGGATTTACATAACTGTACTGCCTCGCTAAACGTCAATATTCAATCATTGGTGGCACCTCTTATAAATGCAGTTCAGATACAACCTCTGAGCTGTTATCAGTCTGCTGACGGCAGCATAACTGTTACAGGTACAGGGAATGGAAATTTGCAATATAGCCTTGACGGAATTATATATCAGGCATCTCCTGTTTTTTCAGGATTGACAGCAGCAACATATCACATTTATGTTAAGGATACCAATAATTGTGTGACCGATACTATCTTAACCGTTAATGAGCCGGATGCAATTACGGCAAGCATACAAACTCAATCTTCTAATTGTACTTTGGCTAATGGTGGCGTAACTGTGGTCGCATCAGGAGGAGCCGGAAGTTTATTGTATAGTTTGAATAACGGACCATTTACAAGTGCAACAACATTCTCAAATCTTATTTCGGGAAATTACCAGATTACTATTAAGGATGCAAGCGGATGTATGCAGAATTTTAATGCATCGGTAAGCAGTATTAATGGTGCGGTGATTAATAATATTCTTACCACTGATGTATTGTGTAATGGAAATCTTTCCGGAGCAATCACTATTCAGGCAACAGGAGGCACAGGGCCGTTTTCATATAGCATTGATAATGGAACGACAACCTATGCTTCCGGTAGTTTCAATAATCTTCCTGCCGGAAATTATAGCATTGTTGTAGCTGATACAGTTGGATGTGTAACCTCTGCATCAGCAGTTATTCTTCAACCCGATGTATTGACAATAAATCAAAGCATAACACCTTCGACATGTGGTCAGAACAATGGAGTGTTGCAATTTGTGATAAGTGGCGGAACAGGGAACTATCTTTATTCTCTGGATAGTATAAACTATCAAAGTTCTTCTGTATTCAGTAATTTATCAGCAGGTACTTATCAGATTTATGTAAAAGATGGTAATAACTGTTCAGCTAACGGAATACTTTCTCTGCCGAATCTTTCTGCACCTGTAATACAGACTGCAGTTAGTGGTAATATAACCTGTAATGGCGGAACTGATGGTTTTATCAATCTTACTGCTAATGGCGGAACAGGGTTGCTGCAATACAGTATTGATCAGGGCGTGAACTATCAGTCTTCATCATCTTTCAGTTCTCTGTCAGCAGGAAGTTATCAGATTAGAATAAAAGACGACAATAATTGTACGACCGATACTCTGATTACACTTACACAGCCTTTACCTATCGGAACCGGTTTTAATATTACCGGTGCTAATTGTCAGCAAAGCAATGGAGAGATAGGCATCACGGCAACAGGTGGTACAGGAGCACTTTTATTCAGTTTAAACAACGGGGCATTTTCATCTCAGAATGTATTAACTAATCTTGCTGCAGGAAGTTATTCGATCGTAGTAAAAGATGCCAATGCCTGTGAAAAAAGTTATACTGTTATTGTGCCTTCCGTAAGTGGTCCTGTACTGGATACCATTATCAAAAATGACTTAATATGCAATGGAATTGCAAATGGTAGTTTGCTGGCAATTGCTTCAGGTGGATCAGGTAATCTTTTATATAGTATCAATAACGGAATTTTTGGTTCTGATTCAATATTCAATTCTCTTGCAGCAGGAAACTACACTGTTACAGTGAAAGATTCTGCAGGATGTATTAATGCAAGACAAATAACAATCAGCACACCACCTCCAATTAATGTATCATTTTCTGTTACAAATCCTGCCTGCGGTCAGGCAAATGGAGACATTACCATTCAGGCAAGTGGCGGTTCAGGTGTGTTGCTTACTTCTATTAACAATGGTGCATTTGTCAATCAATTTAATTACGCGGGACTTCTGGCAGGAACTTATCAGATAACAGTAAGAGACACTAACGGATGTGTAAACCAAAAATCTGTTTCACTGAGTAATCTGTTAGCACCTTCCATAGTAAATATTCAAACAAAGAATATTAAATGCTTTAACGGTAATGATGGTGAAATAAAAATCACAGCAACAGGAGGAACAGGAGCATTAAATTACAGTATTGACAATGGAAATAATTTTATTACAGGAACAAACTTTACTCAATTAACTTCGGGTACGTATCAGCTTGCAGTTGTTGATCAGAATAATTGCCGCAGTGATTCAGTGATATTTTTATCTCAACCTGATTCTTTACATCTTTCAATTGGTATAACTCCTGAAACATGCTCTAAAAACAACGGAGCAATAACTTTACAGGCTACTGGAGGAACAGTTCCGTATTTGTTTAGTATTGACAGTACTCATGTTTACACACCCGCAAACAATTTTTCAAACCGATCAGAAGGTTGGTACTATATTGCAGTTAAGGACAATCATCAGTGTACGAAGCTGACACCGGTTTATTTGCCTGATTTAGCCGGTCCTGATATTCTCTCATTAAACAAAACCAATATTTCATGTTTTGGAGCAGCAAATGGATCTGTAAGCATTACTACTTCCGGAGGGAATGGAAATTTGTTGTATTCATTGAACAACTTTAGCACGTCTCAAACAGGTCAGCAGTTTAACGGGTTGAACAAAGGTTCATATACCATTTATGTAAAAGACACCAACAACTGTATTGCCAAAACAAATTTCATTATTTCAGAACCAACAATACTTATCGGCTCTGATAATATTACAGCCCCATTATGCAATGGATCTTCAGATGGTTCTGTAACAGTAACTCCTTCAGGAGGAACCTCTCCTTATTCTATTGAATGGAATAATGGATCAACCAACTTTAATCTGGCTTCAGTGGCATCAGGCAGTTATAGTTATGTAATAACTGATGCTAATAATTGTCACTTTGCTGACAGTTTATTTGTAAATCAACCTATAGCACTTGCAGTTACAGATAGTGTCAGAAACAGTTCCTGTTCAGGTGGTGCTAATGGTCTTGCGATATTAACCGTTAGCGGAGGAACTGCTCCTTATCAGTATCAGTGGTCTCCTAATTCAGGCAATACATATTACGCAACATCGCTTGCTGCAGGAAATTATCAGATTACAATTTCCGATGCACATGGATGTGTTTTAAACCATAACTTACAGATTAATGCGCCCATTCCTTTGGCCAATACATTTACAACAACAGATGTCAGTTGTTATGGAGGGTCGGATGGAATGCTTGCATCAAATGTGAGTGGAGGTACTTCCCCTTATTCTTATATTTGGAGTAACGGACAATCCGGCTCATCTCAAATTACAGGATTAATAGTAGGAGTATATACTGCTACAGTTACAGATGCAAATGGATGTACATCTCAGTTTTCAGGTCAGATAACTTCTCCTTCGCAGCTTAAACCTGATGGAGTTATTGATAACACCACATGTTATGGATATGATAATGGAATGGTAACATTGAATGTGACAGGTGGAGTTTCGCCATATACTTATCTATGGAGTAATTCTTCCTCTGTAAACCCATTAGATTCCGTAACAGCAGGTGTTTATGTGGTTACCGTAACGGATGCACATGGTTGTACAAAAATGAGAGCCTTCACAGTGAATCAGCCATCGGAAGTGGTTGTTCAGGTTTCGCCTGATGATACATTGTGCATCGGTCAACAGACAATGCTTTCATGTACTGCATCAGGTGGAACAGGAGGATATATTTATTACTGGAACAACAATCAATTTGCATCAGGCATTTCAGTGTCACCTGCAAATTCACAGATATATTATGTTTATGCAGAAGATGCTAATCAATGCCGTTCTGCTACCGACAGTATTTCAGTTTTTGTTTACCCGCCACTGAATGTTACTTTAACGGGTGGTGATACTATCTGTTCAGGACAAAGTGTTACGTTAACAGCCAATCCTTCAGGTGGAAATGGCGGGCCTTATTATTATTTATGGTCTGATGGAAGTCAGCAGGCAACAGCAACTGTTTATCCTTCACAAACAGGAAATGTTTCTGTGATGGTAACAGATCAGTGTACGGTGATTCCTGCAACAGATTCCGTTCCGGTTCATGTTTATCCTACTCCGCAAATTGATATTACGCCACTAACCATGGAAGGATGTATGCCATTGAGTGTTGAGTTCAGCAATCAGTCTGTTTTACCTCCGGGAACTATTCTTAACTGGAACTTTGGCGATGGCAATACTTCCGATTTGTTACTGCCTGTGAATATTTATCAGCAAGCAGGAGTTTATTCCATAACCTTAACTGCGACAACGCCACAACAGTGTGTTGATTCTGTAAACCTCACAGATATTATTCAGGTATATCCGCTGCCTGTTGCTTCCTTCTCTGTTCAGCCTGAAAAAGTGAATATTCTGCATCCTGAAATTAGCATCGTTGACAGCAGCAAACTGGCAGTGTCATGGTTTTATAGTTTTGGTGACGGAGAACAATCCATTAACCAAATGCCTTCTCACACTTATGCAGATACAGGTAAGTATGAGATTACACAGATTGTCACTTCTGAACATGGATGTACAGACACTACCATGCGCGAAATTGTAGTTGAAGGAGTGTTTACACTATATATCCCCAATGCATTCACGCCTAATAAGGATGGGCATAACGATGAGTTCTTTGCTACCGGTTACGGCATTACCGCAGTAAATATGATGATATTTAACAGGTGGGGAAATAAAGTTTTTGAAACAAACTCGCTCAACGGAAAATGGAACGGACAGAATCTTTACAACGGATCACTCTGTGCTCAGGGAGTGTATGTCTATACAATGAAGGTAACAGATCAGTTTGGTGTTCCACACACCTATCAGGGACAGGTTACTTTAATCAGATAGATGACTGACCCAATAACAAAACAGGGTTTTCCAAATATCCTTTCACTGTATTCAGGAACTTAGCACCTGTTACTCCATCCACCACACGATGATCACAGCTTAGTGTTACACGCATTACATTGCCTGCTATTACCTGACCGTTTTTTACCACAGGAACAGATTTAATTGCGCCTACAGCAAGAATACAAGCATCAGGAGGATTGATAATGGCAGTAAATTCTTCGATATCAAACATACCCAGATTGGAGATTGTGAAAGTATTTCCTTCCCAGTCAGCGGGCTGAAGTTTTTTATCCTTTGCTTTAACAGCAAACTCTTTTACTTCTGCATTAATTTGTGTAAGAGTTTTCGAATCGGCATAGCGCACAACGGGAACCAATAGTCCTTCTTCTACAGCCACAGCCACACCAATGTTGATGTGATGATTGGTACGAATAGTATCTCCCATCCATGATGAATTAACCTTAGGATGTTGCTGCAGTGCAGTTGCACATGCTTTAATTACAAAATCGTTAAACGACACCTTACTTCCTGTGGCAGCATTGATGGTTTCTCTTGCATCAATGCAGCGGTTCATTTCTATGTCGAGTGTCAGATAAAAATGTGGTGCCGTAAATTTGCTTTCGCTGAGTCTGCGGGCAATCGTTTTTCGCATTTGCGAAACAGGTTGCTCTTCAAAGGATTCGTGAGTGAGTGCAGAAGTCATCATGCCTCCGGCAACATAACTTCCGGGTTTAAACCAGTCAATATCTCTCTTGATGATGCGACCATTGTCGCCACTGCCTTTTATTTTTGAAAGGTCTATGCCTTTTTGTTCAGCTAATGAGCGGGCCAGAGGCGATACTTTTAATCGTGAATCACCCTGACTTTGGGTTGGTGCAACAACAGTTTTAACCTCAGGTTTAGGCTCTGCTTTGGGTGTAGGTTTTGTTTCAGTTTTAGGAGCGGGCTTTTCTTCTTTTTTTGCTGCTTCAGACTGTTCGGCTGCTTTGTTTTTTTCTTCAGCTTCAAGCAAAGCCTTATAATCTTCACCGGGAGCACCTATTATTGCCAACACTGAATTGATTGCTCCTGCTTTTCCTTCAGGCACACCGATGTAAAGCAATGTTCCACTCTGATAACTTTCAAATTCCATTGTTGCTTTGTCGGTTTCTATCTCAGCAACCAGATCGCCTGACTTAATGGTGTCGCCCACCTTCTTATGCCACTTAGCTACTACGCCTTCAGTCATAGTATCACTCATTTTAGGCATTCTTACTATCTCAGCCATGAATTTCTTTTGTTATTTAATCTTCTTTAATATAAGGATAATTGTGTTGGTCGTAAACATCCATAAACAACTCTTCAGCATCAGGGTAAGGTGATTCATCAGCAAATTTTACACTGTCTTCAACAATATCCTGCACACGTTTTTCAATTGCTTCCAGTTCTTCCTTAGCTGCAAATTTCTTATCAAGTATGGTTTGATGTACTTTATCAATCGGATCCTGATGCTTGTAACTTTCCACTTCTTCTTTGCTACGGTACTTGGCCGGATCGCTCATAGAGTGTCCCTTGTAACGATAAGTATGCATTTCCAAAAGATAAGGTCCGTTTCCTTTGCGACAATGATCAACAGCTTTCTGCATGGCGTCATGCACAGTTTCCACTGTCATCCCATCAACAGGTTCGCTCGGCATATTGAATGCTTCGCCTAACTTATACAACTCAGTAACATTGCTTGTGCGTTGCACTGACGTGCCCATTGCATAATGGTTGTTTTCTATTATAAATACCACAGGCAGTTTCCAGGTCATGGCCATGTTCAATGCTTCATGAAAAGCACCTTGCCTGATGGCTCCATCGCCCATATAACACAATGTTACGTTTTTGGTTCCTTTATATTTTTCAGCAAAAGCAATGCCCGCACCTAATGGAATTTGTCCTCCGACAATTCCATGTCCTCCGAAAAACCGTTTAGATGCATCAAACAGGTGCATACTTCCACCTTTGCCTTTGCTGCATCCTGTTGCCTTGGCAAACAGTTCAGCCATTACTGCCCGTGCCGAAGTACCTTTGCCTAAAGCATGTGCATGATCGCGATAGGCTGTAATCATATTGTCATCAGATGTAATTACTGAAAGCGCACCCGCCACCACTGCTTCCTGACCTATATATAAATGACAGAAACCTTTAATCTTTTGCATACCGTAAAGCTGACCTGCACGCTCTTCAAATCTGCGCATGAGCAGCATTTCTTCGTACCACTTCAGATAAGTTTCTTTCGAAAATTTTTGTTTAGCCATAATTTTGTTTGATGCAAAAATAAGATAATATTATTGAGTTAAGAAAAAGGGTAGTTGGACTTAAGCAAAAATGAAATACACAGTTTTATATCTTCTTTGATAAGCATTGGTTAAGTGAACAATTGATGGTTTGATGACGAATGGTTAAAGTTGTAAACGAATGCTGAATTATTTTAATTGAATGTTACCGGTGTTATTTATTCGAATCGCCTAATTGCTCTGCAGTAAATGTAAATGGGAGGAGAGATTTTACATTTTTCAGCACAATAATTTTCTCGCCTTCACCTTGCATAATAAATCTGATGTCGTTACCGAACAGATGTTCATACTCAGTCATTACCTGACGGCAGCTTCCACAAGGGCTCACCGCAACAGGTGATGTATTTTTTCCGGCAAATGCAGCAACTGCAATAGCTTTAAATTTTACACCCGGATGATGAGCACTTGCAGCAAACACAGCTACTCTCTCAGCACAAAGCCCTGAAGGGTAAGCAGCATTTTCCTGATTAGAACCTGTAACAGTTGTCCCGTTTTCGAGAAGTACAGCAGCACCTACATGAAAATCGGAATATGGAACATAGGCAGTTTGAGTTGCTTTTCGAGCATCCAGCATAAGATTGCGCCATTCTACAGGCAATTCATTCATAGAGTCATAAAGTTCGTAACTGTTTATGGAATCAACATTCTGCATCAAAAATTTATTTTAAAAGGGATGCTAAGATAAGATTGTTTTCAATAGAGTAGAAACACGGCATTTGCAAAACTGTTTTGTTCAGAATACCTTTGCTGTAGAATTTTAATATTATGGGAAAAGGAGATAAAAAATCACGTAAAGGCAAACTGGCTATTGGCACATATGGCAAAAAAAGAAAAGCCCGTAAGCCAAAAACAGCAGCTAAAGCTGCAAAAAAGTAATTACCTGAAAATCCTCTGTTCACACGGGGGATTTTTACTTTAAAACAACAAATTATATGGCCGGTTCCATACTTTTACTAGACACTTTTCATGAATCATTTATTCCCATGCTCAGGGAAATGAAATTTAATTGTACTGAAGCTTATAACTGGAGTCGTGAAAAGGTAGAAAATCAAGTAAAAGATTTTGATGGCATAGCCATACGCAGCAGAATGCCCATTGATAAACCACTGCTTCAAAAAGCGACCAAACTGAAATTTATTGCACGTGGTGGTGCGGGCATGGAAAATATTGATGTGGCATTTGCAGAACAGCAGGGCATAGCATGCCTGAATGCACCTGAAGCCAACCGTGATGCAGTTGGCGAACATGCACTGATGATGTTGCTTGCTTTGATGAATCAGCTATTGAAAGCAGATGCAGAAGTAAGAAGAGGAATTTGGCTGAGAGAAGAAAACAGAGGCAACGAACTGCAAGGAAAGACAGTGGGAATTATTGGCTTTGGAAATATGGGCAGTGCTTTTGCAGAAAAAATTTCAGCAATGGGAGTAAAACTGCTGGCCTATGATAAATTCATTACCATTGATAACAGGAAATTTCCTTATGTCAGGCAGGTTTCGCTCGAAGAGTTGAAGAAGCAGGCAGATGTTATCAGTTTGCATGTGCCTTTGACTGAGGAAACCCGTTATTTCATAGATGATCAGTTTATATCATCATGCCAAAAAAACATTTATATAATTAATACGGCCCGCGGCAAATGTCTGAATACAGCACATTTGGTTAAGCATTTGAAATCCGGTAAAGTTTCAGGAGCATGTCTGGACGTGCATGAGTATGAAACTTCCTCTTTCGAAAAATTAGATTCTATACCTGAACCATTTGAGTATCTTATTCACTCTGCGAAAGTTATACTTACTCCGCACATAGCAGGTTGGACACATGAATCAAACCGTAAAATAGCTGAGGTGCTGGCAAAAAAAATAGCAGCATTAACGACATAAATCTTCATGGCCGACCCAAACCAATTTGATATATTTGCACTGATAAAAATCATAAATTGTGACGTTAATTAAATCAATTTCAGGGATCAGAGGAACGATAGGAGGTAAGGTTGGTGACTCGCTCACACCCTATGATGTAGTAAAATTTACAGCTGCCTATGCCACCTGGTTACAAGGGCAGCATCCTCCCAAAACTAAATGTAAAATAGTATTAGGCCGTGATGCACGTATCAGCGGCCCTATGATTCATCAGCTTGTTTGCGGAACACTTACTGCAAAAGGGATGGATGTAATTGATGTAGGTCTGTCAACTACTCCAACTGTAGAAATGGCAGTGACATTTCATAATGCGCATGGTGGAATCATCCTTACAGCAAGCCATAATCCCAAACAGTGGAATGCACTGAAATTACTCAATGACAAAGGCGAGTTTATTTCTGCTGCTGACGGAGAGCAATTGCTCAAGATAGCAGAGAATGATAATATGGAGTTTGCGCAGATAAACCAAATTGGAACTGTAACTACAGATGATACTGCAATTCAAAAACATATTGAAGCTATTCTTGCTTTGCCTTTGGTAAACAAAAAAGCGATAGCTGAGAAAAAATTTAAAGTTGTTATTGATTGTGTCAACTCTTCAGGAGGAATTGCACTGCCTCCATTATTAAAAGCATTGGGAGTAGAGGAAGTAACAGAATTATATTGTACACCTGACGGAAATTTTCCGCATAACCCCGAACCACTTCCTGAACATCTTACCGACCTGAGTAAAACAGTTGTAAAGAAGAAGGCGCATCTTGGTATAAGTGTTGACCCTGATGTGGACAGGCTGGCACTGGTTTGCGAAGATGGCGAAATGTTTGGTGAGGAATATACACTCGTTGCAGTTGCAGATTATGTTCTGAAGAATATCAAAGGAAACACAGTGAGCAATCTTTCGTCAACACGTGCCTTACGTGATGTTACAGAAAAGGCGGGAGGCACTTATTACGCTTCAGCAGTTGGCGAAGTTAATGTGGTGGAGATGATGAAAGCAAAACAGGCTGTTATCGGTGGTGAGGGCAATGGTGGAGTTATCTATCCTGAATTGCACTATGGTCGTGATGCATTGGCAGGAATAGCGTTATTCCTGAGTCATCTGGCATTGTATGGAAAATCTGTTTCTATGCTGAGAGCTTCTTATCCCGACTATTTTATTTCGAAGAATAAAATTGAACTCACACCTGAAATCAGTGTTGACGGAGTGCTCGAGTCAATGAAAGAAAAATATAAGAAGCATAAAATTAATTCGATTGATGGAGTAAAAATCGAGTTTGAAAAAGAATGGGTTCATCTGCGTAAATCGAACACCGAACCTATTATCCGTATTTATGCCGAAAGTGAGAGTCTGACAACAGCAGAAAATCTCGCTGAAAAAATTATTTTAGATATCAAAGAAGTTATTAATCATCCGGCACAGGCCTGATGTCTCTTTATCCTAACGAATCAAATTACAATGAAAGTTTACTTTGACAATGCTGCCACCACACCTCTCAGGCAGGAAGTAATTGATGCTATGCTGCAGGTGATGCAAAACCAGTATGGCAATCCATCATCTATTCATTCTTTTGGCAGAGAAATGAGGTCGGCAATTGAAGGTGCACGCAAAACAGTGGCAAAGCTGCTGAAGGTTTCTCCTGCAGAAATTTTCTTTACATCAGGAGGTACAGAATCCA
Organism: Bacteroidota bacterium; assembly: GCA_019136655.1. Classification (GTDB taxonomy): domain Bacteria; phylum Bacteroidota; class Bacteroidia; order AKYH767-A; family OLB10; genus OLB10. Next base: position 108,550 of record JAGVTU010000001.1, read on the forward strand.
ACAACATGGCCATCAGATGTTCAGTGAATGACCATAAAATTACGCATGCAATTTCTTCTCGCATCGAGCACCATGCAGTTACGCACACACTGGAAGATTTGGAACATAAAGGTGTGCTGAAAGTAAGTTGGGTTAAACTCAGTCCTCAGGGCGAAGTAGATTATAGTCATCTGGAAGAATTGCTCAGGAACAATCCCCGTTCATTAGTTTCGCTCATGCATGCCAATAACGAATTGGGTACGCTTAATGATATTGACCGTATTGGTGAGTTATGCAAGCAATATAACGCCATTTTTCATTGTGATACCGTTCAGGCAATTGGTCATTTCCCTCACGACCTTAGCAAAACACATGTAGATTTTATTTCATGTGCTGCACATAAATTTCATGGACCCAAAGGAGTTGGATTTATTTATATCAGCAACCGTTTAAAGATTTCTCCATTGATTACCGGAGGTTCACAGGAAAGAAATATGCGTGGCGGCACAGAGAATGCTTATGGCATCATTGGTCTTGCAAAGGCTCTTGAACTTGCATACCATGAAATGGAGGAAGACAAAAAACATATTTCGGGACTTAAAAAATACATGATCAAAAAAATCACAGAGGAAATTCCCGGTGTAAAATTTAATGGCAACATAGGTGATAACAGCCTTTATACTGTTTTGAATGTGTCATTACCTCCACATCAGGGAAAAGAAATGCTTCTTTTCAATCTTGATATTGCCGGCATTGCAGCTTCAGGCGGCAGTGCATGTTCATCAGGAAGCGAAATAGGTTCACATGTGTTGTCAGGTATTCAAGCCGATCCCGAAAGACCTGCAGTTCGTTTTTCTTTTTCGCGATATAATACCAAAGAGGAGGTTGATTATTGTGTGGAGAAACTAAAAGAACTTTTTGCAGTAAGTGCTGAAGTGAAACATTGATTTTTCTAAATGGAGGATGTTCCATTGATTCATGATCCACAGTTAGTGGAGAAAGAAGCACGGATGAAAGAAAATGAAACACGTGACTTTCTGCTGAATCTTAAAAAGGAATACCGCTCGCATCAGATAGACTCAGTTGTGCATCAGCTGAACTCCGAGGTTTCTGCTGCTATTGACTGCTTAGCATGTGCCAATTGCTGCAATAAACTGAATCCTGCATTTACTGATAAGGAAATAGAAAATATTGCATTGGATAAGAAAATATCTGCAAGGCAATTTATAGAAAATTATCTGGACTATAATGAAACTGAAAACTATGGTGTGATGAAATTTCGCCCCTGTAAGTTCTTAGCGGATAAGAAATGCACTATATATTCCATCAGACCAGAATCTTGCAGAGAATACCCTCATCTGTCGCGTCCGAATTTTATTTACCGTAACAGAAGTACAATGCACAATTACAAAATGTGTCCCATTGTGTTTAATGTGGTGGAAAAGTTAAAAAGAAAACTCCCACTGAAAGTAATGGAATAGTTACCGGTTCAGCTTATACTTTTTCTCATTCAGGAATTATTCAAACGTCCAGCCTTCTGGAAAAATGGTGCGTGTGAAGTTTTGAGTTTTTGCAAGTGAGCGGAGAATGTTTTCTTTACTTGTAATGCCTTGTTTTAATTTGATGGCTTTAATGTTTTTCAGAAGATTGATTTGTTCTTCTGTTTTAGGAACAAAACTGTTCATGTAGAAAAAATTGTTTACCATGATTTCTTTGGTGTAAAAATGGTTATAAAAAAATGTTGAATAATAACAGTGTCTTACGAAAAGCTGTTCAACATTGTTACAAGAAAAGGCGGGCTGGTTAAAATTTTACGTAACCTGCATCAGCCAGTTTATACATGTTTTCGCTGATGGAAATTTTTGAATCACGGAAATAAAAAACTCCGCCCCAACTGTAAACCACTTTGCTGAATAATGCTGACTTGTCACCTTGTGTAACGAGAACATTATAAACAGTGCGTTTGTCTTCACTGATAGTCTCTCGGGTGATGGAAACATTTTCAGGAGGCTGAGAAGTTACAACAGATGGTATTGCTTTTTTATTCTCAACTGTTTTTTCAGTTTTAATAATTACAGCAGGATCATTCTTTTTTACTTCAGTAACAGGAGGTGCATCTTCTCCACCTTTCTTACCAATCTTTCCTTTTATTGCATCCTGTCCTTGTTCAGGTTCAATGGGTACTTTTTCGTCTTGCCCCTTGTTGGCATTAAGAGTTGTTTCAGGTTCATCCATGCCGTTTGCACCTGTTGCTTTGTTGGACACATCTTCTCCACCTGCTGCCTGTGCCTGCTTTTGGGAAGTTTCTTTTTTATCTTCAGTTACAGGCGCTGCCGGTGCACTCTTATCAGTTGTTTTGTTTTCTGCAGGTTTATCAGCAACAGTTTTAGTATTTACATTCTCCTGAGGTTTGACAGTTTGTTTAGGTTTAGAATTTTCGACCGGTTGTTTGGCTTTGTTTTTTGCAAGTGTACTGTCAACGGCAGGTTTAGGAGGATTTTTCTTAAATTCTTTTTCAGCACGTTTTAACTCTTCTTCTGCTTTTTGAATTGCCGACTGAATGGATTTGGTATAATCCGTGTCGTAATCAAACTCGTCATACTTTTTGGAATAAGTAATCTTGGCAACAGGTTGATTAAAGACTACAATATTTACTCCTTCGTATTGTTTAATCAGAACCACTGTGAACGGATACGATTCAAAACCCTGTTCCACTCTTTCTTCATCATCTACCCGTGTATTGATATTAATTTTCTTGTTGATATATCCGGGTTTGTTAAATGAAAGAATATAATCTGCTCCAATTTCAAGACTCAGTGTGTAGGAAGACTGACCCGGAAGCGTTTCAATATCCTGGCCATCGCGCTGCAAAACCATATAGGCATCAGAAAGGCTCCCTCCTCCGTCAATTTTAAATTTTGCATTAATGGTAATTGTTTTTTTAGTCTGAGCCTCGCTGATAATCGAACTAAAAGTGAAAAACAGAAGAAGCAAAATCAGTATTTGCTGAAAACCAAACTTTATTTTGGTAAACATTTGTAATTTTATTCCGTTAAAAACGCTCAAACCGACTACAAAATTAGTTATTTGACAAAAGCTATTAAGAAGGTATTTCGAAAGAATGAACACTTTATACGAATTATTTAAAAAAGGGTTCTGCCTGAAAAGCAGGGCTATATTATTTTTCCTGTTTTTGTTTTCCACTGTATCCAATTTCTCATTGGCTCAGGAAAATATTACCATGCAGCAGACGTTGGATTATATGAATGAGAAGTTCGGTGGTAAGTATGTTATTTCAATTAACTATGGAGTTGTGATAGCCTCTTATTTTGACGGAAGTGAGAAATATCGCGAAGACCAGGCAAGTATAAAAGATTTGGATACTACCAGAGTTTATTACAATTCAAAAACGAAAATGCTTATAGTAGGATGTGCCAACCCGCAGAAAAAATGCGTTACACGTGAATTTTTAGGTAAACGGTTATTTTATGGCCGAATCAGTTTTCCCGTTTCTTATTCTCAAAAAACTACTGATGGTTTGGTCAAAGCATTTAAACACATGATTCGGTTAGTAAATGAAAAAAACTATCAAAGCAATGAACCTTTTGAGTAAACAAATAATAGGGCTGTTGGCAATAACAATGGCTACCTCTTTTGCAGTAAATGGTCAGACTGAATCTGAGCAGCTCAAAGGTGTAACAGATTCACTATTTAATCAGGGGAGAATAAAATTCAACAACGGAAAATTTGAAGAAGCATTGAATGATTTCAGAGCCGTTGTGAAACTGGATGCATCTCATGTAAATGCATTACTGCAATGCGGATTTTGCAATGCTATTCTCAAGAACTATAATGAAGCAGTTACTGATTTCAGTGGAGTAATTACTTTGCAGCCTGAGCATGAATGGGCTTATGTTTCGCGAGGCAGTGCATATAATAAACTGGAACAGTACGAAAAAGCGATGGATGATTTTAATGTAGCTTTAAAACTGAAACCTGACGATGCAGAAGCTTATAACAACAGAGGATTTTCCAAGAAAATGTTAGGAGATAAAACCGGTGCATGCGAAGACTGGAACAAATCGAAAAAGTTGGGAAATGAAGAAGCTAAAATTATTCTGAAAAATAATTATTGCAAATGAAAAAGCTATTGACATCTTTCATCATTCTTGGAGCAGGAATGTTATTGCTCACAGGATTTAATCTGCCCCAGGATGCCAAAGATTATACTACCTGTCTCAGAAAAGTCAATAAAAAATTCGGTGCTGAAACAAAATTATGTCCTGCATCATCCAAGCCTTATAAAGTTTGGTTTGTGAATGATTGTAATGATACCCTTGCTGTAAAACTTGCCGTTCAGGAAACTTCAAAAAGATGGAGAACTTTCGTTCGTTTGCAGCTTTTGCCGGGTGATACCATTTCGGGTTATGCATGCAACAGCACCGGAAAATACCTCTATTACGCCAAGCAGTATGCCGATAATTCGGTAGAATTGCCTTCAGATGAGGAAATCAACAGCAGCAATATTCACTGAGAATTTTTCTCTTCATTGTACAAATTGTAAAAACTAAATTCAAGAATGGGTTTAATCAGTTACCCATAATTTTGGCATACTTGGTTGCGTTTGCCGGATCTATTTCATTCAGCAGATTGGTGATTCTTACTTTCTGATCGGGATAGGCTCCTGTAAAAATATTTACAACCTCATCCGCTTTGGCATAAAACAAAGTTTGCAATAACAACGATCCCGGTTTTTCGCGATACACATCACTTAACAGCTCAAGACTTTCAGTAATGTTTGACAAGCCATCATCTTTTTTCTTCGACATCACATCCAAACCTTTGATATGGTACTGATAAAACATCTCATGAAATGGTTTGAATACAGGGTTGGTAAGATTTTCGGCTAACCAGTAACGGTTGCGTGTTCCTTCAAAAGCACGCCATCCTGCTTCACGTGCATTTTGCATATTGTTTACCAGAGCTTGCGCTTTTGCAAAAAATGGTGCTCCGCCATTCAGGTGAAAGCTGTCATAGTCCATTCCCAAAATGATGTAGGCGTAAAATCCAAGCACTGCTGTTAGGTTTGGATTGCTGCTGTTTTCAGTAAACTCCAGTGGCTGATACTCGATATATTTAAACTGAAAATCATCATCATTAAAATTCAGAATTGGAGAGTAGTAAGAGGTATTAAATATCGGTCTGCGCGAAGTTACCTGAATACTTCCTTTAAATTCGTCATTGGAAACACGCTCGTTTACGGTAATGGTAACAGAACATTCAATACGTTCCTGATTAAGAAATTTATCAGATGTCCATTTTGTGTTATTCATAAACTCAAATATGGCTTGCTGCAGTGTTTCAAATACTTTTTTGTCCACATTCTGTATTTGTGGTGCCATCACATTTATCTGACAGTTCAACTCCTGAGCATGGAGACGCACTGCCATGATGGTGAGAAATAAAAAGACAATGGTTTTCTTCATTGCACTAAAGTAATTATTTTATTTACAATATCAGCAGCAACTTCTTCCTTAGTTTTTTTATCGTAAGGAAAAACCTTTTCGTTGCTGTCAATAATGGTAATACGGTTAAACTCCGACCCGAATACTTTATTGTCATCATCAAGCATATTCAGAACAATAAAATCAAGGTTTTTGCTTTTTAATTTTTTCACTGCATTAGCTTCTCCGTTGGTGGTTTCAAGAGCAAAACCCACGAGAATTTGTCCTTTCTTTTTTTGTTTGCCAAGTGTGGCAGCAATATCTGTTGTTGGTGTCAGTGTGAGAGAAACAGGTTCATCACCTTTCTTTTTGATTTTTTGTTGAGCCTGTTCTGCAGGTTTAAAATCAGCTACGGCAGCAGCCAGAACTACCATATCGGTTGCGCTGAATATTTTTTGACATTCATTAAGCATATCTTCTGCTGATGTAATCGAAACGGTTTTAATTCCGTTGTGTATTTCACGTGTGGCAACTCCGGGACCGATTATCAGCGTTACTTCAGCACCCTGCTTTTGAAGCATGTTGGCAATGGCAATTCCCATTTTTCCTGAAGAGTGGTTGCCAATAAAACGTACAGGGTCGATAGCTTCGGTGGTAGGGCCTGCAGTGACAATGGCTTTTTTATTTTTCAGAGGCAGTGAAGGGTTAAAAAATCGAATTATTTCTTCAACAATTTTTTCAGGTTCCGACATTCTTCCTTCACCGGTAAGGCCGCTTGCCAGCTCACCTTTTTCAGGGCCGGTTTGCAAAATGCCTTTTTCACGGAGAGTTTTTAAGTTTTGTTGTGTAGTGCTATGCTGAAACATGTCCACATCCATAGCGGGTGCTATCATTACCTGCGCACGGCATGAGAGGTAAACGGCAGTTAGCAAATTATCGCAGGAGCCATTGGCCATCTTAGCAATGGTGTTGGCTGATGCAGGAGCTATAACAAACAAGTCGCACCATAAACCCAATTCCACATGGTTGTTCCAGGAGGAATCATTAGCAAAGGAACTGTAAATATTGTTTTTGGAAACAGTAGATAAAACAAGTGGTGAAACAAAATCACTGGCAGAGGTGGTTAAAACCACTTTTACCTGTGCGCCTTGTTTCACCAATTGGCGAACCAGTTCGGGAGTTTTGTAAGCAGCAATGCTGCCCGTTACTCCCAGCAGGATTTTTTTTCCCTGCAGCATGGTTCTCAGAGTTCTTTCGATTCCTTGGTATCTTCGGTAGCAGGATTGCGGAAATAAATTTTTCCGTCAAGAAAATCCTGAATGGCTACAAGAGTAGGTTTCGGTAAACGCTCGTAATACTTCGAAATTTCTATTTGCTCACGGTTTTCAAATACTTCGTCAAGGGTATCAGTTGAAGAAGAAAATTCGCTGAGTTTGTCGTGTAACTCTTCGCGGGTTTCTGCAGCAATATGATTAGCTCTTTTTGCTATGATAGCAAGGCTTTCGTAAATGTTGCCTGTACCTTTTTCGAAGTCAACCACATCACGCGTAATTGTTGACTGAGCTACGTTTCTTGTATTCATTATGCAAATTATTAATTGTTACTTTTTATATCTTTTAATTTTTCATTGACAGAAGCATACAATCTGTCGGCTTCTTTTTTGTAAGTTGTCTGAGGAAAGGTTTCTATAAGTCTGGAATAATATTCCAGTGCACTTTTATACCGTTCTTCTTTTTTAGATTCTATACTGTTTCCGGCATAAAGGTAAGCCGATTTAAACATCAAAAATAAACATTCTTCCTGATATTTAGTTGTTGGAAAGTCTGTTATTACGTTACCCAATGCAACAATAGCTGATTTGTATTCTTCCATTTTGTAGTAAAGTAAGGCATTGTCCCATGCTTTCACTTCAAGTTTCTGACGTAATTCGTCAATCAGATTGTTGCATTCAGGTACTCTGGCACTGTTGGGATATTTATTGATAAAAAGCTGAAACTGGCGTATGGCATCTGTGCTGCTTTGCTGATCGAGGCTGGAGGGTGCAGAGTCCAGATAATAACAGTAGGCATTGTAATACAAAGCATCTTCAGCCTTACTGCTTGTGGGAAATGTCTGCGCAAAGTTGTTGAAGTGGTAGGCAGCGCTGGTGTAATCTCCGGTATAAAAATAACAGAGGCAGTAATAATAGTAAGCATCCTCTGCCTTATCTGTTCCTCTGAAAACCACTATCAACTCTTCAAACAACTGCAATGCATTGTAGTATTTTTTGTCTTCATAATACTTCACCGCTGCATTGTATTTCATATTCATATCACCGCTTTTGCGAATACGGTTGAAGCGACTACATGAACTAAGCAGCAGTACAATAGCTATAAGACTGATAATGACCTTATTTGATCCGGAAACCTTCATTGGGGGCGCAAAGATAATTGAAAGTTTTAATCATAACGAGAAAGAGGGTTGACAGAGCATATTTTAACCATAAAAAAATATGAATATTTGATGTTTTATATGGCGTGTTATCTTATTTTTAGACCCTTCAAAATTTAAAATCAAATGATCAAGAAAATTTTACCTCTAATCACCTGTGGTTTTTTGAGTTTAACAGCATTAGCTCAGTCAGACTACAGACTCATGTTGTCAGGAAAACCGGAGTTTCCTGCTGAAAACACAACAGAATTTATTCAGTCGGATATTCCGTCTCAGGAGGAAATATGTCAGGGATATTATTACCGTTATATTCAGTTTTATTCCATTCCAACTGAGCAACAAAAGGAGTTACTGGAACAAACGGGTATTAAACTGCTCGACTATATACCGAGAAACACTTTTTGGAGTGCTATCCCTGTAAATTACAACAAAACACAACTGCAGCAATTTGGAATTCGCTCGGTAACAAGCCGCAATTCAGAGCAAAAACTGGCAGTAAACATGCTTGGCGAATATCCGACTTATGCAATACCTACGCCCGGAAAGTTGACTGTAAGAGTTCAGTATCAGAAAAACTTATCGGCTGCTGATGTGATGGCTTGGGCTTCAAGTTTTGGTGAAATTTTGCAGGTAACTGAACTGAACCAAATTATTGAAATAAATATTCAGCAAAGTGATATAAAGAAATTAACGCAGCAGCCATGGGTGTTTTTTGTATCGCTAACAGCTCCTCCATCAGTTAAAGATGATACCATGGGTCGCAGCCTACATCGCAGCAATGGTATAAATAACGACCTGATTATGGGAAGAAAATACAATGGTAACGGAGTGGCTGCAGCACTTGCTGATGATGGTTTTGTAGGACCACACATTGACTTTACAGGCAGAATAACCAATTATTCAAATTCTGTTGGTCCTGACCATGGTGATATGACAAGTGGAATTCTTGCAGGTGCAGCCAATCTGAATCCTGTTTACAGAGGTATGGCAGATGGTGTTCAGCTTTATGTTTTTGACATCTCCGGATACACCCACATTTTGAATGCGGTTGCAAATTATGATACGATTAAAACAGTAGTTACTTCTACCAGCTATTCGCAGGGATGTAATGAATATACAACTGATACACAGTTTGGCGATCAGACCATTCATGACAACGGACAACTGGAATTTGTTTTTTCTGCAGGAAATAACAATGGAGCCAACTGTGGATATGGTGCAGGAGGCAGTTGGGGAAATATCACAGGCGGTTACAAACAAGGCAAGAATGTGATTGCAGTTGCCAATCTCGATGCATTAGAGGTAATAGATCCAAGCAGCAGTATAGGCCCCGCATCAGACGGACGTGTTAAACCTGATATCGCTGCAAATGGACGTGATCAGATGTCAACCGATGAAGGAAATACCTATCAGGTAGGTGGCGGAACTTCTGCTGCATGCCCCGGAATTGCAGGTATTACCACTCAGTTGATTCAGGCTTATAAAGAGTTATATACAGATACCATTGCTCCAACTGCTTTGATAAAAGCATGTTTACTCAACAGTGCAGAAGATATTGGTAATCCCGGCCCTGATTTTAAATACGGATGGGGTAGAGTAAATGCATTGCGTGCAGTAAAAACTCTGGAAGATAATCACTTTATACATGGCTCTGTTTCACAGGGCGACAGTTTGACTTTTAGTGTGAATGTTCCAGTTGATGTAAAAGATTTCAGAGTGATGGTTTATTGGCATGATCAGGGTGGATCACCTGCTGCTTCTACTTATCTGGTGAATGATATTGATATGACAGTAACAGATCCCTCAGCTACTGTATGGACTCCATGGGTATTGGATGCCACTCCTAATACTACAGCATTAAATACACCTGCAGTGAGAGGTATAGATCATCTCAACAATATGGAACAGGTAACACTTGCTAACCCAAGTGCAGGCAGCTATACAATTTCTCTAAAAGGATTTGCTATACCACAGGGACCTCAGGAATTTTATATTGTGTATGAATACAGAATGGATGATATTACTGTAACTTACCCATTAGGAAGAGAAGGATTTGTACCCGGTGAAACAGAAGTAATACGCTGGGATGCACTTAAAGGATTAGGTGGATTTACACTGGAGTATTCTACTGACAATGGTGCTACATGGAACAACATTGGAAATGTGAGTCAGAATACTTTACAATATCAGTGGACTGTACCAAGTACCATAACCAGTGAAGCCCGTGTAAGAGTGACACGCGGCACTGTAAGCGGAATGAATACAGAACCATTTTCAATTATTGGAGTACCACAGAATCTGCATGTTGTTTATGGATGTATTGATTCTGTTAAAGTAGCCTGGAATGCAGTTACCGGAGCAGCATGGTATGAAGTAAGTTTACTCGGCAGTATGTATATGGACTCTGTAGGAACCAGCAATACCACTGATTATATTTTCACCAATCTTGTTGTAGGGAATTCATATTGGTTTAGCGTTAGAGCAGTTTTTCCTGACGGAAATAAAGGAAGAAGAGCTATTGCTGTGAACAAAGTTCCCGGCATTTTAAATTGTCCGAATATCCCTCCATCAGTTGCATTTTCATCTAATTTCAGTTCAGGTTGTGTAGGCAAAACGTTTCAGTTTACAGATATGAGTTCCAGTGCACCCAGTTCCTGGAACTGGAGTTTCAATCCGAACACTGTAACATTTGTAAACGGAACTTCTGCATCATCACAAAATCCGCAAGTGCAGTTTAATGCTACCGGTATGTATGATGTGACACTCATTGCTGCTAATGGTATTGGTGCAGACACTACTACCATTGCTTCCATGATTAATATTATTCCTGCACAACAGCCACCGGTTACTGAAGATTTTCAGGCAGCAGGTTTCCCTCCGCAATACTGGTCAATTGATTCTTCCAACACCAGTTATACCTGGACTAAAAGTGGAAATATTACCGGTATTTATGGCACCAGTACAAACGCAGCTTTTATGAATAACTATAGTTATAATGGTAATGGCGCAGAGGATGGATTGATTACATACAGTGTATCACTAAGCAATGCAGCATCAGCAACTTTAACTTTTGATGTGGCTTATGCACCATATTCAATTCCCGGTTACAGTGATACCCTTAGGGTAGATATTTCGACTGACTGTGGAAATACTTTTCAAACGACAGGATATTTTAAGGGCGGATTGGGTCTTTCCACAACAGGAGGAACCATGTCCTCTTCATTCTATCCTTCATCTGCAACGGACTGGCGCAGAGATACTATTTTGCTGAATAATTATTTGGGTGATGATGTTGTAATAAAATTTGTCAATATCAACGGATTTGGCAACAGGTTGTATATTGATAATGTGAACATTGATATTACAACAGGAGTAAATAACCTGCAGACAGAATCAGACAATATAAGTATCATACCTAATCCATCCAATGGTGTTTTCAGAATTCAAACTCCGCAAGGACATGGTTCATATCAGGTTGAGGTATATGATTTGAGTGGCAAGTTGGTTATTAAAGATATTATTGCTGCAAATCAGAATGAAAAGTTGATTGATTTGCGCAATTTCACTGATGGTGTTTATACACTCAAGATGACAAGCGTTGCACAAACTAAAATGTTTCGTTTGATTAAGAATTAAATTTGTATTATGCACATTTCATAAAGGCTGTCTGTTTCAGGCAGCCTTTATGATTTTAATCACTTACATTTCTATCTGTTAATATCATAGCTTTACGTTTTCTAGACTGAAAAATTTAACAAACAGCGTTGATAACTAAAATGACTTTATTTACGTTTAAAGGATAAATTTTGATTTTTTTGCAATTAAACATTAAACCACCATTACCTTAATACATCATGAATAAGAATAACTACTGCGTGATAATGGCGGGCGGCATTGGAAGCCGTTTCTGGCCTATGAGTCGCAATGCTTTTCCAAAACAGTTTCTTGACATACTCGATAGCGGCAAAACATTGTTGCAACAAACATATGACAGGTTTACGCGTGTATGCCCAAAAGAAAATATTCTTATAGTCACCAATGAATCTTATGTAGATTTGGTAAAACAAAATCTTCCTGATTTACCGGTTGGGAATATTTTAGGCGAACCGCTCAGGCGCAATACCGCCCCTTGTGTGTCGTATGCGGCATTTAAGATTGCTTCAAAAAATCCTGAGGCAAATATCATTGTAGCACCGTCTGATCATGTCATTACCAAGGAAGATGCTTTTATTGAAACAGTAAAAGAAGGATTGAAATTTACACAGTCAAATGACTGCCTGCTTACAATCGGAATCACTCCAAGTCGCCCCGATACCGGCTATGGTTATATTCAGTTTGTTGATGATAAGAAAAATGGAGTTGGTTCCATTTTTAAAGTGAAAACCTTTACAGAAAAGCCAAATCTTGAAATGGCGCAGTTTTTTCTTAAAACAGGTGAGTTTGTATGGAATGCAGGCATTTTTATGTGGAATGTAAAATCTATACTCAACGCACTGAAGAATCATTTACCCGATATGTATCATCTTTTTGAAGAAGGGAACAACACTTATTATACAAATGCCGAAACAGAGTTTGTAAAAAGAGCCTATTCTCAATGTACCAACATAAGTATTGACTTTGGAATTATGGAAAAGGCAAACAATGTTTATGTGATGAAAGCAGAGTTTGGATGGAGTGATTTGGGTACTTATGGTTCTTTGTATGAACATCTCCCTCACGATGCTTCGAAAAATGCTGTTGTTGGAAAAAATGTTATGCTCTATGATTCATCCAACTGTATTGTAAGTGTACCACATGAAAAGTTGGTAGTTCTTCAGGGATTGAATGATTATATTGTTGTGGAATCTGAAAATATTTTGCTGGTATGCCGCAAGCAGGACGAACAGCAGATACGTCAGTTTGTGAATGACGTAAAAACCAACAAAGGCGAAAAATTTGTCTAATTAACTTTTTTGTAGCTGCCAAACCAGCTTTTTATTTTCATCTGAAGCACTCCGAAAAATGCTTCTTTGAAAATCCCTGAACTCATTTTGGATTTTCCTTCGGTGCGATCGGTAAAAACGATGGGAACTTCGACAATGCGGAAACCGCAACGCCAGGCAGCAAATTTCATTTCAATCTGAAAAGCATATCCCATAAATTTTATTTTGGAAAGGTCAATCACCTCCAATACATGTCGTCTGTAACACTTAAAACCGGCAGTGGCATCACGCACAGGCATTCGTGTAATCATGCGCACATAGGCACTGGCATAATAGGACATAATCACTCTGCCGATAGGCCAGTTTACTACGTTCACACCGTTGATATAACGTGAACCAATGGCCAAATCAGCCTTGCCGTTTTTGCAGGCATCTAACAATCGCATTAAATCAGAAGGGTTGTGAGAAAAATCGGCATCCATTTCAAAAATATACTGATAGTTGCGCTGCAATGCCCATTTGAATCCATGAATATATGCAGTTCCAAGTCCAAGTTTCCCAGGACGTTGTTCTAAAAAAAGAGAATCAGGAAACTGTACCATCAGTTGCTTGACCAAGTCAGCAGTTCCATCTTCGGAGTTGTCATCAATCACCAGCACATGAAATGAATTAATAAGATTGAAAACAGCCTTGATTATTTTCTGGATGTTTTCCTTCTCGTTGTAGGTGGGTATGATAACTAATGATTCGCTCACAATAATTTTTAACGTTTCAAAAATAACAATCTTACTTTTAAGACTATTTTAAGTTTTTGTGAAATTAAGTACTCTACTATTTGCCTGTATGGCCAAAACCTCCCGCACCTCTTTCTGATTCAGATAATGTATCTGATTCAATCCAGTTGGCTCGTTCATGCGAAGCGATAACCATCTGTGCAATGCGCTCACCATTCTTAATAACAAATGATTCTGTTGAAAGGTTGATCAGTATTACTTTTATCTCTCCTCTGTAGTCGGCATCAATAGTTCCGGGAGTGTTAAGGACCGTTATTCCATGCTTGGCAGCGAGTCCGCTGCGTGGTCGTATCTGTGCTTCGTAGCCTACTGGCAATTCAATAAACAAGCCTGTCGGGATGATGGCTCGCTCCATAGGTTTAAGTGCTACATCCTGTATTAGGTTAGCTCTTAAATCCATACCTGCTGCATGAGCAGTTTCATAAGCAGGCAGGGCATGTGCAGATTGATTGATGATTTTGATTTGAAGTGTATCAGCCATAACAGTAGTTTCAGGTGGTAAAAATATTTAATAAGTGTAAATAATCTGTTAACCCTTGGTTAATCTGACTTTTTATATGTATTAGCCGGAACTTCAGGTTGTTTTGCAGATCGAAGTTTGAAATCAGGTAAGTTAATTTTATAAATAGCAAAGAGATATACACCAAGAAACATTGTATTAATTATCCAAAGTAACACTCCCTGATAATGAAATAATGACTGAACATAATAGGCAATACCATAACACATCAGAGCCAGCACCACAGTGATAAAATCATCTTTTACTTTATAAGGTATGGGATAATTTTTCTGGCCGGTTACATACGAAAGAATCATCATGCCAAAGTAGGTGATGAAAGTTGCCCATGCCGCACCCATGTAGCCGAACAATGGAATTAATACAAACAATAATATGACTGTGAGAATTCCACCAAAAACAGAGAAGTATGCGCCATAGTGAGTTTGTTCAGTGAGTTTATACCACATACTTAAATTGTAAAATATACCAAGACACATATTTGCCATCAGTAATATAGGAACAACACCCAAACCGGAACGGAATTTTTCTCCGATAAACAGCTGAATAATGTCGAGATATAACATTACTGCAAGAAAAATTACGGAGCATGTAATAACGAAGTAGGTCATCACAAGAGCATAAACACTGCGCTGATTATCCTGTTTATGTTGCGCAAAGAAGAAAGGCTCTGCTGCATATCGGAAAGTCTGAATAAACAAGGTCATGATAATGCTTAGTTTATAGCATGCACTGTAAATACCCAGCTCTCGAAGGGCTGTATCAGGATTGGGAGCAATAAATTTATAAATAGCACGGTCAAGCGTTTCGTTAATCATACCTGCAAATCCTGCAATCATCAGCGGCAGTGCATATACAATCATTCGTTTAAGCAAAGCCTTGTCAATATGAAATGTGAAATAACGGTATTGTCGAAATAATAGAAGTACTGTAAGTCCACTTGCCAGTACGTTTGATATAAACACATAACCAACTCCTACAGAAGGTGAATAAAATGTAACCGCTAATTGCGAAAGAATACCGTAATCACCTTTAATCCATACCGGGCAACCCACAAGGAAGAAAATGTTAAACCCAATATTCAGCAAGATATTGATTAGTTTAATTACAGCGAATTTTACGGCCTTGTTTTGTTGCCTTAATCGTGCAAAGGGAATAGAGGTGACTGCGTCAAAAGCGATAATCAGTGCAAGCCAGATAATATATTCTCCTTTGTCGGGATATTTAATTAAGTAGGCAAGGTGATTAGAGAAAACCATCATCAATCCGGAGAGAATGACAGTGGTTATAACTACCGAGGACAAACTGGTGGAGTAAACATTTTTATTTTCTTTTTCCTTCTGCATAAAATTAAAAAATGCAGTCTCCATGCCATAGGTAAACAGAATTAATAAGAAAGCAGAGTAGGAGTAGAGTTCAGATACAATACCATATTCAACTGGCGAAAAAATTCGTGTATAGAAAGGCACCAACAGGTAATTGAGCATACGGCCTACTATACTGCTTAAGCCGTATATGGCTGTTTGTCCTGCAAGTTTGCGTATTCCACTCATTCCAGACTAATGTTTTTGAGTTGCCTTAACTGATATGATTAATGTTTCAAAAGTATTGTATGCGAAACGATTGTTGGTGCTTAGTAGAGATTTCTTTTACAGTAACGTCCTTAACAACCGACAGAGGCGATCCGTCATGACACCATTGAATGAAAGGGTCAAGTACATTTTCTTCTCCCGTTGCTTCTATATAAACAGAGCCGTCATTTTGATTTCTCACGAATCCATTCAACCCTAATTCAATCGCTTTTTCTTTTGTAAATTTCCTAAAAAAAACACCCTGCACTTTCCCGCTTACAGTGATAGCATAACTTCTTATCATTTTGCTGTTTGTAAAGATTGCAATGTTACTAAATTTGAATGGCTTATGAAGCCTGTTAATCATCCATAAAAAAAGAATATTCACCAAAAAAAATAAGCCATTAGCCGAATTGACCAAAATCATATATTAGCATCCGATACTTTTGGCACGTTAACTTACAAACCAATAAATCATTACGTATGAAACGATCATTTATTATCATAGGAGTTATTCTCCTCATAGCATTTATCATCTATCGTTTGTTTGCCGGCACCTACAACCAAATGGTAACAGAGGATGAAAATGTAAAAAACAAATGGGCGCAGGTTGAGAACCAATATCAACAGCGAATGGATCTGATCCCTAATTTGGTAAACACTGTTAAAGGTGCAGCCGAATTTGAGAAAGGAACACTTACTGCTGTTGTGGAAGCACGTGCAAGTGCAACACAGGTAAAAGTTGATCCAAGCCAACTTACCCCTGAAAATATTCAGAAATTTCAGGCAGCTCAGGGACAGTTGAGCACTGCTCTTGGAAGACTGCTTATGGTTGTGGAGAATTATCCAAACCTCAAAGCCAACCAAAACTTTTTGGAACTGCAGGCTACTCTTGAAGGAACAGAAAGACGCATTGCTGTTGCACGCAAGGATTTTAATGATGCTGCTCAGGCCTTCAATACTTATATTCGAAAGTTTCCGCAAACCTTGTTGGCAGGAATGTTTGGTTTCAGTCAGAAAGGATATTTTGAAGCTGAGAAGGGTGCTGAAAAAGCTCCTGAAGTTAAATTCTGATTATGGCAGTTGCAGCTTCGTATTTTTCTGAAGAGCAACAAATGTTGCTGAAAAATGCAATAGCACGAAATGAGAAGCATACCACAGGAGAGATAAGAGTTTATATTGACAGCACCATAAAAGGTGATGTGCTTGACCGTGCAGCTGAAATTTTTGAGACACTGAAGATGCATGAAACACTTTTGCATAATGGTGTGCTTATTTATGTTGCTATTGAAATGCGTCAGTTTGCAATAATTGGTGATAGTGGTATTCATCAGCATGTGAGTCAGAATTTTTGGGAGAAAGTAAAATCTGAGATGATTCCTTTCTTCAAAAGACAAGATTATACCGGAGGCCTGCTGCATGCAATTGACGAAACAGGAAAGAAACTGAAGATGCATTTTCCTGTAACAAAAGATGATATAAACGAGTTGCCTAACGATGTGATATTTGGAGAATAAACTCATGCTGAAACAAAAACTTTCATGTATGGTAGCAGTGTTGTTCGCAATGCTGTTTGCCCATCTCGTTTCAGCGCAGGAACTGCCTCCATTACCCAATCCTCCTAAATTAGTTAATGATTATGCCGGGGTACTTACTGATGAGCAAAGACAGTTGCTTGAAGATAAGTTGGTGGCTTTTGATGACAGCACTTCCACACAGATTGCCATTGTTTTGATTCAAAGTACAGGTGTTTATCCTGTAGATGATTATGCTATTGCACTCTTTCGCGAATGGGGCATAGGCCGAAAAGAAAAAAACAATGGAGCATTGATTCTGGCTGCAATGTCCGACAGGCGTATGACAATTATTACAGGTTATGGCCTGGAAGGCTCATTGCCTGATGCAATTTGCAAGCGCATCATTGAGTTGGTAATTAAACCACGATTTAAAGAGCAAAATTATTACGAAGGTTTGGATGCTGCAACTACTGAAATGATGCAGCGTGTAAAAGGAGAGTTCACTGCCGATGAAAGTTATAGCAGCAATGACACGAATTCTATATTGCCTGCTATTGTTATAGTCCTGGCAATATTTTTCTTGATTTTTTCTGTTCGTATAGCTCGCGTAAGACGCTATGCACAGCTCAACAACATTGGATTCTGGACAGCCTGGACACTTCTGAATGCTGCCGACAGAGCTAACCGTGGAAACAGAGGTAGCAACTGGAGTGGTGGATCATCTTGGGGAGGAGGTTCGTCATGGGGTGGAGGAAGCAGTGGTGGATTTGGAGGTTTTGGTGGTGGCAGCACAGGTGGTGGTGGTGCTACAGGTGGATGGTGATATTGATTATTTTATTCAGCAGAGTTTTCTTGTTTTTATTTACAGATTGAAATATATCTGATACATTTACTTTAGAAATCTAAAATGAATATTATGAGTGAACAAAAACAGATGGTCCAAAAATACATGGACGCATTCGCTGTGACTGATCATGAAAAAATTTTATCTTGCCTTACAGATGATGTAGAGTGGGAAATGCCGGGTTATTTTCATCATAAGGGCAAAGATGCATTCGACAAGGAAATTGAAAATCCAAATGCTGATGGCCACCCGGATATCATTGTAATCAGGTTAATTGAAGAGGGAAACATTGTTGTAGCAGAGGGAACAGTTCAGGCAAAACTTAAAGGAGGAAATAAAATTGATGCAATGTTTTGTGATGTGTTTCATTTCAGAAACGGGAAAATCAGCAAATTGACTTCTTATGTTATGTTTAAACAATAATAATGATATGCGTCAGAAACTGAATTTAATTACTCTCGGTGTTGCAAATTTCGACAGAGCCTTAGCATTTTACGAGAAAGGACTTGGATGGAAAAAATCAGCAATGAGTTTGGAAGGTTTGGCTTTGTTTGATTTGGGAGGTATCATATTCGCATTGCATCCGCGTGATGAACTTGCTAAGGACACAACACTTGAATATCATCACTCAGAGTTTTCAGGTATTACCATTTCGCATAACACCAGATCGGAAAAAGAAGTAGATGACGTTTTGAAAAAGGTTAAAAAACTTGGTGCCACAATTGTTAAGCCTGCACAAAAAGTTTACTGGGGCGGATACAGCGGATATTTTAAAGATTTGGATGGATACCTGTTTGAAGTTGCGTACAATCCTTTTTGGGAATTCGATGAAAAAGATAACTTGAAGTTGTAAATGTCATTAGCAGAAGCAATGAATAATCCGAAGGTAATACCGTGTGTTTGAAAATCTATTGCAACAGATTTATATCATATAGGTATCAGAAATGTAAATGACCTTAAAAGAAGAATTCCTCAGTAATTGTATGAGTTGTCGAATAAGTTTTTTGTAATGTTCGGAACAGTTGACTAGTCTGTATTTTACGATATGAAGTTTATTTTGTTGAAAGAATTAGTGAAGAGTAGAAGAGCTAAAAATTTAAAGTAATATCAAAATGAAAAAAGATAAAACTATTTCTGAAAACGAAAAAAAGCATTTGATAGCAATCCTTCAAGCACGTTTCGAAAATAATATGCAACGTCATAAGGGAATCAAGTGGAATGATGTTGAACAACGACTGTTAAAGCAATCAGAAAAATGTTGGTCACTGAATGAAATGGAAATTTCAGGTGGAGAACCTGATGTGATTGGCTATGATAAAAAATCTGATAAATATATTTTTTGTGACTGCTCACCTGAAAGTCCCAAAGGCAGACGAAGTTTGTGTTATGATGAGGATGCTTTGCAATCCAGAAAAGAACACAAACCTAAAGACAGTGCAATGGCTGTAGCAAAGTGGATGGGAATAGAGATGATGGATGAAAAGCAATATGAGTTTCTGCAATCAATTGAAAATTTTGATTTAAAAACATCAAGTTGGTTGAAAACTCCTGAAAATGTTCGCGAACTTGGTGGAGCAATTTTTGGCGACTGCCGCTTTGGTCGTGTATTTATTTATCATAACGGTGCCGAATCGTACTATGCCGCACGGGGTTTCAGAGGGATTCTTGAAATATAAAAGAAGTAAACAACGCAATTAATTTGCAGGCACAGAAGGATGCTGACACGATACCATTGAAGGTGGTGATTTGGTAACATGACAAGCTGTTTTCATTTGGGTGCCACGATAAATTAAAAATAAAGCCAAAGCTATTGATACAATCGGAGTAGCTTTGCTGTACCAGTTACGCCATGATCCTTTGAGCAGTGATACCGAGAACGACATTGCCAGCATCACAGGGAATGTTCCCAGTGCAAAAAGTGCCATATACAAAATGCTGCCTCCAATGCTTCCTGCTGTAACTGAACCGGCAGCTGCAAGATAAACGAGCCCACATGGCAGAAATCCATTTACCAGTCCGATGCCTAAATGTGCAGAAGGTGATTGTTGTGCGAATAAATTTTTCATCAATATTCTCACCGGCATTGTCATTCGAGCAATGAAAGCAGAAAAACGGTTTTGAAATTTTTGTGCAGCAGTAAAAAAAATAATTAGCAAAATAATTATTCCTGAAAGAATACTCAACTGTTTTTGATATCCGCTAATGGAAATTGCTGAACCAAGCAAACCAAATACTAATCCAATCAGCATATAGGCAACAGCTCTTCCTGAATTGTAAAGCAACCTTGAGATGTTAGCTTTTCTTAGAAAAGTTTTATTGGCAGGCAGCATCATTGCTATGGGGCCACACATTCCGGCACAATGCAAACTTCCGAAAAGCCCCAAAATAAATGCTGATAAGTAGAATGTCATTCCCTGCATTATTGAACGTAAATGCGAACTTCTTTAATATAGTCATTGGAATTATACTTCCACGAAGCCATCACATTCCAGTAACCTCGAGCTATATCGGGCAATGCAATTTCCTGATGGCCTTCATTGCTTGTTTGTAATGAAACACTGAAATCTTTTTCTGCATCATCAGGTTTATAAAAGAGTAAATTACCCTGAACAGCAATTTTGTCTGTAAGCCTGATAACGGCCTTGCGCTCATCCGATAAAAATTTGAGTTCAAAATTATTGGCTTCAAGTGCATTTGCACTTGCATTAATTTTATCCTGAAAGTGAACTGCCTGCTCGTAATAACCTTCTGTTACCAAATCATTTTTCTGACGCGAAGCCAGTATTACCATCCCAATAATTCCAAGAGCAAATGCAGTATAAACCGCAGCAATGCCAAATCCCCAGTTAAGTTTCATTCTGTTTAATTATTTGGACCGAGAAATGATGTTTCGTATGAACTCACCGTTTTGCCGTCTGATACTACTTCAAATTTTACTTCGGTCTTTGTTTTTAAAATTTTTGTTTTTGGTATAATGAGAAAGAATGTTCCATGTGCCACCGATTGTTCTTTAAGAATTTTCACTCCATCACCTACCCATTTAATTTCACCTTCAGGAGAAACTATTTTTAACTCTACAGGAATATCGCTGAAAGTTTTATTCACCAACTGGATATTGTACAAATTACTGATGTGGTTGTCGTCAGGTTTTTGAAACAACATGCCCGGTGTGCGAAGGATGGTAGTCTCCACATCGCTGCGCATAATCAGCAAAGCACCCAATACACTCATCAGCACCAATAGTACAGCTGAGTAGCCAATCACTCTCGGAGTAATCTTAAATTTCTCTTTCTTTTTAATGGCATTTTCGCTGGAATAACGGATTAGTCCATGTGGCTTGTGAACTTTATCCATAATTTCATTGCATGCATCAATGCATGCAGTACAGTTCACACATTCAAGTTGTGTTCCATTACGGATGTCAATACCTGTAGGACATACCTGAACACATTGATGGCAATCAATACAATCACCGGTGTGTTGCAACGCATCAGTTTTCAGTTTGCCACGTGGTTCGCCACGTTCGTAATCATAAGCAATAACCACAGAGTTAGGATCGAGCAATACACCTTGCAAACGCCCATAAGGGCAAACTACAATGCATACCTGCTCACGAAATCTGGCAAATACACCATAGAATACTCCTGTAAAAAGTAGTAAAGCAAACAGACCACCTAAATGTTCGGAAGGATCATCGGTAATAATTTTTTCAAGTTCATCTATACCAATGATGTAAGCAAGAAAAGTGTTGGAAATAAGAAAAGAAATCAGAAAGAAAATTGTATGCTTCGTTGCTTTAATTCTTATTTTCTCTGCATCCCATCCGCGTTTATTGAGTGCTTTTTGTTTCATGGAGTCACCTTCAATCCAGTATTCAATTTTGCGGAAAACCATTTCAAGGAATACGGTTTGAGGGCAGGCCCATCCACACCACAACCTGCCGAACAGGGCAGTAAACAACGCAATGAATACGACAAAGGTGAGCATGGCAAGCATAAACAGAAAAAAGTCTTGCGGAAAAAAGGCAACACCAAACAATACAAACTTACGCTCAATGATATTGAGCATAAAAAACGGATGACCGTTTATTTTAATTAGCGGTAACGCAAAAAATACAATCAGAAATCCAATACTTACCCAAGTACGTGCATTATAAAATCGCCCTTTTGGTTTCTTAGGATAAATCCATGCACGCTTTCCTTCCTTTGTGATGGTAGCTATACTGTCGCGAAACGATTCATCAAGATGAGGATTATGCTTGTTGTTTTCCAACTCGTCTTCAAATTTAATCTAAAAGTAATAATTATTCTTTTGTTTGTGCAGTTGCACTGGAATCAGCATTTGCCGAGGCAGCATTTGACTCTACCCATTTTTCTCCTTCCTTTTCTTTTGGTGCTGCAGGCTTTGTTCCTTGCATACTCCAGACAAAAGATGATACTTCCTGAATTTGTTTAGGCGATAATTGCGATTGCCAGCTAATCATTCCTTTTGCAGGAACTCCATAAGTAACTGTTTTGAATACATTTTTGATGCCTCCACCATGAAGCCAGTATTCATCTGTGAGATTTGGACCAACCATACCACCTCCATCAGCAGCATGACAGGCAGCACAGTTCTTGATATAAATTTCTTTTCCTTTGTTTAGTTCACCGGCATCTGTAAGCATTGTTACATTATCTTCAGTAATGTTTTCTGCAGAATTTTTCATTCGCTCCTCTTTTGCTTTTGCTGCTATTGCCATTTCTTCATTATATTCTTCTAACTGCAGTTTGCCTGTACCTGTTACGTGGTAGCCTATCAGATAAAAAAAGGAAAATATGATGGTGGCATAAAAACCCCATTTCCACCAAGGCGGAAGGTCGTTGTCTAACTCTTTAATTCCGTCATAGTCGTGATCAAGCATGATGTCTTTTTCCTTTGAAACCGGAACACTGCCTGTCAGGCGATCATAGATTTTGCCCAGTAAGGTTGGGGCTTTTTCTTCAGATTCAACTCCGTCTTCTGTTTGAATTCTTGGTTTTGCAAAAGCTTTTGGAGAAATGGTTGTTATAAGTTTTACATTGATTTTATAAAGTACTGTGATAGTTGCAACAAGAATAAGAACAAGAAACCCTATCAGATATGTGTTTCCATCCATTGCCCATGCAGGAGGTTGTGGTGCTTTAACGGCCTCCTGTGTTTCCTGTGCTGTTGCATATATGCTTATAAGATTTAAAAGAAATACTGCATTAATGGTTTTTATTATGTGTTTCATATTCGTCTTATTTATTTTGGTTAACATCATCCAAAGGCATTTTGCTTTGGGATTCAAAGTCTTCTTTTTTAGTGCGTATTACCCAGAGTGACATTACAGTGAAAAATGCAAAGAATACTACAACTGTAAATACCGGATAAATATCAATGTCTTTTATTGTTCTTAAAATTTCTTTATACATATTCAGTCCTCCTTAGTATTAATTCATTGCTGCTGTATTTGGTTTCTCTGCTTTGATATCTACTCCAAGGCGTTGCAGATAAGCAATCATAGCAATGATTTCTTTATTGCTCATCACTTTAATTCCGTCTTTTGCAAGATCTGCAGCAATGTGGTCTGCCTGTTTCATCAGGTCTTTATTTGCCTGTGTATCGTAACCATCAGGATAAGGCACACCTAATTTTTTCATTGCTCTGATTTTAGCTGCCGTAGTTGTCGTGTCCAAATCGTTTTCAATCATAAAGGCATACGGAGGCATGATACTTCCCGGTGACATAATTTGTGGATCGAGCATGTGGTTATAATGCCATGAGTTAGGATATTTTTTCCCTACACGCTGCAAATCCGGACCGGTGCGTTTACTTCCCCACTGGAAAGGATAGTCATAAACAAATTCTCCGGGTTTTGAATATTCACCATATCTCTCGGTTTCATATCGGAATGGACGAATCATCTGTGAGTGACAAGTGTAACATCCTTCGCGCACATATATATCTCTTCCTTGCAGTTCGAGTGGTGTGTAAGGTTTGACACTCGCAATTGTGGGTACATTTGATTTTACCATGAATGTAGGTATCATTTCTACAGCACCACCAATGAGTATAACTATCAAACTTACCACAAGCATCTGAACAGGTTTTCTTTCAATCCAGCGATGCCAGTGACCGTCACGTCCGGTATATTTCTTTTCAAGTGCAGCAGCCTCAGCAGCTTCATCAGCAATAAGACTTCCGGACTTCATTGTCTTAACAAGGTTATAGAACATCACCAATGCCCCTACGAGATAAAGGAATCCACCCAAGGCACGCAGTTTGTACATTGGTAATATCTGAACTACTGTTTCGAGGAAATTGGGATAACGCAATACACCGTCTTCTGTAAATTCCTTCCACATAAAATGCTGTGTGAAACCAGCCCAGTAAAGTGGTATGGCATAAAAAGCTATTCCTAAAGAACCTATCCAGAAGTGAAAGCTTGCAAGTTTTTTAGAGTGTAATTTTGTGTTGAATATTTTCGGTATAAGCCAATACAGAATTCCGAATGTCAAGAATCCATTCCATCCCAATCCACCGATATGAACGTGACCGATTGTCCAGTCGGTAAAGTGACTTACTGCATTCACTGATTTGAGTGAAAGCATAGGTCCTTCAAATGTTGACATACCGTAGGCTGTAACAGCAATCACAAAAAATTTAAGCTCAACATTATCTCTTACACGATCCCATGCACCACGCAGTGTGAGCAAACCGTTAATCATACCTCCCCATGATGGAGCTATGAGCATGACTGAAAATACTACGCCAAGTGACTGAGCCCAGTCAGGCAATGCAGTATATAACAAATGGTGTGGACCGGCCCAGATATAAAGAAAGATAAGTGCCCAGAAGTGTATGATAGATAATCGGTATGAATAAACAGGTCGGTTGACAGCTTTGGGAAGAAAGTAATACATCAGTCCCAGATAAGGTGTTGTAAGAAAAAACGCAACTGCATTATGTCCATACCACCATTGCACAAGTGCATCCTGCACACCTGCGTAAATAGGATAACTTTTAAATAATGTAACCGGTATCTCAAGAGAATTTACAATATGCAGCACTGCAACAGTTACTAAAGTGGCTATGTAAAACCAAATGGCAACATACAGATGCCGTTCGCGCCTGCGCATGATGGTTCCAAACATGTTGATGCCGAAAATGACCCAAATTATGGTAATGGCAATATCAATAGGCCATTCCAGTTCCGCATATTCTTTGCTTGATGTAATTCCAAATGGCAATGTAAGTGCAGCACTCACAATAATAAGTTGCCAGCCCCAGAAGTGGATACGGCTTAACATATCACTGTACATCCTTGCCTTCAGCAACCGTTGAAGGGAATAATACACACCCATAAAAATACCATTACCCACAAAGGCAAAAATGATGGCATTGGTGTGCAGCGGACGTAGCCTGCCGAAAGTTGTGTGGGCATCAAAATTGAGCGAAGGGTAGGGAAGTTGCAAAGCAACCAGCAAGCCTACCAGCATTCCTACTATGGCCCAAATGATAGTAGCCCATGCAAACATGGCTACTATACGGTTGTCATAACTGTACTTTTCAATTGTCATATATTATTTATTATCAGTTGTAGTTGATTTGTTTTCAGTGATGGTTTCGTTATCAAACAGCATGCGTACTCCGGGAGCAAAATCGTCATCATATTGCCCGCTCCTGACAGCCCAAAAAAACGCTGCCAAAAAGCTAATAGCTACCAGCAGACTTACTGCGATAAGTATGATTAAAACACTCATAAACGGACGCAAAACTATTTTACCCGTTTGCCTGCTGAAATGACAGCAATTAACGGGCTGACTGATAAAAATCACCTTTCCTTTCAATTATAAATTTTCAGGAGTTGAAATAAAGCAGAGCCCGGATTTTGAATAGAATAAATTCATCGTTTAAAGGGAGAATAGTTTTATATTTGTGTTCTCAAAATCAGTTATCACATGCAAAAAATTTTAATGATTATTGCCGCAGGTTTTTTATGCCTCAGTTCCTATGCACAGGATAAAAAAGAATCCTATTACGGAAAAAAAATAACAGCAGATAATGCACGTCCTGCTTCTGAAGTGCCTGCATTGCTTTCGAAAAAAGATACAGTAACGGTGAAACTTACTGGAAAGATTAACAGTGTGTGCCAGAAAAAAGGCTGTTGGATGATGATGGAAACTGCCGATGGCAACACCATGCGCGTACGGTTTAAGGATTACGAATTTTTTGTTCCGAAAGATTGCGCAGGAAAAACTGCTGTGATTGAAGGAATCGCTTTCAATGACGTAACCTCCGTTGCCGAACTTCGCCATTATGCTGAAGATGCAAAAAAGTCGAAGGAAGAAATTGAGAAAATTACCGAACCTGAAAAAAGTCCTGCATTTGAAGCAGAGGGAGTTATTATCTATGAATAAAATTATTGCCATTATTGTTGTAGGTGTTTTTATTTCCATAACATCCTATAACTACAATCCCGACTGGAGCAATACGGCTTCGGCTGATACTACTGATATCAACCCCAACAAAAGCAGCGAACTATCGTTGCTGATGCGCAAAATGTATGACCATGCTGCTGAAGCACGTCAGGCACTGGCAAATAATAAAAAGGTTTCTTATCCAAAATCTTTTCTTGCAATTAATACTGCCACTCCAACGGATGATCATACAAAGAATGAGTATTACACAACATTTGCGGATTTATATCTTCAGGCATTGGATAATTATGAATCTTCTTCCGATGTCAACAGGGTTAAGAGTTACAATAATATTGTGAACGCATGTCTGGCATGTCACAGCAGCCATTGTCCGGGGCCTGTTCCAAAAATCAAAAAACTTTTAATTACTGATAAGTAAAAGCGGATGTGTTTTCTTAAAACTTGTTTCATAAGTGTTGTAACATTGCTTGTGCTTACTACGGCAGCACCATGTGTAAGAGGTCAGGCTTTGGTTCGCGATTCTGCAATTATAGTTCCGTTTTTCGGATTGGGTGCTGAAGGACATATTCCCGGTGGCGATATGAAGGAACGTTTCGGAAACGATTATGGTGTGCAGGCAGTGGTTGGTGTCAAAACAGCCAAAAACTGGACGTATTCAGTTCAGGGTGGATTTATTTCAGGAAACACCATTAAGGAACATGGTTTGCTTGGAGGCATTTCCACAAGCAGCGGCACCATTATCGGTCAGGACGGACGTACTGCCGATGTGAGATTGTTTGAGCGTGGCTACCACATCAGCGTAAGTTTCGGCAAAGTTTTTTCGTTTAAAAAACCCAACCCCAACAGCGGCATCTGGATCAATGGTGGAGTAGGATTTCTTCAGCATAAAATACGCATCGAAACAATTGGAAACAATGTAGTAGAGTTGAAGAAACCCTATCGCAAAGGATACGACAGGCTGACCAATGGAATTATTGCTGAAGAATTTTTAGGTTATGTGTATTATGGCAACAGAAAGCTCGTAAACTTTTATGCAGGTTTTAATTTCATTCAGGGATTTACTGCCGGCAGACGCGATTATCAGTTCGACACCATGCAACCTTATAATGAAAAAAGACTCGATTTACTCTATGGGATAAAATTAGGATGGATACTCCCGTTTTATACCAATCCCGATAAGTATTATTACTACTGATGATGCTGTTGTTTTATTCCATTGGAATACGACTCTATCATTTTGCGGCATGTGTTGCAGCACTGTTCAATGCCAAGGCAAAACTTTTTTGTGATGGAAGAAAAGATGTTTTCGAAAAACTCCTGAAAGAAGTTGAAGAGAACCACTCACCGCGCATCTGGTTTCATTGCTCTTCGTTTGGCGAGTACGAGCAGGGTCGCCCTGTATTGCACAAACTCAAATCATCCTATCCCAATCACAGAATAGTACTTACTTTTTTTTCGCCATCAGGCTATGCACAGGGCGTTAAAGATGCTGCTGCCGATTGCGTGCTTTATTTGCCTTCCGACAGTGTGGCTCATGCACGCAAATGGATTTCGTTGCTCAACCCTTCGCTGGCAGTATTCGTAAAATACGATTTCTGGTTTCATTACATGAATGAGCTGAGCCGTAAAAAAATTCCATTCGTTTATGTTTCTGCTATTTTCCGAAGCAATCAGTTTTTCTTTAAGCCTTGGGCAAAATCATTCCTCAGCATCCTCAATAAAGCTTCTGCGTTTTATGTTCAGAATCATTCATCAGCCGAATTGCTCAGGCAGCATGGCATACATCAGGTTGTTGTTACTGGCGACACTCGTTTCGATCGTGTAGTGCAGCTGCCAAACACTCCTTTCTCCGATGCTGTTATCCAAAATTTTTCGAGTGGTGATGCACCATTAATTGTTGCCGGAAGCACCTGGCCGCAGGATCATAAGCTGCTTGCAGAGTATATCAACAAAGGTCATGCAGCAAAAATGATTCTCATTCCTCACGAGGTCAATGAAAGCAGCATTTCTTCTTTTACATCGCTCTGCAACAAAAAATATATTCGATACTCTCAGGCAAATCATCTGCAACTTCCTGAAGCATCTGTTCTCATCATTGACCGCATTGGCATGCTTTCAAAAATTTACCGTTATGCCACATGGTGTTATATTGGCGGAGGATTTGGCAAAGGCATACACAACATACTTGAAGGTGCTGTTTATGGCAAACCTGTTGTATTTGGCCCGCAGTATCAGAAGTTTGCCGAAGCGGTAAGGCTTATTGAACTGGGAGGAGCCTTTGCCGCAGCAGATGCAGCACAGTTGCAAACCATTTTTAATAAATTCATTCACACAAAAGAGTTTACAGAGCATGCAGGTGCCGTCAGCAAAAAATTTGTATTCGAAAATGCAGGAGCTACAGATGCTGTAATGAGTCAGTTGCAACACATCATTTCATAACGAAATTTCCACATTTTACTTTCAGATATCAATCGGAATGCTACTTTTGCAGCCTCAAAATCAGGCGAGGTAGCTCAGGTGGTTAGAGCGCAGGATTCATAACCCTGAGGTCGGGGGTTCGATTCCCCCCTTCGCTACTGCCGAAGGCTGCTTTATTCAATTAAGGCAGCCATTTTTTTTTGAAACAGTCTGTAATTATTGTACTGCGTGATGTCGGGTGTCAGGATAAATATTCTCAGTTTTTTGTTTGGAGCGCAAGCGTTTTCATGTAGTGGTTTTTTCCTGTCCTGCTCTCGCCCCGGTGCATGGCACCGCTCACCCGCTAAATCCTTGCAGGTCTCCATCAGGGCTAATTTTTATACGTTCTGTTTTTCAATCAATCCACCACCACCAACTTTTTATTTACCCGTTGGTTGTTGCTTGACTCAATACCCGACAGTCCCGCAGTATTGCGGGATTGCCGAGTGTCAGAAACTCCACCATCAAAAACAAAAACACACTAATCAAACAAAACCAAACCGCCCTATGAAAAATCAACGTTAAGAAATAGCAGTTCATTTCAAAGCGAAAGGAACAAGTAAGCAACCCCGAGCGAAGCGACCTTGGGTTGCGTGCTGAAATGAACAATATTTTAGTTGATTTTTCATCAGGCTTGACTTTTTGGTTCTTTTGTGTCAAGACAAAAGAACATAAAGAAGTAATAGAAACATTGCGACATTCGATTGCGCAGAAGAATCTTAATTACAACCCGGCAAGAGCTTGCCTCTTGTTGGGTGTATGACGAAAACATTGATGCTATCTCATTTCAACATCTCCTCAAAACATAACTCCGCCATTTATGGCGGAGACTAAACCATCAAACAACAAAGGCTTTAGCCTTGACCAAATTCCAACCGCGCGTTTGCGCCCTTTATGGCCACGGGTGCGCGGAGGAAAGAATCTGCACTTAATAATTATACATCAAACTTTTTTTAGGACGAGTCACTCTCTTATGCTACCCTTTGTTTGTACAGATGTTCTTGAAATTCTATAAACAGTCTGCTGATGTTTGCAACGTCTCCCAAAATTTCTTTTGCGTCTTCCAATGATTGATACTTGTTTGTCAGCAAGATTGGTAGTTTCTCTTGGTCGAGTTCGTCCACGCCTGTTTCAATATATTTGCTCAGCACGAAAGTGATAAACTCTTTTTGTTTGTCGTTGAGTAATGCAAATATTGTCGCTTCGGCTGCTTTTGCCCTTTCTTCTCTTGTCATGGCAATGTAGTCGCCATTGAAAACATATTCCAACACATCATACAGGTCGCTTTTTTCCATATCTACCAACTTTTGCAAAGTCAGTAAATCGCCTTTCGGGAAACCTGCCGCTTCTAAATTCTCCAATAAGGTTTTTCTGGTTAATGGATTGCTCCACAATTTCCGCAATTCTTCTTCGTCTTTGAAAAGTTTGGGCAACTCACCAAAAAGACTATTCAAAAATTCTTCTGCTGAAATAGGCTTTCCGTCTGCACTCCAAAACGATGTTTGAATCATTACATCAATCATTCGCTCCTTTCCATTTTTCAGTTTTACCTTAGCCATTTTCTTACACACACATGGCCACTGTCCACATTTATAACAGGGTCCTGGAGGTTCTATGATGCATATACATGGTCTTTGCCCACATCTTACACATGGTTGTGGCTCCCTATAGTCACACTCACATGGGTTCTTGCCACATCTCTTACAAGTTTCTATTTCACTTGGCGGGCCATCCCATTCAGGGTCGCTAAATCTTTTATACGCTTCTACAAAGTCGTAAATGGTAAAAAACTCTTTGCCGTCAAACAATCGTGTGCCACGCCCTATTATTTGTTTAAATTCTATCATTGAATTTACAGGCCGAAGCAAAACTATATTCCTGATATTTCTTGCATCCACTCCTGTAGAAAGTTTTATCGAAGTAGTCAGAATCGTTGGTATCGTTTTTTCATTGTCCTGAAATTCTCGCAATAGTCTTTCACCTTCTTCACCGTCATTCGCTGTTACACGAACGCAATAAAATGGGTCTTTGCTATTTGCATTCTGGTTTACTAAATCTCTTATCAATGCTGCATGTGCTTGATTGGCACAAAAAATAATTGCCTTTTCGTTTTGGTTGGCTGCATCTAAATAGATGTTTACTCGTTTGGTCTCGCGTTCTACAATTTCAATGGTGCGGTTAAAGTCTTTTTCTTCATAGAGTTTGCCTTCTTCTACTTCTCCTTCTAACACTGTATCGTCTGAGGTATATACATAATCATCCAAAGTGGTTTTAATGCGTTTTACTTTAAATGGTGTTAAGAATCCGTCATTGATACCTTCTTTCAGCGAATAGATATAAACCGGTTCACCAAAATATTTATAGGTGTCCACATTGTCTTTTCGCTTTGGAGTTGCAGTTAAACCTAACTGCACTGCCGGACTGAAATATTCTAAAATGCCCCGCCAATTGCTTTCGTCATTTGCTCCGCCACGATGACACTCATCTATGATGATGAAATCAAAATAGTCGGCTGGGTATAATTGATAATTGACAGTGGATAATTGAGAATTGTTTTCTTCATCTCCTTCTGATGATGTTGAGAATGTTTGGAAGATTGTGAAGAAAATATTTCCATTGGTAGGAACACGATTTTGGTTTTGCTTTGAGTTTGTTAGAAAAGTATTGACTTTTATTTTTTTTCCATTCTCATTCAAATCACGGATTGCTTTTGGGCTGATACGAACCAATGCATCATCCTTAAAGGCTGCATACTTAGTAAACTCTCCATAAGCTTGGTCTGCTAAAATATTTCTGTCTGCTAAAAATAAAATTCTTGGCCTTCTACTTCCATCCCATTTAATATTCCATCTTGCTTGAAAAAGTTTCCAGGCTATATGGAAAGCAATAGTGGTTTTCCCTGTTCCGGTTGCCAGTGTAAGCAATATTCTGTTTCTCTTTTTTACCACAGCTTCCATTACGGCATTTACAGCGCTTTCTTGATAATATCTTGGGGGTTTGGTTTTGTTGATATCTTCAAACGGCACATTGGCAAATTTTTCCCGCCACTCATTTTCAATTGTCAATTTTCCATTGTCAATTGCATACGTTTTATTCCAAAGTTCATCAGGGCTTAAAAAATCTGTAACCAAACCCTCTTCGCCTGTTTTCATACAAATTTGGTAAATCTCTTTACCGTTGGTGCTGTAAGTGGTTTCTAATTGAAGTTTTTGAGCATACTTCTTGGCTTGCATTACGCCTTCGCCAACTTCCTGTTCATCACTTTTAGCTTCCACAATTGCCAACTTGATGCCTTTGTAAACCAACACATAATCTGCAATCTCTTTTTTTCCACGCCCACCGCCTGTTTGTATTTTCCCTTGTGTAATGTGGTATTCACGAAGGACTTTAGAGTCTTCCACAATGCCCCAACCACAAGCCTTTAGCTTTGGGTCTATGAGTTCCGCTCTTGTTTCTGATTCGTTCATTTTTACTCTTTTATCAAATGACCATCAAATAAAATCGGGCTGCCAATCACATAACTATCACATAAAAAATCATTGAATATCAATGATTTGAGTTGATTGTTGGCGCCATCTATCACATAACCATCACATAAGAATTCTGAGTTGGTCAAACAACCATCAAATAAGTTTTTAAGCCCAAAATGGAATATAGCTGGCATATTTTCTTGATTTACTGTCTGGGTCATCTTCTTTAATTACTTTATCATCAATGGCATCTCGAATAATGCGTGAAGCAATTGAATAGTTATGGTCTTCAATTTTGAATCTTTCTCTTAGACTTTGATTTGTCATTTTCTCATTGGATACATATTTCAAACAAGCGTGCTGATAACAGGCTCTGATTTTTTCTTTTTTATCTAAATCGTTCAATGTTTTGTAACAATACATTGTTACACGTGTTCTATTCTCTGAAACGACAACATTTATGGCAGGCAGTTGATACAATTCATTGTAAAAAATTACCTTGTCCAATCCACTGCCTTTTTCCTCGCAAAACCCCATTCTTCGCATAAGGTCTGCTAATTTTTCATTTCGGGATAAATAAGCATCAATAAATCGGTCTGGTGTAACCAAAGGCGTTCCGGGATTTGATATTTCAATTCTGTCTGCGAAAATCTCTATCATCGGGAAACCTTTTTCAGTTAAGTCCTGATGGATA
The DNA here is from genome assembly GCA_019136655.1 of Bacteroidota bacterium. Taxonomy (GTDB): domain Bacteria; phylum Bacteroidota; class Bacteroidia; order AKYH767-A; family OLB10; genus OLB10. Next base: position 141,633 of record JAGVTU010000001.1, read on the forward strand.
AGAGCATTGGCAACCAACTCTCTGATTGCAATTTCAGGATACATTCGAGTTTCTTTTCTTAATGCTTTCCCTATTTCTTCATTGGCAGGCAATTGGCTGTTTATCCAATCTACTAAGCCTTCAAAACCTAAAGCATAGCCTTTGGCTCCTATTTGTTCCCTTTCTGTTTCAACTTTGTTTTTACCCTTGTAAACGATAACTCGAACTGATTTTCGTTCCACACTTTCAAAATCTTTCAACTGCTTTGAAAAAAGCAATGCCCCTAATTTGGTTATTGCATAACCATTGTTTTTTACAACTAAACCTTCATCCATAAATTTATCAATCACACCTTGCTGATTGGATGGATAAGGCAATTTCAACAAATCAAAATAAGTTTCAGTGCTTAAATACTTGGTAATATCTGATGTACTTAGATTGTCCTTGGCGATTTCTTTTTCAAAAGTTATAGTGTCTTTCTTCCAAATTTTCGCTTGTTTCTGCGGAAACTCATTTAACTTTCTCGTGATACTACTTACACGAATATATGCCTGGTGAAGAAATTCAACAGGTTGGTTTTTAGTGGCTGGAATTACATAAATGGAGATATGCCTTGAATCGTCATAATCAAATTCATAAACAGCAAAATCTATTCTTGGATTTAATCGGGTAAGCAACCAATGTTCTAAGTCTTCATTTCCTTTTTTGGCAACTTTGGCTTTAAAGGCTGTGCCTTTGATGATTTGCGTTTTGTCTTCTACACCAAACACCAAATATCCGAATGGCTGATTGTGAATGCAAGCACCGTTAGATAAAGCCGAAATTCCTTCTCCAATTTCTTCGGCAGAATGATAATTGAGTTTGAACTCCACCCATTCACTTTCGTGAGGCTGTTTTACAAGCTCGTTCAATAATTCTATCAATTGTTGTTCATTCATACTGCAATTGCTTTTTCAGTTTTTGGTTCGGCAGGCTCACCACCACGCAATTCTCCTGCAAATGCCTTTTGCAAAATAGATTTTTTCAGTTCTTCTAAATCCGCAATTTTCTTTTGATAAACCGCTTCCAACTTTTGCGTTTCAGCTCGCAGGGCATCTAATTGGCGGACGATGGTTTGTTGAGCTTTTTTTGAAATAAAAGGGACTAATGCTTCTGTAATCGCTCCAATACCAACATTCCCTTGCCCAACTGTTCCTGTTTCATTTGCAAAATATTGGTCTTTGAAGATGTTTGTCCACGAAAAATAAAGAAAAAACTTTGGAAGATACTTTTCCGAAAACCTAATCGAAGCAATTCGTTGATTAAGTAAATAATTTCCCTTTTCAATTATTACAGTGAAACCATAATCTCTTTTATTTTTTGTTCCCGTTTGAGTAATGATTACATCATTGATTTGTAGCAATGCTTTTGAAAGAAGTTTTTCGTCCGTTGTATCAATGAAAACAGGACTTTCATTTTCTCTTATCATTGCAGGACGAATATTCCCCATTCTTAATACTTGATATTTTCCTTGATTTTTGAAATCTGTACTTTTGAAGGAGTATCCACCGATAACTTTTGCAACTTCTGAAATCTTCTTTTTTTCTTTTTCCTGAAACAAATTCTCAAACACTCCCTGCAAATAACTCTCAAAAAGTTCTTTGGCGTTTTTGAGGTTTTGTTCGGCATTGGCTTTTGCTTTGTCTATTGCCGCAAATGCCTTGTCTAAAATGGAAACTATGCGTTGTTGTTCGGGGAGGGGGGGAAGGGGAATTTCATAATCCCTAATCATTGGAACTGTTAGTTGAGGAATTGAAGAACCACTATGTTTGAAATCTATTTTTCTTAAAGCATAATCTAAAAAGTCTAAACTTAATTTCTTTAAATCAATTGGTGATACGACAATTAGCCTTACAATAGGAAAGAATGGTTCAAGTCTTTTTATTGAAAACCCAATTGTTCCCCTTGCAGAAACAGTAATACTTGGTTTTACTATTTTTGCAATAGTTGTATATCCGTAAAGTCCATCATTTTTTTCTCCATTTGCATAAATAGGAATTTGATACTTTTCAGTTTGTATTTCTGAAAAGTAATCTTTCGGAACATCACCTCCTGCTGATAATTCACAAACTTCCCCCAACTTTTTTATTTCCCATTTGTCTGAATCACGGATTTGCTTAGATTGCTCAGATGACACAGATTTTTCATTCGTGTAATCCTTTAATCCTACTAATCCGTGATGCTGACTTTTCTTTTGTTTCATATCAATTCCAAAATTGAGTTTAATATTTCGGCACTTTTTGTCTGAATCACGGATTTGCTCGGATTGCTCAGATGACACAGATTTTTTGATTGTACAGATTCATAATCCGAGCAATCATTTAACCCTTCTAATCTGTAATTCAGATACTTTAATTTTTCTAATCCGTGATGCTGACTTTTTATTTCATTCATAATACCAATCTCTTAAAGGTTAAACTCTTACTGCCAAAGTTGATGAGCAAACCAACTTCTAATTTGTATGCTTTCAAGTAATTTAATGCTTGAGCCAAATGCACATCTTCAAGCTGTATAATTGCTTTTAATTCAACCAATACTTTTCCTTCCACCACAAAATCAGCCCTTCTTGTACCTATAGGCTCTTCCAAATCTTTATAAAAAATATTCTGTTCTATTTCTCTGGCAAATTCCAATCCTGCTTTTCGCATTTCATAAGCCAATGCACGCTGATAAATCACTTCCTGAAAGCCATTACCTAAAAATTTATGCACTTCAAATGAAGCCCCAATTATTTTTTCGGTTATGTCTTTGTATTTTAAATCTACATTCATAATCTGTGTTATCCTTTAATCTGTGCTCATCAGTGATTCAGACAATAAGGTTTGCAATGCTCTCCAACACTTCATCCGCTTCTTCGTCCAATGCTTTCATTTCTTCCAAAATGGCTTGTGGTGAGCGCAGTCGAACCACTTCTTTCTTGTTCGGGTTCTTTACGCTTAAGTCGTAGGTGGCTGAGTCTATCGAAGCCACATTTACCGTCCAAGAGTTTTCGCTATCGGCAAAGGTTTTTTGCAGCTCTATAAATTCAGCCAAATCGTTTTCGTTAAGTGGGTTGGTTTTACCCAAATTGCGGTCGAGGTTCAGCTGGTAAAACCAAACCTTTTGAGTGGGTTTTCCTTTTTCAAAAAACAATACAACTGTTTTAACTCCTGCACCGGTAAATGTTCCACCCGGCAAATCTAATACAGTATGCAGGTTGCAATTTTCCAACAAAGTTTTGCGTATGGCAACTGTGGCATTGTCGGTATTGCTCAGAAAAGTGTTTTTAATAACTACACCTGCCTTACCGCCTGCTTTCAGAATTTTAATGAAGTGCTGCAAAAAAAGCGAAGCGGTTTCGCCTGTTTTAATCGGGAAGTTTTGTTGCACTTCTGCTCTTTCTTTTCCACCAAAAGGCGGATTGGCAAGCACTACATCATAGCGGTCTTTTTCCTGTATGTCGGCAAGGTTTTCGGCAAGTGTGTTGGTGTGTATGATGTTTGGGGCTTCCACACCGTGCAAAATCATATTCATAATGCCAATGATATACGCCAATGATTTTTTCTCTTTGCCGTAAAAGGTGCGTTTTTGAAGTGTTTCCCAATCTTTACTTGACAAACCGTTCCCTGAGCCTGTCGAAGGGCGGTTTTTCAAATAGTCAAACGCTTCGCACAAGAAGCCTGCTGAACCCACAGCACCGTCATAAATTTTGTCGCCAATTTTTGGAGCAACCACTTTTACAATGGTGGTTATGAGCGGTCGGGGCGTGTAGTATTCGCCACCGTTTCGCCCTGCGTTGCCCATGTTTTTGATTTTGTCTTCATACAGATGGCTCATTTCGTGCTTCTCTGCGTGGGTGCGGAAACGCAACTCGTCAATGCGGTTAATCACTTCACGCAAATTGTAGCCGCTTTGTATGCGGTTTTTCAGTTCGCTGAAAATTTCGCCAATTTTGTATTCAATCGTGTCGGCACTGTCGGCACTCTGCTTAAATGTTTTGAGGTAAGGGAAAAGATTGTTGTTTACAAAGTCGGTGAGGTCGTCACCTGTCAGGGCGTTGTGGTGGTCCAGTTCGACAAGCTCACTGCCCGCTTTCTTCTTTTTGGGCATTGCCCACACTGTCCATTGGTAATCTCTTTCAATGATGGGTGTGTAAGTCTTACCTGTTAGTTCGGCTGCTGTGGCACGGTCTTTCTCTAAGTCGTCCAAATATTTGAGGAACAAAATCCAAGAGGTTTGCTCCACATAATCCAATTCACTTCCGCAACCTGCGTCTTTGTGCAGTATGTCGTCTATATTTTTAAAAGTCTGCTCGAACATAATTTAATATTGTTTTCCTCAACGATTTGCTAAAGTATAATCTTTTATCCAATTCATTTATGATACCCTCTCTACAAATTAAAACATATCATAATTACAACCCGGCAAGAGGCAAGCTCCTGCTGGGTTGTTTACGTTATACACCCAGCAAGAGGCAAGCTCTTGCCGGGAGTCAGGAAGAGCCAAGATATTGCATGGTGTTGAGTGAAGCAACAACCAACGGGTAAGTAAAAAGTTGGTGGTGGTGGATTGATTGAAAAACAGAACGTATAATAATTAGCCCTGATGGAGACCTGCAAGGATTTAGCGGGAGAGCGGTGCCATGCACCGGGGCGAGAGCAGGACAGAAACAAACCACTACATGAAAACGCTTGCGCTCCAAACAAAAAAAATAGGCAAGCTTTTGCTGAGTCGTTTGAATTATTTTTTTCTATATTTGTTCCTGAAGACGGGTACGCCTGTGAGAGCAACGATGCGAAATAAAAACGTGTTCTTTGACTTTACCGCTGGGTTTATCCGTTTTTCTTTTTAGGTAAATAACACGCTAAGGCAACCTGCCTAATTTTTCTTAAACGAAATTCTTTTAAACTGCCCGTTGGTAATATGAACCGTATCAGGTGGTGCAACACTTAAGTTTATTGCATCAAACTCAAAAGTTCCTGCAGCTACACTATCAATAAAATTGAAAGAAGTAAAAGTAACAGTGGCATTGTTTGTTGTATAACTCTGAGAAGTAGAGCTGCTGGTAAACATCCCCTGGCAGTTGGCATAAGTTCCGGTGGTTAACGGTCCTGAATAAATCAACGACAATGAACCCGGAGTAGAAGTGCCGGTCATAAACAAAGCAGAGTTGTTGTAAAAACTGGATATAGTTCCTGAGGCTGCATTAAAATCAGCACCATCAACTCGGGCTGTGATATTGCCCAGACAAACAGGGCAGGGGCCACCGCAGTCAATATCTGTTTCGCCCTGATTCATGATGCCGTCATTGCAACTTGCAGCGGCCTGCGGAATATTATCTGTTTCGGCTTCCTGTTTCATGCAGGATGTGCCTGACAAAATCATGGCTGCGAGAATGAAATATATTTTAGTTTTCACAAAAATTATTTTAGCATAAAAATAAATATTATTTATTTAGCCTGAGTACTGTGAAGCAAATTGTACATTTTTTGTGCAGCTTTGGCCGAAGCTCCCGCACTGCCAAGCAATTGAATAAGTTCATCAAATCCTTTCAGCATATTGTTGCGATAATCTTCATCTTCGAGCAGTAACTTCATTTCTGCAACAAGCGATTGTTCATTCATGTCTTGTTGTATAAGCTCCTTCACAAGCATTCTGTCTAAAATAAGATTCACCAGCGAAATGTATTTTACCTTCACCAACTGGCGCGCAATAAGATAAGAAAAGTGATTCCCTTTGTAGCATACCACTTCCGGCACTTTGAAGAGTGCTGTTTCAAGTGTTGCAGTGCCACTGGTTACCATTGCTGCATACGATTGCTGAAGCAAACTGTAGGTTTTGCCTTGCACCAGAGGAATATTTGCTGCCAGCGACTGATAAAATGATTCGGGAATGGTAGGTGCTGCCGCTATCACCGGCTGATAGTTTTTGAAATGCCTTGCAGCATGCACCATCACAGGCAACATTTCTTTTATTTCCTGCATGCGGCTACCGGGCAGCAATGCAATTATTTTTTTATCAGTATGCACAACAGGAGCAGCTGTTGCAGAAGAATTTTTAATGCGTTTGATTTCATCCAGCAGCGGATGACCTGTGAATTCAACATCGTAATCAAACTTTTTATAAAAATCTTTTTCGAATGGAAGAATGACAAACATCTTGTCAACGGTACGTTTAATTTTATGTACGCGCGATTGCTTCCATGCCCATATTTGTGGTGAGATGTAGTAAAATACTTTTATTCCTTTTTGTTTTAAAAACTCAGCCAGCCTCAGGTTGAATCCCGGATAATCTACCAATATGACTACGTCAGGATTAAATTTTAATATGTCTGTTTTGCACGCTTCAAGATTTCGGAAAATAGTTCTCAGATTTTTCACTACCTCAATAAATCCCATAAATGCCAGCTCGCGATAATGTTTTACCACTTCAACTCCGGCAGCCTGCATTCTGTCGCCTCCCCATCCGCGCATAACTGCTGCAGTGTCGGCCTTATGCAATTCTATTGCAAGATTTGCAGCATGCAAATCGCCCGAAGCTTCTCCTGCAACAATGTAATACCTCATTTTACTCAGAATAATTTAAGGTAAAGTATATAAAATCCATAGATAAAAGTAGCGGCAATAACTCCCTGTTCTGCTCTCAGTTTTCCAAAACGGTCCAAAATAAAAAACAGAGCAAGGTTAGCCAGCAAGCTCAGGCTGATGGCAGCAGCAAGGGTGTTGTTGTTTTGCAGTGCATGAAAAAATGCAACAATGTCCATCTGCCTGAAAAATGAAATATAATAAAGATAAAATCCGAGCAAGGGTGCCAGCAGTCCGCCTGCAAATCCTGCTAAAAACTGATTTCGTTGTGACATGTTATCTTTTTTTTATCAGATAAAAAATAAATAATGCAAAGATAAACACCGTGAATATCCAACCCTGTGCAAAACGGTGCTTATGCCAGTTGACCATTGCTAAACGCAATACAAAAATCTGCAGTGCAAACACCATGAAATACAATCTCGGAAAAGCAATGTATTTAGACGCTGCTGAATGTTGTATCATCGGCTCTGCCCATTCAATTAAAAAATATGAAAGTGCTGATACAACTGCGGCAATCCACACACCGGTATGAAAATTATCGGGGATGCGTTTATTCATTCCATGACAGTTTGTTGAGGCGCGGAATGGCATGGTGTGCCGTGAAATCAAATTCTATCGGAACAACCGATACATAACCATTTGCCAAAGCCCATTCATCGGTGTCTTCGCCCAGGTCAGGATTGATAAACTTTCCTGTGAGCCAGAAATATTTTTGTTTGCTCGGATCCTGTCTTTCTTCAAACTCTTCTTTCCACTTGGCCATTGCCTGACGGCAGATTTTTATTCCTTTCATTTCTTTCAGTGGCAGATTGGGGATGTTTACATTCAGCAACAACTCCTTCCAGTGAACCCCTTTGAGCACTGCACGTGTAATAATTCCTGCATAATGTTTGGCAGCAGTGAGGTCAGCATCCAGATTGAAATCTACCAGTGAAAAACCTATACTCGGAATTCCTTCAATGGCTCCTTCCATAGCTGCCGACATGGTGCCTGAGTAAATTACGTTGATTGAAGAATTGCTGCCGTGGTTGATGCCACTTACACAGATATCAGGTTTGCGGTTGAGAATTTTGTTCACTGCAAGTTTAACACAGTCAACAGGTGTGCCGCTACATTGCCAGGCATCCACATCTTTGAAAATATCAACTTTGTCCAGTCGCAATGGATTATGTATGGTGATGGCATGCCCCATGCCCGACTGAGGGCTGTCGGGAGCAACCACAGTTACGTCTCCGATTTCTTTCATGGCTTCAACCAGCGCACGTATGCCGCGTGCCGAAATACCATCATCATTAACAACTAAAATAGTAGGTTTTGACATGGCGCAAAGATACGGTAATTATGCAGGTGCAATTCTGCAGTATGAATAATACAGGAAGGAGATTATACTTTATTGATGAAAAATTTTATCCCTTCTGATATTCGCTGGCAGCTTTCACAAAACGTACAAACAAAGGATGCGGGTTTTCTACCGTACTCTTATACTCCGGATGAAACTGCACACCCACAAACCAGGGATGATTTTTTACTTCAACAATTTCTACCAGATTTTCGTTGGGATAAATTCCGGTAGCCGACATTCCTGCATCTTCAAATTTTTTAAGATACTTGTTGTTGAACTCATAGCGATGACGATGGCGTTCGCTGATTTTGGTTTTGCCGTATGCCTGTGCAACCTTACTTCCTTTGGCAAGTGTGCACGGATATTCGCCCAATCGCATGGTTCCGCCTTTGGCGGAAATATTTTTCTGTCCCTGCATCAGGTCAATCACAGGGTTCTTAGTGTCTTTGTTCATCTCTGAGCTGTGAGCATCTTTCAGTCCCAACACATTTCGTGCAAACTCAACTACGGCACACTGCATTCCCAGACATATTCCCAGAAAAGGAATTTTGTTTTCGCGTGCATAACGTATGGCAGAAATTTTACCTTCAATGCCGCGGTCGCCAAAGCCAGGTGCTACCAGTATGCCTGAAGCTTTGCGCAGACGTTCAGCCACATTTTCCTCATTTATTTTTTCTGAATGTATCCAGTCTAAATTTACTTTACACTCATTGGCAACGCCAGCATGTATGAATGCTTCAGCAATTGATTTGTAAGCATCTTTCAGCTCGATGTATTTGCCGATTAATGCAATGTTAACTTCAGAAACAGGATGTTTCAGTCTTCCGAGAAAATCTTTCCATGCTTCAAGTTCGGGTTCCTGTTTGTAGGGAAGTTTCAGTTTGTTGAGCACAACTTTATCCAGTTGCTCTTTGAGCATGTGCAGCGGAACTTCGTAAATGCTGCTCGCGTCAACCGCTTCAATTACGGCATTCACATTCACGTTACAGAAGAGTGCAATTTTTCTTTTCAGATCCGAACCGATATGCTTCTCACTGCGGCAAACCAAAATGTCAGGCTGCACACCATATTCAAGCATTGTTTTAACAGAGTGCTGAGTAGGTTTTGTTTTTAATTCGCCTGTTACATTCAGATAGGGCAACAGTGTGAGATGGATAACACAACAGTTGTTTCCCATTTCCCAAATCAGTTGTCGCACCGACTCCACAAACGGAAGCGACTCAATATCGCCTACAGTTCCGCCAATTTCGGTAATGACAATATCATATTCATCCGTTTCGCCAAGCAGTTTGATGCGTCTTTTAATTTCATCGGTAATGTGAGGAATCACCTGCACAGTTTTTCCGAGATAAGCACCTTCGCGCTCTTTGTTGATGACGGTTTGATAAATACGTCCGGTAGTTACGTTATTTGCCTGAGATGTAGGCACATTAAGAAAACGCTCATAATGGCCAAGGTCGAGGTCGGTTTCTGCACCATCATTGGTTACATAACATTCACCGTGTTCGTAGGGGTTCAGCGTTCCCGGATCTACATTGATATAAGGGTCTAACTTCTGAATAGTAACCCTGTAACCGCGTGCCTGCAACAATTTGGCCAGAGAAGCAGAAATAATGCCTTTGCCTAATGAAGAGGAAACACCACCGGTTACAAAAACAAACTTCACTGCGCTCATAGTTGGGATGTGGTGTAAATACGGGATGCAAAGATAGAAATAGAAACCTCCCGATTATTCAGCTTAATGATTTTTGTTGATTACTTTACACAAGTGTTTAAAAGTTTCCGCGAAAACATCAGCTGTTTGATTTTTTGTGGCGAAAAAAATAATTGAAATTCAAAAACTATCACAACAATTGAAAATATGCTGAAACCAACCGGTTATGCAGTTTTTCAGCATAACGTTTTCAGAATGCTTCGTGCACGATATAATCTTTGGCAATACCCAGCGATGCCAAATGTTTTTCAATGGCTTCCATCATGGGTGGTGGCCCGCAGAGATAGAAAAACACATTTTCAGAGCCTTTATGTTTTTTCAGCAGTTCGGCAGTAATAAAACCATGCTCATATCCTGCAATTTCTTCGTTAGACAGAACATTGATAAAGTTTTCACCCAAAAGGTTATTGAATTTTTCTTCAAGGATGATATCTGATTTGGTTTGGTTGGCGAAAATGAGTTTGTTTTTTCCTATTTTTTTATTTTTCTCCAGATGTTTCAGAATGGCAATGAAGGGAGTTACACCCGCACCGCCTGCAATAAATATTCCTTCGCCTTTGTAATGAATATCTCCGAAAACATCACCTACAATAAGTTCATCACCTGCATGCAGCGACAGCAGCTGATTGGTTACCCCATTATGCGAAGGGTATGTTTTGATGGAAAATTCAATGTGATCATCTTCAGGTAATGAAGTGAATGTAAATGCTCTTAATTCTTTTTCCCAGCCGGGTTTGTTAATGGAAATGTCAACTGCCTGTCCCGGTTCGTAACTGAGGTTAGCCGGTTTTTCTGCAACGATGCGCAAAACATCATGTGTGAGGTGTTCAATAGATTTTATTTTTACAATTTGTCCCATGTAATGAAATTAGTTGCTGATGTACGCTAAAAACTCTTGCTTGATTTCCTGTTTTTCAAACAATCCCGAATAGCTGCTTGTCAGAGTTCTGCTGTTGGTATCTTTAATGCCTCGTGAGGCCACACATAAATGATCGGCATCCACATAAACAGCCACATCATCATGCCCCAAAACTTCTTTCATCGCTTCGGCAATCTGAATGGTCAAACGTTCCTGCACCTGTGGCCGTCTGGCATGATACTGTACCAGACGGTTAATTTTTGAAAGGCCGATGACATTTTTACCGGGGAAATAAGCAACGTGCACTTTACCGATTATCGGAACAAAATGATGTTCGCAACTTGAATAAAGTGTGATGTCCTTTTCCACGAGCATGCGTTTGTAAGAGTATTTGTTTTCAAACAAACTAATTTGCGGTTTGTTTTCAGGATTCAAGCCACTGAAAATTTCTTTCACATACATCTTTGCAACGCGCTCAGGTGTACCTTTAAGGCTGTCGTCCGTCAGATCAAGGCCAAGGGTGTCCATTATTTCTGAAAAGTGATATTTTATCTTTCTTATTTTTTCCTCATCAGTAAGATTGTTTTCTGTTTTTGTAAGTGCGGTGTCAGAGGAGTTATCACCGGTTTCAAGTATTAAAATCTCTTTCATATTTCAGTTTCTTTTATAATTTTCATTACTCTGTCCACCATGGCATCGCAATACACCAGGTTGAATTCAAATATCTCATCAGGTGAGTAGGTTTTTTCAATTTGTTTTTTAAGCATCGTTTTTGCGCGGTTCAGTCTGACTTTTACATTGGATTCGCTGATGTTTAATACTGCTGCAGTTTCGGCAACATTCAATCCGTTTATATTTCGCATGGTGAAAACCAAACGGTAGTCGAGTGGAATTTTTTCAAGAGCAGTTTCTATTACACGACCCAGTTCGCGGTTTTGATAAATCTTATCGGTGTCGTTGCTTCTTGTGGTAAATGCCGGTTGCGAATGTTCAGGAGTGTCTTTCATTATTTCGTTTTTAAAACTTGATTTTTCTTTTTTTCTGTAGCAGTTGTTCAGCATGATGCGGATAATCCATGTTTTGAAATCGGCTCTGCCTTCATACTGCGACAAACTTTTGTATGCATCAATGTAGGTGTCCTGCATGAGGTCCTGCGTGTCGTCATGATTATAGTTGTATGCTCTCCCAACTTTATACAGACAGGGATTGTATCTTCTGACTATAATTTCATAAAGTGCTTTTTCTCCTTTTAAAATGCGATCAATAATTTCTGTGACGTGTAACTTTTCAATTGCCTGCATATTGGAATTAATTTTGATTTACAATTTTAGCTAACTGAGCCATTGCGAATGCCGAAATAGCCATCACCACATCGCGCACTGCAACATCCAGATAGTTGAGATAGGTAAGTAATGTTATTGCAATCAGCATAAGCCATGCAGCAACAATATTACCACCAATCTCAGGTTTTTTAAAAACAATTATTCCCGCAATAATTTCAATAACACCAACAATCATCATAAAAGTTGTCTGCGGAACAGGAAGTAAACCTGCTATTGCCGGATTCAGATAATGCTCCCAGTTGGTAAGCAGGTTAGAAAACTTGTCTAAACCTGCTGCAATGGGCAGGATTACAAATGTGTATTTAAGTAAGTTGAAGGTCTGTTGTAAAATTTTATTTTTTTCTGCTGTTTCCATTTTATTATTTTTTTTACAGTTGTTTAGTGATTAGAGGCAATGACATTTAAAAAGGTTACAAAAATTGTTTAACAACTTAAAAGTCAGTTGTTCCTACCTCTATTAAAGGAACGCTTTAAAAGATTCAGAGACTAAACAAAACAGCCTGCAGTAAGGTTTAAAAAATATTATCTCCGTTGAGCAGAAGGATAAATATTGTGATTGATTCTACAATCAAAAAGATAATCAGGATGTAGTTTTTTCAAGTGCCTGATTGAGGTCGAAAATAATGTCTTCGTAATTTTCTACACCGATAGAAAGCCTGATCATTTTCTCGGTAATTGAAAATTCTTTTTTTAGTTCGGCATCCACATCTGCATGTGTCATAGTAGCGGGATGTTCTGCAAGACTTTCTGTACTGCCGAGGCTAACTGCAAGTTTTATAAGTTTAAGTGCATTCAAAAAACGAAAGGCTTCTTTTTCGCCACCTTTCACATCAAAAGAAATCATTCCACCATTGGTGAGGCACTGTTTGTTTTTAATAACAAACTGTTCTCCGTCTTTCTCAGTAAGATTACCGGGGAAATAAACTTTCTCTACACGTGGATGTCCGGTGAGAAAAGCAGCAACTTTATTGGCATTAAATGCCTGAATGTCCATTCTTGCTTTTAGTGTTTCGAGGCTGCGCAACAAAAGCCATCCGGTATTTGGGCCTGCCATGCTGCCAAGAAAAGTTCGCAAACCTTTCACTCTTTTGATAAGAGATTTTGAACCCAGACAGGCACCTGCAATAACATCACTGTGGCCGCCTATGTATTTTGTTGCAGAGTATAACACCAAATCAGCACCATGTTTCAGCGGATGTTGCCACAGCGGTCCCATATAGGTGTTGTCAACTGCCAGATAAATTTCTTTTTGATATTTTGCAGAATAATGCATTGCAATTTCTTTACTGCAAGCTATATCAATAAGGTCGTTGGTTGGGTTTGCAGGAGTTTCTATGTAAACAAAAGCAAGTTTATCGGCATGACCGGATGCATCTATAATCTTAATAACATCTTCTTTACATTGCCCAACTTTAAAATCTACTACTTCTATTCCGAATTTCGGGAGAATTTTTTTTATAAAATGATCGCTTCCTCCATAGAGCGGATTACTTATCAGCAGCATGTCTCCCGGTTTTAAAAACTCTAATAATACCGTTGTGATGGCCGACATACCACTTTCAAAAACGGCACAGTCTTCAGCACCATCCCAAAGGGTAAGTCTGTTTTCAAGAATTTCGAGAACAGGATTGTTTATCCTGCTGTAGATTAATCCAAGCTCTTCGCCTTCCTGTGCATTTCGCAATCCGTAAGCTACCTCAAAAAATGCTTTTCCTTCTTCTGCACTTTTGAAAACAAATGTGGATGTCTGAAAAATCGGGCATTTCACTGCTCCTTCTGAAAGTTCAGGTTTATAACCGTACGACATCATCAGACTCTCGGGTTTCATATTTTTTGCTGTTTCAGAATCCATCCTGTAAAATTTTTAAATCACTATACAAAGTTAATGAATCCGCATGTCAGAACAGGTTAAAATATTTCCAACTTCCTGAATAAATGTACACCCTAATGTCAGGGACGATATTGAAAATGCACCCCTGCTGCTTAATGTCATTTTCTGTGATTCCCTGCCTTTATTTATCTTTGCATGATAATCTGATAACGAATTTATGTACACTCCCCAACGAGTAATTACCTTAGGACAATTCATTATAGAGCGCCAGTCTGATTTTCCTTATGCAAAAGGCGAACTTTCAAGATTGCTGCGCGATATTGGTATAGCAGCCAAGATGGTCAACCGCGAAGTAAACAAGGCAGGACTTGTAGATATTCTTGGTGACTATGGCAGCACCAATGTGCAGGGCGAAGAAGTAAAAAAACTGGATGTTTACGCCAACGAACAATTTATATCAGCATTGAGCAGCGGTGGCGAAACATGTGCAGTTGCAAGCGAAGAGGTGGAGGAGATGGTTCCTATCAATACTGAAATTTCAAAAAATGCAAAGTATGTGGTAGCCATTGACCCGTTGGATGGTTCGTCAAACATTGATGTGAATGTTTCAATAGGAACAATTTTTTCTATTTACAGACGCACCACACTTTCAGGTGCGAGCAACCTTACTGATTTTATGCAGAAAGGTACTGAACAGGTAGCTGCGGGTTATGTCATTTACGGCTCATCAACGATGATGGTTTACACCACAGGAAAGGGCGTGAACGGATTTACACTCGATCCTTCAATAGGTGAGTTTTGTCTGTCGCATCCTGATATGAAAATTCCAAAACAGGGATACATTTATTCTATTAACGAAGGCAACTACGCACATTTTCCTGAAGGGGTAAAAAAATACATCAAGTTTTGCCAGGAAGAAGATGATAAAACCAAACGACCGTATTCATCACGTTACATAGGATCGCTGGTAGCTGATTTTCACCGCAACCTGCTCAAAGGGGGAATTTACATTTATCCTGCAACAGCCAAGGCTTCCAAAGGCAAGCTGAGGCTGATGTATGAGTGTAACCCACTGGCTTTTATTGTAGAGCAGGCCGGAGGTAAGGCTTCCGATGGTTTCACACGGATTATGGATTTACAGCCATCCTCATTGCATCAGCGTACACCATTGTTTATCGGCTCATCTGATATGGTTTCGAAAGTGGAAGAAATGATGATGCGTTATTCGCAAATGGGAAGTTAGTTTTTTCAAAACTGTTTTACCTATTTTTGTTATTCTAAATTTTTAAAAGCCAGATATGCGGGAGATACAATTTCGTGAAGCATTGCGCGAAGCTATGAGCGAAGAAATGCGCAGAGATGAATCGGTATTTTTAATGGGAGAGGAAGTAGCTGAATATAATGGTGCCTACAAAGTGTCGCAAGGTATGTTGGATGAGTTTGGTGTAAGAAGAGTGATTGATACACCCATTGCCGAACTCGGTTTTGCAGGAATAGGAGTGGGCGCTGCCATGAACGGACTCAGACCTATCATTGAATTTATGACGTTCAACTTTTCTCTTGTTGCAATAGATCAGGTCATCAACTCTGCTGCTAAAATAAAAAGTATGAGCGGTGGTCAGTATCATGTGCCCATTGTTTTTCGCGGACCTACTGCTTCTGCAGGCATGTTAAGCTCGCAGCATTCTCAGGCATTTGAAAGCTGGTATGCAAACTGCCCGGGACTTAAAGTAATTGTACCCTCCAATCCCAAAGATGCAAAAGGTCTTTTGAAATCTGCCATTCGCGACAACGACCCGGTGATATTTATGGAGAGTGAACAGATGTATGGCGATAAAGGAGAAGTGCCCGAAGGCGAATACCTGATGCCCATAGGAGTTGCTGACATCAAGCGTCCCGGAAAAGATGTTACCATTGTGTCGTTCGGAAAAATCATTAAGACAGCATACAAAGCTGCTGAAGAATTGGCCAAAGAAAATATTGATGCAGAAATTATTGATTTGCGTACTGTGCGTCCTATTGATTATGCAACAGTTATTGAATCGGTAAAGAAAACAAACAGAATGGTATTTGTTGAAGAGTCGTGGCCACTGGCAAACATTGCCACTGAAGTTGCTTTTAAAGTACAACGTGAAGCTTTCGACTATTTGGATGCTCCTGTGCTAAGAGTTACTGGCGGAGATGTGCCTTTGCCCTATGCACCAACATTAATTGATGCATACCTGCCTAATGCAGAACGAATCATTAAGGCAGTGAAAAAAGTGATGTATCTGGATTGAGATACTTCTCTTTTTGAACAGCAAAGTTTTTGTCCAATAAACTTTTAATAATTACCTCACTGCAATTTTCATTTTCTCAAAGGTATTGTCCTTGATAGACTGAACTGCTTTTTGGAATGTATCATCCATTTTGTTGATGATGTAGAAGTAAGCACTGATGTTATACAGATCTCGTGCTATTAATGCTTTAATCTGTGCTTTTATAATTTCTTCTGAACGTTTAAGTGCTTCTTCGTCTTTGGCAACTCCTTTTTTGTCTGCATAAGCATAAAAGTCCTGCATCATTGCATCATCCATTACAAAACCTTTGTCAAAAGCAACCACATCAGCATATTTCGTTTTAAGTTTTGCACGGTTGTTATCGGCATAGGTGAGGGAGTATTCACTCATCACAGCTTTGCGTATCAGGTCTGAATAATACTTGGTACTGAAAGTGGTATCTAACGGAACAAACACATCAGGCATAATACCACCACCGCCATAAACCACTCTTTTGTCATTAGTGAAATATTTCAGTGAGTCGTTAAACTTAATACTGTCGGCATGGTAAAGCTCTCCGTGCTTAAAACGGTTGCTGATGTCTTCGCTATACAGTTCATCACCTTCCTGATAAGATTTTTGAATACATCTGCCGGAAGGAGTGTAGTAGCGTGCAACAGTAAGTCGCACAGCGCTGCCATCAGGAAATGAATAGGGCTTTTGTACCAATCCTTTTCCGAATGAGCGTCTGCCAACAACCAAACCTCTGTCCCAGTCCTGAACGGCACCTGTAACAATTTCGCTTGCTGATGCAGAGTATTCGTTAATCATTACAACCAGTTTGCCTTTTTCCCATCCTCCCGTTGCAGTGGAGTAATAGTCTTCGCGCGGTTGCGAACGCCCTTGTGTGTAAACAATTAATTTGCCATCACTGAGAAATTCATCAGCAAGCTGATGTGCACGATTGAGATATCCGCCTCCATTACTGGACAGATCAAGAATAAGATTTTTTATTCCCTGACTTTTCAGTTTTGCAAGAGCTTCTTTAAATTCTTCAACCGTGTTGTCGGCAAAGCGGCTGATTTTGATGTATCCAATATCAGGTTCAATTTTGTACGAAGCATCTACACTGAACAAAGGAATTTTATCGCGTGTAATTTCAAAAGTCACCAGTTCGGGTTCTCCTCTGCGATAGATGTCAACTTTAACTTTAGTGCCTTTATCGCCACGTAACTTCGATATCACATCTTTATTGGTAATTTTAATTCCTGCAACTTTATTTCCGTCAATATTTACAATACGGTCACCGGGTCTTATCCCTAATTTTTCTGACGGACCACCTGCAATGGTTTGTGTCACCATGATGGTATCATCTAATATGTTGAACTGAATACCCACACCTTCAAACTTTCCAACCAAAGGTTCATTCATTTCTTTGAGTTCGTTTGCAGGAATATATTGCGAATGAGGATCGCAATCTTTCAGAATAGCACGGATACCATCATCCACCAGTTTGCTTTTGTTTACTGTATCCACATAATAATAATCTATCATCTGCATCAGTCCACCCAGTTTTTGTATCTCCATATTTTGTGCATACATAATATGGCTGATGGCGGCAAGTAGAAATAGTACCAGTGTTTTTTTCATCTGTTTTTATTTTTAATCAATAAAATTTTGTACGTTAACCTTTTCAAATTAAAGAATTTTAAACAACTATAACAGCATTAAAATTGCCTGTTTAACAAAGATTAACTAATCACTTACCAAAGAAATAAACCCTGAGTGTTAGCATTTTTAATCTCTGAAATATTTATCAGTAACAAAATGTTGATAGGTTTGTTGCCTAAGTAACATTTATTCAGATAAAAAATCAATGAAAATATACACTAAAACCGGAGATCAGGGCAAGACCTCTCTCATCGGTGGAACAAGGGTAGAAAAGCATCACATCAGAATAGAAGCTTATGGCACGGTAGATGAGCTTAATTCTTACATCGGTTTAATAGCAGATTTGGTTGAAGAAAAAGATCAGTGCCTGCATGTTCTGCGCGAAATTCAGGACAGGCTGTTTACTATTGGCTCTTCACTTGCATCAGACCCTGAAAAATCAAGAATGAAAATACCTGACTTGCACGATAGCGATATTGAGTTGTTGGAAAAAGAAATGGACAGAATGAATGAACAATTGCCTGTATTGAAATCGTTTATTCTCGCAGGGGGCAATGCCGTGAACACCCACAGCCATATTGCGCGTTGTGTATGCCGCAGAGCAGAGCGTTTGGCCACGGCCTTGCAGCAACAGGAGTGGGTAGAGCCCAAGGTGCTGATTTACCTTAACAGGCTGTCGGATTATCTTTTTATGGTAGCCCGCTACTCCAGTTTTGTCCGCAATACACCTGAAATATCCTGGAAACCAAGACTTTAATATGTATCTAATTGTGTAAAAAAAGACTTGTTTTTTCTGTTTTTATTTACATATTTTTGCAGCCCCTTAAAAAAAGGGATTAAAATCAGAGTAAAACTTTAAATTATAGATTAGTAAATGTATTGGACACTGGAATTAGCTTCGCATCTTGAAGACGCACCCTGGCCTGCTACCAAAGACGAATTAATTGATTATGCCATCCGTTCAGGCGCACCTGTTGAGGTTGTGGAGAACTTACAGGAGTTGGAGGATGAAGGAGAATCGTATGAAAGCATTGAAGAAATCTGGCCCGATTATCCTACCAAGGATGATTTCTTTTTCAACGAAGATGAGTATTAAGAAATAGAGTAAACATATTGAATGAGAAAGGCTGTACTTGTTGGTGCAGCCTTTTGTTATTTATAAATTAATCTTGCTTATCAGAATTAGAATTCTGCATTCTTAGGGGTGCGTGGAAACGGAATAACATCACGTATATTATTCATTCCTGTTACAAACAAAATCAAACGTTCAAAGCCTAATCCAAATCCTGAATGTGGGCACGTACCAAATTTGCGTGTGTCCAGATACCACCACATTTCCTTTTCGGGAATATGCATTTCTTTCATTCTGCTGCTTAGTTTTTCGAAATCTTCCTCACGCTGCGACCCGCCAATAATTTCGCCAATCCAGGGGAACAAAACATCCATGGCACGAACGGTTTTGCCATCATCATTTTGTTTCATATAAAACGCTTTTATCTGTTTGGGATAATCAGTGAGAATAACAGGCCCTTTGAAATGCTCTACAAGATAATTCTCATGCTCTTTCTGCAGGTCCGAACCCCATTCAACCTGATATTCGAATGTTGCATTATTGGGTGCCAGTACTTCTATAGCTTCGGTATAAGTAAGACGTGTAAATGGTTTATCAATAACACTGCGTAAACGCGCAATCAGTTCCTTGTCGTACATGTTGTTAAGGAACTCAATATCATCATAACAGTTTTCAAGTGCATAGCTGATCAGAAATTTGAGCATGTCTTCAGCCAGATCCATGTTTTCTTTCGCCTCATAAAAAGCCATTTCAGGTTCTATCATCCAGAATTCGGCAAGGTGCCTTGGTGTGTTGCTGTTTTCAGCACGGAAGGTAGGGCCGAAGGTGTAAATTTTACCTAATGCAAGTGCTGCAAGCTCGCCTTCAAGCTGACCAGAAACAGTGAGGTTGGTTTCTTTTCCAAAAAAATCTTCTTTATAGTTTATTTCACCATCTTCAGTGCGTGGCAGTTTGTTCATGTCGAGGGTTGTTACTCTGAACATTTCGCCTGCACCTTCTGCATCACTTCCTGTGATGATGGGAGTGTGTATGTAATAAAATCCGTTCTTATTGAAATAATGATGTATGGCATAAGCCATTGCATGACGTATGCGAAATACAGCACCAAAAGTGTTGGTACGCGGGCGCAGGTGTGCAATTTCGCGAAGGAATTCCATGGTATGACCTTTCTTTTGCAGCGGATAACTTTCAGCATCTGCTGTTCCATATACCTGTATTTCTTTAGCCTGTATTTCTACCTTTTGCCCTTGCCCCTGAGAGGCTACCAGAACGCCTGTGACAGCCACACATGATCCGGTAGTAATCTGTTTCATCAAATCATCGCTGAATGCTGCCAGTTCAGCTACTGCCTGAATGTTATGAATAGTACTTCCGTCATTTAATGCTATAAACGAAATATTTTTATTTCCTCTTCGGGTACGTACCCATCCTTTTGCTGTTACAGTTTGCCCCGAAGGGGAAGTTTTTAAAAGTTCTTTTACGGAAGTGTGATGCATTAGAATTTAAATTTTCGGCAAAGTTATTAGAATGAATAAAATGGTTATTGGCTTTTGTTTAGTTTACAACTTAACCGGTAATCTTTTGACCTAAAAAAAGAGGCTGCTTGATTAAGGCAGCCTCTCAAAGTTGGATATTTTAAATATTATGGTTTGTCCCACCACATACGTGTATCCTGTTCGTCAGCACCCTGAGCAGCTACAACTGCACTATAATTTGCTGAGTTAAGGGTTTGTTCCAAAACAGGATATTTCATTCTTCTTGGAATGTCAGTACCATCAATTATGCCATCAGCAGGTTGCTGAAGTTTGGTAAAACCAAGTCTTCTCCATTCAACCCAACCCTGAACACCTTGATTAAAAAGAGCAATCCATTTCTGTACGCCAATTTTTTGTTTCCAGTCACCGGGTGCTGTTGTATAATCTACATCAGGCTGTGCAAGATAAGCAGCTGCATCACCTGTAGTACCGTTTAGACCAGTCCAAAAGTCAATACTTGCAGTAACACCATTGTTATAGTGATCCTGAGCAGTTCCTGTAACATTCCAGCCACGTTCAACAGCTTCAGCAAGCATAAATTCTACCTGCGCATAATCCATGAAAATACCGGGAAGAGATGCTGACAGTGTTAAAGCTGAACGCTGAGAGATTTTTGAATTTGGAGTTTGTGCACCATTAGCTTCAGATAATCCATAAACTTCACCTGTCCACAATCCGGTAGCACTGGCTGGATTGAAGAAACACTCTCTGCGTGGGTCGTTTAATGGAGTAAGTGTGCTGTCAAGGAATGTGTTACTTGCACAATAGTCATTACGACCTGAAATGTAACGGTTATAGTAAATCGGATTTGCACTTGGGTATGTGCCATATTGAAGTAATGCATTATCGCTATTAGACGTAAATGCTCCATCAGTATTAGCTGCTTCAAAAGCTGCCTGAGATGCAGCAGCATCTTTATCAGCAGTTCTTAGTGCAAGACGCATTTTCAGGGAGTTGCCAAACTTTTTCCATAATGAAATATCTCCATTATAAACAACATCACCATGTGGACCTGATGCAGCTACATCAATAAGGCTTAATGCATTGTTCAAATCGTTCATTAGTCCTTTGTAAATATCCTCCTGTTTATCATACTTAGGCGTAGTAATTTTTTCAGCCTGTAATGCTTCAGAATAAGGAATATCACCCCAGGTGTCAGTCATATTTTGATATAACCATACCTTAAGAATAGTAGCAACGGCAATCTGATTATTTACATCACCATCTACAGAAGACAAATCAGGCTCTTCTGTACATCTTTTAATAATCTGATCTAATTCATAAAGACCGCCAACATTTACCAATTGATCGTTATTGGCACCTCCATAAAAACGTGACCAATAATTATTGGTAACATTGGTACGGAAGAAATAACGGCTTTCAGAAGTATATTGGTTTGATGACCAGTATTGACCTAACTGATTACCAACCTGGCCGCCCCACCATACATCAATGGTATTATCCATAATACCACGCTGAGCTCCTGTAAGGAGATAAGAGTTTGGCACTTCTTTCGGATTGTTTGGATCTTCATTGATGCGTTCAAAATTCTTTCTGCACGATCCAAGCAGCAGTGATCCTATCATTACTACTGCAATTGCTTTATGATTTATTTTTATTTGTATCATGTTCAATCGTTTTTAATAGTTAAAATCTAACATTCAGGTTAATACCAAAGGTACGTGCAGTTGGTAATTGTCCGCCTTCAAAACCCTGTACGTTGCTGGTTGACAAACCTGATTCAGGATCGATATTAGGTGCATTCTTGTGAAGGATGGCAAGGTTACGACCGTAAATTCCTACAGAAACTCCACGGATTCCTTTCTTGAATAATGAACTTGGAAGTTCATAAGAAAGTGTCATTTCACGTAATTTAACAAACGAAGCATCATAAACATCAGCAGCAGTAATAACATAACCACCATCAAGGAAATAATGATCTACGGCAGCAACAACAGTAGTGTTTTGTTCACCTGTTTCAGTTACACCTTCGTTTATTAAACCATTTTCACGGATATCACCTTCTGCTGTTTCAGCAAAAAGTCCGGAGTATTTACCCCAAACATTGGTAAGAGAATAAACTTTGCCACCTTTTTGGAAGTCAATCAAACCGCCTAAACGAATACCTTTAAAAGATATATAGGTGTTTACACCTCCTGTATAGTCAGGTAATACAGAACCTAAAGGTTTCACTACATCTGAACGTAAATAGAATCCGTCTGCATCAACAACTTTATTTCCATTATCATCATAAACAAAATCATAACCCACAATTTGTGATGCTTCCATTCCTTTATACATCTGAAGTGTGGCAGAGAAAGGAGCAGTACCAATTTGTACACTTTCAGTTTCATTGCCATTTTCATCAGTAAAGAGTTTCTCAACTCTGTTTTTTGTTTTAGCCCAGTTGAATCCTACACCCCACTCAAGACCATTCTTAAGTTTAACCGGAATAACATTTAACATTAACTCCACTGTTTTATTTGAAATTTCAGCAGCATTGTAAATTTTAAAATTAATTCCACTGGCACCTGATTGCTGAACATTGAAGATAACGTCTTTAGATATAGAAGAACTGTATGCCACATCCATAGAAATGCGTTGATTCAGGAATCGTGCTTCAATACCTGTTTCAAAACCTGATGTAAATTCAGGCTTCAAAGTAGTGTTATTAAATGTTCCTGGGTGCACACTTGTAGGAACACCATTGAAGTTATCTGAAATTAATGCTGGTGTGGCTGTTGCACGGTATGCAGGAGGATCAATAGCTGTTTGTGCCCAACCTGCTCTTAATTTACCATAGTTTAACCATGCTAAATTGAGTTTCTCTGAGAATACAAAGCTACCGCTTACAGAAGGATAGAAATAAGAGTTATTGTCTTCCGGAAGAGTAGAACTCCAGTCATTACGTCCTGTTATATCTAAATAAAGGAAACTCTTATAACCCAATGATGCACTGGCAAACACTGAGTTCTTACGCAGTTGTCTTACTTGAGAGCTTTGAATCAATTCACTGCTTTGTGAGTTACTGATGCTATAGAAATTAGGAACTTTCAAGCCACCTTGGGTTGCAATAAATTTATTGCTGAACTTCTGATCCATTCTGTTTGCACCTACAAAACCATTAAAGTCAAAGTCGTCAGAAATTCTGTGTTTGTAGTTCAACATCATTTCATAGTTGTTCTCATTAAACTGGAGAGTATTCTCAGAATAAGAAGGGATGGCTGTTGCAATGGCACTTCCAACAGCAACGCGCTCCTGACGGAAATCGTCATAATAGTCTGTTTTGCCTGATGCTATTACAGAAAACCCTTTTCCTAAATCATAAGTAAAATTTAATGCACCATATAAGCGGTTACGCTGATCGGTTTCATAATTTTCATAAGCAACCCAATATGGATTATCCCAATAAAGCGGTGATGGATCATCTTCTGCATTCATGTTCCATGCACGTTGAGAACCATCAGGGTTTTTATAATCTTCAAGTTGATGTATATCTAACTGACGTTGCCACCATTGGTTAAAGTTTGAAGCAATGCTGTTATATCCTGTTGCTGCACGTCCTTTACCTCTTGAAACCACATAGTTCATACTGATATCAGCAGATAGGCGATCAGTAAATTTATTAGAACCCGAGAAACTTACAATATTTCTGTTGAGTTTCTCATTTGGAATAACACCTTTTTCGTCATAATTTGTATAGCCTAAACGGAAAAGAGATTTTTCATTTCCTCCATCAAGAGATATGCTGTTGTTTTTAACAATACCTGTCTGGAAGAAATCTTTTACGTTATCAGGATGTGCAACCCATGGAGTTTTTTTATTGTAGTTAGGCATAGATGGATAGTAGCTGTCCCACTGATAAACTTCCTGACCTAGCAATTCAGGTCCCCAACTTCCGTCATATTCAAATTCTGAACGAGGTTCACCCGGGTGAATATCACTTTCAATAAAATCAGGTGAAGCACCTCCACCATAACGGTTTTGATATTTAGGCAGGTTATAAATCTTTTTCATTCCGAATCCTATATTCAGGGTAACACCAATTGGAGAATATTTTTCACTTTTCTCTCTTGCTACTCCTTTTTTGGTGGTGATAATGATCACACCGTTTGAACCACGTGAACCATAAAGAGCAGTTGCTGATGGTCCTTTAAGTACGTTGATAGATTCAATATCATCAGGGTTTATATCCTGAATTGCATTACCGTAGTCATATCCTAATGCACCCCGTGCCTGATCTACGGTTGTTACGTTTTCGTTATTCATCGGAATACCATCTACCACAAAAAGTGGTTGGTTTTCAAAGTTGATTGAACGTAATCCTCTGAGCAATATTCTTGATGAACCACCAAGATTGCTGGAACCTGTGATTGACACACCTGCAACTCTTCCCTGTAAGGAGTTGATAAAGTTTGCTTCTTTTGCATCAGATAATTCTTCAGCACTTACTTTTTGCGTTGAGTAACCAAGTGATTTTTCTTCACGCTTAATACCTAATGCTGTAACCACTACTTCGCCAATTTTCTGAACATCCTGACTCATTGTTACATCCAAACTGTTGGATGCAGGAATGTTTAGTGTTTGTGTAACCAACCCTGTACCTGAAAACCGCAGTTGGGTTGTTGTTGATTTGACCATGATGGAATATTTACCGTCTATATCTGTAACGGCTCCATTGGTAGTACCGGGTTCTACCACGCTAACGCCCGGTATCCCCAGCTTGTCGGAAGACGAGATTACCTTTCCGGTAACTGTTCTGTCCTGTGCAAGTGCTGCTAATGACAGCACAAACAAGCTTAAAAACAATGTGATTGTTTTCCTCATAATGTTTCAATTTGAATTTAACTTATTTAGTTGATTTGTATTCCAGACATGGCGGTCAATCCTGTCTTTCAAAAAGCAGAAAAGACATTGCGTCTTATTCTTGGTTTTATGATTTGGTAATACTTTAACCATAACTGGTTTCAGAATATCTTCATGCAAAGTTATAAATTAAATTAACTCTGCAAATTTTTTTTAAAATAAGTAGAGTATTTAGAAAAAAATGTATGAGGCCTATTATCGCCTTCCTATTTGCTTAAGATGAACGATGTGCGAATAGAGAGCCTGCCTTAATGTAGGAAATTCTTTGTAAGTGATATTGAATTCCCTACAAGTGTCTTTTACAATTGCATTAAGGGCAGGATAATGAATGTGGCTGATTCGGGGAAACAAATGGTGTTCAACCTGAAAATTTAGACCACCTAACAACCAGCAGATAAATTTATTCTTGGTGGCAAAGTTGCTTGTTGTCTGTAACTGATGTATTGCCCATTCAGATTCAATCTTCATTGATTCACCTTCAGGGTTAACAAACTCCATATCTTCTACAATATGTGCAAGCTGAAATACAACAGAAATAGTTATTCCTGTGACAACTACCATTACAACGTAGCCAATTATAGTATCTGCAAGACCCACATTGTAAATAGGAAATACGATGAATGCTGCTACATAAAATAATTTTGTTGCCCAGAAAACAACATGTTCCCACCAGGCGAGCTTTTGCATCTTCGTATGTTCAGCAATTTTACCTGAAAAATATTTCTTGAAATCGTTATAAAAAACCCAGAAAAAATAAGTGATTCCGTAAAGCAACAGACCATAAATATGCTGATAGCGGTGAAACCAATATTTCTTTTGGCCTTCATGGACGCGGATAAAAGGTTTAATGTCTATATCATCATCCATTCCTTCTACATTGGTATATGAATGATGGTTGATATTATGTTTTTGCTTCCAGATAAATGAAACACCTCCTAATAAATTTAATGAATGTGCCATGGATTCATTAACCCATTTGCGACTTGAATAACTTCCATGTGCTCCATCGTGCATCACATTAAAGCCTATTGCTGCTACCACCACACCCATCAGTGCACACAAAGCCAATGACAACCAGCCATTTGAAGGTGTAAAAAACACTAGTATGACATATAGTGCAATCAGCAATGTGAAAAGTATGATAGTTTTTGAGAATAGTTTGAAATTACCGGTTGAAGGTATTTGATTTTTTTCAAAATATTCGTTCACACGCTGTTTTAAAGAAGGAAAAAATACTGCGTCTTTATTATTGAATTTTACTGTTGCCATTATCTTTGCTTATGGTTGGCAAATATAGTTATCCGTCAGTATGGTATATCAGTTATAAAATATTTTATGCTATGCTTCTGTTTATAAACATATTGGAATTTGTTTGTAATACAATGCTTTATATATATGTTTGAGAAATGATTTATATCAGTTCAATAAATCTTCAGCAGAAATTTACTGTAATGGCAATTAAATGGTCAGTCTTGTTGCTTTTTGGTTTGCTGCTATCGGTAAATTCTTCATCTGCACAAACCATAACAGGAGGAGCATCTTATTATGCACGGTCATTCGAAGGAAGAAAAACAGCAAACGGTGAAAAATTCAGCAACTATGATATGACCTGTGCCAGCAGAAAACTTCCTTTTCATACATTTCTTAAAATAACTAATCTGAAGAATAATCTGACCACAATTGTCAGGGTAAATGACAGAGGCCCGTATGCAAAGCAGAGAGTTGTTGACCTTTCAGAACAGGCAGCCAGAATAATTGGAATTTACAAAAGAGGAATCACCCGTGTGAAGATGGAAATAATTAAGCCACCCTCGGATGCAGATTCACTGAAAAAAGTGATGAATGAAAATGATATTGTGGATGCTGATGGAAAAAAAATGGTCAGTAATGGTTATATGTTAAGTATCTGGCGAACCAGAGATTTACCTCATGCATTATTACTAATTAATCAGCTGCATGAACTGGAATATATTCAGAATTTTTATGTGCTGAAAAAAATGAATGACCATCGTCCTTTATATCATATTCTCATAATAAATATTGACAGTACTCCGGAAGCTGAAAAGCTGAAAAATTATTGGGAAAGAAAAGGATTTTTGAGGGTGAAAATTTTGGAAAAGGCTTAAGTGTTTACAGTGCACCTACTGTAATATGAATATCAGAATTGCGGCCCTTGTCATCCGCACATGATATTTTAATACTTCCTTTTTGAGGGGTGAAAAATAATTGCTCACCGGCACCGGCAGCCCTGTAAAAAATATCATTGATATACCAGTAAACTGTTTGTACGTCAGAGTTGGCATGACAACTCAGCATTAATTTATCTCCTGATTTTAAGTCAATGAGATATTCACCGGCATCAGCAGGAGAAGTAATTTTTGGTGGTGAGTCATTGAAAATTCGTGAGCAAGCGATGTTATGTGGTGGAGGCATTTTGATATTGATGTGTTCACTTTTATAAAATGCCAGTAAATCAGGGTCAGGATTTGGATACAGAATTTTCTTATAACCCGCAGCCGGTGCACAGGAGGTGCAATAACTGACTTTTTCATCGGGCGATACCATTATTTCTTTTGCATGAGTGCAAATGGCATTTGAAGAAATGCCCGGGATAAACTCATCCATCACCTGCTTATCACAAAATGTATTCGGAATTTTTCCTGACTCACTGCAAACCAATCTGAAGTTAACTGCTTTGGGTGTTGAAAACCATTCTGCTTCCGAACTATAATCAATGGTGTTAAAAATATCAAACAACAATGGTGTGGCCATGTCTGCACCGGTAAGTTCGGCAATGCCGCTACCGTCAAAATTGCCAACCCAGACACCAATAGTATATTTTTTGTTATATCCTATACTCCATGCATCACGTCTGCCATAGGAGGTTCCGGTTTTCCATGCAATTTTGGGAATACGAAGGCTGTTTTCATAATTATTCGGCATGTCAGGGCGTACTAATTTACTTAGCATTTCAGTAGTAAGATATGCTGCAGCATCAGATATTAAAGGAAATGAATAACTGACCGTATCATCATCAGTATATTTCAATGGTACATAATTTCCATTATTGGCAAATGTGGAGTACAGGTTTGAGAGTTCTGATAATTTAACTCCGCATCCGCCTAATACAACTGACAAACCTAATTTTTTCTGTTGTGCTGCTATTGACTGAAACTGACTTTGTGCCAGTGCATCAGTGAGCGTGTTAACGCCCAGTTTGTTTAGAGTTTGTACAGCAGGAATATTTAAGCTGTGCGATAATGCAAATTCAACTGTAACCGGTCCGTTAAATTTCGAATTAAAATTTTCAGGTGAATATCCCATATAATTTACCGGAATATCATTTATTATTGTCATCGGTGTGAGTAAACCTTTGTCAATTGCAAGTGCATATACCAAAGGTTTTAATGTACTGCCCGGAGAGCGTACTGCATTTACACCATCAACCTGTCCCTGATGTAAATTATCAGTTGCATCATTGGAGCCGATATAAGCGAGAACTTTTCTTGTTTTATTATCAATGACAATTGCAGCTGCATTATAAATATTTTTCAGTGCAAGTCTTTTGCTGTAATTATAAACCAACACCTGAAGTTTATGCTGCATAGCAGTTTTGATGGTTGTATGAATTGAATTTTTTTGAGGATATTTTTCTTTCATCCTGAATGCCAGCTGAGGAATTAGTGCAGGAGCTTTCTGCCTTTGCATGTCTGCAGGTTCGTTTAATGCATCATTGATGTCGCTGTCAGAAAACAAATGTTGTTTCTTAAAACGGTGCAACCATTTATTCCTTTCTCTTTTAATCACATCATTATATCTTCCGGGTCGTAATGAATTAGGCCTGTTGGGAATGATGCACAATGTTGCACACTCAGCCAATGAAAGTGCTGAAGGTAACTTACCGAAATAAAAAACAGAAGCAGCTTTTACTCCTTCGATATTTCCACCATAAGGAATTAGGTTCAAGTAGAGATTAAGAATTTCATCCTTACTGTATTGCCATTCCAGTTCAGTTGCTCTGAATGCTTCGGTCATTTTATTTGTCCATGTACGCGGAGCAGGGTAGAGGAGTCTTACAACCTGCATGGTGATAGTAGAGGCTCCTGATGTCTTGCGCTGATGCAATAGGTTGTAGAACAATGCACGTATAACGGCAACGGGATTTACACCGTAATGAAAATAAAAGTACTTGTCTTCTTTATTCAGTATTGCTTTTATGAGCTGAGGATTGACTTCTTTTTCGGTTACAGCCATTCTCCATTTTGAGTCTTTTGAAAGATAGGCATGCAACACAGTACCATCATCTGCAGAAATAACGGTGGAATATGGTACTTCAACCTGCAACGGAAAACACCACCGGAGAAAAAGAAAAACAGCAAAAAGGGCAACAGTGCTTATCAGTATAAACCTGAAACTTTTTTTAATCAGCCTAATCATTTTATGATATGCACTCTGCCTGCACCACTGTATGAATGTATTTCTCCGTTATACATAGCATCAGCACTTACTGGTCCCATAATGAAACTTCCGGTGCTTACGGCTCGGACAGTGTAATAATAATAGCGTGTTGTTTTGCCTGAAGAAGTATAGAGATTGATACGGTCATCACGGATATCGAAATAATCAGGTGTCTGCTGGTTTTTTATCCATGTCATTTCTCTTTCATCAGTAATACGAGGATTCTCAATTTCAAAACCGGAAGGAATCATATCAGTTACAACAATATTATCTGCTTCCATTCCACCCTGTGAAGTGAGTGCTATTTGCACAACAATCAGTTCGCCTTGTTTAAATGTATTGAGCAAAGGTTGACCGAAACGGTTGAAAAAAGACTTGCGTACCATGATTTTACTGTCTTCTTCTTTTACGGGAGTATTTTCTTTAATACCACTCACTTCCAAAAACCAGTAAAGTTTGCCTTCGCCCTGTGTCTTTATTTCAAGGGTTTTTCCGACAAGATTTTTGTCTTTCAGAATAAGGTCCTTTCCCGAAAATTCAGCAATTTGTTTTCCTCCGGAAAACAGAGTTCCTTTTACATTCTTACTTACATTTTTGTTCACAAATTTTCCAAGAGCGAGGAAAGAAAATGCACGTTCCTGAGTACTCATCCATTTCTCTTTTTGAATAATCTGAGAGAGGGTTCTTGCCATCTGAGGAATCTGCGGATTACCGGCATCTGTTTCCAAAAGACAGTTGAGCGAAAGAGCATAATCACGAATATAGGAATGGAAATTTCCATTTGTACTCCGTATGGATTTTTCATCACCAAACTTTTCAGGCATCAGTGCAATACTGCTTTTTGTATCACCAATAGCCTGATATGCACATGCCAGCATATATCTTGAATCGGCAGTGAGAAGTGTATGATTCGATTTGTAATAATTCATGGATGACAAATCCTGTTTTCCGTTGAGTGCAAGCAAATAGAGAGAATAAATAATTTCACGTTTTGCTCGAGTGTTTTTTATGATGACATTGTCTTTGTTTAATTCGTAAACCGTTTCTACCTCACGCAGCTTAACTTTTTGTTTAAGGTATTCAAAAATTTTATTCACTGTATTGTTGTTAACGTCATAGCCTGCTTTATCTGCTTCGGTAAGAAAATGCAGTGCATAGGCAGTGGACCACCAGTTTTCAATTACACTACCCGGCCAGTATGTAAGAGAGCCATTATAAATTTGCATGCTTTCTATTTTACGTATTGCTTCCTGCACATTGCTATGTGCATCGTAGGTAAAGTTGGTTTTTGTTGTAATTGTTTTTGCCAAATCGCCATAATAAATCTGAGGAAATGCAATAGATACTGTTTGTTCCAGACATCCATGAGGATAATCAAGTAAGTAGCTGAGTTCATCACTGAATTGTACCAATGGCGAATTACTCACTACTAATTTCATGGCAGCACTTGATGGAATAAAATCTGAAGCAATGGTAAGTGATTTCGTGCCGCTCAATTCTCCCGAAGAAGTTTCTTTGACAAGCGAAGAGGGCGGACGAATGGTAATGTTGGTTTTGTCAGTAAAATTATCAATACCACTTTTTGCTGAAATTATAATATCAGCATTACCAATAGTTGAACCTGCTACCAGTGTCCAGTTTGCAACAAATTCAGTTCCTGCAGCTATTGTAGTTTGAAGGTTTGCAGCATTAAGCAATTTCAGATTACCGGTAACTGAACATGCAGTGTTGCATTTCAGAGGAGCGTTGGTGCTATTGGTAAATGTCACAGGCATTTGAAGCGTATCGCCCGGACTCAGAAATCGCGGAATGGAAGGACTGATGACAACAGGATCAGCAACTTTAATATGTTTGTCGGCACTGCCAAAACGATTATTGCTCCATACACATGCCATCACACGTAGGTCGCCACTGAACTGTGGAATATCAATATTGTAATAAGCTTCACCGGCAGCATTTGTTTTAAGAATGCCACTCCATAATGCCACTAACTGAACGCGTTTGTTTGTAAGCGGATTTATTCTGCGTGAGAGGTCGTAGCCATCACCGCCTGTCAAAGATGATTTCATTTGCAGATCAGGGAGGAGTTTGGCATACATATCATAGGAGTTTACCTGCAAAGCCTGTTTCTGATAAAAGTATCCGTAAGGGTCAGGTGTTTTTTGATTTTTAAGAGCAAGAATTCCTTCATCCACAACGGCAATCGTAACTTCTACATCACCTCTTACAGGAGTTTTTATTTTGATGGACTGTTTTGTTTTACTTCTTGATTTATCAGCACATTCTATCGTTACCGGAATTTTCAGATCCGGTTTAGAAACCATCAGTGGCATAAAACCATGTGCTACAGTTAAAGGCATTGAACCGTCATCCAATGGTCTGAATAATGTGGCAGTGACATAAACGTTGGGCAGATATGATTCTTCTATCGGCAAACTGAGCATGGCAGAACGTTTATCGGTATTGATATAATAGTAATGCAAAAGTTTATCGGATTCTACAGTCACAAGCAGCTTTCCCTGAAAAGGTGTTTTAAAAAGGATGTTTGCTTTTTCACCCGGCAAAAAAGTATCCTTATCAGCCTGAATAGTTACCTGACCTTCCGTATTGATGTTGAACGATGAGTTGGAGGTGTAACCATATCCATATGCCCAGAATGATGAAGCAGAATAATTCTCACCTTTATTACGCGATACTCTTACTTCGTATTCTCCGGAGTTAGAAGGAATAAAATTTAATTTACTTCCCTGTGCAGAAATGGACATTTTTTTGCTGAGTACAACCACTTCACGTTTTTGCGAAACATATCGGTAATTTCCGTTATCGGTTTTTTCAACAACATTATACCAGTCATTATTTACAACTTCCACAAATGCTTCTGCGTTAATGCCGTTACCGTTTTTGTTGCAGGCCGCTAAATCAACAGTCATGTTGCTGCCTCTTGTTGCATAGTAGTCATTAATCCGTATTCCATAATACACATCCTGAGTATTGACGTTGCCTGTTATAAGTCTGTTTACGGGTCGCCCGGTTTCGTCAAATACAGTTGCATAAATTTTTGCCTGTAACAAACCTGATTGAGCATATTGTGCAGGGACAGAAAATTTAGCTGAGGCTTCTCCTTTGTCATCGGTCTTACCCTGTTCAACTTTTTTCTCAAACTGAAGATTGTTGGCTGTTGTAACAGAAAAATTATAATCAGTAAATTGTTTGGAATAAAAATTCTTACGCACCAGATTAAATTCAAACTCATAGTTGCGACCTGCAGCCGGTGGCCCAAACAAACTTGTAGCTTTGATGTGTGTGATTATGGTATCACTTACACTGTATTCCTCTTTGTTACTCGTGAGTTTTACGTCAATTCTGTCGGGCATAAACTCTTCCACATTTATTGTTCGGGAACCAAGTAACACATCATTGGCAGTATAAACATCAATCACATAATTTCCCGTTACAGAAGAAGCAGGCAACTGAAACTCTGCAGTTGCAGCTCCTTGTTTATTCAATGTTTTTCGCAGCGATTTAAACTCATGTCCATTCGGCAACAACATTTTTATTTTCACCTGCATATCAGCAACAGGTTGCCATGAAGCATTTCTTACAATGGTATTCTGATAAATAGTTTCTCCGGGACGATAAATATCTCTGTCGCCATATAAGTATGCCATATATCCTCCGGGAATATTCGTTCTTCCTCCTGTTTCAAATCGGCTGGTGCTTACCCGTGTATCGTTAAGAATAAGCATGTTATAATCTTTGCCGTAATGAGACGTAATCATTCCTGTTCTGAAATTTTGTGATTTGGATTTGATATTGGAAAAAGTTGCCTTACCATCACCATCAGTAGTTGCTGAATACATCACCTGATTGTTGGTGGAAATAAATTTTACCTGCACTCCGGAAGCCGGTTCGGCAGTTTTAATAAAATTAGCGAATACCGTTATTTCATCTTCACCTTGTTTTGCAATCAGTCCAATATCTGACAAGGCAATTACCTTAGTATCACGCAGCCAGTAATCATCAGAAGACGATACATTAACTACGTAAATGCCTTTATAGGTGTTAATCTCATCCAACGATAAATTAAGCAGATTCACACCTTTAGATTTTGGTAGATTCTTAGTGTCGTACACTCGCTGAAAAGCCAGATCACCGAGATTTTCTATTCCATAAATGTTGTAATGCAAAGCACCCTGACTGCTTTCATTTCCTTCCTCATCATACTCATAATCATGATAACTGTTTTGTCGCATGAAAGCAAGAATATTGTTTTCATAAAGTTTATAAATGGAAACTTTTACCTGAGGAACATTGGTAATGTTGATGGCAATATTTTTATTGCTTTTAGACGAAAGGTATAGTCCGTTGCTGTATAAAAATGAGATGGAAGGTTGCATTTCACCAAAAGGAATCACAGAAGTGAAATCATTTTCAAGTGTTCCACCAATCAACCCTCTGCAATTTTTAAGAAGTGTAAAACGATAACTCTGTCCCGGGTCGAAGGATGCTTTTACAAGAAAACCATCCAGTGTTGATTCAGTCGTAAAATTCAGTTTAGGTTCAAGTTGAATAAAGGAGTTGAGGTCTTTCATATCCACAGCCTGATTGGTATAAACATGAATGACAGGTTGAGTTCCATCATATTCTCCTGTTGTATTAAATATCGTCAGTTTGTCGGGCAGAGGAATTTGCGTGCTTCTTTTCAGCAATTCAGTGGTTTTGTAGCTGCTGCCAACACAGGGAAGCCCTTTTTCAATTTGCACTTCAAGATTTACATTTTTCAGTTGTTGCCAGTCGGTAACACTTACTGCCAAAACCACATCAGAAGTAGCTTCGTTGCTTTGTAATGTAAATGGTACCTGTTTGCCATCGAGAAAAATTTTTGTGAGTGATTGCAATTGCACAGGATTGGTTGAGTAGTTAAAGTTGAGTGTTGCAAGCAAACCTACTGCATTGTCTGTTGTATTGACAGTCCAGTGTGCAAGTAAATCGGTTAATGCAAGATAAGGAGTGTGAAAACTGAACTGCTGCAATCCGTCAAGCGTTAGGGCAGGAGTGTTTTGAAGAATTTTTGATGTGACATCAGCTTTATAATCGGTAGCAGGAGCAAATCCTGTTTCGGGCGAAAACAACAACTCACGTTTTGTATTCCATTTAAAAAGACCTCTTACTGCGGGAGTAAAAGAAAAATAGGACGTACTGTCCCAGCGGTTGAGTACACTGTCATTCACCAAGTCCTTGTCGAAGGTGAAAACTAAATTCTGTTTCAGTTCAATTTCTTTATCAAAATTTTTATTTACTACAGAAACGGTGTTTTGATTGGTACAGGAACTTAAAAGCAGAACAGCTACTGCTGCCAGGCAGATATACTTCAACGGGTACATATCGTTTTAATTTGAGAATGATTTGGAATTGCTAAAGATAACGGTTTCTGTTTTATAATAGTATTAACAAAAAGCAACTGCCGGAAAATAGAATGGAGAATTAAAAACCGTAGTCAGTTGCAGCATGGGAGTATGCCGGCAAGATCTATAAAAAAACAACCAACAACCGGAGAGGGTTGTCTTAAAGGAATAAAAGGAAAAAAACCAGGTTTACTCTACGTGTCCCGTTTTGAAAAACAATTCTACCGTTGCACCATTGTTGGAGAAAATTACCTGGTCGGCAAGATGTTTCATCAGAAATACGCCACGTCCTGTAGGTTTTTCAATATTTTCAGGAGCAGTAGGGTCGGGGAGGTTGTAATAATCAAAACCACTGCCCTGGTCAGTAACCACAAATGATATGGTATCACCTTCCAGTTCGTAAGCAACATTTACCTTTTGGTTAGGGTTGTATTTATTTCCATGCTGAATGGCATTATTTACAGCTTCGGTCACGGCAACTAAAATATTTCCATAGGCATCCTCATGTATGTTATGGTCGCTGCGTAAATTATCTATCAAGCGCTCTATGATGCTGATGCTTTCCGGTTTAGAGTCTATCACTAAAGACTGGATGTTTTTTGTTGTCATTATTCCTTAATATTGGAGTCCCTGAAAATAATTATTTACTAAATTTTTATAAAATGTATTTAACCCCGGAGGTACAGTATTGAGTAACTCCGTTTGTTTTTCTTTTAGCTTTTTATACTCCTCAAAAGCGGCAGGGTTTCGCAAAAATTGCTCTTTTGCTTGCTCGGCCTTACGGGTCTGATCCTGCTCTCTTTCGCGCTGGGCATTTTCGGCTTCGAGCAATCGTGTAAGTATTTCCTGCTGTCGTTTAAGCGTTTCTTCCGTGATGCGTTTGTTGACAATATCGCGCTCATTTTGCTCCATCTGATTGGCTAATTGTCCGAGATTGCCAAGGCTGTTTTTACCGTCCTTGTTTTCCTGCTGATTGAGTTCGTTCAGTCCGTTGCGTATAGCTTCCTGTTGTGCTGCCATCCTTGCAAGTTCTTCGCTCATTCCTTTGTCGCCCTTACCTCCGTTTTTCTTCATTCCTTCCAGTTTTCCTTTCATATTTTTCATCTGCTCGGTAAGTTGTTGCTGCATCATTTTCAGTTTTTCTGCCGAAGGTCCGGGTTTGCCTTTGCCGGGTTTTTTGCATGAGCCGTTGCCTTGTTTTTGCTGCTGCTGTTGCTGTTGCATTTGCTCCAGAGCTTCACTTAACAGAAGTGCGAGGTTGTTGGCTGATGTCATAACGTACTGTTGTGAACTGCGTGCTACAGGTACTTGTCTTTCCTGCAAAAATGCAATAGATTTTTGAATATTCGACTCAATAGCCGAAATTTCTGTGTTTACTGTATGTTGTATCTGAACCACACGTTTGCTCAGAGCAAACAGCGAATCTTCAATGATTTTGAAATCATCCTGCAGTTTTTTCTGCTGCTGGCCGGATTTTATATAGGAAGGGTTGTTCACATCCACTGTCCGTAAATCTTCCATCAGAGCTTCCTGATCAAATGAAAAACGCAACAGGTTTTCAAGCAGATACCGCAATGAAGCCATGTCTTCCTCAGCCTGTTCCTGCTCGCTCTGCGCCATCTGTTGTTTCATTTTGTTAGACATACTCTGCATTTTTTCAGAAGCCTTTTTTTGAGATTCAGAAGCTTTTGATTTGTTGTTTTGATTTAACTCCTGCTCACTTTGCTGCATGTCCTGTTCAATATCTTTCTGTTCCTGCTCGGTATTGGCAAGTTCCTGCGGGAATTCCATCTCCTGATTTTTCTTTTCAAGTTCGGCAATATCTTTCTTTAGTTCTTCAAACTGTTTGTTCAGCTCATTCTGTTTTTCTTTCAGTTTCTGACTGTCTGCATTTTTTTCCTTGCTCTTATCCGAAAGTTTTTTCTGATCCTCTGCCAGTTTATCGAGGTTGGTGATGGCATCCTGCAGTTTTTGTTCCAGTTCCAGTTGTTTGAACAGTTCCAGGGTTCTGTCCATTTGTTTCTCCAAATCTTTGTTCGACATTTTCATCTTGTCGAGCATGTCCTGCACTTTTTGTTTGTCGAGTTGTGCCATCATCTGTTCCAACTGACGCATCAACTCTTTCAGTTCAGGGTTTTGCAATTTGTCAAACAATTCCTGAATCTGCTGTTGCTTTTCGGCCAACTGACTTTCATTGTTTTTATATTCATTCTGACGAGCCAGATTCTGTTGTTGGTCGTTTTTAATCTGATTCAGCTTTTCGTCTAATTCTTTTTGTTGACGCAACAGTTCTTCAACACGCTTTTTATCTTCGTAATCAGGATTTTTTTTGTCTAAAAGTTTTCGCGCTGCTTCTGCAATCTGCTTCTGAATTTTCTGTGCCTGCTTCAGACTTTCCTGCAAATCTTTCTTTACGTTTTCATTGGTTTTCTCGGTGTTTTCAGCTAATTCTTTCAGCGTTGGTGCTTTGAATATTTGTGTTTGCGAACGGGCAGACTTAGGTCCACTCACACCATCATTATCCCACACTTCAAAATAATATTCTAACTGATCGCCCGGTGTTACGCCCAAAGTAGAAGCATCCCAATAGTGAAAGAATTCATTCTGTGTTGTATTTTTATTGATGCTAATCAACTCACTCATCAGTTTGTCGGAGCGCGAAGTGGTGTCATTGCTGCTTTTCAGAAAATGGTAATGAAATGCCAGTTTTGAAAAACCATAATCATCTTTTATCAGCCCTCTGAAAAATAAACGCTGAGTGGAAAGAGAGTCTTTTTGCTCTTCAACACTGATGGTAGGATATTGGTCGGGAATAACATTGATGCTGTAACTCAACGTATCCTTATTGGCAAGAAAATCGTTGGCTGTTGCAATGCTGTAAGTAGCACTGTGCAACATTCGTTTCGAAAACTGATAGCTTCCACCTTCTTCAGCAGTTGCAGGATATACACTGTCATTCATGGTTACTGAAAATTTGTTGGTGTTTTCAGTTTTAAAATTCCATTTAAGATAGGTGCCTGCCGGTATCTGAAGGTCACCGGTATTTTTCAGTGTTTCGTTTTTGCGTCCCAAATAAGCCGGATAATTTATTTCAACGTTAAAATTCAATACTGTAGGGTTGGGAACAGCTTTCAGTTCAAAGTTGTCGGAGTAAAAACCATCAGCAAAAAACTGAAATGGTGTATTTTTTATGACATGATGAAATGTGTAGGTGAAGGATTGTTTGTCTTCTTTATCCATCTTAAACTGGCGGTTGCCTGTTTTCAGATATACCTGATCGGGCAATTCGGCACCACTGACTTTTAGTGTAAGCGTAAAATCATTTTGTTGTATTACAGTCAGCTCTTTATTCTTAATCTCAAAAACAAATGGCGCAGGTTTATGATAGGTTTCGTTGTAATGTACCAGTCGTGTTGTGCCGTCTTTAATAACATTGGGTGCGGCAAAAAGTATAAACACCAAAACTCCCAGCGGAAGCAATG
The DNA here is from genome assembly GCA_019136655.1 of Bacteroidota bacterium. Classification (GTDB taxonomy): domain Bacteria; phylum Bacteroidota; class Bacteroidia; order AKYH767-A; family OLB10; genus OLB10. The sequence continues at coordinate 180,053 of JAGVTU010000001.1, forward strand.
CATAAGGAAGATACTTTTTGTTTTTGCTTAGGTCAATTGCTCCTGAAAAAGGAACTGGATTCAGGTCTTTTATCTTCTGTTCGATACCTGCTCTCAGTAATTCGCTGTCGTGTTGCTGAAGCTGTTCATTGAGTTGAAGCGTATTGAGGAGTTTGTCTTTTACCTCTGAAAAATGATTACCGATAATGGCAGAGGCTTGCTGATAGGATATCACTTTGCCCAGGTGCAGCATTTTAAGCAATGGAATTATTACCAACTTGACAAGAACTGCAATAACCACTGCCAGATAGAGATAGAAAAATACCGCCCGCATTACAGGACTCATCCAGGCAAAGTGTTCTGCAATGGTTATAAACAAAAAGAAGGCAACAGAAATTCCTGTAGCATAAATACACCCTTTGATTACCTGATTGCGGTAATACTTGCGGATGAACTCATCCAGTTTTTGAATCAGTATGAAATAGTTACCTGACATCTCCTCCCTTTGTTATCACTAACGCTGAAAACAGCACATTAGTTATAAGCAAATATACAATAATGATAAGCCCTAAAATTACTGAAAAATGATGACTTATAACATTGCTTCCAATAAAAATTCCATGAAGAAACCAACAGAATTTTATCAGTCAAAAAGTAAGGTAATGAAATATTAAAGCAATTTAAAATTCTCTAAAAACTTGGTGGTGTAATTTCCTTTTCGGAAGTCTTCGTTTTTCATCAATTGAGTATGAAATGGAATGGTGGTTTTTACACCTTCAATCACATATTCACTTAATGCACGTTCCATGGTATTGATTGCCTCTTCGCGCGTCTGCGCTATGGTGATTAGTTTAGAAATCATGCTGTCGTAATTTGACGGAATGGTATAGCCGGCATACACATGAGAGTCAACACGCACACCATGTCCGCCCGGTACGTGCAGGTTGGTAATTCTTCCAGGTGAAGGCCTGAAATTATTATAAGGGTCTTCAGCATTGATACGACACTCGATGGCATGCATTGCAGGGAAATAATTCTTACCCGAAATAGGGTCGCCTGACGCAATTTTTATCTGCTCTTTTATAAGGTCGTAATTAATTACTTCTTCTGTAATGGGATGTTCCACCTGAATACGGGTATTCATTTCCATGAAATAAAAATTCCTGTGTTTGTCCACCAGAAATTCTACCGTTCCCACACCTTCATATTTCACAGCGAGGGCAGCTTTTATAGCGGCTTCGCCCATTTTTTCGCGAAGGTCTTTTGTCATAAATGGTGATGGCGTTTCCTCCAATAATTTCTGATGTCGCCTTTGAATAGAGCAATCTCTCTCTGAAAGATGGCATGCCTTGCCATACTGGTCGCCTGCAATCTGAATTTCAATATGACGGGGTTCTTCAATAAATTTTTCAAGATACATACCATCATTGCCAAAAGCAGCACCGGCTTCCTGACGGGCAACATTCCATTCTTCTTCAAAATCTTCGGGTTTCCACACAATGCGCATTCCGCGACCACCACCTCCGGCAGTTGCTTTCAGAATAACTGGATATTTAATTTTTTCGGCAACACTCAGCCCTTCCTCTACACTACTTAGTAAACCTTCAGAGCCGGGAATGGTGGGAACACCTGCAAGTTTCATGGTGTTTTTAGCATTGCTTTTATCGCCCATGCCGTCAATTTGCTCAGGAGTGGCTCCAATAAATTTGATTTTATTTTTTGCACATATTGCGCTGAACTTGGAGTTTTCAGAGAGAAAACCATATCCCGGATGTATGGCATCAGAATTGGTAATTTCAGCAGCAGCAATGATGTTAGGAATATTCAGATAGGAACCTTTACTTGGAGGAGGGCCTATACACACTGCTTCATCAGCAAAACGTACGTGCAGACTTTCGCGGTCGGCAGTAGAATAAACAGCTACCGTTTTGATGCCCATTTCCTTGCATGTGCGAATGATTCGCAGAGCTATTTCACCACGGTTGGCAATAAGTATTTTCTTGAACATATTCTTCTATAAATAAATATTCGAATATCCGTTTAACGGAAAAAAATCCTGAAAAAACGAAAACAGATTAAGCGGGGTCAATTAAAAATAATGGCTGATCGTACTCTACCGGTGTGGAGTGTTCTACCAATACTTTCACCACTTTTCCTTTGATATCGCTTTCAATTTCATTGAAGAGTTTCATTGCTTCAATGATGCAGATCACCTGACCTTCTTTTATTTCATCACCTACATTCACAAAATTGGGTTTGTCAGGAGTAGGGGTGCGATAAAATGTGCCTATCATTGGCGACTTAATGGTTTTATATCTTGCTTCATCACCTTTTGGAGCTTCTTTGGCCGGAGTTGGTGCCGGTGCCGGTGCTGCAGCTACAGCAGCGGGTGCAGGAGCCGGAGCCACTGCCACAGGTGCAGCCAAAGGAGCTGCTATATGTACCATTTGTTCGCGGTGAGGATTTTTAATGGTGATTTTAAAATCCTTTTGTTCGAGGTGAACTTCACTCACACCTGCCTTTGCTACAAACTTTATAAGTTCTTCAATTTCTTTCTTGTTCATATTTCTTCTTTTAATTAACCTTCTTTCATTACTACCTTAACAAGTATTGCTTTTTTAAGTTAAGGATTCATAAAGGAAGGTTTCAAAAGTAGAAACTTTTTTAATAATGAAAAAAAATAAGGCTAAAGGGTTGAAATAAAAGATATTTAGATTAATATTGGGTTCTAAATGGAGTTTAAGATTAAAAATTTGAATTCGTTTGGAGAATTTATCTTCTTAATAGTATCATAATAATATTTAATAATTCTTTTTAAAATAAAAACTATGACATAATAAAAGTAAATAAATAAAAAAATTGCGTTAGCGATTTCTTGGTTTCTAAATCCGCGAAATTTTATTACAGTCAAGAATGAGCACAACGTCTGCGATTAGCGCGGGCTTGGCTTATTTGACTGTGGGTGCTTCGCGGTACCTCAACTCTGATAACTAAGTACCGCGCGATTTTTTTTATCCCACCACCTACAAATCACAATAAAATATTATAATTTAGTATCACCTTTCAAAAACCAAACACAATGAAACGACTAACAACTATAGTAGTGTTGCTGATATTAGCAGCCAATACGGTATGGGGACAACAAAGTGTCAATATCAATCTGACAGTGCCCGATACCTTAGGAGGATGCATGCCCAATCGTTTTACGGCAAAAGTAAAGTCGCCCGGGGCTATATTTACCATCACCCAACAATTGTTGATGGGCACCAATGTAGCTTCCTGTAATGATATAGGACTTTATGTAATAACAGACAGTGTTCAGGGCAATGTGACAAACATAAATTATGATACCCTCACAAAAAAATGGTCGGCAAACATAGTTGATACTGATACAGTGACCATCTATTACAGAGTAGCAATATCATGCAGCAACATTCCACAGAACAGCGACTCTATCAACAATATCAAGTTAAGACAAATATTCGAGGACACGCTTGGTGGATTTACTTACACAATAAATCCGCTGTCAACTTCCAATCAAATCACCCAAAACCTGTCCTTACCATTGATCATAGACCGTTCTCCCGCAACGTGGCAGTCGTCCTATGGCGATGAGGTGGATATTTACTATTACTATTACAACGGAGGCAGCGCAAACGCAAGAATCAGATTTACATTCTTAGACGACCCTTCACATTACTGCGATGTGCTGCAACAACAAAGCCTGATGTATCGCAATGGCAACACCAACTACGTAAGTTATGTTTCAGGCGATACAACAGGAATAATACTGAAAGCTAATGACACACTGGTATTCCGTTCGCACAATATTGTTGCAAAGTGTTTGACACAGTGCAACAAATATGTACAATTTTCATGGAGTTGTGATACAGCCCCGCCAGCAACCGATTATTTTTGCAAAAGCTGTAAGGTATCAACAGATTCTACTTCTTACAGTGTACAGTTAACCAACCAGCCCGGTGTAGGATACACAAGAGTGTTGCCTGCCACCTTGCCTGATATGAGTTGTATGAACGACAGTGTTCACTGGCGTTATGTGGTCGCCAACACGGGCATAGGAGCACTGGACACATTAAGTATCACCTTGAAAGCACTGCTTGCATATACGTTTCAGAACCTTTCGCTCATAGATACTTCCACCTTTGAGGTAAGGGCGATAAACTGCAACAACTGTCATCTGAAAGTAAACAAACTCATTAATCAAAACAACCTTTGCAGCACAGTCGTACCGGTATCGCTTCAACAGGCCGTTATACAAACAGATGATTTTGGAAAAACAGATACGCTGGTGATAGATTTTACCACGTACCGCTGCGTACAGGATACACCGGTGCTGCTGAATACAGGAAAATATTACGACCGGTGGGAATTTGAAACAAAGGCAGGAGTATGTGGAAAAAGCCAACAGGTGAATCTTTCCATCACCAACAACCCATTGCTTCCTGATGCCGACATAGACCAACAACTGATATTTGTACCCTTAGTAAGCGATTTAAGTGTTCCACCGGGCATGAATACCATTTGGGGCGACAGTACTACAATGGAAATAGAAATGAAAGGATTGATGGGCGATGATTATGATTATACGCTGTTGCATTGCCCTTCAGGAGCCACAGGATGTATAGCAGATGGATGGATAAGAGCAACGGTACATTGCGAACAGAACTTAACAGTGCCAACACTTGCCACAGGACTGCGCCTGCGGTGGCTAAATCCTGCAACTAATCAGTATGTTTATAAAACACCGGATTTTTATCATACACCCAATGATTCAGGATTATGTATAGCATCAGACTATTACTATTATTTTGATTTAAGCGATTCACTCATGCGCCTGATGTTAGACAGCGGGGTGTGTGAATTTACATTACGCGCCTGCTGCAATGCAGATATAGGACGAACTCCCTACAGTGTAACATTTCATCTGCTTGCCGACCCATCAGGCAATTGCAACAACCTGAGCATGACAAATGGAATTGCCCAGTGTACAGGGGCAGGATGTACGTGGCTACCGCTGAGTGCCAAAGGCGGAAGCATAGCAGTACACTGTCCGGGCTGCAAACATACTGGCCCCATATCATTCAGATATCTGATGGAACGCACCAGCTTAGGACTTGAAGATACAGACAATAACGGCATAGCCGACACATCGGCACAGGTAATAGACCCTGCAGGGCAGTGGTATCAGACCTATGGAAACAGGCTTCGGCTAAATGTGAGCAGCTATGGCGACCAACTGCGCGACCGTTTGGTGGCACACACTCAGGAGGGCGATCCCACCAACGGAGGTTATGATATGAACATGCTCAACCAGAAGGGCGCTTATCTTAAATACATGCAGGTATCACGCAATATACCTTCTGCATTTGATACCATGAAACTAACGGTGACAGGATTTACGCTGTATATAGACAAACCCAATTCAACGCAAACTTCGTGCATCAACTGCAGCGATTTTAATGTAGGAGTAAATTACCGCACCCAGCATATCATCAGCGTAAGCGGAAATAACATGTACCATTTTCTGGATACCATCATCGGCCACAACAGTTTTCTGTTCACCTTCAGCGCGTATGATTCGGCAGGAGCGGTTTACGGAAATTTGTTCGACTATAACTACATGAGCAGTTATTATACCGATACGATAGATACACTAAAAAACTTTTTTGAAGGACAACGTTACCGTCTTGAAGTAACCTATCGCGAATGTGGAAGTTTTGAAGCCCCTAACAGCATCAACCTTTCGGTGGATGACTACCTGCACCAAAAACTCATATCAAACAACCTTTGGCTGAGCGGCAAAAAACAAAGTTACGATGCATTTGACATGAACCTTTCCGCACCCAGAGATACGCTGGATGTAAAAGCACATGGATGGACTTTTAACGCCAATGACCTTACACTGATGCAAATCAATCAGCAGTTTGCGGATTCATTTATTTTTATGTGCGAAAATTTTTCGGGATATCACTATGTTTTTTCACAGGAAGGATACAACAGCACAAGCATAACAGCCGACACCTCTTGCAGAAGACAGGTAAAACTTACGGCACTCATGCAATCGGCAGGAGGCAAGACTGACTTTTATCCTTACGAATACCGATTGCCAGCTTATGAGCCGGAGAGCTATACGGTAAAAATTCCGCAGGGATATCACACCGTGTCGGGCAGTGGACGCATGAGCTATTTATCGTTTACGGGAATACATAGCCAAACACCCCAATACCGTCCATGGATACCGGTATCAATACCATCGGGAGGAGGCAGCATCATAATTCAGGACAACAACACAGGGCAAGCTGTGTGCTGGAGCGAAGACAAATATCCGGCACCGCAGAATGACAACAGCCAGTATGTAGGCGGATACAAAATATATAAGTATATCATTTTTGATATAGAACCTGATGACTGCCCATTAGACTCGGTAAACTTCTATGCCGACTCTGTAAACATAGCCTTTGAAGCTTCGGACTATGGCTGTTATCCTGCAACGGCATGCGATACGGTATTTATCAAAAACATGCAGCAGAACTATCTCTTTCCGGCACGGCCCAACCTGAGCGCCCTGCTCAACCCTGCCAACGTTACAGCCACAGGACATCATGTTTGCATGAATTTAGATTTTCAAAACAGCAAAACCTCAGGCATCAGTTACGCTGGTGCTTCCCATGTATTTGTAGTTATACCCGCAGCACCATATCTTAGCAACTGGAGCTATGCGATTAACTCAGGAGCTATGCAACCAGTAATCAACGGAGTGGTTCCGGTGGTGAGCAACCTGTTGCTCGATAGTGCGGTAAACGTTCAGTTATGTGCCGATTATGATTCGTGCATAACCGATACGGTAAAAACATTTATGCTTCAATACGGATGGAACTGCGATGGATTTCCTGCTTCTAATATGCAGGTTCCCGATTCGATGTGCTATGCCGACAGTATAGAAGTAACTTTTAAACGGGAGCAAGAGCAGTTGAGTTATTCATTTAAAGAGCATGACAGCACGTATGCGCTTTGCCGCAATTTTGAAGTAAGCATGACGGTGAATAATGCAGGTCTTGGAGCGGTGTATCCGTTGCAGGTATTTATAGATAGTTTGGTATCTTCGCTGCAGGTGCAGAGCGTAATTATATCCAACTGCAGCACCCAGGCAAGCGACACGCTCATGGTATCAGGAATAAACACATGGAATATAACAGGAGCAAATATGGCAGCGATAGGTTTTGCCGACAGCTCGCTTGCAGCAGAATGTATGCTGGTGAGGGTAATACTGAACCCTACGTGTGCCTACCGCAATGTGAATATATTGCCGAACCTGATAGTTATTATGCAAAACCTTTGCAATGATACCATAGTGCAAACAGCCAGCAGAATACACAACTTCACAGGCCAGAGCGCAGGAGACACCATAGTGTGGAACGGACAGAGTGATTGTATGGACTGCTTTACACTCACCAAAACGGCAAGTGTGGGTAGTACAGCAATAGGCGACACTATTACATTCAACATACAAGTGTGCAGCCACAATGCCACTGCTGATACGGTGGTAATACAAGAACTTTTACCTTCTGTATTTACAATGACGGCAAGCAGTGTTGGATTTCCTTACACCAACACAAATTTCCCTGCCGACACTTGTTTGAATTATTCAGTATCGGGCTATTATACTGCCGTAGGCAGCTGCCCCGACAGCACATTTACCAACCACGCAACTCTGCTAACAACAACGGTAAATTATTTGGACAGCGTGTGTGTGGAGGTAACTTATCCCTGCACAGACAGCACAACATTTATCATTCCCGCCAACACCTACAGCACAACATTGGCTTACCGATATGATACATTGAACATTTACATTGCAGGAACGCTGTATGTTAACGACACACTTAAACTGATGCGTTGCACGGTGTATATGGATGCACAGGCACAGATAGTGGTAATGAATGGCGGATATCTGGATATAGACAGCAGCACCGTAACGGGTTGCACCAATATGTGGCGCGGTATAACGGTAGAAGATTTGGGAGAAGTGCGAATACATGAAGGCAGTATAGTAGCTGATGGCGATACTACAATACTTGCAAAAAACAAATCGAAAGTAAATATTGACAATGCCCATTTCAGGAATTTTGTTTTGGGTGTTTACATACCACCAAAAGCAGGAACATTTTATAACGGAACTACATTAACTGTGCAGCAGGCTACTTTTGAGTTTATCGCTTTCAAACCTGACTATGCAGGACAAAACGCTCACGGCAGCAAATCGCAATGCGGAATAATGCTCAATGACTGGATAGGAACTATAGGAGGCGGCACACAGTATTATCAGTTGAATTATTTTAACAATCTGCACACAGGAGTGGTGGGCATAGGAAGTATGCTTACAGTAAAGCGAAGTTGTTTTAAAAATATATATTACGACAACTTTTATAATGAACCATACAAAGGCGCAGCAATTGCAAACATAAAGAACAACAACTCCAACACAACCACACTTACGGTGCTTCCCGAAGTATGGAATTACATAACTGTTGACAGCAGTTACAGAGGAATTTATGCCAACGGTTCAGAGTTAACTGTAAATTACGTACATTTACTCAATGTAAGAACCGGAGTAGAAGAAATAAATGCACCTTTATTAAGCACCAGCACCGTAAGCAACTGCACCATTACGGCAAGCCATATAGGAATAAAAATGGCAACCAATCCTTTTGCGCGATTCATGTATGCAACCAATAATGACATTACCATTAACGGAGGGGCAACTTCGGGTTTATCATTGGCAAATTACGGCTTATGGATGAGCGAGAGCAACTCTGTAACCAATGTGCGTTATACTGCCGATAATAATAATATCACACTAACCAATGCTGCACATGGCATTTATGCGGGAGCATTAAACACTGCCAAAGTAAAATATAATACAGTAAAACTAAACGGCAACGGAAACGGTATATTAGTTGCGGCAAATAGAAATTCAAGTATCAGTTGCAACACCATCACAGGAACTTATGCAACAGGAGTCACGGGCAGTTCAAGCGGAATAAGTGCAGGGAATATGAATAATAAAATTTCCATTTATTGCAATACGGTTGACAGCACATACAGAGGCTTTAATTTTGGAGGGCAAAATCCATCAACTGTGTTTAAGGGAAATGAAATGAATACACACTATGTAGGTTTGTACCTGAACACAGGAAGTTCTACTAACCCGACCTACATAGGTACGCAACCCCATAATGGCAATAAATGGAACTTGCCAACGGTAAGTGGGTTTGGTGGAGTTAATTTAGCACCAACAACACCATTAATATTTGCCTCTTTATTTACAGTCGATTCAACATTAGGTTCGGCTTACAATCCTATGGTAACGCCTACTGTTTGGTTTCAGCGTACCAATGGTGGTAATACTTTTTACTGTTCCAATTCAACAATATGTTTAACACCACCACCTGCAATGACGGATTCAACCATTAATGAGCTGATAGCAACAGGGGCATTCGATTCAGAGGAGTTTTCAAATGAAAGCCGTGCTATTGCAGAGGAATACCTTTATAAGGAACTTGCAGATGATTCCACACTTTGGGAAAGTGATTCCACTTACATTCAGTTCATGTTAGATAATCAGGAAATGCCTGTTGCATATCTATATGATGCGGAACAGTATTTGAGGGCTGCCTATACCTTTGATTCTACATTGATGACATTAGTCGATAGCTGCAAATCACAAATGGAATTGTTTGCCGACAGCATGAATAATTTTGAAGAATGGAAAGCAAATAATCCAACACTGAATCATGACAGCATTTATGACTATTGGAAAACAACACTTGAATTTTTAACTCAAACAGTTAATAATATAGAAATTCAGAGAGAAGCTATTATTCAAGATAAATTAGACAGCGCACAGTACATTAATGATTATGTTACTAATGCAGAAATTCCTGAATTAAATACCATTGCTATTAATAATATAGAGATTGACTATATTGAAACAGGACAAGATAAACAGGTTTTAATTGACAATTACAATGGGTTGTTGGCAATAGCCAATCAATGTCCTTTTGTTGGCGGCAGTGCTGTAGAACGTGCAAGGAGTATGATTGCAATTATAAATGATTCTATTGTTTATAATGACGATTACACTTGTTTGCAGAGTGGTATTTACCGAATGGCTAATGACACCACAGAAAAAATAAATTATAGTGAAATTAAAATTATTCCAAACCCTGCAAATGATAAAGTAACAGTTCAATTAACAGGAATAGAAGCAGGTGTTTGTAAAGTAAAGATAAAAAATGTATTGAATGAAAGTGTTTATGATGACTATTTTGATTGCAAAAAGCAAAAATATACTATAAATATTTCAAATTTGAAAGAAGGCGTTTATACCATTTTGGTCAATGCTGATAGTAAAAAACCATTAATTAATAAGCTAATTATAGTTCGATGAAAGAAATTAAAAGAATCACAGGAAGTAAAACTTTGATACTTTTAATACTTCTCTTTGGATTAAAGGAATCAGTGTTTGCACAAGGAAGAAATTCTGTGTTTTTCATGGGCTATCATGATGCCCCTACCTCTAATGAGGCTCGCATGGTTTTTACAGACACATCATACACTTTGTTATTAGAGCAAAGAGATATACCTTTTATATTTACGCAGGGAAATATTTCCGATGAAAACGGAAATATATTAATGAGCAGCAATGGTATTTTTATAGCTGATGCTATGGGCGATACCATGCAAGGTGGTAATGGGTTAAACCCTGACTCATTTACTAATGATTGGATACAATATGGGTTGCCAATACCTTATGGTAATATTATTTTACCTGTGCCTGACGATTCAAACAAGTATGTTTTGTTTCATCAGACAGGAGATTATAATTCCATTGCAACATTAGCTTCACCTGAAATTTTTTATTCGGTTGTGGATATATCAATGAATGGAGGATTAGGACAAGTTATTTCAAAAAATAATATTGCCCTGACAGGCTCTTTCGGGTGGGGACTTTCAGCCTGCAAGCATGGTAATGGAAGAGATTGGTGGGTAATAGCATTAAAT
>JAGVTU010000019.1 GCA_019136655.1 Bacteroidota bacterium
TGCATGGAGCAGCGGTGCTGTAAGTCAGGATTTGACAAATGTTGTTGCAGGTACTTATACCGTTACAGTTACTGATAATGCCAACTGTCAGGCTGTTGTTTCAAGAACTATTACGCAACCTACTGATATTACAGCTACGCTAACACCTACCAGTGCTACTTGCGGACAAAACAATGGCAGTATCACAACTTCAGTTTCAGGTGGTACACCTGCTTATACTTATCTATGGAATACAGGGGCTACTACTTCTTCAATTACCAATGTAGCTGCAGGCACTTACACCGTTACCATTACAGATTCTAAACTTTGTACAAAAGCATTCAGTCAGACTATTTCTAATCTTGCAGGTCCTGTTGTTACTGTTGACTCTGTGAAAAATGTTACCTGCTTTGGTGGAAGCAATGGTTCCATCTATATTTCTGTTACAGGAAACCATGGCCCTGTTACTTATTTATGGAATACAGGTGCTGTATCAAAAAATTTACTCAATGTTGTTGCAGGAAATTACACAGTCACTGTAACTGATTCATCGGGATGTATTGCAAACAAAACACAAGCTATTACACAACCTGCATCGGCATTAAGTATTACCGTATCTTCAATGCCTTCAAGTTGTGGCAGTGCCAATGGCAGTGCCTCTGCATCAGTTACCGGAGGTACACCTGTTTATACTTATCTGTGGAATACAGGTCAGACAACTTCTTCTATTACAAATGTTGCAGGAGGAACTTATACTGTAACTGTAACTGACAGTAAAGGTTGTACTTCATCAAAACCTGTTATTGTCAACACACAGTCATCGGTGCAAATTGTTATTGACAGCATAATTCAACTAAAATGTTTTGGGCAAAATACAGGAGCTATTTTAACTCATGCTACCGGAGGATCAGGTGTATATACTTATACATGGACGCCAGCTCAGGCTAACAACGATTCTATTTTTAATCTGGGACCTGGAACATATAAACTGGTTGTTCATGATAATGCCAACTGCGCAGATTCCATCACCGTTACTATAAATCCAGTAACGCCTTTAGTGGTTAATGGCTCTGCATTACCTGAAGTATGCAGCAATAATAATGGCTCTGCTTGGGCATCGGCATCCGGTGGAACACCACCATATAATTATCTCTGGAGTACGGGTTCGGTTAATGATACTATTTTCAACCTGTCGAAAGGAAATTATACCGTAACCGTTACTGATTCTAAATTGTGTACTGCCACACATCTGTTTATTGTTGATTCTCTCGGAGGGCCATCCATTCTGGATAGTGTTGTTAATGTAAAATGTTTTGGCGGGAATAACGGTGCTATTTTCACAACAGTATCAGGAGGCAATGGTGCGTACAGTTATCAATGGTCTCCTGGTGGACAAACAACTCCATTTATTACAGGTTTAATTGCGGGAACTTATACCGTAACAGTTTCTGATACCAATGCATGTACAGCAACTAAAATTATTTTAGTTACTCAACCATCTGCCATAAGTGTTACATTAAGTGCTATTTCAGAAAAGTGTAATAAAGTAAATGGAATGGCCATAGCAAGTGCAACGGGAGGCACGGGACCTTATACTTATCTTTGGAATACAGGAGTGGCCAATGATTCATTAATCAACAAAGCCAGTGGATGGTATTCGGTTACAGTTACTGATGCAAATCTCTGTACAAAAGCAGATTCCGTTTTTATCCCTCATATCAATGGCCCAACCATTAACGGATTTTCTCGATCTAATCCTGTTTGCAACAGTGACAGTACAGGATCACTCACAGTAAATGTAACAGGCGGAACACCTGCATATACTTATCAGTGGAGTGCACCGGCAGGAGTTACAGGCGCTTCCAATACCAATATTCCGGCAGGTATATATACAGTAACTGTTACAGACATCAATGGTTGCTCTGTAACTTCCAAAGACACATTATTTAATCCACCATTATTACTTATTTCTCACACTTCAACCAATGCATCTTGTGCATTGAATAATGGAATAGCCACATTTAATGTCACGGGTGGAGCAACACCTTACAGCTATTTATGGAGCAATGGTGCAACAGGAACCAACCAGCAAAACAACTTATCAAATGGAATTTATACTATTACTGTTACCGATGGAAACGGTTGTGTTAAACAAGATACTGTAACAGTAAACCGAACTCCTGCAACCATGGTTCAGTTAGACAGTTCAAATAATGTAAGTTGTTATGGTTTGTCGGATGGTAATATTTATATTACACCATCCGGTGGTACAGGTAATTATTCGTATCAGTGGAGTTATAATAATTTACAAATACAGGACTTAACTAATATTCCAGGTGGAATATATACAGTAACAGTTACTGACGGTGCAGGTTGCAGCTATACCATGCCCGACATCAATATCCTATCTCCGGATTCACTTTCTATTACATTCACAACAACACCAACAGGATGCAGTGGTCCAACCGGCAGTGCGACAGCTCAGGTAACGGGAGGTACAGCCTCATACACCTATTTATGGTCTAATGGTACAACAAATGCAACGGCTGTTAATCTCTCCAATCAGAATTATACTGTTACAGTAACTGATCAGAATAACTGTTCAAAATCAGCAACTGTGAATATTCCTTCGACATTACCAATCAATGCATCTGTTTCATCATTCCAAAATGTCACTTGCTATGGTGATTCAACAGGATTTATACAAATTACTGCAGGTGGCGGCACTTCACCTCTGACTTACCTTTGGAGTAACGGAGCTACAACATCTGACATCTTTCAGTTAACAGCAGGAACTTATACTCTTACAATAACTGATGCTGTACAATGTACAACTACCATCACTCAAACCATTACACAAAATCCTAAGTTGCAATTTGGTCTTACATTAATTCCCGGACCATGCAATGGAGGAACACCCGGATCTGCTGTTGCAAGTCCCTCAGGAGGATCTTCTGCACCAACATTACTTTGGTCAGATGGCTCAACAGGCACACTGGTGCAGGGCGTTGCAGGAACTGTTTTCACTTTGACCATAACCGACAATTCAGGTTGTCACCGTGATACGACTTTCAGTATTCCTTCAACAAATGGTCCTCAGATTGTTTCAGTAAACACTACAGATATTGTATGTTTTGGTGATAGTTCAGGAACAGCAACCATACAAATTACAGGAGGAGCAGCTCCTATAACTTATCAGTGGATTGGAACTTCACCTGTTCAAAATACTGCAACAGCGGTCAACCTTTCACATGGAAATTACACATGCATAGTAAGTGATGTAAACGGATGTACAGCATCTGCTGTTGCAACTATAAATCATTTATTTCCTGCAATTCAACCTGTCCTTACAATCAACAATGCCAGTTGCGGTAACAGCAATGGTCAAATTGCAGTTACTTCCACAGGAGGCAGTGGTGGATTTGTTTATGCTTTGAACAATGGTGCATTCGGTACAGATTCGGTTTATACAAATATTGCTCCCGGTATTGACACGGTTCGTATTAAAGACAATTCAGGTTGTATTGTTACAGTTCTGGCTACGGTAAGTAATATTCAGGGACCGGAAATTACAGTAATTGACTCAGCAAATGTAAGTTGCTTTGGTAAAAATGATGGCAGCATCACATTAAATGTTTCAGGGGCAGCGCAACCAATTACCTATTTGTGGAATGACAGTACGGTATCATTAACAAGAAATAATCTTACTCCGGGCAATTATACTTTCACAGCTACAGATGCCAACAACTGCGTTACTGTCAGAAACTTTATTATTACTGAACCTCCACAGATTATAATCACTGAAATTATTTCCCAAAACAATCCACCATTCAATATTTCATGTAACGGAAAGAGTGATGGTGAAATAAATTTATTTGTAACAGGTGGTGTACCGGGTAGTAATACCAATGCATATTCTTATCAATGGAGCATAAGCGGTGTGACTGGTTCAACTGCCGGTTCATTGTCAGCAGGCCCATATACAGTAACCGTAACCGATTCAACAGGTTGTACTGCTACAAAATCATTTACGTTAACTGAACCTCCTGCACTCTATGCAGGCAACGATTTCACTGTTTCTATTTGTGGTATTGACACCTCTACTTTAACCGCATCAACACCATTATATGGATTAGGAAAATGGATATTAAAGTCAGGCAGTGCTGTAATTGTGCATCCCGATTCAGTATCAACACCTATAAACACCATTGGAAACGGAGTGAATGTTTTTGCATGGGTTGTTTATGATAATAACTGTTCTGACACTGCCATCTACATCATCAATAAGAAAGAAAAAATTATTGCTGACGCAGGAATAGATCAGGATGTTTGTGAAACATTCGTGTTTTTATCTGCAGTTCCTCCTCAGTCAGGCACAGGAATATGGTCAGTTCTCAGTGGCTCAAGTCAGATTGAAAATGACAGCTCTGCACAAACAAAAGTAGAACACCTGAATCCGGGATTAAACGGATTTATGTGGACAATTACTAATGGTAATTGCACTTCATCAGATACCATCATAGTAAACGTTTTGCCTCCTGAACAATGTTATACGGATGTTGTCTTACCAACCGGTTTTACACCAAATGATGACGGATATAATGATTTATATGAAATTCGTGGATTAGATTATAACGAAAACAAGTTTTCTGTTTATAACCGTTGGGGTAATCTGGTTTATGAAAAGAAAAACTACAGAAATAACTGGGATGGAAGAAGTAATTCAAATCAGATATTGCCTGATGGAACTTATTATGCCATATTCAGCATTCCTGCAAGAAATATTATTCTTAAAACATTTATTGACTTAAGAAGATAAAACCATGAGAAATTATTTGACACTACTCTTCCTCTTCATTGGAATTGCTTCCCAAGGTCAGCAAGCACCGGTGTTTTCACAATATATGTTCAATGGACTTGTGATTAACCCTGCCTATGCAGGAAGTAAACCTTTCACCAGTGCAACAATGATGGTGCGCAAACAGTGGGCAGGATTTAAAGGATCGCCTACTACTGAGACTGCAAGCATACATGGTGCATTAGATGAGAAAAAAGTTGGATTAGGATTATATATCAGCAATGACCATGCAGGCATCACCAACCGTACTGAACTATTCGGAAGTTACTCTTACCGTATAGAATATGGTGAATCAAAACTTGCATTTGGTCTTCAGGCAGGATTAACGTACCTCAAGTCCACCATTTCTGATTTAATCTACAATGACAATAATGATCCTGTTTATGAAAACAATACTGTAAACAATGTATTGCCCAATGTAGGTTTTGGTATTTATTATTACACTGACTTATTTTATGCGGGAATTTCTGCACCTCTGCTTATAAGTTACGATCCGCTCAAAACACTTTCAGTTGAAATGGATGATGTGCACAGAGTAAGAAGGCATTATTTTCTTACATCAGGTTATGTGTTTTCACTGAGTGAACAGGTAAAATTAAAACCGTCTGTTTTGGTGAAATATGTTAATGGTGCACCAATACAATTCGATATAAATGCAAATCTGTTATTAAATAATATAATATGGGTGGGTGCTTCATACCGTTCAAACGATGCAGTAGCATTGATTGGGGAATACCAGCTCACAAAAAAATTAAGACTGGGTTATTCATTTGATTATACACTTTCACCATTACGAAATTATTCCGCAGGATCACATGAATT
Source organism: Bacteroidota bacterium (assembly GCA_019136655.1). Lineage (GTDB taxonomy): Bacteria > Bacteroidota > Bacteroidia > AKYH767-A > OLB10 > OLB10. The sequence goes on from JAGVTU010000019.1 coordinate 5,660, forward strand.
TATGTTAGGATATGATTTTGGTTATAAAGTTTCCAAAATCAAAACTCCGCGCTATTTTTAATGCCATGAAGTTAAATACTTACTTTTTATTATCGCTTGTTTTAGTTATCTGTTCATGCACCACCGTAAAACTTCGTACGGCTGACGATTATTACGAGCAGAATGTTTATGAAAAAGCAATACCATATTACGAAGAGGTAATAAGCAAAAAATTTGATGTAAATACACTGATAAAACTTGCGGATTGCTATCGCAATGTGAGGAACTTTAAGAACACTGAAAAACTATATGCACAAATCATCAGCTTGAACAATGATCCATTGTACCAATATTATTATGCTGAAGCTCTGATGCAAAATGGCAAGTATAAAGAAGCACGTAAATGGTTCGAGAAATATCTTCAGATAAACCGATCCGATACCAAAGCACTGAATTTGCTTGCATCATGTGATTCTATTGAGATGCTGTTCAGAGATTCGCTTTTATTCAATATTCAGGTATTGAAGATTAATGGTGCAAATGAAAGCAGTTTCTCACCGGCATATTATCGTTCAGGAATAGTATATGTATCCAACCGTAACCCTAATAGCAAGAACAACCATGAGCCTGCCGGTGATGACTATAACTTGTTTTATGCTCAACAAACAGATGGTGGCAATTGGCTGGATCCTGTTCCATTGAGAGGAAATGTAAATTCAATTTTTAATGAAGGTCCCTGCACTTTTAAAAGTGATTATTCATCCATTTACATTACACGCAATGACAATGAAGGAAAAAAAATTGTCACTAACAAACAGAGTGAAAATGTATTGAAGATCTATCATGGAACAACATCAGAGGGAGAGTGGGATATAACAGGTGAAATGTCTTTCAATAACAAAGATTACAGTGTCGGGCATCCTACACTTTCTCCCAGTGGCAACGTTATGGTTTTTGTTTCTGATATGCCTTGGGGCTATGGTGGTACTGATTTATATAAAACTGAATATATAAATGGAGCATGGAAACAACCTGTAAGCTTAGGAAGAGAAATTAACAGTACCGGTAATGAAATGTTTCCTTTTCTGCTGAATGACTCAGTACTATATTATTCGAGTGATGGAATGATAGGAATTGGTGGTCTTGATATTTACAGAACAGAATTCAAAGATGGAAGCTGGACTAAATCTGAGAACATGGGTTATCCCATAAACAGTTCAAACGATGACTTTGGTTTCATTTGTGAAAAAAATGAACTAAAAGGATATTTCAGCAGTAACAGAATAAATGAGAAAGATAAGATTTTTTCATTTGTTAAGAATCCTCCAATTCTTACTCTGCAAGGTCGCATAACAGACAAGTCAACTAACAAGGCTTTAAAAAATATATATTTGGTTCTGACAGGCGGACCTAAAGACACAGTACTGCCGTTGAATACCGATGGCGAATATCGGATTGTGGTTGAAAATAACCTTAACTATACTTTACGTGCTGAAGACAAGAATTATTTTACAACATCAGTTAGTTTTAACACCAACGGATACAGAAGGTCAGCTGTCATTAACGAAGATATTGCGCTAGATAAATTACAATACAACAAACCTGTTGTTTGGAGGGGTATTGCTTTTGACAAAGGTTCATCCGATTTAAAACCGGCAACTAAACTCGAGTTGAATAAATTGTATAATATTCTTGCAGACAACAAAAATGTAAAAATAGAACTGAGTTGTCATACCGATTCAAGAGGTAACGACAGAGATAATCTGATACTCTCACAGGCAAGAGCAGATCATGCTGCTGATTATCTCATACAAAAAGGAATAAACAGAGACCGGATTATTGCTGTAGGATATGGTTCACTACGGTTGTTAAATAACTGCAGAAAAGGTGTACTTTGTCTTGAAGAAGATCATCAGATCAATATCCGCACAGAAATAAAATACATGTATTCCGGCAAGTAAATTTTTATCACTACTTAAGTTGATTATTTTATAAAGCCAATTAACCAACCACCTTCATTTCTTCCTTTTTAATTCTTTCTTATTTCTGTTAAAGCTATAATTTTTTTCAGCAAATCTTCTTCATTGAAAGGTTTACTCACATATGCATTCATCCCCACATCAAAACATTTTTCAATTTCTTCCGCAATTACATTGGCTGTCATTGCAAGAATTGGAATTGCATTTGCAGGATGTGGCAGCTGATTTCGAATAAACGAGGCTGCTTCATACCCATCCATTTCCGGCATGTGTATGTCCATAATAACCAAATCATAACTGTTGGACTTTAGCTTTTCAACTGCTTCCTTACCATTATCAACCATGGTCATGTTCAGCTCAGGAAGGAGTGTGTTCAAGGTATCCTCAGCAACCATTTGATTAAACTTGTTGTCTTCTGCTAATAATATGCGCAGTCCCGGTCTTACCTTTAATTCCTTTTTATTATTTGATCCATTACTTTCAGGTGTTAGTGACTCAGCACGTGCCATAGGAAGAGTAAATGTAAATACAGACCCTTCACCCTGCTTACTTTTCACTTTCAATTCGCCTCCCATTAATTCTACCAATTGCTTGCTTATAGTCAGCCCTAAACCTGTACCACCAAACTTACGAGTAGTATCAGAACTTTCCTGAGTAAAACTCTCGAAAATAAATTTCATTTTATCTTCTGCAATGCCAATACCTGTATCTATTACACTAAAACAAACGCCCTTGCTGCTCTCCGAACATTGCTTCACTTCAATGGTCACTGAACCTTTCTCAGTAAACTTAAGTGCGTTACCTGTAAGATTAATTAACACCTGTGTTATCCTAACCGGGTCTCCCAAATAAAACTCTGCCAGATCAGGGCTATACTTTATATTTAATTCCAGATGTTTTTCTTCAGCTTTTACTTTCAGCGATTCATAAACATGCATCACTTTTTCCTTCAAATTGAAAGCAACATTCTCAATTGTAAACTTTCCGGATTCAATTTTGGAAATATCTAAAATGTCGTTGATAATCACTAACAGATTATCTGCACTTGTCTTGATAATATTTATATATTTATTTTGCTTGTCATTCAATTCCGACTTACTTAAAAGACTTACTGTTCCGATAATAGCATTCATCGGAGTTCGAATTTCATGACTCATGTTGGCAAGAAACTGCTGCTTCAGTCTTTTCGATTCTTCAGCTTTTTCCTTCTCTATCACTGCCACCTCTTTTTCAATAATAGTATTCTTAAGTTCTTCTTTTGCTCTTATTCCCTGCTTAATCATTTCCATTTCAGACAATCCTTTATTCATTGTTGTATCAAGGTCTGTCATGTCTATTGGTTTTGTAATAAAATCAAAAGCACCACTGTTCATTGCTTTTCTGATATTATCCATATCACCATAAGCAGAAATCACCACGGCCTTCGAATGAATATTTAATTCTTTAATCTTACGTAATAAAGTAAGACCATCCATAATAGGCATATTGATATCTGTAAATACCAAATCAATGGATGAATCATCCTTTAATTTATTCAAAGCTTCCTGCCCATTATGAGCAAATTCAAATTCCAGTTCCTCGCTCTTGATACGCGATCTGAAACGTTGCCTTATTAACAGTTCAAGGTCAGCTTCGTCATCTACAACCAATATCCTCCTGGCCATATCACTCTGTATTTAATAATTTACTTATTCTTGATTTTAACAAATCAAATTCCACAGGTTTAGTCACAAAATCATCTACTCCTTTTTGCTGTGCTTCAAACATGTTTTTATCATCCCCATAGGCCGAAACCATAATTATCTTAAGCAATGGAAACTCAGCCTTCACCTTTTCAGCCAACTGCAAACCGTTCATCCCGGGCATATTGATGTCCGACAAAACCATCATCACATTTAATGGTGACTGGCCATGCAGAAAATGAATAGCCTCCTCACCACTGAATGCAAAATGAAATACAATCTTACTTTCTCTGATTTCTTTGCGAAATCTCTGACGAAACAGAAGTTCAACATCACGTTCATCGTCAACAACTAAAACATTAGGTATCATTGGTTGGATATTATTTTACATAACGGGTAGCTCTACAATAAACTCAGAACCTACTCCTTTATTTACATTTACTTTTAAAGATCCATAATGACCTTTGGTGATTATATCATAACTCAAAGACAATCCTAATCCGGTTCCTTCCCCGGTAGGTTTGGTGGTAAAAAATGGCTGAAAGATTTTATCTACAACTTCATCAGGAATACCGCCTCCATTATCGCTGATGCGTATTATAACTTTATTGCTTATGTATTCTGTTTTAAGCTTAACCTTAGGCTTATAATCGTTTGTACTGGTTTTTCTTAACTGATTTACTGCATAGAATGCATTATTGAAAATATTGAGTAAAACTCTGCTTATGTCCTGCTGCACAATTTTTATTTCAGGCAATGACTCGTCTTTCTCAACAACAATTTCGCATCCGAAATTATTGTCTTTTGCTCGTATGCCTGTATAAGCAAGGTGCATTGCATCTTCAGCGAGTTTATTGATATCTGCATCTGTTTTTTCAGCTGTTTGCGTCCGACTATGCATGAGCATACTTTTCACAATACGTTCTGCCCTTTTTCCATGCTCATGAATCTTAGCCATATTGTTTCTTAATTCTTCTGATATTTCCTTTTTCTCTTCGTCAGTTTTGGCGTCCTGCAATTCGTCAACCATTTCCTGAGATAACTCTGCAAAGTTGTTTACAAAGTTCAATGGGTTCTGAATCTCATGTGCGATTCCGGCTGTGAGCTGTCCGAGAGAAGCCATTTTCTCAGCATGTATCAGTTGCGATTGAGTATCTCTAAGTTCCTTAAATGCTTTTTCCAGCTCAAAAGATTTCTGCTCCGATTTATCTTTTTCTTCTCTTAATTCCGAAGTTCTTTCCTGCACTTTTTGTTCGAGTACTTCATATTGTTTCATGAGCGTTCGCGTTCGAAGCCTAACATATGTTACAGTCAGTCCAATAAATGTAACTGCTGACAAAATGTAGAACCACCAGGTTCGCCAAAATGGAGGTTTGATAATGATTACAATATAGGTTCCTTCGTTATTCCATACTCCATCATTATTACAAGCTTTTACTCTGAATTTATAAGTACCGGGGTCCAAATCGGTATATTGCCTGTCGCGTCTGGTACCACAATAAATCCAATCTTTCTCCAGACCTTCCAGCATATAAGCATACTGATTCTTTTCAGGCAAAATATAATTTAACGCTGCATATTCGAATGAAAAGAAATTCTGATTGTATTTGAGTTCAATTACATTTTTGGACATGACAATGGTGTCCATGTAATAGGGTTTTTCAAACAAATAAAATTTGGTGATTACTACCGGAGGTACGTATGGGTTATCTTTAATGGACGAAGGTTTAAACCGGTTATATCCGTTATTTCCACCGAAGAAAATTCTGCCATCAGATGTGATCAGGGATGCTCCTGAATTAAAACGATTAAACACTCCATCCTGCTCATCGTAATTACGTACAAATATCAGTGAATCTTTATCATTAATCTTAGCTTTACATATCTGATTACCTGTTGTAAACCAGATATTCTTTTCTGCATCAGCTACAAGATTGGTTATATTATTATTTGACAATCCACTTCTTTCTGTCAATACCGTAAACGTTTGAGAAGTTGTATGGAAAATATTCAAACCACCACTGTATGTTCCGATTAAAATTTTATCAGGTGAATAAGCATAAATACAGTTGATATAATTACTGCTGATGCTGTTGCTTTTATTTACGGTATTAGTATAGGTTGTAAACGATCCTGATGCAGTATTCATTACGCAAAGGCCACCACCGTAGGTTCCTACATACAAATTACCATGACCATCATAATACAGTGATGTTATGATATTGCTCGATATACTGTTTTTATCTCCCTTTCTGTATGATTTAAAAACCCCTTTTTCTTTTTGCATCACACACAAACCACCTCCATAAGTACCAACAAATAAATTTCCTTTTTCATCTTCGCAAATTGCTCTTATATTATTAGAACTTAGCGACTGCGGGTCTGCCTGATTTGCATAATAAGCTTTCACCTGATTATTCTTCACGTCAATTGAAGTTAACCCATTGTACGTACCTGCCCAAACCACTCCGTTTCTGTCTCTGAAAAGGCTGAATACATTATTACCCGAAAGTCCTTCAGCTGTGGAATAAGATTTAAGAATGTTTCCTTTCTCGTCTTTAAGAATTAATCCTGTTCCCAATACACTCATCCAAACATTGTTTCCATCCGCTAAAAATGCATAGCAATTCTTATTGGGTATGACTGATGATGTTACTTCATCTTTAAGTGGCAACAATGTTTTGAACCGCATCAGATCATCTTTATAATAATCCAATCCGTTATCAGTGCCTATCCAGATAATGCCTGCCTTATCTCGGTAAACAGTCCATATATTATTACTGCTGACTGAAAAAGGATCTGTTTTACTGTGAGTATAAGCTTCATACGATGTTCCATCAGGATTAAAAATAAGCAGACCACTTCCCAGTGTGCCTACTATAATACTTCCATCCAGGTCTTTATTAATTCCAAAAACTGAATTGCTCTGGTTGTTGCCAAGGTTTGTGAAATGAGTGAAACTACGATTGCTCATCTCCATAACACTCAGTCCGCTGTTCAATGTGCCAATCCACAATTTATTCTGAAAGTCGGCATACAGACAAGTAATATCATTCTCAGGAATAGAATTTTTATTTCCCGGAATTGCTTTAAGAACTGTAAACTTTCCTTTATTTCCTTTATCGGCAATTGCAAGTCCATTATCTGTTCCAATATAAAGAACTCCTCCTTTATCCTTTGTAATCGCTGTTATGTTATTGCTGCAAATGGCACCTTCATCAGCTGAGGTTTTATAAACAGACCATTTACCTGATGCAGTATTAAAAATATTAAGTCCACCTCCTGCAGTACCAATCCAAAGATTTCCATCAGCATCTTCTTCAATACAAGTTACCTGATTGCTGCTGATGGAGATCCCTGAATTATTTATTTTAAAGGGAACAAATTTTTCAATCTCACTGTCGAACATCGCCAATCCGTCATCCGTTCCAATCCAAAGTTTCTTAGAGTGGTCTTCGAACAAACATCTGATACTGCTGCTGGTTAAACTCGATGCATCAGCCGGGTCATGTTTATACACATCTATATGGTATCCGTCATAACGGTTTAAACCATCTTCCGTTCCAATCCAGATGAATCCTTTGCTATCCTGCAGCACACATGAAATCTTATTATGCGAAAGTCCTTGTGAAGTATTAAGATGCCTGAATACATCACTCCTCTGGCTGAATGATTCTGTACTTAAGAAACATCCCAGCCAAATTATCAAAATTAGTTTTAAGCTAATCCTTTTAGGCATAAGGTCAAAAATACATAATTATTTATATCCACTGCCTCCACAAGCTTTACAAGTTGCATAGGCAGCAGGTTTCACAACTTCCATCACTGAATAGGTAACAAAATTCCTGGGGCCTATTCCGTTGCTGATATCTTTTACCACTGACCGGCTTCTTTTAACTTCAGGCTGAAAAATTTTCCCTTTCCCTCCGCAAACTGCGCATTTAATTTTAGCCACCGACTGAGCCTGTTGCTCCTTTTCTGTTTTTGTTTCAGGTTGTTTTGTGTCAGCAGTAGGTTCAACAGGATTTTTGTCAACCACCTTCGACTCTCCGACTGCTCTTCCATTGACATACATTGTAGTAGTTTCCACTCCATTTTCGTCAATATAAACTCCTTCTCCGTTAAATACATTATTCAAAAACGTACCACTATAGCGATCACCTGTATTATAGGCATAGGTTCCTTCACCTGAATAATATCCATCCTTGAAATTACCGGTATAAACATCTCCGTTGAAGTAATAACAGGTGCCGTATCCGTTAAACAAATCATTTCTGAATTCACCAATATAAATGCTGCTATCACTGAAAATAAACTTTCCTCTGCCGCTATAAATATCATTTACAAAATCGCCTTCATAGCTGCTTCCATCCTGATAATGATAAATGCCTTTCCCATTCTTTCTTGCATTGGCGAATTCACCCTCATACCAATCGCCATTGGCATATTTCCAAGTTCCTTTTCCCTGCACACGGTCGTCAACAAACTGTCCGGTATAAATACTGCCATCATTAAATGTAAAGGTGCCGTTTCCATGTTTACTGTCGTCTAAAAAATCGCCTATATATTGATTGCCGCTGTTGTATAAGAATATCCCACGGCCATTCAATTTATCATTTCTGAAGTCACCGGTATAAGAGTTTCCGTTTTTATATATCAGCCTGCCTTTACCCTCTTTTCTTCCCTGTGCAAAATCACCTTCGTAAATTGTACCGTCACGGTATAACATTTTCCCTTTGCCTTCAGGCTGACTGTTTTTAAAAAATCCTTCATATCTGTTTCCGCTTCTGAAAACATAGACACCACTGTCACTCACACAGTTGCCATAAATACAACCTGTAGATTTAGAAGAATATCCTGATACATCTGCCTGCGCAAATGCCATACCCGTTATCCCTAATAAAAACAGGCTAAGCAGATTGTATATCTTTACTGATTGCATTATTGTTCTCTTTGGTTGAATGGTTCAAAGGTAAATATATATGAAATGAAGTCCCGTCTCCGAATATTGATTCTACGTGAATTTTACCACCGTGCTGCTTTATAATATCATAACTCACCGATAATCCCAATCCTGTACCCTCACCTGTTGGTTTAGATGTGAAAAAGGGATTGAAAATTTTATCTTTCACTTCATCAGGAATGCCGGTTCCATTATCAGCTACTATCAACTCAACAAAATCATTATCTGATTTTGTTGTCACCACTACCTGTGGTAAATATGAAACTATAGAAGCATTTCCATTCTTTTTATGCAACTTTTCTTTTTCCATAACTGCATAAAATGCATTATTGAAAAGATTGATTAATACTCTTCGAACATCCTGCGTCATCACTGATATGGTTGTATCTTTTGAAAACTGCTTAATGATGTTACAGTGGAAATCAGCATCTGTAGATCTTTTTCCATGATAGGCCAGAGACAATGAATCTTCAACCAACTGATTAAAACTTACTTTTTCTCTCTCTGTTGAATTATTTCTGCTGTGAAGCAACATTCCTTTTACAATTGCTGAAACTCTTTGTCCATGATGTTGAATCCTGTCAAGGTTTGATGATATATCATCTAAAATACCGGCATCCTTATCTTCTTTATATTCCTGGATAAGCTCTTTGGTGGTTGCAGAAAAATTAGTTACAAAATTTAATGGGTTCTGAATTTCATGAGCAATACCTGCTGTTAACTGTCCCAATGATGCCATTTTCTCTGACTGTATCAGCTGGTCTTGCGTCTGTTTAAGTTTGTCATGTGCAAGCCGCAACTCTTCATGCGCTTTATTCAGTTCTGCCAACGATTGCTTTTTCAAACGATAGCGGCTGTAAAGAAAGAACAATCCAACTACAACAATTCCTGCCACAAACAGCAGAATATTTCTGAATTCTTTCTGCTTATTCAGCTGTAATTCTTTCTTAGTAAGTTCCGCCTCCTGTTTCAGTTTTTCTGAAGACACTTTCTCCAGTTCAAGTTCTTTCAGTTTCTTCTGCGCCTCTGCCAGTGTTAATTCTTCCAGTGCCTTTTCTTTGTTTTGCCTTTCAATGTCTAATGCCGTGAGTTGCTGGCTGAGTTCATACTCTTGTCTGGTAAGTACATTTACCTGATCGGCAGATTGAGCACTAAGCAAACTGATGATTTTATCTTTTTCGGCTTTTTGTCTTGGTGTTTCATTAGATACAGTTTCTACTTTTTTCAGTGCTCTGTACAATTCGTGATATCGGTCTGCTTTGTCAAAATCATGATTAAAACTGCTTACAGTTACTATTTTCAGATATGTGTCTTTCAACAGTTTTTCTACCAGATCATTTTTCTTTTGGCTCAGGCTTTTCCTGAAATATGTTTCAGCTATTTCATACTCTCCTTTTTTAAAATACACCATGCCAATATTTCTGTTGGCAATGGCTGCTCCTGAAGCTTCAGTGTATTTTAGCTGCTGATTATATTTTACGAGTGCTTCTTTATATTTATTAAACGCCAGATAAATTTCTCCTTCACGCTCCGACAAATCTGCTAAAGATTTAAAAAGTTTTTCAGCCAACAACTGCTTCTCAGAAATGTTTAACACTTTTATGGCGCTGGCACTATCCCTTTCCTGAAGATAGATAACACCTGCCAGTCCATTGATGTACGCCTGAAGTTTAAGATTAAGTTTTGAGAAAGTTTCTGATTTAAGCAACTCAGAGTAAAGCCGAAGTGCCTGCTCATCGCGACAACCTATGTCATTGGCAAAAGCCAGATGAGCTTTAATCAACAATGCTTTACTGTCATCATTTGTATAGGTGTTTGATGCAAGTAAAAAATATTTAATTGCCTGAATCAGATCTCCCGCTAACAAGCAATAATACCCTGCATTGTTGGCATGAATTAGAATATCATTATTTATATTTTTTGATTGCGCTTGTTGCAACATTTGCTCCTCTGACGACAGTAACTTTGCAACACTGCCGCCTTCGTAATAAAATGGTCGTGGGAAAAGTGCAACATTATTACTTTCAAAAACCGATTTCAATTCCTTGTTACTTTGTGCATTTGCAATCAGGAATGTTAAAAAAAACAGAATAGAGAAACAGGACAGTTTTTTCATTTTTGCCACTGCCAAATGTAGTAAATTAATACTCAGTTTTAATGCAAAATTTATTGCTGTCCTATAATTTTCAATCCACACCTGAAAGAAAACCATGGCCTGCTTTTTCCTGAGAAAGACTGTACAAAATCTACTCTTGCAATTCCGAATTTTTCAAGTCCTATAGTCAGTTCGTAATGCTCGGGCAGCCCTTTCACATGCAGAAAATGAAACCCCACAATTTCATTTAACTTTAATTTTCTGAAATAAGGGATTTTATTGGTGATAAACCGGTTTAAATGATATTCAGCATGCAATGCCGATGCATTATGAACGGTGGAATACGTATAGTAATCGAGATGGCCAAATGCATTCAGTTCAAAATTGGTAAACCACGTCAGGTTTCCGTTAAAATGAAAATTATCAGGAAAATAAACTTCATTCTTATTCAGAAAAGTATAAAAATCTCCACGGTAATCGAGGTAGCCAAGCATTCCAAAATCTATCTGATGACTGACACCAGCTGCAAAGGATAAGTAATCAGGTTCACTCTGCAAAATATCAGGAAAAGCTTTTTGAAATGTCATATTAAACTTAGGCCATGCCGATTCCTGTCTTATTTTTCTGTCGGGTCGTGTAATGTATTTAGTACCGGGCGAATAAGTCATTGCCAATTTCAGCATTGCGTAATTGTGTGGAGTAAACAATAACAAATCCTCTCCGGGATATAAAGGATTGTTGGAAGTATAGCTCAGATGTTTATAATCTTTCCAGTGCGTATCAGAAGTGTTTTTCAAAGCATTTCTTCTTCCGAATTCAGCACTTACCTCAGCATTGAAACCATTGAACCATTCCTTGCCATACTCAAGGAGTCCAAATTGCTTTTCATAAAGTTTCATGTAATTTTTTTCGCCCCACAGTGTGTAGAGTGTATTAATGAAAGGTGTTATCGGATTATCTCCATTCAGCTGACAAACTTTTGTACCGCCTGAAATACGGATATGACTTTCATTAAACCTGTTGAACAGGTAACGGAAAGATGCACCGGCATTCCAGTGTTTATTGGAAAGTCCGTAACGCACATCACCTTCTGCATTTATCCGTTTTTTATTCTCAAAATATTTGTTGTAACTGGTATTGAGTGTAACATTCCATCCTTCAACCGTATTATAAGCAATGGTATTGAAGATGGGCTTAATGGAATAATTCATTTTGTTGTAAGAACGCTGATAGGTATATCCCAACAAAAAGAAATTCTGTAATGAAAATTTGTTTACCCGTTTGTCAATACTGTCGAGATAATGTTTGCTCTCGCGTATTGTTTGCAAACTGTCCTTCTTTCGGTAATCATCCTGCTCGTCAGTGGTAAGAGGTATAGGTCTTACACTGTCCCAGTAAGCCATGTTCATTTTGTTAGCATCGTTGTTTATTCGCAGAATTTCTGAAGTAAACATTTTCCTTCCAAAGTCAGGGTTGATTTTATAATCTGAAAAATAACCAACATAGTTGCCACCACCTGCAAAACCCAGAATACGAAATGAAAAATCAAAACGATTTGTTGAAGGCATCCATACGGTATTATTTACCGGCACAAAGGTTTGCCTTACACGAAGGGTATCAATAAATTCTATACCTGCATCTTTTGTCAGGTATAAATCCAGATTTTGCAAGCGCCACAACTCATCTGCAATATAAACTACTCCTCTGAAAACGGGGTCGGCATTTCTCCTCGGTGTTACTTCAATTTTATGTATCAGCATATCATTTTCAACTACCGAACCTAATAGTTTGTAACGGTAATAAAACAGCGCATCAGATGCAATTGGCGAAACAAAACCTTTTGCAGCAACACCTTCTGCCATCAGTCTGTTTTCGTAAAAATTAAAAAGCATATCCGATGCCTTATTGTAGCTGAATGCACGGCTGTTGCCACTGATACGTGAAGAAATCATCTCTTCCTTAATCTTATCAGGTTTGCTGAAGTTAAATTCAGAAACAGATTCACTCAGATAAAAAATACCTGTTGTCGAATCTACAAGTCCGCCAAAATCCACTACCTGACCCATAAATTTTTCAGGATACTTGGTAAGTTTTTGCAGCCCTTTTATATAAACTTTACAGGAGTAACCGTCCACTTCATTGAGATAATATTTTCTCTTTGCAATTGCTTTTCTGATGATTGGATATGCAGGATCCTCACCTCCATCTTTAATTACTACTTCGTTCAGCGAAAACGATTCCGGTTCCAGTTGTATATTCAACTGAACAGGAGTAGTGTTTACTTCCACCTCTTTCTTAAATTGTTTATATCCCAAATACTGACATATCAGAGTGTGTTTTCCCTGAGTAGTTTCAAGTCTATAGAATCCTTCTGTATTGGTAGTAGTTCCGTTAAAAGATGGTTTTAAATAAACATTTGCATAAGCAATTTTATTCCCCTGGTTATCTGTGACGGTTCCTGAAATAACAGACTGGCCGCGAATTGCCAAATTTATGAGACAAAAAATTACTGACAGGAATACTGTTCTTAACATATTTGAGCTGTACATTGCCCGCGAAAATAACTCAAAAATTTCAGGTAGCCTCAGCCGTATTTGCTGATTTCAAGCGAAAAGTAGTACGGATTAAGTGTTTCATAATTGCCATGAACCGTACTCGTCTGAACGGAAATAAAATATCAGCTTTTATTGCCTTCGACAAGAAATACAATCCTTCATTATTTCGCCCTTCGAGAATAAGATGCAGGGAAATAAATGAATAACACTCACATTCAATAAACCTGAAATCATCTTTTACAAATTGCATAAAATGAGCATCCGTTTGCAAATGATCCAATAAGAACATATTACGGTTTATCATCCGAATAGTATCGTGAGAGGCCATACTCCTTTGTTCATGGTCTATCACCACATGTGTTATTTCAGGAATGAAATGAATCCTGAAACGGGTAGATATTGCAAGCCACAATGCATAATCTTCTGTTCCTGACAATACACGGCTCTCACAAAAAGGAAATTGAAGTGCAATGTCTCGTCTAATAAAAACACCATTACAACTTAGCACATTGCCTTTGCGGATAAGCATTTCGTTGATGTTGTCCTGATAAACTTTTGTAAAATCAAGTTCATCACCTTCAGTATTTTGAAGGTGATAATTCATGTGAAAAATTTCAGGATTCTTCAGTCGGCTTATGGCAGCAATAGCATTGGAGATATGATTATCATACGCCAAATCGTCCGAATCAAAAAAGTTTACATAATTGCCTTCTGCACAGCGGGCACCATAATTTCTTGCATAACCACGCTCACTGTTTTGTATTTTAAAATACTTTACTCTGGGGTGCTGAAAAGTTTTAAAGTAATCTTCCGTACCGTCAGTACTTCCATCATCCACAACAATAATTTCATAATCATCAGCCTTCTGGTTGAGCAGCGAATTAATCGTCTTTGGCAGGAAACTGAGCCTGTTGTAAGTAGGAATGATGACAGATACAGCAATCATAGAATGGATGCGGCAAAATTACTGGATGCAACTTAAAAAAGAATCGTTTTTAAAAAAGTATTTTCATTGCATTTCTCCATTACTCCTATTATGGTTTTTACATATTTTAGCGGCCTGAGAATCATGAATCACCGACCAACAGAAGTTATTGAAAGAAAGCGTGGAGCTATAGAAGTTATCTGCGGAAGTATGTTCAGCGGTAAAACAGAAGAGTTGATTCGCAGGCTGAAACGTGCTCGCATAGCAAAACTTAAGGTAGAGATTTTTAAACCTTCTGTTGACCAGCGTTATCACGAAACCAACGTAGTATCACACGATTCCAATTATATTCCTTCCTCACCTGTTCAGTCGTCATCGCAAATACTTTTGCTTACGAATGATGTGGATGTGGTTGGTATTGACGAAGCACAATTTTTTGACAATGAGCTTCCCAATGTCTGCCTGAATCTTGCCAATCAGGGCATGCGCGTCATCATTGCAGGGCTAGACATGGATTTCAAAGGTGTTCCTTTTGGGCCTATACCTCACCTAATGGCAATTGCCGATTTTGTGACGAAGGTGCATGCCATCTGCATGGACTGTGGCGATTTGGCTTTGTTTTCATACCGTACCATTTCTGATGATTCGCTGATTGTATTAGGCGAAAAAGAAAGTTACATTCCACTGTGCAGAACTTGTTATAATAAACGAAAATAGCCTTCGCTGTTCATTGTCATTACAGATAAATTTGCACAGTATTTTCTCAGGTTTTCATGCAATATTCTCTTTCTGATATTTCTGCTGTCATCAAAGGACAATTATTTTTAAATGTACCGGATTCACAGCATTTCAGGTTTTTGCTTACAGACAGCCGCAGCAGTGGTATGGCTGCCGAATCGTTATTTTTTGCTATTAAAGGCGACCGGCATGATGGTCATAAATTTATTGGTGATCTGATAAAAACCGGTGTAAAGAATTTTATTGTAAGCACTGATGTTTATCTTCAACATCAGGATGCAAACTTTATCAGAGTAGAAAACACTCTTGATGCATTGCAGCAACTGGCAGCGTATCACCGTTCCAAATTTAATTTCCCTGTAATTGGCATTACCGGAAGCAACGGAAAAACCATTATCAAAGAATGGCTGTATCAGTTGTTGCATAACGAAAACCATATTGTTCGCAGTCCAAAAAGTTTCAACTCGCAAACGGGTGTGCCTCTTTCAGTATGGCAGATGGAAGAAAATCATACTCTGGCAATTTTTGAAGGGGGAATTTCAGCTCCCGGTGAAATGCAAAAGTTAGAAACCATCATTAAGCCAACCATTGGCATCTTCAGCAATATTGGTGAGGCTCACAGTGAGAATTTTATTTCATTAGATGAGAAAATCAAAGAAAAACTCAAGCTCTTTCAGTATGCTCAGTCGCTGATTTACTGTCGTGATTACTCAGGTATTCACGATGCCATTCAGCAATCAGGATATATTGAAAACGGTTTAAAAACATTTACATGGTCGCGAAGGCTTAAGGCAGATCTGATGATTGGCCGCATCGAGAAAATGCAAACTGAAACAACCATTCAGGCAGTATTTAATCAGCAGTTTATTAGAATAACTATTCCTTTCAGTGACGATGCTTCCGTTGAGAATGCAATACATTGCTGGACGCTGATGTTGTTTCTCGGTTACGATCAGGAAGTGATAAGTAAGAGAATGGAACTACTCAGTCCAGTTGCAATGAGGCTGGAGATGAAACAGGGCATCAATAACTGCTCTGTTATCAACGACAGTTATAATTCTGATTTGGGATCACTTCAGGTTGCACTTGAATTTTTAAGCCGTTTTACGAGTCAGAAAAATAATGCAAATGCGCTTGCACAAAACAAAAAGACTATCATTCTTTCTGATATTTTACAAAGCGGAAAAGATGAGGAGCAACTTTATGCTGAAGTTGCAGACCTCATTCATGCCAACAAAATTGATAGGTTGATTGGTATAGGTTCTTCCATCAGCAAACAGAGTGAACTGTTTCATGTAAACAAAAGTTTTTTCAAAGACACAGATGATTTTATTGAAAGTTATTCTTCTACCCTGTTTGCGAATGAAGTAATCCTGCTGAAAGGAGCGCGGTTATTCGGTTTTGAACGAATATCCAAGTTGCTTCAGCAAAAAGGACATGAAACGGTTCTTGAAATCAATCTCAACGCAGTAATCCATAATTACAATTATTACAAAGCCCGTGTGCGTCCTGATACAAAAATGATGTGCATGGTCAAAGCCTTTGCCTATGGCAGCGGCAGTTTCGAAATTGCTAATACATTGCAGTTTCACAGGGTTAATTATCTGGCTGTAGCCTATGCCGATGAAGGAGTTGAACTGCGCAAAAGTGGAATCAATGTACCGATCATGGTAATGAATCCGCAGGAGCAGTCGTTTGAAAATCTTATTCATTTCAATCTGGAACCTGAGATTTACAGTTTCAGAGTACTGAGTAAGTTCAGTGAAGTTGTGAAGCGGATGCACAATGGCCAACAAAAAACTTTTCCTATCCACTTGAAATTAGATACAGGCATGCATCGTTTGGGTTTTGAAGAGAACGACATGAACGAACTTATTGTAAGGCTTAAAAACAATAAGCATATCAGAGTGGAATCAGTATTTACTCACCTTGCAGGAACGGACGAGCCTTCGCTCGATGCCTTCACCAAGGAGCAATACAACCGTTTCACGCAAATGGCAGATACCATTTCCAAACACATGCAATATGATTTTCTGAGGCATGTGCTCAATTCTTCAGGTATCAGCAGGTTTCCGGAAATGCAACTGAATATGGTTCGTTTGGGAATAGGTTTGCATGGCATTGCTTCTTCTCCGGCTGAGCAGAGACAGTTATTGAATGTAGCAACATTAAAAACAACCATCTCACAAATTCGCACAGTAAAAAAAGGAGATACGATTGGTTATAGTCGCAAAGGCAAAGTAGATCAGGATAAAATTATAGCCACTATTGGAATTGGTTATGCTGACGGTATTAGCAGAAGAATGGGAAATGGCAATGTAAGTTTTGAAGTAAACGGAAAGCAGGCTCCAACAATTGGCAACATTTGCATGGATATGTGTATGATAGATATTACCAACTGTCAGGCACGTGAAGGAGATGAGGTGATAATCTTCGGAAACCAACAACCTGTTTCGGAACTTGCCAAAAAAACTGACACCATTCCTTACGAAATACTAACTGCAATATCACAAAGAGTAAAGAGAATCTATTATCAGGAGTAATAAATCACGCTCTTGACAACTCGAGTAACGTAATTTCCGGAAGTATGCCTACCCTGCCCGGATAACCTAAATATCCAAGACCACGGTTGACATACAAATACTGATTGGCTCCATCCTTGTAAAGGTCAGCCCACTCCTTATAAACATATTGCACAGGGCTCCACTTAAATTTCAAAGCAGGAATTTCTACCCCAAACTGAAAACCATGAGTGTGTCCTGCTAATGTGAGGTCAATCTCAGGATAATTATTCAACACTTCAGCACGCCAGTGCGAAGGGTCGTGCGTCATCAAAATATTAACAGCAGCAGGCTCCATATTCTGCATGGCCTTTTGCAAGTTTCCATACTTAGGAAAATGCAACTGCGTACTCCAGTTTTGCACTCCAATGATGCCTAATTTTTGATTGTTACGTTCAATAAAAGTATGTTCGTCAAGCAACAATTTCCATCCTAATTGCTTTTGTATTTCTTTCAGTTGCTCCAGATTATCTGCTTTGGCTTTAACGGATGGCCATGAAACATAATCGCCATAATCGTGATTACCAAGTATGGAATAAACACCATAAGGAGCTTTCAGCTGCTTCAGATTTTCAACATGCGGTAAGGCTTCTTCTGATTTTTCATTCACTAAATCGCCTGTGAATAAAATCACATCAGCATTCAGCGAATTTACAAGTGCAACAGCATCTTTGGTAGGTTGTGTATCAAAAAAACTTCCGGTATGTATATCAGAAATCTGAGCTATTTTAAAACCTTCAAATTCTTCAGGAAGATTTTTGATTCGTACTCTTCGTCTTTTTATCTGATAATCATATTTACCTTTTACCATCCCGTATATCATTGTTAAAAAAGGCACGGCAGATAAAATCAATCCCATCCTCACAATAAACTGGGAGCGGGTAATACCGTTTTCAGGTGATGAGCCGGTACTTGCAGCCGCTATTGAAACATTGCCATTTACCTGTGTATATCCCCATCTGATAATACGACCTATATCATCAGTCAAAAGGAAAATCAGAATAAAAAACTTTGAAATTAAAAAGATTATAATAAATGAAAACGAATATACCCGAACCATCTTAGGCCAACTATGCCAACCGGTAATAATAGCACTGAATAAAATCAAGAGTGAAATAGCTGTTATGCTCCAATATGCTACATAAATAACTCTGGCTGCCTGACCTGAAATATCACGCGTTACCAAACGCACTGCCTGAAAAACATAAATATCCAGTAACAGAACGATACCGGTAAGAATCAATAATCGTAACATCTTAATTAAAATCCCAACAAAATTAGGTGAATAATGTTTGCCATCACAGTTTATTCTCTCAATAATTTAAAACTGAAACAAAAAACCGGCAACTCTATTTATCTTTGAAAGATAAATGAAGATGAAATGCCTAATGCTTTAATTAACGAAAAAAGCCTTTACCTGCAACAACATGCACACAATCCTGTGAACTGGATGCCATGGGGAAAAGACGCTTTTGAAAAAGCTAAAAATGAAAATAAACTGATGCTGATTAGCATTGGTTACTCCAGTTGCCACTGGTGTCATGTAATGGAAGAGGAAACTTTTAACGATGCCGACACTGCAGAGTTGATGAATGAAAATTTTGTTTGCGTAAAAGTTGACCGTGAAGAACGTCCGGATATTGACGCTGTTTACATGAGTGCCGTGCAACTGATGTCGGGGCATGGCGGATGGCCACTGAATTGTTTTGTGCTTCCCGATGGCAGGCCTGTTTACGGAGGCACCTACTTCCGCAATGCAGACTGGAACAACATTTTGTTTCAACTATCACACATTTATAAAAAAGAACCTGATAAATTTTTGACCTATGCCGGAGATCTGAAAAATGCAATCAACAGTTTAGAGCAGAGTAAACCACAAAAATCTTTTGATAAATCTACTCTCCTCAACCTTATCGAAAACTGGAAAAAATTATTTGACCCAATTCGTGGTGGACTCAACCGTGCACCTAAGTTTCCAATGCCCGATAATCTGATGTTTCTGATGCGTTATGGTTGGCTTACTCAGGATGAACAGGTGCTTGAACATTGCAAACTTACACTCACACAAATTAGTCGCGGAGGCATTAACGACCAATTGGCCGGAGGCTTTGCCCGCTACTCTGTGGATGCGTATTGGAAAGTACCTCATTTTGAAAAGATGTTGTACGACAATGCACAGCTGATTTCCTGTTATTGTCTGGCCTATCGAATATTTAAGGATAATCATTTTAAGAATGTTATTCGTGCGACTGTAGATTTTATACTTGCTGCCATGACTGATGCCGAAGGATATTTTTACAGTTCAATAGATGCTGATGTGGATGGTGAGGAAGGGCGTTATTACTGCTGGAATCGTGCTGACATGGAAAAAGTAAATTTTAATAATCCTGTTCCTTCAAAAAAAATATCCATAACAGATTTGATGTGCGATTATTTTTCGGTGAATGAAAGAGAAAAAACTGCCGAAGGTTACTGTGTTTTAAACAGACTGGCAGATGAAAATGAAATAAGAAAAAAATATCATCTCACCGAAGAAGAATTTTTTCTGATTACCGAAGCTGCTAAAAAGCAAATGCTAGAACAGCGCAACAAACGCAAACCTCCAGTTACCGACAAAAAAATGATTACCTCATGGAATGCACTTATGATAACTGCTTTAACAGATTGCGCTGAAGTTTTAGAAGACGAAACATATTTCAATCATGCTGTTGAGGCTGCAAAGTTTATTGACAAAAACTTACTCAACGATGATGGAGACCTGCTCCATTCTCTCACCTCCTCCTCTGAAAATTTACATCTTGAAGACTATGCATATCTGATAGCATCATACATCCGCCTTTACGAATATACCTGGGATGAAGCATGGTTGCTGAAAGCAAAATTATTCTTATTGCAAGCTGATATATTATTTTCTCATGCTGACGGAGTAAACTATTATGCTGATGCGGGTAAGGACTTTTATTTGATTGTACGCAAAACAGAACTTGAAGACAATATTACTCCTTCAGAAAATTCAGTAATGGCGAATAATCTTTTTTTGATGGGTAAATACTTTAACCGACCAGAGCAGACTGACAGAGCACAAAAAATGACTGAAAGACTTACGGATGACATGGTTGCCTATGGCAGTGCATACTCCAATTGGGCCAACTTACTCCTGAGGTTCATATACCCTTTTTATGAAATTGTTTATACAGGAGAGCAAGCTTTGGGTAATAAGAAAGAATTTCAAAGCAGCGTTTTTGCAAATTATCTCAGTGCACGTTATAAAAAATCATCTTTACTTTCTCTTGCAACTACGCAGACTGACGAAAAATCCTTTATTTACATTTGCAGGAATCAATCATGTCTGCTGCCGGTTGAGTCTGTCAGCGAAGCAATAGCCACCGTGAACAGTGAAAAATAATAAGTATAACATCAAAAATTTATTGGCTCTACTCCTGCTTTTTAGCATAATACTTCCATCATGCAAGACGTGGTTCATCAACAAATACGACAAGGAAGGCAACAGAAATGGGCTATGGAAACACTATTGGGATGAAGAAAAACATGTTCAGCGTAAAGGCCGGTATAAGCATGGAATTGAAATAAAAACCTGGAAATATTATGACCTGGACGGCACGCTGGTTAAAGAGGAAAAATACAATAAAAACCGTGACTCGATAACTATTACAAACTATTACACAAAAAGAAAAATTGAAAGTAAAGGGAAAGCCTGCTTAATAATTGAAAACGACAGCACCCTGCATTTTTACTGGACCGGCTTATGGAAATTTTACGACAAAAACGGAAATCTCAGTCATACTGAATTATATGAAAGAGGAAGAAAAATAAGTACTCAGAAAATTTCTAAATAAATTCCATTTTGTAGTGTGGAATATTGGCCTCATAAAACAATTCTCCGGCAACTTTAAAACCTGCTTTCTCATAAAAACGAACCGTAGTTGTTTGGGCATGCAGGTAAATTTTTTTGCCGGTAGGAATCACATCTGCAAGAATTCTGTCCACAAGCATTCTGCCAATTCCACTGTTGCGATATTCCTTTAATACACTGAAACGTTCAAGTTTAATACCGTGTTCTGTTTCACGCCAACGTGCAGTGCCGGCAGCTTTGTTTTTATAATAAGCCAGATAATGCTGACTGATATTTTCATGGGTATCAAACTCTATCATAGGGTCAATATGTTGTTCCACTACAAATACTTTTCGTCTGATTTCATGTACCAGTTCGGCAATGTGCTTCTCATTGTAATTAATCGGGAACACATCCATAAACGGTCCCTGTTGAGTAGGATTCTCTTTAGTAGTTGCGGTCATGTTACAAATTTCTTCGGTCATAAAAATAAATATTAGATTAATACTATTACAATTTTAAAGCTGGATTTTTCACATATTATTGTGAGTAATTCTGTTCTGCTTAGTGCTTCATTCATTCTGTGTCGTAAACTATTTATTCCAATGCCAATATTTTGCATTTACCGTGCCATCATTTTCTGATTTAGTTTAATTACAAAAATTCCAAAAAATAAACTGTAAGATTTTTTTCATTCTTGCGCAGCAACCTAAGTATCAAATGAGTTCTGACAAAATATAACTGCAACTCCGTTCAGGTGCTAATTTCAGTATTTGAACTGTCGTTTTTCACTCTTTGCAGAGTGAAAACAAGCCTTCTTAAACGATTATGCTGAAAATAAAATATGATTGAAAGCCGGTAAACTATTCTTGTTTATAAAGTTGTAAGGTTTTTCTGTTTTTGTTTACCTGTTCTTAAAAGTCTAACACACTATCTTCATGCTGAAAGAAAAAGCAGAATGATGTTATTACTTCAATTTCACCGCTAAAAAATCAGATTAACAGGGTGTTTTTCAATACAATTTTTGGCGTTTAAGTAAATAAGGCAACAATACTTGCTGATAACCAAGGTTGATATCAGCTTCCACAAAATCAATTTTATATTGGGCACATTTCTCCATCAGCATTTTCTTATACGCAGTTATTGATTCCATGTATTTTTCTCTCACCAGATGGCTATGAACTTTCACTTCTTCACCGGTTTCAACATCCACAAAACGATAAGGTCTGCTTTCGAACTTGAAATCAAGTTCATGTTTTTTGTCAGTGACATGAAATAAAATCACTTCATGTTTATTGTGTTTGAGATGCTGAAGAGATTTAAAAAGTTTCTCCTGTTCATTCATATTGTCAAACATATCGCTGAAAATAACAACAAGCGATCGCTTATGAATGCTTTCTGCCAGGAAGTCAATAGCTGCAGCAGTTGACGTTTTTCTTTTGTCATTGCCTTTATCTTCTAACAATTCTTCAAGTTTAGCAAACAACATTTTATGATGCAGACTGCTGGAGCGCACCTGTGTTTGCAAATCAATTTTATCTGAAAATACCGTAAGGCCTACTGCATCGCGTTGCTGGCGCATCATGTATATGAGTGCTGCAGCACAGTGAACTGAAAAATTAATTTTATTGAGAAGGCCCTTTGTGTTTTTGGTTTCAGGATAATGCATAGACGAAGAATTATCCACTACCAAATGACATCTCAGATTGGTTTCTTCTTCATAGCGCTTTACAAAAAGCTTGTCGGTTCTTCCGAAAAGTTTCCAGTCAATATGCCTGGTTGACTCTCCGGTATTATACAGGCGATGCTCAGCAAACTCCACACTGAATCCGTGAAAAGGACTTTTGTGTAAACCCGTAATAAATCCCTCTACCACCTGCCTTGCGAGCAATTCAAGATGAGAGAGGGATTGTACTTCGTTGTAATTTACAGGCAACGGATTGTATTTTTTATAATGTTATCCCAACTGGGCATCCAGCTTTTTAGCCAGAATATTTTTAGGAACAGCTCCTACTTGCTTGTCAACAATCTGTCCGTTCTTAAAAATCAAAATCGTAGGTATATTCCTAACACCAAATTGCATGGAGATATTCGGGTTGCTGTCCACATCTACCTTGCCAACTACTACCTTGCCATCATAGTCTTTCGCAAGCTCATCAACAATGGGTCCTACCATGCGGCATGGCCCGCACCATTCTGCCCAAAAGTCAACCAATACGGGTTTGTCTGATTTCATTACAACTGTTTCAAAGTTGCCGTCTGTAATTTCTACTGCCATAAAATTGTATTTTTTGAATAATGAATAACGTTCAAAAGTAAAGAAAGTTTTTAAGAAATTTTAAGTTGGTAAAACTCATTTTCAGTTAGCTTAAACCGGTGTATTATTTAAATTTTACTTCATCGGCAATGCTGTTAAGCTCCTCGTAAAGCGTTTTACTGTAGCTGAGTTTTATTTTTTGCGACCAGGTTTCTACCAGATGCTTTTGTTCTTTATCTCTTAATGTAAAATTGAGTTTCAGGTTGCCCGAATGTTTGCCTGATATTTCTCCCAGTTTCACTACCTTTTCATCATCTAATGAGTTAATGTCAAAACATACTGTAATGGATTTAGCCATTTTGTTCACTACCTCATCCAGATATTGCACTGAAGTTATTTTCAGTTCATAATCATCTGCATTATTATAGCGTGTCTGTACTTTTCCTCTGATGAATACAAAAGCATCCTGTTCCAAAAGGTGTTTGTTCTTTGCATATTCCTCTGAAAAAACAGAAAAACTAAATGAGTCCTGATAATCTTCGATTATAAATGTGCCAAAGGGTTTGCCGTTTTTGCTGACACGGTGATTGGCTATAGTGATAATACCAGCCATTGCAATATCACGCCCATTGAGTTTTTTGAGATCAGCCATCTGACCAAGCGTCACTGTACAGAAATTATCGAGCTCCACTCTGTAATCGTCAAGCGGGTGTCCTGAAAGATATATGCCAATGATTTCTTTTTCTTTTTTCAGTTGCTCCAGATTGCTCCAGGGTTCGGCAGGCAAAATTTTAGGTAAAGGCACATCCATACTTCCCATATCTCCAAACAATGTTTGCTGAGTGCTGTTCTTACTTTCCTGCTGCGCATTTCCATAGCGTATCAGCTTTTCAAGTTGCGACTGATTATCTTTTGGGTCAACTGCAAAATACTGTGCACGATGGAAAGATTTGTCAAAATCTAGTGCTCCTGCCATAGCCAGATTTTCAAAACATCTTTTATTCACTGCACGCAGGTTTACACGACTTACTAAATCAAAAATGGAAGTGTAAGCGCCTCCTGTTTTTCGCTCCTGAAGAATACATTCTGCAGCAGCTTCGCCTACTCCCTTTATTGCTCCCAACCCAAATCTGATTTCTCCATTTTTATTCACGCTGAACTGTTGTTCCGACTCATTTACATCAGGTCCTAAAACAGGTATTCCCATGTGACGACACTCATCCATAAAAAATGTAATCTTATCCAGATTGTTCAGGTTGTTGGTGAGTACTGCTGCCATATACTCACTCGGATAATGCGCTTTGAGATAGGCCGTCTGGAATGCAACAAAAGCATAGCAGGTAGAGTGTGATTTATTAAACGCATAACTGGCAAAAGACTCCCAATCTGTCCAAATTTTTTCAAGAATATCTTTTGGATGACCGTTTGCCTGTGCTCCTTCCATGAACTTGCTTTTCATTTTATTGAGCACTTCAATTTGTTTTTTACCCATTGCTTTGCGCAAGGTATCAGCATCACCTTTTGTAAATCCTGCCAGTTTTTGCGAAAGCAACATCACCTGCTCTTGATACACTGTGATACCATAGGTTTCAGTGAGGTGTTCTTCCATGGCAGGCAGGTCATACGATACTTTTTCACGTCCCTGTTTTCTGGCAATAAAATTTGGAATATACTCCATAGGCCCCGGACGATACAATGCATTCATGGCAATGAGGTCTTCAAACTTATCAGGTTTTAACTCTTTCAGATATTTCTGCATACCTGCACTTTCAAACTGAAAGGTACCGTTGGTTTCGCCACGCTGATATAATTCAAAAGTTTTTAAGTCGTCCAGTGGAATTTCGTCAAGGTCAATTTTAATTCCATGATTTTGCTCTACCAGCCTCACTGCATCTCTGAGTATCGTAAGTGTTTTCAGTCCTAAAAAATCCATTTTGATGACACCGGCATCTTCAATCACCTTGCCTTCAAACTGAGTGATGAGTAAGTCTGTTTCTTTGGATGTGGCAACAGGAATAATTTCAGTAAGATCTTTGGGAGCAATGATGATTCCTGCAGCATGTATTCCTGTATTGCGCACACTTCCTTCGAGCACAATTGCTTCTTTGAGCACAGCAGACTGCGGACTGTCTTCTTCGTTCAAAATCTCACGGAGTTTTTTTACATTCTCCAATTCATCAGAACCTAAATTCTCTTTTGTCTTCAGACTTTTTTCTCCGTCAATGGGTGCAGTGAGAATACGATTTAATGAAATGCCAGGGCGCTCAGGAACAAGTTTAGCAAGAGCGTTAGACTCAGGCAATGGCAAATCGAGCACACGGGCAACATCTTTAATACTCATTTTTGCAGCCATGGTGCCGTAAGTAATAATTTGTGCTACCTGATTTTTTCCGTATTTATCTACCACATAATTTATCACTTTCTGACGGCCTTCGTCATCAAAGTCAGTATCAATATCGGGCATTGACTTGCGGTCAGGATTGAGAAAACGCTCGAAAAGTAAATTGTATTTTATCGGGTCGATGTTGGTGATGCCAATACAGTAAGCCACTGCTGAACCTGCTGCACTTCCACGTCCGGGGCCTACCAACACTCCAATGTTTTTTCCATGATTGATGAAGTCGGCTACAATCAAAAAGTAACCTGCAAATCCCATGGTCCTGATGGTAAATAACTCAAAGTTCAACCTCTCTTCAATATCGGGAGTAAGCTCTTTATAGCGAGTGCGTGCACCTTCAAAAGTGAGATGTTTGAGATACTCATCCTGATCAGAAAAACCTTCCGGAATCTGATAGTGCGGAAGTAAAATATCCTGCTTGAGCTTCAGCGTTTCAATTTTATCTACAATCTCATTGGTATTGTCAATAGCTTCAGGAATATCGCTGAAGAGCTGACTCATTTCATCGGTTTCTTTGAAATAAAACTCATCATTGTAAAATGCAAAACGTTTTCCTTTTACCGATGCATCTTCGTCACCATCTTTAAATTTCTCTGTACTTTGTTTCTCACCTGTGTTGATGCACAGCAATATGTCGTGAGCATTATAATCGGAACGGTTGACATAATGAGAGTCATTGGATGCAATAATTTTTACCTGATACTTCTGAGCAAAAC
Organism: Bacteroidota bacterium; assembly: GCA_019136655.1. Classification (GTDB taxonomy): domain Bacteria; phylum Bacteroidota; class Bacteroidia; order AKYH767-A; family OLB10; genus OLB10. The sequence goes on from JAGVTU010000019.1 coordinate 32,361, forward strand.
CTAACAACACTTCATTCACCTTATTTTGTTCAGGAATATTGTGACGCTGCAATTCAATATAATAATCTTCACCAAACAAATCGAGCCACCATTTAAATTCCTTTTCTCCTTCGGCTTCACCTTTTTTGAGAATTGTTTTCGGAACACTTGCTCCGAGGCAGCAGGTTGTTGCAATAAGTCCTTTATGATATTGTTCTACCAGTTCTTTATCAATACGCGGATATTTTCCATACAACCCTTCCATGTATCCCAGTGAAGTCAGTTTCACCAGATTCCTGTAACCCTCTGCATTTTTTGCAAGAAACAGCTGGTGATAACGCACATCTCTGTCGTCCTTGGTAAAAGCTCGCTTATGTCTGTTTTCAACGAGGTAAAACTCACAGCCTACAATAGGTTTAATCAGATTGGGATTTTCTTTGGTATTATGCTTGGCTGCTTCGGCAACAAAGTTGAACACACCAAACATATTCCCATGATCGGTGATTGCCAGTGCAGGCATATTATCTTTTATGGCTTTTTTATAAAGTGATGATATATCAGCTGCACCATCCAACAATGAATATTGTGTATGCACATGCAGATGTGAGAAACGAGGCATTGACAGGATATTTTAATGAGTGAGATAAAGAAAAATCCACAAATGGATTTTCAGCATGTAAAAATAATGTTTGTTATCCTGAATTTTTTCAATGTTGATAATATTATATTGAGTAAGAAAAACAGCCTGTTAAAATTTGCTCATCTGTTAATATCGAAAAAAGACTTCTGTTATCTCGGAAAAACTGAAAATAAAAAAGCAACCGATGCTGATGTGCTTCGGTTGCTTTTTGCGTGGTTCACTTTTGTTTCAGACCATAGGCAAAAAAATTACAGTTGTATTTATTCAAAGTCAACAAATATGCCACTGCAACAAATTTGTAAGACTGATGTAAGAAATTATAAATGTTCCTCAGAAATCAGCGCTGGCTGTTGCAGCTTTCAAGTTCTGAATAAAACTTACGGTTAGTGATATCGAAACAATTGCCTTTAGTGAGGACGTGCACAATCATATTCTCAATACTGATTGGCATTCCGTCCTGCAGGTCAGCAATATCATTATGTCTAATCTTATGACCATCAAATATGATGACTAAGCCGGAACCGATAACCTCCATTTTATGCCCTTCTGTAATTAATACTCCTGTGTCTTCTCCCAAACCTATACCTATGCAACTGGGGTTGCTGGCTACAGCCTGAGTGAGTCGCCCAAAGCGCCCGCGTTTATCGAAATGAGAGTCAATGATTACATTGCGCAACAGTGCAAGACCGGTAGTGATTTTTACTTCACCTTTAATCAAAGCGCCTGAACTGCTTCCCTGATAAATCATGGTATTGCTCATGGCCATGGCACCTGCACTGGTACCTGCAACCACAAACCTTTCCTTCATATAACGCTCCGAAATAATGTTCAGAATTTCTGTTCCGCCAAAAATGGTACTCAGGCGCAACTGATTTCCTCCCGTAAACATTACTCCATTACATTCTTTTATTCGTTTTATATACTTTTCATTGGCAGCATCATCACGATTGCGAATATCCATTACATGCACATTGGTGCAGCCTATTTTCCCAAAAGCTTCCAAATAATTTTCACCCACTTCATCAGGAATGCTGCTGGCACTGGTAATAATTTCAATATGTGCATCTGCTCCTCCCATCTCATGCTTGATGCGGCTGAGAATTTGCATTGCAAAAAAATTGAGGTTGTTTTTCTGAGCAAAATTGGGTTCTGCTTCTGTTCCTTTGTCCTCATTCCCTCCTATGGGAATAAGTATTCCTTTTGGTATTTCCATTTATGTGATTGAGATATAACCCCCGCCCCCGAAAATTGAATTACTTAAATGTATTTTACAAAATTACTGTTTTTACTTTTTAAGTTCAAGCAGGTTAAAAATACTTTCAACAGTTTTATCCCGACTGTATTTTATCCAATCTTTTCAACAATATGGCTGTGTTTAATTCCAACCACATTAGCCGAAATCTGCCGTAGTCATTAACTAAGCAGAATTGCAAAATACACTTGAATAAATTTGACTCTGATTGTTACCTGTTTTCGTCAAAATTGCATTTTAATCAGGCCTTGAAATGATTCATTTCTGCTTAACTTTAATTTAAAATTATGTAAAAAAAGATGTACCTTTGTGCGCGATTTTTAATTGACCGGCTGAAGAAATTTTAAAGCCTTTGAATGAAAAAATCTCCTCGCGCATGTGGCGTAATTGGTAGCCGCACCAGACTTAGGATCTGGCGGGGAAACCCGTGGGGGTTCGAGTCCCTCCATGCGCACAAATGGAATAAGCTGGAGCGTTTGAGTTTCAGCTTATTTTGTTAAAATTTATAAAAGATAATAATCAGCAAATATGAATATCACAAAAGAAGACGTAACCCAACTCAATTCCTTAATCAGAATTAAACTTACCCCTTCTGACTACAAAAATGATGTGGATACAGCCATTAAGAAATTCCGTAAATCGGCTACCATGCCGGGCTTCCGCGCAGGGCATGTGCCTGAAGGAATGATACGTAAGATGTATGGGAAATCCTTTCTTGCAGATGAGTTAAACCGCATTGTCTCAAAATCATTGCACGAATATTTAAAGGAAAATAACCTGATGGTACTTGGCGACCCATTGCCAAAAGACACCGAGCATACAAATAACTTTGAAAATCCTTCTGACTTCGAATTTCTGTTTGAGATAGGACTGGCACCGGCTATTAATTTTGACATTGCCTCCATTGCTGCTGTTGACTATTATGAGATTGCAGTGGATGACAAACGTGTGGAGACTTATATTGATGACCTTCGCAGAAAACATGGAAAATTTTCAAACCCTGAGCAAGCAGAAGAAAGCAGCATTCTCTATGGTGAATTAACTGAACTGGATGAAAATGGCAACGTGAAAGAAGGTGGCATTACCAGCACAACAACACTTTCGGTTGAACTGGTGAAAGATGCTGATACAAAGAAAAAACTTATCGGAATCAAGAAAGACGACACTGTAGTCTTTAACCCAAATAAAGCCATGCAGGATGTAACTGAAGTGGCATATATGCTGCGCATTGAAAAAGACAAAGCAGAAAAGCTGACTTCTGATTTTCAGTATAAAATTCTTTCAGTAAATAAAGTTGAAAAAGCTGATATCAACCAGGAATTATTTGATAAAGTTTTTGGTGAAAATGCAGTTACAAGTGAACAGGACTTCAGAGAACGTGTAAAAGCCGATATTGCTGCCATGTTCCGACATGAGTCCATCCACAAGTTTAACCACGACACTGAAGATGCAATTCTAAAACAAATGAACCTTTCCTTGCCTGATGAGTTTCTTAAAAAATGGATAATGACCATGAATGAGAAACCTATAACTACAGAGCAACTCGAAAAAGAATACCCTTCATACTCCAGAGAAATGCAGTGGCGTATGATTGAAAATGAGATTGCCACCAAACAAAATATCAAAGTTGAACAAGAAGACCTGAAACAATATGCAGCATCTGTCATCATGCAGCAGTTTGGTCAGTATTCATTGGGTGCCGATATGATTGAAGATTTTGCCAACCGTTACCTTCAGAAGCAGGAAAACATAAACAAAGCTGCTGAAGCCGTAAAAAGCAAAAAGGTATTTGATTACCTGAACCAAATGGTTCCCAAAAATGTTAAAAACGTAACTTATGATGAATTTACACACATTGTAAGGGAACATAAACATTGATAATATCGTATTACAAATCAGATAAACTATTTTTAACAACCAAAGGAAATTATTATGAACTATAAAAATGAATTTTACAAGTACGCCACCAAACATCATCGCATCAACAGTACTGCAGTAGATCACTATATTGAGTCAGCTATCAGTGCTAACGGATATATTTCTCCTACCATTATTGAAGAGCGCCAGATGAATGTTGCCAGCATGGACGTTTTCTCACGTCTGATGATGGACAGAATAATTTTCCTTGGTGTAGGCATAAATGATTATGTAGCCAATATCGTTCAGGCACAGCTGTTGTTTTTAGAGTCAACTGATGCCAAAAAAGATATCCAGATTTACATGAACAGTCCGGGAGGTTCTGTCTATGCAGGACTTGGAATTTATGATACCATGCAATATATCAACCCGGATGTGGCTACTATCTGCACAGGTATGGCAGCATCTATGGCGGCTGTATTATTGTGTGCCGGTGCCAAAGGCAAACGCACAGCGCTCAAACATGCACGCGTAATGATTCATCAGCCGATGGGTGGTGCTGAAGGACAGGCTTCTGATATTGAAATTACAGCCCGTGAAATTCAGAAGCTGAAAAAAGAACTGTATGAAATCATTTCGCAACACAGCGGAAAAGACTATGATACGGTATGGAAAGACTCTGACCGCGACTACTGGATGACTGCCGAAGAAGCTAAAGAGTATGGCATGATTGATGAAGTATTGTTACGTAACAAACAATCTAAATAAAGAAATTATTTTTTCATCGTGAAAAAACAAAGTGATGTAAAATGTTCATTCTGCGGACGCGACAAAAGTGCAACGCAGGTGCTCATTGCGGGTCTTAACGGACACATCTGCGATCAGTGTGTGACGCAGGCTATGGAAATTATCTCTCAGGAATCAGCTGAACTGGTAAAAGGGAAATACAGTGCTGCATTTACTTTACTTAAGCCTTCAGAAATTAAAAAACATCTGGATGAATACGTAATCGGTCAGGATTATGCCAAAAAAGTATTAAGTGTAGCTGTTTACAATCATTACAAACGAATTTCCAATGTTGGTAAAAAAGAAAACGATGTAGAGATTGAAAAATCCAACATACTGATGGTGGGCGAAACAGGCACAGGAAAAACCTTGCTTGCACGTACCATTGCCCGTATTTTAAAAGTGCCTTTTTGTATTGCCGATGCAACAGTACTTACTGAAGCAGGTTACGTGGGCGAAGATGTAGAAAGTGTTTTGACTCGATTGCTGCAGGCTGCTGATTATAATGTAGCTGCTGCCGAACATGGCATTGTTTATATTGACGAAATTGATAAAATAGCACGCAAAAGCGATAATCCTTCCATCACTCGTGATGTGAGCGGTGAAGGTGTGCAGCAAGCACTTCTCAAAATGCTTGAAAACACTGTTATCAATGTTCCTCCACAGGGTGGAAGAAAACACCCCGACCAGAAAATGATTGCAGTTAACACGCAGAATATTCTGTTCATCTGTGGTGGGGCATTTGACGGCATTGAAAAAATTATTGAACGCAGACTCCAGTCACAAACCATCGGCTACAGTTCGCAACAAAGTCATCTTGATTTTGACAGAGGCAACCTGTATCAATATGTAGCTCCTGCCGATTTCAAAAAATACGGATTAATTCCCGAACTCATTGGCCGACTTCCTGCCATCAGTTATCTGCAGCCATTGGATGCTGCAGCTTTAAGGCAGATTCTTACTGAGCCCAAAAATGCTTTGGTAAAACAATATCAGCGCTTGTTTGACATGGAAGGTATTCAACTGCTTTTCGATAATGATGTGCTTGATTTTATAGTGCAAAAAGCAATTGAATTCAAATTAGGTGCAAGAGGTTTACGCTCTATCTGCGAAGCTATCATGCTTGACCTGATGTATGATTTGCCACAATCAAAAAGCAAAAAAGAATTTACCGTTACACTTGATTTTGCTAAAGAAAAAATCGAAAAGTCTAATCTCAGTAAGTTAAAAGCTGCGTAATTTTTGATTGCTGATTTATCAAAAGATTTTAAAAATAAAAAAGCGAACCGTTAAAGTTCGCTTTTTTTTGTGGTCCCGGAGGGATTCAAACCCCCAACCTTCTGATCCGTAGTCAGATGCTCTATTCAGTTAAGCTACGGAACCATTTTTTTAGAGTGCGCAAAGATAAAGAAATAACCATTCGCACATTAAGTTTTATGCATTTCCTTTAGGAGGTTTTCCCAAAGATTCGCGCATGGCAGTATCGGCCTGTATATTTTCCATTTTATAGTAATCCATAATGCCCAATTTTCCATTACGGAACGCTTCAGCCATGGCCATTGGTATCTGCGCTTCGGCTTCAATTACTTTGGCACGTGCTTCCTGAGCTTTGGCAATCATTTCCTGCTCCAGTGCAACAGCAGCAGCTCTTCGTTCTTCAGCCATAGCCTGAGCAACTTTCAGGTCGGCAGTAGCTTGCTCCATCTGAAGTTTTGCACCAATGTTTTCGCCCACATCAATGTCAGCAATATCAATAGATAAAATTTCAAATGCTGTTCCTGCATCCAAACCTTTATTGAGAACGGTTTTTGAAATCTGATCAGGATTTTCGAGTACACTCTTATGGTCGGCAGCAGAACCTATGGTGGTAACAATTCCTTCACCTACACGAGCAAGAATAGTTTCTTCGCCTGCACCACCTACCAACTGATTGATATTTGTGCGAACTGTTACACGCGCACGAACCACTAACTGAATACCGTTCTTACCCATAGCTGCAACTGATGGTGTATCAATTACACGTGGATTTACCGATAACTGAACAGCATCGGCCACATCACGTCCGGCAAGGTCAATGGCTGCAGCCATCTTAAATGAGAGTGGAATATTGGCTTTGTCGGCTGAGATAAGCGCTTTAATCACATTATTTACATTACCTCCTGCCAGATAGTGTGTTTCCAAATCAGGAATGGTAACGCTGAGGCCTGCCTTGGTAGCAGTAATCATTCCGTTGACAATTACACTGGGTGGAACTTTTCTGAACCGCATCAAAATAAGATTCAGAATGCTCACTCTGACTCCTGAAAACGTTGCAGTAATCCACAGATTAACAGGAACGAAATACAAAAACAAAAAGAACAGGATTACACCTGCCACGATTAAGATTAAAAACGGAATGCTTGACATAGTATGATGATTTAACTGGTTGCGTGTTTACGTACAATAAGTTTATTTGGCAGCACTTCTACCACCTCTACCTGAGTATTTGTTTCTATTAATTCTCCCATGGACTGCACCTCCACTTTTCGATGATTGAACATAGCTGTTCCGGATGGTCTCACTGCCGAAATGGTAGTACCAATGGCTCCGGGTTGAATGTCCATTTCATCAACACGGTCAATTCGGGAATCATTCTGTTGCTGCAGACTGAATTTTCGCCATACGTTATAGCGGAAAGCAAAATATATTGTAATACCTGTCAGGGCCAGCGTTCCTAAAGAAACATACATTCCCACTTCAGGGCCATACACATGAAAAGAATACCACACACCTGAGATAACCATAATAGCACCAATAATTCCTGCTATTAATCCGGGTAAAATCAGTATTTCCAGAACCAATAATATAATTCCGGTAAGGATCAGTAAGAGAATACTTAGAACAACTGCCATATTTAGTTGCAAAGCTACAAAAAAAGGCTGTTGATCTCATTGCAGCAGCCTTACAAAATTCCTCTTTTTTTATATCAGCCTTATCTTATTTCGCAATAAAAGTTACAGGCAGTGTATAGCTCACTGGTACAGCATGTCCACCTTGCATACCCGGTTTCCACACAGGAGATTTCTTAAGAACACGAATTGCTTCTTCCGAAAACTGAAATGCATCAGCAACTCCTTTCAATACTTTAATGTCAGTGATGTTACCGGTTTTATCAACCACAAAACCCAGGTAAACAGTACCCTGCACACCACTCATCAACAGTTGTTGCGGATAACGAATATTCTTTTGTAAAAACCTGACAAGAGCTTCTTCCCCTCCCGGAAATTCAGGCATTACCTCCGGGTTGAGCATTGGCGCAGTAGATGCTGTTCCCGAATTTTCTCCTCCACCGGAAGTGGTTGAATTATTGTTTCCTGTTATCACAGGAATATCAGTGTTCACTGCATTTGTGTTTGGAATAATCGAAGGAATAGTTGGAACATTTGTTTCAGTCCTGTCAACCACTACAGGTAAACCCTGTCCTTTTACTTGCACAGGTGTTGGTGCAGGTGCAACAGGTTTCTGAGGTGAAGCAGGCATAGCAGGAGGCAAAAATTTTTCAATGGTATAAATTACATCATCTGCTTTTTTTGATTTGTCGCTGTAGTGTTCAATCAATTCTTCAGACGGACCACCAAGCTGATAAAAAAGACCTAATCCGGATAATAATATTGCCAATGCAATAAAGAGGCTTAAGATTAGATAGTCTGCATTTTTTCTTCGCAGGTAATAAGCACCATACTTTTTATTCCGGTTTTCGAACATGAGATCGCACCACCGGTTTGAATAGATGAATTCCATGATTTCGTTTTTTAGTCAGATGTAAAACGAATGGAAATTCCACAACATGATGGAACAATGATTCTTTTACCAATTGATTACAATATTTCTTTCAGGCAAGAAGTTACGCAGATTGAAAAAAGAAATATTTTAGAGATAAAAAGGTCAGAAAAATCAACCTCAGGAAAAGTAGTGATCCCGATTGGATTCGAACCAATGACCTACTGCTTAGAAGGCAGTTGCTCTATCCAGCTGAGCTACGGGACCCAATGGCCGTAAATGTAAAAGTCTAAAGCGAAAAACACTTTAGACTTTTATAGTGGTCGGGGTGGCAGGATTCGAACCTGCGACCTCCTGCTCCCAAAGCAGGCGCGATGAACCGGGCTACGCTACACCCCGAAATTTAATGAAAGGTGCTCTATACTACTGAAAATGTATTTTGAACATACTTCCAAAATTTAAAACAATCAAAGAACTGCATTTCTGCGGTACCTACCGACAGGCAACCTTTTGCGGTGAGGGTGGGATTCGAACCCACGGTACAGGTTTCCCCGTACGACAGTTTAGCAAACTGCTCCTTTCGGCCTCTCAGGCACCTCACCTTTCACTCAAATTCTACAGCTACTTTTTACCTGCTCTTTTGTGATAAAAATTCCACTTTTAAGCAGATTTTCCGGTAAACTGAATAATCTGGGTTTAAGACGGGCGGCAAAGGTAACAAAAAGTAGTTGTAAACAAAATCTCAATCGAAGGATAATTTTTTTTCAGGGTCAATATGTATTAATATTGTCTCCATGAGCAAAAAAGTGTTGCTATTGTTAATTGTATTGGGGTTTCTCATCCTGACGGCCTGCCATACAAAAGAGGAAAAGAAATACGATGTAGCGTCAGTTTCTGACAGTCTGAATTATATTCACCTGCCGGATGTAAATTACTTCGACAAAAGCTGGAAAACTGACAATACACTGGTGTATCAGGTACTGCAGGAACCGGATAACCTGCATCCAACCAACGGTCAAACACTGATGCGCCTTGAAATTATGCAATACACTCAGGGGCGACTCATTGCCACTGATTACAAAACCAATAAACTTACTGCTGAACTTGCCGAAAAGCTTCCTGTTTTTAACGCTTCCGACAGTACCTACACTTTTGAATTACACAAAGAACCAAAATGGGATAATGGTGATGCACTTTCAACAGATGATATAATTTTTACACTGAAAGTGTATAAATGTGTACTTACTCAAAATGATTTTTTCAAACCATATCTTGACAACTTCAATAATATTATTTTAAGTGCTGAGCATCCGCTTGAGTTTAAATTGAAAGTTAACAAACCTTATGTTCAGGATGTAGCTATCTGGAGCGATATCATCATCCTGCAAAGAAAATTTCATGACCCGGAAAATCTACTTGGGCAATTTGGTATAGGTGATGTGGCAGATAAAAATTTTTCAGGTAAACAAAATCAAAAAGTAGTTAACTGGTTTAAAGATTTTAATGCAGGAGAAACAGGATTTGATTTGAAAAAATTAAGTGGTTTGGGGCCTTACCAGGTTACTGAATGGGAGCATGGGCAGTATCTGGTTTTGGAAAAGAAAAAAAATCACTGGACAGACAACTCTTCTCTTAAATCCGAAAAAAGCTATCCACAAAAAATGATTTTTAAAGTAAGTGCTGATCCAAATGTCAACTTACTTGAATTTAAAAAACAGAATTTCGATGCCAGCACTACACTTTCGGTAAAAACACTGGCAACATTGCAGCAGGATTCCATGTTCAACAGAAATTATTATTCAAAATTTACCGGAACTTTTAATTATTCGTTTGCAGCATTCAATATGAAGCCTGACGGAGAAAAACACAAACCTCTTTTTAATGATGTCAATGTAAGGAAAGCACTGGCAATGCTGGTTCCCTATCAGCAAATTAATGATGTAATTTACAAAGGTCAGGGAATTCGTCAGGCCGGGCCTGTATGCTGTTACAAATACAACTACAATGACAAACTAAAACCTACTGAATATAATTATGAAAAAGCAGTGGAGCTGCTGCACAGTGCAGGATGGGCTGACAGCAACAACGATGGAATTCTTGATAAAACCATACAACAAAAAACTGTTGACTTTAAATTTGATTTACACATCTATGCAGGAATAACTGACTGGCAGGATTTAGCTTTGCTTTATTCGTCAGCACTAAAAAAAGCAGGAATAATTATGAATATAGTTCCGCTTGATGTGCCAACATTTATTGAAAAAGCACGCTCACATGACTTTGATATGCTGATGAGTGTGTGGACTACCGGTGTAGCTCCTGAAGATTTCACACAACTGTGGCACAGCAATAGCTGGACTGACAATGGCGACAATTATTCAGGTTTCGGAAATGCAGCTTCAGATGCACTGATTGACAGTATTCGATATACTATGGATGATGACAAAAGAAATGATTTGGATAAACGTTTTCAGCAGATGGTTGCTGATGAACAACCTTACATTTTTTTGTTCAACTCACTGCGCAGAGTGGTTGTTCACAAGCGATTCGGCAATGTAAATATGTATTTCGAAAGACCCGGATTGTTGCTGAACACTTTGCAATTGCGACAGGCAGCAAATTACGTAAGCACCACCCCTTAAAACACATGGCATGAATACGTCACTGACAAAAAAACTTGCCATTTATTTACTTTCCGGAGTTGCCGTTATTTTAGCCTCATTCTTTATTGCTGTGCAAATGCCGGGTGATGCATTAGATAACTTATTGCTTCGTCAGGAAAAAGTATCTGTTTCATCTTATGATTATGAAATAAAAAAGATTGAAATGGCCCATCGCATGGGAATTGACAAACCGCTTTTTTATTTCCGTATGTCGAGCCTTGCCGAAACAGGATATGAAATTTATTTTGCTACAGAAACTAAAAAAGATAATTACTCAAAATTACTTCGCAAATATGGGAACAGTAAGGAAGTTTATCTTTTTGCACGTAATTGTCAGTACACTGATGAGGTATTGTCTGGATTAAACAAAAAATACAACTCTTCAGCGATTGAAAAATTCTCAGGTTATCTGCAATTCATACAAAAGAACAGCGCTTCAACCAATATGGACAGTGTATGGACGATGACAGAGAATGACCATTCTTTAACTGAATTTCGTCCATTGACCAACATGCTCAAACATTCCTGGGAAAAACTCGCAGAACAACCTCATTCTTACAGAGCATATATTCCTGCAATATCCTTCAGTGCAGACAACCGTTTTAATGACTGGTTTTTTGGCGGACCATTATCTCATGGACTGATACACCTCGACCTTGGAACATCCTTTTTCACCGGAGAAAAAATTACCTCATTGCTAAAAAATAAAATTGCATGGTCGTTGGGATTTTCGTTAACAGCTATTCTCCTTGCATTCAGTATTGGAATTCCTCTTGCTGCCTGGATAGTTTCCAAGAAAAATAAAACCTTAGATAAGTTCATCAGAATTTTTGCTGCAACAGGCTATGCCATGCCGGTTTATTTGGCAGGAGTGATATTGTTGTTTCTTTTTTCAAATCCTGATATACTGAATATTTTTCCCTCGTCAGGAGTGAAACCGATTGGAATGAATGACAACGTTTCGATAGCAGGCAAATTATGGGCAAGTGTTCCATATCTGATTCTTCCTTTGATATGTTACACTTTTTCGTTGCTCGCATTTGCTGTTAGCACTGCGGGGGAATTACTTCAAAACCAAATGTCATTGCCTTACATTGTCACTGCCCGTGCCAAAGGATTAGACGAAAAAACAATCGTATATAAACATGCATTGAAGAATGTACTTCCGCCATTGATTTCATTACTGGCAAATATTTTTCCTGCAATAATTGGAGGCTCTGTTATCATTGAAACGCTATTTTCAATTCCCGGAATGGGGAATGAAATTGTACGTGCTTGCCTTTCCAGAAATTTTCCATTGCTCTCTGCAATCATTCTAATATCAGGTTTTGCAACCATAGTCATGTATGCTTTAGTTGATATTGCTGTTTATCGTCTCGATCCCAGAATAAAACCCTCAGCTGCCTGATGAAAAAAAGATTTAGAAAACTATCTGTCCTGTGGCTGAGTTTCATAACGCTCCTGTCAATTGCTGCTCCTTTTGTTGCCAATGAAAAACCTTTTTTCTTCGACTCCTCAGAATCACAAACAGGTTATACAGACTACCGTCAACAACGTCTTGACGGAAAAAACAACAGTGGTTTTTTTGCTCTCATTCCCTACTCTTCAGGAGTTGCAGATGCAGAAAATTCAGGACCACACAGTCCTTTTGAAAAGAATTATTATCACAATTCTCAGGGCGAAAAATCAGTAATACCTCTCAGGTTTCATCACTGGATGGGAACAGATGCTATTGGCTCTGATGTTGCAGCAGGTGTGGTATTTGGTTTACGACATAGTTTGTTTATTGCTGTTACTGCAATGGTCATTGCTTTAATCATTGCTTTGGTGATGGGAATTCTGTCAGGTTATTATAGTATGTATGGTATTCGAATATCATGGTCAGCAATCTTGTTTTTTATTTTCTTATTCTGGGCAATATGGTTTTACGGTTGTCATATTTTCAGCAATGAATGGCGAATGTTTTTTTCAGGTAACAGCTCATTCTATTTTTTATTCAAAATTCTTTTCATAATAATCATTATTACATCAATTTTATTGGTGCTTAAAAGAATATCAGACAGATTTGTCATTGCACGAAAAGAAATAAATTTTTCACCTGACAGATGGATAACAGCAACTACACAACTTTTTATTTCGGTACCGCAACTTATTCTCATTATCACACTTTCAGTTTTCTTTCAGCCATCAGCATTTAAGATTGCTGTTATCTTCGGTCTTCTTATGTGGACTGACCTTGCAAGAATTATCAGAGCCGAAGTGCTGAAGATGAAACAAGAGGGTTTTATTGAAAGTTGTATAGCATCGGGCCTTTCAACATCACAAATTATATTCAGGCATATACTTCCAAATCTGAAAACAGTTGTAAGGCCATTGTTTTTATTTGGATTGGCATCAGTTATCCTGACTGAATCAGGATTATCGTTTTTAGGATTAGGGATGGGACCTGACACAGTTACACTGGGCAGTCTGCTTGCTCAGGCAAAAGAAAATATGGATGCATGGTGGCTGATGTTGTTTCCGGGTATTTTTCTATTTATTACAATCCTCAGTTTATTCAACCAGGGAAAGCAAAACAACATCAACGGCAATTAAATTCCCGCAGCGGAATATTCTACTCTTACATGATAAATACTTCCAAGCATTTTGCAGAAAAGTTTTTTCAATTCTGTTATATCTCGGAAAGTAATGTCGCAATTCGAAAACTGATTCTGCGCTATCTGGTTATCTATAATATCATTCACTAATTTATTAATAGATGCTGCATCATGCTTTTTCATACTTCTTGAAGCAGCTTCCACAGAGTCTGACATCATCAGCACAGCAGTTTCTCGATTAAAAGGTTTAGGTCCGGGATAGTGAAACGCATTCTCATCAATTATTTTATCAGGATAATTTTTTAGAAATGATTCGTAAAAATATTGCACTCTGGTAGTACCATGATGTGTTCTGATAAAATCAATAACCAAATCAGGAAGTCTGTTACGCCTAGCTTTTTCAACTCCTTTGATAACATGACTGATAATGATACCTGCACTTTCCTCAAATGACAAATCATCGTGTGGATTTACACCGCTTACCTGATTTTCGATAAAATAAAGGGGCATATCCATCTTTCCGATATCATGATATAGTGCTCCTACCCTTACCAGCAAAGCATTACCACCAATTTTATACATGGCAGCTTCTGCAATATTTGCAACCTGAAGCGAGTGCTGAAATGTACCGGGAGCTTTCATGCTCAACTCATGTAACAACGGATTGTTGCTATCTGCAAGTTCTATTAATGAAATATCGGAAGTAACTTTAAAAATTCGTTCTAGGAAATAAATCAGAGGATAAGCAAACAAGGTCAGCAACACATTTGCCAGCAACCAAAATGCATTTTCCCAATTGACTTTTACCATGTTGCCTGTATGGATTATTTCAAGACTGAAATAACAAATGAAATATGCAACATAAACCAGCAGCACTGCCCAAAACACATGTGACCTTCTCCTCATATTTTTAATACTGAAGATAGTTACGATACCTGCACTTATCTGCGTGAATACAAAATCAAACCCATTTGATGCTATGGAACCTAAAATCAATATGGTCATCACATAGCTGAACAAGGCCAGTCTGGTATCGAAAAAAGTACGTATTACAATTGGCATAATACATAAAGGAACCATGTACATACTAACCACTTCCGTTTTCAGAGACCAGGTATATATCAATATTTCGAAAATCACCATCAGCATAATGATGAGGATACGTCTGTTGGAATGAAAAATATCTTTACGCAGTTGTGCGAGAAAAATCATAATAAACAGCAGACACAGAACAACCAGAATAATCTGCCCGAACAAAACATGTCGGTTTGGTTTGGCAAACTCTTCTGAAATCTGCTTAAGCGATTCCAATTTCTGAAATTTATCATGAGTAATAATTTCACCTCTCGATACTACCACTTCTCCTTTTCTAACCACACCACGTGTTTCTGAAACTGATTCTATAAGCTGATTTTTATACCGCTCCGTCATCACCTTATCCACTGTAAGATTGTTGACTACAAGAGGTGCCAGCGTGCTTATTGCCATATCAGCATTTTCCATTTTCAAGCCGGATGCAATATGCTTCAAAGCTTCAATGGCATCATTCTCAAAACAAAATTCTGTGGCAGGAATCAATTCATCACCGTCAATAATTTTAGCCTGCCCATATTTCATGCTCCTTACCATTTCATCGGCTACACCTCTTTTGTAGAGCTCATAATTAAGTTGTGAAATGTTTGCATTGAGTTCCTGTTCAACAGACTTATCATTAGCCGATGCTTTGGCCAAAGCTCTTTCCAACACAACACCCGGCACAGAAGTATCACAGTCAAAAAACAAAACTGAATTATCCAGCAGCAGTCTTTTTTCTGCCTGAAGTGAATCTTTATTTTTAAGAATAGCAAAATCAAAAGGTGCTATCAGGTCCTTCTCGGTCCAAGGTTTTGAAATAGAATAATCAAATTTGTAACGTACCTGATGAGGCATCATCTGCAGAATAGCCCAAACCGTCAAACAAAAAATGATCAGTTTGAAAATTATCTCATGCCTGTTGCTTAAATACAGTAACCACTTTTTCATCGGGGCTAAAGTATTTAAAAGTGCGGTAAGCTAAAAAGAAAAAGCAAGCCTGTAAGCCGGATTCTGTAAACAATGAATTGCTTCATTGTTTCTCTGCCATTTGTCTGTTGCGGCATACCCTTCACGAAGATGTACTTTTCAGCACATGCAGCAACGAGCAGCTGCATGTTCGTGATTTATTTTGCCTTTCAACTCCCGAGGTTTACCTTGCACGGGCATTACTGCCTGTCCACGTAAGCTCTTACCTCACGTTTTCACCTTTACCGGATGCAACACGTTGCCTCCGGAATTATGTTCTCTGTGGCACTTTCTGTTACAGCATCATTGCTTCTGCTGTACCCTTCTTTAACAGAAGGCGGGATGCTCTGTGTTGTCCGGACTTTCCTCCCTAACGTTTAAAAACGAAAGAGCGGCAGAGCGGCTTGCCGTGTGCAAAGATAGTATGAAAAAACACTGGAATGAGATAAAACCCGAATCTTGTATTCCGAATTAAAATTATCCTCCACTTATATTTGAAGATACTGCAATCCTCCTGTGTGTACACAAAGGATGTTGCTACCTTGAGGGAATTCTCCCTTTCTTATCATTTGCAAAATACCATAGAACATTTTTCCGGTGTAAACAGGTTCGATGGTAATGGAAGTAAGCGCACTAAACTCTTCTGTGAATTTTCGCAGCTCAGGATTACTTTTTCCGAAGCCGCCAAATGTGTAATCCATAATTAACTTATATTCTCCGTGACTTTGACTTTGGCTAAGGTAAGTTGAGACATTTTTATTTATAAAATCATAATCGTTCACTGCGGCAATGCCAACTGCGGTTTGATGAGGCTTGATGGATGCTGCCAATCCTGCAAGGGTAGTGCCGGTACCTGCAGCACAACATACAAAATCGTAGTCATCTGTCGGCAGATTTAATATTTCACAACTGCCTTTAAATCCCAACTGATTATTTCCTCCTTCCGGAACCAAATAACAAGTCGTACTGTCAATGGCATTTTGTTCCAACAAAGGTTTGATTAGACTTTGCAACAGGGTTTCATCTGCTGTACGTAATTCGTGATAATCTTTTCTGTTTACAAAAATCAGTTTCATTCCATCCTCTTCAGCACGTTTAAGAGTTACATTTCGTTGCAATAAGTCGTCACCTCTGATGATTCCAACCGACTTCAGATTTTCACGGTTACACTGGTGTGCCACTGCAGCAATATGATTGCTGAAAGCACCTCCCAGAGTAACGATGCAATTTTTATTACAATTTTTTGCTTCCTGAAGATTGTATTTAAGTTTAAAAGATTTATTGCCTCCTGTGATGACATCTTCAGTATCAAGCCTTAAAACTTTAAGCTTTATTTGCCTTGCATCAGCAACAAAAAATGACAAATCAATATCTACAATCAAAGAAACTTTTCAATTAAGTAATTCTAAAATACAATTTGTACTGCGAAATTAACTAATTACAAATGATAACAGGATTATAAAAACAATGAGAGCAGCGCTTTGCGCTGCTCTCACTACCAGACTTTAAGTATTAATAAGTCTTATTTACATTGGAGTTTATTCAACCACAACTTTCACCTGATGATTTCCATCAGAAGTGCGAAGGTTGAGCATATAAGTTCCCTTAGCAAATCTACTGAGATCAATCTGAATGTTGTTTTGACCTGCAACCACTTGCTGTGTCTGCTGCATCACCATTCTTCCACTCAAATCCATCATAGTAATCTGTGCATTTCCTTTTTCAGAAGTAAATTCCACATTCACCATTCCGGCAGTAGGATTAGGATAAACATTCAGTTTAGCTGCCTGAGTCATTTCACTTTCTCTGCAGTTCAGCAATACATTTTTGGTTTGTGTACCACTGCCACATGCATTGCTGGCTGTTACAGTAACTACACCATTGCTGCTACCCCAATCCAACACAAGTGAAGAACTGTTACCACCACCCTGAACATAGGTTGTGCTTGCAGGGTAAGTCCATGCCAGACTATAAACACCTGTTACATTGCTTACATCAGCAGTAAATTCAATTCCTGCATCATTGGCACACCAGTCAGTAGGATCAGTAGTCAGAGCTATCGGTGTACTTGGTGCACCTTTAACCGGAATACAACGCTCAGCACTTGTACCACAACCATTGGTGGCGGAAACACATACCTGACCTGTAGTGAAAGTACTGTAATTAATACTTACAGAACTATTACCATTTCCTACGATTGAACCCGGTGCAGTCCAGTTATAAGTAACTCCTGGCTCACTTGACACAGAATAATTCACGTTTGACAAATTACACAAGCCGTTGCCAATACCATTAATAGAAGCCGGGCGTGCAGGAAGTCCGGGTGCTACTGTTTTGCATTTCACTGCTGATGTTACTCCACAAATACTTGTCACACTCACGCAAATATTTCCTACATTATTATATCCCGGAAGGAAGCTAACGTTAATACTGTTTGTTGAGGAACTTCCGGTTGCATTGGCAGGCAGAGTCCAGTTATAGCTGGCAGCACCTGATGATGCAGGAACACTATAAGTAAGTGTACTGTTTGGACATGCAGTAAATGAACCTGAGATAGCATTTAAAGGTGATGCTGATGTGCTGATAGTTAAACATTTTGCAGGTGAAGTATAACAACTTGTTTTAGCAGTTACACATAAAGTACCACCATTCCAGGCGGGACCAAAGTTAACTGTGGCTGTTGTACTTGTTCCGCTAACTGTTGCATCACCGGTTATAGTCCATGCATAGCTGCTGGCTCCTTCTACAGGATTGATACTATATATTCCTGAAGTGTTTGCACACATGGTAGTGGCTCCGCTGATAGCTGCAGGAACTGACACCATATAACGTGTTTTTTGAATTTTACGAAGTGTATTTCCGCAACTGTTACCTGCTTGTACTCCAATTTTATACATTGAGTTATTTGTTGTTCCAAATACAATGTTTACGTTAGGTGACATTGAAGTAAAAGGTGATGGATTTCCGTCAAATGTTGTACCCGGAGGGCCATCCCAAATATATCTTGATGCATTTACTACTGATGGAACTGACAGACTTGCCGTTGTTCCCGGACAGGCATTATCAGGCATACCAGTTATAGGCACATCCACATTATTTGCAGGACCGCTTGTTTTTACATTCACTACCACAGGAACACATGCTGTTATGTTACCACAAGCATCTTCAATTCGTACATAATAAGTAGTTGTTGTCGTTGGATTCACTGTAATGTTCTGACCAGTACCTGCAAGTACACCTCCACAACTACCTTTATACCATTTGTAAACACCACTCATTTCACCAAATGCTCCGCCATTGGCAGTAAGCTGTACATTTCCTCCAATACAAATTTCATCACCAAAGGCATCAGTCACTGCACCTGTTGGAGCCTCCGGCTGATCTCTCAGTGCGAACTCGGCACGTATGGAGTCTTCACTCATCACATTACTAAATGTATAAGTGCTTACTGCGCCTACGCTCGAACCGTTAACAAATACATCTAAGATTTCATAATTACAGTTGGCAGGTGTAATGGTATATGTTATACTTCCATCACAGTTAACAGCTGTTACACCTGAAGGGGAAATACTACCATTTGCTCCGGCTACTGAAGTAATATCAAAAGTGCGCTGCGAAAAATTCACAAGTAATGGAGTTGCCTGACATGCGTTGGCATCGCTTGCATAAACTGTAATGCTTCCCGGAGCTGTAATTCCTGAAAACACTCCATCCTGATTGTAGTTAACAAAATCATAAGTAAAATCATAAGGTGCAGTTCCATTTGTTGCATCTAAATCCACTGTTCCATCACAGCCTATGTAGCCCTGACTTGCAATACTAAGTGTAGGATTGGGGTTAACAATTACATCTGTAGTAGCACTTGCTGTACATCCATACTGGTTGGTAACAACTACAGTATAAGTACCACTGGCGCTAAAGCCGGGATTGCTTATTACAGGATTTTGCTGAGTGCTTGTAAAACCGTTTGGACCACTCCATGCAAATGTATTTCCACTGCTTTGACCTGGAGCAAAGTTGTCACTGTTTAGGTATATATCCGTACCTTCACACACATCGCCACCACTACTTGCTACAGGCAAAGGTGCGGGCGATGCTGACAAAGCAATATTACCTGTTGCACTGCAACCCTGCGAAGTATTATCTACCGTAAGATTAAATGTAATACTTGAATTAATACTTGTTGTAAATTCAGAACTGCTATTGGTAAAGCCCGGAGGTGTTGAAGTCCATGTATAAGTAAGGCCGTTATCATCCACAAAGCTGATTTCCCAGTTGAGCAAGGTACCAACGTCTCCTCCTGCACGATCTGAAACATTCAATCCCCATGTACCATTAATATTTTTTCCGTTGAATGTGCTGAAAGGAAAATCAGGAGCATAAGTTCCTGTAAAAGGTGCTGAACCCGATGCTATAGGAGTACCACCGGTTTTAATTACGGTATTTGTGAAATTATTACCTGAACTACCTCTGCGGTTAACCAATACCAACTGTGATGCATCAGGAGCAATAAGTTTAATAATTAAATCACCGTCATAGGTGTGATTGATATTAAATTTTACCTGTTCTATACGCACTGTTGTATTGTTAAGTGATGTAGAAAAATTTGAAACACTTACATTGCTTGTAACTCCTGCTACATTATTATCAGGCACTGAATAACTAACCGTACTTTTAGCTGTACGTAAAACACCGCCATTCACCGTTGTATTATAAGGAGGGCAACCATTAGTTACGGTTGCAGATGGATTGGAAGTTAATTTAGGATAAACAGTTGCAGTTACTGCAGTTCTTACATCACTTCCGCAACCTGTTGTTGTATTTAAAGTGCTTGCATAAAAAGTATAGCTTCCTGTAGCATTTACATTCACTAATGCACTCAAAGAATTAGGCAATAATAAATTACCTCCTGTAGGTGCATCCCACCAATCAATGGAATTGCCTCCTGCTCCCGGTGTTGCACTTACCGGCACTCCTCCTAAATCACAAAGACTTCCACTGGTTGTTGTTGGTGCAGGCAATGGTAAACATGTAACCAATGATATCTCATCAAAAGCTCCTGCAGGATTTGTACCTCCAAAGTTGTTATCGTTTCTCCACTGAAATATCAATCGTTTAGTTGTACCTGCATTTGCTGCAGCCAGTTTAATTGTAACTGTCTGATATGTTCCTTCGCCATCATATGCTCCCCCAATAAGGTATGTATTATTAATGGCAGTACCTGCGGCAGGTGTAACACCTGTAGGAGCAAGAAATACTTTAATATCATCGAGATTATACTCTCCTTCACAACGCCATTTAAATGACAGAGTAATATCTGTTTCGCCTGCAGGGAAAGAAACATCCCTGTAAAAATGCTGCACACGTGATGCTGAAGGTATATTCCACTTCGTGTAATTGTTGTTGGATGATGATGTACCAACATATACACCACGGCTTCCGGCAGTTTTAGTAAAAGTACCTACATACCATTTGTTACCGGATGCACTTTGAGCATCAGTCCAGCCATTGGCTGCGAAAGTAGAACCCAATTCAAAACCACCGGCTCCTGCGGGGTCAATCAGGGTTGTTTGCGCTTTGAGTTTGCCTGAATACAAACTCAGCACTATTATAGCTCCAATAAACAAACCATAACGTGCGATTGATTTTCTGTTTAATTGTTTCATATTAATACTGTTTTGGTAATTTGAGTATGCAAGCTACATAAGGAGACTTTCCAATACCCGAATTTTTAGGTGAGTGTACTTAATTGTTGGGTGAATTGCCTAAATCAGAATAATAAAAAACTCCAACTTAACATGTGATATAAAGCTTAGCTTATTAGTCATTTTGCAATGACGTGATTCAACAAAATATCATTTTTGGATTTTAAATCTATTGCTTCTTCAACATTGTATTTCAACAGATTAGTTGTTAATGTTTAAAAAAAACACCTGCTGCATTCAAATTTCAAAGATTTATTATATTTTTGAATTATAAATCTGAATTCTTACTGAAGACTTTTTAATGAATTTTATAATCAATATGTTTTTACCCTACTTGAATTCATCCGAATTGCCAAGAAAAAATTTCTGTTTATTTTTCCTTGTTTAATCAGAGTTTTTTATTACATAAATTACTTTTCAAAAAATAAAATCAATAATAACATAACATGATTCATTACAAAAACCAAACACGCCCACTGCGATGGGCACGAACGCTAAGGCGTCTTCATTCATTATGGTTTTGTTTACTGGCAGTGATGCTGCTTGTAACAAACAAATCCATGGCAGTTATTTATCAGGTGGGCACAGGCACTGCCTCAATTACCACATCCGGTATAACTCCGTACACAACATACTGGCATGACAACAGAATACAATATTTGTATCTGGCATCTGAGTTGACCGGATTAGGTGCATCAACAGGTAATATTACTTCTGTTGCATTTAATTTCACTTCCTTGGGATCTCCGAGTCCTGCTAATGTCAATATAAAAATGACATTGATACCTGCGGGCACTACTAATATTAATTCCCTTACATTATCAGGACTTACTACTGTATATAGTGCAGCAACTGTAACTCCAACTACAGGATGGAATACTTATACATTATCAACACCATACTTATGGGACGGAACTTCTAACATCTTGGTAGAAGTTTGCAGGGATAATTCATCTTATAGTTCGAATTATGGAGTTCAATGTACGAATTTAGGTTCAGGAGTTTCGCGCACTTTTGGTTATTATGCTGATTATGTTGCAGGTTGCAGTATGACCTCAGGCACTTCTGCAAGTGCTACAGATCGTCAAAACAGGCCTAATATGCGGTTTGATATTAGTCCACCTCCTTCCTGTCCAGCTCCAACAGCACCCACAGGCTCTGCTACAAGTGCAACCACAGCCAACATCAGTTGGACAGCTCCCGGTTCTCCACCTTCAAATGGATATCAATATGCCGTAACTACTTCTGCTACACCTCCCGGTTCAGGTACTCCATTTGCAGGCACCAGTACCAGTGTTAGCGGATTGACAGCTAATACAACTTACTACCTGCATGTTCGCAGCAATTGCGGTGGCAGTGGCTACAGCACCTGGGCTACAAGTGCATCTTTTAAAACTCCTTGTACTGATAATAGTACTTTCCCCTATTTGCAGGATTTTAATGGTGTAACATTTGCTCCATCCTGTTGGCAGAATAATCAGGTAAGTGGTACCGGATTATGGCAAAGATCAACTTCAGGAAGTTCTCCAACAGTTTCACCTATAGGTGCCGCAATGGCCTATTTTAATAGTTATAGCTATAGTTCAGGCACACAGGCAAATTTAGTTTCCGCACCTATGAGTTTCCCAACCGATTTGTATCAGGTAAGATTTAAAATGTACAGAGATAATGGTTTTACATCCACTGCTGACAGAGTATTAGTGTATTATAACACGGCACCTAATCTTTCGGGGGCAACACTCTTAGGAACTATAAACAGAAGTTTTTCGCTTTCTCCTGTTGAAGCAGTAGCTAATCAATGGTATGAATACACCTTTAATATGCCATCAGGTTCAGCGGGCAGTGGGCGTTATGTTATTTTTTCAGCCATCAGTGCTTTTGGTAATAATATATTTTTGGATGAAGTATATATTGAGGCACAACCAGCATGTTTATCTCCAACAGCACCAACAGGCTCTGCTACAAGTGCAACCACAGCCAACATCAGTTGGACAGCTCCGGGCATACCGCCTTCAAATGGATATCAATATGCCGTAACTACTTCTGCTACACCTCCGGGCTCAGGTACTCCATTTGCAGGCACCAGTACCAGTGTAAGCGGATTATCAGGCAATACAACATACTATCTGCATGTTCGCAGCGATTGCGGAGGCAGTGGCTACAGCACCTGGGCTACAAGTGCAGCGTTTACTACTCCATGTGCAGATAATAGCACTTTCCCTTATTTGCAGGATTTTAATGGTGTAACATTTGCTCCATCCTGTTGGCAGAATAATCAGGTAAGTGGTACCGGATTATGGCAGAGATCAACATCAGGCATTAATCCTTCTGTAACACCAATAGGTGCCGGAATGGCTTATTTTAATAGTTATAACTATAGTTCAGGCACACAGGCAAATTTAGTTTCTGCGCCAATGAATTTTCCTAACAATAACTATCAGGTAAGATTTAAAATGTACAGAGATAATGGTTATACATCCAATGCTGACAGAGTATTAGTGTATTATAACACGGCACCTAATCTTTCGGGCGCAACACTTTTAGGAACGATAAACAGAAGTTATTCGCTTTCTCCTGTTGAAGCAGTAGCTAATCAATGGTATGAATACACCTTTAATATGCCATCAGGTTCAGCGGGTAGTGGGCGTTATGTTATTTTTTCGGCAATCAGTGCTTTTGGTAATAATATATTTTTGGATGAAGTATATATTGAGGCACCACAAGCATGTCTTTTAAATCCGATTGCACCTTCGAATGGTGGAAGTGGTTGCCCTTCCAATGGAACAGTGAATCTGGTATGGAATACTTTTGCAGGTGCTACAGGTTATGATGTGTATTTTGATGGCAATAACCCTCCAACAACGCTGGTTTCAGCCAATCAGTCTGACACCACCTATGCTGCTACAGTGGCAAGCGGTGTTTACTACTGGATGGTGGTACCTCAGGTTCCGGGAGGTGGTTCCTCATGCAGTGTTTGGTCATTCTCCGTTTCACCGGCTCCAACTGCCGTTGCAAGTAGTGGTGGCGATGTGTGTGACGGATTTGATATATCACTTTATGGAGACAATACAGCACCCGGACAGGGATCCGGCAATTCATATTCATGGAGTGGCCCTAACGGATTTAACAGCACTATACAAAACCCTACTATAACAGGTCCAAACTCATCTTATACCGGATACTACACCGTGGTAGTTACAAATCAATATGGCTGTACTGACGTAGATTCTGTTCAAGTTACAGTAAATCCAAACCCTACACTGAACATTATCAGCACACAAAATGTAGGTTGTATGGGTGGCAGTGACGGAACAGCTACCATTGGTGCAACAGGTGGCACTCCTGATTATGATTTTACTGCTGATTTTGTGAATTATTACCAAGGAACAGCACAGGCAACAGTACCTGATTTATCAGAAGGAACCACTACAATTTATGTGAGTGATGTGAATGGATGTAGTTCAACTATTGACGTTACTCTTACTTATGATTATGCTGCACCGCCTTCACAACCTGATCCAATTACCGGTGCACCAATAAGTGTGTGTCCTAACCCAACAGACGGGCCATATACATTGAGTACGAGTGCAACTGATGCTGCCAGTTATCACTGGTATCCGGGAATAAATATTACAGGGGTAAACTTTTTAACTGCTGATGGCAACAGCAGCATAGACGTAGAATTCGGAACAACCGTAAATTCAACCTATGTTATTCGTGTAGAAGCCACCAATGCTTGTGGTACCAGTCCTTACAGGGCAGTTATGATTCGCAGAACAGTTTCAACACCTGCAAGTATTACCGGTAATACTATAGCCTGCGCCAACACAAATAATGTGGCATACAGTTGTACACCTGTAACAGGTGCTGATTCTTATGAGTGGACTATCACCGGAGACGCTACTGTAACAGGAACAACTGAAAATGCAACTGTAAACTTTGGACCTGCATGGACAGGAGGAACGCTGTGTGTAGCAGCCAAGGTAGGTTGCTTTACCAGCCCGACAAAATGTATGACTATATCTTCATCTGTATCGGCAGCAGTCATTGGTCCTATCACCGGAACCTTTACAGCCTGCCCCAATGCAGTGCAGACCTACAGCGTAGCCAATATTTCAGGAGCTACCTACAACTGGACAACACCTTCCAACTCAGGTGTAACACAGGGAGCAGGTACCAACAGTGTAGAGGTAACCTTCCAGAATAACTACAATAACATTGGAAATATATGTGTAACGGTAGTCAGCTCATGCGGAGTATCAACAGGACCAAAATGTAAAACCATTAACCCAACAGTCCCCAAGCGTCCTGTAAGCATTACCGGACCATCAAGCGGATTGTGTAACGGCAATGTGAACTACAGCGTACCTCCACAGGCAGGTATGAACTTCAATTGGACTACACCGGGAACCATCATCGGACCGAACAACACAGAAACAATTAAT
>JAGVTU010000013.1 GCA_019136655.1 Bacteroidota bacterium
TATTTAAGGATGTCAATGGCAATTGTATAAAAGATGCAAGCGATGATAATTTGAAAATAGTTCCCGTAAAACTTGATTCTTCCGGAATATTTGTTCAGGAATTTCTGACCAACTTATCCGGAGATTTTTCTTTCAATACCGGTTACGGAAATTATTCAGTAACTATTGATACCTCTCAGCTTCCTTTTAATGTGATTTGCCCGTCTTCTTTCAGTTATTCAACAACCATCTCTGCTTCCAACTTGTACGACAGCCTTGCCAATTTCGGTCTGCAGTGCAAACCGGGTTTTGATCTTGAATCGAAAAGTATTTCAGCCAATGGTATAATTCGTCCGGGAGTGCAACGAATACTTTATTTAAGAGCAGGTGATGTCGCTACAAACTACGGTACATTTTGCTCAACAAATATCAACGGTTCTGTTCAGGCCATACTCAGTGGACCTGTCAGTTATATTGCACCTGAACCCGGAGCCATTGCTCCCACAACTGTTTCAGGTGATACCCTGACATGGATTGTCCCTGATTTCTCGCTTATAAATCCTTGGAGTGATTTTAATATACAAATCTCCATAAGCACTGCCGCCAATATTGGCGATACTGTATGTGTTCTGCTCAATATAAATGCAGCTTCAGGTGATAACAATCCTGCCAATAACACACTCTCCGCTTGTTGGCCTGTGCTCAATTCATTCGACCCTAATGGCAAGGAGATGTGGCCTTCTGGTGCTGTTGATACTTCGCAGCAGGCTTTTACTTTCACTGTTTATTTCCAGAATACCGGAAACGCTCCTGCTGAAGATATTTACATTCTTGATACCTTAAGCAACAATCTGGATGCATCTTCTTTCACATTTCTTTCTTCAAGTCATAATGTAATCACACAATTACTTCAGGGCAATGTCCTCAGGTTTAATTTTCCTGATATAAACCTTGCCGACAGCACCAACAATGAACCCGAAAGTCACGGCTTTGTTCAGTTTAAAATAAACAGAAAACCCGGACTGCCTCCCGGAACTGTAATCAGCAACAAGGCTTATATTTATTTCGATTATAATCCCGCCATCATCACCAACACTGTTTCGGCTACACTTACATTACCTGTTGGACTGAATGAGAACCATGCTTCCAACTCAATGATGGTTTATCCAAATCCTTCAACCGGCAAGTTGAACATCTTGTTTGCAAAACCAATTGCAAGAGGAACAGTAGAAATACAAAATATTCTTGGAGAGAATATTTTTAAACAAAATATTTACAACCGTTCTGAAATGGTAATCACACCTGAAAATATTTCTGATGGAATTTATTTCGTGAAAGTGTTTGATGGCAACAGGAACTATTGCAATAAGATTATTATTGAAGGGGATTGAAATCCCATCTTACTCAATGAATAGTGGCATAATCAATAGTAATTAATGAAAATTAAAATAAAGAATCTTTATAGATTCTGAAGTCGAAAAAACAATATCCTCATCCCAAATTATGGGCAATATACTGATATAAAAAACAGTGTATGTTTTGAAAAGCAGATCTGAATATCAAAACATAAATACTGATAACTTCCATACCCCTGACCTGCTTTCTATTTGGCCGTTTCCATTACATTTGTGCCATAACCATTTTCATATGATTCAGGCGATAATTTTTACAGTCATATTAGCGGCAGGGATTTATTTTTTCGCACGCAATGTAGGACGAATCCGAAGAAACATTCTGCTGGGCAAACCATTAGACCGCAACGACCAACCTGCCAAACGCTGGAAAACCATGCTGCGCGTAGCTTTTGGTCAGAGCAAAATGACAGTTAGACCCATACCTGCATTTTTTCACTTTATCATTTATGCCGGATTTCTCATTATCAATATTGAGATTCTTGAAATTATGATTGATGGTGTTGCAGGCACACACCGCGTGTTTTCTTTCCTTGGCCCACTCTACGATTTTCTGATTGCCGGTTTTGAAGTGCTTGCTCTGCTAACAATTGTTGCCTGTGTGGTATTTCTTGCACGGAGAAATATCTTAAAGCTGAAACGCTTCTGGAGTCGCGAAATGACTTCATGGCCACGCAGCGATGCCAATATAATTTTGTTTACTGAAATTGTTCTCATGACGATGTTTCTTACCATGAATGCGAGCGACCAGTTGCTGCAACTGCGAGGTGTGGAACATTACAAAGTAGCAGGCGCTTTTCCCATAAGCAGTATGTATGCTCCATTGCTTGATGGCATGAGCACCGATGGACTGATGGGCCTTGAAAGATTTTGCTGGTGGGGGCATATTATCGGAATTATTGCTTTTCTGAACTATCTGCCCTACTCCAAACATTTTCACATCATCATGGCTTTTCCAAATACGTATTACAGCAATCTGAAACCTAAAGGAGAATTTACCAATCTGGAAAGTGTGACTCAGGAAGTGAAACTGATGCTTGATCCATCACTGACACCACCGCCACCAAGTGATACTCCCATGCGCTTTGGTGCCAAAGATGTGCAGGACCTTACCTGGAAACAACTGATGGACTCTTACACCTGCACTGAGTGTGGAAGATGCACCTCCGTTTGTCCTGCCAATATAACAGGCAAGTTGCTCTCGCCTCGAAAAATAATGATGGACACCCGTGACCGCCTTGCCGAAGTAGGCTCAAACATTGATAAGAACGGAACTTTTAAAGATGATGGAAAAACTCTTCTTAATGATTACATCAAACCCGAAGAGCTATGGGCATGCACTACCTGCAATGCGTGTACTGAAGCCTGCCCTGTAAATATTGATCCGCTGTCAATCATTATTGATATGAGAAGATATCTGGTTATGGAACAATCGGAAGCTCCTGCTGAATGGAATGGCATGTTCAGCAAAATCGAAAACAATCAGGCACCGTGGCAGTTTTCTCCGGCTGACCGTTTTAACTGGAAGAATGAGGAATAAGAATATGTGCATCTGTAAAAATAATTATGTTGAATGTAGCAGTTACTTATTGATAAGTAAAATCTGCAACCTAACAATCATTAAACTATTAAAGTAAAAGCAATGACACTTAAAGTAAGAACCGTACAGGACTTTATAAGCAATGGCGAATCACCTGAAATACTTTTTTGGGTGGGATGTGCCAGCAGTTTCGATCAGCGTGCTCAAAAAATTACGCGTGCTATAGCCAAAATACTTAACAGTTGTAATGTTTCGTTTGCAGTTTTAGGAACGGAAGAAGTGTGCAATGGCGATCCTGCCAAGCGTGCAGGCAATGAGTTTTTGTTTCAGATGCAGGCACTGATGAACATTCAAACGCTGAATGGTTATGGAATAACGAAAATTGTTACCGGATGTCCGCATTGTTTCAACACACTCAAGAATGAATATCCGCAACTTGGCGGAACCTATCAGGTAATTCATCACAGCATGTTGCTGCAGCAGTTGATAAACGAAGGGAAGCTAACAATACAGGGAGGAAAATTTCTGGGGAAGAAAATTGTTTTTCATGACCCATGTTATCTGGGCAGAGGCAATGATGTATATGAAGCCCCCCGTGATGTGATAAAAAAATTAGATGCAGAGTTGTTTGAAGCAAAACGTCATAAAGCAAATGCACTGTGCTGCGGTGCCGGTGGTGCACAGATTTTTAAAGAATCAGAACCGGGAAACAAAGAAATTAATGTAGATCGCACAGAAGAAATTCTCGAATCGAAACCTGATTACATTGCTGTGGGTTGCCCCTTCTGCAACACCATGCTCAGTGATGGTGTTAAAACACTAAACAAAGAAGATTCTGTAAAAGTACTTGACATTGCTGAGTTGATTGAAAAGGCAAACGACCTTTAACGTATCAGCAAAAATTTTTGTGCCAGTAAGCCAGTGTGCATAATCGCCAGATGAGAAGAGCATGTTTATTGTCGCCATGTTTATACTCATCCATCAGTGATTTTATTTTTTGGTAATTCAAAAAATCAAGCTGTTTGAAATCGGCATCTGTAAGATGAGCCAGTGCACCTCGAAGCCACTTCACCTCTCCCGGTGTAACAAATCCTTTTTTGTCTTTTCGCTCAACAATGGATTGCGGCATCACATCTTTAAGAGCCTGACGCATCACCCACTTGGTGTAAATACCATTTGCTTTGTCGTCATTGCGAAGCTGAAAAGCAAATTCCACCAGGCGATGATCTAAAAACGGCACACGCGACTCAATTGAAAAAGCCATGCTGTTACGGTCTTCATATTGCAGCAGTGTGGGCAGACTGGTGTCAAACATCAGATGATATAAAAAATTATCGGTACGGTTGCCAGGCACCTTGTCAAGACTGAAAGGAATGGAACCATCCGTGCTTAAAAATGGAAAATAATGTTTGTACTCAAGTGAGTAAAGTTGTTGTTCGCTGCGCAGCAAACTCAAAAAACTTTTTCCGAAATGTGCAATGGTTTGTGTGGCTGAAAGCTGAAGGTTATGCGCCATCTTACCTGTAAGGCTGCAAGCTTTTCCCCATTGAAACGAAGCCAACAAATCGGCAACCATGCGGTAAGCAGTATGGTTGTATCCGGCAAGATATTCATCAGCACCCTGACCGTCAAGCACAACTTTAATTTTATGCTGAGCTATGAGTTTCATCAGAAAATACTGCGATATAAACGAAGAGCCCGTTGCAGGTACATCAGCATGATAAAGTGCATGATGAAAATGTTCTCTGATGTCGTCATCTGTTGGTGAAAAATAATGCGGCTGCAGTGATGGAAACTTATCGCATACAGCTTTCACAAAAGGACGTTCGTCCACATCGCCTTTTCCCTCATAATAAATGCTGAAAGAATCATACGGCAATCCCGGCTGCTGATGCTGCACCATACTCACAATGGCACTGCTGTCGAGGCCACCGCTGAGGCAACTTCCTACTGCAACATCACTGCGCATGTGCAGCTTCACCGACTCATCAAACAACTTAAAAAACTGAGCGGCTTTTTCTTCGGCAGTAAGTGAAAGATATTTTCCGGTGTGAATGTCCCAGTAACGCGAAATTTTTACTGTGCCGTCACGTCTGCTGAAAACAAGATTGTGCGCAGCAGGTAATGCCTTCAGTTTGCTGAAATAAGTTTCGTCATGGTAGCTTGTCCACCCCATTTGCAGCCCACGGCTCACCTGTGTGGTATTGATGTTGTTTGAAAACAGCGGACATGGTTTTAATGCTTTATACTCCGAGCCGAAATAAAATGCAGGTGACTGATGAATGTAATAAAATGGTTTGATGCCAAAACGGTCGCGCGAGCAAAAAAGTTCCTCCTTTTGCTGATCCCAGATGGCAAAGGCCCACATTCCCATCAATCTGTTTACACAATCTTTTCCCCACTTCAGGTAGGCATGTAAAATTACTTCTGTATCACTCTTTGTTTTAAACTGATGACCTGCCTGTTGCAATTCAGCTTTAAGTTCTAAGTAATTATAAATTTCACCATTGAAAATGATGGTGAGATGCTGCAGATGCATGGGCTGATCGGCATCGTGGCTAAGGTCAATAATGCTTAAACGGTTATGACCTAAATAAACATCATCTCTAATGAATGTACGGCTTGCATCAGGCCCTCGATGGGCAATTTTTCCAAGCATAGCCGATAATATTTTATCACCTTCAGCAATTCTGGAATCAATAAATCCGGCAATGCCACACATTTTGTTTTATGAAAATTATCGTTTGATTTTTCGTTTCAAAAATAGGCAATGATTATCATGCACGGCAGATATTTTATCAGCAAAAACACATCACTGTTGACTTAACGAAATAAAAAAACCGCCCTGAATGCAAGGCGGTCTTCTATATGTTTTACTAAAATTATTTACCTGTTGGAATGGTATAAAGCACTCCAAGATGAATGCCACCGAAAAGACGGTTGGTTGACTTATATTTAAAGTTTCCATCATCATCGTAATGTGCAAATTGTGTTGCTGATGCTAATTTTTTGTCAAGATATAAACCCAATAAGTCAGTTGAATTATATTCTTTGGTTACATCGCTAAAACCATAGCCAAGTCGGAATCCTGCTGTCAAAGTAAAAGATTCACTCAGGTCCACATCAGCACCAAAACCCAATATTATTCCGATATTGGTACCGTTCAGGGTACTTTTTACATCTCTGTCACTGTAATCACCAAGACTACTTACAGAGTTATTATAATCTTCCTTAGCACTTGTTAGGAAGCTAAACTGAGGTCCGAATTCAAAATAAGCGCCCTTATCACCACCTACACGCAGTAACAGTGGAACGTCTAAATAACGTAATTTGAGTTTGACATCAGCATCCCCATCAAATAAATCATATTTTTGGTTATGTCCGGTGCGCATAATGCCCAATTCCAGTCCTAATTTATCATTAAAATAGTATTGAGTTTTCAATCCGAATGAACCGCCAAAAGTCATGGCAATATCCAAATCGTCATCGGCATCAAATACGTTTTTGTTCATCAGCCAGGTGCTGTTGAAAGCTCCGCCAAGACCTACTTTAAATTTTTGTGCGTTCACCGTTAATGCTGTTGCAACGATGGCAACGCTTAGTAATAGTTTTTTCATCACTTCTGAATTAAGATATATATTTGAGCCGCAAATGTAGAACTATTATTCAATTGTCAAAATTTAAGGATATGAAACTACTCGAAAACAAGGTAATACTGATTACAGGCGCCTCGCGTGGCATTGGTCGTGGCATTGCATTGCAATTGGCAGCGCATGGTGCACACGTTGCATTCACCTTTCTTTCCTCTCCCGAAAAAGGACTTCAGCTTGAAAATGAACTTAAAGCAAATGGAGTTAAAGCCAAAGGATATCAGAGTGATGCATCCGATTTTAATGCTGCCGAGCAACTCATAAATAATGTGCTTACAGATTTTGGTCAGATAGATGTCTTGGTAAATAATGCAGGAATTACCCGCGATAATCTGCTGATGCGAATGACTGAAGAACAGTTTGACGAAGTGATTCGTACCAATTTGAAATCCTGTTTCAATACTACCAAACATATTCAGAAATCTATGCTGAAACAACGTTCGGGTTCCATCATCAACATTACTTCCGTAGTGGGCGAAAAAGGAAATGCAGGTCAGGCCAACTATGCTGCCAGCAAAGCAGGAATGATTGGTTTTACCAAATCCATAGCTCTTGAGTTAGGTTCACGCAACATACGTTGCAATGCCATAGCTCCCGGATTTATTGAAACTGAAATGACTGCCGCACTCGACCCGGCCACCGTAAAAGGCTGGACAGATGCCATACCCATGAAACGCGGAGGAACGGTAGATGACATTGCCAATGCCGTATTGTTTTTTGCCTCCGACCTGAGCGCCTATGTTACCGGACAGGTGCTGCATGTGAATGGAGGCATGTACACCTGATGGAGTGATGAAATTTAATCCATCACTATATTTTGATTTTCTCACCCCATTTTACGACAGCCTTTTCAAACTGCTGCTGCCACGTAAAAAAATTCGCCTTACCACTCTTGAGTTGCTCGAAAAAACGAACCCCGATAAACTGGTTGAATTAGGTTCGGGCACGGGAGATTTGATTTTGGAGATGGCACAAAAGTTTCCGAAATCAAGCATCACAGCCATTGACATTGACACCAAAGCCAATGAAATTCTGAAACAAAAACTTCGAAAAAAATCCATTTCAAATGTAAGTGTGCAACAGGCATGGTCAGATGACTTGCCGTTTGAACCAGGTAGCGTAGATACATTATTTGCAAGTGTGCTTTTTTGCAACCTTCCACTCGACCGAAAACACAGTACACTTGAAGAAGCAAAACGTGTGCTGAATGAACCGGGAATGTTGCTGATTGCAGAATGGGGACCACCGCAAACTATGATTTCCAAAACCGGATTTTTGGTATTGCAGGCCTTTGGCCGCTCCAATATCACTGATCTCAAGAAAGGAATGTTGCAGATTTACCTTCAGGAACATGGATTTTCTGCCATTGCTTCGCAACAGATCAACACCCTTTTCGGCACGCTGTACTTCTATCGCGCTGTAAAGCTCAAAAATTAACCTGTGGATGCATGCCATTGGCGTAAATGCTCTATGTTTCAGCCAAATCTTAAACAGAGCATTTGCGAAACTTATTATATTCGCTTCCGTACAATGTATATTAATTAGTCAGCCATTATTTTAAACCACCGGCTTCAATGAAATCGCATAATTATCAATTCCCTAAAGCAACATTTGATCAGGCTTTGCTGTTGCCTTTGCTGTTTGAGCGGCAGGTGGCAAAAACTCCTGACCTTACTGCCGTATATTTTCATAACGACAGCCTCACCTATTCGCAGTTGAACGATAAGGCAAATGCTGTTGCCGGTCACCTCATTTCAAAAGGAGTTAAACCCGGAAGCCTGGTGGGATTGTGCATTGAACGCAGTTGTGATTTAATCATTGGTGTGCTTGGTATTTTAAAGGCAGGTGCCGGTTATGTACCGTTAGACCCTGAATATCCGCAGGAGCGACTTCAGTATATGATGGATACTGCGCAAATGCCGTTACTGTTGACCAACAATAATCTTTTCGAAAAACTTCCTTCAGGTAAAACAGAAAAACTTCTGATAGAAAATATTCCTCAGAAAAACAGTTCGCCATCCATAAATCATTCTTCAGATGACATTGCCTATGTATTGTTTACCAGCGGAAGTACAGGACTGCCCAAGGGCGTGGCCATGCCTCACAAACCTTTGGTGAATCTGATAACATGGCAACTGAAAAATACAACTGTTCTCGAAGGAGGCAAAACATTACAGTTTGCTCCCATCAGTTTTGATGTATCGTTTCAGGAAATATTTTCGACACTGAGTTGTGGCGGAACGCTGGTGATGATTGAAGATGATCTCAGACTTAATGCAGTCAACCTGTTGAATTTTGTATCGAAAGAAAAAATCAACAGACTGTTTCTCCCTTTCATAGCATTGCAACATCTGTGCGAAGTTGCCGAAAATTTTACGGGTGATTTAAGTTCGCTGAAAGAAGTAATCACTGCCGGAGAGCAATTGCAGAGCACTGCATTTATCAAAAACTTTTTCAGAAAAAATAAGCAATGCACACTCTGGAACCACTACGGCCCTACCGAAGGTCATGTGGTGACAGCTTATCAGTTGCCCGCCAATACTGACGAATGGGCAGCATTGCCTTCCATTGGCAAACCGATTGACAATGCTGAAATTTACATCCTCGATGAAAATGGAAATGCCTTAGATGCTGAATCTGAAGGCGAACTTTATATTGGCGGAATCAGCGTAGCAAAAGGTTATCTGAACCGTGATGATTTAACTTCAGAGCGTTTTCTGCCAAATCCTTTTAAAGACTCACAGGGAAAATATTTTTATAAAACCGGTGACCTTGCGAAGTATCAGCGTGACGGAAATATTGAATATTTAGGACGCATTGATGGTCAGGTGAAAATTCGCGGTTACAGAATTGAACTCGGTGAAATTGAACTGACACTCGACAAACACGACACGGTGAAGCAAGCTGTGGTGGTGGCACGTGAAGATGAACCCGGAGACAAAAGACTTGTTGCATATTGCCTTGCCGAAGAAGGTAAAAATATCAGCACCGGTGAACTTCGAAAATTCTTGTCGGATAAACTGCCGGAGTATATGATGCCGTCAGCATTTGTGCAGGTTGAAAATTTTCCACGAACACCATCAGGAAAAATTGATCGCAGAAACTTACCT
Source organism: Bacteroidota bacterium (assembly GCA_019136655.1). Lineage (GTDB taxonomy): Bacteria > Bacteroidota > Bacteroidia > AKYH767-A > OLB10 > OLB10. Next base: position 9,692 of record JAGVTU010000013.1, read on the forward strand.
GCACCTTCAGGCAAGCGCCCCGACTTAGGCAATGTGTTTGTTGCACCTGAAAGTGATTTGCAGAAAATGTTTGCCACCAAATGGGAACAGCTGCTGAAGCTGGAAGGCGTAGGAATCCATGATAATTTCTTCGAACTGGGAGGCAACTCCCTGCTTGCTCTGAAATTTATTGCTGAATTAAGGCAGGAACATCAGCTTGATTTGCCTGTGGTAAAAATGTATCAGCATCCTGATATTTTTTCGCTGACAAAATTTTTAAGCAACGACAGTTCATCAAAATCATTTTATCAGTCGGCACAGGAGCGTTATGCTACAGGCGTAAAAGGACGAATTGAAAATGTAGAAGACGGCATTGCAGTAATTGGTATGAGTGGAAGATTTCCGGGAGCTAAGAATGTAAATGAGCTTTGGAAAAATCTGCTCGATGGAAAAGAAACGGTTTCGTTTTTCAGAAAAGAAGAACTGGATGCCGGCATCAGTGCAGAAGATAAAAACGATGCTTCTTATGTTGCAGTGCGAGGTGTGATTGAAGATGCCGACAAATTTGATGCTCCGTTTTTTAATGTCAATCCGCGACTTGCTGAAGTAACCGATCCACAACAAAGAATTTTTCTTGAAATAGCATGGGAAGCTTTTGAACATGCAGGTTATGTCCCTGGAAATTATGACGGGCTGATTGGAATTTTTGCAGGAATGGGAAACAATACGTACTTCCCGAATAATGTTTTTCATAACAAAGAAGCCATCAACCGTGTAGGCACATTTCAAACGATGACTGCCAACGAAAAAGATTATATAGCCACACGTGTTGCTTATGAGTTTAACACCAAAGGTCCGGGACTGAGTATTCATACTGCCTGTTCTACTTCACTCACTGCAGTTGCCATTGCTTACGAAAGTTTGCTCAATAAAGAATGTGACATGGCACTTGCAGGAGGAATTGCCATTACAGTGCCCGTGAACAGCGGACATATTTACAACGAGGGTGGTATGTTCAGCAAAGACGGACACACACGTGCTTTTGATGCTGATGCCACAGGAACTGTTTTCAGTGATGGTGCAGGAGCAGTTATTCTGAAACGATATAAAGATGCACTGCGTGACGGTGACGAGATTTACGCAGTGATACGAGGTGCTGCACTTAATAATGACGGCAGCGACAAGGCAAGTTTTACCGCTCCCAGTGTTGAAGGCCAGGCACAGGTGGTTGCTATGGCGCAGGCAAAAGCAGGTGTTGAGCCTGATACTATTTCATATATCGAAACACATGGAACTGCCACACCCCTTGGTGACCCGATAGAAATTGAAGCACTCACTCAGGCATTCCGCAGCAAAACGGACAAGAAACAATTTTGTGCTGTCGGCTCCATCAAAACAAATATTGGTCACCTCACTCCTGCTGCCGGTGTAACAGGGCTGATAAAAACATGTCTTGCTTTAAAACATAAAATATTACCTGCATCACTCAACTACAGAAAAGCCAATCCTGCAATTGATTTTGAAAATTCTCCGTTCTATGTGAATGCAGTGAAGCAAGAATGGAAAAGTGCTGATGGCAAACCGTTGCGCGCAGGAGTAAGCTCATTTGGTGTGGGCGGAACCAATGCACATGTGGTGTTGGAAGAAGCACCAAAAACCATTGATTCAGGCATTGCACGACAGAGGCATTTGTTCCTGCTTTCAGGAAAAACAAAAACTGCACTGGATGCATCTGCCTCACAACTCAAAACATTTTTTGAAAACAACTCAGAAATAAATCTTGCAGATGCTGCATATACTTTGCAAACAGGAAGAAAATATTTTAATCACCGCAGAATAATTGTTGGAGGAAGTATTGCAGATATTAATTCAGCTTTAGAACAATCGAATCCTAAGAAAACTGCTTCACGCGAACTGACATCGGGCAATCCTGAAATCATTTTCATGTTTCCGGGACAAGGCTCGCAGTATGTGAACATGGGAAAAAATCTTTACGAAGATGAGATTGTATTTAAAGATGCTGTTGACACCTGCTGCAAAATTTTGCAACCTCATCTCGGCCTTGACCTAAGAACGATTCTTTATCCTAAAGATTCAGAAAAAGAAAAAGCAGAAAAGCTGCTTCGCGAAACGGTTTACACTCAACCGTCACTGTTCACCATTGGTTATGCTTTGGCAAAACTGTGGATGAGCTGGGGAATTCAGCCCAAAGGATTTATTGGACATAGCATTGGTGAGTTTGCAGGAGCACATCTGGCAGGAGTATTTTCGCTGGAAGATGCACTGATGTTGGTGGCCAACAGAGGAAAGATGATGCAGGAGCTCCCGCATGGCAGTATGCTCAGTGTAAGACTGCCTGCTGCCGAAGTTGAAAAGGAAATAGATGCATCATGTTCCATCGCTGCCATTAACGGTCCTTCCCTTTGCGTAGTTGCAGGCCCTTCAGATAAGATTGAAAAACTTCAGAAAGAATTTGAAAAAAGAGAAGTTACAGCTAAGCTGTTGGTAACATCACATGCCTTCCACTCTCCTATGATGGAGCCCATGCTGAAACCATTTCTCGAAAAAGTGAAATCAGTAAAACTGAATAAACCTACCATACCTTTTGTTTCAACAGCTACATCGAAATGGATAACGGATGAGGAAGCTACGAATCCGGAATACTGGGTAAATCATGTGCGTGCAACAGTTCGCTTTGCCGAAGGTATTCAGACATTGTGGAATGAAAAACCACAGCGTGTGTTGTTGGAATGTGGGCCGAGAAATACAGCTTCCATACTTGCAAAACAGCAAGCAAAAGAACCTGCAAAACAAATAGCCATTTCATCACTGAATGATACAGCAGAAAATTTTGCGGAATGGGAACAAATACTTTTTGCTCTCGGACAACTTTGGATGGCAGGTGCAGAACCCGACTGGAAGAATTTTTATGCGCTTGAAAAAAGAAAAAAAGTTGCGCTTCCCAGCTATCCTTTCGAAAAGAAAAGATACTGGCTTGAGCCATTAACACCTAAAAATAATTTTACAACAATAAACAATGAAGTCATGCAACAACCGCTGTTCCCAATGATGGCAGAGCAGACTTCGACAGTACAAACATCAGCAACAACAAACAACATGAATAGAAAAGACCTTATCACAGCAGAATTAAAATCCATTCTCGAAGAATCATCAGGCATGGAATTAGGCAACGACACCCAGGCTACATTTATGGAATTGGGATTGGATTCACTATTTCTCACACAGGCTGCACTTACCATCAGCAAAAAATATGGAGTGAAAATTACATTCAGACAACTGAACGAAGATTTCTCTTCACTCAATGCATTAGCTTCACATCTCGACAGCAACCTTCCTGCTGATGCCATGCCTGCTCCGGCTCCTGCAGCATCACAACCTGCAATGCCACAGCCCACTGTGCAAATGCAACAAGGAATGAATCCCATGCAAATGATGATGATGCAACAAATGCAGATGATGCAGATGATGATGCAGCAAATGTCGCAACCGGTGCAGCAGGTAGCACCTTCTGTTCAGGCACATATTGAAAAATCGGTAGAGATAAAATCACATACCAAAAAAGAAGATATCAGCGAAAACGAAAAAGCTGAACTGGCAAAACCATTTGGTGCTATTGCCCGAATAGAAAAAGCTGCTTCATCAGATATCAGCGAAAAACAAAATGAATGGCTGAAAAAATTTATTTCAGACTACAATAAGAAAACAGCCAAAAGCAAACAATATTGTCAGGAATATCGCAGCGTACTTGCCGACCCTCGTGTGGTAACAGGATTCAAACCTGCACTGAAAGAAATTATTTATCAGGTAGTGGTTGAAAAATCAAAAGGAGTAAACTTCTGGGATTTGGATGGAAATAAATATGTAGATGTGCTCAATGGTTTTGGGTCAAACTTTTTAGGATGGGGAAGCGATGTGCTGATGAATGTTTGGAAAAAACAATTGGAAACAGGAATAGAACTTGGACCACAGACTCCTCTTGCAGGAGAATGTGCTAAGCTGATGTGCGAAATTACCGGCTACGACCGCGCAGGATTTTGCAACACAGGTTCTGAAGCAGTACTTGGTGCCATGCGTATTGCACGAACTGTTACGGGAAAAAATCTGATTGTATGTTTCAATGGTTCCTATCATGGTATCAATGACGAAGTAATTGTTCGCGGTACTAAAAAACTGAAATCGTTTCCTGCTGCAGCAGGTATCATGCCCGAATCGGTAGAAAACATGCTGGTGCTCGATTACGGAACAGAAGAAAGTTTACAAATCATCCGTGAACGTATTGACGAACTTGCAGCTGTGATGATTGAACCGATACAATCGCGCAGAGCAGATTTTCATCCGAAAGAATTTATTCATGAGGTGCGAAAAATCACCAAAGAAAATAATGTGCTGATGATATTTGACGAAGTCATCACAGGATTCCGTTTGCGATTAGGTGGTGCACAGGAATATTACGAAGTAGATGCCGACCTGAGTACGTATGGCAAAGTGATTGGTGGCAATATGCCTGTGGGGGCTATTGCAGGACGAAAACAATACATGGATGCTCTTGATGGTGGCTTCTGGCAATATGGTGATGCATCAATTCCCGAAGTTGGCGTTACTTATTTTGCAGGAACCTTTGTTCGTCATCCGCTGGTGATGGCTGCAATGAAAGAAGTTTTGTTGTATCTGAAGAAAGAAGGCAAACCTCTTTACGAAAAACTGAATTCAAAAACGCAGCGACTGGTGGACGAAGTAAATGCACACAGCAAAAAGTTAGGTTCACCGTTTAAGCTTGTAACATTTGGTTCACTCTTTAAAGGTAAATGGGAAACAGAACCTCATTACACTGAATTGCTGTTTGCGATGATGCGCTACAAAGGTGTTCACATCATGGATGGATTCCCCTGCTTCCTGACACTTGCATTTACTGATGCTGATGTGGACTTTGTGATAGCGAAGTTTAAAGAAAGTCTGGATGAGCTTTGCGCCATTGGATTTATTCCTACAGAGAAAAAATTGGATACAGCAACTTCAAACGGACATAGCTCCAACGGAAATGGACAACATCCGCCTGTGCCGGGAGCAAAACTTGGTAAGGATGCCAATGGCAATCCTGCCTGGTTTGTTGCAGACCCCGAAAGACCAGGAAAGTATTTGATGGTGAAATAATACGTATCTTTGAAAGACATTTATGAAAGTAAAGGAAATCATTCGTTTAGTTGAATCCGATGGATGGTTTATTGTAAGACAAAAAGGAAGCCATATGCAATTTAAGCATGCAAAGAAAAAAGGACTTGTGACAATTGCATGTCATAGACTTTCCGATGAAGTTGATAAAGGAACATTAAACAGTATTTTAAAGCAAGCACAGATAAAAAAATAGGGTAATGAAAAAATATTTAGTAATTTTTGAAAAAACAAAAACAGGATATAGTTGCTATGTGCCGGATTTACCCGGATGTATTGCAACAGGAAAAACAAAAATCATTGCTGAAAAAAATATTTACGAAGCCATAAAATTTCATATTGAAGGTTTGGAAGAGGAAGGATTAAAAGTTCCTGTTGCAAAATCAGAAAGCGAAATGATGGTTTTTATTCAGGAATAAGAATATTTAATTTCAAAAAAGAAGTCTGACTGATAATAGCGGTCAGACTTTTTATTTAAGTGGTCCTGTCGGGAATCGAACTCGAATCTCAGGTTCCGGAGACCTGCGTACTATCCGTTATACTACAGGACCAAATTCAGCGCGCAAAGTTAAAATTTTATACTCAGGCATGAGCAGCAGCATGAGCCATCATCTGCTCAAATAATTTATTTCCTGCAGCAACACTTTCCATCTTATAAAAAGTAATGCTCAGCTTGTTGTTTACTTCTTTCATGCGGCAGCGTGACGGATTATTTTTTACAAAGTTGATGATCTGCATAAACAACTCACTCTTGTAAAGCCGCGAATCAGGATTGGAAACCAAATAACCTTTCAGCTGACTATTTTTTAAAATCAGTTTTTCAAAACCCATCGAGCGTGCTTTCCAACGCAGTTTAACTGTTTCCATCAGCTCTCTCACCTGTTGTGGCACCGGACCAAAACGATCGCGAAGCTGATTTTCGAAAGCTGTAAGTTTTTCTTCTGTTTCTATGTCATCCAGCTCTTTATACAGGTTCAGCCGCTCCACAATATTTTCTACGTAACTTGTAGGAATCAGTATTTCCAAATCTGTTTCTATCTGACAATCTGAAACGATAGGTTTCTTGTCATCATCAGGAAAGAGTCCTTTAAAATCTGTTTCGCGCAATTCTATCAGTGCTTCGTCAAGAATTTTCTGATACATCTCCAATCCGATTTCAGAGATAAAACCACTTTGCTCGCCACCAAGCAAATTGCCTGCACCGCGAATATCCAGATCGCGCAACGCTACCTGAAATCCCATTCCCAAATCAGAATATTCTTCAATGGCACGCAATCGTTGACGAGCTTCAGGTGTAAGCACAGTGAGTGGCGGAGCCAATAAATAACAGAATGCTTTTTTGTTGCTGCGCCCCACCCTTCCTCTCATCTGATGCAAATCACTCAGCCCAAAATTCTGTGCCTGATTGATGATGATGGTATTTGCATTGCTGATATCAATACCCGACTCAATGATGGTAGTTGCCACCAGCACATCACTGTCGCCTTCAATAAATGTCATCAGCACTTCTTCGAGCTGACTGCCATCCATCTGTCCATGCCCTACCACTACTCTCACATCAGGACAAAGTCTGCGAATCATATCAGCAATATCGTGAATGTCGGACACTCTGTTGTGCACAAAAAATACCTGCCCTCCTCTCGATACTTCATACATCACTGCATCACGAATCACTTTATCGTTGAAGGTATGCAACTCTGTTGTTACAGGATAACGGTTAGGTGGTGGTGTATTGATAACAGAAAGATCTCTTGCTCCCATCAGCGAAAATTGCAGTGTGCGCGGTATGGGAGTTGCCGTAAGTGTGAGTGTGTCCACATTTACTTTCAGCGATTTTATTTTCTCTTTGCTGGCTACGCCAAATTTCTGTTCCTCATCAATAATGAGCAAACCCAGATTCTTGAATTTTATATCCTTACTCAACAAGCGGTGTGTGCCAATAATGATGTCCACCTTTCCTTCTTCGAGGCGTTTGAGGGTTTCGGTTTGCTGTGCCGATGTTTTGAAACGGTTGATGTAATCTATTGTACACGGAAATTCTTTAAGCCTGTCGGTAAATGTGCGATAATGCTGCATGGCAAGAATAGTAGTCGGCACCAGCAATGCCACCTGCTTGTTATCGCTCACTGCTTTGAATGCGGCACGAATGGCAATTTCTGTTTTTCCAAAACCTACATCACCACAGATAAGCCTGTCCATGGGTGCAGATTTTTCCATATCTTTTTTTACATCGCGTGTTGCCTTCACCTGATCGGGAGTGTCCTCATAAATAAAAGAAGCTTCCAGTTCTGTTTGCAAATAATTGTCCTGCGAAAATGCAAATCCCTGCTGCGCTTTTCGCTTTGCATACAAGGCAATTAAATCACGTGCAATATCTTTTACTTTCTTCTTGGTTTTTTGTTTGAGTGTTGCCCATGCAGTACTTCCCAATTTGTTCAGTGCAGGTGCTGCACCATCTTTGCCTGAGTAGCGTGCTATGCGGTGCAAACTGTGAATGCTCACATGCAAAATATCATTATCCTTATACACCAAACGGATGGTTTCCTGCTGACGGCCTTCGATATTTAATTTCTCCAAACCACCAAAACGTCCAACACCATGGTCAATGTGTGTTACATAATCTCCTGGTTTGAGGCTATACAATTCTTTGATGGAAAGTGCTTCGCTGCGACTGTAATTCTTTCGCAGTTTGAAGCGGTGATACCTGTCGAAAATCTGATGATCAGTGTAGAATGCAACTTTCAGATCTGTATCAATAAAACCTTTGTAGAGTGAAGTATAAACCGGATGAAACTGTATGTCGTCTTTGTTGATTTTTTGCTTCACACTCATATCTTCGAGTATGGCGTAGATACGTTCCACCTGCTTGGCCGACTCAGAGAAAATATATGTCAGAATTTTGTTGGCTTTGTTGGCTATCAGATTTTCCGAAAGAAGATTGAAATTTTTGTTGAACTGCGGCTGTGGTTTAATGTGAAAAGAAATTTCAACAGCATCCTCATAATTACTTTTTACACCAAACTCCACATTGGCATGTTTGCCGAAACTTTCGCTGATGAGTTTAAATGAAGGATAAACATTTTTGGCATCATCATAATCTTGTTTTTCTTCTGCCGGAATTTCAATTTTCGATAATACTTCAAAATTCTCCTGCAGATACTGAAGCTGATAACCTAAATCGCGTGTAACTATTAAAGTTTTTTCAGGCAGAAAACGGAAGAAAGATTCTGTGTTATTGTTTTTAAGCTCCGACTGAATGTTGGGTATGATGGTAACAAACTGAAGATTTTTGTCTGACAGCTGCGTAACAGGATCGAATGAGCGTATGGACTGAATATTGTTTCCGTCAAACTCAAGACGGTAAGGCAATTCAAAAGCGAAAGAATAAACATCCACAATACCACCCCGTATTGCATACTGCCCGGGTTCGAAAACAAAATCAGTTCGCTGAAAATTATTTTCAGTAAGAAACTCATTGATAAAATCAATACTCAGCGACTCTCCTACTCTGGCTTCGATGGTGCTTTGTTCTAGTACATTTTTAGTGACTACATTTTCGGCAACAGCTTCAGCATAGGACACTACTAAAAAACTATCGCTGTGTTTGTTGATATAACTCAGCACTTCTGCTCTCATCTGTATGGCTGAAGTATCGTGGCCATTCAGCTTAAAAGGTTTGCGGTATGATGCAGGAAAAAACAAAACTTTTCCTGTGCCTATAAGATTTTCGAGATCGTTGAAATAATATGCTGCTTCTTCGCGGTCAGGCAAAACCATCAGCAGCGGCTGATTCAGTTTGCTGAAGGTGGCTGCGGTAATGAATGATGCTGCCGAGCCATGCACATGCTCCAGATGAATGTGTTTTGTTTGTTGTATATCATTGGCAAGCCTGCATACAGAAGGGTGCTCCGCATATTGACTGATTAACTTCTGTAATTGTTCCATCTGAAAAAAGAACACAAAAATAAGATGATTTGTTCAATTGAAAACGTAAATGGAAAGTGCAAGGTAAAAACCGGAGTGATTATCTCAGCTTCGTGCGGAAGGGTTTACACTTATCGGAATATTTTTTTGAGATGGTCCAGTTAATGGTAACGCCACCCATCATATACCAGTCTTTATCAGAAGCATTGCCGCGCTGGTGATTGGTGTTGATTCCTGTTCCTGCAAAAATTGTTCTGTCGGAAAGTGCTGCGGCAAGTGCCCCGTTTGAAGCTGCAAGATTTGCATTATCGGGATAAACCGTGCTTACATCATCGAGATAATCTGTAAAAGTTTTTCGTGCAACAGCTTCTACCGAGAGTGAAAAACGGTTGCTGAGTTTAAACTTAATTCCTCCGCCCATCGGGAATGCAAACTGTACTCTTTTATAGCGGCTTCCAGTATTCGGCATTCCACTTCCCTGGCCTTCGGTGCCAAGTGGCTGAAGGTCGTGCCATGAGCCATTGATAAATCCCTGCGGATTATGATGAAAAAAAGTGATTCCTGCTACGAGATAAGGTGCTACTTTGGAAGAATGTTCGGCAGCTGTTTGAAATGGGAAAAAGTTGAATTCGAAAAGAGCACTTGCATCCCACACATCACTGCGGAATGAAAGATTGCGATACTGATTAAATCCTTCATCCTGTCTTGCATCGCTACCGCTGATGCGTCCATAGGTTACTCCAAGTCTGAACGACCAAAAACTGTTGAGGCATCTTTTATAATACAAACCTGCAGCAGGATTAAATGCATCGGGATTGAAAAGATGGGTATTGATTTCTCCTTTGTAAGAGGCCACACCCAACAACAAACCCAATTCGCTGCTCTGCGCATGAAGCAGCACAGGCATCTGAAATATTAAAATAGAAACTGCTGTTAAAAACTTACGCATTCACGAAGAGCATCCTGACAAAACGCTCTGAATAACTAAAAATTACATTAGAACATCGGATAATTTGTGCGTCCTGTTCTGATTTTATAATTGATATTAAAAACTGCAAACAGGTATGCATCATTCCAGCGGGGGTCGCCTCTTTGCTGGCCTACATGCGACTGGTCATCCAAACTGCGGTCGGCAAGCTGCTCCACAAGGGTACCTCCTCTTTCATAGTAATAGCTCTTGCTCACATCATCAATATAATCAGTAAAGGTGTAACGTAGTCCTAATTCCAGTCCGATACTGATTTGCCTGTCAATAGCATATTTAGCTCCTAAACCTAGAGGCACACAAATTTGTGTACGTTTATACTTTTCGCGTGATGGCACTTCTCCCTGACCTTCGGTACCGAGAGGTTGCAACTGATACCAGTCATCACCCAGTTTTGCTTTTGGGTTGAAGTGAAATACTCCAATTCCCACAAAACCATAAGAAGACAATTCAATATTTCTCATTCCTCTTACACCACGCAGTTTGTAACGGTGACCTACCTGCTCCTGAAGAAATGAAATTTCGATATTGGTACTTAACTCAAAAATATTTGACTTGAAACTGAGATTACGCTTATTGCGGAACTGCTCCTTGGTAAGTTTATCATCTCCGGCTACCACACCATAAGATATTTTGGTGCAACTGGCAAACGTAGGTGATAATTTATAGCGAAATCCAACCATTGCGGCAGGACGGGTCATTGAAAACTCCAAATCGCGGAAAGCATGTGTTCCTACCTGATTGGCCCCGCCTAATTCGCCCAGAAAGTTGGTTGCGCCTAAACCGGCTATGTATTCAATTCGGTAAGCTCTCCATCTTTTCTTAGCTACCTGAGAGTAGCTGAGCAATGGGAAGGCGAATAGTAATAAAAGTAATAATCCTTTGTATTTATTGTTCATAAGCCGGATGGTTAACGACAAAAATAAATATTTTACACAATTCGAGCACAAGTATAATATTTTCTTACCAATTACGGGCATCCAAGCCCCAATTGAGCTTATTTCTTAAAGTTTGAAGGAAATTATCATTATCGAAACGGATGAGGTTGAACGTGAAGTTCTCTCTGCGCACAGCAAGTTGTATGGATGAATCAATGGTGACTGCACGCGAGTCGAGTGATGCGAGAAAATACGGATTGCGCCCTTCCACTTCTATTGAAATAACATGTTTATCCGATACTACGATGGGACGCACATTAAGGTTATGGGGTGCAATGGGCGTAATTACAAAATTGCCTGAATGAGGTGAAATAATAGGCCCTCCGCAGCTTAATGAATATCCAGTGGAGCCTGTAGGTGTGCCAATGATGATGCCATCGGCCCAGTAGGAATTGAGGTACTCACCGTTGAGATAGGTATGGATGATGATCATGGAAGAACTGTCTTTTTTGTGAATGGACAATTCATTGAGGGCATAAGGAACCTCGCCAAAAATATTTTTATCGGTTTCGAGGCGGAGCATGGCTCTTTTGTCGAGGGAGAAATGGCCTTTTTCAATGCTGTCAACTGCCTGGGGGATTTGCTCGGGCAGCACACTTGATAAAAATCCGAGCCTGCCGGTGTTGATTCCCAATACGGGAATGCCTGAATCTTTGACCAGCGTCACCGTGTCGAGGATGGTGCCATCGCCACCTATGCTGAAAAGATAATCGGTTTTGCCGATGAGTTCGGCTGCTGTGCTGTAGAGATTGGTGTTGGGTAGATCGGTTAATTTTTGTTTGAGGGAATGATACAAGGTGCCGAAAAGTAAAATATCTGAGTTGATGTTTCGAAGTTCCTTCCACACCGTTTCGAGAGCGATAAGAACTTTTTCATTTACATATCTGGCGTAAACGGCTACGGTCATAAAGCAAAAGTAGGAAATTAAATGGGAGCGGTAAGATGAAAAAATATTCCTGTATTACCGAGTTTATTAACAGCAAATTCTCCTCTCAGAACCAAATCATAATAAGTTACAAAATCGAGGCCTGCACCAAAACTGTATTGCCAGGTGTTTGACAAAGGATTGCCCTGATAAAATCTTTTGTCTTTGACATAGCCTGCATCAAAAAACAAATTGGCATAAAGCGCAAATGGTATTCGGGTGAAACTTTCGGGCAAACCAACAGGCATTTTGAATACACCGGGTTTGATGATGTTGTATTTTAATCCTGTTTTGAACAAAGCAAAATTTTCGCCATTGATAACGTATTTGTCATAGCCTCTGATGACATCCCCTTCATAGCCCAGTGCCTGCTGATTGTAAAAGGGTACATCATTTTGGCCCGACAGTTTGAACTTGGCCGACACAGCTGTGGACCAACGGTTGTTCAGCTTCCAGAATTTTTTTCCGTGAATGATGATGTATGTAAGCGAAGGATCTTTGTCGTTGACCCCTACTCCTATTTTTGTAAACTCAAGACTGAGAAAATAGCCCGACAGCGGATAGTTGCGTATGTCGCGGGCATCATCCTTGTACTCGAACGATATCATCGGGTAACTTTCAGTTTTTTGACCTGTCTGAAAATATGAATCGTTGAGATGAAGTATGGTATCGCTGATGATGTTGTACTGATATCCGGCAGTGAGCGAATAAGTTTTGTTGATGCCCTGACGGTGTGTGTAGCGAATGTTTGCTTTGTATTCCTTGCGCGAAAATGTGCCATCACTTTTGAAATATTGCAGACGGTTGTCGTTGAGCGTGTATGGTATTTCGTGAAGAAATGTTTGTATGGCAGTGATTACGATTCCGTCATTTTGTTTTTTATCAATATAAGGAATGCTGTACTGAAAGCCCTGCCTTTCGGAATAGCCAAAGCGTGCAAGTGCTTTGATGTTTTCTCTGCGGCCACGGAAGTTTTCCCAGTTGAGATAGAAACCATAATTTGTTTTTCGAAAATTTTTGTCCTGCCACCATTCATAAAAATTGCGATCTACGATTTCGAAAATGGGAACAGGAAAAATATACCACCGCTCCACTACTTCGATGATGAGATAGACATCTGAAGTGCCGGTGATTTGTTTTTTTATTTCAACAAAATTGAAGAGAGAAGTGTTGAGTAAGTTTTCTCGGCTGCGGACTATGCGCTTGTCGAGTTCGTCCATGGTCATTACATCGCCTGCGGCAAACATCAGCTCGCGTTGCATGATATGCGGACGTGTGACTTTGTTGCCGGTGAAAATAATTTGTTTGACAATTATCTGCTGCTGAGTGGCGGCAACAGTACTGTCGGCTGCGGCAAAGGTGCACAGGCTGCGCAATAAAAATATGGTTATTAAGAAAGCTGTTCGCTTACACATTCATGTAGGTCATAAAAGCTTTGTAGCGGTCCTGAAGGTCGCTGCTTAGCTCGCTGCTCTGGTAGGATGCAATTACGTTGTAGTCGAAACGGTAAAGTCCTGCAAGCACGCGTGTGAGATCGAGTTTGTCTGTTTTGACGGTGAGTTCGTAATTGAGGGGATCATCGTCAGTTTGGTTGAGGGAGGTGCTGAGTATGTTGGCACCATTGGACTCTACGATGCGTGCAACATCCTGAAGCGAATAATTTTTGATGGGTATGCGCATGATGATGATGCCACCGGGAGTTTTGACAGAACTTGTTTGCGCAAAACAATCAATGATGTCAATGAGTGTGAGCAGCCCGCGGTACTGACCATCTTTGTTGATGACAGGTACAATGTCGAGGCCTTTGAGGGTGACAAATTCAAGTGCATCGTAGATGTACTGCGTGTCGAGGATGAACTCTTTGCGATAAGGCAAACTGAGCTGAGCAAGCGTGAGTGACTTGTCAGTGCATTGCATGAGTTCGGATTCGGTAATGATTCCAACAAACTTCATCCCGTCAACTACGGGAAGATGATTGAGGTTGAAAGACTGCATCCACTGCAGGGCACGCACGGCAGTGTCGGTGACTTTGAGCGGTGGGATGAAATCTTTTATATAGTCTTTTGTAATCATTACAGCGATGCAAAAAAAATATTTTCAGGCGGCAAACATACTACATTTGCACTACATATCAAGATGAAGATGATGCACTGCAAACTGAGTGTCAATATAAATAAAATAGCTACGCTGCGCAATGCACGCGGAGGGAATTTGCCGGATGTGATGAAGGCTGCTGCCGACCTGGAGTTGTTTGGTGCGGAGGGCATAACGGTGCATCCGCGACCTGATGAGCGACATATACGCTATGTTGATGTGCGCAGGCTGAAAGATGTTGTGAAAACAGAATTTAATATTGAAGGGTATCCTTCGGAAAGTTTTTTGCAGCTGGTGGAGGGCGTAAATCCGCAACAGGTTACTCTGGTGCCCGATCCGCCTGATGTGCTTACCTCGAATGCGGGATGGGATGCTGTGAAGCATCAGCAGTTTTTACGCGATACGGTGGCGCGACTCAGGCAGAGCGGTATGCGCGTGTCGCTGTTTATGGATACTGACCTGAGGCAGATAGATGCTGCGGCCACTACGGGTGCACATCGCATTGAATTATATACGGAGCGATATGCAGCGCACTATGCACAGGATGCAGCGAGGGCAGTGAGCGATTATGCTGCTGCGGGCAGGCATGCGGGTGAACTGCAATTGGGTGTGAATGCAGGGCATGATCTGAACCTTGAGAACCTGCGATTTTTGTTGGAGGCGGTGCCGGAAATTGTGGAAGTTTCTATAGGGCATGCGCTGATAAGTGATGCGCTGTATTACGGGTTGCAGAATACGGTGCAGATGTATAAGCATGAGATAAGGCTGGCTCGTTTTTCGGAGAAATAATACTAAAATTTTGGCAGAAAGCTGCGGTGATTAGCGAAATGCACGTGGCGTTTTGAGTGATGTCCGTGGCGTTTTGAGTGATGTCCGTGGCGTTTTGAGTGATGTCCGGGAGCAGTTTTAGGGGTTGAGAATGGGATAAGGAGCCGGCTTTGCTCCTTTGATTTTTGTGGTTATAATGTTGATAATAAAATTATTGAATGAGTTTGTTGAAAGTATAAATTGAGATTGCCTACCCCACCGGCAGCCCGGCAAGATGAAGAAACAGCGGAATGAAACCGAGAAAAATTGGTGAGGATTGGAGGGATTGCATAGCTGCCAGAATGGCAGAGGGGGAATGGGTGGAATTTGGGAATTACAGTGAAGATTTGTTTATTTGAAGAACGAAATTAATATTCTATTTTATGCAAAAACAAGAAATAAATGAAAAAGGAATAGCCATATTTTATTATCCGGAATACCTTTTATCGTATGATGTTATAGTCGAAAAAGCACTATTGGGAAATACTTTCAGAGGATTTCATAGAATAGATAGAAGCAAACCTGGCGCAAGTAAAACATACAGAGAATTATTCAAAGTAGAAAAGCAAAATATTATTAAATATCTTAAGAATGTAAAGTCTGAGAATGAACTACATGAATTTTCGAATGAAATTTGTAAAAAGCTTAAATTCAAATTGAAAAGAAATATTAATAATGATCAATTGAACTCGTATAATAAAATAAGAAAGCCGGTTGATATTATGATTGAACATTTAGTTGCTATCGGAGAAGATTTTAAAAAACAAAGAAAAAAAATAGCAAAACTTCTGTTCTTACCATTAGATAGTCAAATGTTTTCATCAGATTATGTTTTTGATGATAAATTTCTAGATGATTTAGAAATTAAACGAAATTTTACATTCAAGGATATAAAAAAAGAAGATGATTATAAAGAAATACAAAAATACCTGATTAAAAGAGCTAAAGAATTAAATTTAGATAGCAGAATCTTTTTTGACTTAGTTTGGAACAACCGTTACAAATCGAATGGAAAAAATCTACTATGTACAAATGTGAAACAATCAGCTAAAAAAAAGAACATATGTAAAAAGTAAACGAAGTTTGCATTTCGTATTGTCAGGCTTGAGCATGTTCAATTTTGAAGTTATTGAGAAAAAAAACTTGGGACATAGTTAATATTGCTGTTTATCAAAGCTGTTTTTATTTTTATTACATTAGGTTTAATATTGAAGTGAAAAATGTGGAGATGTGTATATTTGGAGTTTACATATAACCCTATGACGATAGTGCAAACATAAAATTACATAAAAATAAATGAAAGATAAAATAAATTGGCGAAGCCATTTGTTTATTCTTCGCAAAATCAGGAGAGTTGCAAAGTTGACAAACAAGTCAATACAATTTGCACCACATTTGCTTTTGACCCAACGCACCATGACAATAACTATATTCACAGAATGTTAGAAATCAGGAAAAATACTTTCTTTAAAAACTATGAGAACTCTTTTTTCAGAGAGTTCTCACGACATCTTTACAATTCATTTAAGGAAAGGAATATTTCAGGTGTTTTAATCGGCAGCCCACTTTGTGAAGTTGATGAGAGGTTACAAATAGATGCTTTGCTGATTACTTCAAATGTTGTTTGTATCATTGACTTTAAAAACTTCAAAGGCAAAATAAAACTCCCTGCTGAAAAGGATTTTGAATTTGGACTTTGGACAACAGAAACGGGCGAACAAATTAAAGGAGGGAGTTCAATAAATCCTTTCATCCAATTAAAGAATCAAAAACGAAGATTCATTGAGGTTTCGGACAAACACATTAATAATGGAATTGATAGTAGAGACACTTTCAATCCTCATCATGTTGTTCGGGTTGTTTGCTTTCAAGAAGAAATTGAAATCACTGGAAAGATTCCCGACAAAGAAGCACTGAACTTTTTCATTCAGGATAAGAAAAACATCTTTGAGAAAATTCTTGACATCGTTGATGTTACTGACAAGGAAGTAAAACTTTCTGTAAACTCATTTGATGCTTTCAAAAAGGTTTTCCGAGCCGACCAATTTAAGTTTGACGAGAAGCCACTTGAAGACAAGCTAAGAGATGTTGCAAGCAAATCAACTATACTTGACTATGACATACTTCATGACGACCAGAAAGCAGCATTGACAGAAGTTAAATCATTTCTTGAAAATCCTGAACTACAGATTTTTATTTTACAAGGAACAATTAACAGTGGGAAGTCATTTCTTATTCCATTCATTCAAGAACTTGCTTACAACTGTGCAATACAAGAGACAGAAATATTTGCCGCTTCAAACCGAGTTGCAAAGAATCTTTTTTCTTCAAGTGGTTTAGAAAAAGTAAACAGCATCTATTCTTTTATTTACGGAGGACAAAAATCAGAAGCAGAAGAAAAAGAAGAAGTTCAGGAAGAAACATCTTTTGAGTATGAGGAGCAAGATGTTTCAGACGAACTTCCGTTGGAAGTTGTTCCAATGAAGAAGTGCGACAATGCGGAAAACGCTTTGTTCATAGTAGATGAATCACAACTAATTTCTGACTCGTATCATCAATCTATTGATTTGGTTTTTGGAAGTGGGCAATTGCTTAAAGATTTTATCAAATTCACAGATTTTAATTCGTCAAAAAGAAAAGTTGTTTTCATTGGCGACCCTTACCAACTTCAACTAGGCAGAACGGATGAATCCCCTTTAAATCCTGCATATTTAGAAGAAACTTACAAATTAAAAGTTTCATCTTTCCAACTTCTAGACAAATCCGACTTTTCTGAAATTAATCAACAAAGTTTAAACTGCGTTCAAAGCATTAAAGATAAACTTTTCAACTCTTTACGTTTTAATTCGGGAAATCAAATCACTATTCTTGAAAACGAAGACAAATTACCGAGCATAACAAATTTGATTTTAAACAATATTGACGGACATATCCTTTCATTTAGCAATGAAGAATCGCAAAAAGTAAATACTTGGATAAAAAAATCCATAATCAAAACAGGCGAAGACATCGCAACAAAGGATTTGGTGTTGTTCAACAACAATATTTCTGTTGAAGACGAAAACGACCCATTCGCTGAGCCAAAGAAGATTTACAACGGACAGTTTGCAACCGTTTTAGAAGTTTCTCAAAACATCATTTCTGAAACTATCAAAATCAAACAAGAACAAACGACAATAAATTTCCGAGAACTTACACTACGACTAAACGAAACAGGACATAAAGTGAAAGTTTTAAGTTTGGAAAACTATCGCCTAAATCCGAAAGCAGAACTTTCAAAGAATGAAATCATTGCTTTTAAAGTTATTCTTAATGCCCAAATTTCACGATACATAAAAGACAACCCGTTTGAAAAGTCGTCTGAACACAAAGAGTTGGTTTCTTCAACCGCATATCAAACAATTCAAAAAGAAATTGACGAACTCAATCAGAAATTAAAACAAGGCGAGAAAGTAAAAGGCAAATTAGAAGAAAAGGAAATTGAGCAGAGAAAGCTATTGCGAAAGGTTAAACGTAAGCATAAGCTTAAAATTGAAAACAATCTTAGAAAAGACCCTACAACAAAATATCACAAATATAGAAATGCGGCATTACTTCGCTTTGGTTGGGCAATGACGGTTCATAAATCAATGTCCTATAAATGGAATGAAGTTTACTTCAATATGGAGACAGGTGGAGGAAGAACGAACGAAAATTATTTCCGTTGGCTTTATACAGGTATTAGCAGAGCCAAACAAAAAGTAAATCTTATCAATTACAAGCCAATTAGTCCATTTGATAATACGGAAATTAGAGACCAAAACACAGACATAAAACCACTAGATATTTTCTTTCGTTCCGAAAATGAAAATCACTCAATAAGATTGCAAGAATTAAAGCAACTTGTTATAACCAAACTTTCAGAACACAATTACTCAATATTTAGAATCGATTCAACAATCGCATGGCAAGAGAGATATTTCATTAAGAACGGCAGTAGCAAAGAAGCATCAATTTATTTCTCTTACGACAAAAAGGGAAACTTCAAAATGCCGAGCTTCCTTGGAGGTGATAAGAATATTGCAGGACATTTAATTAAATTATTGAAAGCTAAAACAGCAATGAACTCCTTTATGGATGTAAAAGATTCTTGGAGGAAAAAGGAATACGCAAAACTAAAAGATACTTTAATTTCATTTGAAATGAATTTTGAATTGATAATTCAAACTAAATGGAAAGACAAAATTCGTTTCTTTTCAGAAGCAAACGAATTAGAAATTGAACTTGACTATGGTGGGGACGGAATGGTTAATTTCATAACAGCAAAGTATTACAGCGATAAAATAATTTGGGATAACTTTCAAAAAGCAATTGAGCAAATTAAACAATAATGCCAACAGTCACCGAAATAAAGCACGAAGCTTTAAGACACTTTAAAGTAAGGGAATTTGATAAGGCATTACCGCTTTACAAAGAACTTTGGGAAAACCATCGTGATGCATGCAACGAATGGGAAGGTTGGCGTTATGCTGTTTGCTTGAAACAAAGCAAAGCCTACAAAGAGGCATTGGAAGTCTGTAGAGAGGTTTACACACTAAATAAAAATTTTGAAAACATAAAAGGAACCTATGCGTGGTGCATCTATTACACTGAGATTGCAATTGAAAAAATAAATAATGAAGCAAATCTTTTTAAAGCTGGTGAAGGCATAATCAAGCTGTCAAAACAAGATAACAAGGCCGTAAAAAGAGAAAATGATTTTCCTTGCATTTACACTCTTTCCTTATTCAAAATTCTTGACTACCTAAACGATAAAGCAAATTACAATCCTGAATCAATTCTTTACTGGACGGAAAAACTCAATCCCGAATTTTTAGAAACAACTCCTTTTAAGTTCACTGACCCAACTGGAAAGCAACGAGAAATAGCACCGCAAAAAGAACAATGGTATTCACTTCGTTCAAAAGCACTTTACGAAAATGATAAGTTTGAAGAATGTATTTCACTATCCGAAACAGCTTTGAAATCTCTTGCAAAGTTTCACTATGATAACGACACTTGGTTTAAAAGAAACATTGCACTTTCAAAAGAAGGACTTGGTAACCATGAAATAGCTATTGAAGAACTGAAAGAACTTTTAAAAAAGAAAAATGAGTGGTTCATTCAAAAGGAAATATCCGAAATCTACAAGCGGCAAAATAAAATTGATGATGCTCTTAGTTTTGCAATTGATGCTGCACTAAATTTTGGTGATGCAGAAAAGAAAATGAATCTCTACAAACTCTTGGCGAAACTTTTACAGTCAAAGGGAAAAATAGATGACGCCAAAACGCATATTGAATTGATCTATCAAATCAGGAGTTCAAGACAATGGCGTATTGATTCAGAACTGTTAGACTTGATTAAGCAATACAAGATAGATACAACAAAATTATCTGATGAAAGAGAATTGTTGAGAAAATTAAAACGCATTTGGGAAGGTTTGAAATTTGGCAGTCAAGAATTATTGAATGGAACAATAAGAACAATCATTTCAGAGGGCAGGGCAGGTTTCATTGACACAGACACAAGAAAATCTTATTTCTTTTCAGCGAAAGCATTTAAAGAAAAAAAGGAGTTAATGAAGCAGGGGCAACGAGTTTCTTTTTACTTAGAAGATAGTTTTGACAAGAAGAAAAATCAGCCAACTAAAATTGCAGTTAGTGTAAAACCAATAAGACAATGACCGAAACATTTGGTGCCACATTTCTAAAACCGCACAAATCAACATTAAAGTAAGTATTACAAAAGTGCCACTAAGCCAACGCACCACGAGAGACAAAATGAACAGACAACTAACCAATAGACAAGAAGAAGGACGACCCGCTAACAAGGTCTTACCAAAAACAGGGGTAAAGAACTTCTATAAAACTTTTGTGCTAAATTCAATTTTAGTTTTTCAAATGGACAAACTGAGGTTTGTTCGTATTGTCTATGTAAAGACACAGAGAAACATGTTTCTTATAGCTGCATAAAATCGCGCTGTTGCTTTTTTGAATTTAGTGATTTGTTATTTTTGGATGCGGATAGAGGGCGTATGAGGGGCTGACGATAACAGTAATGGCTAAGAAACAGTGCTAACTATGAATGGACTGCAAGAAATAAACATTTAGAATGATAACTTTTAAATTAGGCAAGGACAAGTCGACAGGTAAAATTGTTGCTATAGAGGAAGTAACACGAGGAAGAGCTTGTGGTTGCATTTGCCCGGAATGCGAAAAAGATCTTGTTGCAGCACAAGGTGAAAAGAACGATTGGCATTTCAGACACAACCATGAAACAACTTGTAAAGGCGGACAAGAAACCGCATTGCATATGTTGGCTAAAGAAATTATTGCAAGCAATATTGAAATAACTCTGCCAATACACGGAACGGTTTCCTACGACAATTGTGTGAAGGAAAAATACTTTCAAACAATACAACCAGATGTAACCGCCAATTCAAACGGGCAAAATCTGTTTTTTGAAGTTTTTGTTACTCACAAAACTGATAAAGAAAAAGAAAATTTTTATATAGATGGTGAACACAAAAGCGTTGAAATTGATTTGCACAAATACGCATTTGCAACTAGAGCAGATTTAGAAAAAGAAATCTTGATAAACTGTGACAACAAGCGAATTATTTTTTGGGAGAAGAAAGTTGTTGCCGAAAAGAGCAATTACGACTCTTGGATTATGATTCTGTTTTTGGGACTACTTGCATTATTCGGACTTAATCTTTTATTTCAAAAACGGAAATGATGACACAACATCTAATAAGCAATTGATGGAGTTCGGTTTGATGGCATAGTTTGAATAATGCCACATCCCGTTAACATAGAAATTAAACGAAATTTTTAAGATTAAGAGCTTTGAGAGGTAATCAAAGAGTTGGTCTTCGAATGAAGAGTACAAAAAAATGCAACATTGGTTTACATCTGATTGGATGAAATGAAGGATATAACTTAATCATAACGCTTGAAAAACTTATAATCTGTTTATGAATAGAACTTTTAAGTTTTCTTAGTAGGTTATATTTATAAATTAAATTCGTAGTATTGCAGGAAGTTGGGACAAATTAATAAACAAATCCGCATATACATACACAATATGAATTTTCAAGAATTATACTCTAACAAAACAATTGAAATATTGACTGATCAAAGTACAAGTAAGATAAATCAAATATTTGTGCTTCTTGGACAAGCAGAGTTAATAGATAAAACTAATCTTTTAGAAAACATAACAGACGTTGAGACTTTTCACCTGAATGGAAATGAAGATCTGTTTGACAAAAATTGGTTTACAAATCTTTTTACCAAATTGAATTCTGAAAAGCAATTTCATCTACTTTCATTTCCTCAATTTAGTTATTTGATCAACTATATTGACAGTTCCTTCTTTAAAGACAGAGTAATAATAGTTCGAGATAATTTGAGACAACTTTTTCCAATAAGTAAAAATGAATATTTGGAAGAAAGCAGCGATGAAAATATTGAAACACGACCTGAAAAAATACCAATATATCAAGCTGAACAAATACAAATTAAAGATTACTTCTTTTATTCCGTAAAGACATTGAACGATGACTTTACTACTATAAATCTTTTTGAAGAAAAGACTGAACTCACAGAATCCGATAACTCAGATTTTGACAATATTGATATTAGTTCAGATCAAACGGCATTAGACTTCTTTTTAAATTCCTGCATTTTAGAGAACAATCTTCAAAAAAATGCAATTGTAAAGATTTATCCCAAACAGCCAATAAATAGCTCAATAATAATAAATGTTGAAAAAATAAATTATGTATTAAATCTCTTTGGAGGTTCATTATACCTTTTGAAAGAAGAAATAATAAAAGAAGACTATCAAGTTAATCAGTCAACAAAAGATTTACTTTTAGAATATTGGGGAGAAAAAGCAGAATTTAGAGGATTAAAAGTTTATCGTAATCCTGACATTGGGAATCAAGTTTCTGAAATTTCTCAAAGCTTAATTGTTGAAACAATTATTAAAGAATATGAAAATTCAAAAAGAAATGAAAATACAAGAGATCTGTTCTTAACAGCCCCTACCGGTGCGGGTAAATCTCTTCTTTTTCAATTACCTGCGTTTTACGTTTCCCGAAGTGGCGACATTACAATTGTTATTTCGCCATTAATTGCATTAATGAAAGATCAAGTAAACGCTATTATTAAAGATCGTAATTTTGATAAAGTTGCGTACTTGAATAGTGAATTAAGCTTAATTGATCGCGAAAGAGTTATAGAAAACTGCCAAAGTGGAGAAATTGACATTTTATATATGTCGCCCGAACTTTTTATGTCTTACGACATTAAACATTTTATTGGAGAAAGAAAACTTGGGTTACTTGTAATTGATGAAGCTCATTTAATAACAACTTGGGGAAGAGATTTTCGCGTTGATTATTGGTTTTTAGGAAACCACGTTAGAAAAGTGAGGAAATATCACAATTTAAGTTTTCCAATGGTTGCAGTAACAGCAACCGCAATCTATGGCGGTGCGAACGATATGGTTTTTGATAGCATTGATAGTTTGGTTATGCACAATCCACACGTTTTTATCGGACAAGTTAAAAGAAGCGATATAACATTTGCTGTAAACAATCACGAACGTTTTTCTACAAATTATGAAAGTAACAAACTCGCTCAAACGGTTGACTTTATCAAAAAAATTAATGATTTAGGACTGAAAACTTTGGTTTATGCACCTTATACAAAGCACATTCGTCAAATAATAGAAAAACTAAATAATGAAAAACTTGATATTGCAACGGGATATTATGGGTCAATGCCTGCTGAACAAAAAGAGTTTTCATTTAGACAATTCAAAAGCGGTCAGAAAAAAATAATGATTTCTACGAAAGCCTTTGGAATGGGTGTTGATATTTCTGATATTGAATTGGTATATCATCACGCACCTTCTGGATTATTACCTGACTATGTTCAAGAAATAGGTAGAGTTGCAAGAAAGCCTGAAATTAACGGTTTTGCTGCTTTGAATTATTCTTCACAAGATCAAAGATTTACAAAAGCACTTCACGGAATGTCTGCTTTAAGACAATATCAAATAAAAGAAGTCCTAAAAAAAATTCATAAAGCATACATCAAAAATAACAAAAGCAGAAACCTACTTTTATCGGTTGATGATTTTGGACACATTTTTGAAAATGATATTGATCTAGACCAAAAAGTCTTAACAGCATTAATGATGATCGAAAAAGACTATTTGGCAAAAACCCGATTCAATGTAATTATCGCAAGACCTAAAAAGCTATTTGTTCGAGTCTTTGCAAGAATTTCCGATCAACACTTATCCACTTATAGGTCAAAATACACTGAAACTTTCACACATATAAGTTCTTTAGAAAATGGAAATAATATTATTGAAATTGATTTAGACAAATTGTGGTATCTTAACTTTAATGATAAAAGTTTTCCAATTGTAAAACGTGATTTTTATACAGGTTATTTATTCCGAAACGATGGTATTGAAGTAATCCCGCAACTAAAAATATCAATTGAAAGATTAGATACATTCAACAATTTATATCAAAATCTACAATCATTATTTGTAAACATTCAAACCATATTTGCAAATTTTGAGGGTTCATTTTTCAATCAAAAAGAATTGGAAACTGAATTAAATAAATTTTTGAATGACAAAGTAAAAGCTGAAAAAATCAGCAAATTCATTCTTTCGTCATATTCAGGAAGATTAATTCAACCAGGTGTAATAGAAGCAAATGCTTTTTTACAACAACGCAGAGAAATTGATGGTTACAAGTATAGACTTTTTAATAACCAATATTTAGCAAGTTTTACAGCACTTACAAACAGACTAAGCAACTTGTTCGGGAATACTGACGAATACATTGTAAATCGATATGTAACAAACAAAGAATCCAATTCAATCAATTATGTCAGACTTGGTTACTTTTTAGAAATGTTGGAACTTGGAACTTTTGAAATTAAAGGTGGTGAAAATCCAATGGTTTTCATTCGTATAAATGATCCATTAAGAATAGAAAGAGATTCAAATAATAACAACTATACAAATACTTTATTGTCAAAAACTTTAGAAAGACATCACTTGAGTAATCAAATCTTTGATCATTTCTTTTTACGCAGTTTTTCTAACGATGAACGTTGGAATTTTGTAGAAGATTTTTTCCTTGGATCAGATGTTGATGTGCTTTTAGATAAACATAAAGGAGGCGAAGCAAATAATTTAAACATCATAGATTTTTTAAACAATAATTCTACACCTATTAAAGCTGAACCATCAGAAATAGATGAAAAGAACAACATACACATTTTTCATCCAAATTCAGAATCATTTTACAATAGCACAAGTTTATTGACAATCGATAACGAGCAAGAAATTAGAACAATGAATGTTTCCGAATGGTTAGATGTAGATCCCGTTGCTTTTCATATTATCTTTCAGAAACACAAATTGAAAATTGAAAGGAATATTTTTGAAATTTTGATTTCAAAATTAAGATCAAACCATTTTGAGTATTTTCGAGATAGTCTTGGACTAAATATGAAAATAGATTTGAAAGGTTATGACAAGCCTGTTAAAGCTAGTGTGCCATTTAAAGACAACCCTGTAGAGTTTTATAAATGGTGGTGCGACAATAAAGATAAAGTAACTATGAAATTTAAGGAAAAACTAATTCTATTTGATAGAGTATTTACACTAAAACCAAAAGAGTTAAAAATCGAGCATCGTAAATTAATTAATAAATAGTAATACAAAAGCAGTTTTACAAATTGGATTATTTTTTTACACTATTTGTCTTGTCCTAAAACAGGTTTACACAAAAAGTGTAAAGAAATTAGATAATAAATTTTTTAGAAAATAAATCGCATTATACGGCACAGCAATTCCGCAGTACTGCGGAATGCAGGGTGTTCAACATAAATGCTATGAAAATGGCTGACAACGGAAACTTTGATCCTTTAATGACCTTGATTAGAAAAGAATTGACTGCCTTTTAATTCTTGCTCTTTCAACAATGACAAAACAATTTCCTCAACTTTCAACATTGACACTTGCTGGTTTTCCAACGACATTGTTGAGAACACAGTTTTCGTCAGTATTTGAGTCAGGAAACTTTTTTCTTTTAGTTGCGGATATTTATCGTAGAATTTCATTGTTGAAGACAAAGATATAGATTTATTCAAGTATTGACAATCATATCTATTAAAATTGATAAGGTGCAATCTTACAGGAAAGTGCTACAGGGCAGCATACAAAGTTTGCATGTGCAGCTTTTACAATGAAATAAAATTGTTCTGACGTTTTTTTTGAAATGAGTGATTAGTTACATTTGAATACGAACAGAGGTGATTGTGCAGACTATGTTTGACCTGACAGGTTGAAGAATTTAACTTGAGGGTTTGGGCGCATGGTAAGTGAAGAATAGTAAGTGCATGTCTTGTCCTAAAACAGGTTTACACAAAAAGTGGAAAAAAATAGACAATAAAATTTTTAGGAAATAAATCGCATCCTATTTCTTTGTTCTTTTGTCTTGACACAATCCCGCAGTTCAGCGGGACTTTTTGGAGATGGTACAATTATATCTTCTTTTGGCTTGACCCAATCCCGCAGTTCAGCGGGACAAAAGGTCAAGGCTGTATAAAAACATCTTATTTCTTTGTTCTTTTGGCTTGAACCAAAAGAACCAAAAGTTCAAGCCTGATGAAAAATCAACTAAAATATTGTTCATTTCATCACGCAACCCAAGGTCGCTTCGCTCGGGGTTGCTTACTTATTCCTTTCGCTTTGAAATGAACTGCTATTTTTTAACGTTGATTTTTCATAGGGCGTTTGGGTTTGGTTTGATGAGTGTGTTTTTGTTTTTGATGGAGGAGTTTCTGACTCCCAGCAGTTCCGCAGTGCTGCGGAATGACGGGTGTTCAACAATTTTGCATTACAATAAATGATATTTTAGCAGGTGAAAAATTTTTAACAACTAAAAAAACAGAAAGATGAGAAAAAAATTACTCTCAGCAGTTTTTACAGCACTGATCGCTGTAACAGCAAATGCACAATGGCAAACAGTGGGTACGGCAGGTTTTTCGGCAGGAGATACGTATTACACTTCTCTTGCATTCAGCAATAGCAACGAACCTTATGTGGCTTATAGGGATTGGGGAAATTCAAGAAAAGCTACCGTAATGAAGTTTGACGGAAACAATTGGGTAACGGTGGGCAATGCCGGCTTTTCAGTAGGAGAGGTATATTACACTTCTCTTGCATTTAGCAGCAGCAACGAACCTTATGTGGCTTATATGGATAGACCTAATTCAGGCAAAGCTACTGTAATGAAGTTTGACGGAAACAACTGGGTAACGGTAGGCACGGCAGCCTTTTCAGCAGGAAGTGCATATTACATTTCTCTTGCCATCAACAGCAACAACGAACCTTATGTGGCTTATCAGGATTCGGCAAATTCAAAAAAAGCTACCGTAATGAAGTTTGACGGAAACAACTGGGTAACGGTAGGCACGGCAGGTTTTTCTGCAGGAATGATATTTTATCCTTCTCTTGCATTCAGCAGCAACAACGAACCTTATTTGGCTTATGGTGATTCGGTAAATTCAAATAAAGCTACCGTAAAGAAGTTTGACGGAAACAATTGGGTAACCGTGGGCAATGCAGGCTTTTCAGCAAGTGATGCAGGCGAAACATTTCTTGCGATGAGCAGCAGCAACGAACCTTATGTGTCTTATCGGGATTGGGCAAATTCATTAAAAGCTACCGTAATGAAGTTTGACGGAACCAACTGGGTAACGGTGGGCAATGCCGGTTTTTCAGCTGGAGAGATACTTTACTCTTCTCTAGCATTAAGCAATAGCAACGAACCTTATGTGGCTTATCTGGATATGCCTAATTCAGGCAAAGCTACCGTAATGAAGTTTGACGGAAACAACTGGGTAACGGTGGGTACATCAGGCTTTTCGGCAGGAGTTGTAACTTACACTTCTATTGCATTCAGCAGCAACAACGAACCTTATGTGGCTTATCAGGATAGGGCAAATTTATGGAAAGCGACCGTAATGAAGTTTGTGGGACCAACTGGTGTGAGCAACCTTAATGCAGCGAACAACGCAATAGATGTTTATCCCAACCCGACAAACAGCATGATTAACTTTTCAGTTCTTACAAATGTGCAACTGACCACTGTAACAGGACAAATGATTGCAGACAAGAAGAATGTAAACTCGCTTGACATTTCTGACCAACCGGCAGGCATTTACTTTTTGACACTTACTGACAACAACGGACAAGTGGTGCAACGAAGTAAAATTGTGAGAGAGTAACTATGCATCAATTTAAATACGCGCAGGAGGTCTAATAATTTTAATTCAACTTCTGCAAATCTGTTGTAACTAATTATAGTTGTACAACTATAAATGACTATATTCGCAGGTGAAAATATTAACAGCAAAAAACAAAACAAAATGATGAGAAAAATATTACTTTCAGCAGTTTTTACAACGTTAATCGCAGTAACAGCAAATGCACAATGGACAACAGTTGGCACACCAGGTTTTTCGGCTGGAGGGGCAAGTTATATTTCACTTGCATTAAGCAGTAGTAACGAACCTTATGTGGCTTATATAGATGCCGCGAATTCAGGCAAACTTACCGTAATGAAGTTTGACGGGACCAATTGGGTAACGGTGGGCAGCCCAGGCATTTCAATAGGGGGTATATGTGGTACTACTATTACATTCAGCAATAACAACGAACCTTATGTGATTTATGGGGACATTGGAAATTACAACAAAGCTACCGTAAAGAAGTTTGACGGAACCAACTGGGTATTGGTGGGTAACCAAGGTTTTTCATATGGAGGAATTTTGACCCCAAGTATTGCATTCAGCAACAACAACGAACCTTATGTGGCTTATACGGATTATGATAATCTAGACAAAGTTACCATAATGAAATTTGACGGAACTAACTGGGTATATGTGGGCAGCCCAGCAGGCATTTCAACAGGATTTGCAAGTTACGTTTCCATTAAATTCAGCAACACTAACGAACCTCATGTGGCTTTTAAGGATTATTCATATTCATACGGTGTTAGCGTAATGAAGTTTGACGGGACTAATTGGTCATGGGTGCATGGTTTTGGCGTTTCAGCAGCAGCAGCAGATTACATTTCTCTTGCATTCAGCAACAACAATGAACCTTATGTGGCTTATAAGGATTTCGGATATTCATACAAAGCTACTGTAATAAAATTTGACGGAAACAACTGGGTACCGGTGGGCAGCACAGGTTTTTCAGCAGGAGTGGCAAATTTCACTTCACTTGCTATGAGCAGCAACAACGTACCTTTTGTGGCTTATCAGGATGGGGCAAATTCAAAAAAAGCTACTGTAATGAAGTTTAATGGAACCAACTGGGTACCGGTCGGCACGACAGGCTTTTCAGCAGCACGAGCAGATTACACTTCTCTTGCATTAAGCAACAGCAATGAGCCCTATGTAGCTTATTCGGATTCGGCAAATTCATGGAAAGTTACCGTAATGAAGTTTGGGGGACCAACGGGTGTTAGCAACCTTAATGCAGCGAACAACACAATAGATGTTTATCCTAACCCGACAAACGGCATGATTAACTTTTCAGTTCTTACAAATGTGCAACTGACTACTGTAACAGGACAAATGATTGCCGAAAAGAAGAATGTAAACTCACTTGACATTTCTGATCAACCGGCAGGCATTTACTTTTTGACACTAACCGACAACAACGGACAAGTGGTGCAACGAAGTAAAATTGTGAGAGAGTAACTATGCATAGAAGACGTTTGGTGAAATGATGAGGTTAGTTTTACGCAGATACTTTTGTGGTTAATTAAAGTTAGGTTCTCAGCATCAGTGTTTGTTGTAACAATTGCCATCTTCTCCAAACCGGAAATGTCAGCGGTAACCTTATTGAACGATTGTGCTGAAATTAAACAGTCAAACAGGTGAACAGACAACAGTTTTGGTAAAAATAATTAAGGAGTAATGTTTCACACAGTTGCAATAAGTTTGACTTAACCTCACAAGAATTTTGAACTCAACAAATTCATATCTTAAATGAACGTAATTTCAATTATTAAAAACTTTTTCAAAATCAAACCTAAGACTCCATATCAGGAGTGTGTGAAAACAATCAGAAAGTTAGGTTACAAAAAAGAAAGCGAAGGATTTTATATAAGAGATAGTTCGAGTGGAACAACAACGATATGGATTTCGGAAGACGGTATCAGAATAAAGGTTTACTCAGGTGGATATGCTGAATCTGATTTTTGGCCTGCCCCTCTCCCGAATACTAAACAATTAACCAGGTTTATCAGACAAAATGAATTGTAACATGCAAAGCCTGCTGCAGATTGGTGAGTTGTTCGATGGCATGTGAATTAAATAATCTGTATGTAAAGTGAGTTTTTCAGCTTAGATTAATTAGTTTTAGTATCTAACTGCCTGACATACTTATTCAATTAATATTTTAGAACTTCGATTTTATGAAAAGCTTTATTTCATTCATCAGCCTGTTGCTGCTCTCTATTACTGCAAGTGCTCAGTTTGGTACACCGGTGATTATTGACAGTAATATTGCACCTCAGCTCAGAAACATTATTGCTGTTGATATAGACAATGATGGTTTGAAAGATATTGTTATATCACACCAGACTGACACCATCAAGTGGTACAAAAACTTAGGGAATAATACTTTTTCAGCACCTGTAGTTTTAACATCTACTATTGCAAAACCTTTTTTTATTGCCACAGGTGATGCGGATAATGATTCGAAAACAGATTTGCTGGTGGCTAATAATAACAGCAATAATTCGCAAGTGGTGCTGATTAACAACAATGGTTTAATCCCAACCGTCATAGATAGTGGATTGGATGTTGGAACTTATCGCGCATATTTTACAGATTTTAATAATGATGGCGATGAGGATATCATTGCTTGCAGCGACTTAATGATTACACTTTATCTCAACAATGGTGCAGGTGTTTTTGGCGGCAGAATTGTATTGCGCGACAATGCCGAATTTTATAATCTGACAGTTGCTGATTTTAATGGAGATAACTTCCCGGATATAGGAGTAAGTTCATCCAATGGTGGCGAGGTGCAAATGAATGACACTTCGGATAGCTTATCCGCCCCCAACCTACTTAATTTGCATCTTAGTGGGTTTATCACCCACACTGACGTCAATAATGATGGTCAGTTTGATATTGTTTATCCGAGCAGTACACCAAAACATTATGACATTTACAGAAACACAGGAGGAGGAAACTTTACATTGAATCAGTCGGTGGCATTTGATTTACCTAATATTCAAAATCCACCCTTTGCACTGGCAACCGTAAATGCCGATGCTTTTACTGATGCCGTATATTCACGTATTAATAACAACAGGTCGTTATATTGGCAGGAAAATGATGGAGCAGGAAATTTTCAAAATGAACAGCTTATTGACAACACTGAAATATATGATGCGATATTTTTAGCCGATATGGATAATGACGGGGATAATGATATACTTTGGTATGGGTTTAATTTTAATGCCGGTCAGAAAAAAATCGGCTTTATAGAGAATAATACCATCACACTGGGAGTTGATTATATAAAGTCAACTACAGTAAGAATTTATCCCAACCCTGCTTCAACGTTGCTGAATATTGAAAGTCAAGATAAGATTTCAAGTGTTGAAATATATTCAGCGAATGGAGAGAAGATTGCAACATACCATACATCGCAAATTGATATTTCGAAACTGGCAAAGGGCAGCTATCTGTTGAATGTAACAACCAACAAGAACACATTCACTACAGAATTTGTAAAGAAATAGATGCTATGAAATGCTGACAAGGTGGCACTTAAGTGTGTCAAGTGTTTTGATGGAAACTTATTATTAGATTTGATTATTGATTCTTTGTTTGGCTTACGATAAATTAAGATGGTAAAGAACTATGACTTCGAGTAACCAGTAACGGAAATATGAAAGATAAACTGCCCATAGGATATTATCTGAAGAATGCAGAC
The DNA here is from genome assembly GCA_019136655.1 of Bacteroidota bacterium. Lineage (GTDB taxonomy): Bacteria > Bacteroidota > Bacteroidia > AKYH767-A > OLB10 > OLB10. Next base: position 41,625 of record JAGVTU010000013.1, read on the forward strand.
AGATTACTGACTGAGGGAATTAACCACATTCACCAAGAGATGGGTATTACCAGAACAGACTGGCAAATATTGAATTCGATACATGAAAATGATAAAATAGATTTAGATAAAATCGCAGAACTGCTTAAGGCATTTGCTGATAAGGAAACAATAGAAAATTCTCTTACGGCACTGGCAAAGCGACAGTTGATATCGGATAATCAATTATTGTCGCTGACTGAAGAAGGAAAGAAATTATTTGAAACTTGTCTTCAAAAACAAAAAGCTTTCAGGCAGAAATCAATGGAAGGATTAACACAGGAACAGTATGAGCAAACTATTTCATTTCTCGAAAAACTGATTGATAACCTGAAATGACTGAAAGAAATCAGACCTTCCCTCCTGTTACTATATTTTAATTCTGCAAAAAATCACAAGTAAACGAATCAAAAGGTTTTTGATTTTCAGCAGAAAAAATTCTGAGAAATAAATGTTGTTAAATCAAAAAGGCTGACTCGAATGTGAGACAGCCTTTTTTGTTATTCAATAAAACAGTTTTATCGCAACAGCGTAACAGTGCCGTTATAATCGTGGCGCTTGCCACTCTTGGTTGTTACAACGAGTGAATACACATAGGTTCCCTGAGGTGCTACTCCGCCACGTCCATCGCTGCCATCCCACGGTTTGCCCGGTGAATCGGTTTGATACATCATTTGTCCCCAGCGGTTGAATATTCTCAGTTTAAATCCTGAATAATCCATATTGAATCCGGGGTCGAAGAATACTTCGTTGCGACCGTCACTGTTAGGAGTAAATGCATTGGGCACCCAGAAAGGATTAATTACAATGGTTTTCTCAGTTGAGTCAACACATCCTGAAATATTTTCTACAATCAGCTTCACCTGAAATTCGCCTACATCAGAGAAATAATGTGATACATTTTGCTCGAAGAGTGTGTCGCCAAGACCAAACACCCACTTCCAGTTTACGGCATAGTCAGACTCATCAGTAAACAATACCGGGCCACTGTAGATGTTGGTCATCATCGGATCGGCTTTGAACTTAGCAACAGGAAGCGGATAGAAGAATACATCCACATCCTTCATCAGTGAATCAGTACATCCAAACGGATTGGTAACAACCAGTTTGATCTGATAGGTACCGGGCACTGCAAACACGAGTGATGGGCTTAACATATGTGAGAATACACTGTCGCCTACACTCCACTGGAAAGTAGCTCCCGGCATATATGTTGACTGATTGATGAAATGAATATTGGTGACTTCACATGACTTGCTGGTATCGTTTGTAAAGCTGACAACAGGATAAGAATGTGCAATGAATGCAAACGCAGGTGATGTGTTGGTACATCCGTTGGCATCCGTTACCTGCACTGTGTAGTTTCCGGTTTGACTTACTGTGAGCGTACTTGCAGCACTGTTGTCGGACCAGAGGTAAGATGTGTAAGGTAATGTTGTTGACAATACTGAAGTTGCACCTTCGCATACTCCACTCACTCCGGTGATGACAGGTTGCGGCAACGGATTGACAGTAATGGTTGCCATTCCGCTCATCTGAGTACCGGGACAATTGTTGTCGCTGATGGCAGTGAGTGAATAAGTGGATGTGGCAGCAGGACTTAAATTCAACGTCAGCGGATTCTGAGATGTGGTTGCTGTTGTTGACTGGCCTGTTGCATTATTCAGATAGGTGTAAGTAAATGGTGCTTCACCTGTGAACTGTAACTGTATTTGCGCAGTTTGGTTGAGACAAATAACAGGAGAACCTGAAATAACTGCCTGCGGCAAATCGTGAACAGTGATGGTAGTGTTTCCTGTAGCATTGGTCTTACATCCGTACAAACCTGTTACCAATCCTGAAAGACTATAAGTAGTAGTGCTTGTAGGAGTAACAGGAATTGTAACCGAAGGTGTGTTGGACACCACAGGGAAACTGGTAGTACCGTCAGAGTAAGTTACTGCATAAGGACCATTGGCAGTGAAGTTAAGCGTGATAGAGCCTGACGTGCCATTGCACAATGATGGTGTTGCAGTGGTGATAGCAACTGTAGGATTATCGAGCACAGTGATTGCCACACTCTGATTGATGGTAGCAGGACAATTGGCATCATTAATAGTAGCCAGTGTATAATTAGCAGTGCTTTGAGGAGCTACATAGAACGAATAGCTGCTGCCTGCAGAATTAACCACACCTGCGCCTTGCATCTGGAAGGTAAACGGTGCAACACCTGTAAACTGAATATTTAACTGTGTGCTGTCGCCTTTGCAAAGTGTATCACTTGCTGTTGTTATAACCGCTTGCGGAATATCATTTACCGTAATTGTTGCACTTCCTGAAGCAGGGCCTGCACATCCATTGCCGTCAATAGTAGCCGGCAAGGTATAAACCGTAGTGGATGCAGGTGAAACAGGAATAGTAACAGAAGCAGAATTGGTAGTAAATGGTCCGTTGTTTACACTACCTGCAAGGTAGCTGTAGCTATAAGGTGCTTCGCCAGTGAAGTTGATGGTAAGATTTGTTGAACTGCCTGCACATATTGCAGTGGTACCTGTTAAGGTTGCACCGGGAGTTGGAACAACACGTACATACGCTGACTGATTAACTGCATTGTTGGTACAGTTGGCATCACTCAGTGTTATTCCTAAATCGTATGTCGAACTTACAGTTGGCGAAACAGGAATGGTTGCAGAATTTGTAGGAGATGATAATGCACCTGAAGGTGTACCATTGGTTAAGTATGTATAATCAAATGGTGGTGTTCCGGTAAACTGAATATTAAGTGTTGTTGAACTTCCGAAGCAGATGGTATCATTGCCTGTGAGTGTTGCAGTAGGAATTTCATTAACAGTAACAGTGGCTGAACCTGCCATGGCAGTGCCTGTACAATAGTTGTCTGAAATTGCTATTGGCGTATAAGTTGTCTGCCCAACAGGAGGAGTAACTGAAACTACTAAAGGATTGCTGCTTGTAGTGCCGCTAACATTTGAAGTACCGTTGAAATAAGTATAGTTAAACGGTGCATTACCTGTAAATACCAGTGTAAAGTTGGCTGCAACACCATCGCACACTGTTGGATTGCCACTCACTGCCATTGTTGGTAATGGTCTTACAACAATTTGTGCAGTTGCAGGATTAACTGGAGAACTGCATCCCATCAAACCTGTTACGTTTCCTACGAGTGAATATGTTGTAGTTCCTGATGAAGGAGTAACCGGAATGGTAGTTGAATTGCCCGTACTTGTAACTCCACTGGTAATACTTCCATTGCTATACGAAGTGTTGAATGGACCAATACCTGTAAAATTAATGGTAATACTTCCACTCTGCCCTGCACACAGATTTGGTGTGGTAGTTGAGATAACAGCAGTAGGCAATGGCACCACGGTTACTTTTACCGTTTGATTTGTATTATTTGTACACAACTGATCATTTACCTGAACAAGTGTATAATTGGTAGTTGAAGCAGGCGATACAGGAATTATCTGCGGATTGGAAGTAGCAGTTTGCACTCCCTGTCCTGACAATTGATAGCTGAATGGTGCTGTTCCTGTAAACTGGATGCTGAGGCTTGTGGAACCACCGCTGCAGATAGAATCGGAAGCAGTGCTGATAACAGCAGTAGGCAATGGTCTTACAGTTACACCACCCAAACCACTTACCGAACCTTTACAAACTCCGCTAAATACTGAGTCAAGCTGGAAGGTAGTTGTAGCTGTTGGGCTTACTATAAGCTGATAAGGATTGTTGGATGTAGTTACAGGGCCATAAGTATTTCCAAGTCCGTCTTTGTAATAGAATGTCCAGGGTGCAGCACCTGCATTGAAGTTAACCAGCAAGGTATCCTGATCACCGATACATATTGTTTTGTTTCCGCTGATAGCAGCTTGTGGTAATGCATTTACAGTGACGGTAGCTGTTGCAGGATTTGCATTGTTGGAACACAATGCATCACTGATGGTTGTTCCAAGCGAATATGTTGTAGTGGCACTCGGAGCAACTGTTACCGTATATGGATTTGCTGATGTATTGAAATTGTTGGTACCTCCCGGTGTTGCAACAACACTTCCGCTGAAAGGACCTGTACCTGTGAAATTAATGGTAAGTGTTGAAGTCTGACCTGCACAGATGGTGTTGGTACCTGTAAGAATAGCTGTTGGCAATGGATTAACCGTTACACTTACTGTATCATTGATACCGGTGCGTGTACAATTTTTATCCGACACTGTAGTAACAATATAATTGGTACTTGCCAGAGGATGTACATAGAAGAAATAAGGATTTGAAGAGGCACTGGTGTTTACAGGTGCTCCTGCATTGGTAACCAAACCAAATGTATAAGGCGAGCCATTACCTGTGAAACTTACCTGCATTCGCACACTGTCGTTCAAACAGATTACAGGATTGGTGGCAGCTGTAATATTAGCATTGGGTATTACACGCACAATAACCGTAACCGAATTAGCAACACTGCCAGGACAGGTTTTAGTTGAACTGGTAAAGTTTACGAATGAATAAGTAGTAGTAGTGGTCGGTGACACATTGAGTGTAGTAAATGCTGCATTGGTATTTACAGGAGTCAAAGTGTTGGTAGTGTTATCGCGAATGTTGCCTACATAAGGTGGTGTACCCGTGAAATCAACACGAATGGTTGTTGATGAACCCACACAAATGGTATCGTTTCCTGTTATTGACATGGTAGCCGTTGGAACAGGATTGACAACAATTTTTCTGCTACCTGACACTGTTCCCACACAGGCATCTTCCACGCTTAATAAAGTGTAAGTAGTGGTTGTTGCAGGATTGACGTTTACAACCAAAGGATTGGATGATGTAGTTCCTGAAATATTAGGACCTGTAGAACTGCTGATTACATAATCCCATGGGCCTGTTCCTGTGAAACCAATGGTAAGTGTAGAACTTCCGCCCACACAGATGGTATCATTAGATGTTACATTTATTGTAGCAGTAGGCTTAGGAGCGATGGTTACATTGGCAGTACCTGAGACTACACCCGGACAACCGGAAGACACAGTAATGCTGCCAAGTGTATATCCGAAATTACAATTCACCGGTACGCGAACAATATAAGGTGAAGTATTGGCAACAGCATTGACAACTGTTGTTCCCACACAACCCGGACCCGGAACATTATAACTGAAAGTCCAAGGAGGAGTACCGGTAAAAGTAAACTGGAGATTCACACTGTCGCCAAGGCAGGCACTTGCAGGCCCTGATACAGCAATAACTCCAGATGGTGCCGAAGCCACACTTACATTGATACTTGGAGTAGTACTTGTACAACCACTTGGTGACTGAGTAATCACTGCATTATAAGAACCTGCGGCACAAGCACTGATGCTTGAACTGTTTCCTCCGTTGCTCCAGGCATAACTGTAAGTAAAACATGGATCGTTAGGAGAAGGACTAGCTGTTAAAGTAACACACTGCCCAGGACATAAATTAGTTGGTCCTCCTGCGCTGATGTTGCCGGTAAATGTATTGTCAACATTTATGGTAAAATGATTGGAATTAGAAACGCATGGCAATGCATCACCAATGCTTACCCAATACTCGATGTTTCCTGTACAGATGGTTGTAGAAAATGGATCGGTAAATGTTGTTGGTCCTGCCTGTGGAATAGTTGTGACTAAAACCGGAGGAGACCCGGGTGGGTAGGATCGGTAAAGATTATAATTTGCTGCCGCTGTTGGCGGATATGCTCCAGGAAACAGCGAATTCCAGTTGAGTTGAATACCGCAGTTATCTACACCACTTAAAAACATAGTGCGGATCGTACTTGATGGATTTGAGAAGAAGTCAACACCACAAGTTGATTTTGTTACAACATAAAAATAGATGGGTTGTGTAGCAGCGTTGGCACCAATTAAGTTTGTAAGTGTAGTACCAAGAATAGTATCTCCCTTTTGCTGAAAATTATTTCCCCATACACTGTCAACGAGCGTAAATGGCCCACCCTGACTGGTAGAAGCATAAATGTAATATGCATTGAAAACATTATGTGAGTCAATAGCCATAGGTGGATTCCAGTACAGTCCAACATCCCCTGCCGGATTAAGCACTGACGCTCCTCTTACATCCGGTTCAGGTAATGGAATTGGAGGCTCGACAGTAATGGCAATGGTAATGGTACTGATTGCAGGTGCAGGACAATAATCATCCTGAGCTTTGATGATGAAGTAATAAGTATTCCTTGCGCGGATACACCCTGATGGTGCAAGAATATGATTACAGTTGGTGACCCACGTAAACTGAATAAAGTTGGCAATAGGTGAAACCGAAGGCAATAATTTATTGAGATAAGCACAGGGAGGATACTGGCAACCTGCATCAGAAGTTATTTGTGTACCAAACTGATCACTGTAGCCTTCTATTTTAATATTTTGGAAACTTCCCGACCCAATGTTTTTCTGGAAATCGGTTGCATCAATCCTGAAGCGCACTGTATCTCCGGCAAACACCGTAGTATCTTTTGAAGTTCCACCGGCAAAAGGCAAATTGATGGCAGGAGGAAGATTGATAGTTGGTGGATTCTGAACAAAACAATTAGTAGTTAACACTACTCCATAGTCCCTGTAAATCTCTGCCACTTTAACACCGCATTTATAGGAAGTAACTTTAATACATGTTGCAAAATTTCCGGTAGTACCCATGGCAGTTGTTACGAAAAAATTAACTTCACCTGAGAGAGGATCCATGGTAACTCCACCAGGTAATTGATTATTTACAGAATACGGTGGTGTAAAATTGATAATATTAGCATTAAATGCTGCAGGAGGATTGGTAGTAGGTTGGTCAATTGGATTTGCCCATTCACTTCTAAGTGAATCCAAATCATTGTCAACTGCAGTTGGGTTGTAAGTATAAGGATAACCAATACAGATAAATGTATTGGGTCGCTCTTTGAAGTAAGGTGACGAATCATAACATGGGTTCATGTTTAAACCCATATAGGGATACATTGTAGCTCTGATGGTGAATCCCTGACCTCCACCACCTAAATTAACAAGTGAATTCCGGCAACAGTCGTCAATAGCAAATGTCCATCCTGTAGCCGGTGGAGTACCGTTTAGAAAAACGGGATTCGTTTTCATGATAAATTCTTGCACCGCACCTGCACTTGGATTAGCACAGGTAAATCCACAATTGGGAGGACTCAAATCGTTGATAACAGTTAATGCAGAGTTGATAGGAATAGATGTCAGTGAAGGATTTCCAAACACCTGTAAACTTGTTGGCTGAAAAAATGTGACACCCTGACAATCTCTGTAAACCTTGATGGTAAACTGAAATTTCCCTGCATCAGGACCTGTCTGAATACAAATCCATGTAATTTCTCCTCCAAATAAATGAGAGGCTTTTGTGCTTACTGAAGTCATAATCAACAGTAACACGATCAAGTAAAGTTTTCGATTCATAGCTTTCATAAATTTAAAATTTATTTTTCCTTCACAAATGTATAAATATTGGCGAACAAAAAAACATTTAAACTAATATTTTTTTGCACTATGAATACCTTGGCTAACTGAGGTGTAAAAAACAGCAACTATCCTGCCACAACTTCTACCATTTCACTCGGAATGAGATAGGTTTTTGCGAGATGAATGAGTTGTTCAGAATTGATGTCTTTGATAACCTGCAGATAGTTTTCGTAATAATTCATGTTTAAGCCATAAATGAGTGTAGATTTAATTCTATCTGCAACAGAAAGTGGGCCATCCATGCTTTGTTGAAGAGTGCCAATCATGTAATTTTTTACCAGCTGAAGTTCCTCTGCTCCCACCTCCTGCTCTCTTAAAATCTGTATCTCTTTGTAAATCTGCACCAGTGCATCCTCCTTTACCGTAGCTGCAACCTGTGTGGTGATGAAAAAATAACCTTGCTGCACCATGGAAACAGCAGCCGATCCAATACCATAGGTATAACCTTTGTCTTCGCGCAGATTTGACATTAGCCGCGAGCCAAAATATCCACCAAGTATGGTATTTAACACTGTGAGTGAGGCAAAATCAGGATGAAGTTTGTTGGGAATACGGCAACCAATCCTAATGGCAGACTGTACAGCACCTTCCACAGGTACAAAACTTTTCTGCGGGGTAAACTCACTTGGGTAATTCAGTTCAACCATCGGATGCTGCACATCTGACTTCCATGCTCCCAGAGTGTCATTCAAATACTGAAGTGTGTTATCATCCGTTTTTCCGCTGAGAATGGCTATGCAGTTTTGCGGACAATATTTTTCAGTGTACCATTTTTTAAGATCAGCTTGCGAAAACTGCCTGTAGCTTTCTTCATCGGCAATCCGGCCATAAGGATGACCGGAAGGAAACAACAACATGTTGAAATTTATTCGTGCAAGATATTCTACTTTTTTGCGGTTGATGCGCAACTGCTGAATGTTTTGTGTGGCAAACAATTCCATTTCTTCCTCAGGAAATACAGCATCCGTGAGCATTTCCATAAGCAGCGAAAAAGTTTCTTTTGCAAATCGGGTAAGTGTAAACAATTTTACAGATGCTACGTCAGACGTACATTCCGTTTCGATGTAGGCACCATAAAAATCGAAAGCCTGCGAAAGTTCGTAAGCTGTTTTGGTGGAAGTTCCTGCTTCCATCAGTTTGTTCACCATGGTAGCCAGAGCAATTTTTTCACCGTACCACTCCCCCGCTCTGAAAATGACTTCGAGTTTTAATATTTCCTGCTCACCTGCATTTACGCAGTAAACTTTTACTCCGTTTTTAAGACTGATAATTTCAGGTTCGGGCAAAGTAATTTTTTCGGGAAGTCTTAATTCCGGTTCTATAGCTCTGTTCATTTTTTGTCTTCTTTCGTTTTGTAATACAATACCGATTCATTCTCCTGTCTGAAAATATTTTTTGCCACATCAAGAATTTTTTCTCTTGTCACACTTCGATATGCTTCAATCTGTTTGTTTATCAGTTCTGCACCACCTATCATTTCGAAGTAGGCAAGATTTAATGCACGGTTGGCAATATTCATCTCTGAAAACACCAGTGCCGATTCAGTTTTTTGCTGAACAATGGTGAGTTCTTTTTCAGAAATTAATTCAGAAGTAATTTTTGCAAGCTCATCATCCAATGCTTTTTCTGCTGTTTCAAAAGAAATTTTTTCTTCTAAACGTCCGTCAATGATGAATAACCCTTTATCCAAATCGCCTGTGAAATATGTGCTCAGTGCATTGAAAATTTTATCCTGCTTTACGAGTTTGTAATACAACCTTGCTGATTTACTTCCTGTGAGAACATCAGCCAAAAGTTCTGTCGCATGAAAGTCATCATCAAAACGTGAGCATGCATGAAAGGCTTTGTAAATGGTATTGGCAGGAACATCACGCTGCAATTCAAGTATTCGTTTTTCAGTCTGCGGTGGTTCCTGCGGAATGGTTTTATTTATTGCAGGGCGGCTCACAATTTCGCCAAACCATTTTTCCGACAGCGTAAATGCCGTCTCCGGTTGTATGTTTCCCGACAGTGTGAGAATGGCATTGTCAGGGCGATACCATGTTGCAAAAAAATCTTTTACATCATTCATGGTAGCCTGTTCGATATGCGAAATTTCTTTTCCGATGGTTGCCCAGCGGTAAGGATGAACTTTATATGCAAGTGGTCTGAGGTTTAGCCACACATCACCATAAGGCTGATTGAGATAACGCTGCTTGAACTCTTCGACAACTACATGCCGCTGCACATCCAGACTTTTTTCGGAAAAAGCAAGACTCAACATGCGGTCGCTCTCCAGCCAAAATGCGGTTTCTATGTTTTGTGCAGGAAGTGTAAGGTAATAATTGGTGAAATCGTTGTTGGTAAAAGCATTGTTCTCACCTCCTGCACGCTGCAATGGTTCATCATAAGACGGAATGTTTACAGAACCTCCAAACATGAGGTGCTCAAACAAATGTGCAAAACCAGTTTTGTTTTCATCTTCATTTCGTGCTCCAACCTTGTAGAGTATATTCATTGCCACCAGCGGTGTGGACGAATCGTAATTTACTATGACGGTGAGTCCATTTTTTAAAGTGTGTTTTTCAAATTTCAACATAGATCAGAAAAGCTCTGTTAACATTTTTTTTGTGCTAATAAATTCATTCCATACCTCCTGCACAATTTCTGCTGCAGGTTTTATTTCTTTAATCACTGACGACACCTGCCCTATTTCCAGTTCGCCCTCATCCATATCACCTTCAAACATTCCTCTCTTGGCTCTGGCTCGGCCCAAGAGTGTTTTCAACTCTTCTTTTGAAGCACAACGTTGCTCTGCCTCATGTACCTGATTGTAAAAATTATTTTTAATCAGCCTTACCGGTGCAAGTGCTTTCAGCGAAAGCATGGTATCGCCATCGTTGCATGATATCACTTTTTGCTTGAAATTTTCATGTGCTGATGATTCAACACTTGCCACAAAACGCGAACCCATTTGCACGGCTTCGGCACCCAGTGCAAATGCAGCCAGCATAGATTTGCCGGATGAAATTCCACCTGCTGCAATCAGAGGAATATCAACTGCCTGACGAACTGCAGGGATAAGACAAAAGGTTGTTGTTTCTTCTCTTCCGTTGTGGCCGCCTGCTTCAAAACCTTCGGCAACGATGGCATCTACTCCGGCCTGCTGAGCTTTGAGTGCAAATTTTACATTACTGATGACATGCACCACTGTAATACCCGCAGATTTCAGCTTTGGTGTCCATGTGGCAGGATTTCCTGCAGAGGTGAAAACAATTTTTACTTTTTCAGCAATGATGATATCAATCAACTGTTCAATGTCGGGATAAAGCATCGGAACATTGACGGCAAAAGGTTGTGATGTGGCTTGTTTGCATTTTTGAATATGCTGCTTCAGAATATCGGGATACATGCTTCCTGCACCAATAATGCCGAGTGCGCCTGCATTGCTTACTGCACTTGCAAGCTCCCATCCGCTGCACCAAATCATTCCTGCCTGAACGATAGGATATCTGACTGAGAATAGTTCTGTAATACGGTTTTTCATAACAAAATATAATTGCAACTATAAGCAATTATTTATCATCTCACATCAGCTGTCAGGAAAGATTACTCACAGCGGCAGGATGAAAAAATTCAATTGAACGGATAGTGCATTTAATAATTGTTTCCATCATCTGGTTCTGCATAAATTTGTTTGCAACATGTCAATTTCATTCTTTATAAAAACAAGTGCTGTATTTTAGCATGCAGTTAAGGAGTAAAGAAAAAATTATACGCAATGAAAAAGATTTTGATGATGATGGTGATGCTGCTGATGTTTCATCTGGCAGATGCACAACGTATTTATGATGCATCAGGAAAAACAATTGGAAGAGTAAGTGGCGACCGGTATTATGATGCATCAGGACGACAGATTGGCCGGGTAGATGGCGACCGTATTTATGATGGTTCGGGAAGAAAAATTGGAAGAATGGAAGGCGATAAAATTTATGATGCATCAGGAGTGTCGTTAGGCAGAACAGATGGAGATCGCTTGTATGACAGTTCAGGACGAAGAATAGGAAGAATTGACGGAAACAGAATTTACGATGCTTCAGGCAGGCAGATTGCCAGAGCGCAGGGGCTGAGCAGAAGCCAGATTATTTTATTCTTCTATTTTTATATGTAAACAAAAAGACCGGTAAATGTTACCGGCCTTCTTAGTTATTTAAAAAGTTAAAGTATCATATACTTTGAGTTTCTCTTTCAGTTTCTGACGTGCTGTGTGAATTCTGATTTTCACTGTTCCAAGAGGAATAGCCAGATAACGGGCAATCTCTTCGTATTTATATCCGCGATAACTCATCATAAAAGGCACCTTCAGATTTTCGGATAATCCATCAATGGCAGTGCTGATTTCTTTCATCACCATATTGGCTTCACCTCTGTTGCGCGTTGCATTTTTCGCATTGTTGATGTAAAACTGATTTTCGGTGTCGTCCAAAAAGGTTTGACTTTTCACCATTCTGCGGTAGTTGTTGATGAAGATATTACGCATGATGGTATAGAGCCATCCGCTGAGGTTGGTACCTTTCTCAAACTTATCTTCATTCTTAAAAGCTTTGAGCATGGTTTCCTGAACCAGGTCGTTGGCATCTTCTACATCCTGAGTGAGTTTTAAAGCAAATCCTTTGAGTGGGCGATATTGATTTCGAACCAGTTCTCTGAACATTGTTTCTTCCGTTGCTTCCATATTGTTTAAAGTTTATGTTAAAAACCTCAACAAATGTACTCACGGATTATGAAGAACCTGTTAATGTTTAACTAATTTTATTAAAAAGTTAAACAATTATGACAAAATCCTGATAATCAGCTAAACTTAATAGAAAAAGAGATTGTAGGCTTTTTTGAAATACTGCCCTATTTTGCGCAACGGTTTACGCAAAGTGGTGAGCAAACCGGGTTTGAGGTTATTGAGTTTCCATGCCAGTTTGTCCTCGATATTTGCTTTCAATTTTACGAAAAAACTGATGTTGCTCACGCCACCCATTCGCATTTTTACAATGGTTTCGGGCAGGTAGGCAATTTTTATCTTGTGCTTATGTATCAAACGTAACATCAACTCATAGTCGGCTGACAGTTTGAGGTCGGTATTGATGTAGCCATATTTTTCATACACCGATTTACGCACAAAGAAAGTGGGATGTGGCGGCATCCATCCTTTTTTGAATGCATCAGGTTCATACGCACCTGCTTTCCAAACACGCATCACTTTGTTGGTATCATCACGGTTTACAAAATTAAGATCAGCATATACACCTTCGAGTTCCGGATCTTTATTGAACAATTCCATTACATGCGACAACACCTGTGGGTGTGCATAAATATCATCGGAATGCAATGCTCCAACAACATCACCGGTGGCCATTTTCAATCCTTTATTCAATCCAAAATAAAGTCCTCCGTCACGCTCCGAAACTATTTTGGTGATTTTATCCTTATATCGTTCAACAATACTCAGTGTCTGATCTTTTGATTTACCGTCAATCACCAGATATTCCATATCAGGATAATCCTGCATGACTACTGACTTGATGGTATCTTCAACTGTGGCTGCGCTGTTGTAAGTTATGGTAACGATAGAAACTTTCATGATTCAAACTATTGGCTATTCTGTTTTACATTATTTACAAAAATAGGTTTCATACTAACCTGCAAAGAGTTTTTTATTTTGAGTTATCGTATTGCTGTTGTTTAAAACCGAAGCAGCATATTGTGCCGAAGCTGTTTGCCATTGGCTATAAGTAACATTATCCATTGCTGCCGCTGCGCGAATAGCTTCTTTAAATCCGGCTTCGTCAGAAAGGTCAATATCATAACCTGCACAAGCCTGCTCCAACTGATGCCAGGGTGTGTTTTTGCTGATGATAACAGGAACTCCGGCAGCGAGACTTTCGATAATGGCATGACCGTAATTTTCGTGCATGGTAGGTAAAATGGAAAAATGATTTCTTGCAAAAATTTTTGGCGTTTCTTCAGAAGAAACCACTCCTTCGTAGTTAGCTCGGACATGACCCGGCAGTTTAGAAATCAGTGCCTCACATTCTTTCCAGTATGCATCATCTTCGAGTGTTCCGTAAATACTGAAATTGATTTTATATTCAGCAGGAATTTGCTGCAGCCATTGCAACACAAGATGCAAATTCTTTTTGCGCGAAATACGACTGAAGAAAAGTAAATTCAGCTCACCTGATTTTTTTTGTTTGTCAGCAACAGCATTCGTTTGTGCCGAAGATAAATTCAATGCAACAACCACCTCTGCCCTTTTCCCGAAAATGGCTTTAATCTCATCTGCTTCCTGAGGTGTACTTGCATGCCACCGCACTTTATCATAGGCACCCATCATCTTCGAAAATGATATGAATGCAAGCTTCTTCAATGGTTTGATGGCAAGTGCACCTGCTCCCAACATGCCACGCGGAGCAATAATGGCTTTGCACTTCAATTTCTTTTTGCGGATAACACGAAGAGGTGTCAGTGTAAACTGTCTCGAAAAAAAACTGTTCATGTAAACAATGTCTGGCTGTTCTCGAAGAATCAGCTCCTCCATTGCTTTGTAAGAAAAACCTGCTGCAGAAAAATAATAAACCCGCGTTCCGTCATTCAGTGTATTCCACTGGTCAGATTTTACGGATGTATAGGGTGTGTTATCACTAAAATCAGTATCGGAAGTTACAACAGAAAAATCAAAATCATTTTTCAGATTAGAAATAATATTGGCACAGGAGCGTATAGGACCACCTGCCTTGTATCCCGGAAGATACCAGTCAATTGCTACCAATATTTTTTTCTTTGCCACAGTTACTGTCAATATTCAATTTTATTTTTTTCGAGCCAGTGTTCAAGTACAACACATAACCACATATCGAGCCAGCGCACATCCTGAGCACCGTTTAAAAATCTGTTCCAACGGTTCAGCAAACCATCTTTATGTACAAATCCCTTCTCAGCAAGTGAGTGAATATGTTTATCACAAAATTCTTTCAGCTCCGATTTAAGCCATCGCTGCCATGGAAAAACGAATCCCATTTTTTTGCGATGTACTACTTCGTCAGGCAATAAATCTCCAAGACTTTCAACCAAAAGTTTCTTTGGGAAAACGGGATTCTTATAAGTATCGCTGATGCCCATTACATACTCTACAAGTTTATAATCAAGGAAAGGAACCCGCACTTCAAGAGCTACTGCCATACTCATCTGATCCGTATCGCGCAGCAACACATTTTGCATATAGGTTGATATTTCTGCAACACTAACCTGACTAAGCAATGGCAGTTTTTCATTCTCTCTGAGCAGTTCGGTCGCTATTTGTTTTACAGAATCATTGCCATTATATTTTTCAGCAACAATTTTATTGAGTTGAGAAATGCTGCTGATCTGTCTCGACACAGCAAACGTATCCTTTACTTTGTAAGATTCAGCTTTGATATATTGAGCCAGTTTTTCGCTCTGAGAATTCTTTTTTGCCATCACAATTCCTGATGCCATCAATGCGCGCAGTGGCTGAGGCAATGCCCACAACCATTTTTGCTGTTGCATTTTTTGTGCATAGCGAAATACAGGATAACCTGCAAACAGTTCATCGCCACCTAAACCCGACAAGGCCATGGTGATACCTGCCTGACGTGTGATTTTAGAAACGATATAAGAATTAGGTCCGTCACCACTCGGATGATCGAGCGCATTCATTGCTTCAGGCAACTGCTCCAGAAAATCTTCGGGTTTTAATAAAAACTCATGATGATCGGTTTTGAATTTCTTTGCTACCATGGCGGCAAACTTTGCTTCGCTGAACTCCGACTCATCAAAAGCAATATTAAATGTTTTGACGGGCTGAGAATGAATGCGGCTCATGATGCCTACCACAGCACTGGAGTCAATACCTCCTGAAAGAAATGCACCAAATGGAACATCACTTATCAGTCTTCTTTCAACAGCCTCTACGAAAAGTTGCTCTATGTGCTTACATACTTCTTTATAACTCTTCCCTTCTGAACTGTAATCTGCATTCTTTGCAACATTCCAGTACTCCTCTATCTCAACAGAATTATTTTTTATCAATGCATAATGTCCCGGCATCAGCATCATCACATCCTGAATGAGTGTTTGCGGAGCATGTACAGTCTGATAAACAAAAAACTCATGGATGGCAGAGCGATTCAGTTTACGAGGTACAAGACCCGATTCAAGCAATGCTCGCACTTCAGAAGCAAATACAAAAAGGTTGTTGCTTCGGTAATAATACACCGGTTTGATGCCCAGCCTGTCGCGTGCAATAAACATTTCTTTCTTTTGCTTATCCCAGATAGCAAAGGCAAACATTCCGTTAAAGTGATGCACACATTGCTTACCCCATTTCTGATAAGCGGCAAGTATCATTTCAGTATCGCTTCCTGATTTAAAATGATAATCGGGCAACAACTTTTTTACTTCACGGAAATTATAAATCTCTCCATTGAAAATAATTTCAAGATTTCCGTCATTGCTTTTCATAGGCTGATGCCCTGCCGGTGAGAGATCAATGATGGCGAGCCTGCGATGGCCTAAAGCCACATCGGCATCTGTATAATAACCTTCGTCATCAGGACCACGATGAGCAATGCACTTATTCATCACGCGAATAACCTGCGCAGACTGTTCTTCTTTCAAACCATAAATGCCGGTAATTCCACACATAATTTATTCGTTATTTAAAAATTTCCATACTGTTGCAGCCCATGTATCAGGAGTCATGCTCTTTGATAATTCGTGACTGTGCAATCCCATTTTTAAAAGTTGTTCATCCGTCAGCGACATGGTTTTTCTCAACACCTCTTCAATGGAAGCAATATCTTTTGGCTTATGATAAAAACCATTTTTCCCTTCCTGTAAAAATGCTGTTCCTGCAGGAGCCTTTGTACTCAGCACAAGTGGAAAACCTGCAATGGCAAACTCATGCACCACTACTCCCCAGTGCTCGTCATAAGTAGGAAGCATAAATACGCCAGTCTGCTCCACATAAGAAGCAAAATCTTTTGGCTGAACAAATCCAATATTTTTTATTTTTTCATGCTGAGGAAATTCGGCTTCCAACGGTCCTTTGCCAATGCACCACAGCTCCCATTCAGTTGGAGTTTTTGTCTGCACATTGATAAATGCTTTCCATAATTCGCGAAGTCCTTTGATGTCGAGATATCTTCCAACAAACACAAACCTTCTTGGAAATTGTTTTACTTTTGCAGGCCATGTCTTCTTAAATATGGAGTCGAACAATTCAAAATTGGCAGCATACATTCCCGTTTTTATTTTACTGCTGTCGAATCCAAGTTTTTTTGCATACACTACCTGTGGTTCACCGGGCACCCAGCAATGCGAAAATATTTTTGGCAGAATAAAGGGAGCTGTCACAGAAGCAACATGCTGCTTAAGTTTTCCTTCCCACAAATTATCGAATGAAAGTATGGTAGGAATTTTTCCTGAATATTTTTTGGTTGCACTTACATAACCTTTGTCAACCCAACCATTGCAGAAAATAAAATCAGGTTGCAATGCAGAAATCATATTATCCAGTTTATCACCTTCGTATTTTGTACGGTCGTAATAAGTTACGTTTTCAATTTCTTCAAATTTAAAAGGCGCATTAGGATCCAATGGATAACGAACCACATGAGCTTCGACCGGAAAAAGCTCTACAGTTTTTTTCAGGCATGCTTCAACATATCCTGCGGGTTCAAGATACAGGAACAGGGCTTTCTTCTTTTTCCGCATTAAACTGATCGTCTTTAGTGATTAAGGTAAGAATTAATATCAATACAATATGAAAAGGATTGAGTGAACCCATTATCCACGCTTCGAATGATGCTGAAAATAATACGGCAAACAGCAATGGAAAAGCAAGTCGTGAATGGATCAATGCTTTGACAAAAGTTCTTATGAAACCAACTGCAAATAATATAAGTCCTATAAGACCGGTATTCATCCAAAGTGCAAGCCATGAATTGTGTACTCCACCCTGATGACCTAACTGACTTAGCCAGTGACGGTTTTCATAAAAATACCATTCATCATATGCAAACCCTCTGCCTAAGAAAAACTGCCCCTGAATTTCCTTCCATGCAGTACGCCAAGCTATCAAACGTCCTGATGCATCATTGATGGCTTCGGCACGGAGATATTGCCCGAGGCCGAGAGCCTCTACAATAACCACAATATTCTGATTAATCAATTCGTAAACAACAATGGTTACAATCAGAATGGCAAAACCTGCCAGATATCCCATCTCATAAAATCTTGCCAAAAACAAAAACAATAATATTGACATCATTGTGTTCCGTGACACTGCAAGCAGTGTTGACAGAATGATAAGCCCATAAACCATTCGTAAATCAGTATTACTAAACAAGCTCGGGAATTTTTTTGACGCAAAATATGTGAGCATAAACAGCAAAGTACATGCAATACCTATTCCATTTGGATTACCATAAATTCCGCTGTATCTTCCTACAAGAAACACCACATCAGGAAAAACCGGTATCATAACAACCCCAACCAATAACAGACAACAAAACATCATTATCACATCCTTGATAAATTCTTCTCCATGTTCCCTGAATGCTTTGATAAAATATGCCGGTGTTACCATAAACAGCAACAAATAACTTAGTGTTTTCATTGCCGAGTTGGTAAAGTTAACCACAGGTGCCTGTGTTAACACAAAAGCACTCCAAATAAAAAAGAGGATGAATGGTTTGAAGTAATCATTCAGACCTTTGAAGTTTTTGCTGTCGAAAAAATAAAAGAGAGACAGTAATACAATATAAAAGTTCTTGGCAGTTGCTGCATACAATGCTTCAGACTGTCGGCTGTCACTCATTACCAGCAAAAACAATAATCCCATGATTAGTTCCTTATACATTCCCTTTTGCTTGAGCATTACAACACTCAATGCTACGGCTGCTACACCAACATACTGATTAATAATTCCACAGAACACCCATGCAAGGCACATGATTGCAAACTGAGAATTATTTTTTAGAAAAGTAAGCATGATGATGGTTTCGGGTTACAAAAATAAAGATTATGAGTTTGTTGAAGTTAATTTTCTGAAAAGCTCAAGATGTTTTTGCGCTACAACATGCCATGTAAAATTTTCCTGTACGCGTTGATATGATTTTTCTGAAAGCCGTTGCCTTGCATTTTCATTCAAAACATAATACTGTGAAATTGCATCCTTCAGAGATTTAACTGATGACTTTTCGATGATATAACCATTTTGCTGATCAACCATTTCTGTAGTAGCTCCTGTATCGGTAACAATAATGGGCAGAGAATAACTCATTGCTTCCAGCACAACTGTAGGCATACCTTCAAACAAAGTTGGCAAAACAAAAATGTCGCACTCGCAATAGAGTTGATTCAGTTTATCATCATCTGCAAAACCATGAAATATAATATTTGGTTCTTTAACTGTGGATGTGAAATGTTCGAATAAAGGCCCCTTGCCTACCAAATGAAATTCAAGCTCCTGATTGTAGCCTCCATTATTCATCTGAGCAGCTGCATCCATTAAAATATTAATTCCTTTATTGGCAGCAAACCTTCCCACAAACAAAACTTTCAGAGGTGTATTGTTATAATTTTTTCTCTCAAATTTTTGTGTGGGCAGATTAATAGCATTGGGCAACACCACAATTTTTGAATCACCGTTTCTGATATGTTGCTTCAGCAAACCTGTGAGCCTTCCCCCTAAAGAAACTACCCTGTGTGCTTTTGAAAATAAATATCCGAATATCCACTGATAAGGAATAGCCTTTATTCTATCTTTTGTGGAAAGTGCCTGATAAAATTCCAATCCATGAGGATTAAGAATTACACGATGTCCGATTTTGCTGATGTTGTGCCAAACGGAAAGCCCCTGAGCATATATCAGTGCATCAGGAAATTTCTGTAACTCCTGAAACACCTGTTGGGAATAGTAATATTCGTTGAGCAGATAATTACTGCTGTGTTTATTACGTTTTATTCCAACCTCGGTAATTTTTAATGAAGGGTCGAAAACGTTGGCCTCATGATGCTGATGAATGACAACAATGTCAAGTTCATTTGTTCGTGCAAGCTCTTCAACCAACAGGCGTGTATGTTTTTGAATACCTCCTACCAGTTGAGGGTAAACTCCATCTGTACAAAAAACTACCTGCAGGCGTTTACTCATTGCACAAGTGTTTTGATTCCTTCTTCAATACCAATTTTTGGTTCCCATCCTAAAGACTTCAACTTACTTACATCAGCAAGTAAATGTTGGCGTTCAACCTTACGCACTCTTGCAGGGTCCACTTCAATTTCAATTTTTTCGCCAATAGCTTTAGAAAATGCATCCACTATTTCAGTAACTGAATATTCAATACCACGTCCCAGATTAAAGGTGTGAATTCCTTCCTTCACCTGTGTAAGCAACGTTTCAACAGCAGCTGCCATATCAAAGGTGTGAATAAAATCACGTTTCGGAGTAAGATTGCCTAACTGAATTTTTCTTTTTCCTTCAAGCACCTGTTTTTGGATTTCAGGAATGAGATGCGGATTGGTTTCATTCGGACCGAAGGCGTTGAAAAATCTGCACACCACAACAGGAATCTGCGATTGTAAATGGAACTCATTACACAAATGTTCTCCTGTCAGTTTTGACAAGCCGTAAATATCCATTGGGCCTGTAGCAAAAGTTTCGTTCACTGCATTGTCGTAAATTGGATATACTGCAGCAGTAGAGGCAAAAAATACTTTCTCGGGTTTATATTTTCGAGCAGCTTTCAGAATATGAATGGTGCCGCGAATATTGATGTTGCTGCTTTCATAAGGATGCTGATTGCAATATGGAATAAAATGTATGGCAGCAAGATGAATAATAATGTTCGGACGTATGCTTCCGATAATTTCATCCATGCGGTTTTCATCAAGAATATCTGCATTGAAGAAATGTTTATCGTCAACATTAATAAACTGTCTGTTTCCGAAAGAAAGGTTGTCAATGACAAAAATTTCATGACCTGCTCTTTGCAAATGAGCAATAACTGCCGATCCGATAAATCCGGCTCCGCCTGTAACTAAAATACGTTTCATAAAAAATGGTGGTTTAAAAAAATATTCTACAATAATAATGTTTCAAAAGAAATGGTTATACGCAAAAAACGGGTTTAAAGTTTAATTCATAACTTGCTTTAGCTGAAGATATTTTTGCCTTTGTGAATCTTTCGTATAATTTTCTGTGACAAGTGTGATACAACGGTTTCGCTCTGCCGGAGACTGTCGGTTCAGCAACACTGTTTCAGTGCTGTTAAGCACTTTGCCGCAATGATTCTTTTCAACAAAAACTGAATAATCACCTATCTCTTCCGAAATGAGTACCGGAAGTCCTGCTGAAAGATATTCTGCAAACTTGGTAGGCGATGCAACACGGTTTGTAACACTTTTTTCGCGCAGCAAAATTCCATAATCGCAGGAAGTAAGTACAGATGTTACCTCATGATGCTTAACAAATTTCTGAAATATTCTGTCGGGAAATTCATTCTTTAATGCATCTACGTTCTTATCTTTTTCAGAGAGAAACAACACTTTGACGTGCAATTGTTGGTCAAGAATACGTTTCAAAAAATCATGAAGCATATCAAAAGACTGCCACCCCGCTGTTGAACCGGAATAAACCAAAACGATGTCCTGCTCACCAAATCCCATTTGCTCACGCGCTGATGCAATAGTTTTTTCGTCAAGTGTTGTTGCTTTAAAACCGGTATTAAGCGTACATGGTATTACACTGAAATCAGATGATGCAAAGCTATACCTGTCATTCCAGTAGCGAACTAATTCATTGGAAACGGCAATACGCCAGTCCGAATCAATCACACATTGTTTTTCCCAACCATGAATCAGCTTTTTCCACTCCGGGAAAGGAACAACATTATACTCATTCCACTCGGCAGCAATTGCTCCCCGTCCGTCAAAACATACTTTTAGTTTTAATATTTTCTTCAGTTGAATTGCCATTTTGCATGCAAGTACATTTCTGGCAATGATGTTTCGCTCACCAGTCAGCAAAAGCACTATCATTAAAATAAACCTGTTGACGCCAAAAGCCGTCATGCGAGGTAACATAGGCAACACCCATGCTTGCGGGTCATCGGATTTTATCCGTGCTTTATTTTTCTTAAACTGATGCAGAGAGATAAACGCCACCAACCTGATTTTTGCATCAGGCAACGTATTCATATACCTGCAAACATCTACAACCTGACTCGAAAAAACGCCCGAAGGCTGATCAGCATAAGTTAAATAAATCATATGGCCTCTTTACGACAAATTAAACAGATTGTTATATGTTTCTTTTTCTCTATCTGATTGAATTATCAACATCAGAATGTAATCAAAAAAAAACAACCTGCTTACGGGCAGGTTGGTATAATTTATCGATTGAATGTGCTTCTTTATTGCATGTTTCTGTAATAGGTTACTCCGTTGATTACTATTCCTACTTCTGTATCGCAGGTGCCATCACCAAAGTCAATAGTTCTTGTACTCATCCCTGATGGAGTTACTTCGGCTTTTCCCTGTGATATAAATCGGCAATCACCCTTAAGCACCAATGGTTCAGTAATAGTTACAGTAAATGATGTTCCGTTGAATGATACGCCATGACCACTGCCTGAAAGCTCAAATACATCGTCAGTAACTCCGGCTAAACCATCTGTAGAATAAGTAGTGCTTTCACCTGAAATGAAAGTACGTGTACGCTGATTTTGCCATGTCATGGTTTTACCGTTAGGATCATTAATGGTGATATCATCATTAATAGAATACACCGATTGGTTTTGAGCATTCTCTCCGGTATAAGTAACTTTCATTGTACCATTGATTTTATAATCATTTACAAAAAAGTTCTCAAACGTCACAGTATTTTCTTTGTTGAGATCGAGATAGCTGCCTTCGTAACTGAGATAAATGATCCCTCTTCTTCTTTTGCCATCACGACAGGTAACATCAGTTACTCCAAAATCCAACTTCACCTTCTTTTCAGTAGCAGAAATATTTTCATTGGTAACAGTTGCACAACCCGGTTGCATGATTGTATTGCTGTTGCCGTTTCGATAATTCACCAGTTCGGCATAAGAGCCTGCCTGATCAACAATTTTACCTGTTTCTATAAGTGTATTCTCAGCAAATGCCATGTCCTGTGAAACACTTACCTCATAATCGCCATCATCTTTGTCTTTGCGACAAGATATTACAGTGCTAAATGCAGCAAGGGCGAGCAATGTTATGGTTATTCTACCTTTCATGATGGATACTATTTAACGGGTTGATACGTTAATCTGCCATATATGTTACAGTTTGTTTCAGACATACTTCTAAAATTTCATCTTTTACAACCATTTTCAATTTGAACAGGAAGAATTTATCACCCAAAAACACCACCGGCTTCTGACTAAAGTTATCCGCAAAACCTTGTTCATAAATATACGCTTATGCAGAGCAAACTCATCTCTATCCACAGCAGGGAAAATAAATTTGCATTTTGTATTAAATTTCGGAAAAAGAGCATGACAAATAAATTACTGAGCAGTATTCTACTGTTCATTTTTCCGGCAATGCTTGCCGCACAACAAACATCTGTTTATACCGATCCTGAATGGAGTTTTAAATCGGGACTCGATCTGATGCGAAAAGAAAAATACAGCGCTGCCGCTGAAGAATTCAACAAATCACTTAATGATCAGCTGTCGGAAGCTTCAAGACAGGACGCACTCTACTATATTGGTTATTGCGCTGCTGAACTCTTCCATCCTGATGCAGCATTTTTGCTGAACGATTTTATCACAAAATATCCTCAAAGCATCAATGTTTCACTTGCACACTTTCAGCTGGGACGTATTTATTACAAACAACGTAAATACCGCGATGCTGCCAAACATCTGGAAGCAGTTGATGTGGCTTACCTGAAAAACGATGAAGTAATTGAATATTATTTCAAAAAAGGCTACTGTTATTTTATCAAAAAAGATTATGACAAAGCAGGAAAAAGTTTTTCTCAAATCATAAATGTAGAATCAAAATACCAGACAGCTGCACAGTATTATAATGCTTATGTGGAATATTCGCGGAACAATAATAAAGCTGCACTCGAACAGTTTCTCAAACTTAAAGATTCAGAAACTTTCGGACCACTGGTTCCACGTTTTATCACTCAAATTTATTTCGACCAACAGAAATATGATGAATTGCTGGACTATGCACTGCCCATGCTTAAGTCAGAATCTGTTCAGTATAAAACAGAAATAAAACGAATGGTAGCAGAAGCATATTACCGTAAAGGAAACTATGCCAAAGCCATTGCATATTTTGAAGATTACTCAAAAAACACTCCTCAAACTTCAAGAGAAGATAAATATCAGATAGGTTTTTGCTACTACATGCAGCAGGATTATGCCAAAGCTGAAGAGTATTTTAAACAGGTAGTGAATAAGAGAGATAAAATTTCCCAAAGCGCTTATTATCATCTTGCCGACTGTTTGTTGAAGACTGGTGATAAACAGGGTGCATTAGCTGCATTTGAATCAGCCTCGAAAATGGATTATGACAAGTCCATTCAGGAAGAAGCATTATTCAACTTTGCTAAACTGTCATGCGATCTTAATTTTCAGCCTTCAACTATCAGGGTAATGAATGATTTTATGAAACGTTATCCGCAGAGCACGCATAAGGATGAAGTAAGTGAACTGCTTGCTACCATGTATATACAAACCAGAAACTATAAAGAGGCATTAGCCGCTCTGGATGCTATAAAAAACCGTACAGCTGCAGGCAATGCAGCCTATCAGAAAGTTGCCTATTATCGTGCTGTAGAATTATTCAACGACAGAGATTACAATGATGCAATAAAACTGCTTAATAAAGCTATCACGACCAACAGCGATGCGCTTATTCAGGCGCAGGCTATTTACTGGAAATCGGAAGCACTGTATAATCTTGCAAAGTATGATGATGCCATAAAAGAATATCGCATTTTTATTTATTCTCCTGCAGCGTTAAAACTTGATTTTTACAATCGTGCCAATTATGATATTGGTTATTGTTACTACAAAAAAGCAAATTACAAAGAAGCTGCAACCTGGTTCAGAAAATATATTGCTACACGGAGTCAGACTGACGACAACAGATATAACGATGCACTTGTTCGAATAGGTGATGCATATTATATGCAACGTGATTTTACCAATGCTGAGAATTTTTACAATCAGGCTGTTGGAACAAAAGCATCTTCTTCTGATTACTCACTGTTTCAGCGTGGAATCATCTCCGGCATAAGCGGAAACTTACGGGGCAAAGTTGATGCAATGCAACAACTTATTACTACTTATCCCAATTCCAATTATGTAGATGATGCTTATTTTGAAAAAGCCAATGCCCTGGTGGCACTTGACAGAAGCAGCGAAGCTGAAACTGCTTATAACAAACTCATCACCTCCTACCCTGCCAGTCCTTACATTAAAAAATCTTTGTTGAACAAAGGACTTATTTATTATAATAATAAAAATGATGAAAAAGCTATTGAAACTTTCAAACAGGTAGTTTCAAAATATCCTTCCACACCAGAAGCCGTGGAGGCATTAAATCAGATTAAAAATATTTACGTGACGGAAGGTAATCCTAATGCTTATTTCAATTATGTAAAAAACATTCCTAACAGTGCTGTTAGCACAGGTGCTCAGGATTCCATTACCTATGAAGCCGCAGAGCAACGATACATGAAAGGTGATTATAAAAATGCAGGCAACGATTTTGCACAGTATCTTTCACGATTCCCTAATGGCTCCTATGTATTGAATGCTACATTTTATAAATCTGAATGTGATTTTATAAATAAAGATTATTCCAACGCTCTTAAAGGTTATGAAACTGTAAACAACGCACCCAAGAATCTGTTTACAGAACGTTCGTTGCTGCGCTCTTCAGCAATTTATTTTACTCAGAAAAATTATGAGCAGGCTCTCACCTGTTATCAGCGTCTGGAAACAAATGCTGACTATACAGATAATATTCTGATTGCTCAGACGGGAATAATGCGATGTTATGACAAACTAAAAAACTGTACTGCTGCATTGCCTTATGCCGAAAAACTTATTGGCAACAGTAAAGCTGACCCAACTGCCATTGTAGAAGCTCACACAATAAAAGCACGTTGTGCTATGCAAGCCAAAGATTACTCTGCTGCTGCAAAAGAATACGGAATTATTGCAAAAGGAAGCAACAGCGAACTGGTAGCAGAAGCCAAGTACAATTTAGCATTAATTCAATATCAGTGGGGAAATTATAAAGATTCTCAGAAAAAATGTTTTGATGTAATTAAACAGGTACCTTCCTATGACTTCTGGATTGGAAAATCATTTATTCTCCTTGCTGATAATTATGTAGCATTAAAAGATACTTTCCAGGCAAGACAAACTTATCAGAGTATCATTGATAACTATGAGCGCAATGCTGATGACCCTGAAGACCTTCGTCAGATTGCAACTGAAAAACTTAATGCCATCATTGCATCTGATGCTCAGCGCGAAATAAACAAACCTAAGGAGGAGGGCGAAGATGAAAACTAATCAATCTATAAACATTACAGGAATGACAAATCATAATTCCATAAAATTAATTCCCTTTCTGATGTTGGTGTTGTCAGGAGGTTCTTTGTGGGCACAGACCTCACGCGACAGTGTTAAGAATATTGGTGATGAAAATATTATAGTGGTAAAAGATTACCAGCCTACCCTGTCGGATGCAGTAAAGATCAGTAATCTGCCTGCTGCTGATACAACAACAGCAAAAGAACTCAATCTGAGTTATAAGATAGAACCTAAACGTACAGAAACTCCATTCAACACCACTCCCATTAAACCTGTCAAGATAAAAGATGACGAAATAAAGTTGTTGCACAGGGGATATGTGAAAGGTGGTTACGGAACTCATAATACTCCTTATGCAGAAATATATTACAATGCATTGCGCTCTAAAGAATTTGATGCGGGAGTACACTACAAACATTTATCATCAACAGGTGCCATAAAAAATTACGGCAAGACAGATAACAGCATTAACAGCCTGGAGTTATTCGGTAAAAAATTTACTGAGTTGGGAACATTGCGTGCAGGAATAAATCTTGACCGTAAGGTATATCACTATTACGGCTACGACAGGCAGGCTACTGTTTACAGCAAGGCCGAAACACGTCAGCTATTCACAGGAATAGATGGTAATATTGGTTTTGATAACTTGTCGCATACAGAATCCACATACAGATACGATGCAGGAATTTCCTTTTATGGATATAATGGCAAGCGTGATTTTGGAAAGACAGGTGAAAGTAATTTTGCATTCAATGGTACTCTTAGAAGACAAATTGCTGACCGTGATGCATCAGCTGATATAAAGGTTGATTACACACGCACCAATCTGCCTGTTGATTCTATAAACGGAAAAAATACGCTGGTTGGAGTTTATCCGCGTTATACATTCGAATTTCCTACTTTCAGACTGATTGCTGGAATAAATACAGAATGGGAAGCTAATCTCAATCCAAAATTCCACCTGTATCCTCATGTAGAAGCCAGATATAAATTAGCCAGTGATGTGCTGATGATACATGCACAGGTTACGGGAAATATGCAGAAGAACTCTTATAAAAGTTTAACAGGAATCAATCCGTTTACAGGTGACAATGTAATACCGGGGAATACCAACAATAAATTAGACATTTCAGGAGGGCTGAATATTAAACTGGACAAAGAAATTCTTTTCAGTGCTTCTGCTTCATTCAACAGATTGGTTAATGCGGTTTACTTTGTAAATGATTCATCTTCGGCATTGGACTATACAACATTTTCTACGGTATATAGCGATGCTGATGTAATTAAAATAAAAGGTGAGCTGATATTTGAGCGCAATGAAAAATTCAGTGCACATATTGGTGCTGCTTATACCAATGATAAGCCTGATGATCTTGCCAAAGCGTGGTTTGTGCCGGCAGTATCGGTTAATCTGGGTGGATACTATGTGATGCGTGATAAAATTATTTTGAAAACAGATATGTATTATCGTGGTGAAAGATTTGCTGCTGCATATGATGGCAAAGGATTTCAGAAAATCAAAGGATATTTTGACGCTAATCTGAATATTGAATACCGTTATTCAAAAATGCTTTCAGTATTTGCAGCTTTCAATAATATTGGTTCTGTACAGTATTTTAACTGGTACAATTATCCTGGTTACAGATTTCAGGTAATGGGTGGTGCTACTCTGTCGTTCTAATAAGTTAATCTGATTAGGCATTACAATTCTTCTTGGTCTCTTCCTCTGTTTTTCAGATGAATTGATTTTTAAGTAATCTTTCTGATATTTTATTTTTCATCTTACTGTCATATTCATAATTGAAACTTTGACACGTAATTTTAAAAAATAAATAAAATGAAAAAGTTACTTATTGCAGTTGCACTTTTCACATTCGGCAGTGCAACCTTTGCTCAAGAACAGAGTTCAAAAACACCAGCTACAGCAACTCATGTGCAGCCGAATCCAAAAACTGAAAAAGTTGAAAAAACTGAAGCTAAGGATGTTCACACGGAGATAAAACAAGACAAAAGAACTACGCGTCATGCTACAGAAAAAAAAGAACATCATGATGCAAAAAAAGAATTAAGAAAAGAAGAAAGTAAAAAATAATCTTGCAGTTTTGACCCAAATATGCCATCTCAATCCAGTGGTAAAACAATGAAAAAATTCTTTCATTGATATTTGGGTGGGTTTTTCAATAAGCTGAAAAATCCGGATTTAACTAAAGACCTTGTTCTGACGAACAAGGTCTTTCTTTTTTGAATAAATCATAATCGTTTATAATCTTAAATTTGTCTGAGCAATCAATAATTCCCGGAATGACTGATCTGAACAGATTTCTGCTTGCACAACAGGATAGCTATACCACAGCATTAAGTGAAATAAAAAAGGGACAAAAGAAAAGTCACTGGATGTGGTACATATTCCCTCAACTAAAAGGGCTTGGGAAAAGCCATTATGCCGAATTGTATGGAATCAATGACATGGATGAAGCCATCCATTATCTCCATCATCCTGTGTTGGGAAATCGTCTGAAAGAAATCACCGATGAATTATTAAAGATCAAACACAATCAGGCTGAAGTTATTTTGGGTAAGCAGGATTCGGTCAAACTGAAATCATGTATGACACTTTTCGCACTGGTTGACCCAAAAGATGCTGTGTTTAAAAAAGTTCTTGACAAATATTATAATGGGGAAATGGATTCAAACACTTTATCCCTTCTCAATTTGACTCCTCCTGATAAATAAGTTTACATAAAGTCAAAAGTTAATCCTTAACCTGATATGTTTGCAATGAGAATTAATATATTTTTGTGTTATTGCAAATTAAATTTACCGTTATCAAAATAGTCTGCAACAGTCTTACTTTTGCACTGATTTTTTAATCTTATATGCAGGAATTTCGCCCCTCAAGTTTTAAGCTTTTGCCCGATGTCATTAAAAATATAATGATCATCAGTGCACTTGCATTTTTTGCCAATATCGTATTGGAGCAAATGGGCTTCAGCCTCAATGAAGCTGCCGGACTTTACCTGCCGGCCTCCGAAAAATTTCACTGGTGGCAGTACATCACCTATATGTTCCTTCATGGCAGCTTTTCACATATTTTTCTCAACATGTTTGCATTCTGGATGTTTGGAGGGATTCTGGAAAATCTGTGGGGGCCTAAAAGATTTCTGATTTATTTTCTGGTTACCGGTTTAGGTGCTGCATTGATTCATACAATTATTGGCTACTATGAATTAGGATCACTTCAGGAAAAAGCTCAGGCATTTTTGAATGCTCCGGGTGCTGATGCATTTGCCATTTTTGTAAGAGAGAATATTCCATACCAATATCTGAATCCTGAATACGCCTCAGCAGTGGAATCAGTAAAGCAAGCCTGGTATGCACATGGCGACAGTAATGCTATGGTTGAACAGGCACGTCAGTTAATAGATGAATATATCCGTTTCAAAACTAACATACCAACTGTTGGAGCATCAGGTGCTGTATATGGTGTGCTGATGGCATTTGGTATATTATTCCCCAATACACTTATTTACCTTTACTTTTTCATTCCAATAAAAGCCAAATATCTTGTAATAATCTTAGGAGGAATTGAGTTATATTCTGCATGGCAAAATAATCCTACCGATAATGTTGCACACTTTGCTCATCTTGGTGGAATGTTGTTCGGATATATTTTGATACGAATTTGGAATAAGAATAACCGTTCATCAATGTACTGACATGTTATCTTCATCACGCAAAACATTTTCATCGCTCAATACACTCGAACGAATTATAGCTGTTAACGTTGTTATTTTTCTGTTGGTAAACATAGGCAATGTGGTTTTGCGGCTTTTTAATTTCCCGGAAGCAACTGTAAGCGACTGGATGTCGGACTGGCTTGCCGTACCTTCATCACTCAAATCACTGATGTATAAACCATGGACCATCCTCACCTATTGCTTTTATCACGAAAATTTCTTCCACATACTTTTTAATATGTTATGGCTTTTTTTCATGGGAAGAATTTTTACTGAATATCTGGGCGAAAAGAAAATACTGCCTGTATATCTTTTGGGAGGTATGATAGGTGCAGGCTTATTTATTTTGTTCTACAATCTTTTTCCATTATTCAATAAGGAAGTAAATTATGCTGTGGCATTGGGTGCTTCAGCAAGTGTGCTGGCTGTGACTGTAGCTATTGCCACATTGCTTCCCGATTACGAAGTGGCAGTGTTTCTGCCTCAGTGGCGTGTTAAACTCAAATATATTGCTGTTGCGCTTTTCGTGATGGACTTATTGAGTATAACAGGTTCAAATGCCGGAGGAAATATTGCACATATCGGAGGTGCTTTGTTTGGATTTATTTATATACGACTATTGAAAAGAGGCCATGACCTCGCGCTTCCTTTACAACAGTTTTTCAACAGGATTTCGGGAGCAGGTAAACCAAAAATAAAAGTTGTTTATCGAAGAGGTAATACGGACGAAGATTACCTCGCTAAGAAAACAAACAATCAGGAAGTCATTGATAAAATTCTGGATAAAATAAGCCGTTCGGGCTATGCAAGTCTCTCTAAGGAAGAAAAAGACATTTTATTCAAAGCCAGCAATAATCAAAACTAATCCTGTCTCCTGTGAAGAATTTTGCATTAATCAGCATCACTTTTCTTCTAAGTGTATTAACACTGCTAGCTTCACTGGCTTCCTATATAAGTCCTGCAACCAGTTGGATAATTGCTCTGTTGGGATTATTCTTTTTATATTTTTATCTATTGCTGATAGTCTGGTCATTGGTAATCCTCATATTTCGAAAAAGTTTGCTTTGGATTACTTTACCTGTTCTGTTGTTTGGTCTTCGTATTTTTTTGAATTTCTGGAATTTTTCCTCTGAAAAACCAACATCTGAAAACCATCAAACACTGAAAGTAGTTACTTTTAATGTAAGAGTCTTCAATCTGTACAACTGGATTCACAACCTCGAAACACGTGCTGATATATTTAAGCAATTTCAGCAACAGAATCCTGATGTGTTATGCATTCAGGAGTTCTATACCAGTGTAATCAAACCATTCAATAATATTGATCTAATTCCAACCAAAATACGAGCTAAGAATTATCATACACTGCTTCCAATTAAAGAGCGTGGGCAGGATGAATGGGGAATTGCAACTTTCTCGTCCTATCCCATCATTCATAAGGAAACCATCTTCTCAGAACCTGAATCTGCAAACGGATGCATAGCAACCGATATTCTGGTGCATCAGGATACTATCCGTATTTATAATGTGCATTTACAATCCATCAGGCTGATGAATACTGATTATCGCTACATCAATAATTTTACGAACGAAAAATCTAATCAGCAGGTTCGAGGAGCTTTCCGAATAATTAGATTGCTTAAAAGGGCATTCAATAAACGTGCAAGGCAAGCAGATGCAATTGCAGAAAGTATAAAAAAATGTCCATATAAAATTATTGTGGCCGGTGATTTTAATGATCTCCCCTCCTCCTATGCATATCACACTATAAGCAATTCATTAGCTGACTCGTTTCTTGAAAAAGGAAAAGGTATTTCATCAACCTACATTGGACCACTTCCCTGGCTGAGGATAGATTATATACTACACAGCCCCTCACTGCAATGTGTCTCTTATAGCAAGTCGGGGCGCAAATTGTCTGATCATCATTCAATTCAAGCCATATTTAAATATTAACTGAAATTTATGCTTGTTTTTGAAAAAATTATTTCTATTTTTGAACCATTCAAAGAAGCTTTTACTCAACCATTTATACAAACCAACTTTTAACCAATTAATACTTTTCTTGTATGCGCGTTAAAATATCATTCACCAGGGACAATAATTCCGGGAATACCATACCGCTACACCACCAGAAGTTGATTTTCGACAGTCTTTCATCCATTGCAAGGGCCATTGGTGAAGACCGCAAACAACTTAACTTTTCATCTCTCAAAGGAACTTCCAAAATACACAATGGATTTATGAAGTTTCTGTCTTCGAAGATTACTCTTGTTTTATCGAGCAGCAATGAGAATCTGATAAACAAGCTTACCAATCATATTTTTGCGGAAGGCCGACTGACTATTGGCCGAATGAATTTGGTTCCAAAAGGCAAAGAAGTAATCACCGATCCGGAGTTTAATACACAGATGCGTTACTTATGCATTTCACCTTTGGTTTTGTTTACTCCGCAAAAAGACAGCAAACAACCGGTAGAGTCTGTTGATCCGCAAAGTCCTAATTTTTCTGATATCCTGTATAATCTCACACTCGATTCAATGGAAAAATCAGGAATTCCGGAAAGTGTTGTTGCTACTTATTCAGAATTTGATATTCAGGCTGACACCGAATATTTACAAAAAATGTCAGGACAAAACAAGAAATACATTCGTATGTATCGCACTTCAGAAGGTAAAAATGTTGCAGGCTATTTATTGCCATTTACGCTGCACGCCCATCCTGATGTACAAAAGTTTGTATGGCAAAATGGAATGGGTGCCTTAACTTATGAAGGTTATGGCATGCTTGACCTTGTAAAATAATTTGCTATTCAATTTTTTCTTTAAATTAAAATCAGGAAATTTAACCACCTGATTTTTTATGTCCATCTTTAAAAAAATATTTTTCATAGTGTTACTTCTGTTAGTTTTAGCAGGAGGATTACTTATTGCACTAAGAGAAAAAATTGCTCAGGAAAAATTTAAATCATTTGCAGAAAATTTTCATGCGCAAACAGGCGGCACATTTACGTTAGGCAAATTGCAGTTTAATGGTTTAAGGCAAGTTGAGCTGAATAAAATAAACATACAGTCACCTCAATCCGATACAGTTTTCAGTGCTGACACTGTAGTAGTGAATATTTCATTATGGAAACTTTTGAAATTGCAGCCACCATTGTCATCAGTTTCATGCTCTGACATCAGATTAAATTTGGCAATTACAGACAGCACTGCCAACTATAGTTTTCTTTTCAAGAATAAAAAAGACACTGCACAAATTACAACTTCACAACAAATTACCTTAGCCGACAAAGCTCAACGTCTGTGGACTAAATTAATGCAGATATCTGACATCAATTTTTCTCTGCACAGGATGTCAATGTCAATTACAAAAGACAGTGTTTCGAAATTATTTTTCATTCCTGAGGTAAAAAACAATCAGGGCGTAAGTTCACTCGAATTTATTGAGAAATCCGGCATTCCTAAAAAATGGCAAATCACCCTTCAGATCAACAGTGATGAAAATTTATTATCGGCCGGTATATCCTCTCAGAATAATTCATGGTTTCCATTTCTTGAAACCGACAATCATCCTAAAGTTTCAGTTCAAAATTCTTCGTTAACTATAAAACAAACACAAGCGGACGCATTCAACATTCATGCATCACTGGACAGTTTAAACATCAACTTCTGGCGTATTGCCTCTGAAACTATAAGTTTTCCTCTTCTTTCATTTAACTCTGATATCAGACTCACAGAAAACACTGTTTCTATTGACAGCAACTCTATTCTCAAAATTCATAAGGTAGCAATGAAAGCAGGTGGATACATCATGCCGGTAAATAATTTTAAGTTGCAATCAGACTTATCATTCCAAACTCCTGCCGATTCTTTCTTCAGTTCTCTGCCCGATGGTATATTTTTTCTATTTAAAGGATTTAAAGCCAAAGGCGACATGGCCTTTAATTTTCATCTAAAGCTTGAACTCGAAAAACCTGACTCACTGGAGTTGAATTCAAGTCTTACAGCAAAAAACTTTAAAATTGAAAAATACGGAAAAGAGAATTTTGCAAACATCAACAACACATTTCTTTTTGATGCCTATGAAGGCGACAGATATGTAAAAAGTATTCTTGTAGGAAAAGAAAATCCTGATTTTGTTTCATTACCTGATATAAGCCACTATCTTCAATATGCCGTTCTCACCTCCGAAGATCCTTCTTTCTTTTATCATCGGGGTTTTATTGAAGATGCTTTCATAGAAAGTATGATTGAAAACCTAAAAGCAAAACGATTTGTAAGAGGAGGCAGCACCATCAGTATGCAGTTAGTTAAAAATGTTTTTCTCTCAAGAGAGAAAACAATTTCACGTAAGTTGCAGGAGATGTTAATAGTATGGCTTATAGAAAACCAACATCTGGTGAGCAAGGAAAGAATGTTTGAGATTTATCTCAACGTGATTGAATGGGGTCCCGGTGTTTATGGCATTAAGGATGCATCAACTTTTTACTTCAACAAAACACCTGCACAACTGAACCTTGCTGAAAGTATTTACCTTGCAGGTATTATTCCGCGCCCAAAGTATTATAAATATTCTTTTGATTCTATTGGCAATCTCAAACCTTACCTTGCCTCCTATTATCGCATAATGACAAACAGGATGCTTGCTAAAACCTGGATTACACCTTTGGATACGTTTAACCTCGAACCACAGGTAAAACTAAAAGGACCGGCATTAAAATATGTAGTGCCACTGGATAGTTCAATTGCTGATACACTTGAAATGAATCAGCAATTTGAATTATTTTAAATTAAATTTGAAAGTTCTTAGTAATCTCATCGCTCATAGGATTTACTGCAGAGCGATAACGATGAATGAGTTTCCCATTTTCATCCAGCAAAAACTTTTCGAAGTTCCATTTTATTGAACCGGTGAAGTCAGGATTGGGTTGTTCGATAAGCCATTTAAAAAGCGGATGCATATCTTTTCCTTTGACAGACACTTTTGCTGCCATTGGAAATGTCACCGAATAATTTTTTGTACAAAATTCAGCTATCTCACTATTGGTGCCCGGCTCCTGCCATAAAAAATTATTGGCCGGAAATCCAATGACCACCACCTTGTCCTTATATTTTTCATACAATTCTTCCAACTCCTTGTACTGAGGAGTATAACCACATTTGGAAGCTGTATTTACAATAAGAATTTTCTTGCCTTTATATTGAGATAATTCTATTTTCCCTCCTGTAAGTCCATCTACTTTAAAGTCATAAACAGTTCCTGCAGGACCACTCATGCCTGCCAATAATGTAGCCATAATTAAAAAGAGTTTCATATAAGAACGAAAATTAAAATGTAAACAGCGAAATTGTAAAAAAGTTTAAACCGGTGCAATTGGTGAACCAAGGAATTACAACCACCTAATCTCAATATATGGTTCAAACCAACCGAATTCTTGTATTATTTTATGAATGAATAATGTCAGATAAAAGAGAAAGAGGATAACACTTTTGTATTATCCTCTTTTCAAACTAGCTTATTAATTAAATACTTATTCTTCTGTTTTTTCAGAAGCAGCAGCATCATCTGCTTTAGCTTTTGGCTTACGACCTCTGCGGGTTGTTTTTGCCTTTTTAGCAGGTGCTTTTTCTTTTATCATCAACTCGTTGAAGTCAACCAGTTCCATCATGCAGGTTTCAGCAGCATCTCCGGGTCTGAATCCTGTCTTCAGAATACGGGTATATCCTCCCGGACGCTCTCCGATTTTAGGAGCCACTTCTTTGAACAGTTCAGCTACTGCTTCTTTATTCTGAAGATAGCTAAACACTGTTCTGCGTGAATGGGTGCTGTCTGCTTTTGATTTGGTGATGATTGGCTCCACATACTTGCGCAATGCTTTAGCCTTAGCTACAGTTGTAGTAATGCGTTTGTGCAAAATAAGTGATGATGCCATATTGGATAACATAGCCTCTCTGTGACTATGCGTTCTGCCAAGATGATTTATTTTTTTTCCGTGTCGCATGATTCAATTTCCTTTTTAAATAATTATTCTTTATCGAGCAGATATTTCTGTATGTTCATTCCGAAAGTAAGATTCTTGCTGCGCACAAGTTCTTCCAGTTCTGTAAGTGATTTCTTACCGAAATTTCTAAACTTAAGTAAGTCAGTTTTTGAGAAAGATACCAAATCACCCAGCGTTTCAACATCGGCTGCTTTGAGGCAGTTAAGAGCACGTACTGACAAATCCATATCTACCAGTTTTGACTTAAGTAACTGACGCATGTGAAGGGTATTCTCATCAAACTCTTCAACCGGAGTTTTTGGTTTAGTATCGAGTGTAATCTTCTCATCGCTGAACAGCATAAAGTGATGAATTAAAATTTCAGCAGCTTCACGCAATGCTTCTTTCGGATGAATACTTCCGTCAGTAGTAATTTCAAGCACCAGTTTTTCGTAGTCTGTTTTTTGCTCTACACGATAATTTTCAACTGAGTATTTTACATTCTTAATTGGAGTGTAGATAGAGTCAATTGCAATGGTTCCGAGAGGATGACTGTTAGATTTGTTCTCCTCTGCAGGCACATATCCACGTCCTTTGTCAATGGTAATGTCTATAACAATTTTCACTGAAGGATCCATGGTGCAAATTACCAAATCAGGATTCAACACCTGAAATGCAGAAGTATGTTTGGCAATATCACCTGCAGTAAATTCAGTTTTTCCGTTTATCACTACCTGAACTTTTTCAGAGTCTGTACCTTCAATTTGTTTTTTGAAGCGAACCTGTTTCAGGTTGAGAATCATTTCGGTGACGTCTTCCACTACACCTTTGATAGTAGAAAACTCATGATCAACTCCGGCAATGCGTATATTGGTAATTGCATGTCCTTCCAGTGAAGAAAGTAATATCCTGCGCAGCGAATTACCTACGGTAATTCCATAACCCGGCTCCAAAGGTCTGAACTCAAACTGTCCGAAAGTTTCGGATGAGTGGTTCATAATCACTTTGTCGGGACGTTGAAATGCAAGTATGGCCATTTTATATTTTATTTTTTATGCTTTAAATATTGAACTTAATTTATTGTTTTCAGGGTTGATGCTTAACTGTTATTTAGAGTACAATTCGACAATGAGTTGTTCTTTGATATTCTCAGGAATCTCATCGCGTGATGGTGTTGTAACAAACTTACCCTGCATTGCAGTGGTATCCCACTCCAACCAACCGTATTTGTTAGAACGTGATGCTAATGAATCAGTAATTACTTCATTGGCCTTTGAACGCTCTCTTACTCCAACAATATCACCTGGTTTAAGTATATAAGACGAGATGTTGTTTACCTTACCGTTTACAGTGATATGACAATGGCTTACCAACTGACGTGCACCTGCACGTGAAGGTGCAATACCAAAACGGAATACCACATTGTCTAATCTTGATTCCATCAGCTTTAGCAGATTTTCACCAGTGATACCTTCTTTACGCAATGCAATACTGAAGATGCGTGAAAACTGACGCTCCAGAATTCCATAGGTGTATTTTACTTTTTGTTTTTCCAAAAGCTGAACAGCATATTCACTTTGCTTAGCGCGCTTTTTTGCTATTCCATGTTGCCCCGGAGGATAACTTCTCTTTTCGAAATACTTATCAGGGCCAAATATAGGCTCACGGAATTTACGTGCTATTTTCGTTTTCGGACCAATGTATCGTGCCATATTTTATGAAACTGTTATTTTAAATATTGTTATAATTCGGATTATATTCTTCTGCGTTTAGGTGGACGGCAACCATTATGAGGTATTGGAGTAAGATCCAGAATTTCTGTAACTTCAATTCCTGAAGAGTGAAGTGTACGGATAGCAGATTCGCGTCCTGCACCGGGTCCTTTTACAAAAACTTTTACTTTGCGGAGACCTAAATCAAAAGCTACTTTGGCGCAGTCAGCAGCTGCCAACTGTGCAGCATAAGGAGTATTCTTTTTTGAACCTTTGAATCCCATTTTGCCGGCACTTGCCCAGGATATTACCTGACCTTGCAGATTTGTAAGGCTGATGATAATGTTGTTAAAAGTTGCATTGATGTGAGCTTCACCTGCAGCTTCTACTTTTACTACTTTCTTGCGGGTAGTTTTTGCCGCTGTACCTTGTTGTTGTTTTGCCATTTTATGAGTTATTCTGTAGATGAGTTTTTAACTCTCATCTGTTCCTTTTTTTACTTAGTTACTTTCTTTTTGTTTGCTACTGTCTTACGTTTTCCTTTACGTGTACGGCAGTTATTCTTAGTGCGTTGGCCACGAACAGGCAGTCCTAAACGATGACGAACTCCGCGATAGCTTCCGATGTCCATCAATCGCTTAATGTTCAACTGTGTTTCGGAACGCAATGCACCTTCAATTTTTAAATTGTCATTAATGAATGAACGGATTTTATTCAGTTCATCGTCATTCCACTCATCAACTTTCTTGTCGTAAGAAATGCCGCAATCGTCCAATATCTGCTGAGCAGTGGAACGACCTATTCCGTAAATGTAGGTGAGGCCTATTTCTCCTCTTTTGTTCTTTGGTAAATCTATACCTGCTATACGTGCCATTTAATCTTAATTCTTTTTAATTTTTTTTGATATTCTTTTTTCAGATGTAATTATCCCTGACGCTGTTTGAAGCGTGGGTTCTTTTTGTTGATTACATACAGTTTGCCGTTACGTCTTACAATCTTGCAATCGGCACTTCTTTTCTTTAAACTTGGTCTGACTTTCATTTCTGAATATTTATCTGTTAGTCAATAATCTTTATTTATATCGGTAAGTAATTCTACCTTTTGTTAAATCATAAGGCGACATTTCCAACCGTACTTTATCACCCGGTAATATTTTTATATAGTTCATTCTCATTTTTCCTGAAATGTGTGCAATAATCTCATGCCCATTCTCCAACTCCACTCTGAACATTGCATTGCTCAGTGCTTCGATGATGGTTCCATCCTGCTCTATTGATGATTGCTTTGCCATTACTTCTTTTTAAACTATATTTTTCTGTGTTGTATGCACATTGCACAGATTCTTATTTTCTTTCTCACTATTTTCGATATCACCAAATGATGATAATATTTCTGCCTTTATGTTGTCAACCGCCACTGTATGTTCATAGTGTGCCGAAGGTTTCATATCGGCAGTAACTATAGTCCATCCATCCTTGAGTTGCCTTACATTTTTTGTTCCCATGTTAATCATAGGTTCAATGGCAATTACAAGCCCCGGTTTAAGTAACATTCCCTGACCTGCTTTACCATAATTAGGTACTTCAGGTTTTTCGTGAAGTTGCTTACCCACTCCATGACCTACCAGTTCGCGAACAACTCCAAAACCATGCGCTTCTGCATGTTTTTGAACGGCATTACTGATATCGCCAATTCTGTTTCCTGCTATAGCTTTTTCAATTCCTCTGTAGAGACATTCCTTAGTTACTCGCATGAGTGTAGCAACTTCGTCAGGCACTTCGCCAACAGCAAATGTGTAGGCCGAATCGCCATAGTAGCCATTTTTCAGCACACCACAATCTACAGAAACCACATCACCTTCCATTAGCACTCTGTTACCAGGAATACCATGAACCACTTCGGCATTTACGGAAACACATAATGAACCGCTGAAACCATGATATCCTTTAAAGGCAGGAACAGCCTGATGTGAGCGAATGAAGTCTTCAGCAATTTTATCTAATTCAAGTGTGGTAACACCTGCTCTTAGATGCTTGGCAACTTCTGCTATAGTTTTTCCAACAAGTAAAGAACTAACTCTTATTAACTCAATCTCCTCTGCGGAGCGATATTCAACCTGCACTACCTTCTATTTGTTTTATGATACAGGAGCATTTATAGACGTACGTCCTTTAATGCGTCCTGATTTCATTAATCCGTCATAATGCCTCATCAGCAGATGACTTTCAATTTGTTGTAATGTATCCAATATTACTCCAACAAGAATCAACAATGATGTACCACCATAGAACTGAGCAAAATTGTTGCTCACGCCAATAATTTTTGTCAAAGCCGGTAAGATTGCTACAAAAGCAAGAAATATTGAACCCGGTAATGTAATTCTGGACATGACATCATCAATAAATGATGCTGTTTGTTTTCCGGGTTTTATGCCCGGAATAAATCCACCATTCTTCTTCATATCATCAGCCATCTGATTAGGATTAACAGTGATAGCTGTATAGAAATAAGTAAAGAGGATAATCAATAAAGCGAATGTAATATTATAACCAACAGAATAGAAATCTGTCATAGAGTGAGCTATACCTTGCATTGATGATGACTCAGGAAAGAACTGTGCTACGGTAGCCGGAATAAACATAATTGCCTGTGCAAATATGATAGGCATTACACCTGCTGCATTAACTTT
The DNA here is from genome assembly GCA_019136655.1 of Bacteroidota bacterium. Classification (GTDB taxonomy): domain Bacteria; phylum Bacteroidota; class Bacteroidia; order AKYH767-A; family OLB10; genus OLB10. The sequence continues at coordinate 81,904 of JAGVTU010000013.1, forward strand.
TAAGGGAATATATTGTCTTACTCCACCATACTGACGGTTGCCTACAATTTTCTTTGCAAACTGTACCGGTATCTTTCGGGTACCTTGCACAAGCATAATACTTATAACTACTACGGCAAACAATGCTACCAATTCAACCAGGAACATGATTAGTCCACCACCGGTCTGATTCAGTCTTGACATGAACTCATCGCGCAAAGCAAAAGGAAGACGCGCAATAATACCCACCATGATTAGGAGCGATATTCCATTACCGATACCCTTTTCCTGAATACGTTCACCCAGCCACATGACAAACAATGTTCCTGCTATAAGAATGATAATTGAAGTCACCCACCATAATGTTGGCGACAGGGCTGATGGATTAGAATATGCAATAATAGCTGATTGAGCCTGGGCACGAAGATTCACCAAATATCCCGGTGCCTGACCTGCAACAACAAGAACAGTCAGCCAACGGGTAATCTGATTAATTTTCTTTCGTCCACTTTCCCCTTCTTTCTGCATTTTTTGAAAATAAGGAACTGCAACACCCAGAATCTGAACTACGATAGATGCAGAGATGTAAGGCATAATTCCTAGAGCTACTATAGAAGCCTGTGAGAATGCACCACCTGCAAACATATCGAGTAAGCCGAATATACCCTGTGAAGCCTGGTCTTTTAAACTCCCAAGCATATTAGGATCAACACCCGGCAACACAATATGTGAAGCCAGACGATAAACGGCTATAAATAAAAATGTATTGAAGATCTTGGTGCGTAGCTCTTCAATCTTAAAAATATTCCGTAATGTTTGTATCAGGTCTTTCATTATTTCTCTTCAATGGTTGTAGTGCCACCAGCGGCTTCAATTGCATTTTTTGCAGATGCTGAAAAAGCATGAGCTTTGATATTTACTTTAGCTTTCAACTGTCCGCGTCCAAGTATTTTTACAAGATCTCTTTTGCTTACCAATCCTTTTTCGTATAATACACTATGATCAACATCTGAAATGCCATACTTTTCATTCAGACTTTGAATCACGTCAAGGTTAATACCTGTGTATTCAACACGGAAAAAGTTCTTAAATCCAACTTTTGGCAAACGTCTTTGAAGTGGCATCTGTCCACCTTCAAAACCTATCTTGCTGGAATAACCTGAACGGGATTGAGCTCCTTTATGACCGCGTGTTGAGGTTCCACCATGTCCTGATCCTGTACCACGACCTATTCTTTTGCGGTTTTTCGTTGAACCTTTTGCAGGTTTTAAATTACTTAAGTTCATAATTTCTTCTTCGATATTTATTTTTCGGTTACTTCCACCAGATGTTTTACCTTAGCAATCATGCCCTGTATCTGAGGTGTATTCTCCTTTTCAACTGAATGATATACATTTTTTAAACCCAAAGCTTTTAAAGTCAGCTTTTGAGATTTATGGCGGTCAATTCCGCTTTTCACTTGTTTAATAATTACTTTTCCCATGAGATATTCCTCTCTTTACTTTTTAACCGTTAAATACTTTGCCTAAATCAACACCACGCTGATTTGCCACAGTAACAGCATCGCGCATTAAAGCAAGTGCATTGATGGTAGCTTTAACAACGTTGTGCGGATTTGATGAGCCTTTCGATTTTGCCAACACATCACTGATTCCAACGCTTTCAAGAACAGCACGCATTGCACCTCCTGCAATTACACCTGTTCCTGCAGCTGCCGGCTTCAAAAACACCTTAGCACCACCGAAACTTGCTTCCTGCTCATGAGGAACGGTAGTTTTATGTACTGTTACCTTAACAAGGTTTTTCTTTGCATCATCAATAGCTTTGGTGATTGCATCAGTTACCTCTTTTGCTTTACCCAGGCCATATCCTACTACACCTTTTTCATCACCAACCACTACAATAGCTGCAAAGGAGAATGTACGACCACCTTTGGTTACCTTAGTTACTCTGTTTACTGCTACGAGCCTGTCCTTTAATTCGATTTCGCCCGGTTTTACTTTTTTATTCGCTGTTGCTAACATGTTCTGATTTTAAAATTTTAAACCACCTTCTCTGGCACCCTCAGCCAAAGCTTTTACACGGCCATGATATAAATAACCACCTCTGTCAAATGTTACTGCTGAAATTCCTTTTGCAATTACGCGCTCAGCAATCATTTTTCCTACCGAAGCAGAAATTTCAGACTTATTACCTTTGGCAATACCTGCTTCTGCTGATGAGGCAGCTGCAATTGTATGACCTGCAACATCATCTATAACCTGAGCATAGATCTGTTTGTTGCTGCGGAATACAGATAAGCGTGGCTTCTCCTGTGTACCTTTAACGCTACCGCGAATTCTCTTGCGGATTTTAGCTCTGCGTGAATCTTTAGTCTTCGACATTACTTAATTATTTTTTAGCTGCAGATTTTCCTGCTTTTCTTCTTAATACTTCACCTGTGAACTTAATACCTTTTCCTTTATAAGGCTCCGGTTTGCGCAGCGAGCGTATTTTAGCTGCTACCTGACCGATAAGTTGCTTATCATGGCTTTCAAGAATAATGGTAGGGTTGCTACCTCTCTCTGTTTTGGTGTTCACTTTAATTTCTGACGGCAACTGAAACACTACGTGGTGAGAATGGCCTAATACAAGATCCAACTGTTGACCCTGATGACTTGCTCTGTAACCAACACCTACCAGCTCCTGTTCAATTTTATATCCTTGTGATACTCCTTTCACCATGTTATTGATAAGTGCACGATACAATCCGTGCAATGCTTTATGCTGCTTTTCGTCAGATGTGCGTTTTACCACAACCTGACCACCATCCACTTCAACTGTTACACCCTCAGAGATAGTTTGTGTTAAAGTTCCTTTAGGTCCTTTTACAGTAACCACATTATCTGCAACAGATACCTGAATACCTGAAGGGAGTGCTATGGGTAATTTTCCTATTCGTGACATCTTCTTATTCGATTAATAGATATAACATAATACTTCACCGCCAACATTCAACTGGCGTGCTTCTTTGTCAGTCATAATGCCTTTGCTGGTAGAAATAATTGCTATTCCTAAACCGTTAATAATGCGAGGCAATTTATCGTGGCTGACATATTTTCTCAATCCCGGACGACTTACTCTACGCATTTTGGTAATAGCTGGCAGTTTGGTTACCGGATTATATTTTAATGCAACTTTAATATTACCCTGATGGTTATCTGTTTCTTCGAATTTATAATTCAGAATATATCCTTTGTCAAACAGAATCTTGGTAATTTCTTTCTTGGTATTGGATGCAGGAACTTCCACAACTCGGTGATTTGCCTTCACTGCATTGCGTAGTCTTGTTAAATAATCTGCTATCGGATCCGTCATTTTATTCTTATTGATTGATGAGTTAAAACTTTATTATTACCAGCTGGCTTTGGTTACACCTGCAATTTTGCCTTCGAGTGCCATTTTGCGGAACAACACACGTGAAATACCAAACTGACGCATATAACCACGCGGACGTCCTGTAATCATGCAACGGTTATGCAGACGTACAGGTGATGAATTGCGTGGCAGCAAAGCCAATGCCTGATAGTCACCTGCTTCTTTAAGAGCAGCACGCTTGGCAGCATATTTTTCTACGAGGCGTTCTCTTTTTCTGCTTCTTGCTTTTATTGATTCTTTTGCCATACTTTTTTATTTCTTAGTTATTAGATCCTGTTCTGAATGGTAATCCAAACTCCTTGAGTAATTCCATTGCTTCATTATCAGTTTTTGCTGATGTAACGAAGGTGATATCCATTCCACGGATTTTACTTACTTTATCAATATTTATTTCAGGGAAAATGATTTGCTCAGTAATACCAAGTGTATAATTTCCTTTTCCGTCAAAACCTTTGTTGTTGATACCACGGAAATCGCGGATACGTGGCAGAGCTACTGATACCAGACGGTCGAGAAATTCATACATTCTCTCGTCACGTAAGGTAACACGTACTCCAATTGGTACTCCCTTTCTCACTTTAAAATTTGAGATATCTTTCTTAGCATAAGTAGCAACAGCTTTCTGACCGGCAATAGTGGTCATTTCTGCTACACATGCATCCACAATTTTCTTATCACTTACTGCATCACCTATACCCTGATTCAAACAAATCTTTTTGATTTTGGGTACCTGCATAATGCTCTTGTACTGAAAACGGTTTTTCAGTGTCGAAACGATTTCGTTTTTGTATTTGCCTTTGAGGCGTGGTGCGTAACTCATTATTTAATTACCTCCCCTGATTTTTTTGCGTAACGTACTAATTTACCATCAACTGTTTTGCGACCTACACGAGTTGGCTTTCCTGACTTAGGATCTATCAGCATAAGATTGGAAACACTTATTGGTGCTTCTTTCTTTTCAATACCACCTTGTGTGTTTTTTGGATTTGGGCGTGTATGTTTTGAAACGATGTTCACATTTTCAACACTTGCACGGTTTTTCTCAGGATAAACAGCAAGTACACGACCCTGCTTACCTTTTGATTCACCGGCAATTACTTTAACAATATCGCCTTTCTTTATTTTCAATTTAGCCATAACTGCTATTTTTTTCTTTTTAATTAAATTACTTCAGGTGCCAGTGACACAATTTTCATGTATTGTTTCTCACGTAATTCACGTGCTACCGGTCCGAAGATACGCGTGCCTCTTAACTCATCAGCCTGATTCAAAAGAACAACTGCATTATCGTCAAAGCGGATATAAGAGCCATCACTTCTTCTTACTTCTTTATTTACGCGCACTACAACGGCTTTGCTAACTGCACCTTTTTTGATATTGCCGGAAGGCATTGCATTTTTTACTGCAACCACAATTTTATCACCTAATGAGGCGTAGCGTTTGCGGGTTCCTCCCAGAACACGGATACATAATACTTCTTTTGCCCCGCTGTTATCTGCTACTATTAATCTTGATTCAGACTGTATCATTTTATCTGTTTGTTATTGCGTTGTTACCAAAGAACAACAGCCGTTTTATTATTTTGCTTTTTCTAATATTTCTACTAATCTCCAACGTTTCGTTTTACTCAATGGACGTGTTTCCATAATCAAAACGCGATCGCCATTACCACATGAATTGTTTTCATCATGCACATGAAACTTTTTGGTTTTCTTGATAAACTTTCCGTACATCGGGTGTTTAACCTTATATTCCTCAGAAACCACGATGGTTTTTTGCATTTTTATGCTGGTAACTATACCTGTTCTTGTTTTACGTAATGCTCTTTCAGTGCTCATTTTATCAAATTATTTTGATGCCTGTGACATGCGTTTGTTTAACTCCGTTTTCAATCTCGCAATCAGTTTGCGAGTGGTACGGATTTTAATTGGATTATCCATAGGAGAAACTGCATGCTGCATTTTGAATTTCTGCAGATTGCTCACTTCTTCTTTTATTCTTGCCTTAACTTCTTCAGTAGTTAAATCGTTTACGACAGACTGTTTCATTTTTTAATTACTTTTTTATGCAGCGGAATAATCTCTGCGAACAACAAATTTTGTAGTTACAGGTAACTTTTGTGCAGCCAGGCGCATTGCTTCTTTGGCAATTTCCATAGAAACACCATCTGCTTCAAACAAGATGGTACCGGGTTTAACCTGTGCAATCCAATATTCAGGAGCTCCTTTACCTTTACCCATACGTACTTCGGCAGGTTTACGGGTTACAGGTTTATCAGGAAACACACGAATCCATGATTGACCTTCACGTTTCATGAAACGGGTCAGGGCCACACGGGCAGCTTCAATCTGACGGGCAGTCAGCTGAGCATTTTCTAATGATTTAATTCCAAAAGATCCAAAAGCTATTTGTGCGCCACGGCTTGCATTGCCACGGTTACGCATCTTTTGCTGCTTTCTGAATTTTGTCTTTTTGGGCTGTAACATTTTCTAAATTCTTCTTTACAGTTTTTAACTTAATTATTTTCTTTCTCCTCTTCTGCCACCACGTCTTCCTCCACGTTCACCTCTTTCACGCTCTTGTCTGCGTTCTCCACTTCCACCAGCAGGTTTCTGGTTAGATGTCATTCCAACATTAGGTGACAAATCTCTTTTTCCGAAAACCTCTCCTTTGCAAATCCACACTTTAACACCAATTTTTCCGTATGAAGTTTGTGCTTCTGCAATTGCAAAATCAATATCAGCACGGAAAGTATGCAAAGGAATACGTCCCTCTTTGTATTGTTCGGTACGCGCCATCTCTGCTCCACCAATACGTCCTGCACACATCACCTTAATTCCATCAGCACCCATCCTCATAGTAGATGCAATAGCTGTTTTTATTGCTCTGCGGTAAGAAATACGAGCTTCAATCTGCTTGGCAACACCTTCTGCCACTAATTGCGCATCCAATTCCGGGCGTTTAATTTCATAGATGTTTATCTGTACTTCTTTACGCGTAATTTTCTTTAATTCTTCTTTCAGTTTATCAACTTCAGATCCACCTTTTCCAATGACAATTCCCGGACGGGCTGTATGGATGGTTGCTGTAATGAGTTTCAGAGTACGCTCGATAACTACACGTGCAACTCCTCCTTTTGAAAGACGGGCTTGCAGGTAGTTGCGAATTTTTTCGTCTTCTACTAATCTGTCTGAGTAGTTTTTACCACCATACCAGTTAGAATCCCATCCGCGAATGATACCTAATCTGTTTCCTATCGGGTGTGCTTTTTGTCCCATTATGCTTCCGTATTTTCAGTTACTTGTTCTTTATTTTCTTTTTTATTGATTGTATCAACAAACAGTGTCACATGGTTTGAGCGTTTGCGGATACGATATCCTCTTCCCTGAGGTGCAGGGCGTAAACGCTTTAGCTGACGTGCACTGTCAACAAAAACCTGTGATACTACCAGCGTTTCATCTTCAATGCGAACACCTTCGTTTTTTGCCTGCCAGTTGTTGATTGCTGACAATAATAATTTATGCATATTGCCTGCAGCTTCTTTCTTGCTGAATTTAAGCAAACCCAAAGCCTGGTCAACTTTTTTGCCACGAATCATATCGGCAACAAGTCGCATCTTACGGGGCGAAGTAGGACAGTTGTTTAACTTGGCAACGTAAGTTGATTTCATTAATTCTTTGCGTGCATCAGCCGCTTTTTTCTTTCTTGCTCCCATTATTTCTTATCTTTATTTCCTGCATGACCTCTGAAAGTACGAGTAGGAGCGAATTCGCCAAGTTTGTGACCTACCATATTTTCTGTGATATAAACAGGGATAAATTTATTACCATTATGAACTGCAAATGTGTGTCCTACGAATTCAGGTGCAATAACCGAGCGTCTGCTCCAGGTTTTGATCACTGATTTCTTTTTACCCTCATTCATCGCCACCACTTTGTTATCAAGTGTGGGATCGATAAACGGACCTTTTTTTAGTGAACGACTCATTTCTTCTTTTTGTGTTTTTTATTCAGATTGTTGTCGTGAATGTTATTTCTTTCTTCTTTCTATAATATGTTTGTTGCTCTGATTTTTTGGCTTACGGGTTTTTCTTCCTTTAGCCAACAAACCTTTGCGTGAGCGAGGATGTCCTCCTGAAGCACGGCCTTCGCCACCACCCATCGGATGATCAACCGGGTTCATGGCAACACCACGAACTCTTGGACGAATACCTCTCCAGCGATTACGTCCTGCTTTACCCAACGTTTCTTTATTGTGTTCAGCATTTGAAACCGTACCTACTGTTGCTATACAGGTAGATAATACCATTCTTGTTTCACCGGAAGGCATTTTAAGAATAGCATACTTGCCATCACGGGCAGTAAGTTGCGCATAAGCACCTGCACTGCGTGCAAGTTTGCCACCCTGACCGGGACGTAATTCAATATTATGAACGATAGTACCCATAGGCATATCTTTCAACATCATTGCATTTCCTACATCAGGAGTAGCTTTTTCTCCTGATAAGATACTTTGTCCTACTTGAATTCCTGAAGGTGCCAGTATGTATCGTTTTTCACCATCAGCATAGTGTACCAGAGCAATAAATGCAGTACGGTTAGGATCGTATTCTACAGTGGCAATTTTACCTGGAACACCATCTTTATTGCGCTTAAAATCTATGAGACGGTATATTTTACGGTGACCACCTCCGATATAACGCATGGTCATTTTACCTGTATTGTTACGGCCACCGGTGCGGCTGATACGCTGAGTAAGCGATTTCTCAGGTCTGTCTGTAGTTACCTCTGAATAGTCAGGGGCATTGAGAAAGCGCTGGCCCGGTGTTGTAGGATTGAATTTCTTAATTCCCATTGTTTAAATTTTAAATGCTTGCGTAAAAATCAATTGTTTCTCCTTTTGCTACAGTTACGTAAGCTTTTTTCTGTCCGCCCTTTTTACCTTGCAGAATACCTGCTTTGGTAAAACGTGTTTTACTTTTTATAGCGTTATTAACAGTGTTTACACTTACAACATTAACGTTGTACATTTTCTCCACTGCCTGTTTTATCTCAATCTTGTTGGCTTTTTTATCAACAATAAATGCATATTGCCCGAGTTTTTCGGACTTCTGCGTCATTTTTTCGGTGATAACCGGCTTCTTTAAGATGCTCATTTGTTTAAAATATTTTCAATTACCGGCAAAGCGCCTTCTGTTAATACCAAATTTTGCGCATTAAGAATATCGTAAGTGTTTATATCTGAAGCACTTACAACCTTGCTACGCTGTAAATTTCGGGATGACAAAAATAAATTTTTATTTGTTTGTTCAGTCACCAATAAAACTTTTTTATCGGTAAGTTCAAGATTCTTCAATAAACTTACCACTTCCTTGGTTTTAGGAGCTGAAAAATTTACATTTTCCAAAATGGTAATGTTATTATCCTGAGCTTTATAACTAAGTGCCGATACACGAGCCAAACGCTTAACTTTCTTATTCAGCTTGAATGAATAATCGCGAGGCTGAGGACCAAACACGCGGCCACCACCAACAAACACAGGTGATTTCATACTTCCCGCACGAGCTCCTCCTGTACCTTTCTGACGCTTAAGTTTTTTGGTAGTACCTGAAACTTCATTACGCTGTTTTGATTTATGGGTACCCTGACGCTGGTTTGCCTGAATACTTTTTACATCGAGCCAAATCGCATGATCATTAGGTTCTACACCAAAAATTTCTTTATTGAGTGTAACCTTGCGACCTGCTGACTGACCGTTGATTTGTTTAACTTCTAATTCCATTTCGCTTAAAATTCTACTTTAATGTAAGACCCTTTTGCACCTGGTACTGCGCCTTTTAAGATAAGAAGGTTTTGCTCAGGCATTACTTTTAAAATTTGAAGGTTAACTATTTTAACCTGATCATTTCCCATGTGACCTGTCATGCGTTTTCCCGGTAATACGCGTGAAGGGAATGAAGATGCTCCCATAGAACCGGTAGCTCTCATTCGATTGTGCTGACCATGAGTAGCTCCTCCAACACCGGCAAAATTATGACGCTTCACAACTCCCTGGAAACCTTTTCCTTTGGAAGTGCCAACCACGTCACAAAATTCGCCTTCGGGGCAAATATCAACCTTAACCACATCACCCGGCTTTACTTCAGTGGTGAAATTTCTGAATTCCACAACCTTACGTTTGAATGGGCTGTTAACTTTGGCAAAGTGACCCTGCATTGCTTTAGTTGTATGCTTTTCTTTTTTGTCGTCAAAAGCCAATTGAACAGCATCATATCCATCTGTTTCAACTGATTTGACCTGGGTAACCACACAGGGGCCGGCTTCAATTACTGTGCAGGCAATGTTTTTGCCTTCAGCATTGAACATGCTGGTCATACCTATTTTCTTTCCAATTATTCCGGACATTTTCTTCTAAACTTTATACGTTTAACTATACTTTTATTTCAACCTCTACTCCACTGGGCAGCTCAAGTTTCATAAGAGCATCCACTGTTTTTGAAGTAGAACTATATATATCCAACAATCTTTTATAGGAGCAAAGCTGGAATTGCTCACGTGCTTTTTTGTTTACGTGTGGTGAACGCAGTACCGTATAAATCTTCTTCTCTGTAGGAAGAGGAATAGGTCCGCTGATAACCGCTCCTGTAACTTTTACAGTTTTTACGATTTTCTCCGCTGATTTGTCAACCAGGTTAAAATCATAAGATTTGAGCTTTATTCTGATGCGCTGATTCATCTGTGTTATCTTATTATTATTTTTCTAATTATGCTTTTTCTAACTTACCTTTTACTTTGGCAATTACCTCTTCGGCAATTGCTTTAGGGCATTCTGTATAATGTGAGAACTCCATGCTTGATGACGCTCTTCCTGAAGTAATGGTACGCAGGGTAGTTACATATCCAAACATTTCAGATAATGGAACTTTAGCTTTAATTACCTGAGCTCCTGCACGGGTATCCATACCTTCCATCTGGCCTCTTCTGCGGTTCAAATCACCCATCACATCACCCATATATTCATCAGGAGTAACTACTTCCACTTTCATGATAGGCTCAAGCAAAATTGGTTTTGCTTTGGCACAAGCCTCTCTGTAAGCAAGCTTAGCTGCAATCTCAAACGATAATGCATCAGAGTCAACAGCGTGGAATGAACCATCTGTAAGTGTTACCTTAAGACTATCTAAAGGATAACCAGCCAAAACACCGTTTACCATAGCGGCTTTAAAGCCTTTTTCAACTGAAGGAATAAATTCCTTTGGAATGTTACCTCCTGTAATCTGATTTACAAACTGAAGATTGGTTTTATTGGCAACAGTATCAAAATCGCTGTCAATTGGGCTTAATGTAAACTGAATATCGGCAAACTTACCACGACCACCGGTTTGTTTCTTATAAACCTCACGATGTTGAACAGTTCCTGTAATTGCTTCTTTATATGATACTTCAGGAGCACCCTGATTACACTCTACTTTGAACTCACGCTTCAGACGGTCAACAATGATTTCGAGGTGCAACTCACCCATACCACTGATAACGGTTTGTCCTGTTTCTTCATCAGTCTTAACACGGAAAGTTGGATCTTCTTCAGCTAATTTGCCGAGAGCAACACCTAATTTCTCCATATCGGCCTGAGTTTTCGGCTCTACTGCCAAACCAATAACCGGCTCAGGAAACTGCATTGCCTCCATTACTATTGGTGCATTTTCAGCACACAGCGTATCACCGGTTTTAATATCTTTAAATCCTACAGCTGCGCCAATATCACCTGCTTCAATAAAAGGAATTTGATTTTGTTTATTGGCATGCATCTGGAAAATGCGAGAGATACGCTCCTTATTACCTGAACGTGTATTGAGAACATAAGAACCTGATTCCAAACGACCTGAATAAGCACGGAAATATGCCAAACGACCTACAAAAGGATCGGTAGCAATTTTAAATGCCAAAGCTGTGAACGGCTCTTTTACATCAGGCTTACGTGATACCTCTTCACCTGTTTCAGGATTAGTACCTGTAATATTGTCTTTATCAAGCGGACTTGGCAATAATTCCATTACCAGGTCGAGCATGGTTTGAACTCCTTTATTCTTGAATGAAGAGCCGCAAACCATAGGCACTACTTTTCCTGCAATACAAGATTTGCGCAAAGCATCTAATATTTCACGCTCGGTAATTGAGTTTGGATCTTCAAAATATTTCTCCATCAATGAATCATCGAACTCAGCAATTGCTTCCAGCATTTTTTCGCGTAAGGCTTTTGCTTCATCCATTAATTCGGCTGGAATAGGAACTTCGGTAAATGTCATTCCCTGATCGTGTTCATTCCAAACAATACCACGGAAGTTAATTAAATCCACAACCCCTTTAAATGAATCTTCCGATCCAATAGGTAATTGTAAAGGAACTGCATTACCACCAAGCATTTCGCGAACCTGCTTCACAACATTGAGGAAGTCAGCACCGGCACGGTCCATTTTGTTGACAAAACACAGACGGGTCACATTATAGTTATTCGCTAAGCGCCAGTTAGTTTCTGACTGAGGTTCAACACCATCCACTGCAGAAAAAAGGAAAACCAAACCATCCAAAATACGGAGTGAACGATTTACTTCTACAGTAAAATCAACGTGACCGGGAGTGTCAATAATGTTTACTTTATACTTATTTCCGCGGTAGTTCCAGAAACAGGTAGTGGCAGCTGAAGTAATTGTAATACCTCTTTCCTGCTCCTGAGCCATCCAGTCCATAGTAGCAGCACCGTCATGTACTTCACCTAATTTGTGGTTAACACCGGTATAAAAAAGGATACGCTCAGTGGTAGTAGTTTTACCTGCATCAATGTGAGCAGCAATACCTATATTTCTTGTAAATCTTAAATCCTGTGACATTGTATCCTTGTTCTGTTAAACTTTAAAGTGTGAGAATGCTTTGTTGGCTTCAGCCATACGGTGGGTGTCGTCTTTTTTCTTAACGGCAGCACCTTCACCTTTGGCAGCAGCAATAATTTCGCCTGCCAAACGGTCAGACATTGATTTTTCGTTGCGAGAACGGGCATAACCTACCAGCCATTTGATTCCAAGTGCTGTTCTGCGCTCAGGACGAACTTCAGATGGAATCTGAAAAGTAGCACCACCCACTCTGCGGCTTCGCACTTCTACAAGAGGCATTACATTTGTAAGTGCCTTCTTCCACTGATCCAATCCGTTCTCCTGTGTCTTTTCAGTAACTTTATCTAAAGCATCATAAAAAATCTGGTATGCAGTACCCTTTTTACCGGACTCCATCATCCCATTTACAAAACGGGTAACCAGTTGGTCGTTATAACGTGGGTCAGGTAACAAAATCCTCTTCTTGGGTTTCGACTTTCTCATTTGTGAGTATAATTAAATTGAAACGTTCTGATTATTTTTTAGCAGCAGGAGCGCCTTTAGGTTTCTTAGTTCCGTATTTACTTCTGCGCTGATTACGGCCTTCAACTCCTGAAGTATCCAGAGCACCACGTACAATGTGATAACGCACTCCCGGAAGGTCTTTTACACGACCTCCGCGAATGAGTACAATAGAGTGCTCCTGAAGGTTGTGACCTTCTCCGGGAATATATGCTGTAACTTCAAATTTATTGGTAAGGCGAACACGAGCAACTTTGCGAAGTGCTGAGTTTGGCTTCTTAGGAGTAGTCGTATAAACACGAGTACATACTCCTCTGCGCTGTGGGCAGGATGTTAAGGCCGGGGACTTGCTTTTGTCCTCTATTTTAGAGCGGCCTATACGTATTAATTGTTGAATTGTAGGCATCTTAATTATCCAATATGTTTAAGAACCCCAAAAATTTGGGACTGCAAATGTAGTTATTGTTTTTGATTTACAAACTTTTATTTGAAAGTTTTTTAAAAATCTATGATTAATTGTAAGCTATTGCTTATGAGAAGTTTACAAGCGAAATTGTGAACAATGATGTTGAAAAGAGGTTAATCACAATTTTATTTTCCGACAAACCGGTTTCAAAAATGAAAATCATTGTTGCAAAAATTCTTAAAAAATCAACTGTTTTTATACTGCTTCTTTTCTTTTTTCTAAAATATGTAGCTTCGGACTCAAAAAATTCATTCATGGCGAAGTATTTCTTCTGTTTTTTATTCTGTTTTCAAAGTGTTTTAGGTCAAAATACCTCCTTTAACCCTATGGACATTAAACTGTCGCTGCAGCGGTTTAATACCGTTGGTACGGTTTTATATATAGCAGCCCATCCTGATGATGAAAATACACGTTTGATATCCTATTTGGTTCGCGAGCAACATCTTCGTACCTGTTATCTGAGCCTGAACCGCGGAGAAGGTGGGCAAAACCTTATTGGCAAGGAGCAGGGTGCTGATTTAGGCATCATACGTACCAACGAGTTGTTGCAGGCACGAGCTATTGACGGTGCTGAACAATATTTTACACGTGTAATTGATTTTGGCTACAGCAAATCACCCGAAGAAACCTTTCAGTTTTGGAATCATGACAGTGTGCTTGCCGATGTGGTTTACTTAATCAGAAAGCTTAAACCTGATGTAATCATTACACGCTTCCCTGCAACTGGTGAAGGAGGACACGGGCATCACACAGCAAGTGCAATACTTGCCGGGGAAGCATTTAAAATAACAAACTCTACAAACGATTTTCCGGGGCAATTGAAAAGTGTGAAACCCTGGCAGCCAAAAACTCTTTATTGGAATACTTTCAACTTCGGGAGTACAAACACGCAGCGCGATGATCAGCTGAAAACGGATGTTGGTCTATTTAATTCACTTATAGGTGAAAGTTATAATGAAATTGCAGCCAAAAGCAGAAGTCAACATAAAAGTCAGGGATTTGGTGTTTCCACAGCCCGGGGCAACTCTGTCGAATACCTGAAAAACATAGATGGTGATACACTGTGTTCTGTACTGTTTTGTAATAACAACTTTGGTTGGGACAGAATAAATGGATCAGAAAAAATAAAGGCATTAAGTGAAAAAGCTTTAAAAGAATTTGACTATAGCCATCCCGAAAAATTATTACCTGTTTTGTTTAACCTTTATGATGAAGTTTCAAAACTGAAGGATGACTATTGGCGTGAGTATAAAACCAAGGAGTTAAAACAGCTTATTCTGGCATGTTCAGGTATTTGGTTTGAAGGAATTGCCAATAATTATTTTGTAACACCAGGTGACAGCCTCAATCTGAAACTGAATATTATTAACTACAGAAATGCAGATGTGCATTTGACGAAAATTAAATTCGATACATTCAGTTCAAAAACGGAAGACATAACACTAAATGAAAATAAATTAATATCAACTGATAATACGTTTCAGATACCAGTCAACTTCCCCTATTCTTTTCCATATTGGTTAAAAGAAAAACCGGATGCTGGAAGATATCAGATATCAGACCCTTCATTGATAGGCAATCCGATAAATAAAGCGGCATTTTCAATTGGGTTTAATCTGAAGATTAATGGCAAAGAGTTTGAATTTGCAGCTCCTGTAAGATTCAAATGGACAGACCCTACTGAAGGTGAGAAGTACAGACCTGTGGAAGTAACACCACCTGCTTCAGTAAATTTTAACGAAAATGTTTGTATGATGATGAATGGAAAAGAGCAAACTATTAAACTCACTGTAAGAAGTTTGAAGTCTGATTTAACCGGAAAAATAAAATTGGAAGTACCTGCAGGCTACAAAGTAGAACCTTCTGAGTTTTCGATAAACAAACTTTCCAGAAATGAAAGAACCACTTTGACTGCAACTGTTAGGCTTTCCAATAGTGCTGATGAAATGCCTGCACCGGGATTACTTAAAGCCAGTTTTGATGCTGCTTCAACAAAAGCATATTCATTGAATGAATTGAATTATCAGCACATCCCTTATCAGTTGATTTTTCAAGAGGCAGAATTAAAGTTGGTACCAGTTGAGTTAATGATTACCAATAAAAAAATTGGCTATATTGAAGGTGCAGGAGATGACGTAATGGCAAGCCTTCAGCAAATGGGGTATCAGGTAACTTTACTTAAGGAAGAAAACATAAAAAACGATGATCTTTCAAAATTTGATGTGATTGTTACAGGAGTGAGAGCATATAACACCAACGAATGGCTGAACGGTTACAGGCAGAAACTGATGGATTATGTTAACGGTGGTGGTAATTACGTAGTTCAGTATAATACCAACAACAATCTTGGAAAACTTGGTGATAACATTGGGCCGTATCCGTTTAAAATTTCGAGAAACAGAGTTACTGATGAACATGCTACCATGACGATGGATTTGCCCGAACATCCTTTGCTTAACTATCCTAATAAAATTACTTCTGCTGATTTTGACAACTGGATTCAGGAACGTGGAATTTATTTTGCAACAGATATTGACAAAGCTTATTCTATGCCACTAAGTTGTCATGACAAGGGAGAGAAACCACTTAACGGAAGTCTTATAACAGCAGCTTACGGCAAAGGCAATTTTACTTATACAGGACTGGTATTTTTCAGGGAATTGCCTGCAGGAGTAGCCGGAGCTTATCGTTTGTTTGCAAATATCATTGAGCAGAAAAAACATGAAACAAAATAAATGATTTATTCTTTCTCGAAAAACCATCTTGATCGTTTTATCTGTAGCTGTTTGGCGAGTTTAAATCTCTTGATGGCCTTTACTTGAATAAATTCTGTCATCTCAGTAATGCTGTCAGTTACCAATAATGTATCAAATTCTGTTCGTGAGGCAGTCTTCTCTCTGTCGAAAGTATCGAGTAAATCCAGCACAGGATTCCAGAATTCTTTTCCCATAAGTATCACCGGGAAATCGCTTACTTTTTTTGTCTGAATAAGAGTTAGTGCTTCAAACATTTCATCGGCTGTGCCTACTCCACCGGGCAAAACAACAAATGCAAAAGAGTATTTAAACATCAATACTTTTCTTACAAAGAAGTGATTAAACTCTACTACTTTATCCAGATAGGGATTGGCAGTTTGTTCTTTTGGCAAAACAATATTACATCCTACAGATAATCCTCCTGCTTCTTTGGCTCCACGGTTTGCAGCTTCCATGATACCCGGGCCACCACCCGTCATCACTCCAAAACCAAGTTTGCTCAGTGCAGAGCCTGCTTCCATTCCTAATTTGTAATAAGGATGCTCCTGACCAAAGCGTGCCGACCCAAAAACGGTTACACATGGTCCCACAAAATGAAGTGTACGGAATCCTTTAATAAACTCACGCATTACTTTCAAGGTAAATAAAAACTCCTGTAAACGTGATTGCTTTTCCTGAAGGAACTTTTCTTCTGAATGATTTTGCATACTCTTAAAACTAACAAATGTCAAATGTAAAAGATTAACTTAACTCAATATAAATCCATATTCAATTCAGAAGAAGAAGAATAATATAATCATCATAAATATAATATACCTCAAAAAAATTAAACCTAATTTTGTACTTCAAACTCAAAAAAATAAAACAAATGAAAAAAGTTCTCATAACGCTTGTTGCAATTATGACAATTGCAACATCAGCAATCGCTCAAAAAGGAAACGTAATGATCAATGGTAATCTTGGTTATTTTGCCGGGAGTGAAAAATCAGGAAGCAATACTGACAAACACAGTGAATTCCGTTTTATCCCAGGTGCAGGATATTTTTTAAGCGATAATTTTATGGTTGGTTTAAGTATAGGTTATTATTCTGATGTTGACGACCCCGATGGAAAACTGAAAACAAAAACAAATGGTTTTATGATTGGTCCATTTGCTCGTTACTACAAATCTTTAGGAGATATTTTCTCTTTATATGGCCAGTTTGACTTTTTATATAGTAGCGGTAAAACTGAATACATCAACTATTTTGGATTTAGTGATGAGCAGAAAATAAATGGATGTTCCATTTCAGTATCACCTCACATAAGTGCTAATGTAGGTAAAGGATTTGCCATAAATTTTGGATTTGGCTCATTAGGATATAACAGTAACACAACTAAACCTGATAATGGTGACAAAATAAAAGACAATACATTTGGTCTGGACTTAAACGGAAGTACTTTGGACTGGGGAATTTCCTACACTTTCAGTTGTGCAAACAAATGATTCTCCGTTACAGATAAAAAAATCTGTTTCTCTCTAAAATTTAGCTGAAAGCCTCAGGCTTATTTGTCTTCCTGTAAGATAATTAGGAACACCATATTTTGTGCCATAAACATCACTTATCCAGGTATAAGAAACTACGTTATTAACCTGAAATAAATTGAATACTTCGAAGGAGAGTGACAATGATTTAAGCCTGTTGAGTGCAGTAAAACGACTATTAAGTTTTGTACCTTCTTCAATAAATACTTTGCTGAAACCAATATCTACTCTCCGATAAAAAGGATAGCGCTTGATATCTAAATAACGGTCGTTACCCGGAGGGCCAACAGGCAAACCACTTCCAAATACCAGTGTAAGGTGCATACGATAGGATGGAAATTTAGGAAGATAGTCTGAGAAGAAAATACTGAAAGTAACACGCTGGTCGGTAAGTCTGGGGATATATCCAGGTATCACCTTGATACTGTCAACAGCAACTTTGTCAATGGTATAACCTCTGATGGTATCACCTCTTGCATTGAGACGAATGTAATATGCATCGTCTTTGATATCTTCTTCAGTTTTTAAAAATGACAAACTTGCCCATGATTCAGATTCATTTACAAACTGACCGTTGATGCGAAAATCTATTCCTGTTGCATAGCCATGTGAGTTATTGCTTCCCAGATAACGTATTCGCACATTATCTACCTTGTATGGGATGAGGTTGCTCAACCATTTGTAATAAGCTTCGGTAACAAATTTAAAATCTCTTCCCCATGCTTTGAAAACATAATCAGTACCACCGACAATATGTATGGAGCGTTGAGATTTAAGAGTGGTATTCAGGCTGCCATCAATGTTATGCAACTCTTTATAAAACGGAGGCTGATAATACCATCCACCTGCAAGTCTGAAAGAAAAATTTCGTTTCCATTCTGGTTTATAGGATAACGATACGCGAGGGCTTATGTCTAGTTCTTTATTCAAATCCCACCATGTGAATCGCACACCCGGAGATAATACAAATCGTGAATTGTCGGAAAAGAAAAAGTTATGTTGAATATAACCACTGTATCTGTTGCTTGACAAACTATTTTCTCTGTTCATTACATCCTGAAGCAACAACTGCGGTTGCGAAGGCAAACTCCCTCCTACACTATCCTGCGGATGTGGCAATGAGTATCCTGCAGAGTCAATGTAGTTCCATTCATTTATCTGATCATTAAATTCCTCATGCGAATAGCGCAATCCCCACAACAGTTCATTATGTCTATAATTATACGAACCTTTGTGTTCAGCAGAATATACTTTTCCATCGAGATAATTGCGTGCATGATTCAAAAAAGAACCAACACCCAGATTCATCTTTACTTCTCCGAAATTTTTTGAAGCCGGATCTTTCTCCAACTCATCCAGATAATATTGTCCTAAGATGTCGAATGTTTCTTCTTCGCGTGTATTAAAAACCGAACCGATGAATTTGAGATTTACATTCTTATTGGGATTATGATTAAAAATTACAGCTCCTGTAGTAGTAGTAAAATCATCTACTTCTTTGCCGTCAAAATAAACAGTAAGGCGCAGTGCCTGACTTACTGTACCGAAGTCAGTGGTTCGCGTTTGCGGAACGATATTATACTTACTCTTCGAAAAATTACCAAGAAGTGATACTGATGTTTTTTCATTAAACTCATAGTTAATCATTGCCTGCACATCATAAAACACAGGTTTGTAATTTCCTTTTGTATCCAGTGTTCCAAGCAAATATTTAGTTGATTTCTGCCTTGCTCCTATTAGCCACGATAATTTTTTATTCTTACTTGCACCCTCTAAACTTAGTCCACCACCGAGGAGACCGTAAGTGATTTTACCTCCAAATTTATCAGGTCTGCGATAACGTATGTCGAGTACCGATGACATTTTATCGCCATATTGCGCATCAAAACCTCCTGCAGAAAACTTTATGCCCGATACCAAATCAGGATTGATAAAACTCAAACCCTCCTGCATACCTGAACGTACCAACTGAGGGCGGTAAATTTCCACATCATTCACATATACCAGATTCTCATCAAAATTTCCTCCTCGCACAGAATACTCAGAGCTTAACTCGTTGTTGGAAACTACACCACTTCCAATCACCTTTAGTATTGTTTCGAAATTTCCTGTAGGATTAGGTATTTCTTCTACTGACTTAGGATCAATGCGGATAATGGCGTTTCGCTCACGAGGATCTGAAATGGTGACGTTAGGCAAAGGAACAATAGATGGCAGAAGCATTTTATCCAATTGTTTTTTTTCGCCTTCGGCAAGAATAAGTTTTTGCGATGACTGCTCGTAGCCAATGAATGAAAATACAATGGTCAACTCGCGGTTTGACGGAACGGTGATAGTGTATTCTCCTTCAGCATCAGAAATTACTCCCAATGCTGTGCCTGCAATTCCAATACTCACTCCAGGTAAAGGTTTCTTATCAACTCCTGTTACCTTTCCGGATATACGTGCAGTTGTATTTTGTGCACTGACTGCCGAAGATAAGATAATAAAAAAAACTGCAGCAAGGCACTTTCTCATCTGCTTTAGGTTATTTGTTTTTAAAATCACCATTTTTCCATGCCTGAATAAACTTAGCCCAAGCTACAGGGTTCAGCAGATTATTGGCAGGAAGCTGACCGGTGTTATAAAGTTTACTTTGTTGTTTGTCGAAAATATATTTACTGTTGAGGCTTGCATCCATCTCTATCCGGTTACTCTCATCGCGCATGGTTTCAAGAGCCAGATTTCTGCGTGCATGCGCCATATCATCATCAGGAATTTTCAAATCTAAAAATGCCTGTTTAAACTGTTCCTTTGTAGGCCAGGGGTAAATAACTGCCTGATTAAGCATTACCGTATCGCGGTTGAGCATTTGTATGAGTGAATACCTGTTTTCATTAAGTGTATCAGGTATCAAGTAAATAGCTTTTTTAAAGCCAATTGCTGAAAATTCAATTTCATCGCCTAATTGAGCTACTATCGAAAAAAATCCATAATAATCGGACACTGTACCGCGGCTGCTCGATTTAATCATGATGCTGGTAAAAGGTACAGGACTAAGGCTATCACCGGTGACGATGACTCCACTGAGTTGAACCAGTCTTTCGTTTGAAGGTTGTGCAATTACAGCATTCAGCGTCAGCACACATGCTGCTAAGGTGAGGTAAATTCTTCTTATCATTATTGGTCTTAAAGTTTTCAAAAATAAAAAATAGCATGGCATGGTAACGTATCTAATGCTAAATTATTTTAACTGTAGCTAATCTTGACCTAAGAATAAGCAAAATGAGATTCTTGTGAATCATTAACATAATGCTGTGAAAACATACTTTGTGATTGGTCAATATTGAATACAGAAATGTTATTTTCGCCACAAATAATTATCCTGATGAACTGGAAATTCTGGAAAAGTAACAAACGCAAGAGTAAAACACGAGAGTGGATTGATGCATTGGTATTTGCAGTAGTAGCTGCTACCATCATCCGCACTTTTCTTATAGAAGCATTCACCATACCAACACCATCCATGGAAAAATCGCTGCTCGTTGGTGATTTTTTGTTTGTAAGCAAGGTGAGTTATGGTGCACGCACACCTATGACGCCAATTTCATTTCCATTTGTACATCAGGAGTTGCCAATTATAGGAGGCAAATCTTATAGCGATGCCATTCAATGGGCATATCATCGCCTGCCCGGTTTTGGCAAAATAAAAAACAATGATGTGGTGGTTTTTAATTATCCCGGAAATACCTTTTATCCTGATGATGACCTGAAAAGGCCGGTTGACAAAAAAACGCATTATATAAAACGTTGTATTGGTATTCCGGGCGACAGTGTTAAACTCATCAACGGATTGACGTATGTTAACAATAAGGTAATGCCATTACCTGTTAAAGGACAAATGACCTATACAGTGATTACTGATGGAAATTCTATTAACCCAAAGACATTAGAAAAATATCATATCACTGAAGGAGCGAGTTTAGGAAATGGAATGTATCAGTTTATACTTACACAAAAAGTTGCTGAAGAACTACGAAGTCTTCCATTCGTCAAAAGTGTAGAAGAATATCATCAGGAACCCGGTGCACCAAGCCCTTATCAAAAATTATTTCCTTATGACACACGTTATAACTGGAATATTGATAACTACGGTCCAATATGGATTCCCAAAGCAGGAGCTACAATAACACTTACTGATGCTAACTTGCCATTCTATCAGAGGTGCATTGTTGAGTTTGAAAAGAATACTCTCGTAATACAAGGCAATAAGTTTATCATCAACGGCAAGGAAACTACAACCTACACTTTCAAGCAGGATTACTACTGGATGATGGGTGACAACAGACACAACAGTGCTGACTCACGCTTCTGGGGTTTTGTGCCCGAAGATCATATTGTAGGAAAAGCTGTATTTATCTGGATGAGTTGGAACTCCAACGGCACTTTCTTCAACAAGATAAGATGGAACCGTTTGTTCAACGTCATTAAGAGTGACTGATGCCTCAGGCAATCTTTGCTACTTCTTTTTTACCAACTGCCGAGTATGTATTTCATCTTTTACAGTACGATGAAGTGCAGATAGAGGCCTGTGAATTTTTTCCTGATCAGACGAACCGCAATCGCTGCCATATACTTGGACCTAATGGTGTGCAAACGCTTTCTATCCCTCTGCGCAAACATGCCAATAAAACACCAACCTGCGAAATTGAAATAGCAGATGGAAACTGGAAGATCAGGCATTGGCGAAGTATAGAAACCGCTTACAACCGCAGTGCATTATTTGAACATTACCGTGAAGAATTCAGACAACTATTTTTTGCCAATGAAAAAAACTTGCTTCAATACAATACAATATTGCTGAATTTTATTCTAAATAAATTAAAGGCTCATACTTCTGTAAGCTTTACTTCGTCATTCCGCAGTACGTTAGAACATGATTACCGTTATCTGAGTAATGGAAAAACCCACAGACAGATGACAGACTTAAAACTGCCCCACTACCCACAGGTATTTGCAGACAGGTTTGCGTTTATTCCTAATCTGAGTGTGATTGATTTTTTGTTTAATACCGGAGGGTGATTATTACAAAAATATTGGTTGATATTTGTGAATATAGACTTATGCTTTTTCAATCTGCTGAATTTGTTTATTTTCAAATAAACCTTTGAGCTAATTGCACTGAATTTACAAACCATCCTTTAAATGAAGAATAAAAGTTAAAATCAACTTTTGCCATTCTTCTAAACCTGTGATTAATTATTTTTGAATACAAATTGCTAAAACCTTTCTGCAGATCACAATGTATTTACAGATAATATGTATTAAAACATCTCATCAAAATATCCAACCTCATGACCAACACCATAAAATTACATCGGGTATTCGCTGCACCGGCTGCCAGAATTTTCAAAGCTTTTACTGATGCTGATGCCATGGCTGCATGGCTCCCACCCAATGGCTTTGTTTGCAAAGTACACAGCTTTAATCCCACACAGGGCGGCAATTACAAAATGTCGTTTACCAATTTCGGTACAGGCAGCAGCCATTCTTTTGGTGGCACTTATCTGCAAATCATTCCCAACAAACTGCTGAAATACTCCGACCGTTTTGACGACCCCAACCTGCCGGGTGAAATGATTACAACCATCGAACTCAAAGAAGTAAGTTGTGGTACTGAAATTTTTATCACTCAGGAAGGCATTCCTCAGGCAATACCTGCAGAAATGTGTTACCTCGGCTGGCAGGAGTCGCTCCATAAACTAAAGCATCTTGCAGAACCCAATATACCTGATGCATAAACTCAACAACATTAATTAATCCAAATATGACTAAACAAATATTTATAAACTTAGCAGTTAGAGATTTGAATGAATCCATGCGATTCTATTCTGCATTAGGATTTACCAATAATCCTCAGTTCTCTGACAATACAGGCAAATGCATGGTGTGGAGTGAACATATTTTTGTAATGCTGCTATCACATAAAAAATTTTCAGCATTTACTGCCAAACCAATTGCTGATACCAAAACCAACATAGCTGCATTGCTATCATTATCACTCAGCAGCGTTGAAGAAGTTAACAGTGTCATGGCAAATGGGCTTAATGCAGGTGGCATAGAACCTAATGAAATGCGCGATTATGGTTTCATGCAACAACGTACCATTGAAGACCCTGATGGACACACATGGGAATTGTTTTTTATGGATATGAGTAAATTTCCCGACCAGACTTGAAATTAATTCAATTAACATGAATGAGGAAATAAAAAACTATAATAAAACTTTAAAAGAAGTTGAGTTGTGCAACTTGCTTGCAAATTTGATTGACAGCAATCTTGCATGTGCTGAGAGTAAAATATGGCATGCACATCCGGTTTGGTTTATTGATGGCAATCCAATAGTAGGCTACAGCAAGCAGAAAAAAGGAATCAGACTAATGTTTTGGAGCGGAGCAGATTTTGAAGAGGATGATTTAAATGTCAGAGGTAAGAAATTTAAAGATGCTTCTGTTTTTTATAATTTAGTTGAAGAAATTAACACTACCAAAATAATCAGATGGCTCGAAAAATCCCGACAGATACAATGGGATTATAAAAACATAGTTAAACGTAAAGGAAAATTAGAAAAATTAAAATAACATATTATGGCAAGTATCAATCCTTACATTCACTTCAACGGCAATGCCGAAGAAGCATTTAATTTTTACAAATCAGTTTTTGGCGGAGAGTTTGCAACTGTTGCACGTTTCAAAGATCTG
This sequence comes from Bacteroidota bacterium, assembly GCA_019136655.1. Taxonomy (GTDB): domain Bacteria; phylum Bacteroidota; class Bacteroidia; order AKYH767-A; family OLB10; genus OLB10. The sequence goes on from JAGVTU010000013.1 coordinate 106,175, forward strand.
GCAATACCCGGTCAGCCTGTCTCCGAGAGTGAAGCCAACAAAATAATGCACATTGCACTGCCAATTGGCAAAAACAGTATTCTGATGGCAAGCGACACACCTGAGTTTATGGGTAAGCACAACGAAAGAGAAAACAGGAGCAAAATTTCCATCAGTGCCGAAAGCAAAGAAGAAGCCGACAAACTATTCAAAGGTCTGTCAGCAGGTGGCGAAGTGGAAATGCCGATTGACAACAGTCCATGGGGATCATATTTCGGAATGTTCAGAGATAAATACGGCATTGAATGGATGGTAGATTACGATGCACACAGTGGTAAATAACAGCAGTGAATTTACTCATATGCATATCAACCATTAAATTCTTCCTCTTTATGGAGAGAAGGTTGGAGTGATAAACTTCTTCGAGAATAGTTGCATCGCTCGCGCTCACACCCGAACCTTGAAGGGGTGACAACGCGCTTGAATTTTAAGAGAGATTACACCCGGCAAGAGGCAAGCTCTTGCTGAGTGTGAAACGTAAGCAACCCAACAAGAGGCAAGCTCTTGTCGGGTGTTAGAATTTAGGGCCACGAGTGTGCGGAGAAAACGCAACTGAACTCAATACTTTGACCTAAACTTTTATTGATATTCTCCTTTTGATATCTTTAATGTGTCTGTATTCTTCCTAATTCAAAAAAATTTCCTATCTTTATTCAACGTTATTTTATTACCATCAGTAATGAAAAAGTTGTTTTTCCTGCTCTCCTTACTTTTTGGGTATTTTAATTCTACTCAAGCTCAGCATTGTTATCCTGCTAATGCATTTAATGAATTAAATGTAAATAACGTAAATACCCGTATATATAACTTTACAGATAAATGGCGGGATGTTAATCCTTCTTTTTCACCTCCACACTACGAAGTTCCTAAAGGTTCAGGTAAAAATGCTTTAAATGCGGGCACTATCTGGATTGGAGGTTATGATGACAATGGTGTCTTAAAAACAGCTGCAATGACATATCGTCAGAATGTTGGTATGGATTATTTCCCTGGACCTATCGGTAACATAAATGGTTCTTTAACATTCGACACTTCTAATTGTACACGTTACAACAAAGTATGGAGTTTCAATAAATCTGATATTCTTGATTTCTTGAACAACGGAAACATAACCAACGATATGCTTACCTATCCAGCCAACGGCAATACTTCTGTTGGAGAAATGCAGATATTGTCGCCATTTTATGATGCTGACAACAATGGATTGTACGAGCCTTCTAAAGGTGATTTCCCTTTGATGGATGTTTATAAGAATTTACCATTAACTACACCACAATTATATGGCGATCAGTGTTTGTATGCTATTTGCAATGACTTTGCCGGAACAAAAACTGAAACACGAAGTTTACCTTTAGGAATTGAAATTCACCAACAGTCATTTGCCTTTTCATCACCTGTGGCAGCAATAAACAATACCACTTTCTACCTATACAGAATCATTAACCGTTCAAATTTTAAGTACGACAGTGTTTTTGTAGGGCACTGGACTGATCCAAAATTAGGTGCATATTTTGATAACTACATTGGATGTAATGTTCCTCTGAATATTGGGTTTTGTTATAATGCAGATAATAATGATGATGATGGAACGGGTACCTGCTATGGGTTAAATCCTCCTGCTATCGGAATAAAATTATTACAAGGCCCCAGAGTAGGTAAAGATGACGGTTTAGATAACAACCACAACGGCATTACAGACGAAGCTGATGAAAGATGGGGTATGAGTAAATTTATGAACTATTGGAGTGACTTTACGCATGTTGGAAGCCCTGAAGATTCACTGGAGTATTATTATTATTTGTCAAGCTACTGGAAAAATGGGCAACGTTGGTCAAGAGATAATATTAAGGGAACGAATCCAGGTTATCCACCAACAGATTATTTTTATCCTGGGACAACTGATCCTGCCTACCCAGGTAGTGATTGGACAGAATTTACTGCCGGAAATTCACCCTACTTTAGATTGTTTGTTATGACAACCGGTCCGTTTACACTTGATGCCGGTCAGGAAGAAACCATTATTTATGCCGTCATCTGGAGCTCATCAGGAGTAAGCAATATGGCATCACTCGATACATTGCTTAAAGATGCAGTAACCATTCAAAATTTCTATAACAACAACTTTAATCTCAACACAACTCAACCAGACAGCAACGCTATATCTGTCTCAATTTTTCCAAACCCTTCAAAAGATTTTGTGCAGATAGAAATAAATCAAACCTCTTTTAATACCCATTTCAAACTTGAATTAAGAGACTTGTGTGGCAAACTTATTGAGCAAAAAGATATAACTAACAATCGTCACCGGTTAAATATACATTCACTTGCCAAGGGCGTATATACATGCAGCGTTTATAATAATGATGGATTCAAAGCTGTCAGAAAAATAATAAAGTTGTAACCAAAACAATCTGCTCTATTTACAGTTAATAAGCAAACAGTTTATTCAGATGATAAAAAAACAACTTCGTGCAATACTGTTATCAGTAGTTGCAATATTTATTTCTAACATTTCTATGTCGCAGGATAAAGTGATGACCAACTCTGAGATTCCTGCCGAAATACAACACTTTGTTAAAACACATTTCGCACAGCATACCATTGTCCGTGCTGAGATAAACAAGGAAGGTCTGCAAAAAGAGTATGAAATAAAATTGAATGACCGCACACAATTAGAGTTTAACAGCAAATATCAAATCATTAAAATAGATGCTGACACTGCCCTGCCTCAAAGTGTAATCCCTGCCAAACTTCTGTCTTACATAAAAACCAACTATCCTCAAAACTACATTACCGAATGGGAGCTTGATAATAAAGTCCAGGAAATAAAATTAAATAACGGAGTAAAACTAGAATTCAGCAAGCAAGGCGATTTTAAGCGAATTGACCACTGACACACTCCCTACAGTTGACAGCAATCTGTTGTCAAATTATTTACCTTCGTGAAATAATAATCGTGCACGTATGAAACTGCTTACTGCAGAACAATTTCGCATGGCTGATGCCTACACTATGCAGCATGAGCCTATCTCATCGGTGAATCTGATGGAACGTGCAGCAACCAAATGCTATGAGCAGATAACAAACATTACAACCCATACTGTTTACGTTTTTGCCGGCACAGGCAACAATGGTGGTGATGGCCTTGCCATTGCAAGAATGTTGCTCAAATCGGGACGTGATGTACGTATTTTTATTTGTGGCCGCGAAAATGCCATGAGTGCTGACTGCAAAACAAATTACCTGCGACTGAAAAAACTTGCACCGGTGAATTTTATTACTTCTGAAAAAAATATTCCTGAAATAACTCCTGATGCAACAGTTATAGATGCAATGTTTGGAACAGGATTAAACAAACCTCTCAATGGCATTGCTGCTTGTGTTGCACAAAAAATCAATGATGAGACTTGCACTGTAGTTTCAATTGATATTCCGTCAGGGTTGTTTGCTGATGAGCATACGCCAGCTTCGAGCATCACGGTAAAGGCTGATTACACATTAACCTTTCAGCGACTGAAGCGCTGCATGCTGTTTGCTGAAAATGCTTTGCGCACAGGACGGGTTACAGTGCTGAACATTGGCCTGAACGAAACCTACATGGACAGTCTTAAATCCACATTCACTCTGACTGATGATGCGACTGTAAAGAAAATATTGTTGCCCCGAAAAAAATTTTCGCATAAAGGCACTTACGGTCATGCGTTGCTGATTGCCGGCAGCAAAGGGAAAGCAGGAGCAGCAGTGTTGGCAGCCAGGGGATGCATCAGAACTGGAGCAGGACTCACAACTGCGTATATCCCGGATGCGTTGCTTACAGTTATGCAAACAGCAGTGCCTGAAGCCATGTGTATAACAGACCGCTCATCTGATTATCTCACTACCCTCCCCGATTTGACAAACTACACTGCAATTGGTGCAGGTCCCGGGTTGGGTACACAAAAGCAAACCATGAGTGTGGCAGGTGAATTACTGAAACAAACGGCATGCCCTCTCATACTTGATGCCGATGCACTGAACTGCATCAGCATGAATAAGAAATTGCTCAGGCAGCTTCCTGAAAACAGCATCCTCACCCCTCACCCCAAGGAGTTTGAAAGACTTTTTGGAAAATGCAATAACGATTTCGAAAGAAATGAAAAACAAATTGAAGCTTCTATAAAATATAAAGCAGTGATTGTACTTAAAGGAGCTTATACAAGCATCAGCACAAAGGATGGAAGATGTTATTACAACACTTCAGGCAATGCCGGTCTTTCAAAAGGTGGCAGTGGTGATGTGCTTACAGGAATGATTACAGCATTGCGTGCTCAGGGTTACAGTGCAGAAGATGCTGCGGTTGCAGGAGTTTATCTGCATGGCATGGCAGCAGACCTTGCAGTTGCACAACAAAGTGAATACAGCATTACTGCATCAGAGGTGGCAGATTATTCAGGAAAGGCTATCCGTATGCTCATGGGCAGGTGATGGGTCAACCCAGTCGCCATGATCTTTTATTAACTGAATAAGTGCATCAACAGCGTCAGCGGCATTGATGTTACGCTGCACCACTGTTTTGCCTTTGTAGAGTGTAATCTTGCCGGCTCCTGCACCAACATAACCATAATCAGCATCAGCCATCTCACCGGGGCCGTTTACAATACATCCCATCACTCCTATCTTGACTCCTTTGAGGTGACTGGTACGTTCGCGAATACGCGCTGTGGTTTCCTGCAGATTAAAGAGTGTTCGTCCGCAGGATGGGCAGCTGATATATTCTGTTTTGGAAATACGCATACGTGCTGCCTGCAATATGCCAAACGATGTTTTGTTAATGTCTGACGTATTGGCCATTGGCGCAGTAAGCATCAGTCCGTCACCCATACCGTCCAACAACAGTGCACCGGCATCAGTGGCGCTGTACAAACGAAAAGGTTCAATAGTTTCAGTTGAATATTCTCTGCAAATAATTACGGGATGATGGATATTGGCCTGAAGCAGTTCAACAAATAATCTGCGCAGCTCAGGCATGGCATGCAGATTGGATGTGTGAGCTAAAAGCACTACATTTTTGAAAGTAGCAATCTGATTTTTATGCTGAATGACTTCGGCTAAAGAAACTTTCACAAAATTGAGCTCTTCTGATTTTTCAGATGCTGAAAGAAATTCTTTCAAACCAAACAAAGGAAATCTGTTTGACTTATCATCACAATTTTTCCATACAGCATAATCCAGTATCAACGCCAAAGCACCCGGCAGCGCAAAGTCAACAATTTTATTTCCTGTATAAATAAAATCAGCTGCCTGATCCTGTATGTTCCAGGTATCTTTAGGAACGGAATATGCATAACCTGCTCCGAACAAAGTAGCCTGAGTAATTTTTTCGGCAGCCGACAGGTTAAGTATGACAACAGGCACCTGATGTCCACCAATGTTTCTCACAGCATTAGTATCTCTTCTGTTAAACTCAAAAGGTGTGTATGCAGGAGTGGAATAGTGAACAGGTGGAATGAATGCATGTTGTGCTCTGTTGTTGTATCTGTCAACAAGTGCTCTTGCAACAGGAATTTCAAATTCGGGATCTTCTGTAAGCGAAACTCTGATGGTATCGCCAATACCGTCTTCGAGCAATGCTCCAATGCCCATTGCAGATTTGATACGTCCATCTTCGCCTTCACCGGCCTCGGTTACGCCTAGATGTAAAGGAAACAATGCTTCAATTTTTCGCTTTGCATTTTCGGCCAAAAACTCTTCACGCATTTTTGAAATCAGCAGCCTGTAAGCTTGTACCATAATCTGCGGATTGCTTGCTTTCATGGAGAGAACAATATTCAAAAAGTTTTCGTCAATACAAATGCGAAGAAACTCCAGTGCCGACTCAACCATGCCGAGAGGAGTATCGCCATAGCGGCTCATAATTCTGTCGCTCAGCGAACCATGGTTGGTGCCTATGCGCATGGCAGTGCCGTACTCTTTGCAAATTTTCACCAGTGGGGTGAATCTTTGTCGGATGCGTTCTACTTCTTCCTGATAAGTTGCTTCGGTGTATTCAATGTTTTCGAATTTCTTTTTATCAGCATAGTTTCCCGGATTCACTCTCACCTTCTCCACTATGCGGGCAGCGGTTTCGGCAGCATTGGGTGTAAAATGAATATCAGCAACGAGCGGAGTGCGTAAACCCCGTGCACGTAATTCCCGCTTAATATTTTCAAGATTTTTTGCTTCGTTGATGCTGGGTGCAGTAATGCGTACATACTCACATCCGGCTTCAATCATGCGAACACTTTGCTCTACGGTAGCTTTGGTGTCCATAGTATCGGTAGTGGTCATGCTCTGAACGCGAATGGGGTGATTGGCACCCATTGGAACATCACCAATTTTTACTTCCAGTGTTTTCAGCCGCGAATAGGATGTCAGGCTGTTGCAATATAGCTGAAAATCTTCCTGAATAATTTTGTCTTCCATTTCAGTGAATTAAAAGCAGACAGAAATTAATAACACTGTCATTACTTTAAAGTTTAATCAATCGTTTCTGTAAAATCTTTTTATCTGATTCAAGGGTGAGAAAATAAACGCCTTTGGGCAAAAAACTCCAGTTATAGGTTATCTGATTAAGTGCCTGCCTTTGGGTACTGCGATAAACAGTTTCGCCATAGGTGTTGGTAAGTATCAGATTGTAATTACGGTATAAAAAATCATCGGAATAAATACACACCTTATCTTCAAAAGGATTGGGATACACCATTACACGGTCGCCTTTGATGATTTCACTTTCGCCTACAGCAATTACCGAATCGCAATCAATCAGACTGTTGAGCTGATAAAGCCCCAGTGAGGAATCGCGATAACATCTGAATGCTGTAGCCTGCGGGTCGCAGCCCGTAAACTGAGGAAACAGAAAATTCAGGCTGCCTATGCCTTCAATTATCGGGCCTTCGAAAACAAAAGGAATATGTGTTGTATCGGCATAAGAGATATAAAAAATTTTTCGCTGCTGTCCGTTGATGGTGATGTAATTGATGGAATCAACACGCACGAGTACACTGTCAACAAGCGGTGCAGGTGGTGGCTGGTACATGGTATTTGAAACAATATTCCAGGTATCGCCCGGATGAGCATTGAAATCATAAAGCATGGTGAACGTATTTACGTTATACAGAAATCTGTAAACCGTATCGTTACTCTGATAAACCGGAATATTATTAATTCCCACACAGGTGAAAGGAGCTATCTGCAGGTTGGTGCATGTTATTCCATTCACTGTGAACTGGCCGGTAGCATTTATCTGAACAGGTCCGCATGTGTAAGGAAAATTAACTGTGCACTGCGTGTAGTGCCATTGCGAGCCTAAAGGTGCAAACTGAGCTGAGGCCACTGACGAAATACAAACAGCAAGGGTGAAGATGAATCCTCTCATTGTACTGCTAAAGTAGTAAAAACATCAGCCGATTACCTTCTTAAAAATATCGAGATAATGTTGTTTATTAACATGCAGCGAATACTCTTTCTCTACCTTGATGCGTCCTGCCTGCCCTATTCTTTTTCGCTCCTCAGGGTGGCTGATGAGATACTCTATTTTTTCAACCCATTCGTCCATTGTTTCCACCAGATATCCTGAAACGCCATTGTCAATAATCCTGAAATTGGTGCCTAATGCTGTGGCAATCGTTGGAATACCAAGTGCCATATATTGAAGCGCTTTGCCTCCGCTTTTGCCATAAACCCAGGGTTCGTCAAATGGCAAAGGATAAAGTCCGATATCAATTTTTTGCAAGTCGGGAACCTCTGTTGCCGATACCCAGGGAATAGTAACACAGTCAAAATCCTTGAACCGAAATGAAGTATCGCCAATGGCAAGAATGCGTACTCCCTCTCTGTCAGAAAATTTTCGTAACACATCTTCGAGCAGGCGCAGATAGCGGCTGGTACTATGGCTTCCGCTCCATCCAATGGTAACTACTCCATCATTGGAATATTTATTTGCAGGCAAATACACATCGGTATTAATAGCAACTGAAATGTCGGTGATGTTATTATTGAACTGCGAAGCAAACTCTCCGTTCTTAGGTGTTGACACCACAATGTGTTTAGCTTTTTTCATCAGGTAGGTTACCTTGCTCTTGCCTTTAAGCACTTCAATAAAACCATTGGCACTGCTTGAATGACCGAGAAAAATCATGTCGTCAATATCATAAATCACCTTCGGGTGAATCAAACAAACAAGCCATTCAAAAAATGGAAGACCAAAAGGAGTTACCCATAAAAAAACATAAACTGCATCATACTTTCTCAGCCTGAACAAATCGCGTATGCGGATAAAATATCCCATCAGTGTCCAGAAAATTTTTGGCAGCAGATTTCCTTTCTTATAAACTATTTTCCAGAAAGGTTTGGTGATGAACGATGATATTTCAAAATCATATCCATGCTCACGAAAAATTTTCAGATACTGTTCATAGCGCAGTCGCTGGCCGGGAGCGGTATCTTCAGGATATGGACATAGCAATAATATTTTCTTTTTGTCACTCATCAGGCTACGGGTTGTGTTTTCTTACTTACATGTGCAGGAGTTTTTTCCAGTTGTCTGTAAACGTCAGCATATAACTCTACACCGTGTTCAAGATTAAAAATTTCATAAGCGCGCTTACGTACTTCTTCCTTCGTCAATGCCAGCACCGTTGGTACTTGTGAAACAGCTTTTTTCATTTCTTCTTCCGAAAAATCTTTCAGCAAAATTCCCGCTTTGGTTTTTTGAATGTACTTATCCACATCACCCACACCATCGTTGCAGATTACAGGCAGGCCAGCGGCCATCATCTCCCCCATTTTGGTAGGAGAACTGCTTTGTTTTGAAAAACATGGTTTGATAAATGAAATACCTGCATGTGCAAGTGAAAGATACTCGGGCACCATTTGTCGCGAAGAAAAAACAACTCTTACTGCATCCGGTGGAATCTGAAAACGAGCAGCATTTTCAAGAATAAACTTTTCGGGTTCAGGGGTGACAAACAGGAAGCAAAATGATGAATCGGATTGTCGAAGTAGTGAAAAAAACTGCAACATTTCGTCAAACATATACCATGTGCCTATGGAACCCAGGTAGCACAATACTTTATGGTTATCACTGATGTTCAGCTGACTTTTCAGTTCTTTATTTTCAGGAAGTACACGAAACAAATCAAAATCGGCACAACAGGGTATGATGCTGAATTTCTTCAGCTGTGACGGAGAAATTTTCCATTTACAGATTTCACGGTAACCTGCTTCTGTTAAGCTGATGGAATAATCGGCCTCATTAAAAAACTGCAATTCTTTTTTCTTGAAATAATGATATATCCATCTGTACACAGGATTTTTTATGTTCCAGAGATTACCATCTATTCGTTCATCAGGCCAAAAACCGCGCATATCAAAAATAAAACGACATCCATACTTTCGTTTCAGCATTTGACCTGCCATGGCAGGCATGTAACTTCGGCAATGCGTGGCATCATATTTATTTTCAAGATAAAGTTGCTTGGCTTTACTATGCATACGAACGGTATCATACACAGAAGCCAGTACGGGAGGGCGTTTGGTGTAGGTAAGCGGATACCATCCAATACCTGCTTCGCGGAGTAAGTCCTTCACCAATGATTCTCTTTTGCTGAAGTTTTCAGGTTTCTCAAAACTCAGTATATCGAATGAGTGACCATGCTTAATCAAACCTTTCAGATAGGGAATTACCTGCGATTGACCCAGGTTATCCGTCATCCCGTCATAAGAAATATATAGCACCTTCATCTGGCGCGCAAAACTATTGCTTTTATTACAAAAACAGAAGTTTAAATGCAATCAGATTTTTACATACCCATGTCAGGCATTGAATCGGTATTCATTTGAAGATTCTTTCTTTTGAAGAGCGAGGTATCAAACTTTCCGAAGCGGTAACTGAATGAAAGTCTGAAAACCTGTGCATCGCGTTTGCGCCAGCTATCCTGCACATAGAAAGTTGATTCAGAGTGCACATCATTTATTCTTGTTTTGAAAATATCGGAAACATTGAGTGTAAGCGAAGCTGCTTTGTCTTTTAAGAACTCGTACTTAATTCCTGCATCAACTCCGTAATTAGGTCTTATGTAACCCTGAGCAGTATTCTGGTTACCCCCCATTGGCCCACCGTGCCATCTGTTATTATTAGTCAACTGCAATGCCATTTTTGACTGATAACTGCCGGATACATTCAGAGAGAAGTTCTTCGGCAATTTGAAATTCATGTTCATCTTGGCAAACCAGCTAAACTGTTTGTTGGTTAAATTACTTTCAATATTTTTTCCGTCAATGACGGACTGATATGCATTAAAATTTGTAGTAATATCAAGCCATCCTTTGATATTGTTCTGTGCAGTAAGCTCAAAGCCATAAGCATAACTTGCATATGCGTTTCTGAATGTACTCACCAATACACTTTTGTTGAGAATTGTATCGAATCCATACTCAAGATATCGCGTTATTACATTATCTGTGCGTTTATAATAAACAGAGCCCAAAAGAGTGTTTTTTCGGCTGAAGGTATGCATCATTGATAGTTCGATGGAATGTGTAAATTCAGGCTTTAACCCGGGATTGCCTTTGCTGATATTGAGTGAATCAGAATAATCGGTATAAGGTATAATCTGGAAAAAATTAGGTCGGTTGATTTTTCGGCTATAGTTTAACTGCAAATCATTTTTATCATCAAGTTTATAAGATGCCGATGCACTTGGAAATAAACTCACAGGATAATTGTTTTTGAACTTTTGCCCTGTTTGTGTGAGTTCACCCTCATAGAAAGAACTCTCTGCCCTCAATCCTGCCTGATAACTAAACTTTTTTATTTGACTTGAATAGATTGCATAAGCTGCATAAACCTGATCAATATACTGGTAGTTCGCAGTAAGATTCGGAACCAATATATATTGCTGACTAATATTGTCAAAAACAAAATTCTGATTTACGCTGTTGTAGTCTTGCATTGATCCACGCACGCCTGTTTCTATTTTTCTTTTTGAGCCAAGAGGTAAAATAATATCTGTCTGAGCTGTAACCACAGAGTTGTCTCCTTCGATGCGTTGGTTCTGCAATACAGGCAACCCATTTGCTGACATATCACCTAAATAGTTTTGTGTATTGTAAATTCCTGACATGTCGCTGGTCATAGAATTGAAGTTTACATCGGCTGTCCACTCCTTTCCATCCTGAGGAAACAAATGTTTGAAAGCAACTGATGCTCCTCTGTTTTTAAAATCACGTTTGCTGCTCGAGTTACGAACAGAAATTCCCGAAGATACATCGTTGTCAAAAATTGTATCAGTTTGCGTACGTAAATAATCTTTAGGTTTGAATTGTCCATTCATATACATCCCCGAAACAGTGAGCGTGTTTCTGTTGTCAAGAAAAATATCAGCACCCGAACGCAGGAAACCAAAAAATCCATTGGTGGAATTATCACTGTTCTGAGTAATTCTTAATGGTGAAAACCCTTCATTCATTGTCTGGCGCTCAGTAAGTCCTGTACCATTTGATTTACGCTGATTGAGATTTCCGCTAACAAACACATTTACTTTGCCTTCTCTTACATTGAAATCTCCTCCGAGGTTTGCTCTGCCACGTGAATCTACTCCGGCACGCACCATTCCATTGTAACCAATACGCCTGTTTTTCTTCAGCACAATGTTCAGGATGCCTGCCATACCACCACTTGCATCGTATTTTGCTGAAGGGTTGGTAATAATTTCAATATCCTGAATGGCATCTGCAGGTATCTGATCAACGGTGAGTGTGGTGGGTCTGCCATCCACAAAAATCTGAGGTGCTGCATTACGCAATGTAACATTGCCATCAATATCTACATTCACAGAAGGAACATTCTTGAGCACATCTTCGGCAGTTCCACCGGTTACAGTAGGATTCTTATCCACGTTATACACTTTCTTGTCCGGTCTCAATTCCAAAACCGGCAGTGAGCCATCAATCTGCACTTCCTGCAACGACACAGCATTGGGTTCAAGTTTGATGTTTCCTAAATCCCTGTCTATGGCATTGAGTGCCTGCTGCCAGTTGCCCATCTGATTTTGGCCATTACCCTGTGGCATTTTTATATCAAACTTTACTTTCTGCTCGTAAAGTTTATATCCCATTGCAGAAGCTTTAAACGTGAGTTCACCAAAAACAGGTAACTGATCCAAACTGAAATCGCCATTTGCCTGTGTCAGCTGACCATTGAGAATATTTTCTTTCATAATGCCTGTGCTGTCTTTTTTAAAATTTGAAATCTGTACAGCTGCAAACTCCACAGGCTTGTTGGTTTTGGAGTCAAGCACCTTGCCATAAACGCGTCCTGCTGTCATCCCCTTCTGCATCATTTGTTGCATCTGAGAAAATGCATTGTTGCTAAAACTTAAAAATGCAATTGCAAAAAATAAAAGTATTTGTTTCATGAAAAAAAATTATGGTATAAAGAACGTAAACTATTAATTCTGTAAAAAAGTTTTACTGAGTAAATTTCAACAGAATTATTCATTTAAGAATAATTTAACAACGTCTTCCCTAATTTTTCATCCAAAGAATACCCTGCTGAAAGTTTGCCAGAGAATTTTTATGTCTGTAGCCAATCCTGCATTGCAGATGTACTCCTGGTTCAACTGAAGCTTATGCGGCATGATTTCGGAGACATAAACCTGCTCAGGGTTTTCGGCATGCGCCAGCAACTCATTTTCTTTTCTGTAATAGATGCTTGCATAGTCGGTGATTCCAGGTTTCACACTCAATACTTTTTTCTGTTCTTCAGTGTATAAATCCACATACTTGCGCACTTCCGGTCTTGGGCCAACCAAACTCATATCTCCTTTCAGCACATTAAACAATTGCGGAAGCTCGTCCAGTTTAAATTTTCTAAGGTAATAACCTACTCGTGTCACCCTCGGGTCGCGACCACCAACCGTAAGCAATCCTTTCTTGTCGGCATTGGGGTACATGGTTCGGAATTTAAATATTTCAAAATCTCTTCCATGTAAGCCTACGCGCTTCTGACGATAAATAATATTTCCGCGACTGTCTAATTTGATCCAAATGGCAAGTATGAGCAGAATGGGTGATAAAAGAATTATCAGCAACAAAGAAATCAGCAGATCGAAAACTCTTTTTACCATAGATTATTTTCTGTCGTCTGCCAATACCTGAAAATTTTGCGGAAACATTTCCATCACTTTCAGCAAATCATTCAAAAATCCCATCCCGTATTCAGCGATAAAAGGAAATACATTCTCCGTTCTCTCCTGCAAATTTCCTCCCGGGAAAAGAGAATCTTTCATGTTTTGTATTGTCTTCACTTCAGTCTCATTCTTTTTCTTTAATGCACGCAACATTCTTTTTTCTGTTGCATTCAACCGCTTTTTTAGTCGCACAAGTTCTGCATCTGCATGCTTTGCAAGAGTAACATCAATGGCTGTGGCTTTTTCTTTAATTTGCTTATATGCTTGTTCCAACTGTCGGCTTGCATCTTCAAGGCTGAGTTTTTCGGAATATTTTTCTCTGAAATATTTGTTTGCAATAACATTTGCATCTTCAAATACATCCTTCCAGTTTATTTTTAATGAAGCAAGTGTTTTGCTATTGATGCTGTCAGCCACCATCATGCAGTTACGCAATGCAATCAACGGGAAGAAGACTTTATTATGCTCAAATATTTTCTTCAGTTGCAGCCAGTAATGTACTTCGGCAGGGCCACCTGTGTAACACAGGTTCGGGAGAACAGCTTCCTGATACATGGGGCGCAAAATCACATTAGGACTGAACCTCTCCGGAGATTTCTCAAGTTCACTAAATATTTCTTCTGTTGAAAACCTGATATCTGTGTTTACTACTTCGTAACTGCCATCACCGTTCTTTACAATTCTTTCTCTGCTATTGGGCTGCAGATAGAATAAATTTATCTCGCGTGCATGCACCTGCAATCCATATTTCTTCTCGAACGTTTCAAGATTTTTAAACTCCTTAAACGCTGTATGTTTCTGCAAGTCATCTTTAAAAACAGGTATTGCCTGACGCTTTAGATCAGATTCGTCAGCATCTAAAACTACTATTCCATATTCTGAAAACAACTCGTGTACCATGCTTCTGGTAGCATTTGCCAGGGATTTGTTTTTCAAATAGGCAGTTTCTAAAATACTTCTAATATACTCTTCATTTTTACTTGCAGAGAATTTTTTCAAAATCAGGTCAAGAGTTTCACTAAATCCCTGAGTGGTCATTCTTCCTGTAGCTCCCTGCTGATTGGTTTGCCAGGTAATTTTCTCTCCTCCTACATTCACTGACTTTATTTCTTCCAAATCATGGTCTTCAGTAGCCATCCAGTAAACCGGCACAAAATGATATTCAGGAAACATCTTTTTCAACTCCTCTGCTTGCCTGACTACAGTGAGAATTTTAAAAACAAAATACAAAGGCCCTGTGAAAATATTCAACTGATGACCGGTAGTGACAGTAAACGTTTCAGACTTGGCCAATAACTGTATGTTCTGAAAAACAAGAGAAGATTTCCAATTGTTGCTGAATACGGTTGCTTCGTATTGCTTTAAAAGTGTGCTAACTAAAACTTCCCTGTTTACAGAGAAATTCTTCCTGCTTTCAATAACCTTTGCCAAACTTTTTTTATCAGGAGGAAAGGCAAAATAATCAGACAATGCAGGATTTGCTGAAATATAATCGGTAATAAGGTTGGAAAAACCTGCTTCTTTAAAAGTTACCTGATGACTGGTAAAAGACATACTCTAATAATTGCATGCAAAGTAACCTAAAATTAAGCAACCAAAAAACTTATGTTGCGGTTCACTCTAATGCAGGCTTAATTTATTAACCGAAACAGGCATAAAAATCTATCCGCAACACTCATCAAATATCTAAAAAGCGTTAGAAACAAAATACTAAGGATTATAGTATAAGTTTAAAGTTTTCACCAATCTGCATTTTAAATCTTTTGAAAAATAAAATTGAATAATAAAGTTTCAACACACAACTTTGTACTTTCTACAAAATATTCCGCTATATGAACAAAATCAAGAAATTATTAGTAGCTAACCGAGGTGAAATTGCCATACGCTGCTTGCGTGCTGCCTCCGAACTTGAAATTAAAACTGTAGCCGTTTATACTTACGAAGACCGTTATTCATTGCATCGTTATAAAGCTGATGAAGCTTATCAGATAGGACATGACAGCGACCCGCTGAAACCATACCTGGATATTGAAGAAATTATCCGCATTGCGAAAAAATATGAAGTAGATGCCATACATCCAGGCTATGGTTTTCTGAGTGAGAATGTCAGTTTCAACAAGCGCTGCCGCGAAGAAGGAATTATTTTTATAGGCCCTTCGCCAGAGGCAATGAATATGCTTGGCGATAAAGTGGCTGCCAAGAAAGTTGCACAGGCATGTAAGGTGCCAATGATTGAAGACAGTAAGGTTGCGCTTACTGATGCGTCTATTGCAATTAAAGAAGCCAAAAGAATTGGATTGCCTGTAATATTGAAAGCAGCTGCAGGTGGAGGTGGCAGAGGCATGCGCGTGATTCGCAAGGAGGAAGAAATGGAAAAATCTTTTAACGAAGCACGAAGCGAAGCTGCAAATGCATTTGGTGACAACACTATATTTATCGAAAAGTTTGTTGATAACCCCAAGCATATTGAAGTGCAGATACTCGGTGATGAACATGGAAACATTGTTCATCTGTTTGAAAGAGACTGTTCGCTGCAACGCAGATTTCAGAAAGTGATTGAAATAGCTCCTGCCCCATCACTAAAACAAAAAACCAAAGATGCTTTGTATGATTATGCACTTCGTATTGCTAAACATGTAAACTACAGTTGCGCAGGAACAGTTGAATTTCTGGTTGACGAGAATGAAAATATTTATTTTATTGAAGTTAATCCGCGCATACAGGTAGAACATACCGTAACCGAAGAAATTACAGGTATTGATATTGTGCGTGCACAGATTTTAATTGCAGGAGGCATGGCACTTTCTGATGCTGCCATTGATATACCTCAGCAGAATAAAATTACATGCAATGGTTTTGCCATACAGTGTCGTATTACTACAGAAGACCCGCAAAATGATTTCAAACCTGACTATGGAACCATCATTGCTTATCGCAATGCAGGAGGTTATGGCATACGGTTAGACGAAGGCAGCTCTTATCAGGGAGTGAAAGTGTCACCGTTTTTTGATTCCATGCTGGTAAAAATTACAGCATCGGGAAGAACATTGCAGGGAGCAAGTGCGCGATTGCTGCGTGCATTGCGTGAGTTTCGTATCCGAGGAGTTAAAACGAATATCCGTTTTTTAGAGAATGTGTTAAAGCATCCTGTTTTTAAAGAAGGAAAAATAACTGTACCTTTTATTCAGAAACATCCGGAGCTATTTAATTTTAAGACCACACAGGACAGCGGAACCAAGGTATTGCGTTATCTTGCAGATGTGATGGTAAACGGAAATCCTGACTTAAACGGACTGCAAAATATACGCAGCTTTTCAGCACCACGCATACCTCAGTACGACTACAGCAAACCTTTTGCTGATGGCACCAAACAAAAACTTACAGAGTTGGGGCCTGATAAATTTTCGAAATGGCTGAAGGATGAAAAAATAATTCATTACACCGACTGCACCTTCAGAGATGCACATCAGAGTTTGCTTGCCACACGAGTTCGCACCATTGACATGATGAATGTTGCACGTGCATTTGCGCAAAATCATCCGCAACTTTTCTCAATGGAAGTTTGGGGTGGTGCAACCTTCGATGTGTCGTTGCGCTTTTTGCACGAAGATCCGTGGAGAAGACTTCAGTTATTCAGAAAAGCTATCCCCAATATTCTTTTGCAGATGCTCATTCGCGGCAGCAATGCCATTGGTTATTCTGCTTATCCGGATAATCTGGTAGAAAAATTTATTGAGAAAAGCTGGGAAAACGGAATTGATGTTTTCAGGATTTTTGATTCGCTCAACTGGACCAAGAGCATGAAAGTTTCTATCAATGCAGTAAGAAATTTAACAGGCGGTCTGGCCGAAGTTTGTATTTGCTACACCGGTGACATTTTGAATCCTGAAAGAAAAAAATATTCATTGCAGTATTATGTTGATTTGGCAAAAGAACTTGAAGACAGTGGTGCACACATTCTCGGAATAAAAGATATGGCAGGATTGCTGAAACCGTATGCTGCAGAAAAGCTCATTACTGAGTTAAAGAAAAATATTTCCATTCCTATCCATTTGCATACGCATGATACCAGTGCAGTGCAATGTGCTACCTACATGAAAGCTATTGAAGCCGGAGTGAACGTAGTAGATGTTGCTTTAGGTTCGCTGAGTGGATTAACCTCTCAGCCAAACTTCAACTCACTGGTGGAAGTTATGCGAGGCACCAAACGTGAGAATAAATTCAACATTGAATCACTCAACGAATTTTCAAATTACTGGGAAGTGGTGCGCGAATGGTATTATCCTTTTGAATCAGGATTGCAGGCAGGAACTGCTGAAGTATATAAACATGAAATACCGGGAGGTCAGTATTCCAATCTGAAACCACAGGCCAATTCGTTAGGACTTGGAAACAAGATGGAAGAGATTAAAAAAGCGTATGAAGATGTAAATATTTTATTTGGTGATATTGTTAAAGTAACTCCTTCGAGTAAGGTTGTAGGTGATATGGCATTGTACATGGTGACCAACAACCTGAGCAATGAAGATATTTTAAATAAAGGTGAAACATTGTCATTCCCGGACTCTGTGAAAAGCATGTTCAGAGGAGATTTAGGTCAACCTCCGGGAGGTTTCCCTGAAAAATTACAGAAAATAGTACTGAAAGATGAAAAGCCTTATACCGATTTACCGAATGCACATCTTCAGCCCATCAATTTTGATACAGAGTTTGAAGCTTTCAAAAATAAATTTGATGACCGACTTACTTTCCTCGATTTTCTCTCTTATAAATTTTATCCAAAGGTATTTGAAGACTACTACGACAAGGTTCAGCAATATGGTGATTTGATGCCCTTACCTACCATTCCGTTTTTTTACGGGATGAAAAACAATGAAGAGATTATTGTTGATATTGGCAAAGGAAAAACCATTCTCATCCGACTGCTTTATGTAGGTGATGCTGATGAAAACGGAGTTCGCACCGTTTATTTCAGACTGAATGGACAGACTCGCACTGTGGATGTGCAGGATAAATCACAGAAATCAAAAAAGCAGCAGCATATTAAAACTTCTGCCGATAATCACATTGGAGCTCCATTGCAGGGAATGCTTTCTAAAATTTTTGTTAAAGAAGGCGACAAAGTAAAGCGCAATACACCGCTGTTTGTAATTGAAGCAATGAAGATGGAAACTACCATCACTGCACCTGATGA
Source organism: Bacteroidota bacterium (assembly GCA_019136655.1). Classification (GTDB taxonomy): domain Bacteria; phylum Bacteroidota; class Bacteroidia; order AKYH767-A; family OLB10; genus OLB10. Next base: position 124,616 of record JAGVTU010000013.1, read on the forward strand.
TTTAACGGTTAAAAAAATTCACCTGAGCGAAAAAACTATGGTGGAGAGTGATGACCTGGTGATAGAATTTTGATTTATACTTGGCTGCTACATTTGTCCTCAGTGAATAACTACCCATTCACAGACTAAATGAACAATCAAAATTCTTCCGGGTAAAAAAAATTGAAATTGAATTACTACTTAATGATTGTAAATATCTGAAGTGTTATACCGTCACTCCCATCAGGTCGAATGCTTCGGCTGAAGTAATTTTGATGTTGGCGAAATCGCCTATACGTACGTAATTATGCTGCGCCTCCACCAGCACTTCATTGTCCACTTCAGGTGAATCGAATTCAGTACGTCCCACAAAATAATTTCCTTCTTTTCTGTCGAACAAAACCTTGCACGTAGTTCCTATTTTGTTTTGATTGACAGCATAGGATATTTGCTGTTGCACCTGCATCAGTTCATCCAGTCTGCGCTGTTTGGTTTCTTCGTCCACATCATCTTTCAAAGTATATGCATGCGTATTCTCTTCGTGCGAATAGGTAAATACACCTGCTCTGTCAAAACGCATCTCTTCCAGAAAGCGCAATAAGGTTTCATGGTCCTTCTCTGTTTCACCGGGGTATCCTGTAATAAAGGTTGTGCGCACTGCCACTCCCGGAACTTTCTCTCTGATGGTGTTGATGAGTGATATTGTCTTTTCGCGGGTAATTCCTCTGCGCATACTTTTCAGCATATTGTCGCTGGCATGTTGCAAGGGTATGTCGAGGTATTTGCAAATGTTAGGTGTCTCTCGCATCACATCCAGTATTTCCAGAGGGAAACCTGACGGGAAAGCATAATGCACACGCAACCACTCTATGCCTTCTACCGCGGCCAACTGCTCCATCAACTTATGCAGTCTGCGTTCTTTGTAAAGGTCAAGTCCATAGAATGTGGAATCCTGTGCTATCAAAATTAATTCTTTAGTTCCTTTGGCAGCAAGTACTTTGGCTTCTTTCACCAACTCTTCAATGGGTTTTGAAACATGTTGCCCGCGCATCAAAGGAATGGCACAAAAAGAACAAGGGCGATCGCAACCTTCAGATATTTTCATGTAGGCAAAGTGGCGTGGTGTGGTCATCAGCCTTTCACCAATCAGCTCATGTTTGTAGTCGGCACCGAGTGTTTTAAGCAGCAATGGCAAATCATGTGTGCCAAAAAAATTATCTACTCCTTTAATTTCTTTTTCGAGTGCAGGTTTGTAGCGCTCTGAAAGGCATCCGGTAACAATCAGTTTTTCAATTTTTCCTTTTTCTTTTTCTCTGGCATAATGTAAAATAGTATCAATAGATTCCTGTTTTGCATTATCAATAAAACCACAGGTATTTACAATGACAATCTCTGCATTTTTTGACGATTCATGCTCCACATCAAAATCATTTGCCTGCAACTGCCCCATCAGTATTTCCGAATCCACCACATTCTTGGAGCAGCCCAGCGTCACTACATTTACCTTAATTGGTTTTGAAATTTTTGTCCTCATGGTGATTTACTTTGCAAAAAGAGAATCTACAAACGCAACACGATCGAAAGCCTGCAGGTCGGTAATCTTCTCTCCTACTCCAATGTATTTTACAGGAATTTTAAATTCGTCTGAAATACCGATGACCACTCCTCCTTTGGCAGTGCCATCGAGTTTTGTTAGTGCAAGAGCATTCACTTCGGTGGCTGCTGTAAATTGCCTGGCCTGTTCAATGGCATTCTGTCCGGTTGAAGCATCAAGCACGAGAAGAATTTCATGCGGAGCATCGGGAATAACTTTCTGCATCACACGTTTAATCTTAGACAATTCATTCATCAGATTCACTTTGTTGTGAAGACGACCTGCTGTGTCAATAATTACCACATCACTTTGCTGTGCCACACCTGATTTTACAGTATCGAAAGCTACTGATGCAGGATCAGCATTCATTCCCTGCGAAACGATTGGAACATCAACACGCTCTGCCCAAATATTCAACTGATCAACTGCGGCAGCTCTGAAAGTATCTGCTGCACCTAACAACACTTTCTTGCCACTGTTCTTAAACTGATAGGCAAGTTTGCCAATGGTAGTGGTTTTGCCCACACCATTTACACCCACCACCATAATCACATAAGGCTTCTTTGTTTCATCAATAAGCGATGCCACGGTTGCCGATTTGTTTTCTTCCAGCAGTGCAGCAATTTCTTCTTTCAGAATTTTGTTCAGCTGGTCGGTGCCCACATACTTATCGCGTGCCACACGATCCTGAATGCGCTTAATGATTTTCAGAGTAGTTGTTACTCCCACATCTGACGAAACGAGCACCTCTTCGAGGTTATCGAGAACTTCATCATCAACGGTAGATTTACCGATTACCGCTTTGGTAATTTTTGAAAAAAAACTCTCTCTTGTTTTATCCAAACCGCTGTCGAGCGATTCTTTTTCCTTCTTTGAAAACAATCCGAAAAAACCCATATCTGCTAATGCCTTGCTCTAAACAAAAACAGCCTTCTCCCTGATGGAAGAAAGCTGTTTAATCTTTTACATTCTTATTATTTCTCTTTTAAAAAATCTTTGATGTGATCGTTATGTACCACTTCTTCTTTAAAAGAATAAGAACCATTAGGTCCTTTTACCATCTTAATTACTTTGGAAAACTCTTTGCCTTTTCCGGTCTTAAGTGTTGCAACTACCTTCTTAGCCATGTTCTGTGAGTTTTAATATTGTTATTTAATTTCTTTATGTACGGTTACTTTTTTCAGAATGGGGTTGTATTTTTTCAACTCCAGACGCTCCGTAGTATTTTTCTTGTTCTTGGTGGTAATGTAGCGTGACATACCCGGCATACCGCTGGCTTTATGCTCTGTACATTCCAAAATTACCTGTACCCTGTTACCTTTTTTTGCCATGGTTTATAGGAATTAAATGTGTCCTTTTTTAATTAAACTGTTGATGCAGGCCGATATACCTTTTTTGTTGATGGTACGAAGGGCAGCTGCCGATACTTTTAATGTTATCCATTCTCCTGTTTCAGGAATGAAAAACTTTTTTTCTTGCAGGTTTGGGTTGAATCTGCGCTTCGTTTTACGATTCGAAAACGATACGTTATTTCCTACCACACTGCCTTTTCCTGTTAAATCACAAATACGCGACATAATATTCTCACTTTTAATAAGGGTCGGCAAAAGTAATCAATAATATGATATTTCAAAAACGAATCTGCAATTTTTAAATAACAGATTTTATCAATGTCAACATAATCATAAAGTGCTGATATTAAATAATTTAAACTATTGCACCTTATTCATCCAGAGGTATCAGCTCATAATTTTTTATTTCTATCAGTCTGACATATTGGTTCTCGAAACATCCATGATTGTCAATTTGAGTAAATTTGAAAGGCAACAACCTCTTTTTTTGTTGCTTACGGCTTTCATCCGTTTTGTTAGCGGCAAACTCCATTACCAGTTCGAAACCCTGATAGGCTGCAAACATAGGTTCGGCATTATAATGGCTGATATATTTATTTCTGAAATCCTTAACTTGTTCATCATTTGCGTTTACAAAACCGGTAGTGAAGTAAATCACTCTCAGATTTTTCAGCAATGAATAATCAATACTTTCAAAATTTTCCCATGTAGGAAGACCCATAATGGTAATCGTTCCATCGGCTGCAGCATTAATTTGGTTTAATGTGGACGAGACAAAACCTTCGTCAGATGAAACCATTATAATAACCTGTTCATGGCGCGAAGCTCGTTTTGCCACAGAGTCTAATTGAGCTTTGTTGGTGATTGAATAAGTTTTTGATGCAGGCAATCCGGGTTTGAACAGTGCTGCTATATCCTGTTCTTTCTTATTGTCACCGGTGAACAAAAAGAAATGTGCTGCAGGCATTGCTGAAGCAAGTTTAGCTGCTGCAATCTCACACTGGGTGGTAGTGGAAGTAGCTGCAATATACGCATTGGCATATGATGTAAGTGAAGATGTTGACACAGGCTGCGTGAACACAATTTTTTGCTTATGTAGTTTGGCAATACGTGCAACGACAGTAGCATTGGCTGCAGGCACCGAAGCCAGAATAACATCGGCATGCAACATGTCAGACTTGTAAAGTTTATTTGACAAATAAAAACTGTCAGCAGGTGCATCACTGATTTTAATTGAAACCATTTGTTTCGTCATGTTTAAAGAATCAGCAGCAAGAAGCGCGCCTTCGGCAAACTGCAACTGACTAAGAGTATATGCATCCATACCCATATCCACAGAAGTATCGGTGAGGGCATCCAGATGCTTTTTAATATCAAGTGGCAATAGCAAACCTATTTTGATTTCTTTTTGCACGACCTCCTTAGGTGCAGGTGCATGAACGGTATCTTTAGCAACAGTTTTGGGCGGAGTTGGTTGCGGTGCTGGAACAGGAACTTTCTTTTGTGTACTGCACGACATAATAAATAATGCCATTGCACAAAAAAGAAATTTCATGACAGAGAAATCAATATCAGTTTTAAATTTTCTCATCATTCCCACTCTATGGTTGCAGGTGGTTTGGAACTGATGTCGTACACCACCCTGTTTATTCCTTTAACTTTATTTATAATTTCATTCGACACCAGGCTTAAAAACTCATACGGCAGATGCGCCCAGTCTGCAGTCATACCATCAGTGCTGGTAACTGCGCGCAGGCAAACTACATTTTCATAAGTTCGTTCATCGCCCATCACTCCCACCGACTTCACCGGCAGAAAAATGGTTCCCGCCTGCCATACTTTCTGATACAAATTATGCTTCTGCAACAACTGCATATAAACGGCATCTGCCTCCTGCAAAATCTTTACTTTGTCGGCTGTTATATCTCCTAAAATTCGTATTCCCAAACCGGGACCGGGAAAAGGATGACGATTAAGCAATGCATCTTTAAGCCCCATTTCTTTACCCACTCTGCGCACTTCGTCTTTGAAGAGTGAGCGCAATGGCTCTACTATTTTCAGATTCATCTTTTCGGGCAGCCCTCCAACATTATGGTGTGATTTGATGGTTGCTGAAGGTCCTTTTACAGAAACTGATTCTATCACATCAGGATAAATTGTTCCCTGTGCCAGCCATTTCACGTCTTGAATCTTATGTGCTTCGCGGTCGAAAACTTCAATAAATACCCGACCGATGGTTTTACGTTTCTGCTCAGGGTCAGAAATTCCTTTCAGAGCTGAATAAAACTCTTCTGAAGCATCAACAGCAGTTATCTGCAATCCCATCGGGCTGAACACTTCCATTACCTGCTTCGACTCATCTTTACGCAAAAGGCCGTTATCAATAAAAATGCAATACAGATTATTACCTATTGCCTTGTGAAGCAATAATGCTGCAACACTTGAATCTACTCCACCCGACAAGCCTAAGATCACTTTGTCATTTCCAAGTTTTGACTTCAGTTCTGCCACTGTTTCTTCCACAAACGAACCCGGTGTCCAGTCGCCTGAGCAGCCGCATATGTTATACACAAAATTGGCAAGCATTTGCTTTCCTTCCATGCTGTGATATACTTCAGGATGAAACTGAAATCCATACACAGGAAGTTCTTTGTGTTTGAAAGCTGCAACACTTACATCTTCTGTTTCGGCAATAACTTCAAAACTTTCACCACAACTTTTTATAGTATCGGCATGCGACATCCACACCTGACTTACAGAACTCACTTCTTTAAATATGGTATCGTCATAAGTAAGTTTCAGTTTAACACGGCCATACTCTCTAATTTTTGAAGCCATCACTTCACCGCCATGCTGATTTGCGAGTAGTTGTGCACCATAGCATAAACCCAATACAGGAAGTTGCTTAATGTATTTTGTTGTATCAATAAAAGGAGCATCCTGATCGCGTACCGAACACGGACTTCCTGAAAAAATAATACCTTTTACTGTGGGTGAAATTTCAGGGAGGTGATTATAAGGGTGAATTTCGCAATAAACGTTCAGCTCACGAAGTCTTCTGGCAATCAGCTGGGTATATTGCGAGCCAAAGTCAATGATTAAAATGGATTGGTGCATGGGCAAATGTAGGCAGAAAATATCAATATTAAAGATGACAAAAATAGTCACTCTGCCCAAATGTGCATTTAAGTATGTTGACTTACCGTGATAAACTCAGCAGCGAATAAATACAAACTCGACTTCTCCCAACATTACTTTATCAATTTGAAAAATGCAAATCACAATTTACTCGCATATCACATTTCAGACACAGTAAGAAAAAAGACTATCCTAATACAGTATTTAACTCAGGAAAAATTTAATTTTTATAAACGAGGAAGGAATTATAACTCTGTGTTTTACCGTATATTTGCAAAAATTTTTTTTAGAATGAAAATTACTTTTCCGGATAAAACAGTGCGCGAATATCCATCGGGAACTACTGCCATGGATATTGCAAAAAGTATAAGCGAAGGTTTGGCAAGAAATGTACTTGCAGCAAAAGTTAATGGTGAAGTACGCGACCTGATGCGACCTATTACTGAAGATGCAACGCTCGAACTTCTGACATGGGACAGCAAAGACGGAAAGAACACAATGTGGCATTCGTCAGCGCACCTGATGGCCGAAGCACTGGAATTTTATTTCCCGGGAATCAAGTTCTGGGTAGGACCTCCTGTTGAAAACGGTTTTTATTATGATGTGGACTTGCAAGGTCAGCAGATATCGAGTGATGACTTCAAAAAAATTGAAGACAAAATGATTGAACTGGCACGTCAGAGCAATCCTTACATCAGAAAAGAAATGGCCAAGAGTGATGCCGTAAAATATTTTACTGAAAAAGGTGATGAATACAAACTTGACTTGCTTCAGAATCTGGAGGACGGCACCATCACTTTTTACACTCAGGGAAATTTTACCGACCTGTGCCGTGGGCCGCATATTCCAAACACCGGTTACATCAAAGCAGTAAAACTGATGAACCTTGCCGGTGCATACTGGAAGGGTGATGAAAACAACAAACAACTAACCCGTATTTATGGTATCAGTTTCCCCAAACAGAAGGAGCTTGATGAGTACCTTGCCATGCTGGAGGAAGCAAAAAAACGCGACCACAGAAAGCTTGGTAAAGAACTTGAGATTTTTATGTTTGATGATGAAGTTGGTCCGGGTTTGCCTTTGTGGATGCCTAACGGAGGTATTATCATTGAACAACTTGAGTCGCTGGCAAAACGTACCGAAAACGAAGCCGGCTATAAGCGCGTGAGAACTCCTCACATAGCAAAGGAAAGTATGTATCTGACAACAGGCCACCTGCCTTATTATGCCGACAGTATGTTTCCTCCGATGGAAATGGACGGAGAGAAATATTACCTCAAGCCAATGAACTGCCCACATCACCATAAGATTTTTGGTAATATGAATGCCAGCTACCGCGATTTGCCTATCCGTTTGGCTGAGTATGGCACCTGTTACCGTTATGAGCAATCGGGCGAATTATTTGGTTTGATGAGGGTAAGATGCCTTCAGATGAACGATGCACATATTTACTGTACTGAAGAGCAGTTTGCTGCTGAATTTAAGGCAGTTAACGATATGTACTTAAAGTATTTCAAGATATTTGGAATTGAGAAATATGTGATGCGGTTCTCGACCCATTCGCCTGAAAAACTTGGGAAAAAATATGTGAATGAACCCGAACTGTGGAAGAAAACAGAAGACATGGTGCGCAAGGTACTTATTGAAACCAAAATACCTTATGTGGAAGTGCCTGACGAAAGTGCATTCTACGGGCCAAAAATTGACGTACAGGTTTGGAGTGCCATCGGTCGTGAGTTTACATTGGCCACCAACCAGGTTGACTTTGCTGTGCCTGCCCGATTCGGCCTCACCTACCGTGATGCAGACAATACCCTGAAAACACCATTATGTATTCACCGCGCACCACTGGGAACCCATGAACGGTTTATCGGATTTCTGATAGAGCATTATGCCGGCAATTTCCCACTGTGGCTGTCGCCAAAACAGGTAGCCATTTTACCGATTAGTGAAAAGTTTAATGAATTTGCAAATTCTGTTTCACAGTTACTAAATAATTCCGATATTCGCGCCCTCGTTGACGAAAGGGCAGAAAAAATCGGACGAAAAATCCGGGATGCGGAAATAAAAAAGATACCTTTTATGCTCATAGTTGGCGAAAAAGAGATGGCTGAGAACAAAGTATCTGTGAGGCAGCATGGCAAGGGCGACCTTGGAGCAATGTCACCAAAAGAATTTTGTGATTTAGTGCGGAAAGAAATAGATAAACAATTATTAATAAACGAATAACAAGGAGGACATATAGCAACATTTAACAAGCCGGGAGAACCTTCCAACAACAGGCCGGGAGGCTACAGAGACAGAAGGCTTCCACAACCAAAGGTTGATGAACACAGAATCAACGAACGTATCAGGGTTCCGCAGGTGCGTTTGGTTGGAGATAACGTAGAAAACAAAATTTACGATACGAGTACTGCTCTGGAAATGGCAAGAGAAATGGAACTTGACCTGGTAGAAATATCAGAAAGCAGTAACCCACCGGTTTGTAAAATCATTGACTATCAGAAATTCCTTTACGAGCGTAAGAAAAAAGACAAAGAGCAAAAGGCAAAAGCAGCAAAATCAGTTGTAAAAGAAATTCGCTTCGGACCCAATACCGATGATCATGATTTCAATTTCAAACTGAACCATGCCATCAAGTTTCTGGAAGAAGGAGCTAAAGTAAGAGCCTATGTTCACTTTAAAGGAAGGACGATAGCGTATAAAGAAAAAGGAGAAATTATCCTGCTGAAATTTGCACAGGCACTGGAACAGTATGCAAAGGTTGAAATGCTTCCTAAACTGGAAGGAAACAGAATGTTTCTGCATCTTGCACCACTGCCTAAAAAGAAATAACGAATTAAAATAACACAATAAAAAAAGAAGTATTATGCCGAAAATGAAGAGCAACTCTAGCGCGAAAAAACGTTTCAGCGTTACCGGCACCGGAAAAATCAAGAGAAAACATGCTTTCAAAAGCCACATTCTCACCAAGAAGTCAACCAAGCGCAAACGCGCACTTACCAACCCGGCTATTGTGAACAAAGCCGATGAGTTCAGAGTAAAAAGAATGTTGGCTATTGCTTAAGAAAATTTAATTCAATATAAGTTTAACCAGGTACTTAGCATCAAGATTCCGCATAGCGGAGCGCTAACGCCAAAAATTACAAACACATGCCACGTTCGGTAAATTCAGTAGCGTCAAAAGCAAGACGTAAAAAATTGCTCAAACGCGCCAAAGGAAATTGGGGCGCAAGAGGTAACGTATTGACCGTTGCCAAACACACGGTTGAAAAAGGAATGCAGTATGCTTACCGCGACCGTAAAACCAAAAAACGCAACTTCCGCGGTTTGTGGATTCAGCGTATCAATGCAGCCGTAAGAAATTACGACATGTCATACAGCGAATTCATGGGTAAGCTGCATAAGGCAGGTAATCAGCTCAACAGAAAAGTATTGGCTGACCTTGCTCTTAACAATCCTGATGCTTTCAAAGCGATTGTTGAATCAGTGAAATAAAATTACGCTCATTGCAGCAGAAAAAAGCCGTTCTCAAAAAGAGCGGCTTTTTTTATGGATTAAAAATTTGCACACTCATTGAATATTTATTTGAACTAATAACCCTTAACCTGAGACTACATATCAGGCCAAAAAAAAATCCGCCTTGCAGAAAAGCGGATTTTAAATTTTACAAATAAGTTGTTGTATGCCTTTCGAATTATGAAACCGGTTTCAGGTTTTCATCAGCATACTTACTGGGGCATTTCAGCAAAATATCAGAAGCAATAAACTCATCACCTTTCATCTTTCCAATAATTACAATCTGTTCTGATTTGTCAAAATCCTGAGGCTTTGCCTTATTCAACAACACTTTGCGTTCCTCACCTTCATTATCGTACAAATAAAATGTGAATAAGTTAGCATTTTGTTCCGGATTATATATATAAGGTTTTTCACGGTTGAGTTTGCCTACTACGTGATAAACTTTTCCTTCATGTGCAGCAGCTTCACTGAAATTGGAGTACGTTCCTGAATCGTTCACCGTACTGATAATGGCGGCAAATGCTATTCCTATAATAAGTATTGCAATGATGTATGACTTTTTCATTTCTTAAAATTCTCTACTTATTCTTAAATTTATCTTCCATTTTTTTCACTTTGCGATCAATGCTGAACAGATACAGCAACACAGCTGCAAGAACAACACATAATACTGCTACAACCACATAAATTTTACCATTGCTGCGTAAAGTATCTGCCATGTCAACACCATCAGCCAAAGTAACAGATGGTAGAACTGACAGCAAAACAATTATTCTGATAAATTTGTTTCGTTCCATAAATTTTTAATTCTTATACGGATAGTGGTTATCCACAAACCGAGTAACGTCCATGCAAAAATGGCAGGATAAAATACCATTCGCATATTATTGTCAAGATCATACTGACCGAAAGCAGGGTTACCTCCATTTCCGGGATGAAGTGAATCAGTCATACGTGGTAATATGAATATAAATGCCATCATCAGAGGAAATGCAAACACCAGATAAACAGCACTGAGTTTTGCGCGCTTGTTTTCATCATCAGTAGCGTTGCGCAAAATGAAGTAAGCCGCATACATCAGCATAGCTGCGGCAACACCGTTTAGTTTGGTGTCGTTCACCCAAAAAGCACCCCAGGTAAATTTTGCCCATATCATTCCTGTTATCAATCCTGCTACACCAAACACCATTCCCGTTTGAGAATATTGCTCGGCTTTCATATCATTTTTGAGTTCTGAATTTGTCAGGAACTTAATGCTATAAGCAATGGAAATGACCATGTGAGTAATCATGGCAAACCACATGGTTACATGAAAATATAAATTGCGGATGGTTTCATTAAGAATGGGCAACTCAGGAACAGGAAGTAAAAAACCTGCAATCAATGTATAAAACAATAAAATAACACAAATTATTTTCCAGACTGAATGCATCTTAATGCGAGCAAATGAACTTCGATTTTTTATTCACGCCAAAGGTATGGAAATAAAATAAAGGCCAATGCAGGAACAATCAGATTTAATGAAAGTATCAATGTCAGATACTTGACATTCACGGAAAATTCAATACCGTCAATTGCATTCTTGGATAAATGAATGAGTATGATGAGTAAAGGCAACAATACAGGAAATCCGAGTATAGCCATCATGCTCGACTGATGTCCTGCTCTGGAGGCAATTGCCGAAATCATAGTTAGCACTGATGAAATACCAAAACATCCTGCAAATAGTGTAATCAAAAACATAAAAATATCCTGAACAGGATTGCCCAACAAAATGGTATAAAACAAAAGAGTGAGTAACCCTAAAACAAAAAGTAAAACACCATTATAAATAATTTTCCCGATGATAACTACCTGCGGATTGAGGAAAGTGTAATAAAACAACTGAAGCCCCCTACTCTCTGTCATAAAACTTTTTGCAAGTGCATTAACAGCCATAAACAGAATAAGAATCCAGAATAAGGCATTCCAGGTTGCGGGATCGGCAATTTTCTTAAAGCTCAGATAACTGATATACAATCCAGAAAGAATATAAACCGAAAGTCCGGCAATTGCAGAACGGTTACGCCACTCCAGTTTCCATTCTTTGGCAATGATCAGTCCTATTTGCGACACCATTTGGCAAAAATCCAAAAAAATGTTGAAATGGCGGTTACATGCAATCTCAGAGAGATTATCAGTAGTTATTTTTTTTACAATTTATGCTATTATCAACTGATTTTCTATTATTTTTACACTCATAAAATCTTTAAAAAATTTAAAAAGTCAAAAATGAAAAGAATCTTACTAAGTGTGCTTGCAGTAGCAACATTGACAACTGCCTATGCACAACAAAGGAAAGTAACAGGCAATCTAAAATCTGATCCTGCCATTACTGTACGCACTTGCGGAACAGGAGAACTTCTGCTGGAATACGAAACCTGGCTTGCAAACAAAATGCAGGAGCCAAGTGCCAACCGCATTCAAACCGTTTACACCATTCCGGTGGTAGTGCATGTTATTCATAACGGAAACGCTGTTGGTACAAGTTACAACATAAGCGATGCGCAAATATTATCGCAAATTGATGTACTGAACGAAGATTACCGCAGATTAAATCCGGACACTACTTCTACTCCTTCTGCTTTTCTTCCTGTTGCCGCAGATTGCGAAATCAACTTTTGTATGGCGCAACGTGACCCAAGTGGTAATGCCACTAACGGAATTGATCGAATCAACCGTAATTCAAAAGGATGGAGTGCTCCGCCATATACGATGACTTACATTGATAATACAATTAAATCAGGCTCTATTTGGGACCCTACTAAATATTTGAACATTTGGGTTGTACCTGATTATACTTCCAGCGGATTCCCACTTTTAGGACATGCTACATTCCCATTAAACAGTGGACTTACAGGTTTAACAAGCAATTACGGATCGGCTACTACCGATGGTGTGGTAATATGGTATAAATGTTTCGGACGTGTTGGAAATCTTGATCCATTATATAATAAAGGTCGTACAGCCACTCATGAAATTGGCCATTGGCTTGGATTACGTCACATCTGGGGAGACTCAAACTGTGGTAACGACTATGTCAGTGATACACCTACACAACAAACAGCCAATTATGGCGGACAGAGTATTCCTTATCCATGTCCTAGCTTCCCACAGGTAACATGTAACAATGGACCTAATGGCGATATGTGGATGAATTATATGGATTATTGCTATGACAAATGTCTGAACATGTTTACAGCAGGACAAAAAACACGAATGGTAACTGCAATGCAAAATGGAACCTACCGCGCTCCCTTAGCTACATCACTAGGATGTCAGGCTCCTTCCGGAAGTGGACCGGTTGCTCAGTTTACTGCTAACAATACGTCAATCGCTCCGGGTGGCAGTGTAAACTTTACTGATCAAAGTACAGGTACTCCAACATCATGGAGTTGGACATTCCCGGGTGGTAGTCCTGGAACTTCCACTGCACAAAACCCATCAAACATTGTGTATGCTGCAGCAGGAACATATGATGTAACACTTACTGTTACCAATGCACAGGGTAGCAACACCATGACAAAAACAAACTACATTACCGTTACTACAGGTGGAGGCAGTGGTTGTGATACACTTGCTAATTTTAATGCTGCTACCAACACACCTGCTGTTTATACTGCTCAGAGTGGAGGATATGTAGCCGGACATAACGGTTATGGTGATATCTCAAAAGCTGATATATTCTCCAACAACACTGCCAATGCATTTGTTGATCAGGTAATAATATTTTTTGGTGTAGGAACCTCTTCAGGAACTGGGCAAACTGCCAATGCCAATGTATGGAATGATGCTTCCGGGCTTCCAGGAACCGTTCTTGGAACGAAAACAGTGACCTATGATGCAATTGCTGCAGACGTTACAGCACAGTTGCCTACTATCATTGATTTTTCTCCTAATGTGACTCTTCCGGTTGGAGATTTTTATGTAGGAATGAATTTCGACTATAATGCAGGTGATACTTTGGCTATCATTACTAATCAGGATGGTGAGACTGTACCGGGTACAGCTTATGAAGAGTGGGGACAAGGTGGAGGCTGGTATGCATATTCTGATGCAACAAGTTCATGGGGATTAGATTTGGCACATGCCATTTTCCCGATAGTGTGTACAAGCACAGGTTTGAGTGAAGTATTAACTCCGGGTAATACACTGGTTGTTTATCCTAACCCATCTTCATCAGGTAACTTTAACTTTATTGTTCCTCAACACAATATTAAAGACAATGTACTGGTAAGAGTTTATGATATGAAAGGAGCCGTTGTGCTTAAACAATCAATTGCATCTAATGGTAACGGAATTTATCAGTTAAGTTTACCAAATGCTGATAAAGGAATTTATATGCTCGAAGTTCAAACCAACAACGGAATGAAAACACAGCGTATTACCGTAAAATAAAATCAACTCTTTAACATAAAAAAGCTGCCTCCGGTTGAGGCAGCTTTTTTTTATGGCATATTTTTTAAATTGATTCAATACCGGAAGAATAAAGATTAACCAAACAATTTCGAGAAGAAATTCTTACGCTCCGGTTCATTTAACTGAGGTAAAATTTTCTCTAATGCCGTTTTAAATTCTTCACACGACTGAAAACGTTGCGCCTGACCTTCAGCAATGGTTCTTTCTATTTCATCTGATTCAAGTTGTGCGGGAGGCAAACGCAACTTTTTCTTGGCAGTAGCTTTGTGAATAAGACTGAGCAATACAGGTTGAATGTTTTTATGTTCTTCAACAAGAGTGTTCAGTTGCAGATGCATGACCATTTCCGGGTTCTCATTAAAAAAAGGAGGATACTGAGCAATACATTCATAAAGTGCAAGACCAAGGCTGTATAAATCAGATGTGGCATTTACCAGTCGGGGATAATTCAATAATTGTTCGGGAGGAGAATAGATGAGTGAAAACGGCATACGATGCGAAAGAAAATCAGACTCGGAATGTTTGCTCAACCCAAAATCAATCAATCTTACTTGCGGATGAATGATATCAGGATGTCCGCGTTTGTTTACAAGAACCAAAATGTTATCCGGTCTTAAATCACAATGATAAATTCCCTTATTGTGGAACTGACTGAGAATATCCAAAACCTGAATGACACACTTTCCGATAAATAAAGGCCGGTTAATTATCTTATGTTGCATCATCTGGCGCAACGACATTCCGTCAATAAATTCTTTGATGACATAGAACCCTGAATCATCACGCCAAGCATCAAGAGTATGCTGTACACCGAAAAAATCAAACCCCATTAATGATTCCTTCTGAAAACGGAACTGAGTTTGAATGTCATCAGGATCATTGAGTTTTTTTATCACTACAGGAATCTTGTCTTCAACACGGTAGCCCAGATACACTGAACTGAACTTCCCCTTTTTTTTCAAAACAAGGTCTTCGTTTTCAGGGTCGAGTAAATATGCTGCCTGGTTGGTTTTTAAGATATAAGACATGCGTGACTCATTTTTTTATTTCAGCTAAGATAATAAACTGCCTTTATGTAGTTTTGTTACCTGATAAATATTCCTTCACCTTAAACAATAAAAACGGAAGGAAGCGTAATTAATTATAAAGAAAAACAGATTATGATAGTAGTAACAGGAGCCGCAGGATTTATAGGAAGTTGTCTGGTAAAACAACTAAACGAAGAAGGATTTAATGATGTAGTGGTTGTGGATGATTTCAACAATGCAGAAAAAAATAAAAATCTGGATGGTAAAAAATTTAATGCAAAAATTGACCGTAATAAGTTTTTTGACTGGATAGATCAAAATCATCAACTCACACAATTTATAATTCATATAGGAGCCCGCACTGATACTACAGAGTTTAACCGTGAAGTGTTTAATAAATTAAATCTTAATTACACCAAAACCGTATGGAATAAATGTGTGGAATATGGATTACCATTGATTTATGCATCGTCTGCTGCTACTTATGGCGATGGCGAATTTGGTTATGATGATAATGAGGAAATTATTTCAAAACTAAAACCATTGAATCCATACGGTGAATCTAAAAATGATTTCGATAAATGGGCAATTGCTCAGGAGCGCAAACCATACTTCTGGGCAGGACTGAAATTCTTTAATGTGTATGGGCCGAATGAATATCATAAGGGAAGAATGGCTTCAGTTATTTTTCATGGCTTCAATCAGATTAAAAAAGAAGGAAAAATAAAACTCTTTAAATCGCATCGTGATGATTACAAAGACGGATGGCAGCTGCGCGATTTTATCTATGTTAAAGATGTTACGAGTGTTTGTATGTTTCTGATGAATCACCGAAAGAATTCAGGGATTTATAATCTGGGAACCGGACAGGCAAGAAGTTTTTACGATTTGGCAGTAAATACTTTTCGTTCACAACGTCTTGAACCCAACATTGAATTTATTGATATGCCTCAGGATATCAGAGATAAGTATCAGTATTTTACGGAGGCGCGTATGGAAAAACTGAGATCAATCGGATATAAAAAACCATTTTACTCGCTTGAAGATGGTATTGCTGATTATGTAAAAAATTACCTGTTACCGGGAGCATATTACTAAATCATATATTGAAGAATCCTTCAGTTTTGATTTGAAAATTTTAGAATTTCAGTTGAACTTCAGCATTCTTTTTTCAACAATCAACTTCACTGTGAAGTAATAAAGTTACTTTCGCCTCCCGATGATAAAATTTACCATACGGGTATTAAATCTGAAAGTTGTCAGATATTTTTTTTCAGCAGCATCGGCTACAGTGGTGGACGTAGTAATTTATTTTCTTGCATTCAACTACATATATCACAAGGAAGATATCCATCTGCCTTTTTACACCTTCTCCGCTCCTACTGCATCATTGGCTTTGTCATATACTTGCGGACTTATCACCAATTTTTTTCTTACCAAGAATCTTGTATTTAAGGAATCTGATCTGAAAGGGCATCATCAGTTTTTGCGATTTGTACTGGTTGCCATCGGTGTACTATTCCTCAATTACGTACTGATGAATTTTTTAATCCGTCAGTTACACTGGTATCCTACCATCTCACGTGCTTTTTCTGCAGTAAGCATTGGTGTATTAAGCTTTATTGTACATAAAACATTTTCATTCCGTGTTTCTAATACGGAAGAAGTTGAAGACTGAACTATATTATCGGTCTCGCATCACTGCAATTCTAATTACCGACATGATTCGTTGATTTCTTATGATGCGAACGGCATAAATACCTGATGTCTGAATTGCTGAAACATCTATTTTACATTTACCTCCGAAGTTATCGCATCGCTGCGCAATAATCAGTTTGCCTAACATATCTGTCAGTTCAATTTCGAGTGTAGAAATGTCAGATTCGATAATGACATAATTATTCATTACCGGATTTGGATATAATTTATACCAGTGGCCTGATGCAAAATTCTGAACAGCGTTTATGGTATCACAATCCCAAATACCTGTATTTCCACCTACACAAATACCGCAGGTATCAATATAAGCCGTACCACCCCAGTCGCCATTGCAATCCTGAATGCATGGTGTGAGGCCTGTGTTTCCTCCGACACATATTCCGCAACTATCAATAAAGGCAGTGCCACCCCAGTCACCATTACAATCAAAACCACATGGGAACAATCCTGTGTTTCCTCCTACGCATGTTCCACAACTGTCAATATATGCAGTGCCTCCCCAATCACCATTACAATCCTGAGTACATGCAGTGAGACCTGTGTTGCCTCCTACACAAGTATTACATGAATCTATAAATGCTGTGCCGCCCCATACTCCATTACAATCCTGTGTACATGCAGTAAGACCTGTGTTACCACCAACGCATGTGTTACATGAATCTATGAATGCAGTTCCACCCCATACTCCGTTACAATCCTGAATGCAGGCAGTAAGACCGGTATTGCCACCAACGCATGTATTACATGAATCAATAAATGCTGTTCCGCCCCAATCACCATTACAATCCTGTGTACAGGCAGTGAGTCCGGTGGTACCTCCAACACAAGTGTTGCATGAATCAATGAATGCAGTGCCGCCCCAAACTCCGTTGCAATCCTGTGTACACGCTGTGAGGCCTGTGTTACCTCCAACACACGTTCCGCAATTATCTATGAAAGCTGTTCCGCCAAGTACTCCGTTACAATCTAATCCGCATGGGAACAATCCTGTATTTCCTCCTACGCATGTTCCACAACTGTCAATATATGCAGTGCCACCCCATACTCCATTGCAATCCTGAGTGCAGGCTGTGAGTCCGGTGTTACCTCCAACACAAGTGTTACATGAATCAATAAATGCTGTTCCACCCCAGACACCATTGCAATCCTGAATGCATGCTGTGAGGCCTGTGTTTCCTCCAACGCAAATTCCGCAACTATCAATAAAGGCAGTGCCGCCCCAATCACCATTACAATCAAAACCACATGGGAACAATCCTGTATTTCCTCCTACGCATGTTCCGCAACTATCAATATATGCTGTTCCACCCCAATCACCATTACAATCCTGAGTACATGCTGTGAGACCTGTGTTACCTCCAACACAAGTGTTACATGAATCAATGAAAGCTGTGCCTCCCCAAACTCCGTTACAATCCTGTGTACATGCTGTGAGTCCTGTGTTTCCACCAACACATGTATTACATGAATCAATGAATGCTGTGCCTCCCCATACTCCGTTGCAATCCTGTGTACATGCTGTGAGTCCGGTGTTGCCTCCAACGCAAGTGTTACATGAATCAATAAATGCCGTTCCACCCCAGACACCATTGCAATCCTGTGTACACGCTGTGAGTCCGGTGTTTCCACCTACGCAAGTTCCACAACTGTCGATGAAAGCTGTTCCGCCCCAAACTCCGTTACAATCCTGTGTGCAGGCAGTGAGTCCGGTATTACCACCAACACAAGTGTTACATGAATCTATGAAAGCTGTTCCTCCCCATACTCCGTTACAATCCTGTTAAATGCTGTGCCGCCCCAATCACCGTTACAATCCTGAGTGCAGGCAGTGAGACCGGTGTTTCCTCCAACACAAGTGTTGCATGAATCTATGAAAGCTGTTCCACCCCAAACTCCGTTGCAATCCTGTGTACATGCTGTAAGACCAGTATTGCCACCAACACATGTGTTACATGAATCAATAAATGCAGTTCCACCCCATACTCCATTACAATCTTGCGTACATGCTGTGAGTCCGGTATTACCTCCAACACAAGTGTTGCATGAATCTATAAATGCTGTTCCTCCCCATACTCCATTGCAATCCTGTGTACATGCTGTGAGTCCGGTGTTACCTCCAACACACGTTCCACAATTATCTATGAAAGCTGATCCTCCAAATACTCCGTTACAATCTAATCCACATGGTAATATTCCTGTATTTCCTCCAACACATGTACCACAACTGTCAATATATGCAGTTCCACCCCAAACTCCATTACAATCCTGTGTACATGCAGTAAGACCTGTGTTGCCACCAACACAAGTTCCGCAACTGTCTATGAAAGCTGTTCCTCCCCATACTCCATTACAATCCTGTGTACATGCAGTAAGGCCGGTGTTGCCTCCAACACAAGTGTTGCATGAATCAATAAATGCTGTACCGCCCCAAACTCCATTGCAATCCTGTGTACATGCAGTAAGTCCGGTGTTGCCTCCAACACAAGTGTTACATGAATCAATGAAAGCTGTGCCGCCCCATACTCCGTTACAATCCTGAGTACATGCTGTGAGACCTGTATTACCACCAACACAAGTGTTGCATGAATCTACAAATGCTGAGCCTCCCCAAACTCCGTTACAATCCTGTGTGCAGGCAGTGAGTCCGGTATTACCACCAACACAAGTGTTACATGAATCTATGAAAGCTGTTCCTCCCCATACTCCGTTACAATCCTGT
>JAGVTU010000020.1 GCA_019136655.1 Bacteroidota bacterium
TGCTCCTGTTGACCAAAGATAATTTGTATAACCTCCTCCTGCACTGAGTGTTGAATTGCCTCCCTGGCAAAATGCTGTTGTTCCTGTAATTGCCGGTGTAGGATTTGGATTGACAGTAAGATTAAATGTAGTACTGCCTGTACAACCATTGGCATCTGTTACTGTTACGGTGTAAATACCCGAAGTGTTGGCTGAAATATTTGCACTTGTAGATCCTGTTGACCAAAGATAGGAAGTATAACTTCCTGCACTGAGTGTACTGCTCTGTCCCTGGCAGATAGAATTATTGCCCGTTATAGATGGCGTTGGATTTGTATTGGTATTAACAGCAACGGAAGCGGATGCAGTACATCCTCCGGGAAATGTAACTGTAACAGTATAGGTGGTTGCACTATTGACAGTAATAGATTGTGTGGTTGCACCGTTACTCCAAAGATAACTGTTACCGGAAGTAGCGGTAAGTGTTGTAGCTTGTCCTGAACAAATAGTAGTTACTCCCGAAATGGAGGCAGTTGGTGCAGCGACAGTTACAGAAATAGAATCACTTGCAAAACATGTAGGAGTAGCATACACAGTTACGGAATATGTTCCTGCTGCAGAAACTGTAATTGTTTGAGTAGTTGCCCCTGTACTCCACAAATAACTGTTGCCTGCATTAGCTTGTAAATCTACACTACCACCCGGGCAAAGATTTGTTGAACCTATTGGAGTAATAGTTGCCGTTGGTGTCACAAAAATTATTTTCACCTGTCTGCTTGATGCAAAACACAGAGCAGCTCCATTGATAACTGCATACTGATAAACGCCTGTTGTTGTGATATTAGCTTCAGTTACGACAATTGTTTGTGTTGTTGCTCCATTATTCCAGGTAATATTACTACTGGTAGTTGATGCTGACAATATAACTGAATCGCCATGGCAAGCATAAATTGTATCTGAAGTACTTGGTACTCCGTTTACATACAAATTAAGATGACCAATACTGGTAAAACTTTTTGCTTCAAGAAAAACACCTGAATCATATGCTCCATCACCCACATCTGCAATTGCAAATTTCATGTGATAAGTCTGACAAGGCTGAACTGCCGTACCGGCATTGATCACATGCGTAAATCCATCAAAAAATATTGCACCACCTCCGTTAGCTACATTATCGGTGTAATAAGCACAATTGGTACATGGTCCGGTTGCTACACCACCACTGTTTCCGTTATTTACGTTATCAATTGAAACCGGAATGGTAGTAGAAGGTATTAAAGCCAGGTTTTTTGAACCGACAATACCCGGCCCTGAAATATAAAAAGCAAACACATCGTTGAAACCTGCATTTACAAACTCATTATACTCTTCTGAACCAAATACAAACCGAAAACCAATACTGTCGGCTGCAGGTGTAAAATCAAACTCCAATACCGCTGCATCTTGAGTCAGAAGAGGGCTTACTATCATATTCAACTGTGCATCTCCGCTGGCTCCTAAATCTGTATTGTGAAAATCGCTAGGTGGTGATGTTGGTGTTTGGCCGGCATTCCCTGTAGAGAGAAAAATTCCTTTTGCTATACCCAGATTACAACCGCCTGCACAACTGAAAAGACCACGTGCTGAGGCATTGCCTGTATAAGTAATGTTGCTAACTGTTACTCCTGTTCCAACTAAGGAATCAACGATAGCATTTACGGGATTTCCTGAAGTTACTGTTAACTGTGCTTGTCCCTGTATTGATGCAATAACAAGAACTGCTAAAATCAATAATTTGTTTTTCATATCAATGGCTTTTATTATGTCCAAAGATATATAAAAATATTAATTAACAAAACATGTTTTGGGTCAAATTTAATGGGCTTCGAGCCAGTTGGCACCTACTCCAATTTCAACTTCCAGCGGTACATTGGTCTTTAAGGCTTGAATCATTCTGTCATGAATAATTGGTTTTATGGTTTCCAGTTCACTCTTATGTGCATCAAAAACGAGCTCGTCATGCACTTGCAGCGTCATACGTGTTTTGAGTTTAAGTTTTTTGAATTCATCATAGATATTAATCATGGCCAGTTTTATTAAATCAGCTGCACTTCCCTGAAGCGGTGCATTTATTGCTTCGCGCTCAGCAAAACCACGTACCGTAAAATTTCTTGAGTTAATATCCTTCAGATATCGTCTGCGACCCATGATGGTTTTGACATATCCATTTGCTCTTGCAAACTCAAGTGTATCGTTCATATAGTTTTTCAGCTTAGGATATTGCACAAAATAATTTTCAATCAGTTCACTTGCTTCCTTACGCGGAATACCCAATCGCTGCGATAATCCGAATGCTGAGATGGCATAAATAATTCCAAAATTTACCATCTTGGCCTTACTCCTCATTTCTTTAGTAACATCATCCATCGCCACATTATATACTCGTGCTGCAGTAGCTCTGTGTATGTCGTGCCCTTGTCTGAATGCTTCTAGCATGTTTTCATCGCCACTGATTTCAGCTGCCAAACGAAGTTCAATCTGTGAATAGTCAGCAGATACCAATACATGTTCGTCATCACGTGCAATAAATGCTTTACGTACTTTCTGTCCGCGTTCAGTACGGATAGGAATGTTTTGCAAGTTCGGACCTATGGAGCTTAACCTTCCTGTTGATGCAATGGTCTGGTTAAAAGTTGTATGCACTCTTCCGGTTTTAGGATTAATCATCTGAGGCAATGCATCCACATAGGTTGATTTCAGTTTTGTAAGCTCGCGGTATTCGAGAATTTTTTCAGCAATAGGATATTCTGTTGCCAACTTACTCAACACTTCTTCGTTGGTAGAATGCTGGCCTGTAGCTGTTTTTTTGTCAACAGGAAGTTTTAAATGACCAAACAACACATCACCTAATTGCCTTGGAGAATCGAGATTAAACTCCATTCCTGCAAGTGAAAATACCTGATCACGGTAATGAATCATTTCCGTTTCCAACTCTTTGCTGTATGATTTAAGATAAGGCTCATCAATTTTCACACCTTCATATTCCATATCAGCAAGTACTTCAATCAATGGCAACTCTATTTTATATAACACATCTTCCACTTCACGCTTTTGTACCATTGGACTTATCACCTGTTTCAACTGAAAAGTAATATCGGCATCTTCAGCAGCATATTCAGAAATTTTTTCAAGAGGAACATCGCGCATACTCCCCTGCCCTTTTCCTTTCTTGCCTATAAGTTCTTCAATATGCACAGGAGTGTATCCAAGATAGGTTTCACTCAGATAGTCCATTCCATGTTTCATATCAGCTTCCACCAGATAATGTGCTATCATGGTATCGTAAATGGGCAAACTCACCTCTACTCCATAACGCCTCATCACCAACATATCGAATTTTATATTCTGACCGATCTTTACAATCGTTTTACTCTCCAGAACCGGTTTAAACTTCAGGCAAATTTCTTTAGCTCTTTTCTCATTATCAGGGCAGGGAACATAATAACCGGTTCCTTCTTTGAACGAAAAAGACAAACCTACAATGCTTAATGAAAAATAATCGAGTGAAGAAGTTTCAGTATCAAAACAAATTTCTTTTTGCTGTAACAATTCATTCACCAGATTTTCGATTGCATCATCATCTTGCACAACAATGTAATGATGTGGAGTATTGCTTATGTTCTTCCCTTTTTGAATATCCGACTTCGGACTTATCTCTTCATCACCGAATAAACTTGCCTGAACAGGAACAACGGTTTTTTGTTCCCTGTTTACAGAAAATGTTTCACCTAAAATTCTTTTACCTAATGAACGAAATTCAAGCTCAGTAAAAATCTGAGATAACTTTTCTTTGTCAGGTTCCGACATCAGCAAATCATCATCACTTACTTCCACAGGAACATCGAGAATGATGGTGGCTAACTGCTTACTGATTCTTGCCTGTTCAACATTGCTCCTGATATTCTCACCGAGTTTTCCTTTTATCTCATCTGCAGAAGCAATCACATTTTCCATGCTTCCATATTCTTTAATCAGCTTCTTGGCTGTCTTTTCCCCAACACCGGGAATCCCGGGAATATTATCCACTGCATCGCCCCACATTCCGAGTATATCTATCACCTGCTCGGTATTCTCAACCTCCCATTTTTCAAGAACTTCTTTCACACCCATTATTTCTATTTCATTACCTTGACGTCCGGGTTTATAAATAAAAATATTCGGTGACACCAGCTGTGCATAATCCTTATCAGGAGTAACCATGTAAATGATATGTCCGTCTTTCTCTTTTTGCTTTGCAATAGTTCCAATTACGTCATCGGCTTCATAACCATCACACTCCAACATTGGAATCTTAAATGCTTTGATAATCTCTCTGATATAAGGAATAGCATACTGAATATCTTCAGGCATTGCCTCGCGGTTTGCTTTATAAAAACTGTGTTCAGCAGCGCGGTTTGTTTCAGCGGCTGCATCAAACACTACTGCAATATGAGTTGGTTTTTCTTTTTTTATTAAATCGAACAATGTAGTTGTAAAACCACTAATGGCAGAAACATTCTGACCTTTGCTGTTGATCAGTGGATTTCTGCTGAAAGCAAAATAAGCACGATAAATAAGTGCATAGGCATCCAGCAGAAACAATCTTTTATCTTCGTTCATCAATTTTTGTTTAAAATACTTTTTACTTTTTCGATGGTATAGTTGATTTCTTCTTCAGTAGTAAACCGTCCAAGACTAAATCGCACAGAAGCATACGACTCATCGTCACTCAACCCCATTGCTTTCAGTACGTGTGACGGTTGCTGCATTGCCGAAGTACAGGCCGAACCTGCAGCCACTGCAACAGGCCTGATATTTTTAATCATCTCTTCGCTTTTCAAATCCTTAAACATCAGGTTGGTTGTATTGCAAAGTCTGTCTTTAATGTTGCCATTAATAAAAACATTGCCTTGATGTGTGAGACTTTGTTCGAGCAGCGTACGCAAACGTGACTGACCCATGGAATCTGTCAGCAACTCTTGTGCTGCCAGTGCACAAGCTTCGCCTAATCCAACAATACCCGGCACATTGAGCGTACCTGAACGCATACCCTTTTCGTGTCCTCCACCATGAATCTGTGCTGCGACACTTAGTCGTGGATGTTTTCTGCTGATGTAAATGGCACCAACTCCTTTTGGTCCATAAATTTTATGTGCTGAAATAACGCATGTATCAATATTATCTTCCTTTACATGAAATGGAATTTTTCCTGCAGCCTGTGTAGTGTCACTGAAAAAGAACACACCCGTTTCGTGGCACAACTCTCCAATCTCCTTCACCGGAAAAACCACCCCTGTTTCATTGTTGGCGTACATGGCTGCTACCATAACCGTATCTTTTCTGATGGTATTTTTCAGTAATTGCAAATCAATTGTTCCGTCACGATGAACAGGAAGCAGCGTGATGTCTGCACCTTTTGTTTTCAGAAACGATAATGTATCGAGCACTGCCATGTGCTCTGTCTGATAAGAAATGATGTGTTTACCCTTCTCACTGTAATTTTCGTAAACACCTTTAAGAGCAAGATTAATTCCTTCTGTTGATCCAGAGGTAAAATAAATTTCACCTTTCTCACAACCTATGAGTGCCGCTACTTTTTCTCTTGCCTGTTCTACTGCTTCATCTGCAGCCCAGCCATAAGCATGTGTTTTGCTTGAAGCATTGCCGAATTTCTCAGAAAAATAAGGAAGCATTCTTTCGAGCACACGTTTGTCAACAGGGGTTGTGGCATTATAATCGAGGTAAACTGATTTCATTTAATAAGACAGAAAAAATAAATGTCTAATTTTGGTTCTAAGATAAACAATTATTTTATGCACACCCACTCGCCTGTACATCACGGTCATCATCAGGAAAAACACTTTACACAATCAGATCTTATTCGTGATATTGTCATTGGAATGGCTGACGGATTAACAGTTCCCTTTGCACTTGCAGCAGGGCTAAGCGGTGCTGTTGACAGCAATACCATTGTCATTACAGCAGGACTTGCTGAAATATGTGCAGGATCAATTGCAATGGGTTTGGGAGGTTACCTTGCAGGACAAACAGAAGTGGAACATTACAACAGCGAACTGAAGCGCGAATATTATGAGGTGAAAAATTTTTACGAAAAAGAAAAAGAAGAAGTGCGTGAAGTGTTTGCGCAGTATGGGTTATCAGAAAAAACACAACATCTTGTTGCTGATGAAATAGCTAAAGACGAAGACAAGTGGGTTGAGTTTATGATGCGTTATGAATTAGGTCTTGAAAAACCGGATGAGAAACGTGCAGGAAAAAGTGCTTTAAACATCGGTATCTCCTACATTGTTGGAGGAATCGTTCCATTAAGTGCTTACTTTTTTACCGAGCATCCTCAGGAGGGATTGTATTATTCATCACTGATTACCATTGTGTGCCTGTTTATTTTCGGATATTATAAAAGTAAGTTCACAGGACAACCACCGTTGAAAGGCGGTTTAAGAACAACCATAATAGGAATTATTGCAGCAGGTGCTGCTTATGGTATTGCACGATTAATCAGCTAAAATAATCAATAATACTTTTTTTGCAGAAGGTATTTCTTACTGTTTTATCAGCTTTCGTTTATAAACACCTTTATCCGTAATGATACGAAGTGTGTAAACACCTTTGGCAAAAGTTTGAGTGTTGAGCTGAAAACTGTTGATGATATATGGATTAAATATTCCCGTTTTTTTCGCTAACAGTTTACCTGTAATGTCAAAAATTTCTGCTGAATATTTACGGTTACTGTCTGCATAAAAATTTATATTGAGCGTATTTGAAAATGGATTAGGGTAAACATTTTCAATAAAATCTCCTTTACCAAAATTGGGATTATTAACTGACAGCAACATCATTCTTGCAGAATCGAAATTCGGAATTCCATAGCCCAACAACGAATCAGGATTCAGATATTGCGAAGCACTTTGTTTGACAGCTTCAATTATCTGCATATTGGTTGCAGACGGAACACTTTGCCACAGGCAGGCAACCATACCGGCAATCACAGGGCATGAAAAAGAAGTACCATTACCTGAGAAAACAGAATTATCGTAAGGGCTCGAAACATAGGTGCCCATTCCCTGAGCTGAAACAGTTGGTTTCACACGGCCATCGGCTGCAGGGCCTGTGCTGCTGAAAAAAGCATACTGCTCAACAGAGTCAACAGCGCCTACGGTAATAATACTGTCGGCATCACCGGGACTTATAATGTAATGCCATGGATTGTTGCCTTCATTCCCTGCACTGTTTACCACAATCATTCCTTTGCGTGCTGCCATGGTTGCAGCAATAGCGATGGGAGTTGTGCGTCCATCCAAATCGGCATAGGTGTGGCTTAAAGTAGAATCGTCAAACGTAAAATATCCGAGCGAACTTGAAATAATATCTGCACCTACACTGTCGGCTGCCTCGGCAGCAGTAGCCCAGTTATATTCTTCAACAGGATTTTCAGTGAAGGCATCTTCAGAGCGAAAAAGATAAAAGGATGCTTCAGGTGCTGTACCAATTATATTTCCAGGATCATTTGCACCAATAATAGAAAAGCACATGGCACCATGAGAATGGTCGTCATACACATTGGTTTGATGATCTACAAAATCATATGTATCAATAATTCTGTTATGAGCGCGCAGGCTGTCGAATGCTGTCATCACATCCACATTAAAAAAACCTGCATCCAACATTGCAATAATTTTTCCGTTTCCGCGGTAACCCATGTCGTGCAGTTTGTCACCGTCTATCATTTTAATTTGATTTTGTGCATAACCATAATTATAAAATGATGATGTTGAAGCAACTTTCTGCAACTGATGTTGCATGTATGATAAATTTTGCAATACAAAGCTGTATTTGTTTACATGATGCCCATTTGCTGACGGACGTCCAACAACTTTTGTCTGTTTCACAAAAGGTAAACCATTGATTGCAGCCAAAGCATTTGGCGCTGACGATACATCAACGGTAACTTCATTCAGCCATTTGGAAGTATTCAAAATTATCGCTCCGGTATTTTTTATTGCATTGATATAAGCAGGATTTACAGGAAGGTCGGTTGAATCAATGGCAATGGAAGCCTGTGTTCTGCGTGCTATTGCCTGTTGAGATAAATACGCTGAAGGATTTGACAAAGTATAAGGAGTTCCGCCTTTATCATTTAACAAAACTGCAATTCTGTTCTGAGCTTTGACAGTTTGCGAAAACAGAAAAATAAAAATCAGGAGTAAAAATCTTTGCATGCTATTATTTTTTGTTAGATGATATCAGTGTTTCAGTATAATGGATGATACGTCCACCCGGGCTGCCTTGCAGTGAGTCGTACACTTCTTTATAAATCATCCCCACACCGGCTGCATACTTTTCATAATGCCTTCGTTTTTCAAAACCATAATCATAATCCACCTGTCTGACGGTAAGCGTACTGTCGAAGTTTAGGTTATTTGCAAAATATGGTTCATCTATACTGATGATTTTATAATCTTCAAACTCATCAGCCATATAATTTTTAGCGTTACCATTCCAGTGTTCGTCCAACTCTACCGGGAAAACAAGTTTTACATAGGTGATGTTATCTTCTTTCTTTTCTACACTTGTGGTTAACAGATTTGCTGTCCACACTTTGTAAATCTGCCAGGGGTCTGTATCTGAATTGCGGGTATATCGTTCCAGTCGGAATGTAGGTCTTCCTTCGTTATCTGAAAAAACAGACTCAACACGTTCAAGCAGCTGGTAGCTGCTGTCATAAGTATTCAGGTCTTTATCAAACAAACTAACATCATAAATCAATGAATCGCCAACCTGCATAGGAAAATAACGATAGCTGATTTCTCCTTTCACTGATTCGTCCTTTTTACAACCGGCATAAACCAAAGCGAAGATTGAAATTATCAATAGTATGTTGGCTTTTTTCATTTTTCTTTTTCGATAAATCCTCCTCCAAGCACATCATTGCCTTCGTAAAACACAGCACTTTGCCCAGGTGCAATGGCATGAACGGGTGCATGAAATATTACTTCGGCAGTTTCATCTCCTGTTTGTTTAACTGTGCTAATAGTTCCGGGGTCTTTATATCTGATTTTGGTCAACGCTTCTGTTTCATCATTCAGGTGATTGTATTTAACCAGATTGAGTCCTCTTACACTCATGGTTGTTCTTTGCAAGTCATCATATTCGCCCAGCACCACTGTGTTACTTTCCGGTTTTATTTTTACAACAAACATCGGTTTTCCAAATGCAACTTCCAAACCTTTGCGCTGACCAATGGTGTAGAAAGGATACCCTTTGTGTTTACCAATCACTTCGCCTTTGGTGTTTATGAAAGTACCTCCATCGAGTTTATCCTCAATACCATCCACACGTTTTTTAAGAAATGCGCGATAATCATTATCAGGGATAAAACAGATTTCATAACTCTCACTTTTATTCGCCAGTTCTTTAAATCCCATCTCCATTGCCATGTTGCGAATTTCAGTTTTCTTGAATTTTCCCAATGGAAATTTTGTTCGCGCAAGACTTGACTGACTCAATCCCCACAGCACATAGCTCTGGTCTTTGGAAGTATCCAGTCCGCGTGAAACCACATAACGTCCATTCTCTTCGCGAACAGATGCATAATGTCCGGTAGCGATAAACTCACAGTCGAGCATATCTGCACGTTTTATCAGGGCACTCCATTTGATATGGGTATTACACAGCACACATGGATTAGGAGTCCGTCCACCCAGATATTCATCCACAAAATTATCAATCACAAAATCGCCAAACTCTCCTCTGATATCGAGTATATAATGAGGAAAACCTTTCTGAACAGCAATGCTGCGTGCATCGTTTATTGAATCGAGACTGCAGCAACCGGTCTCTTTTCCGGATGTACCGGAAGAGGCATAATCCCAAGTTTTCATGGTAATGCCAATTACTTCATAACCTTCGTCATGAAGCATCATAGCTGCAACAGAACTATCAATCCCGCCACTCATCGCCATCAGAATTCTGCCTTTCTTACTCATTTCAAAAAAATTACTTTTTAATTGTATCTGTTTTCACTTCGAAGCCATTCCTGTAAGTTGATTCTATCCACGGATTTCCTTTGTCATCGCACAGCACCCACTTACCTACTCTTTCACCTTTGACATAATTGCCCGAATTGTATGGCTTTCCGTCCACAGTGTAAACAACAAACTTACCTGTTAGTTTATCGTCCTTATAAGTTGCTGTCAACATAGGTTTACCATCACTGAAATATTTGATGTAAGGTCCTTCCAGTTTATCTTTCACAAAAACTTTCTCCTCTACCTTGCCGCCTTCCGGATAGTAAGTTGTCCACTTGCCATGACGTTTTCCGTCTTTAAAATTTTCTATGGCTGAAAGTTTTTCATCAGGTGTATAATAACGCCATGTGCTGTCTTTTTTTTCATTTTTATAAAAACCTTCTGACATTTTTTTCCCATCTTCGAAATAGGATATTGCTGATGCAAACACACCGGGTTTTTTCCAGTTCAATTGTGATTTAAGCTTTCCGCTTTCGTAATAGAAATTTGTTGTGCCTGTTTGCTTATCATCTTTGAAAACAGTTTCAGAAAACAACTGATCATTCCGATAATATTTTTTCCAAACACCTTGCTTCTGTCCTTTGTTGTCTTTACGGTTGATGGTATCTCCTTTGAACACCATAAATGTTTGTGCTGAAGCATTCAGCATCAATGTTGTAAATACAAATAATAATACACTGCGTAACATCCGGCAAAGGTAATGTATAGTTATCTGAACCTGTAACGGCTTTTCAAAAATTAAATTGAAAATTTACGTAAAAGAAACGTGAAGAAAGTGCAGATTTCTGTTACCTGTCAATAGTTTCAACAGCCTTTATTTCAGGCACCATTCGGAGGATGGTTTCCTCAATTCCTGCTTTAAAAGTCATTGCACTCATGGAACATGAACTGCAGGCTCCTTCAAACTTCACTCTTGCTATGTTATCGGGCGTTACTTCTATCAAACTTACGTCACCTCGGTCAGCTTTCAGATAGGGGCGTACAGAATCAAGAGCTGATTCTATTTTCTTTAACAGAGCATCTTTATCTTTCTGAATTGTTTCCATTATTCATTAATATCCTTTTGCCGCCACTTTCTGAGCAGGTTCATAATTTGCATTTCTGATAGCCACCTGTTGAGCTACACTTTTGGCAAGGTTTTCAAAAGCGTCTGCCACGAGTGAGTTGTCAGTCACTGCAACGGGCAAGCCATTGTCGCCACCCTCTCTTACTGATTGCACCAGTGGAATCTGACCGAGTAATTTTATTTTCATTTCATCAGCTAACTTCTGTCCTCCATCTTTTCCGAATAAGTAATATTTATTCTCCGGTAATTCTGCAGGAGTGAACCACGACATGTTTTCGATTAATCCCAGAACAGGAATATTTACTGAAGGCAACATAAACATAGCAACCCCTTTGCGCGCATCCGACAAGGCTACTGGCTGAGGTGTGGTAACTATCAATGCTCCTGTAACTGGCACTGCTGAAATAAGTGTTAGGTGAATATCACTGGTTCCGGGAGGAAGATCAATAATCATATAATCAATTTCGCCCCACATCACATCGCTGAACAACTGTTTAAGTGCTTTGGAAGCCATGGGGCCACGCCATACAATTGCCTGCGATGGGTCAGCAAGAAATCCGATAGAAATCAACTTCACACCATATCTTTCAATCGGAACCATATATTGTCTTCCGTTATGTTCCTCCACAAATGGTCGTTCATGTTCTACTCCGAACATAATGGGTACACTCGGACCAAAAATATCTGCATCTACGAGAGCTACTTTGGCACCACTGTTTGCCAATGAAACTGCGAGGTTGGCCGCTACTGTAGATTTTCCTACACCACCTTTTCCGGAAGCTACGGCAATAATATTTTTTACACCCTTCATCATTTGCTGGTCATCCGCTCTGTTGGTAGTTACCTTAGCAGTCATATTCACGGTAACTTCGGCTTCTTTGTCAACAAACTGAATGATTGCATTGCGGCAGGCGCGTTCAATTTCGGCTTTCAGAGGGCATGCAGGTGTTGTTAATATAACCGTAAAGGCAACCTTCTTACCATCAATTTCAATATCCTGAACCATATTCAGTGTTACCAGATCTTTTTTCAAATCAGGTTCCTGAACATAACTCAGTGCTTCTAAAACTTTTTCTTTCGTAATTGACATGGGTGCAAATATAAGTATAAGCTATTTGTCTGACTATAATTTAAGTTCAACAGCAGGATTCCAAAAGTGTTTTTTAAAGTCCACAATTTTATCTGCATCAACCTTAATGCCTTCCTTCTCCAGCATATATTGCATTACATTCTGACCACCGAAAAAATGCTTCCCTGTAAGCAAACCATTTCGGTTGACAACACGATGAGCAGGCACTTTAGGTCTGACTTTATGTGATCCATTTAAAGCCCATCCAACCATACGCGATGAGCTTGTACTGCCAAGATAGGCTGCAATGGCTCCATAGGATGTCACTCTGCCTTTTGGAATAAGACGAACAACCTGATACACTTTTTCAAAAAAAGAAATATCGTCATCATAAGCCTGCAAAGTTTTTCCCATATCTGTCATGCTAAAATAATAAAGGCCGCCCTTACAGGCAGCCTTTATCTTAAAGTTTATCTGTAAATTATTGCTTTACAAATTTATTGATTACAACACCATCAGCATTGTTAATCTTAACAGTGTAAACACCTTTTGCAAGTGACTGAACATCTAACTGAACTTTGAAAGGTTCGTTGTAAGAATATTTCATTACTTCCTGACCAAGGTTGTTATAAATTACCAGTGTTGACTGACCTTTAAGTTTGGCAGTAACATACAAGAAGTCTGATGCCGGATTTGGATAAACTGAAACTTTGTTCTCGATAGTATTATCATTGATACCTGTGCTTACAGCCAATGAAGCATCATCCAAACGTAATGAAACTGTTGGAGCTGCACCAAAGCCATTAAATCCTACATAATATACACCGCTTGAAGGTACAGTAAATGTATGAGAAGCCAAATGATAACTTGAGTCAGCGAAGAGTGGATCAACAGCAATATTATTGGTCATTGCAGCGCCTGTTGCAGCATTACCAAAACGAGATTCGAGCTCGTAAGAAGTTTGAGTATTGTCATAACTCTTATACCAGTATTCCAATACATAGTTTGTACCTGCAGTTAAATCAAGACAAGGAGTGATGAGCCAGTTTTCAGCATTACTAACAGCACTTCCTGCAAAACCAATACGTGCACACATGGTACCATTGTGGGGTAAAGCACTGGAGAAATCCCAATTTGCACCATCACCATCAGTATCTTCAGTAGTCCAACCCAAAGGAGGAGTTGCACCTACAACTGTTGACTCAAAGCCTTCAGTATAAGCAGTAGTAGTAATTACTGCAGGAGCAATGTTGGTTGCTGAAGTAGAAAGTGTGTCGTTTAATGGGTTTCCATCAGAAGCTAAAGTAATGAAAGCTTTTACAGTGTGAACACCAGGTGCAGATAAATCAGCAGTTCCTGTAAAGGTATAAGTAGCGGTTGCGTTCGAAGCAATTGAACCTGAAAATGTTTCATTTACAGGAGTACCATTATCTACCATAAATCCAACTGAAAATCCTGAGATAGCGCTACCTCCGTTGTTCTTCAGTGTAACAGTTACAGGCGTAGTAGCACTTAATCCGCAACCTGAAGGAATGTTGTCCATTGCATAAAGTTGTCCATCTACTGTCTGAGGTGTGTAAATATCCAACTGATCAATTCCAATAAAATTACTGTTATTTCCGGTAGGTCCACCTTCTATCACAGCATAACGAATTGCGAAACGGGCAGTGGCACCGGCAGAAGCTACTGTATATATTTTTTGCTCCCAAGCCTGATCATAAGCCTGAAAACGTCCTAATTCAACCCAAGTTAATCCTTCAGGAGTTGAATCTCCGGCTGCAGAATACATTACGCGAACAGAATCAGGCCATGTAGATCCGGTTTGAGTTCTGCAATAAAATGAAATAACATCACCTGCACTTATGTTCATTGCAGGAGTTACCAGCCAACTGTCAATATCATTCATGCCGGTTACAACATTATAATTTGCCGCTACATAAGAATCCGCAGCACCATTAAATGCGGCAAATACAGTAGGATTTCCCTGAAACCAGGTAGCAGTAGTACCCTGAGGGCCTGTACCTCTGTAATAAGGAAGGTAACCTCTTGCCTTAAGTGAAGTAGTATCATTAGGCTGGCTGAAATCATCAGAGTATGCCACGTTGATAGCACTAACACCGCCACGTGCAATAATTTGGTTCTGATGAGAAACTGTTCTTTGATTAGTTTGAATTCGTGCTCCATTGGCAGATTCCTGTGGAACTACCAGGCGGTCCTGAGCAACTGCACTAATCGTCATTAATGCTGCAATAGCAGAAACGAAAGTAAATTTTGTCATGTTTTAAAATTTAGTTTGATTATTAATATGATTTAAAGTGTGTAAAAATAAAAAACCAATATTAAAATTTTAGCTTTGTTGATTAATTTTAAGAAAAAATTATGAACATTAAAAAGATTGCTGTTTTCACTTCAGGAGGTGACTCACCCGGTATGAATACCTGCTTGCGATCCATAGTAAGATGTGCCTTGTCATATGGCTGTGAGGCAGTGGGTATAATGCGTGGTTATGAAGGAATGATTCATGGTGAATTTGTTCCGCTCACTGCACGTTCGGTGAGTAATATTATGCAACGTGGAGGCACCATATTAAAAACTGCCAGAAGTAAATCATTTTTCACACAGGAAGGTATGGAGCAGGCATTTGGTAATCTAAAAAAGAATGGCATAGATGGCATTATTGGTATAGGTGGTGACGGAACATTTAAAGGTGCTGTTGAATTTAACAAACTGAATAAAATTCCATTCATAGGCATTCCGGGAACAATAGATAATGATTTGTCAGGCACAGATTATACAATAGGATTTGATACGGCATTAAATACTATCATAGATGCTGTGGACAAATTAAAAGATACAGCCGCCTCGCACGACAGAATATTCTTTGTAGAGGTTATGGGACGCGATTCAGGATGCCTTGCATTGTATGCCGGTATTGCCTGCGGGGCAGAAGAAATTTTACTTCCTGAAGAAAAAACGGATATTGATAAATTAGTAAATAAACTTAAGGACAGCCTGCATAGAAGAAAAACTTCAAGCATTGTAATGGTAGCCGAAGGTGATGATGGCGGAGGTGCGTATAAAATTGCGCAGGAAGTCAAAAAGAAATTCGATTATGATATACGCGTAACTGTTCTGGGACATATACAGCGAGGAGGTAATCCTTCAGCTAAAGACCGTATCATGGCAACGCGTTTTGGTGCAGTGGCAGTAGAGGCATTGCTCAATGGCGAAACCAATAAAATGACAGGCTGGAATGGCCATGAAGTAACGCTTGTTGACCTCCGAAAAGCAGTGAAGCAGGAAAATCCGTTGGACAAAAACTTATTGAGATATAAAGAATTTTTATCATTGTAAACCAATTTTTAAATCTATGTTATTAGTTGCCGACAGTGGCTCCACAAAAACCAACTGGTTGTTATCAGACAAGAAAAATAAACCTGTAGAAATTGAAACCATTGGGTTCAACCCTTTCTTCCATTCAACTGAATTTGTTTTGAATGAACTTAAGAAAAATCAACTGCTTCAAAAAAATGCTCCTGAAGTTACCGAAGTAAAATATTTTGGATCAGGTTGCTCGAGTAATGACAGAAAAAAAATTATAGCAGATGCTCTGCAAAAAATTTTTACCAACGCTGACATTTTTGTTGACCATGATATGCTTGGTGCATGCATAGCTGCCTGCTATGACAAGCCGGGACTGGTAGCCATCTTAGGAACCGGATCGAACATTGCTTTCTGGGACGGACAAGAAATTTATCCAACCAACCATGGCCTCGGATACATATTAGGCGATGAAGGTAGCGGAAGTTATTTCGGAAGAAAACTTATCACACATTTTCTTTATGGTATTATGCCTGATGATTTAAAGTCAAAATTTTTTTCAGAATATCAGATGACGAAGGAAATGGCCATTGAAAACGTTTATCATAAACCGGGGGCTAATGTTTACCTTGCATCTTTTGCAAAATTTCTGTCAGTTGAATCACAACACCCTTACCTCAGAAATCTGATTTATAAAGGCTTTTTGGAATTTGCCGAAACAAGTATTCTGGCCTATCCACAGCACCGGCAACATCCTGTACATTTTATAGGAAGTATTGCACATCATTTCAGAGATGTTTTAGACAAAGTTGCTGCTGAAAAAAGTTTTACAGTGGGAAAGGTTATTGTGAGACCAGTTGACGAATTGTTGCATTATTATTCAACATTCAAATAATAGGTAGGGAAGGTTTCTTCATAATAAAAAAATACTTTTTCAGTTTAAACCTTACCTGTTGAATAAAATCCAATAATAATTCGGATGTACGTCCGTTTCTTATCTAAATTTCGAAACAATTCAAAATTCAATTCAGCTCAAATATGAAAAAGCAAATCATCGGAATTCTAAGTGCAGCATTGCTCACAGGATTCATTTCATCATGTAAAAAAGACGACCAGCAAAAGCTGGATGAACAGACCCGTCAGTTCAATGACGACTCTAACAATTATAAAGCCGAATCTGATCAGGCAGATGATGACGTGAATAATGCAGTAAATGATATTCCAGCATTTGGAAGAGGTGCCGGAGTATTGTCAAGTCCATTATGCGGAGTAACCATTGACTCATCTCAACTTTCACAAAAGATTCTGTTCTTTAATTTCGATGGTGTGACACCATGTTTCAGTCCGTCACGTACTCGTTCAGGACAAATAAAAGTACAACTTACATCAGGTGCAAGCTGGCACGACCCGGGAGCCGTGCTTACTCTTACGTATAACAGTTTTAAAGTAACACGCCTCAGTGATAATAAATCCATCACTTTTAATGGTGTAAAAACCCTTGAAAATGTAAATGGCCACAACTGGCTTACATTCTTGATGGGCACAAGTACATTCAAATACAGAAGCCGAGCTTACAATGTTCAGGTTAGTTACGACAATGGCGCATCGGCTGTATGGAATCAGGCTTACATGACAGAGTGGCTCTACACCCCAACAAGTGCTCATGGTGCATATATTACATTTACCTGTAACGGGGATACAACCATGAACGGTTATTCAAATGTAAGCATGTGGGGCGTGAATCGCTTTTCACAGGCTTTTACCACAAACTATAATACACAAATTTTATCAAACACTTATTGTGGTTTGTGGCGACCAAATTCAGGTGAGTTGGTACATCATGTAAATGCAAACACCTACAGTCTCACACTTGGAGTAGATCAGAATGGTAATCCAACTACTCTCGACTGTGCCTATGGTTATAAAGTAACTTGGACTGTTAATGGCACAACCAACAGTGTAGTTCTCAGTTATTGAATTTAAAGTTCGTTGATAAAAAACAGAAAACAGAGTTTGTTATCAGACTCTGTTTTTTATTTTTGAAGCCGCTCATCATACAATAGATTATGGCACTACAGGAAGAAATGGAAAAGCAAGGCTTATGGCTTTTCAAATTCAGAAGTATTTTACCTCTGGTTTTATTAGCCGGAGGATTATTTTTTTATGTCTGGAGAGAAAAATATAACCTTCGTCCATTTCACGAAAATTCGCAGGCTGAAGAAATCTATCTTTACATCTGTATGGCAGTTTCTTTTATCGGACTCATTCTCCGAATTTACATTGTAGGCCATACACCCGTAAACACTTCCGGAAGAAATACTTCTGAAGGTCAGGTTGCCGACAGCATTAATCAGACAGGCATGTACTCCATGGTTCGTCACCCGCTTTATGTGGGTAATTTTATTATGTGGTTGGGTATTGCATTGCTCACAGCAAGTATCTGGTTTGTTCTAACTTTTATTCTTATTTACTGGTTGTACTATGAGCGAATCATGTTTGCAGAAGAGCAGTTTATGAGAAAAAAATTTGGCGAAGCTTATACCAACTGGGCATCCAAAACACCTGCTTTTATTCCTGACATTACGTTGTATAAAAAACCTGCATTGCCTTTCAGCTGGAAAAAAGTTCTTAAAAAGGAGAAGAACGGTTTTGCTGCAGTGTTCATCGTATTTTATTTGTTTTATGCAGCAGGCGAATGGGTTGAAGGAGACAGCATCAACAATAAATTTCTGTTGTATGGAACTATTTTCAGTATTCTGTTTTATTTAGTCATAAAGACCATTAGAAAACAGACAACCTTACTCAACGAGGTTGGACGTTAAGCATATAAATTTCTGCTGCTTATTTTTCAAACACTTCTATTTGGGATGATAATATTTCATTGCAGTTGGCATAAACTTATTGATATTGTTTATGCGTGTTTCATTGCTGGGGTGTGTACTTAATAATTCCGGTACTTTTCCTCCACCGGCAGCAGCCATTCTTTTCCAAAATTCAGGAGCTGTGCGTGGGTCGTAACCTGCCATTGCCATAAATATCAAACCCAGTTTATCAGCTTCAGTTTCCTGCAAACGTGAGTAAGGCAACAGCACACCCACATTGGCGGCCACACCATATGCCGCATTGAATAATGCACGTGTTTCAGCAGGTTTATTTGCCATTGCCACATCTAAAGCCAGACCCCCTGTCAAAGCCAGCAATTGTTGACTCATTCTTTCATTTCCATGGCGAGCGATGGCATGTGCAATCTCATGGCCCATCACCATAGCCAATCCTTTCTCATCTTTTGTAACAGGAAGAAGCCCTGAATAAACCACCACCTTACCTCCGGGCATACACCATGCATTTACTTCTTTGCTGTTCACAAGATTAAACTCCCATTTATAATCTTTAATCCTGTCACCCATATTATTTTCATTCATGTAGCGGATAACAGCATTCTTAATTATTTCACCTGTATTTTTTACCAGTTGCGTTTGGGGGCTTGATGGCGCAACAGGCGGATTCTCCTTTAGAAAATCGTTATAAGACGTGAGTGCCATTGCTACCATTTGTGATTCGGGCAATAGGTTAATTTGTTTTCTTTCTGTCAGCGGCACCTTGCTGCATGATATAAGAAGTACAATAAGTACTAATGCTCTAAATTTTACCGGATGTTTCATAATGGAAGACTTACATCAATAATAACACAAACGTAAATCAAAAAGTACGTCTGCAGTTAAAGTGTGAATGAAAATTATTCTACTTCAGCAGTCAGTC
Source organism: Bacteroidota bacterium (assembly GCA_019136655.1). GTDB lineage: Bacteria > Bacteroidota > Bacteroidia > AKYH767-A > OLB10 > OLB10. Next base: position 19,262 of record JAGVTU010000020.1, read on the forward strand.
CTCTTTGCACAAGTGCTTTACACATCCGTCTGAGGTCTTTGACTGTTCCGTCTTTTACAGAACACCTTCCGTTATTATGAACAATTACCGAACACTGTTCTGCCTGTTCTCGTTCGTGATGACAAATTTCAATCAATGATTCAATAACGAAATCGAAGGTATTCACATCGTCATTATACAAAACCAAATGATGATCCTTCCCTACTTTGGTGGATTTCTCAAGTTCCTGTTCAGCTTGTTTTGCAGCCATGAAGATTTATTAATTATTGAACTCTGCAATAATAAAAATCTATTCAATAAAAAAAATGCTGTTGTGAATAATTTTTCAGATGACAAACGTCACTTTTGAAAATATCAATTGGAAGCGATGCTCCTGTACTTTCCGATAACAGAACCATTTTCACGTCTGATACTTACCGGAATTCTCTCATTTACATCTACATAAGATGCATTTTGGAGCTTGTCTGAAAGTGAAGTATTCTGTGTTGTTGGAGTTGGCTCTGCCTCAGACTTAGCGTTTTGGCGATTATGAATTTCAAATGTAAGTTTCACAGGAATCTCAGTAATTGCTACATACAACTCAGGCAATTTCCTTTGTGATGCTGTTGTAACATGTACATCTTCGCTCACTTTGCTTATATCCTGCTTTATAATTTCAGTTTCAGGAACATTTCTCTGGTCATTTAGAGAAACTACACGCACAGCAAGTGATGAACCTTCATAAGATGCTGTTTTATTCTCAGTTTTCTGCAAATCATCAAGTGACAAATTTGTTAAGTCGTAATTACCGGTTACCGAAAGTGTGTTTTCAACTATGTCATTTTGCTTTTGTTCATCACGTTTTTCCTGAGCTAATTCCAATTCTGACTGCTGCGCCTGTGTGAGTTGAACCATATCTTTATCCTGAGGAGGATGAGGTATCAATTTCAAAGCAGCTACCGGCAACTTTGGTGCAGGTAATATCTGTAGTTCTGTAGTGTGAAGAGGAATTAACAGATGAGCCAAATCCGTTTTACTTTCAATTAAACGAATATCAGCCGATTGTTGTGCTTTCGAAATCAAAACAGATAAAGAAAGACAAACACTGATGGTAATGACAACTCTTTTCATTGTAAATATGCTTAGCCGTTATACTGCAAGCTGCATCTAAAAGTTACCTTTTTCCTCTTTATTTTATCCATTATCCTCTGTTCTTTATTTTTTTAGATTTGCTTTCAACTTTAAAATACTTCATATATCATGCTAAAAAAATTCATTTTCATTGTACTGCTTTTTTTACAATCATTTAACCTTAAGGCCGATGAAGGCATGTGGCTTCCAATGCTATTACAAACCATCAACGCTGATGCACTTTACTCAAAAGGATTAAAAATACCGATAGATTCAATTTATTCAGTGAACAAAACATCTCTAAAAGATGCTATCGTTCATTTTGGAGGTGGATGCACCGGAGAAATTATCAGCAACAAAGGTCTTTTACTTACCAACCATCATTGTGGTTATAGCCAAATTCAGAGTCACAGCACAGTAGAGCACGACTATCTTACCAATGGCTTTTGGGCAAAGAATATGTCTGAAGAATTACCCTGCCCGGGGCTTACAGCAACCTTCATCATTCGTATTGATGATGTAACAGATGCCATAATAAATCAGGTAAACGGACTGAAAGAAGATGAAAGAAATAAAAAAGTTAAAGAAATATCAGAACAACTTATAAAGAAAGCTATTGAGGGCACTCATTACTCAGCTGATATAAAACCATTTTATTATGGCAATAAATATTTCATGATTGTTACCGAAATATTTAAAGATGTGCGCATGGTTGGTGCTCCCCCCTCTGCTATCGGAAAATTTGGTGCTGATGCCGACAACTGGATGTGGCCACGTCATACCGGAGATTTTGCTATTTTCAGAATTTATGCTGACAAAAACAATCAACCGGCAGAATATTCCAAAGATAATGTGCCTTTCATTCCCAGACACTCCTTTCCTATCTCCATAAAAGGAGTAAAAGAAAATGATTTTACAATGGTGTATGGATTTCCAGGACGTACTCAGGAATATATCTCTAAAGAAGCTGTGCGAACAATTATTGAAAACACTGATCCAAATAGAATTAAATTACGTGATATCAGGCTTAAAATTATGGGAGAAGCCATGCGCAATAATGATACAATCCGACTGCAATATGCTTCTAAGTATGCAAATGTGGAAAATGCTTATAAGAAATGGCAGGGAGAAGTGCTTGGTTTAAAACGATTGAATGCAATTGAAAAGAAGGCCGACTTCGAAACTAAATTCATCAGTTGGACAAAGAATGTGAAAGACGGACAAGATTATGCAAATGCTGTAATACAACTCAACGAACTATATCAAAAAATAAGACCTTACAGTGCTGCACTGGATTATTATGCTGAAGGTATAAAAGGAATTGACCTGCTGAATTTCGCTGGAAACTTTACAAAACTTGAAAAGCTTTGTGAGAAAGAACCCGTAGATGAAAAGGCATTGAGTGATGCTGTGGACCAACTGAAAAAATCAGCTAATGGTTTTTTCAAGAATTACAATGCCGGTATTGACAAGGCAATATTTGAACAGTTAATACAAGAATACCGAAATGGAACGCCAAATGATTTAGTTGCTGATCTTTCAATGATTGACAAAAAATTCAAAGGCGATTATCATAAATATACAGAATACATTTTCGGCAAGTCACATTTTTCTGATCTTGCAAAAACAGAAAAATTTCTCAGCAATTTTTCAGCTAAGAAATTAAAATCACTCACAAATGATCCGGCATACCACCTGATGAATGTTTGTGCAGTAGCCTATGCTGATAAGGTAAGCATACCATACAAAAATCTGATGAACGAGATTGAGCTTTTGCAACGCACCTATATGAAAGGACAGATGGAAATGGCAAATGATGAAAAGCAAAAAATATATCCTGATGCCAATATGACCTTACGTCTAGCCTATGGAAAAGTGGAAGGGTATGAACCACGTGACGGAATAGTGTATAAATACTATACAACCCTTACCGGTGTGATGGAAAAATATGATTCAACAAATTATGATTTCAACGCACCTGCAAAATTACTCGACCTGTACAGAAAAAAAGATTTTGGTGAATATGGCAGCAACGGAAATATCACTCCATGCTTTCTTGCTTCCAATCATACAACAGGAGGCAACTCAGGCAGTCCTGTGCTGAATGCTTATGGCCAGCTTATAGGCACCAACTTCGATCGGGTGTGGGAAGGAACAATGAGTGATATCATGTTCGACCCTGAACGTTGCAGAAATATAACACTCGACATTCGCTATACTCTATTTATCATTGACAAGTTTGCAGGTGCAAGATGGCTTGTTGATGAAATGAATATTGTGAAATAAGTTGAGTTTAATCAGTTTATTGCAAGCCGCAGTGTTTTACTATAATTACCTTGAGTAATTCTTACAAGGTATAAACCTTTACTGTATCCACTCAGAGAAACAGGAAAACGAGTTATACCTCTTTGCGAATTAAACTCCTGTTGTGAAATCAGTTTACCACTGATTTCCATTATCTGTATCTGAGTAACAGAATTTACTGCAGAAGTAAGAGTTAATAATACTTCCCCTGCAGCCGGATTGGGACTTAACAAAGCCGTAAAATTTTGATTGACCAATTCTGTTGCTGAAACAGGAGTAAATAATATGGTGTCTGAAACTGTACTGCATCCGCTTGTACTGTCAGTAGCAATAACAAAATAAGTTCCTTGCTGAGTAGCATTCAACGTCTGCCCTGTTTCTCCGGTGAGAATACTGTTCTGAAAATACCATTGCAACATGTAACCGGTGAGCACACAGTTAAGTGTATTGCCTGCAACATAAAATGTAGGTTTAGGTGGATTTGGATTTACAATTACTGAAGAAATTACCGATTGTGCAGTACATCCTGTTGAGTTGGTAACGATGACACTGTAATCACCAGAAGTATGAACTGACAAACTGCTTCCTGTTTCTCCTATCAGCATATTTCCATCAACATACCATTGTATATCATTGGTATCATTGCAGGTTAACACAACAGAATCGCCATCGCAAAACGTCAGCGGACCACCGGAAGTTATTACCGGAACAGAAGGGTTTGCAAACACATGAACAGTATCAGTGTGAGTATAAACAGGAACCGGAATTTCAAGAATGGTATAGTTCACCACCAGCGAACCCGATACACCGGGCAATGTTCCTGAAGCAGTACCACTGCTGCTCCATCCCTGAAAAGATATAGAACCTAAATCATCATCAGCACCAAACAATCCTCCGTCTTCGTCCCAAACATGCACAGTGTAATTACCGTTCTGTAAAGGAATATTTGGTATTGCCCACGAATGCGGTGCATTGGTGTTTAACACAGCAGGGCGGCTGTCATATATCTGACTTCCCAATGAATCGTAAATAAAAAAATACATATCGGGCACATCAATCGGTGCACCGTAATTATCAGGAATACTTGCTACCGTCAAATCCGTAAGAAAATATTGCGGGTTGCCACTTGCAGTCACTGTTTGTGTTACTACGTAATTGCCGGGCACGTTATAGGTTTGTGAGGGAGGATTTTCCAAATTACTCTGAATACCATTTCCAAAATCCCATAAATACGCTGATTGACCCGGGTCGTTGTTGATAAAAGAAACTGTTAATGGTGCACATCCATTGCTGTTGGTCATTGAAAAACCCGGATTGCTTACAGTATCAGGCACCACAATAAAAGGAATGGTATAAGGTATGGTCTGATCTCCTACAATCTGCAATGTGGCAATAACAGTAACTGTCACCGAATAAGTTCCTGCTACAAGAGGAGTACCACTCAGGTTGACACAGCCATAAATTGAAACAGCAGGATCGTAATTACAATTGCTTGAGAAATTATTGCATTGCCACGTCATTCCTGCAGGCAGTCCTGTTACACTTGCCAGATGAAAGTTATTTATTGTAAGTCCAAGTGTATCTGTTATCATGACAAATGTGATATCCTGATTATAGAACTGATTAACTACAGCAGGCTGCAGGGTATCAGGGTAAATCCCCGGATCTGTTTGTGTAGAATCAATTGAACATTGTGCATATACTGCTATTGATGATATCAGCAGCAACATTAGTAGTGCGTAACGTTTAATCATTTGTTTTCAATTTAGTTGGGTGAAAGGTAATTGTTGTATCAGCAATAACAATGTTATAAAATTAATTTTATCCACAAGTGGCTATTCATTGGTAACGGGTTTATAATTTTTTCCAACAATAAAAATTTCTTTAGAACTTTCGCGTGTGCTTTTGGGTCGAACAATATGTACTTCCGAAAAAAACTTTTTAACCTCATCTCGGAAAGTCATGGCGTCTTCACCATCAAATATTTTACAAATAAAATGTCCTCCTGCTCTCAGAAAACGGTGAGCCGTTTGCAAAGCCATCATGCTCAAATCAAATGACCTTGCCTGATCAGTAAAACGGTTGCTGCTTGTGTTCGGTGCCATATCACTCATCACAATATCGAAATGGCTGTTGAAATTATACTTATCGAAAAGCTGTTTTAAATCGAATTCATTAATGTCTCCCTGAACGGTGAAAACATTTTTCAATTTCACTTCAACAGGTTTTAAATCTATTCCGAAAACTTTACCTGTTTCACCTGCTTTGGCAGATGCATATTGCATCCATGAACCGGGCGATGCTCCTAAATCGAGAACATTGTATCCTTGCTTAAACAACCTGTATTTCTTATCAATCTCTTCAAGTTTATATATACTCCTTGCAGCAAAATTTTCTTTTCGTGCTTTTTGTGCATAATAATCGTTTGGCTTGTATCCCACTGATTTAAAAATTTAGGTGAAAGTAAAAAATTCATCTTAAACCTTAATATTCCACAACTTAATCAGGCTGCTTACTTCATGATGATAAAAATGTCAAAACTTACAATGTAATTCATAAACCGAAAAAAAATATTTATTGCCATTAAACCTTAAGTGCGCTGGAGATGTCCTAATATAAAATTTTAAAAACAGATAAAATGAAAATGAAATTCATCACCCTTATAGCAGTTACAGCTTTAACTGCCGGGCTAACATCCTGTCGTAAAGACAAAAGCGATAGTTCTCAAATGGAAGAACTGACACAACAACAAACCAATGCCGGAGATGATGAGCGAGTGATGGCAGCAACTGATGAAATCAGTGAAGATGCCAACAAAATTATAGCTCAACATCCTCGCTTACGAGGTTTCAACTATTGGGGAATATTTACCGGCCAGATTTCACCCTGCAACACAACAGTTGACACATCACTGATTGCTCAGGGACAGGTAACGGTAACTTTCAACGGCCTTTCTTGCGATGGTAAACGTGATCGTTCAGGCTCTATGACTATTCAGCTTCCTTATGACGCCAACACCCAAACTGTAACACCCTGGAGCGATGCCGGAAGTCAGCTTACTGTTACATTCAACAGTCTTACCATTACTCAAGTAAGTACAGGCAAATCATTTACTTTAAATGGTGTGAGAAACATTACCAATGTTAACGGAGGCTTGGTGGATAATTCACCAACATTCACTACTCCTATCTTGCACCACATTACCGGAATGCTTCAAATCACTTTCGACAACAATACTACACGTACATGGAATGTTGACCGCAATCGTTTGATTGAAAGAACAAACAATGTAACTACTGTCACATCTACTGGCAATGCATCTGAAGGAGGATATTCCAATGTAGCTATTTGGGGTATTAATCGTCTGGGAAATATGTTTTATGTAACAATAGACACTGCTATTGTAAGAAGTTCAACATGTGATTATGATGCCATGAGTGGTGTGAAAACACATCATGGTGTTGTAAGAGATCTTACAGTAACCTTTGGTGTAGATCAGCAAGGTAATCCTCAAACCAGCGGTTGCCCATACGGATATAAGTTAAACTGGATAGACGTTCATGGAAATCCAAGACAATGCATAGTGGCATATTAAGAGTTTCCTCATAATAAGTTTACTGCCGTTTGATTTCTCTTCATCAAACGGCCGTTTTATTCATTGAAAATAAAAACCTGAAGGAATATTACCTGTTCTGAACTGATGCATCAATACGCCATTAGCATCATATCTGTAAACTACTCCTTGCTGAATATAATCTACAGCATCTGCAACATACACTTCATTCAGCAACGGATCTACACCTAATCCATAAAACAGATTTGCACTGCCATTAATAAAAGCAGCAGACGGAAGTTGTGTATCATAAATACTCATGCGATAAACATTCCGATCCAAATAATACAGTGTATCATTTTGTGCATTCATACATAATCTCCATGGCGCATGATTTCCTGAAAATGAAAATGTTTTTATCACTGAATTGGTAACGGGATTAATCTGAACCAAAGCAGAGGGCTTGTTGAGCAGTGAATCACCTGAACACATTACCCACAATGCACCGTTTTTGTCCTGACAAACAGAACCCGGTGCCCATGCTACTGCAATACTGTCAGAAACCTGATCGGTAATTGTGTTCACCACAATAATTTTATCAGAGTACATGGAAGAAACGAAAACTTTTCCATACATCATCAACATCTGCTGCGAATCGTGACTTAATGGAATTGTGGAAGATATGGTATTGTCAGAAAGGTTTACTACATAAATACAGTTGGCGTAAATATCTGACACGTACGCTTTACTATTAGTTATTGGGATAAAATATCTTGGCGAATTAAACCCTGTTATTTCTCCTTCTTTCACAAAGGTTGCAGCATTCACAACCACAATCTTGGAAGAGTTATTTAACACAATGTAAAAACGATTATTAAACAGTGTCATTGACTGACATACATCACCCAATGGTGTATGATTAACCTCTTTATATAAATCTTCAACTACAGTTGAATCCTTTTTATCATATAACGACACCTTTGCATTCCCGAACTGAAAATTTCCTTCACAGGTGATATATACTTTTCCTGATCCACCTGTATTAATTACGGGAGAAAGAGAATCATCAGGTTTATCAGACTTACAACCGAATAAAAGTGCTGATAACAGAACGGCTATGACATATATGCACTTATTCATTGACAATAAATTTATAGGTTGAAACCGAAGTATCATCAGACAATACCGCAACATAAACACCTTTCTTCAATTTCATTTCGTTTAATGGCAATGCTTGGACTCCCCCTCTTTGAAAAAACTTCTCGCTAAAAACCACTGAGCCATCAGCACTGAAAATTTTTAAAGCTACTGTTGAAGATTTCCTGAGAGTGTATTTTAAATAACCTGAATGTTGAATTGGATTGGGATATACCTGAATGTTACTGAAATTACTCTGCTCCTGAAAAGAAGTAGTACTCTGGTGAATCACGCCTACTGCATCAAGATCGAAGCCTGAACTTGGAAACGGTGTAGGCCACGGATCATTTACTTTATGCCCCTGACTGTCGTATGTAGCATACATTTCATCTATGCTGCCAACAACATCTATCACACGAATGTGAGTTATATGCATTACATCAAGTCCCGGAATATTTATCATTTCATCCAAATCGAAAGGTGTACCATATAAAGCTACATACTTGCCGGCAAGGTTATTGATTTTTGTTGCATCCACACTTCCGAAAGAGTTTACCTGAACAGTATCCTGTGTTAATGAAACAGAAGGAAAGCGGAAAAAATTTACACCATCACTGCTTACTTCCACAAATGCAAGTTCAAGAAATGTCTGGAGAAAACTGTTTTCAAAAACTGCAAAATCCCAGCCCGGGCCATTTGTTACAGGATTATCAAACGTAAGTGTTGCACTGCCACCATCACCAAGACTCACAACACTAATTCCATCTGCCATACCCAGTGCATTGCTGCTGTCACCAATTGTTGCTAAACCTGCAGCCGTGTTGGAAATATCCTGCCAACCTCTGTTGACAGTGCATCCTGTAGCCCAACTGACAAAAACACTGCTGTCTTTATGAATAGCTGTAGTGCCTGCGATGCCTGCCGGTGGAGCAAACTGAGCATTAGCAACAGCAGCTAACATAATGCCGGCAAAAATCAATTTCGCTTTTTTCATTTTTTTATCAACTGAACAGTTTGTTTTCCGTCATTCGAAATTAACGAAACAATATACATACCGGCAGGCAAAGTGCTAATATTTATTTTCGCTCCTTGCTCAATGTTGTTTTGCAAAATTGTTCTGCCTGAAATATCTGAAATAATAACCAGACTCTTTTCAGTTATTCCACCAATAAAAATTTCGTTTTGTGCAGGATTTGGATATACATAAATATTTTTTGCACTGTTATTGATGTCTGCAACACTTACAGGAGAATCAGCTGTGGTGAAGTTGTCAATGCAATAAAACAATGGAGTATTTATTCCGAAAGAGCCTACATCCGTAGAGCTTAAAGTGAACAATATGCTGTCGGAATTACCCAAAGAAGTAAGATCAACCCATTGCCAGTTTTTAACAATATAATCCAATGAATTATCACTGAACCTGTAATCAGCAAGGTAAAACTCTACACTGTCATTTGTGAGTGTTCCATTATACCAGTTACGAATGGTGAGTTTAAAATAATCAGGGTCATTACCTGTTACACCTCCAAATTTTTTAGCATAAGCATCACCATCGCGCATACTGATGTAAGCATAAGTTGAATTAGTAATGTAAAAGCCACTTATCACTTTTCCTGTTGCAGTGCCTGCAAGACTAACTATTGCATCTTGCTGACCGATGGCATATGTAGCAGAACCATTTACTCCTGAATATGCAGCTGCAGCATACATGTTTGTAAATCCTGCAGTAGTGCTGTCCTGAACATTGCTGATAGCCCACCCTGATAACCAATATTGAAATGAAGGGTCATAAAAATTTGGGAATTCAGCATTGCCATCTGCAAAGGTCATCCCTCCCGGTTGTGATGAGCCATTGAGATAACTCCCTGCAGCAAGATTAAAACTTTCAAAATCTGAAGTGGTTTGTGCATTTACTGACTGACAAATCAGTGCTGTGCTGATTACAAAAACGATTTTAGTGTACATGTTTTTCATTGTATATAATTTACTTGTTATTAAAATTTATGTTCATACCCGTGCGAAAATAACGTAATGGCATTGGCTTGTTTTGCATCACGTAATAATCTTCGTCAAACAAATTATTGATTCGCAAAAACAAATCAACACTCACTTTCTTTATTGGAATGCTGTAAGAAATGTATAAGGAATGTAAGTGATAAGGAGTTAAGTACTCTTTGTTATCTGAAGAAGTATAGCGATATCCTGTGTACTGATAAGAATACCTCAACAAAAATTGTCTGTATTGAATTGCAAACGATGCATTGGCATTGTACATTGGAACATATATCAGTTGCTTATGATAAGATGCATCGTTGTCTGAAAGTTTCTTTTGGTTAGTAGCCAAAGTGTAGGCGGTAGTCAATTGCCCAATCAGCTTAAATGATTGTATTCTTATGCTTGCAGTGCTGTTGCTCTCTATTCCTCTGCTCCACACCTGTTGCAAATTTTGCGGTTTCCAGAAGTTGTCGGCAGGCAACCAGATTATCTGATTATTCATTTGTCTGTCGAACAATGTTGCACTGATGCGCCATTGCAATCGTTGATTCTGACTTGTTTGCCTGAACTCAATTCCTGCATCAGCAGTTCGGCCTTTCTCAGGTTTCAGGTCAGGGTTTCCACCGGGAACCCAATACTTGTCGTTGAGTGTTGGCTGCCGAAAAACACTTGAAACATTTGCTTTTAAAATCACTTTTGGAATCAGCACATACTCTATTCCTGCAGTCCAGGTAAACGGGTGATAACCCGAAGTTGCAAATTCCTGACGCGCTGCAACCAGAGGGCGTAATTTGCCTTTGAAAAAAGATGCTGATTCAGTAATAAATAAAGCTATTCTGTTTTCATTTATTTTTTCTGAAAAATTATCAGCATCGGCAATGTTTAATGTGTTATTGATACCTGCACTGATGATACGGTGTTTACCAACATACCATTTTCCTTCAGCTTCAGTAATCCATGACTGAACATTACTGTTGCTGCTGATATTGGATAAATCATCTTCGTAGTTGATGATATCAGTAAACCATGCCGAACGCAGCGCGTAAGAAGAAAACAAATTCGTATGTGTCCACTGCGCTGTCAATCTTAATGTCTTATCAATTTGTATTGCTTCGCTCGTTTGTTGCATGATGGTGGGTGGCACCTGCCTGTTGTTGTTTTGCCACCAAACGGCCATGCTGATTTTATTTTTATCGTTCACACGATAAATATTTTCATTCATCAGACTTATGGCCTGAGTACTTGCATGTTTTTGTTTCTGCAACGGATTATCAGCAATTGAATGATTGTGAAAGAAAAAATCATTCTCGGCCTGTTCGTTAAAAAACTTCAGTGATGTTATCCAATTTTTATTGCTGAAATTAACCTGAGCATTTTGCTGACTAAATCCAAAACTGCCAAGTGCTGCTCCGGCTTTCAGCGACCAACCTTTGTCAAATTGTGAGGATGAATTTAAGTGTACTACACCACCAACTGCACCACTTCCCCACAATGCACTTCCGCCTCCGGGTTCTATGCTGATGTTATCATTAAAAGTTATTGGCACTAAAGAAAGATCAGTTTGACCCAACATCGGATTATTGATAGAAAATCCATTCCACAAAACCGTTGTTTGTGTTGCATTGCTTCCGCGCATGGTAGCAGTGGCTATATTTCCTATGCCATACGATTTAATAAACATTCCGCTTTCACCACCTAATAATTCTGCAAGCGATGACAATTGATATGACTTGCGCTGTATGCTGTCGAAATGCTGAGTTGACATTCCGTTTGAAAAATCTTTCTGTCGCAATGCAGCTATGGTAACATCTTTCAGATTCAAAACCGTATCAGGCTCTGTGTTCTGTGCAGACAATCCTGTTGACAACAGCAGGCAAAGAATAGTGAATTTAACAATGTTGCAATTCATCGTAGTTGCATGAATAACTTCAGGCATTCATTGCATGATTTGCTAAAAAAGAATAAGGAAGGAGGATTTGAAACAGGAAGTGCACCTCTTTGACTTATGCTTTTAATGCGAAAGCATGGTCAACTGCTGTTTATTACAGCGTGGCAATGGCAGGTCTCCTGGCTTGTAACATTTCTGCTTACCTTCCCATTCACTGGTGTGAACAGTGGTTTAATGACTGAGCAGAAACTTTTGCGTTACTTACAGTTGCGCAACAGCTCACGACTTACACGTGATTCCCTTTTAATCTCTCTTTATCCGAAAGAACCTTTAGCCGGTTGAGTAATGAATGAAAGAACTTTCCGGGGCAAAAGTAATAATAAAATAATAGGTAACGATTATTTACTGAATAATCCTGTCAATTCAGCCTGAACTCGCTCTACAATCATTCCGAGATGTTCTTTGTTTTCAGCAAAGTTAATCTCATCAATATCAATTATCAGAAGTTTACCAAGTTCATAAGTAGAGATCCATGCTTCATAACGCTCGTTGAGTCGTTTCAGATAATCAATGCGTATATTGTTTTCATAAGGTCTTCCACGTTTTTCAATTTGTTTTACCAATGCAGAAACAGAGCCTCTGAGGTAAATCATCAGATCAGGAGGTGAAATAAAACTATTCATCAGTTCAAACAATTGCTGATAGTTTTGAAAATCACGTGTGGTCATCAATCCCATTGCGTGAAGATTAGGAGCAAAAATGTATGCATCCTCATAGATGGATCTGTCCTGGATGATTGTCTTAGGATGTTTTTTAATTTTAGATATCTGCTGAAAACGACTGTTCAGAAAATATATCTGCAGGTTGAATGACCAACGCTGCATGTCATCATAAAAGTCGTTCAAATAAGGATTGTCATTCACATCTTCGTAGTGTGGTTCCCATTTGAATTGTTTAGCAAGTAGGCCGGTGAGTGTTGTTTTACCGGAGCCGATGTTTCCTGCAATAGCTATATGCATAAAATTAAAATCAATCTGGTTTTATAAAAAACGTTCTCTCAAACAAGTGCGCTAAAGTAAAAAATTTATAAATATTGCAGTGATACTTTTCGTTTTTAAGCTGAATCCGGTTTACGGATTCTCATGGGTTACCATGCAAAACCTCTATTTGCTGCCGCTGTAAAATATAAAAGGCGTTGTAAAACCATTGTATATCATCTGCATTGCTGATGCCGGTACTCCACCTTTTAATTTCGCTATTGAGAGCAATATCTACAAATACCAGGTCACCCTTTTCAAAATACACCATCACGTTTTCAAGAATCATAAAAGCAGTGGCTTGAGGAGCACGCCATGTTTTTATATAACTTCCAAATCTGTCAAACAACATAAACCCGACACCTGAGTTATGACAGATCAGCCATTTGTCGTTTTCAGTTATTCCTGTAATATTCAATGCATCGCTTACAAGCAGATTAAATGGTTGCGACTGTGCTGTATTTTTCAACAGGTAATTATATTTAAATAATTTGTTTTGATTGTTATCATACATCCAAAAACCATCGGAGTTGCTTGTGGCAACGCAACTCACATCATAAAAAAATTGTTCCCGCAGATTAACTGTGGACTGTAGTGCTAACTTATTATCAAAGAAAAACACCGTTGAAAACTCCTTGGAATATGCCAGTATGCGTAACGGATTTCCTGCATCAATTATATCAAATGTTCCTGACGTCTTATTGCTGAAAGTGTGTAAAATATTTCCCGCAGTGTCGGTTTTAATGATAACTCCATCATGTATAGCATAAATATTTCCGAGGTTGTCAAGGCTGAATGCAGATACATGCTGAATCGGTAATGTATGTTCGGAAAAAACTTTTGATTGCGAAAATGCCAAAACAGGAAACAGCAGCACACTCAATAAAAACCTCATACCATTCGGTTTTGCAAGGTAAGTATTTCATCTACAAAATCACGATTGTTTGCCAAGCGTGGAACCTTATGCTGTCCACCTAATTTTTTCCTCATTTCCATCCAAACATAAAACGTGTTATGAGGAAGTTTATGTACAATAGGCTTGTCAAGTGTCATGTTCTTAAATCGTTTTGCTTCGTAATCTGAATTAAGTTTTTTTAATTCTTCGTCTAATGCATTTGCGAAATCATCCATGTTTGAAGGTTCATTTGTAAACTCTACCAACCATTCATGTGCACCGCTTTTGTTGTTGCTAAAATATATGGGAGCAGCAGTATATTCCCTTACCTGTGCTCCCGTTCGCTTGCCTGCTTCAGTAATTGCCCGCTCGGCATTATCAACCATCAACTCTTCGCCAAAAGCATTAATAAACTGAGCTGTACGTCCGGTAATTTTTATGCGATACGGGTCAGTGGAAGTAAACTGAATGGTATCACCGATTTTATATCTCCACAAACCTGCATTGGTAGTAATCACTACAGCATATTGCTCACCTGTTTTCACCTGATCGAGACTTAAAGTTACAGGATGTTCGCTGTTCCAGTCGCTCTGTGGTATGAATTCGTAATACACGCCATAGTCCAGCATCAGCAACATATCGTCCGAATTATTTCTGTCCTGAATACCAAAAAATCCTTCTGAGGCATTATATGTTTCAAGATATTGAATGGGCTTGCCTATAATTTTATAAAACTGCTCTTTGTAAGGTGTGAAATTTACAGCTCCATGTACAAACAATTCCAGATTAGGCCATACTTCTGCGATGTTGTTTTTTCCTGAAAGCTCGAGCACTTTATTCAGCAGCACCAGCGTCCAACTCGGCACACCTGAAATATTAGTCACATTTTCAGTAATAGTTTCCTGAGCCATCTTTTCAATTTTATCGTCCCACTTATCCATAAGTGCGATGGAAATATCAGGAGTACGCATTATCTTCACCCAGAAGGGAAGATTCTGAATTAAAATAGCTGATATATCTCCGTAATACGATTCACTGTTAAACGCATTGATGCTGTGACTTCCTCCGAGTGAAAGCAACTTGCCGTCAAACAACTGAGCATCTGGATTATTGTTGAAATAAATTGAAAGCAGATCCTTACCTCCTTTGAAATGACATTCTTCCAGCGACTCCATACTCACCGGAATAAATTTGCTTTTACTTCCTGTAGTTCCTGACGATTTAGCAAACCATTTTATTTCTGTAGGCCACAAAATATTCTGTTCGCCACGCATAATACGTTCTATCTGCGGCTGCAACTGATCATACGATACAACAGGCACACGTTCTTTAAAGGTTCTGGTATTTTCTATTGAATTGTATCCGAAATGCTCGCCCCATTGTGTGTGTTGAGCTATAGCAATTAATCTGCGAAGCCATTCTTCCTGCACCTCACAGGGATATTTCATAAAAAGCTCTATCTGATGAATTCGCTTTTTAATAATCCAGCTTAATATGGAATTGATAATGGCCATTCAAATTTTTTTACGAAATAAAAATAAGCATAATTTCTCACTTCAACGTCATACTCTCATAAAATTTTCCTTTTCAAATAACGACCTTTGTCCGCACAGCATATAAATCGTCTTTGATAAAAAAATTATGAAACGAAAGTACAGTTTGGATTTTAAGCTTCTCAAGATGGAAAATCAGGGTTCGCATCCAGTGAGTAAAATCTTTATAAACGATGTAGAAGCGCATTTTGTAATAGATACCGGTGCATCTCATACTGTGGTTGACAGCAACAGGCTGAACCGATTTTCGGATAAACCTAAACTGGAAAAACAGGATGCACTTTCAACCGGACTTGGGACCAATGAAATGCAGAGCTCCGTTACACAGTTAAAGACTATCCGATTAGGAGAACTTACTCTGCAAAGACGAAAAGTTGCAGTGCTGGATCTCTCACACATCAATCAAACCTACCGTGCGTTGGGGTTGAAAGAAATTGATGGCGTGTTAGGTTGCGACCTGCTGAAAAAATATCAGGCAGATATTCGTTTTTCAACCCGAAAAATATTTTTTTATCTGAAATAATTTCCTTAAATTAAAAGCGATTTTATACTGAAGATTTACAGGGAAATTTTGTTAAAAAAAACCTGAATTTCCTGGCAACTTTATGGCTCGGATAAGGCCCTTTTTCCTATATTTGAACGTTTATTAATTAAAATTTTACCATCGTAAAATGAGTGAGAATACAATAGATAACTTAGTTGAAATGGAAGTAAAAAGTAATTACTCTGCCGACAGTATTCAGGTTCTTGAGGGACTTGAAGCAGTGCGTAAGCGTCCTGCCATGTATATTGGTGACGTAAGCACCAAAGGACTTCATCACCTGGTATATGAAGTAGTGGATAACTCTATTGATGAAGCTTTAGCCGGTCATTGTAAAAACATCAGCGTAACTATAAACGAAGACAATTCCATTACCGTTAAAGATGACGGACGTGGTATTCCTACGGACATGCACAGCAAAGAAAAAAAGTCGGCACTTGAAGTAGTAATGACTGTGTTGCATGCCGGTGGTAAATTTGATAAAGATTCCTATAAGGTGTCAGGTGGATTACATGGTGTGGGTGTGTCGTGCGTTAATGCATTGAGTTCACACATGCGTTCTGAAGTTCACCGCAACGGAAAAATTTTTGTTCAGGAATATAGTTTAGGCAAACCACTTTATCCTGTAAAAGAAATTGGAACTACTACTGACCATGGAACCATACAAACCTTCAAACCTGATGCAACCATTTTTAATACTACAGTTTATAACTACGATACGCTTGCATCTCGTCTGAGAGAACTTGCATTCCTGAATAAGAAACTTCGCATTACACTCACTGATTTGCGTGATAAGGATGAGCAGGGTAATCCTCGCAGTGATGAATTTTACAGCGAATCCGGTTTGCGTGAGTTTGTAGAATATATTGATGCCAACCGCGAGAAACTAATTCCAGACTGCATGTATTTTGAAAGTGACAAATTTGGAATTCCCATCGAAGTGGCAATGCAGTACAACACTTCTTTTACTGAGAATATTCATTCATACGTTAACAATATCAATACACACGAAGGAGGAACACATCTTTCAGGATTCAGAAGAGCTTTGACACGTACGCTAAAAGCATATGCAGACAAAGAAGGCTTCCTGTCAAAACTTAAATTTGATATTGACGGTGATGATTTTCGTGAAGGCCTTACAGCAATTATTTCAGTAAAAGTTGCCGAGCCACAGTTTGAAGGTCAGACAAAAACCAAGTTGGGAAACAGCGAGGTAATTGGTTATGTAGATCAGGCTGTAGGTGATATGCTGGTGCATTATCTTGAAATGCATCCTAAAGAAGCCAAAGCTATTGTAAACAAAGTTATTCTTGCAGCCACAGCGCGACATGCTGCACGCAAAGCCCGTGAGTTGGTACAGCGCAAAAATGTACTTACAGGAACAGGTTTACCCGGAAAACTATCAGACTGCTCAGAACGCGACCCTGAACGTTGTGAACTGTTTCTTGTAGAGGGAGACTCTGCAGGCGGGACAGCCAAACAAGGCCGTGACAGAAATTTCCAGGCAATACTTCCGCTGAGAGGTAAAATTCTGAATGTGGAAAAAGCGATGGAATATAAAATTTACGAAAACGAAGAAATCAGAAATATCTTCACTGCTTTAGGAATTTATCGCGATGACAAGCAGGAAGGTCGCCCATTGGTACTCGATAAACTGCGTTATCATAAAATCGTAATCATGACGGATGCCGATGTGGACGGAAGCCATATCACCACACTGATTCTTACCTTCTTCTTCCGACACATGAAAGAGTTGATAGAACATGGTTATGTATATATTGCCACTCCTCCACTCTATTTGGTGAAAAAAGGAAAAGAAGAACGTTATTGCTGGACTGATGAAGAACGAATTGCCATAGTAAAAGAACTTGCAGGTGAAAAAGAAAGCATCGTAAATGTTCAGCGTTACAAAGGTTTGGGAGAGATGAATGCAGAACAACTTTGGTCAACAACCATGGATCCTTCAACACGAACTTTACGTCAGGTAACTATTGAAAGCGCTGCTGAAGCTGATTTTGTTTTCAGTATGCTTATGGGTGATGAAGTGCCTCCACGCAGAGAGTTCATTGAGCGTAATGCAAAATATGCCAAGGTGGATGCATAACTGATAAAAATCAATTTATTCAAAAGCTGTCTCACAAAGACAGCTTTTTTTATTTGTAATGATTTATGTTTTTGCAGGATAAATAATAAAATTATAAATTTGGTTTTATAAATTCTAATAACATTCATTTTCTTTGAAACAACATTATAACGCAAACAATTAAAATCACAGAATATGACAAAAACTCTACTACATTCATTCAACGTTGCATTACTTACCATGGCAACATTTACAGGTGTCATTGCGCAGGACACTTTGTTCTCTGAAAACTTTGAGGTTCCATCATCTGTTTTCAATCTAAATACTGCAGACGTTAGCAGTACAACCTCAGGATACAACCAATGGATAATTAATAACGAATATGCCGGTGGTACAGGCAGCGTAACTTGCTTTGGAATGCCATTTACTTTTACAGTGCCTGCTACTCCAACACAACCGACAGGTATTTTTAATGCGCCAACAAGCACTTACCTCCATATACGCAGCAATGAAGCTTTTAATAGCGGAATAAATAATTGTTGTTTTCAAACTGCCGATGGACTGTGTTTCATGGTTGAAAATTATTTTGCAGCAATGAATACTGACATTAATACTTCAGCTTATGACAGTGTTACCATGAACTTCTGGTGGCTGTGTTCAGGAAGTAACAACAACTATGGAGAAATATATTACAGCACTGATGCAGGAGTGAACTGGACCAAAGCATCTGTTCCATTTTCTAAATATAATAACCAAGGTACATGGACAAACATTGATGTGACTTTGCCCGCATTTGCACATCAACCCACATTACGTTTCGGGTTCAGATTTGTAAACAATACTTCGATGAATGCAACTGATCCTGCTTTTGGAATTGATGATATTCGAATTACTGCTACAACTTTCACAGGTGTATCAGATTTATCCAACTCAAATAATTCTCTTTTGGTGTATCCAAATGTTGCAACTAATTTTATTAACGTTTGTCATGCAGGCAAGAATGCTGTAATTATGGATATGAGTGGAAATGCTGTTCAGTTAATTTCAACCGAACGAAATTGTGTTCAGGCAGATATCAGTCAGCTTGCAGCAGGAGTTTACGCAGTAAAAACTGCCAACGGAATTGTAAAAAAGTTTGTAAAGAAATAAATCGGTCAAATTAAAATCCGATTTTATTTTTCAGGTCTTCTGAAAGCAGCGCCATCTGTAAAGCAGTTAGCGCTGCTTCGCGGCCTTTATGCCCGTGAGCACCGCCACAACGTTCCAGCGCCTGCTGTTGATTGTCGGTAGTAAGTACACCAAAAATTACAGGTTTACCAAATTTCAGCATTACTCCGTTTAGTCCATTAGTCACACCATGACAAATAAAATCGAAATGGCGGGTTTCACCCTGAATAACACAACCCAAACAGATGACCACATCTACAGGATAATGTTGGAAAATCCACTGCGCTCCTGCAGTTAGTTCAAAACTTCCGGGCACTGAAATACTGTAAATATTCTCTTCTGAAACTTTGCTTAATGAAAGTACTTCCCTGGCACCGGCAAGCAGTTTGCTGGTGACTTCACTGTTCCATTGCGAAGTGGCAATACCTACTTTAATTCCTGATCCGTCAGGATAATTCTTGGGGTTAAAAAGTTGTGAGTTATTTCCGTACTGTGCCATTGCACCTCATCAGTTGATGTGGGCCTGTGCACGTGATAAATATGTGGCTATTTGCCTTGCTTCTGTTGAGTTTGGATAATCACGTTTAATGGTGTTATAAATATCAACAGCTGCTTTATAATCGTTGTTAAGCTCAAGTACCATTGCCTGTTTCATCAAATATACCGGAGCTGTAAACTGATTGTTGTCGTAATTGGTAGCTTTCTTATAAAACTCCATAGCCTTGGTCTTATCGCCTTTTTCCAGATATGCATCCCCAATACATCCGAATGCAATTGCACCTGTAATATCATCTTCAGCATCATATTTAGACAGAGCTGCAATAGCATCATCAAACTGACCTTTGCGCAACAATGAAACTCCTAAATAGTATTGAGCAAGGTTAGCTGATTTGGAAGAACCATAACTTGAAATAATCTCTTCAAATCCAGGGAAGTTTCCATCGCCTTTTATTGCCTTATCCAGTGAATCATTTTTAAAATAATATTCAGCCATGAACATCTGCTTACTTGCATTTAGTTCCTGTGGCTTTACAATAAACTGATTGTATGCAAAATATCCACCCAGCAGTAACAAGGCGGCTACTCCAATGATGGTGAGACTTTTTTTATTTTCCTGAATATACGATTCTGCTCTGTCTAAAGTAGATTCAACATCAAAGCCTGAATTTTTCTTATTCGTCATTTTTTACGATTAAAATTTAGAGGCTGCAAAGATAATTTTTTTTATGACACAATAATCGTTTGAACGTAAATTAATTACGGTTATTCAGGGCGACAAATTACATCAAAATGCCTGTGTGAGAAATCATATTGTGGGGTAATCTTTTCTCCGGTTTCAGCATGAGAACAGCGATATTTCAGCGATTTCAGTAAGGCAATAAGCTGCGAAGCTGAAGTGCCTGCACGTTGCAACAGGTTTTCGCTAACTTCCATAAACAAGGTAGGTCTCAGTTTTCTTAATGTGTTTTCTGCACCCTTTACAATAAACAATTCAAATCCCTCCGTGTCCACTTTAATTAAGTCTATATGTGCGATATTATTTTCTTCAACAAACCTGTCGAGAGTTGTTACTTTTACTTGTGTACCGGTCTTTAAATCTTTGCTCACATAAGCACCTCCGGTATGTTGCTCTCGTGTGCTTACAAATGAAAGTTCGCCTTCAGCATCACCAAGTGCCACATTAAAAAGTTTAACATTTGAAAACGGATTTATACTCACATTTTTCTCAAGTCTCTTAAATACACCGGGAGATGGTTCAAAAGCATAAACAGTTCCTTTGTTATTAAGAATTTTGGCTATGTGCAATGCAGTATCGCCAATATTAGCTCCAATGTCCAACACTACATCTCCGGTTCTCACAAGTTTCATCAGGCTGTCACGATTAAAATCATCCGCATCCTGAAAACCGAAATAAATCCCGTGATCCAGATAATCGTTTATATGCAATTCATAATTTATTCCCTCACGTGTACATCTCCTTATGGCGCCCTTCTTATATAAATATTGGCCACCAATCATCCGCCTTGCAAGTTTGTCTTTTTTTATAGAACGGCTTACCAACCATCTTTCTACAAAAGGCAATTGGTTGATGAGTCTGAGTTTATTAAGAATACGTGTCTTTATCGGTAATGCCATGACTTTATTAACCGTTCAAAAATATAAAACGAACTTTAAATACACGACATCAGGGCACATTCGGGTTCAGGTAATTTAATTTACTTATGAGTATATGCTGTATGTTGGAAAACTTCAAAAATTATTCAGAAATTCTTAGCTTCAAAAGATTATCTAAATATTATGAATAAAATTATTTTAACGCTTGCCTTTATCATAGGCAGTTTCACCATTTCGCTTGCACAAAAGGTGAATGACAAAGTGCAGATTAACTCTAACGGATCATGGTATCCCGGAAAAATTCTGAAAGTTAACTTAGAAGTGAAAACTTATTTTGTAACTTATGACGGCTGGGGCGACAGCCGGAATGAATGGGTAACTGCTGACAGGCTGAAAGATTCCCAGAAGGAAGTTACTTCTTCTCCGTTAACAAAATTTAAAGTAGAAGTTGAATATGGTATGATACCGGAACCTGCAACAATTATTGAAGTGGGTGAGAATAAATATCATATTCAGTTCGATAAGAAAGCATTTGGAGATAAATGGGTTGCTGAAGGTGCAATTAAGAAATTATAATTCTCTATTTGTAAATTGTTTGTTAAGAAAACGGAAGACATGCAAGTCTTCCGTTTTTCCTTTATATGAGTTTTTATTCCAAATACTAGCAGCAAGCTATTTTCCAATCATAATTCAAACTTTTGTGGGATATCATATTCAATATTTTTCAGATTAAATTTTGCATAACTATAATCTCCGGTTTTAAGTTTATATACTGCCTCAATCATTGTCGGTATCAGTATTCCGTTTATCCTATTATAAGATGAAACATTCCCTAACCAAATTTCCAAACTATCTTCATTCATATACCGTTTAGTCTGAAAAGAAACAATCTCTCCCTTCTCATTAAAAGTAACTAAATAATTCAGTTCTTTTTTATCTAATGTAAATAACAGGTTAGCCTGTTCGGAGTTCACAGCTGTCCATTTAAGACTATCACTAGGTAAAAGACTAGTAGGAAACCAAACACTCTCGGCAAGCCATCTGAGAAGCTCACCGTCATCGTACTTCTCTCCTGTTGCATCAACAATTTTAATCATTGAAAAAAGCAATACAGTCAACCTGCCTTCCCCTGACAAAAATATATCTCTTGCAGTAAACATATTTGTTGCACCTTTCCAAATAAATCCCGGTGTTTGTGTTGTAAAATACTGCTCACCTTCAATATCAGTCCATTTCTTATCAGGACCACTTTTGAATTGTCCGTCATGTTTAAGTCTTACGTAACTGATGTAGGGTTGTCCTTCCGGAAGAACAAGTTTAAAATATCGTTGTACCGGTTCAGGTAAATTCTGTAACTGTGAATATTGAAAATTTTTATTCTGAATCTTTCCCGAATTCGCAAAGAGAGCATTTACCTGATTAGTAAACTCACGATCGGCCAAATACTTTGTTAACATCCATGTAATTGTAATGAATAATAATATTGACAGAATGATTATCACTATATTCATCAGGTGTTTTGTCATGAATTAGAATTAATACAAAAATACCGGATTACGCAGGACACAATGCGAAATTAAAGCAATGCTAAATTATAAATCTTAATTAATACTATTGCGGTATCAGGTCCTAAAAATTTTTCAGGCAAAAATTTTCTTGGCAATCAAGAATACTACTGCTGCAAGAGCTGCTGAAATTGGAATTGTTAGCACCCAAGCCCAGATAAGTTTAATGGTAACACCCCAGCGAACAGCAGAAATTCTTTTTGTCATCCCTACACCTATAATAGATCCGGTAATCGTATGAGTTGTACTCACAGGAATTTTAAAATGTTGCGTACCAAAAAGTGTCAGTGCACCGGCAGTCTCAGCAGTAAAACCTTCAAAAGGTGTTAATTTAGTAACTCTTTGTCCCATTGTTTTTACAATACGCCAACCTCCAAACAAAGTACCGAAAGCAATTGCTGAGTAGCATGCCAATGGCACCCATTCAGGAATATGTTCTATATCTGTAATCATACCATGCGAAAGCATAGCAGCTCCAACAATACCAATAACTTTCTGTGCATCATTACCTCCATGACCAAGGCTATATGCTGCCGAAGACAACAACTGCAATCGTCTGAATATTCTGTCAACTTTGGAAGGAGATGTTTTCTTACAAATGTTAATCGTTATTACTGAAATAATATAAGATAATATCATGCCCATAACAGGTGCCAGAACAATAAAATAAATTACCGGCATAACTGTACCTAAATGCACTGCATGCAATGAACCGGCATTTGCAATTCCTGCTCCTGCAAACCCGCCAATTAGCGTATGGGAAGAACTGCTTGGAATTCCCCACCACCACGTTAGCAAATTCCAAATAATAGCAGCTACAAGGCCTGCAGCAACAACCATTAATGTAATGCTTTCAGGTCTTACAGTTTTAGCCACCGTATCAGCCACTTTCAGATGAAAAATCCAATAAGCAAGAAAGTTGAATGAAGCTGCCCATAAAACTGCTGTAAGTGGACTCAATACCTTGGTTGAAACAACTGTTGCAATAGAATTTGCAGCATCATGAAACCCATTGATAAAATCAAAAATCAGCGCAAGAACAATTATAATGATTAGTGCTTCACTCATATAATCATTATGCCATTTTTACGATAATCGAATCAATAATATTTGCAGCATCTTCACACATATCGGTAGCTGTTTCGAGGGCCGAAAGAATTTCCTTCTGCTTTATCAATTCAATGGCATTGGTTTCAGTTTCAAACAATCGTGCAACAGCATTATCAAAAATATCATCGGCATGGTTTTCTATAGAATTTATTAGCACCAATGACTCAGTGATATTACGCAAATTTCTCTTATTCTTCAATTCATAAATCAATCGTCTCAGTTCTTCGGTTTGTGTTTGCAGAAGTTCCGATAACTTAATCATATCCGAAGTGCATTGCTTCAACTTATAAAGTTCTATGCGTTTGCTTGATCCGTTAATGTAATCGAGAATATCGTCAATTGCACTCACCAGCCGATGGATATCTTCTCTGTCGAAAGGAGTAATAAAATTGGTGCTGAGCTCTTTAAACACTTCATGAGTTATTTCATCACCACGGTGTTCAAGGTCTTCAATTTGACGGATAAATTGCATTCGCTCATCTTGAGATTGTGCTGTAACCAACTTATACATGGCTTTTCCGGCTTCTTGCAAATTTGTTGCTGCCCGGTCAAATAAAGGGAAAAACTTTTTGTCGTTTGGAAGAAAATACTGAAGTAAAGTCATGCTCTGATGTTTAAGCAATTTTATCGGGTGCAAAGCTAAAAA
Organism: Bacteroidota bacterium; assembly: GCA_019136655.1. GTDB lineage: Bacteria > Bacteroidota > Bacteroidia > AKYH767-A > OLB10 > OLB10. The sequence goes on from JAGVTU010000020.1 coordinate 43,961, forward strand.
CACATCTTAAACTCAGGTCATAATGTTGATAAATAATTGCATCTAATATTTCAGTAGTTTTGTAAATTATGCAATTAACATTTTATGGTGCTGCACGCAATGTTACTGGCAGTAAACATCTGATAACTACAGCACAAGGAAAAAAAATTCTGCTCGATTGTGGCTTTTTCCAAAACAGAGGTAAAGATAACGACCGATTAAACAGACATTTTGGATTTAATCCTGCCGATATTGATGTCTTAATTCTTTCACATGCACATATTGATCATTCAGGTAATATTCCTAATTTGGTGAAACAAGGTTTTACAGGAACCATATTTACTACTCAGGCAACTATTGATTTATGCCAGATAATGCTGACTGATAGTGCTTTCATACAGCAAAGTGACGTTGAGTATATCAATAAAAAACGAAAAAACAATGGTTTACCCAAACTTGAACCAATTTATGATGTAGAGGATGTAGAAAAAATGATGTCGTTTTTCAGACCTGTTCCTATAGGTGAATGGAAAACAATAGATGATGAAGTGTCGTTTCAATTCACGGACTCAGGACATATTCTTGGGAGTGCCAGTGTAAATTTAAGAATTACTGAAAATGGCAAAGTGAAACATCTGACATTTTCAGGTGATGTAGGCCGTTATCATGATTTGATATTAAAGCCACCTGCTGCATTTCCGCAAGCAGATTACATACTGTGCGAATCAACTTATGGCAACCGTTTGCACGATTACAGTGGTGATGCACGACAAAAACTACTCGATACAGTTTTAGATACCTGCACCGTTCGCAAAGGGAAACTGATAATTCCTGCTTTCAGTTTGGGACGTACACAGGAAATTATTTATACGCTCGACAGATATAAGACTGAAGGAAAACTTCCTGATATACCGGTGTATGTAGATAGCCCTTTGGCAATTGATGCCACAAACATTATGCGCAAACACAGTGAGTTCTTTAATCTTGATGTACGGAAATATATGAAGAAGGATTCGGATCCGTTCGGATTCAGTACGCTACAATATGTACGCAAGGTGGAAGAATCAAAAAAGATAAACGATTACAACGGACCTTGTATCATCATATCAGCATCAGGTATGATTGAAGCCGGTCGTATAAAACATCACATCAAAAACAACATTGAAAATCCACGAAACACTATTTTAATTGTTGGTTATTGCACACCTCAATCCATTGGTGGTCAACTGATGAACGGCTCCGAAACAGTAAAAATATTTGGTGTTGAATATCCTGTAAAAGCAAAAGTTGAAGTAATCTCATCTTTCAGTGCACATGCCGATTACAAAGAGTTGCAACAATATTTGTCGTGTCAGGATGTTTCAAAAGTCAGGAAACTTTTTCTTGTTCATGGTGAGTATGAAGTGCAACTCGATTTTAAAGAAAAATTACTGCAACAAGGTTTCCGTCATGTAGAAATTCCTGAAGAAGGACAAAGTTTTAATCTGTAATTAAATATTTTGTTTTTCTTTCAGAAACTGCATCATTTTTTGCAGTGCCAGATAACGATGGCTGATTTTATTTTTCTCATCTGAAGTCATTTCCGCAAACGTTTTATCATAACTATCGGGAATAAAAATACAATCGTAACCAAAGCCACCAAACCCTTTTTCTTCTGTTGCAATTCTACCGTAAATACGACCTTCGAAATAATAAACATTTTCATCCATCAGTAAACAAATTACGGTGATGAAATATGCTCTGCGATTGCTGATATCTTTCAATTCATTCAATAGTTTACTTCTGTTCTCATCATCAGTAGCGTGCTCACCAGCATATCGTGCAGAATGCACTCCGGGTGCATCATCTAAATATTCAACACACAACCCACTGTCGTCAGCAAAACATCCTGAATGATTATTTGATTTAACTGCACTTGCCTTTATCAAGGCATTCTCTTCAAAAGTTTCTCCTGTTTCAGGTATATCTGTAAAAATTCCTGCCTCCTTCAAACTCGATATTCTGTAACCTGAAGGCAGCATTTTTCGTATTTCTTCTGTTTTGTGAATATTGTTAGAACAAAAAAGTAATTCCCTCATTTTTTTAACGTCAAATTTATATACATTTACTTTCAATTTTTAAAAACCACCTTTAAATGCGAAGAATACTGTTATCACTGCTGCTAACTGTACTTTACAGCAGTGGCTTTGCACAATGCCCTGTAGCCTCCTTCAGCTTGCCTGATACTGCCTGTAGCGGAACTCCGCTACCCATCATCAACACTTCTACCGGTGACGGACTTTCATTTAAGTGGGACTTCTGCCCGAAAGAACAACACGGACTTACGCAATATCAGTTTTACAGGTACTCCAATTACACGCTATCCACCATGACTGATTTTGATTTGCTGAAAGCAGGTGGACAATATTACATGATAGCAATGGATACCATCAGCAACAATTTAGTAATTGGCACCATAGGCAATCATCTTTCCTCACGACCTTTTAATGCTCAGACATTCGGTTCTTTTCCAAAATTTAATTGTTTTGATTTTATTATCGAGGGCGATTCATCTGTTTACGGTCTTGCATGTTATTCACCTACTAATTCACTTTCGCTTTTGTCTTTTCCTGCCGGAATTTTAAACACTCCTGTTGTTACACCATTGTCAGCATTTCCATCTTTATCCAATCCTGCTGATTTGAGGTTGGTCAAAAACAATCAAAACTTTTATGCATTTATTGCCAATCGTGGTAACGGAACCATAACCTGTCTTTCATTCGGAAATTCGATGACCAATGCTCCTACTGAACTTTATACTTACACAGTTGCCGGAGCAGGAAGTTTAACAGATATTGATTTGAGTATGACTTGCAGCCCTCCTGTTGCATTTTTATCAGATGCACTAACAGGTGATATTACTAAGTTATTATTCTCAACAGGACTGAATGCACCTCCTACATCTCAGTCGTACAGCAGCACAGGATCTTCAGGAAATAAATCAGTAAATATTTCGCAGGAGTTTGAAAGTTACTATGTTTATTTTACCGACTCTGCCAACAAACAACTGAAATATCTCCAGTTTGCAAACAACGATTTCAGTTCATCACCAACAGTAAACACATCACCTACTTTTTATTTCGGGCCAAATCAGATTGAATCTCTCACTGATTCATCCATCACCAAACTAGTGGTTTGTGATATTCCATCACTGAATTTTGTCGAGCAGGTATATATTGATTCCTGCATAAATTATTACAGCGAAGCAGCTAATCCTGATTTTAGTTACTTCACCACAGGTTGGAATAAATTTTCTCTGACAGTTACGGATAGCAACGGTTATCAGTCTGTTGCTTACGACAGTGTGTACATCATCAGTGGGCCTACGGCTAATTTTACTTTCAGCAATAATCTTTGTTTCAATCCTGCCGACAGTATTTCATTCAGTGATTTATCGTCATCGCCTTCAGGGCCGGTTACTGCATGGCTGTGGGATTTTGGTGATGGTACGACTTCCACTCAACAATTTCCATATCATCAGTTTCAATCACCGGGCACGTATCAAGTCAAACTTACTATCACTGCAGGATGCGAAAAAGATACCATCATTCCTGTAACAATACATGCTTTGCCTGTGGTAAATTTTGGTGCTACCACATCCTGTGCATTTTCACCAACAATATTTTCAGATTCATCCTATTCTGTGTCGGGAATACAAACCTGGCAATGGGATTTTGGAGATTTAACCCAGCCTTCTTTTGATCAAAATCCGGTTCATATCTATGCAACAGGTAATACTTATGTTGTACAACTGATTGCTATTGCCAACGATGGTTGTACAGATACTACCGCACAATTAGTAGTGGTACACTCTACTCCTCAAAGTAATTTTACAACAACAAACACCTGCGAAGGTGATACCGTACAATTTACAAATACTTCTGTCATTGATGATGGAAGCCCGTTGACCTATTTGTGGGATTTAGGGTTTTCAGGAGCTACCACTCAACAAACAGATACTGTATTTGCCTACCCGGGTGCAGGCACTTATCCTGTATCTCTGATTGCTTATTCCAATCAGGGCTGTTCAGATACATTGACTCAAAATGTTGTAGTTTCTACTCCTCCAACTGTAAATTTCAGTTTTGCTTCAACCAGTTGTCAGCGAAATCCTGTTGCATTTACTGACGCTACTACAGGAAACAATCTGTACTCCTGGTTCTGGGATTTTGGCGATGGCGATACTTCACATACTCAGAATCCGGTGCATGCTTACAACAATGCAGGAACCTTTACTATAACATTGACCGTTTCTGCAGGCAATGACTGTTCGTCATCGCTCAGTCAAACCATCAACATAACACCTGGCCCTGCCGCTGCATTTACTGCAGCTAACGGTTGCGAAGGAAGCAATTTAATTTTCAGTGATTCGTCATCTGCACCTTCAGGACTCAACATCAACAACTGGTCGTGGATTTTTGGTGATGGCAATTCAGCATCATCGCAAAACGCAAACAATACTTACAGCCTGCCCGGAAATTATAATGCCGTGTTGCAGGTAACTGCCGACAACGGTTGTTCAGATACTGTTTCACACATCATCAGCATTTTTGAAAATCCTGTTGCAGGTTTTATTATTCAGGCATTGCAATGTCAGAACAGTGATATCTATTTTCTCGACACAAGTTATATCGGCAATGGAATAATCAACCAGTGGAACTGGCAGTTCAGCAATGGCGGCAGCAGTACCTTCCCGTCACCGAATATCATTTTCAATTCAGCAGGTCCGGCATCTGCTACTCTTACCGTAACTACAATTGATGGTTGCAGCAATACACACACCGAAAATTTCAATGTACGACCTCAGCCTGATTTTACGTTTTCATACAGCGGAATATGCAAAGGGCAAACAACTGCGTTTAATTATCTTCCTAACAATAACATTTCAGGTTATGCATGGACATGGGCTTTTGGAGATAATACTTATTCATTTATTCCAAACACTACACATACTTATGCAAACAGCGGGACTTATCCTGTATCGCTTGCTGTAGTTGATTCTTTCGGATGCCAAAATGTACAGTTCGATACCATTACGATTTACAACCGCCCTGTTGTATCGTTTATATCTGATGGCATTTGTCAGAATGAACCTGTACAGTTTATCAATCAAACCAACCTGAACAACACCAGCGTACTTAACTGGCAGTGGAATTTTGGTGATGGACAAACTTCAACAGACTCCATGCCGTCACATACTTTTTCCACTCCGGGAAATTACACCATTTCACTGTTGGCAAATGCAGCAGGTGGTTGCAATGACTCCATGCAAACGGTCATCAATATCAAACCTGCACCGCAGCCAGCGTTTAGCATTTTACCTGAAACAGGAGCACCTTCAAATGCTATTCAGTTTATCAATAATTCTTCGGGTGCTTCGCAGTATGAGTGGGATTTTGGTGATGGCTCTGCCATAAGTAATGTGGTAAATGCTACGCATGTTTATGCCGACACAGGTTCGTATTTGGTTACACTTACTGCTGAGAGTATTTTCGGTTGCGAAGCACAGCAGCAACAATGGTATGATGTAATAATTCCATTCACCGATTTGTGGCTTAAGGCTCTGCTTTATTCTGTGGATGACGGTTATCTGTCTATTCAATCACTCATTTCAAACATCGGAAACAACTCAGTAAGTTCTTTTGATTTAAGAGTTACTACTGAAAACAAAAGCACCTTTATCGAAAGTGCAGAGTTCAACATTCCATCAGGCACAGAAAAAACCTATAATTTAAAAACTAAAATTTATACAGGAAACACCTTGCCTGATTATACCTGCGTGAGAATAGTTGCAGCAAATGGTGCAGAAGATTCCAATCCTGACAACAATGAAAAATGTATTTCTCTGAATCAGAATAAAACTCACATGTCGGTTACGCCTAATCCAGTTACCGACAATATGGAAATACACATCAGTCAGCCTGCAAGTTCTGAAGCTGACATCACATTATTTGATGTTACAGGAAAAAAAGTCAGAAGTCTTTTCAGCGGTAATATTTCTTCAGGTTATAACAGTTTCAGTTTTGGCGTGCCGTATCTCGCCAAGGGAACCTACATCATAGAATTGCGTACAACAGAAAGTATTCAACATATTCAATTCATAAAAAAATAAACTGTTCATGCCAATTCCTTTTAACAAACCATACATTACAGGCAAAGAAATTGACTATATCGCAGAGGTATTTCGTGCAGGAAAATTATCCGGTGACGGTGAATTTACCAAGCGTTGTCATAAACTGATTACTGAAAAATATGGCTTCAGAAAAGTGTTGCTTACCACTTCGTGTACCGATGCACTGGAAGCATGTGCCATATTGCTGAACATACAGCCCGGTGATGAAGTGATTGCTCCCTCCTATACATTCGTTTCAACCGTGAATGCATTTGTTTTAAGAGGAGCCAAAATAGTTTTTGCAGACAGCGAGGCTTCCACAGGAAATATAGATGCAACAAAAATTGAATCGCTGATAACACCACGCACCAAAGCAATTGTGCCGGTGCATTATGCCGGTGTGGCCTGCGATATGGATGCCATCATGCAGATTGCAGAAAAACATAATCTGTTTGTGGTAGAAGATGCCGCTCAGGCAATTGACTCTTATTATAAAGGAAAACCTTTGGGAAGTATCGGACATCTTGCGGCATTCTCATTTCACGACACTAAAAATATTATAAGTGGCGAAGGTGGAATGTTGGTGGTGAATGATCCTCAGTTTGAAAAACGCGCAGAAATAATCCGCGAAAAAGGAACCAACCGCTCTGCATTTTTCAGAGGTGAAGTGGACAAATATGGATGGGTGGATGCAGGTTCATCATTTCTGCCAAGTGAAATTACTGCCGCTGTGTTGTTAGCACAGTTGGAGCAGACTGACGTCATTCAACACAAGCGAAAGCAACTGTGGGAACTGTATTATGAGCGCCTGAAACCATTGGCGGAAAAAGGTTTTTTACAACTGCCTCATTTGCCTGATTACGCTACCAACAATGCCCACATGTTTTATATTGTGCTGAATGATTTGGATACACGCACCAAACTGATTGCACATCTCAAATCTGCTGAAATACATGCAGTATTTCATTACATCTCTCTGCATAAGTCGGCATATTATGAGAAAAAACATGACGGGCGCGAACTGCCCGTAGCAGACAAACTCACCAACACACTGCTGCGCCTTCCCATGTATTATGAATTGACAACTGAACAAACAGAACAGGTTTGTAAAAGTATTTCCGGTTTCTTTGCGAAGTGAAGCGCATTGCTTTGTTATCGGACACGCATGGTTTTTTGGATGCGAAAATTCTGAAATATGTGCAACAGGCTGATGAAATTTGGCATGCCGGTGATTTTGGAAACCTTGACGTTGCAGATACACTTGCTGCCATAAAACCTTTGCGAGGTGTTTACGGCAATGTGGACGGACACCTGTTGCGCAACGTATATCCGCTGCATCAGAAATTTTACTGCGAAGAAGTGCATGTGTGGATGACGCATATTGGTGGTTATCCCGGGCACTATGCACCTGAAGTAAAAAATGAAATTAGAATCACTAAGCCCGATTTATTTATCAGCGGACATTCCCATATTTTAAAAATAATGCCTGATAAAAACATTCCGGGATTGCTGCACATCAATCCGGGAGCTGCAGGCATACATGGATTTCATCACATGAGAACGATGGTGATGTTTACCATAGAAAATAAAACGATAAAAGATTTGGATGTGATTGAACTGGGATTGAGAGGCTCACCGGAGAATTTGAAAAATTCTATTTCAAATTGATTTTATTTTATAAATTCTCTAATAAAGAAATTGATCTTGACATCCAGCAATCCCGCAGTTCAGCGGGATTGCCGGGTTGAAATTATTACTTCAATTTCATCATGCGTTTTGTTTCAATGGTTTTGCCATTGACTACTAAGGAGTAGCTGTAAATACCTGATGATAATTTGCTACCATAAACCAACAATGTGCCATTGCCTGTTTCGTTGATCTTAACTGTTTTTAAAATTCTTCCATCTGTATTGTAAAATACCAACATAGCATTGAACGTTTGGTTACCCTGTGGCGGAATGCTCCATGTTATTGTTGTGTTTTCTGCAAATGGATTGGGGTCGTTTTGATTGAGAATAATGGCGGGAGGCGTATTTTCCAACTCTATGGATTTCTCATTGCCGTTAGGGTTTTGGTTTAGCATTGGAGCGTTGCAACAATTGGCTACGGCTATAATCAATGAATCGAGCCTACTTTGCAATGTCTGTATATTTTGTATGAGACTGTCGTTAATGGTGCTCTGATGCTTATATCCTGCGATCAGTAAGGGGATAAATTCGGAGTAGTTGAGTGCTAAAATATTTTTTTGCTGTATGATGACGTTTCCGCTGGAGTCATATTGTTCGGGTTGAATAAAACTTTTTACCATTGAAGGAAACACCTGCTGCACCTGTTGCGAAATCAATCCATAATGTGTGCCTTTTTCTAAATTTATATCATAAGCATTTAATGTGTCGTAGGTAAATGAATAAACTGATATGTTTTTAAGCAATGTGTCAGTTTGATATACCGCTGTGATGTTTTGTTTAAGGGTTGAATCGCTGGTCTGATAATAATCCTCTGTGGTGTAAACAGCTCCATTGAAAAAACCTGCTGCACTGCTGCACATAGGGGGTTGACCAATTGGGGTGTTCTGGCAAATACTAGAATTTACTTTGGCATAGATTCCATAATTGGTGGCAGTGCCTCCTAATGATTCGCAGTATAAACCTTTGTTGTTATCACCATTGATATTTGTAAGAAAATATCCTGCAACATTTTCTACACCACCTCCTGTATTATCCAACGAACTTGCTATACCCTGTACTGCATAGTTTTTTGTATGAGCACCTTTTGCGTAAAACATTCCACCAATGTTGGCGGCACCTGCTCCTCTGCTTCCGTTGCAATATCCCAATATTCCTGCATAAACGGTAGTGTTAACCTGGGTGTTTGTATTACCCGCTGTTAAACCAAAGTTCATATTGTTATTAGCGTAGCCAACAGGTGTTTGTGCTTCTACATATACTTTGCTTGAAGCGGCACTTGCATTCAGGTAATTAAATCCAAGATTGGTATTAGGAAAGGGATTGGTGTTGAAATCGTCTTTGAAAAGTGTGATATGCTGCAATGCATTATACGCCATCCAACTGGATACGTTTGTACCATTGTCTTCATGGTCGAAGGTAACGCTGTTGGATATTGCAGAGCCGGTGGTTGTGCCTTTTATACGCAGGTGATACTGAGTATTGTCATCACCGTAAATGCGAAACAAATCTTTGTTGCCGCTGTTGCCGCTATGAAGAATTGATAATGCTTCATTATTTTTTGAATCAATGATAACTGCTGAATTAGGATGATAGAGACCATAATTAGCAGTAGCAGGAGTTACATGATTAATGGTAAAAAAAGCAGTTGATTCGCACTGGAATTTTAAACGAGGGTCAGTTGTAAACAATCCTATTCGGTTGTTAGGAGATGCAGCATTGTTGTAAATATCGCTGCATTGCAGTAAATTACCTGTGTTATCAAATCGGGCTACTATATCGGCTGTAGCACAATTGCTGTTAACGCTGCCTCCACCTACATCATTCACCAATACTACATCGCCATTGTCGTCAACGCTTAGTACACACCTGTTATTAATTGGCCATGAAGTGGGTTGCGGTTGGGAGTTTGTATTCAGGTTGGTAAATCTTAATCCTGCAGGTTGCCTGGTTCCTAACGGTGCAGTTATGCCTGAGTTTATTTCAAGTGTGTTTCCGGGACTTAATTCATTTATACCTACATACCTGTCTTGTGCAGCAGCTGAAGGATGAATAAATAAATCACCCCTTGAGGTGGTTTGAAAATCGGTCCAAATGCCTCATGTTTTGAACAGCAGTTAATCTAAATTGAGGTATAAAAGTTCCTTGTGAAGGATCATTTAATATTTCAAGTCTTCTTTGAGGTCTAATTATATTCGAGACTGTAGTATTATAAAAATTTCCGATACCGACATTTCCATCCCAACTCATTCGGGCTATTTCTAAACCCTCAGGTGTGCCTGATTGACCTCCAAAATTTGAGGGTGTTGTAAAAATGAATCTAAGGTCATTAAAGTTATCGGGAAGATTTTTATTATCGCCCCATCCAATAATGGCATCATTAAAATCAGAAATTGGTGGTGTATCTCCTGACTCATCTTTTAATCCGACATACATAAAATCACTTCCAGCTCCAGAAGTCATTCCAACATCCATCCAGTCTCTGGTGCCTACTGAAATTCCCAAGTCATACCCAATATGAAGTAATGAAGTTGGATTTGTAATAGGCGCACCATTTTGGCTTATAGTTACACGAGTAGGTTCATAGGTAGGGTAATTGGTTTTAGGCACATGTGAAATATTTACTCTTTCGCGCCAAGTATTAGAAATAGGATCAATACTTAAAAAAGAAAAAGGAGCATTTTCATATTGCCTAAATTGTGCAATGTTGCTGAATAATCCCACTGTAAAACCATCCATATTAGTTGAACCAGTTGATAAATTTGTAACTCTCAAATTAACCGCACCAGCATTCGGATCATATAAATGCAGCAGACTTGCCGGATAAATACCTGTAAAATTTCCAATACCAACAAATCCATTAGTATTCAATATCATTTGCGGAAATGTATTGTTTGTGCCGAATTGAAGGGGTTGAACATCCCGTGTGCCGACAAAATGAATTATAGGATTTGTGCCATTATTTCCTAAGAGTTGCCAATCTACTCCCGCTTGTGGGAATACATGTTTTATACCCAGCAATATTATTGCTATGAAGCATACGATGTGTTTTGTTATTCTTTCCATTTTGATAATGATTTAAATAATGATTAATTTATGATTATAGGTATTAATGTTAGTTTCAATTTTTAAAAAATAAATTCCTTGAGAAAGGCCTCTTCGTTTTAACTCAACTCTGTAATCAACTTCAATATTGGGTATTGTTATTTTTTCTTTGATAATTCCATTCAAATCAATAACATATATTGTTTTAAGGAATTCTTGGGTGGAAATAAACCTTAATACAGAAGATTCATTCATCGGGTTAGGAAACACGCTTATTGTAGGTTTACTGCTTGGGTTATTTAATGAGGTTATCGAACAAGTATCACATCTGTAAACAAAAACATCATCTATATAATAATAGGCACCATAATAGATCGAATTGGGATTTGCTATTACGACTGTTGTATTAGCACTGTCCCTGAAATTTCCTATCGTTAAAAATTGTTCTCCACCAACAGCAAGAAAGGTTTGGGTAATTAATGTCCAATTAGCTGTATCACTTAAAATATTACCTGAAGCATTTTCTACCTGAGGAGTAAAATACAGTTGCTCACACGAATTACCATAAAAACCTGTAGTATCAACACTAAAGTAAATCCCTATTTTATCAATAGCATATTTGAATTTTTCTGCACGAGATACGTAAAATCCGGCTTTATATTTAACATTAGACTGAAGTGTGGAATCAAGTCTAACTCCAAAGTATTCTCGGACATTTCCTGACCATTGATAACCTGCCATATAAGCTACTCCTGAATGTGGCAATTGAAATCCACTAGGATTATTTAGCGATGGATAACCGCAATCACTGTTTGCAGTATAATAATCGGGAGTACAATAAGTAGGTGTAAACCATGGAAAAGCTGCTTCAGGAGCTCCAAAATGATCAAAACAATCTAACGTATCTTCAAAACTCGGGTTGGGAACAAGATTTTGTGCAAGAGCATGGCTCACCATCCAAAAAGGAGATGAGAGAGAAAGGAGTGTGATGAGGATGATGTTTTTCATGATGGTGGTTTTGGGTGTTTATTTTAATTCATGTTTTCGATAACTGATTGTAGTTTTCTTTTGGGACTATAAAGGTAGGTGATTTTTTTTGAGAAGAACAATTTTTTTTGTCCTCACCCCAGCCCTCTCCAAAGGAGAGGGAGAGTGCTCACCGTGGATGGGTTCGAAGGAGAGGGAGAGTTGTGGTGTGAGGATGTAAGCGAATGGTAAACATTAAGTGCAGATGCTTTCCTTCGCTCACCCGTGGCCCTAAAGGGCGCAAACGCACTTGTGAAATTTAGTCAAGGCTAAAGCCTTTTTTTGTTTGGTGCTTTTATTCTCCGCCATAAATGGCGGAGTTATGTTTGACTTGTCCTAAAATAGGTTTACACAAAAAAGTGTAAAAAATGGACAAAAAAATCATTCAAAAAACGGCAACTTATTTTGCTGAGGAAGAGAAGCACAAAATTATTCATGAGTACATTGCCACGGGTTGTACCAAAGAATTCATCTGGAGAAAATATACAGGGAAGGGAGATCATGGGCAATTGCTTAGATGGATGATTAAATTTGGATACCTGCCGGGAAATAAAAATAGAACAACTAATATTGTGTCTAATTTGTATCCAAAGGCGCAAATGAAAAAGGAATCAGCCAAACCCATTAAAACAACCGATGCATCTTTTGAAAACCTGCAATTGAGAAGGCGAATAGCTGAATTAGAAAAACAGCTAAAAGAAGCCGAATTAAAGGCAATAGCGTTTTCAACGATGGTGGATATTGCAGAAAAGGAGTTTAAAATTCCAATACGAAAAAAGTACAATACCAAACCATAGAAGCAATGAAAAGCAATTTTGCACACATAGGATTGGCCAGATTATGTGGATGGTTTGGTATCACCAGACAGGCTTATTATCAAAACAACTGGGAAGGCATATCAACTACCCTGGAAGAAGATTTGATAATACAACGTGTAAAAGAAATTCGGAAAAACCATCGCAGAATGGGAACACGAAAGTTGTATGAACTGCTGCAACCTTTTATAATGGAGCATCAAATAAAAATGGGCCGAGATGCGCTGTTTAACATGCTATCGGCAAATCAATTGTTAATACGCAAACGAAAACGAAGAATACAAACTACCAACTCCTATCACTGGTTAAGAAAGTATCCAAATCTCATTCGTGAGTTTGTTCCCACTGCACCAAATCAACTTTGGGTAAGTGATATTACCTACTGGAAAATAAACTCAAGGGAACACCTTTACATCAGTTTTATAACCGATGCTTACTCACATAAAATTGTTGGCTATCAGGTAGCTGAAACGATGGAGGCCATTGAAAGTATTCAAGCCTTGCAGATGGCTCTCTCCGGCCTGGAGCCAAAGAACCTTATGAATCCCATTCATCACAGCGACAGAGGAATTCAATATTGCAGCCATGCCTATGTAAAGCTATTGCAGGATAATAAAATACAAATCAGCATGACAGAAAATGGCGACCCTTTAGAGAATGCAGTAGCCGAACGCGTAAATGGAATTATTAAAGAAGAGTATTTAGAAACGTATGAAATTAATAACCTCAAAGATGCCAAGGGACTACTCCAAGCTGTAGTAGATTTATACAATAACGAAAGGCCACATATGAGCATCAGCAACTTCACACCAAACAGTATTCATCATTCAAAAACTAAAATAAAAACAGAAAGATTATGGAAGAATTACTATCGGAAACAAAATACATTTGTAAACACATTTCAGGACTAAAAATGAACTGTAAACTAATAGCAGGATTAATCAATTAAACTGTAAACTTTTTTTAGGACGAGTCAGTTTTTTTTTCCTCCGCGCACCCGTGGCCCTAAAGGGCGCAGACGCACACTGAACACCCGGCAATCCCGCAGTACTGCGGGATTGTTGGGTGTTAGGATTAATTTTTTGTATATTTGTGCTTGAAAACGGGTACGCCTGCGTGAGCAACAGATGCGAAATAAAAACGTGTTCTTTGTCTTTATTGCTGGGTTTATCCGTTTTTCTTTTTATTGAAAACGCCAATCAGTCAAGCAGTACTGCAGGATGCCGAGAGTTTGTGCTCAGGTTTAGTCTCCGCCATAAATGGCGGAGTTAGTTATCCTGACTCCCGGCAAGAGGCAAGCTCTTGGTGGGTTTTAGATAGATGTTGTAAAATAATAAAATAAGTTAAAATTTATTATGAGCTTTAGTCTGTTTAGGTGAAATTTAATCAAATTTACTTTTGTTAACGTCAAATCAATTTTTAATTTTACACCAATCAATTATAAAATAAAAACTATGACATAATAAAAGTAAATAAATAAAAAATTGCGTTAGCGAATCTTGTTCTGAAATCGGCTAAATAAATTCAAGAATTACCAAGATGAAACTAATGCTCGCCTAAGCGCGGGTATTGTTCATTTGGTAATGGGTTCTTAGCCGAACCTCAGAACAGGTGGCTTTATACCGCGCGATTTTTTTTATCCCACCACCTACAAATCACAATAAAATATTATAATTTAGTATCACCCATAAAACCAAAATAATCATGAGAAAGATTTACACTACTCTTAGCCTGCTGCTGATAGCGGTCGGTTTATTACATGCGCAGGTAAATGTAACGGTAACAGCACCTCCTAAAGTGGGAGCATGTCTAAAGAATCTGTTCACTGTGGAATTTAGTGGAGCACCGGCAGGGACGCAACTTCAGATAATCCCGTCACTGAACGTAAGTGCCGGTGGTACATGTGCAGCAACCAAAGGCGTTGCCATGCAATTTGAAAGTGCAACCAATGCAACGCTATTTTCTGATGGTGATACACTGAAAGTAGATGTGACCGATACCGGAACCACAACAATCAGCTACTATGTACTCATAGACTGTCATTTTGCTGACAGCAGTTCGGTAAATCTCAGTCAAACATTTACAAGCGACAACACAACTGTGTTTTCAATAGGAAACAGCAATGTATATACAACAACAAATATTAAAAAGCCCAATATAGTATTGCAAAACACCACCAATTTTCAGGCATCGTATTTATCCGACAATTATTTTATTTATTATTACAGAAACAATGGTGACTCGGCAAACATCAAATTC